>JAZBOG010000008.1:0-2968 GCA_036351015.1 Bacteroidales bacterium
GCTCAACTGGGCAAAACGCTTGTAGTCCAGCTCCCGCCTTCGCTTCATAAAATACAGGATCCAGAGGATGTAGAAAATGCTTCCCGCCAGAAAAATTAAAAAAATCGTGATGCTGTAGTAAATAAGTACCGCTCCGAAAACGAAGAAATTAAAAAAGGAAAATAGTGTGCTAAGGGTGGTTCCTGTCAACAGGTTTTCTATCCGGCGGTGGTCGCCGATGCGCTGCATGATGTCCCCGGTCATCCGGGTGTCAAAATAGGCGATGGGCAGGTTCATCAGCTTGATAAAAAAGTCGGATACCAGGGATATATTGATCCGGGTACTCAGGTGAAGCAAAATCCAGCTCCGGAACACTTCTACACTGGTACGCCCAACAAATAGCATTATCTGCGCCAATAGTACCAGGTAGATAAAACCGATATCCTGGTTTTGGATGCCCACATCGACGATGCTCTGGGTCAGAAAGGGAAAAATAAGCTGCAAGAGACTGCCTACCAGCAGCCCGATACAAAGCTGAACCAAAAGGTTTTTGTAATTGAACAAATACCGGAACAGAAAGCGTAGCGATCGCTTGTCTTCCTCTTCCCATTTCATCCTTTTAAAGTCCGGGGTGACTTCCAGTAAAAGGGTGATGCCTTCTTTGGTAGCATCATCCGCACCGTTTCCGATCCACCGGGCGATAAATTCCGTTTTGGACAGGCGGATCAGGCCATAGGCCGGATCGGAAAGGTAAACCTGACCCTTTTTGATCCGGTAAACCACCACAAAGTGGTTTTTATCCCAATGGGCGATCAGGGGAAGCCGTGCTTGCCTCAGCCGGTTAAAATCAAGCTTTGCCCCTATGGTCTTAAAGCCAATGGATTCCGCTGCCTCGCTCAGTTTAAGCAGGTTGCTTCCGGACCGGGTGGTTTCCGAATATTCCCGTATTTCCTGCAGGGAGATCAATTTGCCGTAATGTTTGGCAATGATGCGCAGGCAGGTGGGGCCACAGTCTTTGGCATCGGGTTGTTTATAATATGGGAATTTGGATTTCAAGGAATTATTTTGAATTAATCTAATGAATTACCCGTTCAACAAATAAACCGTAAACACTAAAAGGTTAATTACTCAAATATTTTTTATCTAAGGTTTAGTATCATTATCGAACTTTAAGTGGGTTTTTGATTCAAATCCCTTTTAAAGACTGATAGCTGAAGGTAGAGTTTTTGACTAAATTCATAATTAATTTAGTATATAGTGTATTAACTTAGTTATTTATTTAGATGTGTTTAGTGATAAATGTTTTTTATTCACAAACAGTTTTTAGCCAAATCTATATTAATATTTTTTATTCTTTAGTAACTTTAAATATACCGTATCGAATAAAATCTTCCTCAATTTCAGGATTTTCTAGCTTTATCAACAAACTGTTGTCAGGTAGGCTCATTGTTATTTTACCATAGGGAATTGCCAAGTCCTTGGTTAATTGTTTGTTATTTTGAAATAGAATTAGCCTATGGTAATCAGGATCGTTAAAATGATGGTATTTTGGATTATCTGCTATTTTTTTTTCGTAGGTGCCATATGGAATTTCTCTGATATACTCTAAGGCTATTAATCCATCATCAAAATGAAAAATTTTGTAATTATAGGCCGCTAATGTAATATTCTGGTAAGACGCTAAATTTTTAATCGTTATATTATTGTTCTCTAATATTTTGAACTCTTCATGATTAATTTTTATTTTTGCGGCTATTTGATTGTTGTTTAAATTAATAGCAGTGATTTCGTCATCCAATGAAGTAGTTATGTATAGTATGGATTCATTCTTATTTACTGTGTATATAGGGTAATAAATTCCGGATATGGATTCGTCAAGATATTCATATTGAGGTCTTTCGGCAACAGGTACTAATTCATATGGGTCGTTTTTACCAATGTTAGATACATGGAGCAATTTTTTTTCTTTAAAATTACTTACTCCTGCAAACTTTCTGGAACCTGTTGGGTTCGTTATAAATGAAAAATCAATTGGCTCATTATTTTTGTAGAAGTAGGAAAATGGTTTTGGCCCACCATAATTATAAATTCGTCCTTTGGATTCATAACGGTTTTTCTTTTTCAGTTTCAACTTTTTATCATAAAGCAAAAGCTCGTGGGGAGTCAATGCCCAAATGTCACCTTCATCCGAAAAACTCATACAATTTAAGGTAGAGCTATATTGCTCAGGTCCCTCACCTTTCATTTTTTTACTGATAATGATTTCACCCTCCTCGTTTACAATCGTGATTTCTAATCCTTTTGAGTATTTATTTGTATATCCTAAATATAATCCTTCTTGAGAATCGTAATCAATTAAGTTAACTTGGAATAAGGTATTAATTTTGAATTCTTTTATTTTTTTTAATTTATATTGAGATAGAGCAGGTTTTGTAAAAATAAAAAATATCAAAAGTAAAAGATTGAATAATATTATTTTTTTTAGGTATATTTTCATTTTTTTCGGGTATAAGTTTTGAAATAAGTGAATCTAAGTGGTAGGTATAAAAGCAGGTTAAATTATTGAACACTGCTTTTATACCATTTTTTTAAATATTGCTAGTACTAGATGCAATTACATGTTGCTCCATGTTCTGATCCACAGTGCATCCATACAATTGTATCGGAGCAATGGGAGACTTCCATCCCTCTTTGCCAATTATCACACGTTAAAGTGCAAGTTCCTCCCCCAGATCCTCCATAAATGGTTCCCATTTGATTTCTCTGCAGCACATCCTCTGTTGCCAGCTTTAATTTTTCCAAATTCAACTTTTTCATTTTTCTTTAATTTAAATGATGTTTATTGCTTTCCCGGACCAGCTAAGGACACCCGGGATTTGTGCCCATTCATGTGTCTATAATTTGTCTCTAATCGGCCACATGGAATCTCGCATGGTTGATATTCATCCTTCTGTTTGACAGCACCCTCATGCTCGATTTCATCGCGATA
>JAZBOG010000009.1:0-70837 GCA_036351015.1 Bacteroidales bacterium
AGTTTTCAGACTCTCGGAACTAACCGTAGAAACAGCACCGGTTTTGGCCTCTTTACGCTGAGTACCATAACCAACTACAATAACTTCGTCCATCTCGAGTACCTCTGATTCCATCTGCACATCAATTACAGATCGTCCCGAAATGGGCACTTCAACTGTTTGCATTCCAACAAAACTGAAAACCAATGCTTCAGCATCGCTAGGAACCGTTAAGGAATACTTACCATCAATGTCAGTAGTAGTACCTATTGTGGGATTGTTTTTTACCACAATCGATACTCCAGGAATTGATAAACCGTCTTCAGCGCCGGTTACCGTACCCGTAATCTGCATTTGTGCTGCAGCCTGAAAACCAACAAACAGCAAAAATGCAAGAAAGATTGTCATTTTTTTCATAGATAATTTTTTTAGATTAAAAATTTAGGATTAAACAAAAAGGCTGTAAAATGAAGATTGAATAACATTAATTATTTATGAACCTAAAATTTTATCCAAAAATCATATTACAAACCCTTTTTCTCATTTTACTGAAGCTAAAGTATTAGAGAAGATTTTAAATGAAAAAAAAGATCAACAGACTACCGGGAAGTGCAAAACATAAACTGTTTGTATACAAAATTATGTAATATCAGCATTTTGATAGCTTCACATCCGGAACAATCAAACCCTTTGATTCACAAATAAATAAACATTTATCAAGGACATTACTCTTTGATTACTCATTAATCTTTTCTTGCTTTTTGTAGATTTTAAAAAGTAGTTTGTAGATTTGATTTTTTATAATTCGAATTGTTAACTATTTTTATTAGCTGAACAAAGGATAAGATCATCTTTATGCTTGAAAGATTAATCTTCGGTGAAAAGATAAAATATAGGGTAATCCGACATTTATTATATTGGATATTAATTTTTATATTATTATTCTTATCCACAGGATTTGTTCCGGATCTTATCAATATCTTTTTAAAAAGAAACTTAATTCATTTTATAATATCTTTACCCTTAATTTATATTCTCACTTATTACCTCTTTCCTCAATATTTTCTCAAAAAGAAATATCATTATTTTATCATTGGCTATATTATAATAATCTTATTGCATGAAGAATTAATTCGGTTATTTTTCTACACAAAAATGGAACCTATCTTTTTTTCTTCTGAATTTCCTCAAAACTTAAATCCTTTAAAGGTTATTGATAAAAAAAAGAATGTTCAGGTTGTTTACTCTTTAGTTTCACTTTCACGTTTTATCCTGATTTCAACTCCAATATTATTAATAAAGCTTTTTAAACATTGGAACAAGATAAATATAAAAAATAAGGAGCTGAAAAGAAGAAACCTGGAAAACAGGATGCAGTTATTAAGAAATCAAATTCACCCACACTTTTTATTTAACACCTTAAATAATCTTTATTCATTAGCCCTCGAAAAATCGGATAAAGTGCCCGAGTTAATCATAAAAATCTCAGACATCTTAAGATACATGCTTAAGGAACATAATAAAAAAATTGTTACCCTGAAGGAAGAGCTTGATATTATATCCACCTATATTAATTTAGAGAAGTTAAGATATGGGAAGGAATTTAATATAGAGATTAATAATGAAGTAAAAGAGATCTACCATTCAATTATCAAGGGGCCTCCCTTAGTTCTTTTAACCCTTGTTGAAAATGCATTTAAACATGGCCCCGGGAAATCTACCCATGAGTCATGGATAAAAATTGATCTGAAATACAAATCCGGAATTTTTACTTTTATGGTTGAAAATAGCAAAGAACAAGATGACAACCAGAACAGGAAAAAAAACAACGGCCTTGGGTTAAAAAATCTAAAAGCCACCCAGGAGCTTTTTTTTCCTAACAAACATAGCCTGGAAATCATTGATAGAAATGATACTTTTAAAACAATACTAAAAATAAACTACAGTCGTGATGAATACAAGATGTTTAATCGTTGATGACGAACCGCTAGCCATTAAATTAATTAAAAATCATTTGAATAATTTAGATGATTTTAGTGTACTTGGCGAAGCAAGAAATGCATTGGAAGCACTAAAAATTCTTGAAAATCATAAGATAGACCTCATCTTTTTGGATATCAATATGCCTAAAATTACAGGGATTGAACTCCTTAAATCATTACAAAACCCGCCCAGAGTTATTATTATTTCAGCACACAAAGAATATGCAATCGATGGTTTCGATTTGGATGTGGTAGACTATTTACTTAAACCGATCTCTTTTGACCGATTCTTAAAAGCTGTCAACAAATACAAAATGACAATACAGCAAGCAGAAACAGGAGAAAGAAATAATTCCAACAATAGTAGTGATGGTATTATTTCCATTAAGAATAATAAAAAGATTCATAATATTAAACATGAAGACATATTATATGTAGAGAGTTTAAGAGAATATGTAAAAATACATACTACAGGGGACACCATAATGGTAAAATGTGCCTTAAACAAAATTGAAGAAAGCTTACCTGCAGACCTGTTTATCCGAATCCATAAATCTTTTATCATTGCCATAAAAAAAGTAGAGTTATTTACAGCAACCTATGCCGAAATCAACAAGCAAAAAATTCCTATTGGAAGAAATTTTAAAAGTAATACCATAAAAACATTAAGCAATTTGGGCGATATTATTTAAAAACAAACGAGATACTCAGAATAATTTTTTTATAAAACATTTGACAAAAGCCATTAGAATAAGTATATTTTCCAATAAAATCAGGTGATGCGATATGCTATTGGCGACATCCATGGTTGTGTAAAAACCCTCGAAAAGCTTGTTCACAAGATTCTCCGGGAAGATAAAAACCCGCAGTTTTTCTCCGTAGGCGATTTAATCGACCGCGGTCCGGATGCCCGGGCAGTGATCGATCTTCTATGGGACCTAAACAACGAGTATCCGGTACAAATCGTTCGTGGCAACCACGAGGAGATGATGCTAAACACCCTGTTTCAGGGGAAAGAGAACTGGTTTTTCAATGGTGCTGAAAAAACCCTGCAAAGTTTTGCCCAATCGCTAAATCACCAGGAAACCGATCCACGGAAAGTTATCCCCCAAAAATATATTGAATTTTTCCAATCCCTGCCCTACTTTATTGAACTTGACGATTACCTGATCGTTCATGCCGGATTTAATTTTACGGCAAACAATCCCTTCGAAGATACGGAATCAATGGTTTGGATCCGAACCGAAGAGAATGATCCGGAATTTACCAAAAACAAAAAAATAATCCATGGCCACACTCCTGTTCCTTTCCAACAAATAAAAATGAATATTCAGAATTCCACAAGTAGAATATATAATATCGACTCCGGATGTGTGTACCTTAAATTTAATGATTTAGGGATATTAACGGCTTTAAATATGGATACGCTTGAACTTATTGCTGCAAAGAATGTTGATTTGTAAAGAGAACATGCTAAAATTTTAGTAAATTACCACAAACTTTTTTAGCTCTTTTTTAAAAGGAATCCAATCAATGATGCGTCAAAAATATGTGAACAGGGAAATCAGCTGGTTATCATTTAACGACAGGGTATTGCAAGAAGCACAGGATAAGTCTGTTCCTATCCTGCAAAGACTTCGGTTTTTAGGAATCTTTTCCAACAACATGGATGAATTTTTCAGGGTACGGGTAGCTACGATCAAGCGGATTGTTGCCATTGGAAATAAAGAAAAGGCTTTTTTTGGAAATCAAAGTGCAAAAGATATCCTAAATAAGATTCAACGATTAACCCAACAGCAACAAAAGAAATTTGAGAAGATCTATCAGCAACTTATTACCGAACTGGAACAACACAATGTGTATGTTGTAAATGAGAGGCAGCTCACCCCGGAACAAGGTCATTACGTAAAAGAATTTTACAACGAAAATATCCGGCCGGTACTGGTTCCGATTATGCTTCACGAAGGCCATCCATTTCCTGAATTAAAAGACAAACCGATCTATTTTGCCGTAAAATTATCAGACCGCAAGGATCCGAAGCGGTTCGACTATGCCCTGCTGGATTTGTCAACAGATATCCTCCCCCGGTTTGTTATTCTACCCTCTTCCGGCAAAAAAAAGTATATTATCATCCTGGATGATATTATTCGTTATTGCATTAACGATGTTTTTTCCATTTTCGAGTACGATACAATCGAAGCTTATAACATCAAGATTACACGGGATGCAGAGCTAGACATTGATGATGATATCTCCAAAAGCTTTATGGAAAAAATCTCCTTAAGTTTGGAAAAAAGGAAAAAGGGGGAACCTGTCCGGTTTGTTTACGATGAAAAAATGCCTGAAGATCTGCTTCAGTTTTTCATCAAGAAGATGAAGCTCGATGAAGATGATAATATTATCGCCGGGGGGAAATATCACAACTTCAAAGATTTTATCAATTTTCCAAAGATTGGACCCAAAAGGCTTGAGAAGAGGGAGATGCCACCAGTCCCCCACCCCTATTTTAAACACCATAAGAGCATCTTAAATGAAATAAAAAAACGCGACCAGGTGCTGCATTATCCTTATCAGTCGTTTAGCTATTTTATTGATATGATAAGAGAAGCAGCGATCGATCCACAGGTAGTATCCATCCAGATTACCCTCTATCGTGCGGCCAAAAAATCGATGGTCATTAATTCTTTGCTCAATGCCGCCCGAAACGGGAAAAAGGTGGTTGTTCTTATTGAGCTTCAGGCGCGTTTTGACGAAGAGGCAAACATTTACTGGTCCAATAAAATGCAGGAGTCAGGGATTAAAGTAATTCATGGGGTTCCCGGTCTTAAAGTTCATGGAAAAGTTTGCCTGATTACCCGGAAGAATAAAAATAAACTGGAAAACTTTGCTTACATCGGTACAGGAAATTTCCAGGAAGTAACCGCCAAGTTATATTGTGACGAAGGATTATTTACATATGATCAACGAATTACTGCTGAAGTTGAAAAGGTTTTTGAATTTTTTGATAAAAATTATAAACAGCATATTTTCGAACATATCATTCTTTCACCCTTCATCACCAGAAAACATTTTATCCGATTAATCGAAAATGAAATGGTTAATGCCCGGGAGGGCAAAAAAGCATTTATGATTCTTAAACTTAACAGCCTGGTTGATGAAGAGATGATTGATAAACTATACGAAGCCAGCCAAAAAGGGGTACAAATAAAACTTATTGTACGAAGTGCCTGCTCCCTTAAAGCGGGAGTGAAAGGCTTAAGCGAAAATATTGAGGTCATAAGCATTGTCGACCGGTACCTGGAACATTCTCGAATCTTATATTTTTACCAGGATGGAAAAGAGCTCATGTATATTTCTTCGGCCGACTGGATGGTTCGGAACCTGGATAACCGTATAGAAATTTCCTGTCCGGTATACGACGAAGAAATCAAGAAAGAGCTAAAACAGATGTTAAAAATCCAGTGGAAAGATAATGTGAAAGCTAGAATAATTGACGAAAAACAGGTTAATCAATACAAAAAAAACAAAAAACCAAAACTAAGAGCCCAGATAGCCTATTATCAATATATCAAACGCAGGTATGCGCAAATAAAACAGAAAGATCAATAATCCCGATTTTAATCTATTGGAAGTTTAACTGGAAAAAACTAAATTGTAAAATCAAAAGTTAAAATAACTATCGTATGGATCAAAAAGAAGATTTGAAATTCCTTTATTCAGGAACAGAAATAAATGCAAGTGTATTAAAAAATATGCTCGAAGAAAATAAAATTCCGGCATTAATCCGAAACGATATGAAATCAGGGTTAGCTGCCGGATTTGGAGGTTCACTTTCGGGTTTTGCTGCAAAAGTATATGTCGAAGAAAAGGATCTGAACCGGGCAAAAAAAATTCTGGAAGAGTTTATAGAATCGATGGAAAAAGAATAACCTCTTTTAAATGGGAATATAATTTCTTTTACGCTGGGTAAAAACGGCAATTTCTCGATACCCTGTGGATTTTAGCAAATCCACAGCGCGGGAAAAATATTTACCGATCGCATGGGCGTGATGTGCATCTGAACCCAGAGTCACAGGAATGTTATGCTCAAAACAAATCCGGACAAATTCTTCGGAAGGATAAAAGGCTTTGCAAGGCCGATCCAAACCGCTGGTATTTAATTCATAAACTGTATTATTTTGAGCAAACACTTTAGCAGTAGCTTCATAAAACGGTTTTAAATCAAACGACGGATAGTACCCAAATTTTTTGGGGATGTCAATATGCCCCAGAAAATCGAAAAGTTTCGAGTGGGCACATTGCTGCAGGACACGAAAATAATCCTGATAAAAACGGTCAATATCCAGTTGTTGATAATCTTTTGGATTCGTATCGAAATTCCAGTCCTGTAGATAATGAATGGAACCAATTACATAATCTACTGGAAATAAGGAAATTAATTTTTGGATCGCGGGCTCCTGTCCCGGAAAGTAATCCGCCTCAATCCCAAATTTTACCGAAAACGGAAGGTCGTCTCTTTGCCTGATCTCCAGCAGGATATTTTTCATTTTCTCAAAATGAGCCTTTTTGGTTGACCAATCAGGAAATTTTAAACATACATGATCGGAAAAACCAATCTCCTGGAGACCAGAGTCTGTTGCAAACGCTAAGCATTCATCATGAGTACTCCTGCCATCTGATAATAAAGTATGAATATGATAATCAACCATGATACAATAAAATTACCGGTAAAATAAGGATTAAAAAGGAAATAATCGAAGGATTCCAGAAAAATATTTACTAATTTTAAATAACCATTGAAAATTGATCCTGTTTATCGTTTATGACAATGTATCAAATCAGAAAAAAACAAAAGATTCCCGTATCCATTGATAAAGCCTGGACTTTTTTTTCCAATCCTGCAAACCTGGGCTTAATCACTCCTCCGCATATGAATTTTAAGATTCTTTCCAGGTCGGATGCCGGGGATATGTACCCGGGAATGATCATCAGTTATCGAATAAGCCCACTTTTTAATACTCGGATCCAATGGGCAACAGAAATTACCCAGGTAAAAGAAAAAGAATATTTTATCGATAACCAAATAAAAGGTCCTTATAAAATCTGGCATCACGAGCATCGGTTTAGGCAAATCCCTAACGGTATCGAAATGGAAGACATTCTTTATTATGAATTACCCCTGGGATGGCTGGGAAAAATCGTCCACCATTTAATGATAAGAAAAAGGGTAACAGATATTTTCAACTTCAGAGAACAAAAAATAAAAGAGCTTTTTGGTACATTATGATTTTCCCAAAAAGCTCCTGGTTTTATCTATTTATACAACAACTGATTACTGAAAATCTTTTAAATTTTCCATTAATTTTTTCCGGGTAAAAAATATTCTGCTTTTTACCGTACCAATCTTTAAGTTTAACTTCTCAGCAATCTCCTTATATTTATATCCTGAAAGGAATAAGTTGAACGGCTCCTTAAACTCCTCAGGCAAACGCTCTATTTGCCGGGTTATTTCATAGGTCGAAAACTCATTATCGGGCCTTGCCGGAGATTGCTCTTTGGTAAGGTTAAGAAAATACATGTTTTTGGTCGTATCGTTATGCGTATTTTCTTTTTGCTGTTTACGATAATTATTGATAAAGGTATTTTTCATGATGGTAAAGGTCCATGCCTTTAAATTGGTATATCCCTCAAATTTATCCCTGTGGGAAAGAGCTTTTAAATAGGTTTCCTGTAAAAGATCCTGAGCTTCTTCCCGATTGGAGGTTAAGCTCATGGCAAATCTTGTTAGTTTATTCTCTAAACTTATTAACTGATGATTAAATTCTAGTGCTGTCATAGTTGTATCTTTTTTAAATTTTCTTAAACAAATATACAACATAAAACCCCAAATATCCAAATATTTATATGTCTAAAGGTGCCAAGAAATGGATATTTCTAAATAAGATTATCAAACGGATTGACCATTATTTAAGACAAAGACATCTTTTTATGCCATTCGTTCTAAATTACAAATTTGTGCATTTTTTATGTTTAACTTTTTATACACATTGATTATCAATTATTAAACAAAAAAATCCTGCTTAAACACAAGCAGGATGCACTATTTAGAATTATTCTAAAATTCAGGACAGGTTCTTCAAATTCTCAGTAAAATCATGTGGAGAGGTTATCTTTACTACGTTTGACGGAGGTTGCGTCAACATTTGATCAATTTGCTTTCCAGTAACATATATCTTCTTCAAAGGAAAATTTTTCGATAAACGATTTAAATAGCCTATGGTTTCATCTTTGATTAAGGAGGCGGTAATAGTGGTAAAGAGATAATCCGCATCTACCATTTTGCTGGTTTCCACAATATCATTGAACGGAACCGAGCTCCCCAGGTAATATACCTTTTGACCTGTTTTTCGAATTAAATAGTTATAAAACAAAAGACCTAATTCGTGGTATTCCCCTTCGGGAAGAAACAGAATAAACTTTTTAGCATTCTGGTTATCGGCTACCATATTATTGTCGATAGCAACCATCAGTTTTTGCCGAAATAAATTGGAAACAAAATGTTCATGGGCAGGATTAATAGAACCGGTTTGCCAAAGAATACCTATACGCTCAAAAAAAGGAAAGAAAACTTTTACAACAGCATCTTCAAATCCTTTATTCATAATATACCGCGAAAGCACCCGGTCGAACTTCACCTCATCCATGTCCACCATGGCGATCACCAGTTGTTCAATATTCCGTTCTGCATCACCTGCATCGATCGATAAGTTAACAACCCTTTCTCCCAATTCTTCATCGGAGAGTTTTGCAATTTCTGAGATCCTGATCCCCTGACGGTTTAATATCGCAATATTAAGCAGCCGCTTTAAATCCTGATCACAATAATATCTTATGTTGGTATCGGTTCTGGAGGGAACAATGAGATTATACCGTTTTTCCCAAATACGAATAGTATGTGCTTTGATGCCCGATAAATTTTCCAGCTCTTTGATTGAATAACTTGCCATAAACTATTTTGTTACTGTATTGATTCTGACTTTAAAACAAGATTTTACTCCAATGGTTCAAAAATTTATTAATTTTATAGGTGTGGAAGATGTACTTGCAAAATCCTGAACAAATAAAACAGAGTTTTGTTTATTATGCAACACTTTAATAAAAAAAAACCGATCTATGGGATTCTTTGATCTTTACTTTCAGGCACTGGTAATCATTCTGTCGCTAATGGTTTTAGCCTGGCTGATCAGCATTACCCTCACGAATGCCAGCATTGTTGACAGCTTTTGGGGGCTGGGTTTTGTTGTTGTAAGCATCTTTTACTTTTTTCAAACAAATCAGTCATCCCCTGTTAACCAAACCGTATTTCTCCTGGTATCCTTATGGGGCCTCCGGCTGACGATTTACATCACATTACGCAACTGGGGTAAGGGGGAGGATTACCGTTACCAGAACTTTAGACAAAAATACGGCCCCAAAAGGTACTGGTGGTTTAGTTTCTTCCAGGTATTTTTACTGCAGGGGATCTTACTATGGCTGATATCAGCCACTTTACTCGGCACTTTCTATCCCGGAAAAGAGCATTTCAACTTCATGCATTACCTTGCCCTGACACTCTGGGTGATTGGTTTTACCTTCGAAGCCGGGGGCGACTTACAACTTTCGCTTTTCAAATCAAAACCTGAGAATAAAGGCAAATTGTTAACCTCAGGATTCTGGAAATATACCCGACACCCCAACTATTTTGGTGATGCAGCCGTTTGGTGGAGCTATGGACTGTTTAGCATTGCATCGGGCCAATCCCTGCCGGTACTGGGTTCTGTACTCATGACTCTCCTGCTAATCAGGGTTTCCGGAGTGGCCCTGCTTGAAAAAAATCTTATCCAAAAGAAACCCGGTTACAAAGAATATATCCAATCAACCAGTGCTTTTATTCCATGGGTTAAGAAAAAAACAAAGCATGGAAAAAATTAATCTATTTTGGTTCAGGCGCGACTTACGGTTAAAAGACAACCAGGGATTGTTTCATGCATTAAAAAAAGGAAATGTCCTCGCGGTTTTCATTTTTGACAAACAGCTATTAAACAGGTTAGAGAACAAAAATGATCTTCGTATCCATTTTATTCATCAGGAGTTAAAAACCTTACAGCAGGAAATAAAAAAACACAAAAGTACACTGCATGTACTTTACGACAATCCCTTAGATGCCTTTAAAACGCTGAATAAACAATACGAAATTCAGTCAGTATATTTTAACCACGATTATGAACCCTACGCCAGGGAGCGTGACCAAAAAATAAAAGAATATTTTGCCGGGAGAAGTATTCCTGTGTACACCTACAAAGACCAGGTAATTTTCGAAAAAAACGAGCTCCTCAAAAATGATGGAACACCCTATACGGTTTATACACCGTATGCCAAAAAATGGAAAGAAAGGTTCCATCAGCAGAAAATAACAAATTATCCTTCGGAAAAACATCTATCCAACCTTCATCATACAGCACCGCTATACATTCCTTCGATCCGGGACATTGGTTTTAACCCGGTGCATTCTGATTTTCCTGAAAAAGTTATTCAAAGCGAAAAAATCACCCACTATGACCAAACAAGGGATATTCCAGCCCTAAACGGAACCTCAAAACTCAGTGTCCATTTACGGTTTGGTACGCTAAGTATCAGGGAGTTAATCAAAACGGCGGCCAAACTCAACGAAACGTATTTAAACGAGCTTATCTGGCGCGAATTTTACATGATGATCCTGTGGCATTTTCCCCGGGTAACCGAACAATCGTTTAAAAAACAATACGACAACATCGAGTGGAGAAATGATGAGAAAGAATTTGAAGCCTGGTGCAACGGGAATACAGGTTATCCTATTGTGGATGCCGGAATGCGCGAATTAAATAATACCGGTTATATGCATAACCGGTTACGAATGATTACCGCAAGTTTTTTAACCAAACATCTGCTCATTGACTGGCGTTGGGGGGAGGCTTACTTTGCAGGCAAACTCCTGGATTATGAGCTGGCATCAAACAATGGGGGTTGGCAATGGGCAGCAGGAACCGGTTGCGACGCAGCTCCCTATTTCAGGGTTTTCAACCCTGATTTACAAACCAAAAAATTTGACCCGGAATTAAAATACATCAAGAAATGGGTTCCTGAGTTAACCTCCAAAGATTATCCGGATCCCATTGTAGAACATAAATCTGCCCGCGAACGTGCTTTAAAAAAGTATAAGCAGGCATTAAAGGAATAAGCGATGAAAAATATTGCCATTTTTGGAGCCACAGGTTTTATCGGTAAAGCACTTACCCAATACCTCCTTGACAAGAACTTAAAAGTTACAGCTATTACCCGGAATAAAGACAAAGCACGACAAACATTGGATGAAAGGACAGAAGTTTTTCAGTGGGACTATAACAATGTTCTTAAGCTCTCGGAGCTACTGGCGCAAACCGACGTAATCATCAATCTTGCCGGTGCAAATATTGCCTCCCGCTTATGGACCCAGAAGCACAAGCAAAAAATCTTAAGCAGCCGGATCAATGCAGGTAAAAAAATTACCGAAGCAGTTAAACATGCAAAACACAAACCGGAACTCATGATCCAGGGTTCGGCAATTGGTTATTACGGCTATGATACCCAGGGAGAATGCAACGAAAAAAGTCCCAAGGGAGACGGATTCCTGGCCGAGGTGACAGATCAATGGGAAAAATCGACCCGGGAAATAGAATCCATGGGGGTACGAAGAGTAATTATCAGAACCGGCATGGTTCTGGGAAACTCTGGGGGCATATTTCCCAGGCTAAAGAAGCCTATTCAATGGTTTGCGGGAGCAAACCTGGGCTCCGGGAAACAATGGTTCTCGTGGATTCATCTGACGGATGAAATTCGTGCGATCGAATATCTTATCAATCACCATCAGATGGCTGGCATTTTTAACCTGACAGCTCCTTTCCCTGTTTCCTCGAAGACTTTTAATCAAACGGTGGCAAAGCTTCTAAACCGTCCGATATGGTTAAGCATTCCGAAATTTCTTTTTGCCCTGATTCCGGGCAATATGGGAATAGAAGTTTTTCTGGCCAGTCAGCAGGTAATCCCATCCCACCTGCAAGCCAGTGGTTTTAAATTTACCTATCCCCGCCTCACTGAGGCGGTGAATCACCTGGTTAAAAATTAAGGGTTAATTGCAGGTTTACGGGTTCTTTATCCTCCGGGAAGTTCGAAACGGTTAACCCTAACAAACGGATACTTTTTTCCAGTTCTACCTGGTGTAGAATTTCTTTCGCTAACCGGTGAAGCTTTTGAAAAGTATTGATCGGATAAACTACGGTTTTACTTCTTGTTATCTGCTTAAAATCGGCATATTTAATCTTCAGGGTCAATGTTTTCCCATATTTCCCATGTCGTTTTATCCGCTCAAACAACTCTTTTTCAATATGGTACAAATGAGTCACAATTGCAAAATCAACATTCAGATCTTTCTCAAAAGTACGTTCGGCACCTACCGACTTTCGGATACGGTTGGGGTTAACCTCCCGGTAATCTATTGCCCGGGCAATATTATAAAAGTGGGAGCCGGCTTTCCCAAAGTGACCAATGAGCCATTTTTCGCTTTTCGCTTTTAAATCAATTCCTTTAAAGATTCCCAGCCGGTGCATCTTTTCGGCGGTAACCTTTCCTACACCATGAATTTTTTCTACCGGCAGCTCCTCCACAAATCGTTCTGCCTCCCCGGGTTTAATAACAAACAACCCGTCCGGTTTTTTATAGTCCGAAGCAATCTTTGCCAGAAACTTATTAATGGATACCCCGGCCGACGCGGTTAAGTTTGTTTTTTCGTAGATACGCCTTTTTATCTCTTTGGCTATAAGCGTGGCCGAAGGAAGGTTTTTCTTATTGTGCGTAACATCCAGAAAAGCTTCATCAATAGAAAGGGGTTCCACCAAATCGGTATACTCAAAGAAAATTTCCATCATTTGCTGTGAGGCCTCTTTATATTTTTTCCGGTCCGATTGGACAAAAATCAGATCGGGGCATAGTTGTTTGGCCTTTTGGGACGACATGGCTGAACGTACTCCGTATTTGCGGGCTTCGTAACTGGCAGCAGCCACCACCCCACGTTCGCCCGAGCCACCAACAGCCACAGGCTTCCCCCGCAGTTCAGGGTTATCCCGCTGTTCAATCGATGCAAAAAAAGCATCCATATCCATATGAATAATTTTCCGGATCAACGTAAAACAGATACAATGGGTTGAACAATTTACTAACTTTACCCTGCAAATAAATAGAATTTTTAAATAATTAAAAAAAACAGTTTGTGAAACCCAAAATCACACCTACCCGTGATGGTTCGGCAACGCTTTATTCACCCGAATTTAACGACCATTACCACTCGGTTTTTGGTGCAATTAACGAATCGAGACATGTTTTTATAGAGGCCGGATTTAATCAGATTCATTCAACATCCATTAAACTGTTTGAAGTTGGCTTTGGTACCGGTTTAAATGCGCTGTTAACCTTTTTGGAAGGGCTCAAAAGGGAGGTAGCAGTCGAATATTCAGCCATTGAGCTTTACCCCTTATCCACGGATACCATCCAACAACTGAGTACCTGCCTGGGGCTTTCCAACGAGGACAAAGAACTGTTTATCCAGATTCACCAGGCGGAGTGGAATAGAAAAATCAGGCTTTCCAGTCATTTTCAATTACAAAAAATCCATGGGGATTTTAATAATTATCCGTTTACAGAAAAGTACGACCTGATTTTTTTCGATGCTTTTGCCCCCGAAAAGCAGCCTGATCTATGGAGCACAGATAATTTTATTAAAATCTATCAGGCGATGAATACGCAGGGAATTCTTACTACTTACAGCAGTAAGGGGATCGTTAAACAAGCTATCCGGAAAGCAGGATTTCATTTACAGAGGATGGCCGGGCCTAGCGGAAAAAGACATATGCTCAGGGCCATTAAAGAACATCCATGATATCATAAATTTTAACTTTTTTTAAAACCTTACTTTTGACTTTTCCAAATAATTTAATCACCTTTGCAGGATTAAAAAGCATACATTAACTTAAAAATAATAACTATGAAAATGAGAAATTTAGTATTGATTTCAACTTTTGTTGCCTTTATCTTTTCATCCTGCTCCCAGGGTGTAAATACCAATGTGAAATTAGAATCCGACCTGGACAGCGTAAGCTATGCATTGGGTATCGATATAGCAAACAGCCTGGAGCGAGGTTATGTAGACGAATTAAACTACAATGCTTTTATCAAAGGGATAGAAGATGTATTTAATGAAAAAGACCTTGACCTTGGCGATGAACAGGTAAAACCAATTATCCAGAAATATTTCAAGCAGTTAAGAGATCAAAAAATTGCCCAAAATTTAGCTGACGGCAGAGCTTTCCTTGAAGAAAACAAGAAGAAAGAAGGCATTGAGGTAACCGAGAGCGGGCTTCAGTATGAAATTATCAAAGAAGGTGAAGGAGATTCTCCGGCTGCAACCGATACGGTAGTTGTTCATTACCGGGGAACCTTGATTGACGGAACAGAATTTGACAGTTCCTACGAAAGAGGAGAACCTGCCAGGTTCCCCTTAAACGGAGTGATTCCCGGCTGGACTGAAGGACTTCAGCTCATGAAAGAGGGTGCCAATTATAAACTTTATATCCCCACCGAGCTGGGTTATGGCGTAAGAGTACGTCCGGGTGGAGCAATTGAGCCCAACATGGCCCTTATCTTTGATGTTGAACTGGTTGAAGTTATCGAAGGCCCTGAATCAACCGGGGAATAATATTAATCTCCCAATATTTCATGACAAGCACGTAAAGTCAGCGTGCTTGTTTTATTTAAACTGGAACAAATGAAAACAGCTGAAATAATCACCGAAAAAGGGACCCTAAAAGTGAAGTTCTTTGAGAAAGATGCCCCGGGTACCGTAGAAAATTTTATCAAATTATCCCGTGATGGTTTTTACGATGGGATAACCTTTCACCGGGTAATTCCCAACTTTGTTATCCAGGGCGGATGTCCTGACGGAACCGGGATGGGAGGCCCAGGATACACCATCAAGTGTGAACTGGATGGAGACAACCAATACCACGACCGGGGAGTACTTTCAATGGCCCATGCCGGAAGGGATACCGGAGGTTCACAATTCTTCATTTGCCACAACCGCGAAAATACACAGCATCTCGACCGCCATCATACCGTTTTTGGAAAAGTTTACGAGGGGATGGATATTATTGATGATATTCGACAGGGAGATGCCATTGAAAAAATAATCATTCACGAAGAATAAACGATTACCTATGAGTTTTGAAATATCAGGAAAGTTAATTGAAAAATATAAAACCGTCCAGGTTAGCGACCGGTTTAAAAAACGGGAGTTTGTTATCGAGAAAACCGAATCCAACGGGGGAATGGAATTTACCGATCATATTAAGTTCCAGCTTACCCAGGATCGTTGTAATCTGATTGATGCCGTTCAGCTAAACGAAGACATTAAGGTAAGTTTCAATATCCGGGGAAATAAATGGGAAAAAGAGGGTAAAGTGAGCTACTTTACCAACCTGGATGCCTGGCGAATTGAGAAAGTCAGTTCTCAAGGCCAGCAATCCCCACCCGACGACATGCCTCCACCTCCATCGCTGGAAGATATGCCTGATGCAAACGAACCGGATGATCTGCCCTTCTAAAAAGTCAAAAGATTTTACCCTTAAGAATGCCTAAAATCCTGGTTTTAGGCATTTTTTGGTTTCAAACGTGCGGTACAGAAAGCTTTTGCCCCGGGTTCTCCTAATGCATAATAATAGTTTTCCTCCTGTTTTCCTGCAAAAACAAGAAACTCATCATTAAGCATCAGCTCAGAAAGAAAATTAATTTCAAATTCAGCAATCGCTGCATTGTTTTCGGCAAACCACGAATCGAGAATCCAGCGAACATAGGTTGCATTGTTTACATGCCGGTTTACATCCATATCGCTGGAAAAAACCTTCCGTTGATCTTTCCGCTGCAGATTTTCCGGAAGATCAACTTTCCCCGGTTTTTGTTCTATGGCCGATTCTTTCAGAAAGTTTTCATGGACAAAGTTAAAATCATCGGGCCGCCGGGGACGTTTTTTATCCCGATCCACAATTAACCAGTAGCTGGTTACCTTACCGATAGTTTTCCCGTTTTTAAAAATTTGAAAATCACGAACAGCAAAAAAACGGTCAACCCCCTTGGGCCAGGTTTTTATCTCAATCTCGTCGCGCCACAGAGGATACTCGTCCATTTGCAACAGCACTCTCGACAATACCCAAAAGGCATTATTTTCTGCGAGAAACTCGTAGCCAAAATCATTGGCACGCGCATTTTCCCAGGCACACTCCTGTAAAAAATGGAATAGCGCCGGAAGGGTTAACCTCCCCTGCTGGTCCGAGTCATAGGATCTAATCTGGAATGTATATTTCCCAAAAGGATGTTGCAACATAATTCTATCTTTTTACACTTCTTATTTCGATAAACAAAGAAAATAAATCTTTTTTAAATCAGCGTATAATTTTGTGCTATTCTAACTACATAGTCACGTATATATTAGCCACAGAGGATACAGATTGTAACGCTGAGTTTCACGCATTAATAAGTCAGATGCAATACATTTATATTTTCATTACCCTTTGTCTCTCGGTGAAGAACTCAGAAAAATCCTGTGGTTAAATATTTTATAAACCACAGTGTAAACAAAGGTATCTACTGCCTTCTGCAGGCATGTCTGTGGTTTAAACTTATTTATAAATCATCGTATTATAAATCAATTTCCCAGGTTAGTATTTTTCTTCAGAATATAGCGCAGAGGCCTTACAATTCGTTCCAACAGCCGGATATCTTCGGTAATAATTTCGGCTTTCCCGGTCATCTGCTGCTTAAAATCCAGCTCTATTCCGTAAAACGTGGTTAATCCATTGGGCAAATTAATTTCGGCTGTATAAAAATTATTATTGGGTGCCAATGCAATGGATTGAACAGTACCTTTCACCATCCCGAATTCCATGTACGGATAATTGGCAAACTGAATATTGGCTTGTTGCCCGGGTTTTACTTTTCCTGCACCCTGGAAAGTAAGCTGTACTTTCCCGATAATTTTTCCTTCATCGTCGGGGATAACAGTCATCACCGTTTCGCCCGCTTTAACCGATTGGTTTTCGTTCCAGTATTGATTAAACGTTACTTTCCCGTTGGTATGCGACACCAGGGTATACTGATATTTCCATGAATCTATGGCTGCCTGTAAATTTTTATACGATTCCTCTATTTGCGATTGAAAATCGCTTAACTGCTGTTTTTTCTGAAGCTCCAGTTCAAGGATATTTTGCTTTAGGGTCTCCGTTTGCAAATGGATACTTGCAATAGAAGCACTGTTCTGCTCCAAACTGTATTGTTTGGCAATCAGCTGGGATTTTGATTGTTCAAAGTCGGCATCGGAAAGCATATTCTGTGCATTTAAGGCAGAATCTCTTAAGAATTGTTTTTGCGCTAAATGAAAATCATCCCCCAGCAGTCGATTCTGTTTTTCCAGGTGAGCCAGATATTTTCCGTACTTTTTTAACTCCTGCTGGTAAAGCCCAATCTTTTGATCATGATAATTTAACCGGATCATCTGGTTGTAGGCTTCGATATTTTTGACAAAGTTGGCATAAAACGATTGTACGCTCCCCAGCTCATAAGGATACTTCGTTAATAAAAAGGGTTCACCCAACTGAAAATCAGCATTAAAACCATCCAGCAAATCTTCCAACGTAATGATACTTTCATAGCGGGCAGGATTTTCCAGGACAGCCAGCACATCCTCCTGCTGAACATTTTGTTTGTCTGCCACAAAAAGGTTCTGAATTTTTCCGGAAGTTTTGGCCACCACGGGTGCAGGAGGATTCTCGGTGGTGAGAACAATATTCGCCGGGATAATATCGGGATATTTAAAAAACCAACTCCCGGTGACAAGAATGGCAACCACCACAAAAACAATGGTTATACCCCATCGCACCATCCATCTCGGCGGACGGGAAAGGATTTCCTGGACTTCTGTTGAGCGGAGCTCTATTTTATTGTGTTCTTCCATCTCTTGATAATTTCATTTTTTCATATTAAATAAACAGCATTTTATAGCAGCAGTAGGCAGCGGTAGTAGGCAGCGGCAGTAAGCAGCATAGTTTACTTAGGTGAAAATTTTTCAGGATGGTCTGCCATTGTTGAACCCAGCATTTTACCCACTTCTTCATATTCATTTTCCAGACGATCGTGTGTTGCTTCTGAAATATATTTACAATCCATAGCAAAAACCAACCAAACAATCGTTTCACTTGTTTCTGCATCAGCATCTGTTATTTTGCTTGTAAAATGTTTTGGATATCTTCGTTTTCGATATGCCTCAGCAATATTTGCACAAACTGATCTGGAAGATCTGCGTATTTGATCTGTCAAAGAATATTTTTCTTCAACAGGAAATTTCTTACTCATTTCAAAAATTTCCATTGCCAGTTTGTAAGCCTTCTGATATAACTTTAACTGTTTAAATCCAAATTTCATATTTATATTAATAATATTTATTTTTAAACTCTATATACTGCCAACTCCCTCCGGCAATCAAGCTATTTACTGCTGCTAATTCATACTACTGCCGCTGCCTACTGCTGCTACTTAAAATTCTTTAAATCAAATCATCAGGTTAATTATTATCTCTAAAATCTCCCATTTTATTATACTTTAAATTAACCTTAATATCAATAATATCCCAACCTGTAAACTGCAAACTGCAATTTACCAACTGTTCAATTAAGCACCTAACTCCAACTGGTTCCTCACCAGCTCATAGTAAGCCCCTTTCTTTCTGGTCAGCTCTGCATGGGATCCTTTTTCTACCAGTTTCCCCTTCTCCAGCACCACAATCTGATCGGCATTTTTTACGGTACTCAGTCGATGGGCCACAATAACCACTGTTTTACCCCTAAAAAAATGTTCCAGGTTTTCCATAATCACCCGTTCGTTATTGGCATCGAGCGCATTGGTTGCCTCATCAAAAAAGATAAATTCCGGATTTTTGTAAACGGCACGGGCAATTAAAATCCGTTGCTTTTGTCCCTGGCTCAATCCTACGCCATTCTGGCCAATTTTGGTGTTATACCCCAACGGTAACGACTCAATAAATTCCTGGATATTGGCTACTTTCACAGCATGTAGCAATTTTTTCCGGTCGGGGATTTCATCCGAAACGGCAATATTATTGGCAATAGAATCGGAAAAGATAAACCCGTCCTGCATGACCACGCCACATTTGTCGCGCCATAAACGGTTGCTGATATTCCCCAGGTGCTGATCGCCCAGGTTAATTTTTCCCTTTACCGGCTGGTAAAATCCCAACAAAAGTTTTATCAGCGTTGTCTTGCCACTACCACTGGTTCCCACAATGGCGGTAATTTTTTGTTCCGGAATTTTTAGTTCCACATCTTCTAATACAAAAGGCGAGTGCGGGCCTTCGTATTGAAAGGATACCTGTTCGATATTCAGATCACGGTGTTCGGGAAGGATATCAATTTTGGGCGTTTCGTCCGATTCCTCGTCCTCTTTCTGATGTATCTCGCCCAAACGTTCCATACTGATTTTGGCATCCTGGGTAGACTGCAAAAAGCTGATCATCTGGTTAATCGGGCTATTCAACTGTCCCATAATATACTGCACCGCCAGCATCATCCCCAGGGTCATGTTGCCATCAATAACCGATTTGGCCGCAATAAAGGTAATTATCACATTTTTCACCTCATTGATAAATACCCCACCGGCCTGCTGGTACTGATTCAATGATAAACGGGCAATGCTTACCCGGAAAAGGCGGGCCTGAATCCGCTCCCATTCCCATCGTTTTTGCTTTTCGCAATTGTTCAGCTTGATCTCCTGCATTCCGGTAATCAGTTGAATGATGTTGCTCTGGTTATCGGAAAGCTGGGCAAAACGACGGTTGTCGAGCTCACGCCGTTTTTTCATAAACAGGTAAACCCATAATGTATAAAGCACACTCCCCACCAGGAAAATCAGAAAAATATTTACACTGTAAATAAAAAGGACAATGCCAAAAATTACCAGGTTAAAAAATGAAAAAAGGATATTTAAGGTGGAGGAGGTAAGAAAACTTTCAATGCGCCGATGATCGCCGATACGCTGAATCAGGTCACCGATCATCTTGGAATCGAAAAACGATACCGGCAACTTCATCATCTTGATCAAAAAATCGGAAATCAGAGAGATATTAATCCTTGTTCCCAGGTGCAACAATATCCAGCTGCGGATAAACTCCACCAGGGTGCGTGAAAAAATCAACACCAGCTGGGCTATAATAATCAGGGTTACAAATCCCAGGTCCTGGTTATTGATCCCCTTATCGACAATGCTTTGGGTTAGGAATGGGAAGATTAACTGCAACAAACTTCCCAGGATCAGGCCCAGGAATAGCTGTGTAATAATTCTTTTATAGGGGCGCAGGTAGGAGAATAAAAATTTAAAACCCGATTTATCGGGCTTTTCATCCTCTGTCTGGTAAAAATCGGGCGTAGTTTCCAGGAGCAGGCACAACCCTTTTTCCTGGCCATCCTCTTTGGTAGTGGCCCAGCCGGAAATAAACTCTTCCCGGGTAAATTTTATGATTCCGCGTGCCGGGTCGGCCACATGTACAGAAATACCTCTTCTGGTTTGTTTGATTTTATATACCACCACAAAATGGTTCTGTTTCCAGTGTGCAATGCAGGGCAATGGGGCTTCTTTTAGAAGCTGCTCAAACGTTATCCGCACACCCATACTTCTGAAGCCAATGGCTTCGGCAGCATCGCTAATACCAAGCATTGAAACTCCCTCGCGAGTGATATAGCTTTTATCGCGCAGGGTTTGCAGGGTATAGTTTTTACCATAGTATTTGGCTATCATGCGGACGCACGAAGGGCCGCAGTCCATGGCATCGAGTTGTTTATAGAAGGGAAATGGCATTTTAGGATTCCATTTTATTTGTTTGCCTAATTTAGGGATTTATTATCAATAGAAGAAATATTTAATGAGGATGTACTTAACCTACCTTAATATATTGCGCTGCACCTGTTCTAAGCATGCACAAGCGGTATGCCTGATCACGGATTATTATTTTATTTTTTTTCACCATACATCTAATATTCTTGGATTATCTGGCAAAATTCCAAAAAACAAATAATAAACAATAACAACATTTCATTATGTCGGGTCTGTATTTTCACATTAGCAAATCCTCCGGGTAATTTTACGTCCCCGAAGGATCATTGCTTTGAAATCAATACAAACTTAAACAACAACAAACTTTTTTTAAGTCTACTCAACTGATGTTTTCTATGAAAAAAACGTTTATCCGGCAACCTCCTGCAAATCAAAAACTTTTTTCAGGTTCTCGAACAATGCTTCCCGGCGGCTCTGGCTGACAAAGATCTCTTTCTCATTTTCAAGAATCACCTTGGAGGCATCGCGGGTAAAAATCATCTGGACATACCGAAGATTTACCAGGTGTTTGTAGTTAAACCGGAAGAATCCCTGGTCGTAAAGCAGTTGCTCCACCTCATCAATGGTTAACAACAAATTGAGGCTTTCGTTATTATTCAGGATAACACGGGAAAAATCCCTGGCTGCCTCTACATAAATGATGTATTTGGTGTCGATGCCCATTTTTCCCCTTTCCGTTGGCATATAGGTCGTACAGGTTTTCATGATCGATTAGGTTTTAAAATCATTGATTGATTATGTTTTCGTATATCTACGGGGATTTTAAATGAAAATCCGTGGTTAAAGTTATCCAGCAACAGCTGACCATGTAATACCTCAAGTGATTTTTGAAGCACCTGGAAATTAAAATATTCGAACGAGTTGTCATGGATGGCTTCATCATCACGTAGTTGCTTCATCAAACCTTGCTCTCCCTCTTTCTGGTTTAAGGGGGTTACAAAAAAATGAATCCAGTCCTCCCCCAGAATTTTGTACCCTAATTCATATTCCCGTGCATGGTATTTTGTACTCACCAGGTGAATTAAACGGATCACTGCTTTTTTAAACAACGAGCTGTCGGTTAGCAGATAATCTTCGTTACATTCATCCTCCCCGGGAAAATGGATGGTAACATCTTCGGAAAGATACTCTTTCTTTTGCGTATTAAACTCTTTGGTAAGTTCCTTTAACTTTTCACAGATATTATGTTTTTCAACTTTCAGTGAATAGTTATTTGCCTGGAACTGAGAAAGATCAATAACATTCTCAACAAACTGAAGGAGCAATTCACTTCCGTTTAATATTTCTTTAATATAATCCTGCTGTTTATCCTCCGAAAGGTGCCTTTGAGCCATTAACTTTGAAAATCCCATGATCGAATTTAATGGGGTACGGATACCATGAGATATATGCGAAAGAAAACTAATTCTTTCGAAGGTATCTTTATCATCCTTTTTTTCTTTCACATGAGAGTGTTTCATAAGATTAGTGTACATTTCGTAATTATTTTGGAGACATTAGTTATACAACTCATTCTTAATTTTCCTGGCCATTTCTTTATAATAGCTTTCCTTTTTAATGAGCTCGTCCAGCAGCTCCTTGGCTTTTTTGTTTTCGTCAGTTTTTAAATAGCACATGGCCAGGTACCATTCGGCCTGTTCGATAAAAAGGTTGTTGTTATCGGTGATGATGGTCTGGAAGGAATGGGTTGCTTTTTGGTATTTTTCCACCTCCATGTATGAAATCCCCGAATAGAGGTTAACCGCCATATCGTCCTTTCGTTTTTCGAGCAGTTGCTCGAAAAGTACCAGGGCTTCCTGGTAATGCTCCTCCTCATATTTCTGGAGGGCGGTAAGCAGCAGACGGTCGGTTTCGGTATTACCCGACCGGTAGGTAACCGTAACCTCGTAGGGTTGATAAAACTGATTAAACATTTCCTGGTTATCGTAGTCAGGCTGTGTCAATTGCCTTACAACACCCCCTGTGGCCAGTAAAAGGGCAAGGGTAGCTGCCGCATAGTATAGTTTTCTGCGGGAAAAACCAGCAGGTTGCCGTTTTACCTTTTCGTCTTCGGCGTATATCATTTGCATGGTATCGCGAAAACTCATGATGTCCTCTTCCATAATGGCTTCATCTATTGCCTGATGGAGATCAACCTCTTCCTGTGCTTCCGGGTCTGTAGCAAGCAGATGGTTAAACTGCTCCAGCTCCCGGTCCTCCATCTCGCCATTAAGGTATTTGTCGATTATTTCCATATTGGTTCTCATTCGAATAGTATTTTAGTTCAACATCCGTTCATATTTTAATACGATTTGTGCCCAAGTGATAACATTATCTTAGATCACTTGTTTTTCCATAATCTTCTCACACATGAGTCCATATTACCAATCGTAATGACTCATTAAAATATCAGCATATTTTTATCGTTCATTCAACTCATTAACCGAGCAGGATCTCTTATAATATATCCCGGGTCCTGTTTATCATTATCCTTAAAAATAATTCATTCACCTGCAGATTAAATGGTTATGTTTTATTTTTATTACCGTTTTTAATTCCTTAAAAACCAAAATAATTATTGTCCAAAAATGATCCTGTAAAAATAAATTGTACTGTTATGCTTATCATCCTCCCGGAGATGTAGGGAATATAATCCTGCTGTTCTCTATTAAAATTTGCAAACTAATGAATCCATCCAACATCACCTGCAATAAAACGAACAACTCTTAAGGTTGGGTTTCACTTCCACTTTCGTCATCGCCTTCGTCGAGATCGTCCTCATCAATGGGTGGCCATAAATCTTCATCGGGCTCGGTTCCGCCTTTTACCATCAGCAGGGCATGATGATCCAGGACATCGGAAAAGTGGTTCATGGTTTTTTGATTGTTCTCGCTTCGGAAAAAATTTTTTAACGTTTTCATAGTTTAAATAATTTAAATTTTACAAAATATAAGTTGATTAAAAATTAATTTTCAGGATTAAGGTCCTCTCACTTATAAGTGTCCAAAAAGGGGAAAATGTGATCATCAAATTTCAATTTTTTTCAAAATTATTTTTTATCTCGTTGAAAATCCGTAAGTTAGAATACGAAAAAAAGTTAAACTTTTTCAAAAATTTTGAGTATATAGGGATAGAGTTCAAGGTTATGATCAAAAAAAGCATTCCTTTTATCCTTTTTCTTGCGGTTTGGCTGGGGTTATTCCATCCGGTTGCCGGCATGAATGCGGACAGCACCGCATCCATCCAAAAGGCCAGGGCTCATTATACCCGCGGGGTGATCCTGGGGCGGCAGGGGATCCTGGACAGTGCCTTATGGCATACCCAAAAAGCCATTGAAATCATGGAAAAACAGGATTCGGGGCGTTCCATTTCGCTGGCCCATGCCTACCAAAGCATGGGAATTATCCGGAAGCTTTCGGGCCAGTATGATGAGGCCCTGACCTATTACCACCGAGCCGAACAGATCTACCGGCAAAAAAATGAAACCGGCCTGCTGGCCTACATCTATGGCAACCAGGCCAACATCTACTTTATCCGGCAGGATTATGCCAAAGCCAAAGATTTTCATTTAATGGCTTTGGATATCTTTAATCATAATTCTTCCAAATATCAAAAACAAATTTCATCGACCTACAATAATCTGGGCAATATATATCGGTTAAATCATAATTTTATTCAAGCAATAGATTATTACATTAAAAGTTTAACATTAAAGGTAGAGAATCAACCAACTTTTTCTACCTATGCCAACCTTGCCATTTGCTACGAAAACCTCGGTCAGCCTCAAAAGGCTGAACAATATTATATTCAAGCCATAGAAACTATCCGGACCCATTTCAGCGATACCAACCTGTGGCTTTCGCTGCATTATGGGAAGTATGCCCAGTTTTTAGCCAAACAGGGCCGCAACGAAAAAGCCCTGGACTATTTCCGGAAAGCACTTAAAATCAACCAGATTAATTTTGGAGAGAAAAACCCGCTCACTGCCGAGAGTTACAACCAGCTGGGTTACTTTTACCATCAAAACCGGGACCTGGAGCAGGCAATCTTTTATTACCAGCGGGCACTTCTTGCCCTGGCTAACGAATTTAACGACACCTCACCGGCTGCCAACCCGGATATTGAAAAGGTACTATCCAAAACGCACCTGCTTGAAGTATTCAAAAACAAAGCCATAGCCCTTTCAGAGCAGGCCATACAAACACAAGAGGCCGAACTTTTCCGTCAAAGCATCCATACCTTTGACCTGGCCATCGAAACATCCAACAGGATCCGAACCGGCTATTTAAACGAAAGCAGCAAACTGCAGCTGGTTGAAAACACCGAGGTGATCATCTCCAGGGCCATCGAAGCCTGTTATCATGCATACCAGCTGGAGAATGAATCCGTTTTTCTGCAACACGCCTTCCGGTTTATTGAATCGGGAAAATCGGCCGTACTGCTGGAGGCCATTAAGGGAAACCAGGCATTAACGGTAGGAAACATCCCCGACTCGCTCAAACAACAAGAGACAAAACTGGAAAAAGAGATTTATACTTACGAAGAGCTGATCTATGAAGAAAATAAACAGGAAAAACCGGACTCCAGGAAAATAGCCTACTGGAGTAAAAATCTTTTTGAGCTAAAACAGGACTATGATCAACTGATCAGCTTCCTGGAGCTCCAATACCCGGCCTACCATAACCTGAAATACAACCAGGAGATCGTAAGCCTGGCCTTTGTAAAACAAAAGCTGGCACCCAACGAAGTATTGCTGGAGTATAGCTATTCCGGCAGCAAGCTTTACAGCTTTATGATCAGCAAAGAAAAGATCAGGATGCATGAGGTTGCCCTGAACGACAAGTTCAACCATAACCTGGATTTTTTGCTGGGGGCCTTGTCGGACAATAACTTCTCCACCCATACGCTCGGGGATTTTATCCGGTTCCAGGAAAGTTCCTATAACCTGTACCAGGAACTTATTGCCCCTTTCGAACAAGAGATTCGTCACAAAAAACTGATCATCATCCCCGATAATAAGCTGGCCTATCTCCCCTATGACATTTTAATAAAAAAGATCCTACCATCCACCCGGATTAATTACAGGCAACAGCCCTACTTAATCAAAAACCACCAGCTAAGTTACTCTTATTCTGCCACGTTGCTTTACGAAACCAGGCAAAGGGATAAAACAGCCTCCAAACGGCTGGGTGCCTTTGCTCCAACCTACAACAACATTCGAGAAATCACGCAAAATGACCTTTCGATCCGGCAGCAATACCGCGAAAAGCTTTTCCCGCTGAAAGGAATCAAAGAGGAAGCCCGGAATGTGGTAGAAATCATTGGGGGTGATTCATATCTTGATTTCGAAGCCGCCGAAGAAACCTTTAAAGCGGTAGCCCCGGATTACGACATTCTACACCTGGCCATGCATACCATCATCGATGACGAAAACCCCATGTACTCAAAGATGGCATTCACACAGAAGAATGACACGACGGAGGATGGCCTGCTGAATACCTATGAAATTTATAACATGAAGTTAAACTGCCGGATGTCGGTTTTAAGTTCGTGCAACAGCGGAAGTGGCAAATTACACCGGGGCGAGGGAGTAATTAGCCTGGCCCGGGGTTTTATTTATGCCGGATGCCCCTCCATTATCATGACTCTCTGGTCAGTGGAAGATAAATCGGGGGTAGACCTGATGACCCGCTTTTATCAGAATCTAAAAACGGGTCAAAATAAAGCTGGTGCGCTTCGCCAGGCTAAACTTGATTTTATTGACCATGCCGATCCGTTGAAGGCTCATCCCTATTTTTGGGCCGGCTATGTAGTGATCGGAGACGATACGCCGCTGTTCCACAAATCCACAAAATTTATTCTTGCCGGAGTGGCCCTGCTAATCCTGGGGCTATCGGTCATCCTTTTTTTCCGTCGCCGGAAAAAAAATACTAGTCCAGTTGTTTAAGGATCTCTTCTGCTTCAGCAGTATAACTTAACGTTTCATTAACGATCGTTTGAAGGATCTTTTTTGCCTCGGCATACTTTTCCTGCTTAACATAAACCAGGGCAAGGTACCAATGGGACTGTTCCCAAAAAATCTGATTCGGTTCCCGGACCAGGAGTTGCAAATATTTTTCGGCATCGTCCAGTTCCCCGAGCTCGATACAGCTTATGGCCAGATAAAATGTAGCCATATGATTGTTTTGATCAGTGTGTACAAGGGAATCAAATACTTCCTTGGCCTTGTTAAATTGGTCCTGTTCATAGTAAGCAAAAGCGTTACGAAGTAAAATTTCCTGTTCAGCAACCTCTTCTGTCGAACGGGCATTAAAAACCGAAGGATACTTTTCGTAGGACCGGGCAAAAAGCTGCCCGCCATTCCGGGCAGGTTGGGGTTTAAAAAAGTGCCATCCGGCAACGAGCAGCAATAAAGCCATCGCTGCCACCACCGCAAGAGAAACAGGACGCAAGAACCGATTGACAGGTTTTCCCCGGATAATCTCTTCCAGATTATCCCTTAAATTCATTACATCCTCCTCGGCAATGGCCTCATCCACATTTTTACGGAACATAAACTCCTTTTGCAAACGGGGATTATCGCGCAACAGTTCTTCAAATGCCAGTTGCTCACGAACTGACATTTCTCCATCCAGGTATCTGTCGATCAAATGTTTCATCAGGTCGTTCTATTTCCATCTATTGTATTCCGGATCTTCCTTAATATATCGGATTAATTGCTCCTTACACCTTTTTTTCTTGGTTCTGATATAATCATAAGAAGTATCCAGTTTTTTTGCAATTTCCTTTAAAGATTTATTTTTTAAAAATAATTTTAAGGTTTTCTGGCATCCTTTTTCCAGCCGTTTAAAATGTTTTTGATACAACTGGTATTGTTTATGTAATTTGAACTCATCCATATGAATCTCCGGTAAATTTTCATACTCCAAATAAACCGAGAGATTTTCAATATTTTCACGACTCGTAGAAACCTCTTTAAACCAAATATACCGGCAAATCGCTGACAAGTAGGATTTAAAGGTTGTATGAATCTCCAGTTTATCCTCTTTAATCTTCCGGTAAATAATAATTAAAGCTTCCTGAAAAACATCCTTGGCATCCTGTTCTCCTCCCCTATGATCTTCTACCATCTTTTTTATATATGGGAAATAGGTTAAATAGACAGCCTTTAAAATAGTTTTATCTTGATTTAGTATACCTTTAATTATTATTTCAGTAGTCAGGGGTTCCAAAGTCAAAAATTCTTATTTTCGTCAAATCTAAAAAATTTAATTATGATTTAATATAAATTGCGGATAACTCTTTACGACCTGAGGAAAATTTATTCACCAAAAAAATACGGAATTTTAGTATTCTCCTGTTATTATTTGATTTTCAATACCAGGAAAAACTTTTGGAGAAACAACTAATCGATTAAAATAAAATTTGATCTATAGTTCTTAAAGTGAATGAAGAAATTTGACAATGGATTGATCAATTACAATCAATACAATCACTCCTGCCAGTCCTAATAAAACGTAGGGTGAAAAGCTAAGCTCAAAATAAACCTGTTTAAAGAAATCGAGGATTAAATTAAAATAATGGGGTGAAGAAAAGCTTTCAAGACTTTTATCCAGGTTAAAATCGTTCTTAAAAAAGAAGAAAAAGATATATCCAACGAACATCGATGCAATGGAAAGGAATAGCCAGATTTTGCTTTTCTTATCATCGAGGGAGAAAGAAGCAGAGTAGTTTACCGAGGGTTCCATAAGAACTTTCTGCATCACTTTTTTGGTAAAATCAACCGAAGGCTGTTCTTGTCCTGCTTTTTGAATCAGCTGGCGGGTATACTGTTCAATATTGGTTTCTTTTTTACTCATACGATCATTTTCATTTCGTCTTTTAAAATCTGTTTTAATGCTTCGTAAAATCTTTTCCTTGCCCGGTGCAATTTTACCTTTACGTTTGAGGGAGTAAAGCCGGTAATTTCACTGATTTCATCGATGGAATGTTCCTCCAGGTAGTATAGGGTAACGATGAAAGCCTCCTCTTCTTTTAATTGTTTGATGGCCAGCCTTACATAGGTTCGTTGTTCTTTATTTTTTAATTCATTGATGCCCTGATAGGTATCCATCACCATATGATCGGGCAGATGAATATTATCAATATCTTCCATTTGCACTCTTTTTTTTCTTAAACAGGAAACAGCTGCATTGTAAGTTATCCGGTACAACCAGGTGGAAAACCTGGATTCAAACTTAAAACTCTCCAACGACTGAAAAGCTTTTACAAACACATCCTGCGCCAGTTCTTCAGCCTCTTCCGGTTTCTTTAACATTCTCAAGGCGAGGGTATACACCATGTCTTTATGCAACCCGACCAGGTAACCAAATGCATTTACATCTCCGTTAAGTACTCTTTGTATATACTGTTTTTCCTGCTTCAAAATCCTTTCCTTTATTTTTATGACGCTTTGATACAAGATCTGGTTACAAGTTATTAAAAATTTAAGAAAAATGTACCCAAAATATAAAAACAAAAATTAGTAACTTGCTCTCCGATAAACACGTCATAGATCAAAATTATTTATTAATCATAAAATAAAAAAAGGATGAAATTAAAAACATTAACCCTGGCTCTTTTGGTTAGCATAACCTCAATGGCACAAACTTTTGACCAAAGCAAGATGGATCGATTATTCTCAATCATTGAGGAGAACGAAAAAGGAATGGGGAGCATTTCCATCTTTAAGGAGGGAAAGGAAGTCTATCAGAATTGTTTTGGCTATATAAGCATTGAAGAGCAACTACCGATCCGGAAGCATACAAAATTCAGGATCGGCTCCATCTCTAAAACTTTTACGGCAACGATCATCATGCAACTTGTTGAACAGGACAAACTCACCCTGGATACGAAACTGGAAGAATTTTATCCTGAAATCCCAAATGCCGGTCAGATAACCATTACACATCTTTTAAAACACCGGAGCGGGATATATAATTTTACCAATGCCGAAGATTATCCATCATGGATGGAGTCTCCCCTGAACAAACAAGAGCTCGTTGAGAAAATAATAACTTACGGAACCGTTTTCGAACCCGGAGAAAAAACAGAATATTCAAACTCCAATTTTGTTTTACTCTCATTTATAATCGAAGATATCACCGGGCAATCTTATGCCCGGGTATTGCATGATTATATCATCGAACCCTGTGATTTAAAAAATACCTGCTATGGTTCAGAAATCGATCCCGGACAAAACGAGGCCTTATCCTACAATAAGGTGGGCGAGTGGGAATTAGCCACAGAGACCGACATGAGTGTTCCGCTAGGTGCCGGAGGCATTGTTTCCACACCCTATGACTTAAATACTTTTCTCAACCAGCTTTTTAACCATCAACTTGTTAGTCATGAAACCCTGGCAAAGATGATGGAGATCCAGGAAGGAATTGGGATGGGACTTTTGCAGGTGCCTTTTTATGAAAAAAAGGCATGGGGACACACCGGGGGAATCGATGGTTTTCAATCCAATGCATTTTATTTTCCCGGGGAAAAAGTTTCGATTACCTACCTGTCGAATGGTGTTTCCATGCCCATGAATGATATCCTAATCGGAGCCTTAAGCATTTACTTTGGAAAAGAGTATGAACTACCAGAATTTAAAGAAGCATTACAACTTACCCCAGAAGAGCTGGATAAATATTTAGGAATATATTCAAGTCCCACCTTTCCCTTAAAACTAACCATCACCAAAAAAGACAATATCCTGATCGGACAGGGAACCGGACAGCCTTCGTTCCCATTGGAAGCTTATGATGAGCACAAATTTAAATTCGACCAGGCTTCGTTAAAAATTGAATTTCTTCCGGATAAAAATAAGCTGATTGTAAAACAAGGAGGTGGTGAATTTGAGCTTACCAGGGAGGAGTAAAGAACAAACTGCCAGAAAAAAACCCGGAAAGATCAAAATTTAATTAAAAGTTGTAACCCATTAAAAAAAGTATGCGTCGAAGTATTTAAACGATGTGAAACTAAAACAAAAAGTTATGAATAGTTTAGAATTTTTAATACCCATTTCATTTTTTGCACTGGTTTATGGAATTTTTCATTTATTTATTCGCAGAAAAGAACGATTAGCACTCATTGAAAAAGGTGTAACAGCATCCATTTTTAACAAAGATGCCAATGTATCCCCCAGTTTAAAATACGGGATCTTATTCATAGGCATAGCCATAGGATTCCTCATGGGCGAACTGTTAACTCAAAATACAGCCATTAACGAAGGCGTGGCTTACCTGTCGATGATCTTCTTTTTTGGAGGAGCAGGACTAATTATTTACTATTTTATTGCCCGAAAACACCTGCGAAGAGAAGTGTAAAATATTATCTCATAAAAAAACATCCGAAGGAATACCCTCGGATGTTTTTTATTTTACTCTGATTTTGACTTTATCATTTCTTTTATGGCCTCCCGGCACACAGGGCAAAAACCATCCGCTGCATTACTCTTCATCCGGCAATCCATAAACGGACTAAACATTCCTTTACTCACATAACCACCTCCCTCAAAAACACCCACTACATTTTTATATTCTTTTTTTCGTGGTGTTGGAACAGGGGTATCCTCATCAACCATCACCTTCCACTTCGTATCAAATGCTTTTAAGGTAGTAATATTTGGTTGCCAGGGTTCAATGTCAAGATTATAAAAATCGTTGTACGAGGTTGACGAAGTGTAATATTCATCGCCCAGGCCGGCAAAAGAGTGTCCAAACTCATGAATAAAAACGGTTTCAGCCGAGGGATGATCAGCGGTAAAAATGGCATAGTGATTATAGATCCCGCCTCCTCCATATTTTTCAGAGTTTACCACAATACAAATATCGTCGTAGGGAACAACCGAAGCCACATCGGAAACCATATGAAAGTTGTCGGTGGTCAGGTATCTTTCGCTGTCGAAAGTATAAAAGTTGCTGTTGAGTACCGTTTTTTTATAGATATCTCGTCCGGGAATATCCGTACCGGATTCTTCAGAGGGGGATTTTACAATCCAGATATTGAACTTTTCTGCCTCGGTATCGAAGGGAGGCTGACTAAACAAATAACTGACCAGGCGTTGTACATCCTTTTTAAATTTATCCATCTGGTTGGCTGTATAGCCTTCGGCCAGAAAAACGATATCGGCTTTTTCTGCAGGGTTTCCATGATCTACCAGCTTCTCATAAGGATAATCGTGGGTTTCAGGATCAATAAAATAATCGTCGGGATCAATGTCCAGGGCATAAACTTCATTAAATTCACCTTCCCAGCTTCGGCTAAATATTTTTATTTGGACGGGATTTTTAGGAAAAGGAAACCTCACACTCTGTTCAAACCCTTTATCTACTTTCAGGGCTTCGTTGGTTGTCTGCCACTCCTCGAAAAGAGTAGAAAAACCGTTTTGGTAGATTTTTTTCCGGGTAGCAGAATCATAAACTACCAGTTGATACTCCCCGTAATCCAGGGGATTGATTAGCCGTGTTCTGTTTCCTCCCCAGAAAGGTTCTTTTTTTATTTTATCCAGATAGATTAACTCTTGCTCTGCATTGCCCGCAAAGATAAAGTCAACCCGCAGGGTTTGATCTGAAAAATATTCGTCAAAATCAACCTGTGCCGATGCATTTGTTACAAGACTTACCAACAACATGCAAGCAACAATCTTTAAATGGGTAAAGGATTTTTTTTTCATAGGGTTATTATTTTTGTATGTGTAAATATTAAACACTAATTTTATTTGCTAAAATATGAAATATTCGGTTAAACCTTTAGATTATGAATTCAACGTTTAGTTTAAAATTAAAAGAGTTGCTTTTGAAATCAGGATTACCAGAAGATTATGCTTCGGTAATTAAGATCATCCTGATAGTTTTGCTCATCCTGTTTTTATCCTGGTTGGCCTATTTTATTGTAAAAAAGATATTGGTCAACGCCATCAGCAGGATTGTAAGAAATACGCGCAATAACTGGGATAATTTTATTCTTAACCGAAAAGTTCTTCACCGGATTGCACACCTGGCTCCGGCCATTGTTATATACTATTTTGCAGCTGTAGGGTTAAATGATTTTCCGGAGATTTCGGCACTCATAAAATCCATTGCAAACATTTATATGATCTTTGTAGGGATGCTGGTGACCGATGCTTTTCTCTCCGGAGTTCATAACCTCTATTTAACCCTCCCGGTATCCAACGAACGCCCGATCAAGGGGTATATCCAAACCGTAAAAATCATCATTTATTTTTTAGGAATCATTTTTATCCTCTCGGTAATCCTGGGAAAATCTCCTGCGGCTTTAATTGCAGGGTTAGGAGCTGTTGCAGCAATCCTTATCCTGGTATTTAAAGATACCATCCTGGGATTTGTTTCCAGCATTCAGCTTTCGGCCAACAAAATGGTAAAACCGGGCGACTGGATTGCGATGCCCAGCAGAAATGCCGATGGGGTGGTGCAGGAAATAACCCTCCATACTGTTAAAGTACAAAACTGGGACAAAACCATCTCCACCATCCCTACTTACGCCCTGATCTCCGAGTCGTTCCAGAACTGGAAGGGGATGGAAGAATCCAAAGGACGAAGAATTTCAAGGTCCGTATATATTGACCTTAAAAGTGTAAGGTTCTGTACCGGGGAGATGCTGGAAAAATTCAAGAATATTAAACTTATCCGGGACTATATCCTTCAAAAACAGGAAGAAATTGAAAAATATAACAAAGAGCTGGGGGTTGAAAATGACAGGGTTAGCCGCAGAAGCCTTACCAATATAGGTGTTTTCAGGAAGTATGTGGAGATTTTTCTCGACAAGCATCCCAAGATTCATCCCAATAAGCCCCCCTATATCACCCTGGTACGTCATCTGCAACCTACAGAAAAAGGACTGCCTATCCAGATCTATTGTTTCAGCAAGGAACAATCGTGGGGTATCTACGAACAGGTACAAGCCGACATTTTTGATCATATTCTGGCTGTTGTACCTGAGTTTGATTTAAGAGTATTCCAGAATCCCTCGGGAGACGATTTAAGACTTATTGGAGATCTTTTTTCTCAGAATCAACTTACAAATGATTAGTTATGCTAAGAACTATTTTTATTACCTTTTTTATTTGGGGCTTGTTTGTTTCAAATGCTTATTCACAAAAAATCTATTCGGTTAACTACGATTACCAGGCGGATATCAAGGTTTTTGTAACCGAATATGATTACCAGGCCGACCTGCTGGTTTATAAGGTAGAATATGATTACCAGGCTAAAGGAAATACCGGATTATGGTATTTTACCGAGTACGAATACCAGGCAGATAAAACTATTTTTTTTACAGATTATGATTACCAGGCTGACCTAAAAATATTTTTCGTTCAGTACGAGTACCAGGCCAAATGGAAGAACAGTGAAAAGAAACATTTATTATTTTAAAATCTTTCCCCAACCCTGACAAAAACCCTTTTTATTTCTGATATCACCATCATCCAAAGAGGGGTGAAAAAAACAAATGCTTAGAGGTTAACCATAACACTCAAAAATTTAATACGAGAACTATCGAATGTATTTTTTAAAGAAACACTCCCTTGAATAATCTTATTAACATCCCCAGTTATCTATTATTTCGCAAAGATTTAATAGCTCCAACAAGCAGGAGTTCTTTAAAATTACCAGAAAAAGAAAGAACTTCACCCAACAAAAAACCTCTATCTTTTGATTTATTTATATCTTTATCAGCAAAATGATTTATTATTAACCATTGCTTCAGCAAATGCTCAAGAACATTGTTATTCTTATTTTTTTAATTTCCTTACCACTACTTACCCTGGGTACTAACCCTGCTCCTGTAGATAGTTTGCTAAAGGAATTAGAAAAATCTTCGGGCGAGAAAAGGATGGATATCCTACGCCAGCTTTCCCTTGAATATTTAAACAGTTCGATGGAAGAAGCCATAAAATATGCCAGCGAACTCTTAAAAATTGCCGAGGAGGAAGAGAACCTGAAATTTATGGATCTCTCTACTTCATTCCTGGGTGAAGCCTATTTTTATATGGACGATATTGATAAATCGATAGAATATTTTGAAAAATTCCTGGCCATCAATCAAAAACAACATGATATTGACGGGATTGGAACTGCATACAATAACCTGGGAATAGTATACCGTTTCATCGAGGAATATGACAAAGCCATCAAATATTATCTTGAGAGTTTAAAGATCAAACAAAGGCTGCAGGATTCTGCGGGAATAAGTAATACCCTTAACAATATTGGGGTATTGTACTTTCATATGCGCAAATACAATCATGCCCTGGATTATTATCAACAATCGCTGGAGATTGAAAAACATTTAAACAACAAAAACGGCATAGCCACATCGCTCCTGAATATTGGCGAGCTTTATTGTAAACAGAATAATCCCGGAAAAGCAAAGGATTACCTGAACCGAAGCATAAAAATTGCAGAAACCATTGGCGATATGCATACCCTGGAAATTAATTACAGATGTTTTTATGACTTATATAAAAATACCGGAAATTTTGAGCATGCCCTGCATTACTTCGAACAATACAACAACCTAAAAAACAGTCGCTTAAGCCAGGAGGCCAAGAAAGAGATTGCCGAGCTGGAAATACAATATGAAACCAGAAAGAAACAGGAAGAAATCGAACTACTCAACAAACAAAACAGGTCCAAAAGGTTTATCATCATCTCCTTATCGGTTGTTTTTATCCTGTTTCTTTTGATGATCTATCTACTGAACCGTCAGGTACGTGCAAAGAACAAAGCGCTAAGCTTGCTATCATCTCAGAATCAACAAATTAAAGAACAAAGCGAAAAGTTGGATCAGTTAAATAATACAAAAGATAAGTTCTTTTCGATCATCTCACACGATCTGAAGGGTGCTATCGGGGGTTTTTTAAGTCAGACCCAGTTTCTGGCCGAAGATTTTGATCACCTGGACAAGAAAGACTCCTACGACTTAATTAAGATGATGAAATATTCGTCGGAACAGTTATACTCGTTGCTTGAAAACCTTTTGGAATGGTCAAGGACACAAACCGGGAGCATTCGGTTTCAACCCGAAAAGTTTAACTTGAGCAAGTTAACGGAAAATATTGTATCACTATTTAAAACACCTATGCAGGAAAAAGAAATTCAGGCAAAAATAGCTATTGATCCTTCCATAGAGGTGTTTGCTGATATCAATATGATCGCTACGGTAATGAGGAATCTGATCATGAATTCCATCAAGTTTTCCCACCCCCAGAGTAGTTTTTCGGTAACAGCAAAAAGGGTAAACGACTATGCCGAGATAGAAATTACCGATGAAGGAATCGGAATTTCAGACAAAGATCAGCAAAAGCTGTTCCGGATCGATCAGAGTTTTTCAAATCCCGGCACGAACCGGGAGAAAGGGTCCGGGTTAGGACTTATCCTTTGCAAAGAGTTTATCGAAAAAAACGAAGGGACAATATTTGTAGAGAGTGAACCTGGCAAAGGTTCTATCATCAGGTTCACCTTAAAACTTACCCCATTTGATTTAGTGTAAACGTTGTTTTACAGCTTCGTAGATCATGATGGATGCAGCTACAGAAACATTCAGGGATTCGATTTGTCCCAACACCGGTATTTTAACCATCTGATCACTTACTCTCAGGTATTCGACAGCCACGCCACGATCCTCGGCACCCATAAGTATTGCCACAGGCAAGGTAAAATCTACCTGGTAATAATAATCCGACGCTTTTTCGGTAGCAGCAATGAGCTGTAATCCGCTATCCTGCAAAAAGCGAAGGGTTTTGGTAAGGCTTTTCACCCTGCACACGGGCACTTTATGTAAAGCCCCGGCCGATGTTTTTACCGCATCGGCAGAGATCCTTGCCGATCCCTTTTCGGGAATAATTATGGCGTCGACCCCCGCACATTCTGCAGTACGGACAATGGCACCAAAATTCCGGACATCAGTAACCTTATCTAAAATAATCAACAATGGAACTTTTCCCTTTTCATAGAGTGAAGGGAGTATCTGTTCAATATTTTGAAATTCAATTGGGGAAAGAAAAGCGATAACCCCCTGATGGTTTTTAGGTGTTATCCGGTTTAACCGTTCACCGGGAACAACCTGTACAGGAATTTCAAACTGTTTTACCAGGCCCATTAACTCATAATACAACTCTCCTTTGAGTCCTTTACGGACCATCAGTTTATCTATCGTTTTTCCTGAATTTATCGCTTCGATTACCGAGCGGATACCAAAAATAAAATCTTTTTGTTGTTTCACTAATTTATCTTTTTATTGTTACTGATAACCATTACCGATACCCCTCCGGGGAGGTGTAAATAATCTCACCACTATTCCAAAGCTCCAGAAAAGCATCCCACTCCGTAGACTTGATCTTTTCCCGGTCGAGTACAAAATGATTTAAGCTATAAGGATTCTGCTGATTATAAAAATAAAAAATTATGCCGGGGCCCATCGCATCATGGTGATAAATCCACCGTTCCTCCCCACCTGATTTATGGACATAATCGGGCAAACCATAAACAATATAGATCATTCCGCGGTCGGTTCGCCAGCCCTCTACATGGGAGGTAAAGTACAAATTGGCATAATACACCCGGTTGTAGAACAGCTTAATCAGCTCCCTGGAGCGTTCCATATTTTTTGCCCGCTGCAGCCAAAAGTGATCTACATATAATTTTTTATATTTTCCCGTGGTATCGCCCACAAACATGGTATCAATTTCCTGCAAATAAGCCAGTGGATTAAAAAGCTCATCTGGCGTGCGAATTTCCGGAAAATACTTTCCGAAATTAAATAAAGCCAATCCATCCTCCGGCTTATCATGAACTGAAAAATAATACATTCCTTTCCCCGAAAAATTATCGTAATCCAATGAATCAGGATAACACATCCAGGAAGTATCGGGTTGGGAATAGACCTCCGGAACAGAATCATTCTGATCCGGAGAAACAGGTATTTTGTCTGTAAGAGGAAAATAAAAAACCTTTAATGAATCTAAAGAATCCTTATAATGAGCTATCTTAAAAAAAACGTCACCGGTGATCCAGGGATGGACCAACCATTCATTCTCCATCTTCTGCTGAACGATAAAGTCCTGGAGGGCGTAGTTTTGTTTACGGTCAATTTTCAAAAAAGCATACTGTTGATGATCCCTGTTCTGATCGGTAATACGTACTTCCAGCAAATACTCCTTCCCGGGTTGTGTTGCCAGATCAATCTTTAACCGATGATATTCAATCTTCGGATCTTTCTTAAACCGAAAAGTTGTTGTGGCACTATCGACCAGTTCTTTTTCCTTTTCTCCGTTAAGATCATACAAAGAATAATAAACCTCTACGTTGGCTAATAATTCCCGGTCAACATTAGCCAGGTTAAACAATAGCTCACGGGCAGCTATTTTTACCAAAAGCAGGGAGCTTGTATCAGAAGTATTGTAAACCTTTGCTTCGGGATTTAATGACAAGGTCCCCGGATGGTAAATCATTCGAAGGTTTCGTGGAGTATTTGATTTCCTGGTGGCAGAACAGGCAGCCAGCAAAAAAAGAAAAAACCATAGAGAATATTTTACGAATTTAACCATAAGGGTATGCTGTGTATGCTGAGATAAAATTAATTAAAATCTCTGAGCTTTCAAGTTTTCCAGTTTCTCATTCGAAAGTTCCCAGCGCTCCATCTCTTGTTCCAATAATATTTTTAGCTCCTCGTACCGTGTAAAATGTGATGAATCATGGTTCATCCTTTGGGGATCGGAGAGCCTGTTATTAATTTCATCCATTTCACTTTCCAGGGATTCAATTTTTTGTTCACTGGATTGTACTTCTTTTTCAACTTTCCTGATTTTTTTATCCAGCTCTTTGCGTTCCAGGTAGGCCTCTTTATTGTCAGTAAGTGGGGATTCTTTTTTTTCTTTTTTTTCCCGGGCTTTATATTCTAATTGTTTCAGATTTTCCAGTTTTCTATTTCTCAGGAAGTCATAAATTCCTCCCAGGTGTTCTTTTATTTTCCGGTTTCTAAACTCATAAACCTTATCCACCAGTCCGTCGAGAAACTCCCGGTCGTGAGAAACCAGGATGATCGTCCCTTTAAAATCTCTCAATGCATTTTTCAGAATATCTTTGGAGTGCATATCCAGGTGGTTGGTTGGCTCATCCAGCACCAAAAGGTTGTAGGGTTCCAGTAAAAGTTTAGCCATGGCCAGCCGTGAACGTTCGCCACCAGACAGCACTTTAACTTTTTTATCAGCCTCTTCGCCGCTAAACAGGAAGGCTCCAAGGATATCACGTATTTTTGTTCTTACATCACCCACAGCCACATCGTCAATCACCTGGAGGGCGGTTTTATTTTCATCGAGCAGTTCATCCTGGTTTTGAGCAAAATAACCAACAGATACATTATGACCTATTCTCAGTTCGCCGGTATAATCCAGTTCACCAACAATCATTCTCGACAGGGTGGTTTTTCCCTCACCGTTTCTTCCCACAAAAGCTACCCGTTCGCCACGCTGAATGGTAAATTCAAGGTGATTTAAAACCTGCAAATCACCATAACTTTTGCTCAGGTTCCGGGCATTAATCACTAAATCGCCTGAGCGTGGTGCTTCAGGAAATTTTATATTTAACCTGGAAACATCAATCTCATCAATCTCTATACGATCCAGCTTTTCCAGCTGTTTAATCCTGGATTGTACCTGAACAGCCTTGGTAGCCTTATAGCGAAAGCGCTCAATGAAAGCCTCGGTTTCTTCAATCATCTTCTGTTGATTACGATAGGCTGCCAACTGTTGCTCACGTTGTTCTTTTCTTAAGGTTTCGAACCTGGAATAGGAAACATTGTAATCATAGATTTTCCCGAGAGAAATTTCTATCGTACGATTGGTGATGTTATCCAGAAATGCCCGGTCGTGAGAGATTAACAATACGGCTCCCTGGTAGTCCTTCAGGAAATCCTCGAACCACTGAATGGCTTCGATATCGAGGTGGTTGGTAGGCTCGTCGAGCAATAAAACATCCGGTTTTTGAAGCAGGATTTTGGCCAGCTCAATCCGCATTCGCCAGCCACCGCTAAACTCGGCCGTAGGCCGAGTAAAATCGCTGCGCTTAAATCCTAACCCAAGTAACGTTTGTTCAATGGCTGCTTCGATCGTGTCTCCACCCAGCAGCTGAAAACGGTCGGTTGCTTCGGTCAGATCATGAATTAATGCTAAATACTCCTTTGATTCATAATCGCTACGGTCAGCCAGCTGATGATTTATCTTTTTGATCTTCTGATCCAATGCCAGTACTTCGGAAAAAGCCATACGGGCTTCTTCAAAAACCGCTCTTTCATCGGCGCAAATCATGTGCTGAGGCAAATACCCCAGGCGAATATCCGCGGGTACGGTAACCTTTCCTTTAGTGGGGGGTTGCAATCCCATAAAAATTTTAAGCAGGGTCGACTTTCCCGCTCCGTTTTTACCTACTAACCCTACCCTGTCCCTGGGGTTTACCAGGAAAGAAATGGCATCAAACAATCTGAAACTACCAAATTCAACCGTAAGCTGATCAACCGAAATCATATAAATCGCAAATTTCAGCAAAGATAAAATAATCTATAAGAAGTTAAGGTTTGGAAATTAAAATCTGACCCTGAAAACAGGAAACTTAAAGGGGTAAAATACAGATTCAATCCATGAGCTATTTTAATTAAAAAAATGAAAGCGCTAGGTGAAGGTGGCAGGAAGCAGCGGCAGGTAACAATAAACGAATAGCAATTTTCAGAAATCTCTCTTTACGACGTAGCGTCTTTGCGGTAAAAAATGAAAGCGGCAGTCCGCAACAGTAGATAGCAGTAAAAAATGCCATAATAAACAAATTCACTATTTTACAAATCTTCAAATTCAAGGATTAAAAAATTATATCTTTGCAAAAAAATAAAAGGATACTATTGTGGGAAGAAGAAAGAAAAGATTACCAGTCATAGAAAATGTAGAAATTACAGATGTTGCCGCCGAAGGGAAGTCGATTGCCCGGATAGAAAATAAAGTAGTTTTCGTAAACCAAACCGTTCCGGGGGATATTGTGGATATTCAACCCACCAGATCACGGAAAAGCTTTATGGAAGCTAATGTGGTAAAGTTTCATAAATATTCGGACCTCCGTACCGAACCCTTTTGTGAGCATTTTGGGATTTGTGGTGGATGTAAATGGCAGATGTTACCCTACAACGAGCAATTAAAATTCAAGCACCAGCAGGTCATCGACAACCTGGAAAGAATCGCCAAAGTGGAATTCCCTAAGATTGATCCGATTTTAGGTTCGGAAAAAACCAGGTATTACCGGAACAAGCTGGAGTTTACCTTTTCAAATAACCGCTGGCTCACCCGCGATGAGATCAACACCCAGGAGAAGATAGCAAATAATAATGCCCTGGGATTTCATATTCCCCGATTATGGGATAAAATTGTGGATATCCAACACTGCTATCTGCAGAAAGAACCTTCGAACGAGATAAGACTGGCGTTTAAGGAGTATGCCGATAAAAACAACCTTTCCTTTTTCGACCTTCGCAAACAGGAAGGGTTGTTAAGAAACCTGATCATCCGGACCTCAACAACAGGGGAGCTGATGGTTATTGCCGTGTTTTATTACGAGGATCAGGAAAAAATAAACCTCCTGTTGCAACATATTAACGACAAATTTCCGCAGATCACCTCGCTGATGTATATTGTAAATTCCAAATCCAACGACTCAATTACCGATCAGGAAGTACTGTTGTTTAAAGGAAAGGATCATATTTTGGAAAGGATGGAAAACCTGCAATTTAAGATCGGACCCAAATCGTTTTACCAGACCAATTCGGAGCAGGCATACAACCTGTATACCAAAGCGCGTGATTTTGCCGGCTTAACCGGAAACGAAACCGTTTACGATCTTTATACCGGCACCGGAACCATTGCCAACTTTATAGCTTCCAGGGCGAAGAAAGTAGTTGGAATAGAATATGTTCCTGAAGCCATCGAAGATGCAAAGATTAATTCGCGGTTAAACCGGATTGGCAATACAGCATTTTTTGCTGGCGATATGAAAGATCTTTTAACTTCCGGGTTTATTGCAGAACATGGTGCTCCGGATGTTATGATCACCGACCCTCCCCGGGCAGGAATGCACAAGGATGTGGTAAATACTATCCTGATGGCAAATCCGGAGAAGATCGTATACGTGAGCTGTAATCCGGCAACACAAGCCCGGGATCTTCAGCTGCTGGATGAAAAATATAGGGTAACCCGGGTGCAGCCGGTGGATATGTTCCCGCATACGTATCATGTTGAGAATATTGTATTGCTGGAACGGATATCATAGAATGTGCATTTCTATACAAAAGAAATTCTTGTCCGTGTGCTATGCAGGTAAAGTAAGATAAAAAGAACAGATAGAACGACCTGAAACAGTCCGATCCGTTAAACTATTTTAATTTAAACTCAAACTCTTATCTTTTTTCCAATTTTCCGCAGCAGGTAAAGTTATTAGCGTAAAAAATACTCCTGCTAGCTGAAGTTCCAGGGAGGGTTTCTTACCCTCCGGGTTGTACCCGGTGTTCTTTAGCCCTTACAGGGCTATCGGAAAAGCCTTGTTTTAACCGCTCGGGCAGCAGCGTCAGCCTGATCGTTCAAACGATTTTTCTTAAAAACCCGGACCTGTAGTATTTAAAAAACACCTAATCAATCTGTAAAAAACTATTCAACCCGAATTTTAATTCATTCACATTCCTGTACTCTTTATTCATCATATAATCGTTTGATTATTAATTAAAATAAATTATTTTAGCTTGAAAAGGATAATCATACAATCATACCAACATCCACCAGATCGTAAGCGAATGAAAGAAGAACATCCATACCTGAGTCAAAACCCTCCATCGAATTATGCTGATCTTTTATTTGGAAACAGAGAAAGTTACAGTCTGGAACACCGTTTTTTTAATTCTATTTGTCTTTTTTCTGCGTTGGCAGCCATTTTTGCCACCCTAACCAACATTGTTTTAAGCCTAAACCTACAACTTACTCTTTTTACCCTGGTTTCAAGCGTTGTACTCTCCTTCTTTTATTTTCTAACACGTATCCGGAAGATATTCACTCCCCTGATAACACCCTTTATCATCTTTTCGCTGGTGGTTCTTTCATTCATCTGGTTTTTTAATGCAGGCCTGGAAGGGCCTGTAGTATTTATTTACTTAAATGGGCTAATCTTTTTTGTGATCATTACCGAAGGAAGAAATCGAATGATCGTCATCTCCTTTTTTATTCTTAACCTGGTTATCCTCTTTGCATTAGAAAGAGAATTCCCTGAACTGGTAACAACCTATGAAAATGAAACCATTCAATTTTATGATGTTGCCATCACCTTTTTATTTTCTTTTATCCTGATTTATTTTGTCGTTGCTATACTGGTAAAAAGTTATCGCGAAGAGAAAAACATATCTTCCCTACAACACGAAAAGCTTCTTTTTCAAAAAAAGCAGATTACAGATAGTATTCAATATGCAAAAAATCTACAATCGGCCTTATTGCCCAACAAGAAGACAATAAAAAAAATAATCCCCAACCATTTTATTTTCTATTTACCAAAGGATATTGTAAGCGGAGACTTTTACTGGGTAAAAAAAATTGACCATACCCTGGTAGTTGCTGCTGCCGACTGTACCGGCCATGGGGTTCCCGGCGCATTTATGAGTGTACTGGGGATTACCCTGCTGAATGAAATTATCAGAAGAGAGGGAGTAAATAAAGCCAACCAGGCATTAGAGATACTACGACACGATTTAAAAAACAACCTTCACCAAACGGACGAAGGGTACTCTCTGAACAATGGGATGGATATAGCACTATGCATCATTGACCCAAAGAAAAAGGTGTTACAATATTCCGGGGCCAATGCACCGCTTTATTATATCCGAAACGACAAGCTCATAGAAGTGAAAGCAACCCGGAATCCAATCGGGTTGACACCCCTGGAGATTCCCTTTCAGAACCATGAAATTGCCTATGAACCGGATGATATTTTTTATCTATTCTCCGATGGTTTTATTGACCAGTTTGGAGGGGATCAGGGGAAAAAATACCGGTCGAGAAGGTTCAAACATTTATTATTAAAAATACACCGCAAGCCTCTTGAAGAACAGAAACAGCTGTTGATTGAAAATTTCCGGAAATGGACCGGCCAGAAATATGAACAGCTGGATGATATCATGATCTTCGGATTTAAACCCTAAAAAAAGCATCCGGCAGAATGACCGGATGCTTATCTTCTTCCTTTGGCTGCAAATACTTATTTGATCTTCTCCGGTATTTTCTCGTGGGGATGATCATTTTTAAAATCCACCCAATACTGTTTGATGGTTGATTTAATTTCTTTATGGAGCAATAAAATTCCTGTTAGGTTAGGAATTGCCATAAACACAACGGTGAGTAGGGACAAACTCCAGATAATGGTTGTATCGGTAAACGAAGCGATAAAAAAAGCAATGACAAAAAACAGGCGGTAAATAATTACATATTTAGAGCCAAATAAAAAGGTCACAGAGCGGTCGCCGTAATAGGACCATGAAATTGCGGTTGAAAAGGCAAAGAGCATTAATCCAATGGCTACAATATACTGTCCCCAGTTTCCAAAAAAGCTACGTGTAAATGCCACCGCTGTTAAAGGAGCGCTATGAATAAGTGATTCTCCTTCGAGGATTACAGGAACGGCCTGTTCCTGGATTCGTCCGTCGACGACAGGAATTTCTCCGTTAAATACGGTTTTATTTAGGATATTTTCTTTTTCGTATACCACGATATTTTCAGCAATTGAACGGGCATGTAATATGGTAACCTCTTTATTGCGAATCTTACCGTCAACAATATTCAGGTCACCATCAAACAGATCAACCCGTTCCCCGCCGTTCAGATGATTGCGAAGCATCTTTACCTGTTGGGGATTTTTCTCGGTATAGGTATGCGCCAACACTTCAATATCAGTATTCTGAAACTGGTTGGGTACTTTTTCGTTCCATACACCCGAAGATAATAGTACCAGTCCGGTAATGGTACAAATAATAATCGTATCGATAAACGGTTCGAGAATAGCTACCAGTCCTTCGGAAACAGGCTCATGGGCTCTTGCGGCAGAGTGAGCAATCGGAGCGGAACCCTGACCTGCTTCATTGGAAAACAGACCGCGATTTACGCCCTGGTTAAACACATAGGCAAAGCCGGCACCCAAAAATCCACCCATGGCTGCTGTTCCAGAGAAAACATCCTTAAAAATTGCCAAAAAAGAAGGGATAATATTCTCGTAATTATAGAAAATAACGGCAAATGCACCGATCAGGTAAATAAGGGCCATTCCCGGAACCAGTTTTTCGGTTACTTTTGCAATACGTTTTATACCGCCAATAATTACCAGGGCCAACAAAACAGACATTACGGCTCCGGTAATAACATGCTTAATCCCGAAGGTGGCAAAAACAGAATTGGAGATACTGTTAATCTGCGGCAAGCTTCCCGAACCAAAAGAAGAAAGAATGGTTGCAGCTGCAAAGAAGCCACCCAGCCACTTCCCGGTTTTAATTACCTTTCCGTTTTTCAGGTTGATATTCAACCGCTTTTTCATATAATACATAGGCCCCCCGGCAACCATTCCCTTCTCATCAAATTCACGGTATTTGTGCGAAATGGATACCTCAACAAACTTGGTACACATCCCAAAAAAAGCGGTAACCAACATCCAAAACAGGGCTGCCGGTCCACCCAGGTGAATGGCCAATGCAACACCAGCAATATTTCCGGTACCCACCGTCCCCGAAAGGGCAGTAGTTAAAGCCTGAAAGTGGGAGGTGTCTCCCTCATCCCCTTTCCGGTCAAATTTTCCCTTTACAATCTTAATGGAATGTTTAAAATACCTTAACTGAGGAAATTTTAAATAAAAGGTAAAAAACAATCCGGTACCTACTAAAAAGAACACAAACCATTCATGCCCTCCAAGGTAGCTATGAAGATTCTCAAAGAAATCGTTTAGTTGTTGCATAGTGTTTCGTTTCGGTTAAGTATCAATTTTTTTTGTGAAATGTTAACAAATGTAATAATATTTAAACAGCTTAAAAATAGCATAAATAAACATTTATTGGATTTTATGGGCTACTGAAAGTTTAATTCAGAATAATTATAAATTATTAAGCTCTACGGAGATAAAACAAACCATCTTAGCCCTGTTATATTCATTAATGTTATATCTTTGGAGGGTATGGAATGTTTACATCAATATTTTTATCACAATCAATCGATAACAAGCTGCAATGCTTTTAACGAATCCGTAACCGATACCGGGTTATCAGTATACGAGATCATCCGGGTCGAACAGGGAATTCCTCTTTTTCTGGACGACCATCTCGAAAGGCTTTTTACATCAATGAATATCTTAAACCTGGAAGTTTCTACAACCCAGAAAGAGCTAAGAAAACGTATCCGAACCTTAATCGAAAAAAACAAGGTAAATACGGGGAAGATAAAACTAATCATTCACTTTAATCAGGATCACCAACCCCGGGAAAAGGATGTCCTGATTTACTTCACCCCCTACTATTTCCCCACAACAAATGAATACCAGAACGGGGTGTCGGCAGGATTCTGCAGGGCGATACGAACCCATCCGAATGCAAAAGTGTTAAATATTGAAGCCCGAAAAAAAGCAAACAATGTGATTGCCGAAGCAAAAGTTTTTGAAGTCCTCCTCATGGATCAGGAGGGTTTTATTTCCGAAGGAAGCCGGTCGAATGTTTTTTTTATTCACGGGGATACTCTCTACACTCCTAACTCAGCCAACGTATTGCAAGGGATTACCCGGAAAAACATCCTTCGCCTCTGTCAAATAAACAATATCCCGTTAATTGAGCAGGATATCCGGTCTTCAGACCTAAACCATTTTGATGCTGCTTTTTTATCAGGAACATCCCTCAAGGTATTACCCCTGAAAAACATTGAAGACTTTACGTTTGATCCCAGGCATAAGACCTTACAAGACCTGATGCGTCTTTACAACCAACTGACTGACAACTACATTGAGAGCAACCGGAAAAAACCGAACCCCTAACCTAACCAGTTGATAATTTCTTTGGTTTCAGTAAAAGCATTTACTTTTCCAAATAAAAAATCAGTATCTCTTCCGGGTTTATCGTAACACATCATGGGGTGCATCGATTCAATCTTATGGTTTATTGCCAGTCCGGCAGTTATATTCCGGGCATGATTGCCCCAGATAAACCAGATGATGCCGTTATTTTTTTGATGGATATAGCGCAGCAGCTTTTGGGTAAACGGATCCCATATCTTCTGATGACTGCTTGGTTTTCCCGTTTTACAGGTAAACGAGGTGTTTAATAATAAAACCCCTTGCTTTTCCCAGTGTTTAAAGAGTTTATCGGGGGAAAGAATAGGAAAGGAATGATCCATTTTTTCTTTGACCTCGTTATACCTTAGGTATTGATTATGATAGGCCGAATAGATTGAACGAATAATATTTTTTAAGGAGATGTTGTTATAGGTATCGTGCCATGAGTTCAGGGTGCCCACTTCGAATGCCCTGCCGGTAGCTACCCCTTTTTGTGGATAAGGATCCTGTCCAAGAATAATCACTTTTACGCGATCCAGCGGGAGGGTTAAAAAATGAAGCACCCGATCGGGAGGGGGTGTAAAATCATTTCCTTCCCGGGCCACGCTGTTTTCAATCGACTGCAGCAGTCTGAGATTTTGCGGGGTCAGAAAACCCTTCCAGGATTTATCGATCTTTGGCAATGCACGGAGAAATATCGAATCAGTGTTCACAACAGATCTGGTTTATTCTCTGATTATATTTTTTTGAGGGAATTAATTATCGGATGGGCCTTTAAACATTTTCCACATCGACTGTTCTTTTTTAAAGTCGTAGAAGGATTCCTTAAATTCTCTCATCCTTTTTCCCGACCAAACCCCGGTAGCATATTGTTTAAATAACAGCTCGTCTTGTTTAAGGATATACAATACCGGAAACCCCAGGTGATAGTTTATTTCCATATCGATATCGGAGATATATTCTTTATACTGCTGATGCAGTTTCCCTTTTTTTAAGATCTTCAGGTAAACATCATTATTTATGGCCACAAACTCGCCCAGATGATACCGGCTGTATCTTAATAACAGAATATCCCGCAGGGATAATACCAGGAGAATCATGATCAGGTAGATCGCCTCCTTCCAGGTGTAAGGAGGAATTACCAAATAAACCAGGACTATTAAATCAGGCAGGTAGAGATAAAAATTCCGTTTTATAAAAAGCAATACTCTTCCGGGATAACTGCTGTCGGGATGTTTCGAGAAATAATTTAACTGCATAATACTATTCGTCTAGCCAGGGGTCGTTTTGCAAATTAGTTGCCGAATATATATCCGAACCCTGATATTTTATAATATCTGTAATGATTTCAATTTTTGCTTTTACTTCATCCGTTGCTTCAACTCCATAGGTTAGCGACCGGTTATAATCGTTCAGGGCATTGGTATAGTCCTGGAGTTTAAACCATAAATCGCCTCTTTTTACCAAAATCTCTGCATTATCCGGGTAATGATCCCTTATCTTATTCATTTGTTCTAACGCTTCGTGATATTTTTCTTCGCCGATCAATTGATCTACCAACTTAAAAAGATTTTTCATCATATTCAATCCCTCTTAAAAAACAAAAATAGTCGAAAACGGGGAAAAAGTGAAAGATTAACCGGAAATATATTTTTGCTTTTTAGCAATGAGAATCATTTCTTTTTCATCGCCCGCATTTAGCTTTAACATCATATTGGCGATAAAAGTTTCAAGGGTTTTGGTGTTAATATTTAATTTCTGCGAGATTGTTAATCTTGTCAGGTTATCCGCAAAGAAGCCCAGAATTTTCTTTTCATAGTTATTCAGAGAATCCAGTTGATCATCCGGAGAAATCTCTTTTTTTGCGGCTGAATTAAACCCGTATTTCGATTTAAACTGGGGGCAGTAATAATTTTTCCCTTCATAAACGGCATAAACGGCATCCACCAGTTCAGTAATTTTGGAATTTTTGGCCACAAATCCCCTGGCTCCATGCTTAATCAGCTGCTCCACAAACCAGTTTTCCAGGTACATGGTAAATACAATCACCCGAATTTCCGGATAATGTTTATCCAGTTCTTCGGCCAGTTCAATGCCATCCATTCCCGGCATGGAGATGTCGGTAATTACAATATCCACCTGTTTCGAATCCAGGATTTGTAAAACTTCCATCCCGTTTTTAGCGGTTCCTACAATGTCAATATCCGGTTTATTTTTAAACAGTGTTACCAGTCCAAAAAGAGATACATCATGATCTTCTGCAATAATGATTTTTATCTTTTCCGTTGACTTTTTTATCTCCAGCGGGATATATACATTGACAAGAGCACCTAATCCCCCGAAAAAATCAAAATCGGCTTCCCCGTTCATTGCTTGCAATAATACATGGATTTCGTGGTCTTTTGGGATAAACAAATCCTTTTCTTCCAGATCAGGCAATTTAAACAGGATATTTAAATAATCGCGGTGCCGGAAAATACTTAAATTCATCCGCTGGTTTTGTTCATATTCAGCGAACCAGGTGATGATCCGATCCAGCCATTGACTCACCTTTTGGGTGATGAACGGATCTACATCCTCCCAATGATCGTAAGGATAAAAAAATATGTCTAAATCAGGTGCACTCCTCTCCCTGATTTGTTCAACCCTTTTCTTTAAATCGGAAGGATAATTTAATTCAATCTTTTGGAATTGATCAGGCGGTTCATAAACAGCTTCTATGTTTTCCTTATTCAACCTGTAATCTGGGGTTGATTGTTCGGGATCATAACCATGGTCTATTTTTGCTGATTTTTTTGTAAATCTCCGGTGATGGATGTATTTTGTAATCATAAAGACCAAAAAGGTGATGGCAATAAAAAGAGCAAAGAATACCAGATACCTGTTCAGAAATGTCGTTTGCTGAATAACCTCCAGTAAATAACTATGAGCTCCTCTCTGAACCAGGATTTTATCCGGGATATTCTCTTTACGCTGAACGGAGATGTTCATCTCGTTGTGGATAGGGATCTCCAGCTTATCAATCCTTCTATAGCCGGGAGAAAAAAGATACAGGGCGTTTTCTCCTGCAAAGAAATATCCGGGGGTACTGTTGTTATCCACCTCCCTGGCAGCCAAAAAACGCAAGGAATCCTTACGGGTAAGTCGTTTGCTATCTGCAATTTCCAGGTCAGCATTTACCTGAAGTAAGTGTTTCCCGGAAAATAAGGTAAAATACCTTGAGGGAGGCTGATTTTCCAGGGCTATCAACCCGGTGTTCCAGTCCATCTTTTTTTCGGCAACCAACGATCCGTCTACATTAAACAGGAACAGGGTATGCCTGTCCTTCGCTTGTTCATTTAAACTGTTTAAGACAATAATATACTTCTGATCCTCAGTTTCTATCACCTCAACAGATAAGCTCGAGGGTTCTCCGGCTAATTCAGGAGGAGGAAACAGGGGGGTTAGCTGATGATTATAAACCATTAACCTGGCTACAGGGCGGGTTAAAAGATTTTCTTTCGTTTGGGCAGATACCAGGATTTCAGGATACCCGTCGTTGTTAAGGTCATCAATCCGCACCGGACGCTTAATTTTGTTGGTTAATGCTGCAGACCGGAGCAAATGATCTCCGGTTATTTCGTAGGCAAATACATGATCGGCTGCAGAGGGGTGATCCATGGACAGGGCAAAATAAAAAGTCTGACGTACAGGAAACTCCTGTCCGGATAATCCGATGGGAAAAATCTGATAGTTTACTCCTTCATCCGGCAAAGCCTGAATAAAGCGGCGTTCAACCTCAATATGTTTTTTCCGTTGAGGGTTAATCACAGAAAGAAAAAGTGAATCTTTGTGCTGTGTAAAAACAAAAATTTCCCTGAATCCATCCTGATTACTGTCGCCAAAGAAGAGGTGACTGTTTTGGGTGGGAGAGTCTTCGATATTCCAAAGAGCAATCAGCGAGCTATCCGAATCGTAGAGGGACAGGGTCGGATTAAATAACCCCCGATAAGAAAAGTAGTCAATCCTTTCGGTGGTTCCATCCTGGTCAATATCGCAAAAATAGATTTCTCCCTTTTGTTTCATCCGGGTTTGATCACAAATCCGGAGTTTTTGAGAGGGCAGCATATGTGCCACAATAAAAATTACAGCCAGGCTTAACAAAGCACCTATTGAAAAAGGATGAATGAAATATCTATACCACTTCACAATCTTTCTGTACTTACTTTTTATTTTGAATTTTTAAACGGAGATCGAATTTACTATTTATTCCTGAATTATAAAATTTTTTCGTCAAAATAAATCATGATCTCAGGGAATAAAAAAGTGGCATGATTTTAACAAACCATGCCACAAATTAAACATTCATTAATTTGTCATTCTGTCTTCTCTTTCAAATAGCGGTCAAGGAATTCAAGAATTTTCCCGTAGGCTTCCATCTCATTTTCTTTTTTCCGGAAACCATGTCCTTCATCATCAAATACTACATACTCAACGGGAACATCGTTTGCCTTGGCGGCTTCGACAATTTCATCCGACTCAACTTTCAGCACCCGTGGGTCATTGGCTCCCTGGAGTACCATTAAGGGACGTTGAATATTTTCAGCATGGAAAAGGGGCGAAATTTGATAAAGATAGGCTGAATCCACTGCAGGGTCGCCCAGCTCTTTATACAGCGCTTCGCGCTGAGCTTCCCACCAGCTGGGAATACTTTTTAACGTTCGCAACCAGTTGGTAACTCCAAAAATATTTACTCCAACATCAAACGCTTCAGGGGTAAACGTTAAGGCGGCAGCTACCATATATCCTCCATACGAACCGCCAATAATTCCAACTTTATTGGTATCAACCCAACCGGTTTGAGCCAGGTAGTCTTTGGCATAAATACAGTCCTTTAAATCATGGTCGCCATGTTTACGATCGTCCAGTGAATAAAACGTTTTCCCATAACCACTGCTGCCCCGGTTGTTCACTGCAATGATAGCATACCCGTGATTTACAAGGTATTGAATGGCCGCCGAATATCCCACGCGCGACTGTCCGCCCGGGCCGCCATGCACCCATACCAGGGCCGGCACTTTATTCCTGGACGAAGCCTGATGAGGTTTATAGAGGATGGATGGAATCTCCAGCCCATCAAACGAGGGATAGCGCACAACTTCTGCATCTACAAGATACTCAGGATTAATTTCCGGATTTAAGGTATTCGTTAATTGCTTATAATTCCCGTCTTCGAACTGATAAGCATACAAATTTCGGGGGTTTCTTGAACTGGTAACATAGAAACTCATCACCTTTTCGCTTCGCGAAATATTTACGGAGCTGATATTCTGCCCTTTAAAATCGGGGAAATTAACCTCTTCGCCGGTTTCCATATCGAAAACCCTGATTACGGTCTGGGCATCCTGGTTTATTCCAACCACACGGTATTTTTCATGATACGAATGATAAGCATACATCACATCCCATTCGGATTGATATACAGTTTCTGTCTCCTGTGTTTCCAGGTTCATTTTTTCGGCATAGGTGAACTCATTTCCCTCATTGGTCAGGTAATAAAGATCGTTTCCATCAAGGCTGAATTGTATGGGGTTATTTATGGTTTCTTCAATATCTTTAAGCTTGATCATTTCATTGTTTGTGCGGTTAAACAAAAACATCTTATTGTAGTGATTGGTAACCGTTTGGGTAAGGGCAATCAGGTTTTTATCCTCCGAAACTGGACCAATGTTATACCCTTCGGTATTTTCAAAAATCAGCTGAGGTTCAAAGGTTTCAATATCCATTTCGTATAAATCCATAAAACGAGGATCGCGTTTATTGGACTGCACAAAGAAACTTTGCTGGTCGCGGCTCCAGCCGGCAAACGAGGCCCTTGCATTTTCCCAGGGGGTAATATCCTTTACCGTTCCATCGGTTTCCCTAACATACAGATGATAGATCTCATTACCACCCTGATCGGAGGTTATGAGCAATCGTTCATCCTCCGGGAAACAACTTACAATAAAGGTGGATTCTTTACGGTCGGTGAGTTGTTTGGGAATCCCCCCTTCGATCCCGATTTCGTAAACATTGTAGATCCCGGATTCGTTGCTGCTGTAAAAAATTTTACCTTCATCCGGGGAGAAACTGCTTCCCGAAACACTCACGTTATTCATGAACTGCTCAATCGAGTATTTTTCTATGGGTTGTTCCTGGCAGGATAACATGAGAAAAGGAACGATGATTAAAAGAAAGATATACTTTTTCATAAGGAATAAATTTTTTAAATTAATTAAAACACTGAGCTAAAATAGTTTAAATTAGTCAGGAAATCAAGGTATCGGTTCCGGGTTTTTTAAGGGATAAAAAATAAAAGAAAGAAATTGAATTGATTGAGTAGTTTCAAGATAAAAAGGCATCATTTTATTTTGAAAATTGAAAAAGTATTTCTTTATTTGCATCCGCAATTCGGGAGACCCTTGCGACAGGTTCTTAAAAAACAGAATGATTTTTCGGGGTGTAGCGTAGTTCCGAATTTACCGAGATCTGCGATCTCGTTTTAAATTCGAGAATCCTCGAAAAAAAAAGCAAATTGAAAATTTGCATTTTTTCGGGACCCGGTTAGCGAAAAGAAGTTTGTTCTATAAAATATTATATATTTTTCGGGGTGTAGCGTAGCCCGGTTAGCGCGCCTGCTTTGGGAGCAGGAGGTCGCAGGTTCGAATCCTGCCACCCCGACGAAAAAGAAACAATAAAATTCAATCCCTTTCAAAACCTGCTGTATGAGCAGGTTTTGTTTTTAATTCCTTTCAATTTTCTTCATATTTTTCTTATATTTGTTTCACCTATATTTCACCTTAACTTAAAATTGTTTCACTATGAATGAATCATTTTCTTTTAAGTTCTACTTAAATAAATCAAAAAAGATAGGAAATAAATATAAAATTTACGGTAGGTTAATTGTTGATCGTAAAAAAGCAGAATTTTCAACATCACATTATATAGAGGAAAGTAAATGGGATAAAAGTCAAGGAAGAATTGCTAAAAATAATACGATTAATGATGACCTATCAGAAATTGAAAATAAAATCAGGTCAATCAGACGAAGATTATTAGATAATAATAGGTCTGTTACATCGAGTTCAATTGTTCAGTACTATAAGAATAAAAAGACATTTGATCATTATCTTATTCCCTATTTTGAAAAATTTATTCGGAATTTGAAGGATAAAAATGAAGTAGTAAAGAAAACTATCCAATCATACAATACGACACTTAAAAGTATTACCGGGCTTCTCGATAAAATCTATAATAGTAAAAATCTTCTTGTTAGTGAAATTGACTTTGCTTTTATCCAGGAGTATGATCACTACATGAGAGTTCATTATAAAGATAATAATGACAAAAAGATTGTAAGAAATACTATAAATAAACATCATTCGAGATTCAGAACAATATTGCACAATGCGGTAAAAGAAGATTTAATAACAAAAAATCCATATATCAGTTTTCCAATTAAAAATAATAAAACACACAGGGAATACCTTACTGTCGAAGAAATAAATAAAATTAAAGATCATGATCTTGGAGGGAATAAATCTCTTCAGAATGTTCGGGATTTCTTTTTGTTTTCAGTTTTTACAGGTTTGAGGTATAATGATGCCTATAATCTGAAAATGGACAATATTAAGACCGATAGTAATGGTAATAAAATTATCCAGATTATAATGGAAAAGACTGATGATAAAATAAATATTCCGTTGTTAGATGAAGCACAAGTAATAATCGAAAGATATGAAAACGACCCGGCAAGGGAAGTTTTTGGATATATTTTACCCAGATATTCTAACCAAAAGTTAAATGCCTATTTAAAAGTTATTTCAGATTTATGCGGTATTCAGAAAAATATTACTCACCATGTGGGAAGGCATAGCTTTGCTACTTTGGCGTTAAACAAGAATATTCCGATGGAAGTAGTACAGAAATTACTTGGGCACGCCGATTTAAAAACAACACAAATTTATGCAAAGATGATGACGCAGACAGTTGTGGATGAAATGCAAAAAATGAATAATGCATTTAAATAAACAGTCTTAATTAATTTTATTTAAAAATGAATGAATTAAATTTGGAATATTCAAACATATGATTAATTTTACATCGAATTCATTTGAAATTATATGAAGAAGCCTAAGAAAATAACAGTAAAACCCTTTTTAAACGATAAACTTGATCCTATTGAGGCATCTATTCATGATAGTGAGGGAAAAGTAACGAAAGAGTTGCAATATCCTTTGTATTATATGGTCATTTATAACAGGAATAATACAAAATTTAAAAGTAGGTTAGGCTTTTATTATTCTGGTATTGAAAATGTTCCTGAAACGATTATTGAATTTGAATCAAATACTATAGAGAAAATTCTTCGTTATCAGATTTCAAAATCAGGAGAAGATGTAGATTTACGAGGTTTGGGTAATGCGTTTAATATATTAAGTGAGAATTTATTTCAATGTGTTGAAAAATATCTTAAAAATAAACTAAAATTAGCAGCGATGAGTGCGGATAGCTATCTGTCATTTATGATAAACTTTGAAGATTGGCGCAATCCTTTTTCAAAATATTATGATGTAGTGACATCACTATTCGGAAAAATCTCAAAATACATAAAAGATGATTTTAAAATAGAAATTGAAGCCTATAATAACTATTATAATATTTATAAAAAATATGAGAAGCAACAATCAGGTTTTTGTCAATCTACTTTGATAGATTGGTTAAATGATGAACATAAAAGCTTTATCTTACAAGAAATGAACAATGAAAAAGAAACGGCGAATATTATACATTTAATTGAAAAAGCTGTTGAGAAATCAATGAGGCGGATAGATTAACATTTTTTTTGACAATAAAGAATGAATAAAGATTAACATAAACAAACAAAAAAACAAACAACATGAAAACACAACAAGTATTTTTTATGCTACCACAAAAAGATGTTGAGGAAATCCGGGATACTTTGAAAGACATTCAAGGGAAATTGTCCAGCAAAAGTAGTAAAGAAAACATTTTGGGTGATTACATTTCTGAAAAAGAAGCGCAGGAACTACTTAACAGAAAAACTACATGGTTCTGGCAGAAGCGCAAAACAGGAGAATTGATCGGCAAAAAGGCAGGTAATCAATGGTTTTATAAAATGGCAGATATCCAAAGATTTATCGAAAATGGAAAATCTTAAACAGGGTAATACCATGTTACCATATAATAATAAGGAATCCATACGACTTCATAGAAATATAGGAAACAATTCTATACACACAGAAAGATTCTGTAAAATAAAGAGTATTGGAGAAATTATTCATTTTATGGAAGAATGCAACCTTTTACCAAAGAAAGTTTCTGCACAAAGTAAGGTTCAAGTTAGCAGAATGCTTAACCTAAGCAAGCATTCTAAAAACCACAAGCGTATTACAATAAAACTATAATCAACTAAAATTCTACTATAACAAAATTGTTATTCAAGTGGAGATATTTAATCCTGACTGGCATGATTAATAAAGTAAAAGAAATTGATATAAAAGAAGTTATAGAAACAGAAACAAATAAGAAGTTTGACAAACAAAATATTCTTAATGAATGCCCCTTTTGTGGAAGCGGCAAAGGTTCTAACAAGTCACCTGCTTTTAGTATTAACAGAAAGGATAACTATTTTAAATGCTTTTCGTGTGGAGCTAAAGGTACCACCATTGATTTTATGATAAACCTCAAAAAAGGATGGAAAGAAAGTAACGCAATAAAGCACCTAAAAGAAAACTATCTGCATATTACCAATGATCCATTAAATAATCTTCCGGTACTTGATAAATTTCAAAAAACGATATATGCAATAACGAATAATCCGATTCAAACAGCAACCGAATATCTATCCAAGAGAAATATTAACACTAAAGCACTACCCAAAGGGAGTTATTATTACGATTCACTTTCCAAATCTGTCGTTTTTTTTGATTCAGAAAGTAAACTGATTAACCGCAGGATAATAAATCCTGTAAACGGATCTCCCAAAGCAAAAAATCAAGGCAAGTTAACAGGAAGTATTTACGATAAACTGTTTAATCCGGAATCCGACACCGTTTACATTTTTGAAGGTGTAATAAATGTCCTATCCATGCCTAATTATTCATCTATAGCTATATTTTCAACTGAAAATAAAATAGCTGACAGAAAAAAACTACATAAGTATTTTGACGGTAAACATGTGGTAATAGCATTTGATAACGATAATGCAGGTAATAAATGCTTTGATTATTATAAGACTTTCTTACTTTCAAATCGTTTTGATATTAAATCCGTCCGAAAACTGGTATTTCCGGAAAAGAAAGATGCTAATGATTTGTTATGTTCTGGAGAACTGGATAAATTCATGAAAAATAAAAATAACTATGAGTTAATTTGGGAGGATATTCTATCCAAACCTATACCCGGAGATAGTAAGAACAAGACAAAAGATAATGATGAGTTTTTCTTTTACAAGGATGACAGTTGCTATTATTCAAAAGAATATATAAAAGGGAAACCTGTTATAAAAAAGCTATCCAATTTCTTAATGGAGATTCTCTATCATTTAATTGATGGAACAAAAGACAGCCGCAGGATAATCAAATTTCAACGTAATACTGGCGAAATCGTAGTTATGGAATTATACAGTTCTGAACTAAACCTTGAAAAATTTAAGAAGATCATAAGGAGTATATCAGGAAAAGGACTTTCTTTCTTCGGTTTTACCAGTCAACTCGAACATATATTAGCTTTCCTGCAAGATCATGAACAAAGAGCCGAAGCAATTACACAATTAGGATACCAGAAAGAATATAAAATATACTGTTTTGCAGATGCTATAATTACGGAAAATAATCAACTCCTATTTCCTGACAAATTAGGAATTGTAAATAGTGTTAATCAGAGTTATTATCTTGCACCTTTTTCCTATACTAATATCAAAAACGAATCATATAACGGGCAAAGAAAATTTACTTATAAAGAAGGAATATTGGATTTTAAAGATTGGAGTGAACTAATATACAAAGCTTACGGTATTAACGGAGCAATTGGGATTATATTTCTTGTCTTAGCTTTGTTTCGTGACTATATCCTAAGTTTAACAGGCTTTTTTCCATTCCTTTTCCTGTTTGGAGACCAGGGTGCAGGAAAGTCAAATTATATAAACTTCTTCCTGCATTTATTCGGAGAACCCAACAATGGAATATCTTTACTTAACTCGACCGATAAAGGATTTTCACGCTCATTGACCCAACGAACGAACGCATTGTACTATTTAAAGGAATATACTAATGCGATTGATAAAAAGACTGTTGATGTTTTCAAGACAGGCTATGATGGTGAGCTGTACACGATGGCTCAAAAATCCAATGACAACAAAACCATTACATTAGAAATTACTTCGGCATGTATGGTAGATGGAAACGAGTTGCCTACTTCCGAAGCTGCCTTATTTGCAAGAATGATTGTACTGAACTTTGAAGATAACAAGTTCTCAAAAGAATCTACCGTTGCATATAAAACCTTACTTGAAAACAGGGATAAAGGATTCTGCCAGGTAACAAGGGAGCTGTTAAAGTATCGTCCTTTTATTGAAGAAAAGTTTAAAAAGGTTTTTGATGATACTTTTTACGATGTCAAATCATCACTGACAAAAGAAAAAGAAATTTCAGACAGGCAGTTAAGGCATATTGCCCTTTTATTAGCTCCTGTTAAATTGCTACAGGATAAACTTGATTTTCCGTTTCAGTATGATGATTATGCTAATGCTGTTATTGAAAATGCAAAATCACAGGATGAGTTATCCAACGAAATTAAAGATGTTACTGTATTCTGGACTGCTATAGCTTTTAAAATCAATGAAACGTATAGTGATATAAAAGAAAATATACATTATCAAAAAGATCCTGTTAAGGAGATAATCTTTATAAAGTTAAAACCCTTATATCCTTATTATGTAGATTATGCTAAGAAAAACAATATGAAAGTAATGGATTTTCATTCTTTAAAAGAGCTATTAACTTCGAAAGGGAATAAATCATTTATAGCAAACAGTACCCAACAAACCCGTAGTAGTAAGGCTTATACAAAGAAAAACTTTGGAAGCTGTTATATGTTCAGGTATGAAACAGCAGAAGACCAAACAGGGATTATTATTAATGGTGTTGAGCTGAACCTATAATTTTTTTTGCCTGATTTATCTTCCTAAACCTTTTTGTGCAAAACAATGTAATCTTTGTAAACTATGTAAACCATACAGGTTAAATTATTAATTAATAACTTTTTAAAGGTTTACATTGGGTTTACACGGTTTACAATCTATTTTAAAAATTGATTATAAAAAGAAATCTCAAATAAGGTGTCTGTTTTAAATACCGCTACTTATTAGTTGTTTAATTTTTGCTGCAACTTTTTTGTCAATGTCTAAAACCACTAAAAATATACTCTTCAAAAAGGACAATATTTAAAAAAGCACTCAACATATTCTCAAAAAGTACTCAAAAGCAGTTTAAATATTCAAAAAAGTTATTAAAAGCATCCAAAAGCACTTAAAAAGTACTCTTTAAACTTGCTTTTTCCAATATTTACGGCGCTTTTTTTGTGCTTTTATCAATGCAATCATAACTCCATTGACACAATTTCATAATATTATCAAATCAAATATTTAATTATGGCATTCAGAAAGATAATATTTAAACAAGAGTTGGCAGTAAAACATTTTTTTGGATAGACTTAACAAAGAATTGGCAGTTCAGTTTATTCAAAAAGAGATAAGGCTAAATCCAAAACTCATACAACACATGTTTGAAAACGGAAATCTAAAGTTTAGATAGAATGTAAACCGGTTTACATTGGCTCTATTTGAATGTAAACCTTTAACAGTTAGATATACAGTTTATTATAAGCGTGGTTTACATGGTTTACAAGGATTACATAAAATTTTGTGTGTTTTGTTGGGGTAGAAAATTGTCAAAGTTGATTTTGAGTTTGTGTTGAGTTCGCATAAAGTTAACATCCACTTAAGCTGAACCTAGTATTAACTCTAGTAAAAGTTTGCATAAAGTTAGCGAAGAGTTAGCTCATGGTTTAGTAAAATAGAATAATATTAATTCTAACTTAACAACTCCCAAGCTAATTCCCAATATTCTTAACTTGAATTGAACGCTGAGAGAGATTTCAGAATTCATTTGTAGTATAAGAAAGACTCATATTATAAAAATATGAGGAAATGGAAAAAAACTGGAGGAGACTTATTAGTTAACCCGGGCTATTTCAATTTTTAATCTGAAATTTAAAACACAAATATTAAACTTGTAATTAATTATCCGATGTAAGAGTTTAAAGTTTAAAGTTCAATTTCAGTTTTCTGAATTATGCAAAAGAATATAATGAAGAAAAACTTTTGCAAGATCAATTAAAACCACGATATGTAAAATGTTTACCAGAATTAAATGTGAATAAAAAGTAGGGTAAACAAATAATAAAACGGTGTATACACAAACAACTATATTTAATATACTAAAGATACTATTTATTGAGTCATCAGATAATAAAAAAGTGTAGAATATAAACTATAATACTAAACCATTGTTGTTTTTACAAATAGATATAAAACATGACATTTACTAAAACGAAGATATCTTGACAGAACAGGAATTCAAACATTTTTTTGATAAGAATTTTAATAGTCTACGAAGCTATTTATATTACCGTTCTGGAGATAAAGATTTATCAACGGATCTAGCACAAGACGTCTTTACCAAGCTTTGGGAAAAAGATCTTAAAGATGAAGGTAAGAAAACAATTGGGCTAGCATATAAAATAGCAAGTGATCTATTTATTGATAATTATAGAAAGAGAAATAAAGAGCTGGGCTATATTGATTCCTTGGAATTTAGTTTTTATGATGTAACACCAGAAAAAGAATTGCAATTCAAAGAACTTAAAGAAAAATATGAAAGTACCCTTGCAGAATTAAACGAAAATCAGAGAGTGGTTTTTTTAATGAGTCGCATAGAAGGTCTAAAATATTCAGAAATTTCAGAAAGACTAGGAATTGGAATTAAAGCGGTAGAAAAAAGAATGAGTGGAGCCTTAAGTACATTTAAAAAAGTATTACTCCTAATTCTATATCTTCTTTTTATCCCAATAACCAGGGAGTATATGATAACATTACTTTGTAACATTAAACGAATTTAATATGAATTTAGATAGTAATAATAAAGATATATTTGATAAGGAATCAGAAGAGTTATTCTCTTTACTTAAGGTAACTTGGAATAAACCAAAGGAAGAGATCTGGGAAACCTGGTCAAAGGAAAGGAAGAAAGCTTCTGTAATTACAATGAAGCCCAAATCAAATCAGTGGATTTTAGCGGCGGCAGCAAGTGTAGTTCTATTATTAAGTATTGGGATATTTATGAGTACATATACAACTTCTTATGAAACCTTAGCAGGAGAACATTTAACTGCAAACTTGCCAGATGGTTCAATAATTAACTTAAATGCCAGGAGTGAAATAAGCTATAAACCTTATTGGTGGTGGATGAAAAGACAAGTTATACTACAAGGAGAATCTTACTTTGAAGTTAAAAAAGGTAAAAAATTTAGCGTAGAATCTTCAAGCGGTAATACAGAAGTTTTAGGTACAAGTTTTAATATTTATTCGCGTGATGATCGTTACGAAGTTACTTGTATAAGTGGGAAAGTAAAGGTACAAGCCAATGAAACAAAACATAGTGTAATTTTACATCCAGAAGAAAAAGCAAGCTTACAAAAAACGGGTCAGTTAATAGTTGAAGAAGAAGTGAATGTTGAGAATACGAAAGCCTGGATGTCAAACAAATTAGTATTTACTTCTGTTCAACTAATAGAAGTGTTCAAAGAAATAGAAAGACAATATGGTGTTAAAATAAATTTTAAAGGGAATGATGACTTAATATATTCGGGCAGTTTCGATAAATTGCAAAATGTGGAAGATGTTTTAGAAATAGTGTCTCGTCCTTTTGAATTGCATGTAACAAAACAAAATAATTATCAGTATATTATAACAGAATAAAAATAAAATGTTAACTATTAGTGTATTATGAAATAATAGAATTTATTATTAATACATAACCAGTCCTTATTTTTTAAAGACTAGAATGATCATAATTACAATTTGAAAAAAATATTTTTTATATCAATTCTTATTCTTATTTTTTATTTCAATTCACTTTCTCAGGAAATAAGAATTGATGCAATCGACAAACCCTTAAACGAAATTTTAATTGAGGTAAGGAATAATTATAATTTGAATCTTTCATTCAACGATTCAGAACTGTCGCAATATCAAATTACCCTACATAAAACTTTTAGTTCTCCTGGATCGGCATTCCAGCATTTATTAAATGATTTGCCTATAGCTTTTAAAAAGTCTGGAAAGGTATATTTATTCTTTCCTAAACCTAAGAATGTAAAATCTTATCGTTTATCGGGTAAAGTTATTGACACTGAAAACATGGAAAGTTTGCCATTTTCCCATGTATTAATAAATGGGTCTGGTCAAATAACTGATGAGTTTGGAAATTTCAATTTCAGGTCTGAAAAAGACAGTATTTTTAATCTTAAAATATCATACTTAGGTTATCAAATTCAGGATACTATATTAAAACCAGGGTTAAACCATAAAATAAATCTAAAATCAGCATCAATAAGTTTAAATGAAGTGGTTATTAAATCGAATCCATTAATTTCCACAGAACAAACCGGAAGCGAGGCTGGATTAATGCGTATTAATCATAAAATAGCTTTACTCATTCCTGGAAATGGAGACAACTCTGTTTTTAATATACTAAGACTACAACCTGGTATTTTAGCCGCCGGTGAACAATCAAGCGAGTTAATCATTTGGGGTAGTTATGAAGGACAAAGTCAGGTAAGTTTTGATAAAATGACATTATTTGGTCTTAAAAACTACAATGATAATATAAGTGCTGTTAATCCTTATATTGCTAAAGACATTCGAATACATAAAGGTGGTTTTGATGCAACTCTTGGCGAACGTATTGGTGGCATTGTAGATATTACAGGAATAGAAGGCAACAAGAACAATCCGGGACTGAACTTCAATTTAAATAATATGACAATGAATATCCTGGCAGAAACTCCGCTGGGTAATAGAATGTCAATAGTTGGGGCATATCGTCAAACTTATTATAATCTGTATTCACAGGAAGATATTCAACTTGTTGAAAGTACGCAAAGCCACTTTGCAGATAATGGCATAATAACAAACCCCGATTATCAATTTAGAGATGGAAATCTTAAACTATCTGGACAAACTAGCAATGGAGATTCATACTATGTGAGCTCCTTTTGGGGGCAAGACCAATTTTTCTATTCAGTCGAGCAAAGTCATAATAATTCAATTTTAACGCAGGAATTAAAAGAACAAAATCAACAATATGGAATTAGTGCCCTATATAATAAATTATGGAAAGGTAAAGGAAGTAGTGAGATAAGCATTGCATATTCAAGCCTACAAACTAATAAAAAAGATATGCAAAATAGTTCAGAAGTTATGATGAACCATAATATGCATAGTCAGGATGCAAATATTCAAAATGATATTTCTGAATTAAAAGCAATAGTCTCTGGAAATCTTAGGTTAAAACAAAGACACAAAATAGAATTCGGGATTGGACTAATAAATAATTCCACGATTTTGAAGGAAAGTTTATTTGACAATATCACTACTAATAATATTGACCAGGGTTCACAAATACTGGCATATTTTCAAGAACAATTTTCATTAAATAAAAAAACTAATATTACGGCTGGCGTACGTTCCGATTACTCTGTAAATCTTGATAAATTCTTCGTACAACCCCGTTTAAATATTGTATTTAAACCAACATCAAAGTTACAACTTAATGCATCCTGGGGTATTTATAACCAATTTGTAATGCTAAGTTCTATTGTTGATCAGTACAGTAATTATAGCTATTTATGGAGAATAAGTGATGGTAATCAAATTCCCGTACTTTCTTCTCAACATACAGTTATTGGCGGAATATACAGACAAAAAGGTTTTAGTATGAGCATTGAAGGTTTCTATAAAGAGTCCAGTGGCATTACACGAATTCTGCAAAGTGATGCGCAAACGACTCTTTTTGAAGGTAAAAATAAAACCAAAGGAATTGATTTTTTTATTAAACAGGATTATAAAGGACATTCAATCTGGATGTCTTATTCCATTTCTCAATCGTTGGAACGGTTTCCCTTTTTTCAAGATAATGACTATAAGAGTGCCATTCATGACCAGCGTCATGAAATAAAATTTTCAGGCATTCTTAACCTTTCTCCTTTTTTCATTTCAGCAAATTATGTGTATGGTTCGGGATTTCTTCAAAACACGAGTTTAATATCTGATGAAACAAAAAGATACCCTTATAAAAGAATCGATATTTCAGGAATATATCGTTTCTCATTAAAAAGGATGAAACTTGAGACAGGATTTTCTATACTTAATCTGCTTAATCACGAAAATATTAAATTCACCGACATTACACAAATCCCTACCGATAATGATAATACTGTTAACATTTATTCTGAAGCTGTTCCCTTTACTCCTACAATATTTTTAAATTTTTCTTTTTAACCACTTTGTATCAATCTGATTTTCTATTTCTTACACCAGCTAAGGCTGAAAATCATATAATTTTTAAAAAAAGGTAGGGTAAATCTTTATTTGTTCGGTACACAATCAAACAAAGAATTTTTATCGATTAAGATGAATATTAAATGTAAAACAAATAAAAATTAAAAAGATGAAAAAAGTAAGATTATTTTTAATTATGGGTGTAACAGTATTACTAGGATTTACTGCATGTGAAGAATCAGAAAACCTATCAGTTGAATCCCTTGAAGGAATTTATGAAGGAACGTTAACTTCTGATAATAGCCTGAAAAGTACAGCCAACTTTTCTGGTGAAATTCAAAAGGCTACTGCAGAAGTAACAGATTTAGGTGATGGACAAATTGAAGTACACTGTTACAGTGAGACTATGGACACAACCTTTATGCTTAATTATTACGAAAACAACGATAGTGTAATGGTTTGTTTAAATGGTGAAGCATTCGAAGAAATGTATGGTCACATGATGGGACATGGAGGAAACATGGGTAATGGAAATTCAGGTGGAATGATGGGTGGAATGAATAATGGAAACTCAGAATGGATGAACCACATGAACAATGAACATGAAGATGGTGATGAACATTTTGGAGGATTTAATATGTCCAACCGAACCTTCGGTTATACAATTAAAAGCGAAAATGGAGATTATCATTTCCAAGGTACAAAAATAGAGATGGATATGTAATTTTATTTAGAAAAAAGAAAATTACAATACAAGATTGATTTTATGTTAAAGCAGGAGATTGAGTGAGCTAATCTCCTGTTCTTATACAGTCAAACATCTTCTAATTAAGCCATTCCAAATGCATATCTTAATATAAAAGTATAAACAAATTAAGCAATGAAATATAAAAGCATTTACATTATCTTAGTTATTAGTTTAAGCTTATTTTTCTCTTCTTGTATGATGATGGGCCCTGGTCATCACATGACTCCAAGTATATATCAACAACAAGTTTACTACGACCCAGTTTGCGGGAACCAAATCGATCCAATAACCAATAATTTGCATTTACAATATAATGGAGCAACCTACTATTTTCATACAAATGAATGCATGAATAATTTTAATGAAAATCCTGGAAAATACCTTATACCAGACAATCAACAATCAAAGAATTATTTCTTATGGGGAATGGGAAGTGTCGGAATGGCTGCAATGATGATACTAATGATTCTTTAAATTTTATATTAAAAAAGGTATTCCCAAAATATATTATATAAAGAAAGAATTTTTGTCTATTTAGCCTGAATTAAAATTAACTATAGAATAATTAAAAGAAAGGAATTTTTATTTAATAATCTGAAAGGGTTACTTTTACTGAAACATATGAAAAAAACGAAAATCACAGAGTGTTTTTAGGTGCTAAATTTACTTTTTAAAAATCCAAAGATTAGATGGATGCTTTAATGATATTACTTAAATATAATTTCGCTAATTTTGTTATAATTGCTTTAAACATAGACCGCAAATGACTAGTACCTTTCATATAAAAAATATGGTTTGCCCACGTTGTATTGAAGCTGTTCAAGAAATTTTTTCCAGCCAAAAAGCAAATATAATTCTCATTGAACTTGGGAAAGTTGAAATAGAAAATGAACTAACAGAAAAACAATTGAAAGACATTCAAATAATGCTTGATAACAAGGGATTTGAATTAATTAAAGACAAAAATCAAAAAGTGATTGATCAAATTAAATCTCTTATCATCCAAGTAATTCATCATACAGATAAGTCTTTGGATAATTTTAGTTTCACAGAATATTTAGCAAAGGAACTAAACATTGAATATAAGCAATTAAGCACACTGTTTTCATTAAATGAAGGTTTTACTATTGAAAAATTTATTATTCTACAAAAAGTAGAAAAAGTCAAAGAACTAATAAGTTACAATGAACTAACCTTTAGTGAAATTGCATATAAATTAGGTTATAGTAGTGTACATTATTTATCAAATCAATTTAAAAAAATAACAGGATTTACCCCGAGTCAGTTTGCTAACTTAGAATTAAAAAAACGTAAAGCCTTAGACAATATTAAGTAGTAGTAGTAGGGATTTTAGAAAATTTCATACATTAAAAAGAAAATTTTGTAAAACATCTGAACATTTATATATTACTTTTGTTGTAACGATAAGAAGAACCCTTATGCTAAGAAGATTAAGTCATATTACACTTATTTTCGTGCTGTTAATCTCAACAGTAGGGTTTACTATTGATTTCCATTACTGCAAAGACAGTATATACGACTTTGGAATTTATTCTGAAGCTACAAGTTGCTGTGCTGTGGATGAATATGAGCATTCTAACAAAAAAATGCATCACCATAGTTGTGAACCAGAAAGTCATGAAAGTGATTGTAGAGATGAAATCTTAAAATTTAAATCACTAGATAATTTTATAAATGCATCTAGTAATTTCGAAATTAATAATGTATCTACAATAGATTTATTCATCATATCAGAATTAGTGACTGATATGTTAATACTTTCTGATAATGATACTGAAGAAATTCCACATTATAACGTCCCGCCACCGAAGATATCAATTGTATTGGCATTTAATCAGTCATACCTTTTATGATAAAATAAAGGTGGTTTTTCCCTACATTACGTTCGATTACCAAAGCTTTAAATGAATATATGTTTATTATTGAGTGTTAGATATTACTTTCATAATAAATAGATTTAAAGTTCTCACAGTTACTTCGATTCTAAAACCACCTTTATTGTATTAATAGTTACAATTTCTTAACTTATTATTTCATAAATAAAAATAGAGGTATGTTAAACAAAATCATTAAATTCTTTTTAGAGAATAAATTAGTTACATTCCTGGTATTGTTACTGTTTATCTTATGGGGGATTGCTACTTCACCATTTAACTGGAAAACCGGAATATTGCCAAATGATCCGGTTCCTGTTGATGCAATTCCCGACATTGGTGAAAATCAACAAATAGTTTATACCGAATGGCCGGGACGTTCGCCACAGGATATCGAAGATCAAATTTCATATCCATTAACCACAACACTTTTAGGAATTCCCGGAGTAAAAACCATTCGTAGTAATTCCATTTTCGGTTTATCCAGTATTTATCTCATTTTCGAAGAAGATGTTGAATTTTACTGGAGCCGTACCCGAATTTTAGAAAAACTAAACTCATTGCCACCAGGTACATTACCTGAAGACGCCACTCCTGCCCTTGGCCCTGACGCAACTGCTTTGGGACAAATTTACTGGTATACGCTCGAAGGTAGAGATAAAGATGGAAATCCGGCAGGTGGTTGGGATCCTCATGAACTTAGAACCATACAAGACTTTCATGTACGATACTCGTTAACATCAGCTAGGGGAGTTGCAGAAGTTGCTTCCATTGGTGGTTTTGTAAAAGAATACCAGGTTGATATCGACCCAAATGCCATGAAAGCGCACGGGGTGAATGTTGAACAAATCATGGCCGCTGTAAAAAACAGCAACATGGATATTGGAGCGCGTACCATTGAATTTAATCGCGCTGAATATCTTGTTAGAGCACTAGGATATATTCAAGAATTGGAAGACCTTGAAGAAAGTGTTATCTCGGTTAGAGATAACGTACCGATTCGTTTAAAAGATGTTGCCAAGATAAACTTTGGCCCGGGAACCAGGCGAGGTGGTTTAGATAAGGGTGGTGCCGAAGCCGTTGGTGGAGTTGTAGTAGCACGTTATGGTGCCAATCCAATGGAAACTATCGAAAATTTGAAAGAAAAGATTGCTGAAATAGCTCCCGGCTTGCCATCTAAAACATTAGAGGATGGAACCACATCAAAGGTTACCATAGTACCTTTTTACGATCGTACCGGTTTAATAAAGGAAACGTTAGGAACACTGGAAGAGGCTATTTCACTTCAGTTACTCATCAGTATACTGGTAATTATCATACTGGTTCTAAACCTGAAAGCGTCTTTCTTAATATCCAGTTTATTACCGATAGGTGTATTGATGACCTTTATTACCATGCGCCAGTTTGGCGTAGATGCCAACATTGTTGCTCTTTCGGGTATCGCAATATCTATAGGTGTAATGATCGACGTTGGTGTGGTATTTACAGAGAACATTATACGGCACATTGAGAATGCCAGGGAATTGGGTGATAAAAGTAAAAAACTAATTACCGTTATTTATGATGGTGCAGTAGAAGTTGCAGGAGCTGTAGTTACTGCCATTTCAACAACAATTGTAAGTTTTTTACCGGTATTTGCCATGCAGGCAGCAGAAGGAAAATTATTCAAACCACTTGCGTTTACAAAAACCTTTACCATGTTATCTGCCTTAGTTATTGGATTAATCATTATTCCGATGCTGGCACACCTGGTATTTTCTATGAAATTTGATAAAAACAAATATAAAAAGATACTCAATATAATTGTAGCAGTTACCGGAGTCGTTATATCTATAATTACCGGATATTATATCGCACTGGCAATTACATTCATTGGTTTAAACAATTATTTTGCCGATCGATGGTCCGAAAAGAAAAGAGAATGGAGTAACTACATTAACATTGCCATTACAGCATCCGTTGTAATATTCTTTTTATCGAAAGTATGGATGCCACTGGGAGCCCAAAACTCGCTGTTTGGTAATTTTCTGTTCGTTTTATTTATGGTAGGTATTATTTTAGGTGTTTTATCAACCGTTGTATTTTTCTATCCTAAAATTTTAAGATGGATGCTTAGTCATAAATGGGCATTTCTATCCGTTCCAATTTTAATCGTAATATTTGGAATTACAGCATGGCAGGGTTTCGAAAAGGTATTTGGATTTATGCCAAAGTTTATAAAAAATACAGATACCTATCAATCCATAAGTACATCCATTCCCGGATTAGGAAAGGAGTTTATGCCATCGTTGGACGAAGGATCATTCCTTTTAATGCCAACCACTATGCCCCACTCCGGTATACAGGAAAACCTGGAAGTGATTCGCATTTTGGATAAACAGGTAAATTCCATTCCCGAAGTAGAAATAGTGGTCGGTAAATGGGGCCGTGTAAATTCTGCCCTCGACCCTGCTCCGGTTTCCATGTACGAAAATGTAATCAATTATAAACCGGAATACATTTTAGATGAAGATGGTTATCGTATGCGGTTTAAAACTAATAAAGATGGCGCTTTTGTCTTAAAGAATGGAGACACCTACAATCGGAAAGAAGAAGGATTTAAATTAATTGCACGAGAAGAGCTTATTGAAGATAAAAATGGAGATTATTTCAGGCAGTGGAGAGATGAAATTCAGTCGGAAGATGATATTTGGTCTGAGATTGTTAAGAAAGCCAAAATTCCCGGATTAACTTCTGCTCCAAAGCTTCAACCTATATCAACTCGTTTGGTAATGTTACAAACAGGAATGAGAGCTCCGATGGGTATTAAAGTTTTTGGTCCCAGTTTGGAAACCATTGAAGGTGTAGGGTTGGAACTTGAAAAACATTTACGCGAAGTTGAAGGAGTTTCGAGAACTTCTGTTTTTGCCGACCGTGTGGTTGGAAAACCTTATCTCGAAATAGACATCGATCGAAAAGCACTAGCGCGATATGGATTATCGATTAATAAGTTGCAAACCATTCTGTCAAGTGCTGTGGGTGGAATGAAATTGACAACTACCGTTGAAGGAAGAGAACGTTTTCCCGTTCGGATGCGTTATGCACGCGAATTCAGGGATAATCCGGAAGATTTGAAGAAAATTCTTATACCTACTGCATCTGGTGCGCAAGTACCACTTGGCGAAGTAGCTGAAATAACCTATACTCGCGGACCACAAATGATTAAAAGTGAAAATACATTTTTGGTTTCGTATGTAATTTTCGATAAAGAAGATGCATATGCAGAAGTTGATGTGGTTGAAAATGCACAGGAATATTTAAATGGTTTAATGGAATCAGGAGAGTTTGAATTACCTGGTGGAGTTAGTTATATTTTTACAGGTAATTACGAAAACCAGATCAGAGCTACCAAA
>JAZBOG010000010.1:0-225243 GCA_036351015.1 Bacteroidales bacterium
CCCTCAACCATGCGCGTCTACCAATTCCGCCATCCGGGCATTGCTTAAAAACATTTAACAAAAGAACTATATAACCCTGTACTTTGAGAATGAATGTCAGAAAAACATCCATCGATTAAAATCCGGGAGTGAACTGGTGCCCAGAACAGGACTCGAACCTGCACATCATTGCTGACACTAGTCCCTGAAACTAGCGCGTCTACCAATTCCGCCATCTGGGCAAATTTTTAGGTTTACAAAAATAATGATTTTATTAAAAAAGCCATAAAAAAAAGCATCAAGTTACACCTTCCTGATGCTTTTTTTAGGAAAGAACTTTATTTTAAAGGTTTTCCAGGATAAATTGAGTCATGCGGGTATATAGATGATAACTGGTATTCCCTCCGTAAATACCGTGGTCCTTGTCCATATAAAACTGCATTTCAAATTGTTTGTTTTCCTGTACCAGTTTCTCGGATAATTCGATAGAATTTTGAAAATGTACATTGTCATCGGCTGTACCATGAATTAAGAGGTATTTCCCTTGTAATTTATCGGCATGGTTTAAGGGTGAATTGTCATCATATCCATCGGGATTGTCCTGGGGCAGTCCCATATACAATTCGGTATAGATGGAATCATAATATCTCCAGCTGGAAACTGGAGCAACGGCAATAGCCATTTCGAAAACATCATTTCCGAGGAATAAACAGGACGTTGACATGAATCCACCATAACTCCATCCAAAAATTCCGGTACGGTTTTCATCAATATAAGGTTGATTGCTGAGATATTCAGCTGCTTCAACCTGATCGATGGTTTCATATTTTCCCAACTGACCGTAGGTCATTTTCTTGAATTCTTCACCACGACCACCGGTACCCCTGTTATCTACACAAACTACGATATATCCCTTTTGGGCAAGCATTTGAAACCATGCATAGCTGCGCGACCATCTGTCGAGCACCGATTGCGATCCGGGTCCTCCATACAGGTACATGAATAAAGGGTATTTTTTGTTGGGATCAAAATCGGGCGGTTTGATCATGTATGCATTCAGGTCCCACTTGCTCGAAGGGGTGTTTATGGTTAAAAATTCTACCGGTGTAAACGCATAGGTTTTAATCGTCTCCTTTAATTCCTGATTGTCTTCCATTACCCTGATCAGCTTGCCCTTTTTATTGTGTAGTGTAATATACCGGGGTGTTTCTGAACTGGAGTAATAATTAATATAATATTTAAAACCCTTACTAAAAACCGCCCGGTTATTGCCTTTCTGGTCTGATAATTTTTTCTTTTTGCTACCGTTGGTTTTAATGCTGTACACTGCCCGGTGCAACGGCGACTCTTCGGCTGCCTGGTAGTATACGGTGTTGGTTTTACTGTCTACTCCGATAAAATCAGTTACATCCCAGTCTCCTTGGGTGATCTGGTTAACGAAATTCCCGTCGATATCATACAGGTACAGGTGATTCCATCCATCCTTCTCACTGTTTATTATAAAATATTTGCCATCCTCGGTTAGGGTCATGTACGAATCATCGATTCGTTCGATGTAATATTTATTTTTTTCTTCGTAAATAACTTTTGGGGTCCCGGTATCGGTATTGGCCAAAAGAATTTCAATATGATTTTGAAGCCTGTTTTCGCGAATAATTACTAACTTGTTATTCTCATGGGTCCATTTTATGCGGGGAATATACTGGTCTGTTTCTTTTCCCACATCCATGGTGTGCGTTTCCCCTGAATTTAAGTGGTAAACATGGATACTAACCACCGAATTTTTTTCTCCTGCCTTGGGATATTTGTAGGCATAATTTTCAGGATATAATTCATGATTGTATTTTGTCATGTTAAACTCAGGAACCTCGCTTTCGTCAAACTTATAAAAAGCAATCTTATCCCCTTCGGGTGACCAGAAGAAAGCCCGGGTAAAAGCAAACTCCTCCTCGTATACCCAATCGGTTCCTCCATTGATGATATGGTTAAACTTGCCGTCTGTAGTAATCTGTTTCTCCTTATCTGTTTTTAAGTTTTTGATAAACAGGTTGTTTTTTCGTACAAAAGCAACCTTCGATGCATCCGGCGAAAAAACAGCAAACATTTGTCTTCCGTTATCGCTTAATTTATTTAAGGTTTTCGATTCAATATCATAAATATAATAATCAGCAGTATAGGAGCGGCGATAGATATATTCAGCGTTGGTGGCCAGCAGAATTTTTGATTCATCGGCAGAAAACTGATAGTCTCTGATGGTCATGTCATTTTCAATAGTATTGAAAAGCACTTCAATTGCTTCGCCTGATTGATAGCTGTACCTGGTAATTTTTTTGCCTTCCTCAAGGGTGGTAAAATGTTCTCCGTCATTCATCGAACGGATACCGTATACCGATTTTTCTCTGAAAACTCCTTTTTGATAAATATCCTCCAGCGTAATTTCGCGGGATACTTCTTGTGCATTAACCTGAAATATGCACAGCATAAGAAATGAGAGAGTGAGTAGTGTGTTAATTTTTTTCATGATTAGGATAATGATTTAGTTTATTATTTTTTTTGACTAACCTTTTATGAATTGGTTTATTTTTGAATGGAGAGGCATAAATATAAGGTAAACTTTTTTAGATTAAAAATGTTATTTGATTGTTGAAGTAAATTAATTAGACTGGAATTCGGGCAAAAATGATTGATAAGTTCTGTAAAGAATTTATATCTTTGCAATCTTGAAATTTGAAAAAATTTGATTATGATAAAAATAACATTACCAGATCATTCTGTTCATGAATATGAAGCAGGAGTATCTGGATACGAAATAGCTAAAGATATAAGTCCCCGCTTAGCCAAAGAAGTGCTTTCTGTTAGTGTAAATGATGAAATTTGGGATTTACAGCGGCCCATAACCGACGATGCACGAATTGTATTGCATAAATGGGAGGATGAAGAAGGGAAACATGCTTTTTGGCACTCTTCGGCTCACCTTTTAGCCGAAGCCCTGGAGAGCTTGTACCCGGGGATCAAGTTTGGTATCGGACCCAGTATTGATCAGGGATTTTATTATGATGTTGATTTGGGTGACGACCGTACCATAACCGATGCAGATTTTCCCAAGATTGAGAAGAAGATGAAAGAGCTGGCCCAGCAGAAGAATGAGTATAAACGACGCGAAGTGCCTAAAAATGAAGCGTTGGATTATTATAGCAAGAAGGGTGATGAATACAAGGTTGAATTAATTAGTGACCTGGAAGACGGAACCATTACCTTTTATGAACATGGAAATTTTACCGATTTGTGCCGGGGTCCGCATTTGCCTGATACCGGATATATCAAGGCGATTAAGGTTTTAAATGTGGCAGGAGCCTATTGGCGGGGAGATGAAAACCGTAAACAGTTGACCCGAATTTATGGGATTACTTTCCCTAAACAGAAAATGCTTGAAGAGCATCTGGTGATGCTCGAGGAAGCTAAAAAACGCGACCACCGGAAAATAGGCAAAGAACTGGAACTATTTGCCTTCTCGCAACGTGTAGGACAGGGATTACCGCTCTGGTTACCCAAGGGAGCTCAATTGCGGGAACGATTAGAAAATTTTTTAAAGAAGATCCAAAAAATTTATGGATACCAGCAGGTACTGTCTCCACATATTGGATTAAAAGAGCTGTGGGAAACTTCAGGCCATTATGAAAAATATGGAAAAGATTCTTTTCAGCCGATCAATACACCTGCCGAGGGAGAAGAGTTCCTGCTGAAACCCATGAACTGTCCCCATCATTGCGAGATCTACCGGACCAAACAGCACTCGTATAAGGATTTACCGGTTCGTTATGCTGAATTTGGAACGGTTTATCGCTATGAACAGAGTGGTGAGCTGCATGGGTTAACCCGTGTACGTGGTTTTACCCAGGACGATGCCCATATCTTTTGCCGGCCCGACCAGTTAAAAGATGAATTTAAAAAAGTAATGGATATTATCTTTATTATTTTTAATGCATTGGAGTTTGAAAATTATACTGCCCAGGTATCGTTACGGGATCAAAATGATCATTCGAAATATATTGGCACTGATGAAAACTGGGAAAAAGCCGAAACGGCCATTCTGGAAGCTGTAAAGGAGAAAAAACTGAATTACAAGGTGGAATATGGCGAAGCGGCTTTCTATGGACCTAAACTTGACTTTATGGTCAAAGATGCCTTAGGACGCGAATGGCAGCTTGGAACGATCCAGGTAGATTATAATTTGCCCGAGCGGTTTGAGCTGGAATATATTGGAAGCGATAACCAGAAACACCGGCCGGTGATGATACACCGTGCACCATTCGGCTCTATGGAACGTTTTGTAGCCGTATTGATTGAGCATACTGCCGGAAAATTCCCATTATGGCTGACCCCGGAACAGGTTGTCGTATTACCGATTAGTGAAAAATTCAATGATTATGCAAAAAAAGTTTTGAATTTCCTAAATAATTACGATATTCGCACCATTATTGATGACCGAAATGAGAAGATAGGGAAAAAAATTCGAGATAATGAATTAAAAAGAATCCCTTACCTTCTAATTGTTGGTGAAAAAGAGTTTGATAATGAGAGTGTTTCGGTTCGTAAGCAGGGTGAAGGGGATAAGGGAAGCATGAAATTGCAGGATTTTGCAGAATTTTTAAATCAAGAAGTTAAAGCTCAGACAGAAGCTCATACGATAAACTAAATAAAATTATTAATTAAAATAAGGAGGACCAAGACATAGCAGGACCAAGATTTAAAAAAGGATTTAGGAAAGACGAACCTGCCCACCGAATCAATAATAGAATTCGTGCAAAGGTTGTTCGCGTTGTGGGGGATAATATTGAAAATCAAGGCATCTATTCTATTGAAGATGCCATCAAGTTAGCTGACGAAATGGAACTGGATCTGGTAGAGATCTCTCCAAAAGCTGATCCCCCGGTTTGTAAAATCATCGATTATCAAAAGTTTCTTTATCAACAGAAGAAAAAGCAAAAAGAACTCAAAGCCAAAACACAAAAGGTTGTTGTAAAAGAAATTCGATTTGGACCAAACACCGATGAGCATGATTATCAGTTTAAATTAAATCATGCCAAAAAATTTCTTGAGGACGGAGCTAAAGTCAAAGCCTTTGTATTTTTTAAAGGAAGATCGATTTTGTTTAAGGAAAAAGGAGAAATCCTTTTGTTACGGCTGGCACAGGATTTGGAAGAGCTGGCCAAGGTGGAGCAGATGCCTAAATTAGAAGGTAAACGAATGATTATGTTTTTAAGCCCTAAAACGGGGAAAAAATAATAGTTACTTAACGTTAATTAAAATAGTTAAACAATGCCAAAGATGAAGACAAATCCGGGAGCTAAGAAGCGATATAGCTTAACCGGTTCCGGGAAGATTAAAAGAAAGCATGCTTACAAGAGTCATATCCTGACTAAAAAATCAACCAAAAGAAAAAGAAACTTAGGTTATTTTGGACAGGTAAGCAAGGTGGATGAAAAAAGTGCTAAGTTATTATTAGCCATGAAGTAAATCTTATTATTTATTAGTGTTTAATCAGAATGAATTAGCCGATTGAAGTACCGAAACGAGCGGTCGCTAACCATTCACAAAACAAAAAATTATGCCAAGATCAGTAAATTCAGTTGCTTCCAGAGCACGAAGAAAAAAAGTGTTAAAGCTTACCAAAGGATACTTTGGTGCCAGGAAAAATGTTTGGACGGTTGCAAAAAATGCTTATGAAAAAGGATTAAGCTATGCTTACCGTGACCGGAGAACAAAGAAAAGAAACTTTAGAGCTCTTTGGATCCAACGAATTAATGCCGGAGTGAGAGAACATGGAATGTCTTATTCCGATTTTATGGGTAAATTAAACAAAAAAGGGATTGCTCTTAACCGGAAGGTCTTAGCCGATTTGGCGATGAACCATCCCAAAGCATTTGCCGAAGTGGTAAAAACAGTGAAAAAATAATTAATCTATATTATTTAACATAAGGGAAGCGTTTCTGCTTCCCTTTTTTTATATTTACCCATATTTTTCTGTTTAACATTTATTAAGATACCTTTACATTTATTACTGATATATTTTTATATTTTGCAATTTATTTGATATACAATGAAAATAGCAATTATTGGATATGGAAAGATGGGCAGAGAGATTGAAAAATCAGCTTTGCAACGGGGGCATGAAGTTGTTTTAAAGATTGATCATAACAACAGGGGGGAGTTTGAATCTGAGAAATTCAAACAGGCAGATGTGGCAGTTGAATTTACTCATCCTCAAAGTGCTTACCAAAATATATTGCAGTGTTTTCAGGCAAATGTCCCGGTCGTTAGCGGAACTACCGGGTGGACTGAGGATCTTGAACGGGCAGTTGAAAAATGCAAATCGGAGGAGAAAACTTTTTTTTATGCTTCAAATTTTAGCCTGGGGGTTAACCTTTTCTTTAAGGTAAATGAATACCTGGCACAGTTGATGGACGCTTACCCCGATTACAACGTTTCTGTTGAAGAAACCCATCATAAACAAAAGCTGGATGCACCCAGCGGTACAGCAATTACCTTGGCCACAACGATTATTGAAAATTTGCACCGCGTAAAAACGTGGAATAAAGATTCGGTGGATCAGCTGGATGTTATCCCGGTGAAATCCTATAGAACAGGGAATATTCCCGGAAACCATAAGGTAACCTATGAATCAGGATTTGACCGGATTACCCTCGAACATGATGCCAAAAGCAGGATTGGATTTGCCCTGGGAGCTGTCCTTGCTGCCGAGTATATCCATCATAAAAAGGGTTTTTATACCATGGATGATTTAATTCAATAAATTTTATATTATATTTAATTTACTATAAGATGACTATAAAAGAACTACTAAAAAACAGATTTTTTAAATTCGGCCTTACTTCCCTCATTTATATTCTATGGGTGTTATGGATTAAAAATTACTGGTTTTTATTTGGATTGCTGGTGATTTTTGATTTTTATATTACTAAAATTGTCAACTGGACCTTTTGGAAAAAGCGAGGGGTATCGAAACCTAAAAGTGCGGTTATTGAATGGATTGATGCTTTGGTTTTTGCGGTAATTGCAGCAACATTAATCCGGATGTTTCTTATTGAGGCCTATACCATCCCTACTTCGTCGATGGAGAAAACGCTGCTGGTGGGTGACTATTTATTTGTGAGTAAAGTAAGTTATGGACCTAAACTACCCAATACACCCCTTTCATTTCCCTTTGCTCATCATACGCTTCCGCTAACCAAGGATAAAAAATCCTATGTTGAATGGATTAAACGTCCCTATAAGCGTATTGCAGGGTTTGGAGATATTAAACGCAATGATATTGTTGTTTTTAACTTCCCGGCCGGCGATACGGTGGTCCTGGAAATGCAGGATCAGGATTATTATGCCATCATCCGGCAATATGCCGATGAGCTGAAACGCAGGGATATTCAGACAGGGAATCCCATCAAGACCTTTGATTATTATAAAAAAGTATCCCGGCAATATATCTGGGATCAGTTTAACATTACCGTCCGCCCCGTGGATAAACGCGAAAACTATATTAAACGATGTGTTGCTGTTCCCGGCGACTCCCTGTTGATTGAACATGGACAGGTATATATTAATAATCAAAAACAGCCACATTTTGAAAAAATGCAATATGATTATTTCGTGAAAACCAAAGGGAAAGAGATTAACTCCATGCATTTTGACCGGCTGAATATTTCCGTCGCCGACCGAAGATTTATTTCCTCCAGTTCAATGTATGAGCTGCCTCTGACAAATGAGAATGTTGAAGAGCTGAAAAAATTCCCGATGGTAACTTCAGTTACCCGCTATGAGAATACCAATATCAACATGGCAAATATCAGTATTTTCCCTTTTAGTGCAGATTATCCCTGGACTGAAGATAACTTTGGGCCGTTATATATACCCGAGAAAGGGAAAACCATTGCCTTGACCACAAAAAATTTGCCTTTATATAAACGAATTATTGAGACTTACGAAAATAATGACTTGACCGTTGAAGGTGACCAGATTTTTATTAATGGAAAACCGGCAGATTCCTATACTTTCGGGATGGACTATTATTTTATGATGGGTGATAACCGTCATAATTCGGCAGATTCCCGCTATTGGGGATTTGTTCCCGAAGATCATGTGGTAGGAAAAGCTGTATTTATCTGGCTTTCGCTGGATAAAGACAAAAAGTTTTTAGGAAAAATCCGTTGGAACCGAATGTTTTCGGTTATTCATTAAAATAACTTGAAGATTCGATTTAATTTTGCCGGATAGAACTTCTATCCGGTTTTTTTTAAATTAATGATGATGAATAATAAAGCCCTTTTATCAACAGCCTATCTGCCTCCGGTTCAATATTTTTCGAAACTGGCAACCTATGACGAAATATGGATCGAAGCCCATGAGAACTATTTAAAACAAACCTACCGAAACCGTTGTGTTATTTATGGAGCCAATGGAAAGCTTGCGCTATCCATTCCCGTTAAAAAGATCAGTACCAAAACCAGGATCAGGGATATTGCCATTGATTATGATACGAACTGGCAAAAAATGCATTGGAAATCGATAGAATCTGCCTATCGTTCTTCAGCATTTTTTGAATTTTATGCCGATGATCTTGCTCCTTTTTATCATACCAGGTATCAGTTCCTGTTTGATTTTAACCATGATTTGATAATGAAACTTGCCGAACAGCTCGAACTAACAATTGACCTTTCTTTTACCGACAGGTATTATTTCCCCGGAGACCACCCGATGGATGATTACAGGGGAAGTATCCACCCAAAACAAAAGGTGAATGATCAGGATTTTAAGGTCAGGGAATATTTTCAGGTTTTTTCCGAGAAATATGGATTTATTCCTAATTTAAGTATTCTGGATTTATTGTTTAATACCGGACCCGAAGCTAAAGAATATTTAGTACAGTAAATTTTTGATCAACGGCTTTTATTTAAAAAAAAAATTTCTTTAAATTTATGTTTATTTTTTAGAAATGAACCAGAAATTATGATGAATTTAGTAATTGAAAGTACGGATTCTACTCCCCATGTTGAGTTTCTTACCAACGGAAAACTCACCCTGAAAGGTCGCTCCCTACCCGAAGATGTTCACAAATTTTATGCTCCATTAATTGACTGGGTAAAGCAATTAGCCACTGACAAAGCTGTTGTTGAACTTAAACTGGAATATCTGAATACTTCATCAACAAAGAAACTGCTTAATTTATTAACAGCGATCGATCAGAATGACAAAATTAAAGCAATCGAGGTAAACTGGCATTATGAATTTGATGATCTGGAAATGGAGGATCTGGGTACCATCTATGAAGAAGATATGAAACGCGCCAGGTTCCAATATATTGAGGAAGTAGATATCTTTTAGGAGGTTTGATGGATTAAAAATATCGCCGGTCTTTTCTTTAAGTCGGGTACCCCTTTTGTCCATTCTTTGATCTTCCTGGTTTTTATAAATTCGCTGGATAGCGTTATATCTGCTGCAATACACAATAATGTTTCCGGATGACATACAGAGATGATGTCGTTTACCAAATGATGATTCCGATAAGGGGTTTCAATAAAAAGTTGGGTTTGATTTTCCTGTTTTGATCTTCGCTCCAGGTCTTTGATCTTTTTTATTCGTTGTTGTTTCTGGATGGGAAGATATCCGGCAAAAGCAAAATTCTGTCCGTTTAAGCCTGAAGCCATCACCGAAAGTAAAATGGATGATGGCCCTACCAGGGGGACAACATCAATATTTTTCTGATGGGCCAGGGATACAATATCGGCCCCGGGATCTGCCACACCCGGTGTTCCCGCCTCTGAAAGAATACCAATGTTTTTCCCTTCTTTAAGAGGTTTTAAAAAGGACTGGAAATTGAGTGGATCGGTATGCTTGTTCAATTCAAAGAAAGTAAGGTCGTCAATTTTTGTTTTTATCCCTGCTTTTATTAAATATCTCCGGGCTGTTTTAATGTTTTCAACGATATAATAATTGGTTTCATTGATAATGTCTATCACATAGTGTGGAATGACATTTTCAACCGGACAGTCTCCAAGGGTTGTTGGAATTAAGTATAGTTTAGCATTCATATATATATAATTAAGGTAAGTAGATTTAAATTTAGTAATTGGATTTGAAAAACAATTTAACAATTGAGCCCTTAGGTAAAACCTCGAAGATAATATTACCTTCATGTGCAAACATTATTTGCCTTGCTAGCGATAATCCAATTCCACTACCATCTTTTTTAGTTGTATAGAAAGGTAAAAAAATCTTTTTTTTAATTGATTCGTCAATACCTGTTCCATCATCAACGATCTTAATCAATGTTTGTTTATTTAATTCTAAGGATCCAATTATAATTGATTTTGCTTGGGCTTCAATAGCATTTTTTATTAAGTTGATCAAAATTAATTGAATTAAATCTTTATCTGCTAAAATAGTTAAATCATCGGGTATTGGTTTTATATGGAATGCTATTTTTTCATTCCTGAATATTTGCGGCAATTCATTTAAAATGTCAATAACAGGTATTTTTTTTAACTCTGGTACTGGAATATCTAGAAATTGCCTGAATTTTTTTATAAAATTTTGAAGTCCAATTATTCGGTTTTCTAATAAATTAATTCCTTTAACTGCATCTTCAATATCTTTCAAGGATAATTCCGTTTTATTTTTAACCTTCCCTTCATTCATCAAGCAGTCTTTCAGAGTACTGGCTGTTGTTGACATAGGTGTTAAAGTATTCATAATTTCATGAGATAGTACTTTAATTAATCCATTCCATGATTGCAACTCATAATCGGTCATTTCTCTGTCGATATCATGAAAAGTATATATTTGAATCAATTCATTTTCTTCTTTTATTTCTGATAATGCGATGAGTATTCTGCGAGTAATATTATTAAGGTGGACATTTACAATTTTTTGGTTTCCTGCCTGAATGTCTTCGCATTCACGAAGTAATGAATATACTTCTGTTTTTATTTCATACGATGAATCGTTCTTTTCTATCCCTAAGAGTTTTAATAATGCCCGATTATTAATTTTTATTTCTTTCTTTTTATTAATAACTAATATTCCGGTACCCACCCTATTTAATAAAAGATTTAATAAATTTTGCTTTTTAATTTTTTCGTTCTCAACTTTTTTAAATTCTTCGTTAATTTTATAAAATTCAAAAGTTAAATTCCCAAATAGGTTATCAATATGCTGATGATTAAAATAAAGACTTGTGTTTTGTTCTTTTAAATGAACTAAAAAATGAGCTAAATCTCTATTGACTTTACTGGCAAACCGAATAAGTAGTATAATTTGTATAATAAAGACAATGATTAGAAATATAAATGTGGATATCCAATTGGTTTTTAAAGCAAAAATTGCTATTAACAAGGCGGTTATTGCAAGTAAAATTATTCTTGCTATAATATGAATAATAAATTTATTAAATCCCATATTTTGAAATTTTAAAATATAGCGTTGTTCTTGATATTCCTAAAATTTCTGATGCTTTGGACATATTTCCACCTGCTTTTTCAATGGCTTTTTGAATGGCTATTTTTTCTATATCATTTAGATTTAAAACTTCTGTATTTAAAACATTATCTAGAGACGTTGAAAGATCAAAGTTTTCGGCTGTTAAATCTTGTTTGTTGGAAAGAATTACAGCTCTTTCAATACTATGTTTTAATTCCCGAATATTACCAGGCCATGAATATTTCTCCAACTTAGCTTTTGCTGAATTAGTTAATTTAAATTCTGGTTTATTATATTTTTTCGTGTATTGATGTAAAAAAAACTCACTTAACGGTAAAATATCCTCTTTTCGCTCTCTTACTGGGGGTATATGTATTTGTACTGTATTAATTCTAAAAAATAAATCTTCACGAAAATTTTCGTTTTTGATTAATTTAGTTAATGATTTATTGGTTGCACAAATTAGTCGGAAGTCAATTGGCTTAGATTCTATATCTCCAAGCCGAGTTATGCTTTTAGTTTGTAAAACAGTTAATAGTTTCGATTGTAAATTAGGTGAGAGATTTCCAATTTCATCTAAAAATAAGGTTCCTTTGTTTGCTGTCTCAATTTTACCTGCTCTATCCTCCTTGGCATCTGTAAAAGCTCCTTTTTTATATCCAAAAAGTTCACTTTCAAATAAGGATTCGGTTAATGCTGATAAATCAACCGCCATAAATAATTTATTGCTTCTTGAAGATTTTCGATGTATATCTCTTGCAATAACTTCTTTTCCCGTACCATTTTCTCCTGTAATTAATATATTGGCATCTGTTTTTGCTACTTTTTTAATAAGCTCATGAATTCTTCTCATGGCCAATGAAGTGCCTATTACATATGATCCCTGATTATTTTGTTGTTGAGAATAGTTGATTTGTTGCTCCGTTAACTCCTTGACTTCTTTTTTTGATTTATTGTATTTAATTCCAGCCTTTATCGTTGATAATAGTTTTTCGTTTTCCCATGGTTTTAATATAAAATCAAAAGCACCTTCTTTAATAGCTTTAACTGCAAGTTTTACCTTCCCATAAGCAGTAATTAAGATAACAACTGCATCCGGATTAAAATGTAAAATTTCTCTAAGCCAAAATAAACCTTCATTTCCCGAATGTTTTCCAGGAGAAAAATTCATATCAAGTAAAATTATATCATAAGATTTGGAGGTTAAAGTGTACATAAGGTTTTTGGGCGAATCCAATGATTCAACTATAGTAAAGTGACGCATTAAAAATAATTCCAAAGATTCCCTAATTTCTTTATTATCGTCAATGATTAAAATAGAGGATTCTGTTATAGTCATTTTTTATTTCAAAGATATGTAAACTGTTTGCATTTCTTACATAAGTGTTAAGTTTCTTAACACTTTGGGCAAGGTATTTAATTAATAAAACTAAAAAATCATGATAATCAGTTTTTTAAGGCTGTTGGCATAAGAGTTGAATTGCAATTTTAAAATAAAATATTAATTTAAATTTGATCAATTATGTTAAAAAATTATTTGATAGTATTTTTTAGAAATACGTTTAAGAATCCATTTTATTCAGCCATAAATATATCTGGATTAGCCATTGGTTTAGCATGTAGTATAGTTGCCTTTCTATATATAATTAACGAATCCAGCATAAATAAAGGTTTTGATGATTATGATAAAATATATAGAATAGGGACAGGTATTCAAAGTGAAATGATTAATGATTCTATGAGTACTTCTTTACAAACAATTGCTCCAGCTTTAAAGGAACAAATTCCTGAAATTGTTGCTGCTACCAGGTTTCTTACTTGGTATAGAAATTCTTTAATAAAAGTAAATAATGAATATTACCCTCACATTCATGGAGTAATTGCTGATTCTGCAATGCTGGATGTATTTTCTTTTAAAATATTAAAAGGAAACCCGGAAACTTTTCTCAAATCACCGACCAAGGTTGCCATAAGTAAGTCTTTAGCTAATAAGCTTTTTAAAGATATAGATCCAATTCAGCAAATGATCCATTTCCAGGGCGAAGATCTTGAGGTTTCATGGATATTGGAAGACTCAAAAAATTCTATGATAACTTATGATCTAATTGCCAGTTATGATTTTAAAAAATCTCTTAAAAACGATTTGAGTGTTGATGTTCATACATTTTTTAAAACCCGAGAAAAACTAACCCCTCAAGTTGAGTCAAAAATTAGGAAAGTTTCAGATCAAATTATTTTAGAAAGATTTGATGATTATACTGATTTAACCAATAGTCCAATACAACCTTTATCCGATTTATATTTGAATAGTTATTTTGATTATGAAATTGGACGGACAGGATCTATAAAATCATTGTACATCTTTGGATTTTTGGCATTAATTATATTAACAATTGCAGTAATAAATTATATTAACCTTTTAACTTCCCGTTCAGAATATAGAAATAAAGAGGTTGGTATCCGGAAAGTTGTAGGAGCCGATAAGGCAAAGTTAAAGCTTCAGTTTTTAGGAGAATCTGTTATGCTTTCTTTTATAGCACTTTTATTAGGTTTTGTTCTAGCTGAACTATTTATCTATTACATTAATGACAAACTGTTTTTAAACTTATCATTGTTTGGGCAAAGTACTTTATGGATATTTTTACTATATTTCTTAGTTAGTATTTTGATTGGTATAATTGCTGGTTTATATCCTTCATTTGTTCTTTCTGCTTATAGTCCTTTAAAAGTTATAAAAGGAATATTTGATGCGCAGGGGAACAGAAACTTTCTTAAAATTTTACTTGTCGTAATACAATTTACTATATCAACCATTTTAATAATAGCCATATTTATTTTTAATTCTCAGATAAAATATTTAAAAAACAAGCCTTTAGGGTTTAATGAGGAAAATTTGTTGATACTCTCCGGATGTACACAAAAAATTAATCAGAGTTACGAAAGTATCCGGCAAGATTTATTATCATATCATTTAATTGACAATGTAAGTGCATCACAAAGCGTTCCCGGTGACGGGCGCAGTGGTCAAAGTATTCGTAAAAAAACAGATGCCCCTGATCAGGCAAGTTTTATTGCTGAAAATAGGGTGCAGGATTTTTATACTGAAACAATGGATATTGAAATAGTCGAAGGGCGATCTTTTCATCCTGATTTCGATGACGATAGGTCAATTTTAATTAACGAATCGGCAGCCAAATTATTAAAAGTTGATAATCTTGTTGGCTTAGAAGTAGTAACAAATCGAGAATCCATTATCATTGGCATAGTAAAAGATTACCATTTTTATTCACCGACTGAAAAGTTAGACGCTTTATATTTATCGAATTATAGGAAAACATTTAACAATTTGGTGATTAGAATATTGCCCGATAATAAGTTAGAAACCATTCAATATATCAGAGAAACAATAAAAAAATATGATCCTGATTATTACTGGAGTTATTTTTTTATGAAGGATAGGTTTGAAAATATGTACAGGTCAGAAGAACGTTTATTCGATTTAATATTTTGGGGCTCAGGAATTGCAATAATCCTTTCGATTCTGGGGCTATTTGCTTTAACTTCTTATACGGTATCTAAAAGATTTAGAGAAATAGGAATTCGTAAGACTTTTGGAGCTTCAATTAACAGTATTGTTAGTAAATTAAATAAAGATATTATTCGGTGGGTATTGTTGACTAATATTATAGCTTGGCCTACAGCATATTTTATTATGGAAAATTGGTTGCAAAATTATCCATACAGAATAGAAATAAGTTGGATATTTTTTGTTTTGGCAAGCATCATAAGTTTACTAATTGCTTTTTTAACAATCTCTTTTCAAGCCTATAAAGCAGCACGCATGAATCCTGTGGATGCTATAAGATATGAATAATAAAACCTTAAATACCTGTAGGATTTTTTTTCTTACAGGTATTTATTTTTTATGATTTAAGTAAATAGATTTTTCATTAAAATCCTTATCAAAGCCTACTAAAAATAGCTTTCCGTCTTTTTCTACAAAACCGTGCATTTGAATAATATCTCCTGTATCAATAAACTTTAATTTCTGGGTATTGTATAATTTGTAAATGGTTTCGGCACGTGAATTTTCAATTTCGGCAGGCATCAGAATAAATATAATCCATTCTGAATCTTCCGTAAGATCAATAATCTGGAAAATATTTTCAGGATCGTAAAAAAGGGTGTCAATTTTATGATTGAAAATTTTTGTTAAGCCATGTTCATCGGCAGTTATTTCAAATATTTCTTCAGGAATGACCATAATGTCTGAAATACAGGCATCGTTCCACTGGGTACCCTTGTAGATATCTTCTATAGTTATTTTCAAGATGAATCGTTCCTGATCAAATAGTTCATTTCCTTCAACTTGCTTAGTTATTTCACTCCAGTTATAGCTTAAAGGTACATCCTGAAATCCCCATTGATCCTTAAGCAGTATTGAATTGATTGCAATCGGTTCACTGATTGCAAAACCAATATGGGTTTCGGTTATGTACCCGGGAGGGGTATAACATCCGAGTATTTCTACCTTTATCTTTTTTGGCCGATTATTGAATTGATATAAATTTTCAGATTTTTGATATCCGTTGCGGATTTTTAAACCATAAATATTGGATGGAATGGTCATTAAAATATATTCTCCTGCACCATCTCCTTCGTTGCCCTCGGCCCAGCAGGTTGCCGGATTATGATCTCCCAGGTTTAAGGCTCCGTATTTGCCATAATCCCAATAATCCCCTGGTTCAAGTTCTGAAGATGAATGCCAGAATGGTTCATTATTCCCGGCAAAAAAAAGGGTGTCTTTGATTATCCATTGCCCTAAAGCCTGGTAAAAAAATATGGTTCCCAGGATCGTTAAAAGGAAAAATTTCATTTGCTAAAGTCTTTAATTTTTATGCTAAGTTAATTATTTACCTTTAATTTTACTGTGTTTTTTTGATTGAAACAATATTGTCCATCAAATGTTAGTTTCTTTTATCTTTCTATTATAAAATCAGATTTTTAGTGATGAAAATACTCTATACAATATTTTTAAACAGAAATTTCATCCTGGTGTTTGCCGTGATTTTGGGATTTATATTTGGTGATTATGCAGTTTATTTTAAGGATTATACCATCTATGTGCTGGCCCTGACCATGATTTTTTCCACCACCGGGATCGAAACGAAAGCCCTGCTTCCTCTTAAAAAACTTTTTAAGCCGATGCTTGTGGGAACCCTTTTGAACTACTTTTTATTTGGTATTGTTGTGCTTGTGCTGGCGTGGATCCTGATGCCCTCGGAAGAACTTTTCATGGGGTTTGTGGTGATCGTGGCTGCCCCGCCAGGTGTTGCGGTAATCCCTTTTACAGGGATCTTAAAAGGGGATATCGAGTATTCCATTGTAGGGGTATTTGGAGCTTTTATTGCTTCTATTGCCATTGCCCCGGCAATCATCGAACTTTTTTCTAAGCATGCTGAGGTAAGCTCCTGGTCCTTGTTCCTGTTGATGATCAAGCTGGTATTGGTTCCGTTACTTTTATCCCGGGTACTTTTGTTTAAACCCGTATTTAAATATGTTGCCAGGATCCGGGGCAAAGTAGTCGACTGGGGATTTGCCCTGATTATTTTTACAGCGGTTGGGATGAACAGGGATGTTTTCTTTTCCAACCCCGTAATACTTGTTTTATCTTCAGTGGTTCTGTTAGTGGCTACTTTTGGAATCGGCTCATTGTATGAGTTAATTTCCAAACGGTCAGGAATTCCATCAGGCCGCTCCATAACCCAGGTTTTGTTGTTAACTATTAAAAGTTCTGGTTTTTCAGTGGTCACAGCACTTACGCTGTTTGGTAAAGAAGCGGCTATACCCTCTGCTATTTTAGCTGTAATAGTTTTATTATATTTGTTGTTCCTGTCGATTAGAATGGAAATTAAAAAAGGATAGCATTTTGAAAGTAAAGATTCTTGGTACGGGCACTTCGCAAGGGGTTCCGGTCATTGCATGTAATTGCAGGGTTTGTCAATCAACCGATCCAAATGATCAAAGGTTACGAACCTCTGCTTTGGTTGAAATCAATGGAGTAAATATTGTGATTGATGCGGGTCCTGATTTCAGGCAGCAAATGCTGCGTGAAAAAGTTAAAGATATTGATGCCATTCTGATTACACACGAACATCGCGATCATATTGCAGGATTGGATGATGTGCGGGCCTTTAATTTTATGAATCAGAAACCCATTGATATTTATGCCGAAAAAAGAGTTCAACAAGTGATTAAATCGGAGTTCTTTTATTCTTTCGAAGAAAAAAAGTACCCGGGTGCCCCTCAAATCAATTTGCATAATTTAGGGATGGAACCTTTTAAAATTAAAAATGTAGAAATAATTCCTATCCAGGTTTTTCACTATAAGCTTCCGGTATTTGGATTTCGCATCGGTGATTTTTCATACATTACCGATGCAAATTATATTTCTGAGGAGGAAAAAGAAAAGTTAATCGGCACAAAATATTTGGTTGTTAATGCATTACGCAAAAGGAAGCATATTTCTCACTTTTCACTAGCAGAATCGCTTGAACTGATAAAAGAACTCAGCCCCAAAAGAGCCTATATTACCCACATCAGTCATCAAATGGGTTTGCATCATGATATCAACGAAGAGCTTCCACACGGGGTGTCGCTGGCCTACGACGGGCTGCACTTTGAAGTATAGCGTTTTTTCTTCTGATAATAATCTAAAACTTTTCATTCTCAATTAAGGGTAATTTATGTTTTAAGTGTTTATAGATATGTAAAGAATAATGACAGGAACAATTTTACATATCTAATGAAAAAGTTAAATAAAAAGTTATTTGCCAGATTTTATTGGGGGATTTCCAATGATAATGAGCGAAAAGAGGTTTTTGACTCCAAAGAGTCTGATGAAATGCTTTGGGATCAGTGGGAAAACTATGCTGAAATGAAATTGGTTAGCCCTCAGCCAGATCATGATAAAATTACCCGAAATATAAATCAAAAAATAGCCCGTAATAACAGGCAGGGGAATAATCAGGGTATTCGTTTTTTATCCACCATGCACTATGCTGCTGCCGGAATTGTTGCGTTCATTGTATCCGCTGTTTTAATATATTTACTGGTTTATTCGCCCGGATCAATAGATTCAATTGCAATGATTGAGAAAGAAAATCCACGGGGACAGCGGTCTGAACATATCTTACCCGATGGTTCGAAGGTATGGCTTAATGCTGATAGTAAAATCATATATCCTGAAGAGTTTAATAATTCATCCCGGGAGGTAAAACTCCGGGGTGAAGCTTATTTCGAAGTAACAAAAGACAAAAAACCCTTTCTGGTTAAAACAGATCGTATTGATATTGAAGTGTTGGGTACCGAATTTAATGTAATGGCTTACCCGTACGATCAAACCATAACAACAACACTGGTTGCGGGTAAAGTGAGTGTTAAAAGGATAAATCCTGAAACACAGAAAATCCAGAAAGCAGTATTAACACCCAACCATCAGGCGATCTATCATAAAACGGAAGAACGGTTTATCCTCGATCAGGTTGATGTTTTACCTTATACTTCATGGATACAGGGCAAGCTGATGTTTGATAAGACTCCCCTGATTGAAATTGTTAAAACACTTGAAAGGTGGTATGGTGTAGAGATTCTGCTACAGAAGAAACTCGATGAGCAATATTGCTATACTTTAACGATTACCGATGAATCTATTAAGGAGGTTATGAATTTAATTCAAAAAACAACTCCAGGGATCAATATTACAATTCATGATCAGTCAATCGAAATATCAAAAAACTAAAATTCTGCAGAATAATCAACATATAGTATGAACGTTTAATCATTAATAAACGCTTTTATGAGAAAACAAAAAAGCAAACGAAAAAGACAAGAAAAGAATACCCGAGAAGTTTTTTCTTTTCTGTTAAAATTTGCTGTAGCAATATTGTTAATAGGTTTTGTTAATATTTCTACAGCAAGTAATTATGCTCAAAATGCGAAATTGTCGCTTTCGCTTAATAATGTTTCCTTAAAGAAGGTTTTTAAGGAAATAGAAAAGCAAAGCGATTTTTATTTTATGTACAACGATTCCAAAGTGAATGTCAGTAAAAAAGTGAGTATTGAAGCAGAGGGATATACCATTTACGAGTTACTTGACCAGATTCTTTATGATTCCGGAATAGTTTATGAAGTTGTTGATAAACAGATTGTTTTAAATCCAAAACAGGAAAGGATCGATCACTCCTCCCAACAAACCAAAAAAGTAGTTGGAACCGTTTTGGATGAAAATGGTTCTCCCATACCCGGAGTAAATGTTTTTGTTAAAGGAACAACGATCGGAACGGTAACAGACCTGGAGGGAAATTATACCATCCAGGTACCTTCCGGGGAGGTTGTTCTGGTATTTTCATTTGTAGGGTTTAGAACCTTTGAGGTTAAGGTGGGAGAACAAGCGGTAATAAATGTTACGCTTTATGAGGAAACAACTCAGTTAGATGAAATTGTAGTAATTGGTTACGGTTCGTCAAGTAAAAAGTTACTTACCAGCTCAATCGCAAGTGTTAATAGCGAAGATATTGAAAATAACATTTCAGCGGGAATTGAATCAGCTTTGCAAGGAAAAACATCTGGTGTAATGATTAACCAGAATTCAGGAACTCCAGGAGCAGCTGCTACTGTTCAGATTCGAGGAATAAGTTCCATTTCTGCAGGAACACAGCCATTGTATGTTGTGGATGGAATTCCCATAACTTCGGGTAATTATGGACAAATAAATATGGAAGGACAGGATATCAATGCTCTTGCTGATATTAACCCCAATAATATAAAATCAATTAGTGTTTTAAAAGATGCATCAGCTGCAGCTATTTATGGAGCACGTGCAGGAAACGGGGTAATTCTTATTGAAACAAAAACAGGAGCCGATGGTGATACTAAATTCGAGTTTAATTCATACTATGGCCTTCAGGAGGTTTATAAACGACTGGAATTGTTAAATGCTGAAGATTTTAAGGATTATATTGTGGAGTTAGGCGTAAATCCTTCTGAATATGATCCTGACACTGATACTGATTGGCTTGATGAAGTTCTGCGAACAGCCCCCATCTCAAACTATGAACTATCTGCATCGGGTGCTAACGAAAATACAAAGTTTTATATTTCCGGAAGGTATTTTAACCAGGATGGGGTTGTTTTAGGGACAGCCTACGAAAAATACAACGGACGGGTAAATATTGATTATGCAGTGAATGATAAATTTGATCTGGGTGCCAAAATAAGTACAAATTACTCTGTGAATGACCGGGTCCGGGGAGATCAGTCGGTAAATGGTGTTTTACCTAATGCAGTTTCTACACCCCCTGTTTATCCTGTTAAAGATGAACTGGGAAATTATGCGATTACCGGTTGGTGGGATAACCCGGTAGCGATTGGAGAATCGGTAACTAATCAGGCCAAATCTTTCAGAAATATTTCCAACATTTATGGTACTTATGATATTATCAAGGGTTTAACATTTAAAAATCAATGGGGATTTGATTATTATAGCTTGCGTGAAAAAAGATTTGAACCTAACTTTGTCAAATCTGCGCGAAATGATAATGGTGTTGGTGTTGACGCTGCCACTGAAGTATTTAAACTTACTCAGCAAAGTACATTAACCTATATCACCTCAATACAAAACAACCATAATTTTAATTTCTTGTTAGGGTATAGTTTTGAAAAATGGGATGAAAATTCTTCCTATATCCTGGGAACCCAATTCCCTTCCAATGAAACAAGGGATTTGGATGTAGCTGCAATTATTGACGGAGGAGGAACCGATGCTTCCAGTTATGAAGCAGGGCTGGAATCTTTATTCGGACGGGTAAAATATAATTATAATAACAAGTATCTGATTGATCTTAGTTTAAGAAGAGATGGCTCATCCAATTTTGGTGAAAATAACCGATATGCATATTTACCTGCTGTATCTCTGGCCTGGAGAATAAGCGAAGAATCTTTTCTGCATAATTCAAGCCTTATTAGCGAACTAAAACTAAAATTAAGTTATGGGTTGACAGGAAACGATAATATTGGTGCTTTTCGTTCGCTAAATGTGTATAGTGGTGGTGCCAACTATTATGGATCCCCGGGAACAGTACCCGGGCAGATTGCCAATCCTGATATCAAATGGGAAACAACATCCAATACAAATATTGGGCTCAATATAGGTTTCTTTAAGAACCGGATTTTATTTTCTGCCGACTACTATTATAACCATACCAAGGACCTGCTTCTGTTTCGGGTCTTGCCCGGATCCTCAGGTTTTACAACGTATGCTGACAATATTGGAGAACTGGAAAATAAGGGACTGGAATTTGATTTAAACACCGAGAACTTGACCGGAAATTTTACCTGGACCTCTAATCTCAATATTTCCTTTAACCGGAATAAAATCCTGGAACTATACGGAGATAAACCTTCTACCCCTGAAGGACGCGGAAACAATAATTTAATCGAAGGAGAACCTATTGGGGTATTCTATATGTACAAAAGTTTAGGGGTTGATCCATCTTCCGGTGAACTGGTATTTGAAGATGTTAATGATGATGGTGTGATTGGTGATGAAGACCGTCAGATTGTTGGAGATCCTAATCCTGATTTTACCGGTGGATTTAATAATATGTTTTCCTATAAAAATTTATCAATGGATCTTTTTATCCAGTTTGCTTATGGAAATGATATTTTTAATGGAGTAAGGCAGTATGCTGAAAACATGACCATATCCAATGACAATCAGCTGGTAACCGTTAAGGATCGCTGGCAGGAACCTGGAGATATCACCTACATTCCTAAAGCCGGAATTCCTTCGAACAACTGGGTTTCCTCTCATTATATCGAGGATGGTTCTTACCTGAGACTTAAAAGAATCTCCGTTAACTATGATCTTCCCCAAAAGGTTATTGAAAAACTGGGGGGCTATATTCGCTCGTTTAGAATCTATATTCGTGGACAAAACCTTTATACCCTTACTCCATACAGCGGAATGGATCCTGAGGTAAACTACTCAGGCATAAGTAATGTCGTGCGTGGTGTTGACTTCTTTACCTATCCACAGGTAAGAACATATACTTTAGGTATTAAAATGAATTTTTAAAATATAATGGATATGAAAGCTAAACTATTAATAATCATCTTATCGTTATTTACAGTTACTGGTTGTGAAGTATTAGATGTTGAGCCATCGAGTTTAATTCTTGACGAAAATGCGATTGTAGATTTAAAGAGTTTACAATTTGCTGTGAATGGAGCATATAATGAACTCCAGTCAACCCCCTTTGCCGAGGATGGAATTATCTTTGGCGATCTTACAGCCGATAACTGGATTCATGTTGGTTCGAAAAAGGAGTATGCTCAAATTGATAATTACCAACTGCTTGCAACCAATATCTATGTAGAGGGAATCTGGAATAGTTGTTATGATGGAATAAATATTGTAAACAATATTTTACATAAGATTGAAACCCTTGAAAACGTTAGTGAGCAAGATAAAAATTATTATCAAGGGCAATGTTTATTTCTACGTGGATTAAATTATTCGGTATTGGTAAAATATTTTGGAGGGGTACCGTTAAAATTAGAACCTACAACGAGTACCGAACAGGAAGCATTGAATATTGCCCGGGCTTCACTTACTGAAACCTATAACCAGATCTTAACTGATTTATCCGAAGCAGAGTTGCTGCTCGGAGAGTTTGATTTTAATAAGAATCCCTCCTATGCCGATGTATTTGCTGTGAAGGCATTAATGGCAAGGGTTTATCTCTATATGAGCGAATTTGAAAATCACTGGCAGGATGCTGCAGATAAAGCCAATGAGGTAATACAGAGTGGTAACTATAGTTTGCAGGATTCTTCTTCTTATGGTGAGATCTTTAGTGAATCGAATATTTCTGAGGAAATAATTTTTCAGATCGATTTTAAAAATGATGATGACCAAAATGCTATTGCTGACTGGACCAATGCCAATGGAAGCAGAATTGAAGTGGAAGCCTGGGATTCCAAAGAGAAAGAAAACAGTATATATGATGCTTTTGAAAGTTTTGACCTTCGATTGGATGCAACCGTAATTGAAGCCTCGGGAAATTACTACTCTGCCAAGTATAGCGACCTTGTAGAAGGAAAAGACAATGTTATTTTATTGCGATTGGCAGAAATGTACCTGATTCGGGCCGAAGCACTTAACGAGGTGGCTTACGTTCCGGATGGAGAAGCTTTTGATATGTTAAGTGCAATTACCGCAAGGGCTGGATTAGGCGAAGTAGATGCCTCAAACTATCCAACCTCTAATGCTTTTCGTTTAGCAGTTGAAAAACAGCGTAGATTAGAACTTGCCTTTGAAGGACACCGGTTCTTTGATTTACGCCGAACCGGAAGAATTAATGATATATTGCCCTCCACCGGAAATATGGATGAGAACGGATGGCTGTTCCCTATTCCTCAATCGGAAATTGATACCAATGAGTTAATTGAACAAAACGGTAATTATTAAAACCATCGATTATGAAAATGAAATCTAATTTTTTACTAGTAATTCTTTTTCTTTTAACAGCAACATACCATGGCTGTGAAGATTATACAGAAGATTTCCCGGTGCCGAATCCAAGTACAGTAGCACGTTTTGAAATTGTTCCCCAGAATAACTTCGTTGCCCCGGATGTTATTATGTTTCGGAATACCTCCTCGGTGCCCGACAGAGCAGGAAGTCCTACATTCTTTTGGGATTTTGGTGACGGGGAAACCTACGAGACGAACCGGTTAGATTCAGTCTATCATACCTACGAAACTATTGGTGCTTATCAGGTTTCGCTTACCGTTGAAACTTCTGCAGGCGATAGCTCCTTTGCTTCTGAAAAGATTGAGTTGATTGATATTCTGTTGGGAGACACCTTGCTTTTTGAAGACTTTGAAAGTTCATGTCTCTTTCCTGATAACTGGGTGTTAGAAAATGTGGATGGAAAAACCCCTGCAAGTGGAGTAGATTTGCCAGCACTTGCCGATAGTGCCTGGGTCATAAGATACTCCGGCTTAATGGGAAGCAATGTGGCAATTGGGACATCTTGGTATGAAGAATCACCAAGTGCGGCAGATGATTGGTTTATTTTACCCAGGTTAAGCTTAGGACCTAATGCCGCCTTGCAATGGCAGGGAATGTCATTTACCAGTTCGGGGGATTTTCCTGATGATTATGAAATTTATATCAGTACTACTTCTCAGGATGCCGATGGATGCCTTGCCGAAGAGATGCTCTTGAGAGTTAACAATGAATCCTGGAGGGAAAGTGTTGGTGGAGAAGGACCCCAACAAAGAAGATTATTCTTTAGCGACCTGGGGATTCAGGATGCAGAGGTGTATATTGGATTCAGATTGATGACACCCCATCCCGGTGGAAGTACTCTGGGGATAGATAATATTTTAGTGATTGAGTTGGAATAAATTGTTAAATAATAATTGGAGAATCGGAGAGGTAATCCCTATTCTCCTTTTTAAGTGTTTTAACCCTAAAAACTTATGCTTATGAAAAAACTGTTACTTTTAATTGGATGGATGGCATTTTCTTCAATGATTCTTGCTCAATCCATTGACGAAGATTTTAATGGTGATTTTCCTGCTGGTTGGATTACCATTGATAAAGGCCATAACCCGGGAACCTGGTCAATTGATTCTGTAGCTGGTAGAGATGAATCCGGAGCTTTATTCCTGGATTGTTATGCAGCCGACTCAACAGATTCCGGTACACCCGATGATTGGGTGATTACTAACCAGGTTACTGTAGCTCAGGGTGATATAATTTCCTTCTGGGCTGATGGAGGATATGTAACTACAGGGGAGTATTTTCCGGATAGTGTAACCATCTACGCTTCAAAAACAGGAACAGCTGAAGGTGATTTTACGATTGTTGTGGGTGGAGTCCTTCTGGAGGATAATGGGTTTGCTAAATACTCTTTTTCCCTGGACGAGAATCCTGATATTGATGTAGATGATGCTATCTATCTGGCATTTTATTGTAATTCGAATGGATCACAGGTGATCATTGATGATCTTTGGGTCGGTCCTTATTTAGCCCCTGCATTGCAAAATGCAGCTGCGATCGATGATCATTCTCTATGGGCATACTACGATCAGGAAGTTGTTCAGGATTCGCTTGATGTAAGTGAATATTTATTAAAAACCGGAACGGAGATAACTTTTACTACTGCTGAAGTGGATGCTGCCAATAATTTCAGGGTGAAACTAACCACCTCCAGCACTATCGGTAATGATTTAACCATAGATCAATTGATCTATGAAGCCAATGAAGATACCCTGGAGTTTTATGCAGGTCTCTCTCCAATTGCCTACCTGAGTGTTACCAATCCTGATGGGATACTGGAAGATGGATACCCTGCAACATTTAAAGGAATTGTTTCGGCGGTAACAGAAGATCGGGTATGGTTCCAGGATGGTGTAGGTGCATATCATGGAGTAAATACCTATGCACTGACAGATGCTGATCATGTACTTGCAGGAGACGAGATACTGGTTGTTGGTGAACTGGATATCTATGATAATCAGTCCGAAATCTATCCTTCAATGTTAGTTGATATTATTTCCTCCGGGAATGATATTTATCCGGCAGAAATTATTCCCGGTGCTGACATCGCTTCTACAATTGCTGTAGAAACTAACCCCGCGGAGAAATATGAAGGCTCTCTTGTTAAAATTAATCATGCAGTAGCGATCGATACCGTTACTGTTGAAGGAGATATTTACTGGTCGTTTAGTGATGATGATGGAACAACTCAATTTTATGTTGGTGCACGAATGGGACTTATCAACATTGATGAAAATACTTTTATCGAAGGTGAAGAGTACCATATTTCGGGTATTGTCTCTAACCGGGATGGGATCTATTCTTTAAACCCCAGAGCAGGTGATATTGAAGAAGTTGTAGGGATAGGAGATACTGTTCTTAAGGACCTTATGATTTATCCAAATCCGGTTAAAACAGAATTGACACTGGAAAATATCAAAGAGGTAAATCAAATTACCATAATCAATATGTTAGGTCAGACAATAAAACAGATTAATGTTTATGGTAAACAAAAATTAAAAATTGATTTATCTGAGCTTAATTCGGGGTTGTATTTTATTTCATTTTACAACGACAAAGGAATCGTTAAAAGTGCCAAGATCCTAAAAGAATAATTACTGTTAACTAGATTAACCTGGGGGATGAAATAATTCATCCATTTTTTTATTTTTATAGCTAATCGTTTTATTTAACCTATGAAAAAATATTATATCCTTATTTTTATTCTTTTTTCTAGCTACTCCCTTTTATTGGGGCAGGGTAAATTATTGTTAATTGGTGGGGGAGGAGAAAAGGATTCTGAAAATAGCTGGAATCATGCTGCTTATCAGTGGGCCATTGATCAGTCGGTAAATAAGAAGGTAGCCATTATTTCTTATTATCAGGAAACCGACTGGTTACCCAATTACTTTATAGATCATTGTGGCGCCGAAGATGCTAAAAACTTCACCATCGATAATATTTCTTTAGCAAACCAACAGTCAACTTATGATTCAATTATACGTTATGATGTAATATTCCTTAAAGGTGGCGATCAATCGAATTACTATAATACCTATAAGCATACAAAAACCCAGGAAGCAATCCAGGATGTTTTCGATCAGGGAGGAGTTATTTGTGGAACTTCGGCTGGGTTAGCTGTTTTGTCCGGTGTTGTCTATGCAGCCCTGGGAAGTTCTGCACAACCTGATATTTGTATTGAAAATCCTCAAAATTCGGATATTACGCTGGTTGATGATTTTTTAGAGCTATTTCCCGGTTATATTTTCGATTCTCATTTTACCCGTCGTTTGCGATTTCCCCGTTTAGCGGCCTTTATGGCCAACTGGAAATTTAACCAGAATCAATCCATTATAGGTATAGGAGTTGATGAAATGACTGCGATGACGATTGATGAAAATAACACCGGAACAGCCTATGGTATTGGGAGCATTAACGTGTACAGGGCCTATTCTGATGATACTTTTTCTCAAAATAATGTTCAGTTGATAGCTGATTCTATTCACGTCTCCCAATTATTGCAAGGTTGTACCATAGATTTTAATACGATGGAGATAGCCGGTTTTAAAGATGAAGTAACCCCTCCAATAAAACACGAGAACGGTAATTATGTAGTTTTTGCCTCAGGAAACAATAATATTACCTACAACTTATCGTTATTGAACGAATTGGTACATAATTGTGGAAATCCTGCGGATGATATTTTAATTATTACCCAGACAGATCATACCCTGGCCGAAAAATTTAAATTTCAACTGGAGTCCAGAGATGTGCCAAATGTTTATATTTACTCTTCCATAAGTGATAACTATAATCATCTAGAATTAAGGGAATTAATTCGTGAAACTCAAAAATTCTTGTTTGTTGATAATGATTATAATCAATTTTTTGACTTTCTGGAAAATGGTGAAAACGGGAGTTTATTGTATAAAAAAATCAGGAACAATGGAATCGTATCGGCTTTTATTGGTGATAATAGCCGCTTTGCAGGACATACCGTGGTTAATAATTATTTAACTCCCGATGCAGCTTATGCAGCAACCCTCGAATGTAACAGGGGGCTGGGTTTGTTAAAAACAACAGTAGTTATTCCTAATAGTTTTATAAATAGTGATTTATACGAAAATATTGCCGCATCTGTTCCTTTTGCGATGATCAACGATTCATTAACTTATGGAATATGGTTAAATAAAAAGAATTTTATTAAGTATGCCCCCGAAGACAATAAAACTTACCTCCATGCCTATGGAAACTCTCCGGTAATGATTTTAAAACATAAAGGAGGCCTTGTGGGACAATCAGAACAAAGTGCCTATGGTTACTCTTCTGATACACCTCCTCAGTTTGCCGGATTTGAATCGATGACTTTATCCTTGATTGATGATAGCTCTCCCTATAAAGTAGGGGATGAAGTTCATATTACAACTTCTATAGATTCTTTCCAGAAGGAGAAGGTTACTGTTGAATACAATAATGTGTTGAAACAAATTAATACGCAATGGTTTGCTGAAGATTATCAGGTTAATATTTATGATACCAGCGGGAAATTAGTTTCTAAATCACTCTTTTTGAATAACGGAACTATATCCACACAAAATTTTAAATCAGGAATATATATTGTAAATTTAAAATCTGGAAATCATGGGGTTAACCAAAAAATATGTGTTTATTAAAAATATTTTTTATGATTTTAATTAAAAATGCTGATATCTACAGTCCGGATCATTTAGGGATTAAAGATCTTTTAATTGCAGGTGAAAAAATTATTGCTATCCATGATGAAATTAATTTATCCTCTATCAAGGATTCTCTGGAAATAGTAATTATTGATGCCAATCAAAAAAAGATAATCCCCGGGTTAATTGATGCCCATGTTCATATAGCCGGAGCAGGAGGGGAAGGAGGTCCTGCTAGCAGAACTCCCGAAATGCAGATTTCACAGATGTTTGCCGGGGGTATTACCACGGTTATTGGATGCCTCGGAACCGATGGCATGACTCGCTCGCTGAATAGTGTTCTTATGAAAGCAAAATCATTACGCGAAGAAGGAGTTTCTGCCTGGATGTATACAGGTTCCTATCAGGTACCCCCACCAACACTTCTAGGAGATGTGGGTAAAGATATTGCTATGATTGAGGAAATCATCGGACTGGGAGAAATAGCCCTGTCAGATCATCGTAGTTCATGCCCCTCGACTGAAGAGCTGATAAGATTGACTGAACATGCCCGTGTGGGAGGGATGCTGGGAGGAAAGTCCGGTATTGTAAATATTCATATGGGCGATGCCCAAAATCCTTTTCAACCACTATATGATGCGGTGAATCAAAGTGAACTCCCTTTCTCCCAGTTTTTCCCAACCCACTGTAACCGAAACGAATATATTTTTGAAGATGCTAAAACATATGGCAAAAAAGGATATGTAGATATAACAGCCAGTTCTTATCCGTATTATCCCGATTACGAAATCAAACCATCAAAAGCAATTGTTGAATTACTAAATGCCGGGGTCCCTTTAGAGCATATTACCATGACCTCAGATGGAAATGGGTCCTTACCTGATTTTGACGAGAACGGGAATCTGGTTAAATTGGAAATGGGACAACCCAAATCTATTTTTGATGAGCTGGTTGATACGGTGATTGATGAGCGATTATCGCTCGATAAGGCTGTTAAAACAGTTACTTCTAATGTGGCTGATATTTTAAAACTTAAAAATAAGGGACGTATTGTTAATGGATTCGATGCTGATTTGGTAATTATGGATCATAACTTTAAAATATATTCATTGTTATCCCGCGGAAAATGGGTTGTTTCAGATTATCAAATGGTAAAAAAAGGGACTTACGAAACTTAACCTTTGAAATTTTTTAATCAATGATTCAGTAATTTTTTATTTTAATAGCTTACCTGTTGAAAGAAAGAAATTCAAAATATATTGATAGTCTTTTAATTGAAAAGATCAACCAGGGCGATACTAAAGCATTTGAAGAGTTATATTATAAATATTCCGAAAAGCTTTTTTATTTTGCTATACGCTATCTAAAAACAAAGGAGGATGCCGAAGGTTTGGTCCAGGAGATTTTTATTAAAATATGGGAAAACAGGTCAACATTAAAAACCGGACTATCCTTTAATGCTTACCTTTTTACAATTGCAAGAAATGCCATTTTTAACCTTCACCGGAAAAATTTAAATGAAAAGGTATATAAAGAATATTTAAGGAACTATCTGGATGAATATCAGAATAAAACTGAAAATGATGTAATTCTTTCAGATATGAAGAAACGAATTGAAAAGAAAATTGAGAAACTACCTCCACAACGTAAATTAATTTTCCAATTAAGCAGGAATGAAGGTCTTTCCTATCGAGAGATTTCTAAGAAGTTGAAAATCTCAGAAAAAACGGTTGAAGCACACATGCGTCTTACCTTAAAGTCTTTAAGACTGGCTGTTTACAGAGAAATATTTTTACCTGCCATTCTTTCTATCCCTCTTTTTATTTGAATCTGATAATTTTTAGGTTTTTTTTAAAAAAAAAGTGCCTTGTCGATTAAGGGAAACCTCTATTTAAGGTGTATTTGTATTTAGTAAGATCAATCGCTAAAAAAAATATCTATGAATTATCAAAAATATTTATGGTTACTATTTTCATTTTTTATAATTAATTCGTGTACAAACGAGCAATCTCAAGAGTTGACTTCTACTGAGCCGGCCCAAGGAAAACTTTTTATCATTGGAGGCGGTAAAAGGCCTGTTGAAATGATTCGTTCTATGGTATCCATTTCTGGAGTTGATACTTCGGGTTTCATAATTATATTACCCATGTCGAGTACTCTCCCTGATACTGCTTCTTTTTATGGGGTAAAACAATTTACAGATCTTGGCTTAAAGCACGTGTTTGCCATGAATTTTACCGATAGTTCCGATATCACTCCCGAAAGAATCGATTCCCTTAAACATGCTTCATTGATTTATATTTCAGGAGGAGACCAAAGTCGGTTTATGGAGGTTGTTGAGGAAACTCCAGTTTATCATGCCATACATGAAGCTTTTAACAGCGGGGCATTAATTGCCGGAACCAGTGCCGGGGCAGCTGTAATGAGCGCTAAAATGATTACCGGAAATGAATTTAAACACCCGGAATATACCGGAAATTTTAGAACCATTGAAGCAAATAATATTGAAATCGCTAAAGGCCTTGGGCTATTAGAAAATGTCATTATTGATCAACATTTTATTAGGCGAATGCGGATGAACAGGCTAATCTCTGCCTGTCTTGAAAACCCTGAAGAAACAGGAATTGGGATTGATGAGTCTACGGCTATCCTGGTTGACAATAATCTTGCAACAGTCTATGGCAAAAGTCAGGTTATAGTACTTAGACATAAATCTGCCGAAACAAAAATAGTTCACGGCTTACTGGGTGCCGAGAATCTGGAACTTAATATCTATCTGCCTGGAGACTCTTTCCTCCTGGTTCCCGGTTTTTAAGTTTTATAAAGGTTATTAATGTTCTGCGCAGGTTGTTCTCCAGTGTAGGTTATCCTCTGTTAAACTGTTATTTAAATAGTTTCGTTATTGCTTACCGAGCCGTTTTATAGATTTTTCTCTATTAACAGTTTCCTTTGTTCCAAAAATGACTTAAATTTATTCATTTATAATCACTTTAATTTTTTCACTTAAATATTATTATAAGCTATGGAAAATCAAAGAAATGCCGGAAGAGGAATTGTAGGTATTATCCTTATTTTAATTGGTGTAGTCCTGGTTGGACGCACTTTTGATCTTTTACCCCACCGTTTTATGCACCATATTTTCTCGTGGGAAATGATCCTGATCGTTTTGGGTATTATTTTTATTTTAACACGCGATAATAAATTGACTGGATGGATTTTACTTATTATTGGACTTGTGTTTTTAATTCCGGATATTTTGAATATTCCCTACCCGGTACGTCGATTGTTTTGGCCCGTACTCTTTATTGTTATTGGTTTATTAATTATTTTCAGATCTACCGGGATTGCCCGCACTTCCCATGCAGGAACTCCCAAAGCCGATTTTATCGACGATTTTGCAATCCTGGGGGGAGGGGATCGCATCATTACCTCCGAGAATTTTAAGGGTGGAAAAGTGACTGCATTGTTTGGTGGTTCAAAAATTGATTTAACCAAAGCCAAACTTGCCCCCGGGCAAAATGTGGTTGATGTATTCTGCCTTTTTGGTGGTTCTACCTTAATTGTTCCTGAAAACTGGAATATAAAAGTTGAGGTAGTGTCGATTCTTGGTGGTTTTTCAGATAAACGTACCGTCCGAACCGGGACAACCATGGATGTTGGAAAGGAGATAGTAATCCGCGGATTTGTTATGTTTGGTGGTGGTGAGATAAAAAACTAGAATAATTCAATTAAATCCCATAGCAAAGGTTATGGGATTTTTTGCAGTGAATTATATGATAAAGAATAAGTGGCATATTCTGGTTATTCTTTTGATGCTTGTTTTTTCCAAGGGACAGGCACAAAAGGATTCCGTATCTGCCCTTGTGGATCAGTACCTGCTGGGTGTCGAAAATTTTAAAAGCTGGAAAGACACCTCCGGGGTTCAGGTGATCTCAGCCAGCCGTACTTCAAAATACCTGGATGACCTGCCTGTTACGATTGTTGTAATTACCCATGAAGAAATTTTAAAAAATCATTTTACCACCTTAGCGGATGTATTAAAATATCTCCCTGGCATAAGAGTTTCTCAACCCGGTTCCGGAGAAATGGGAGAGATCTTTCAGTTTCGGGGGTTGATAGGTAACTATTACTCCAAGATATTGATCAATAACCTTCCCATTAAACCTACAGTTGTTAATGGAATGCCTATCGGAGCCCAGTTGCCCATCCGTCAGGCCGAAAGGATTGAGATTATTTATGGCCCGTCAGCCGCAATATATGGTGCCGATGCTGTTACCGGGGTAATTAATATTATTACCAGGGAGGCTGATAAAGGTACTTTTGTCCTTGGGGATATCAGTCTTGGAGAGTATGATTATAATTATATTAACTTTATGGTTGGAGGCAAAGCAGGGAAGAATAAAAATATTATGCAGTATAGTTTTTATGGGAGTAAAACTGAATACCTCAATATGAACATCAAGCAAGGGTATGAACAGTATTACCATCCATTAAATTATCTACAACAGAAAGGACGTCTGATCTCTCTCAATGGTTCAACCTTTCAGCCTACTGAAATTACTGATGAGCTGTTGTCTTCCTATAATATTTCTGAACAGGAATTTATAGAACAATATTACCCAGCGAACTATGAGGGTTATGTTGAACAACCGGCCATGGAAAATATTCCTTCGGCAAGCCATATGCTTGGACTGGAATTAAAATTCCGGGGATTCAGCATAGCCTATCATAATATGTACAGGAAGGCACACAGCAGTATTGGCCGGTCTTCGTATTTATATAAATACAATAACCCACAAAATTATTGGGGAGAAAAAATCCAACGCCTGGTAATTAGTTACCAGAAAAAATGGGAAAAATTCTCCAGTAGCTCGCATTTGTCTTATTTATCCTATCGTATGGATGATAATTCAAGCTATGGTTTATCTTTTTATCCAACAACCGACAGATTATATCTTTATTCAGCTTCGGATGATCTTTTTGCCGAACAGCTATTAACCTATAATCCGGTTGCTAACCTGGAGCTGGTATCTGGAGCTTCTTACCAATATTCCGGGAATTTACCTCTTACAAACTATCAAACGACGCCCTTTAATTCAAATGTCTATAGTATTTTTCAAGAAGAGTCTCTTCCTCAGGATCCTTTTTTTGGAGATTTTGGTTTACATACGATTACTTTTCATAACCTTTCATCTTTTGTTCAGTTTTTCTATATCCGTCCAAAATTTACGGTCATGGGGGGGATACGATATGATATGAATTCTCAATACGGGGATAAGGTAAATCCCCGGTTGGCTGCATTATATAAGCTTACGGACAGAACAACCATCAAAGGATCGTTGGGGTACGCCTATATGGCACCCACTTCATCCATGGCTTACCAGTCTTTTGCTTACCCTGGTGGAGCTAATAATGATAGTATTCATTATCTTGCGATTCCTAATCCTGACCTTGAACCGGAAAGTTTCAGGGCTTATGAGTTGGGTATTAAAAGGAGGTTTTTTCGCAATATCCTGGTGGACCTTTCTTTTTATTACAACCAGATTGAGAATTTAATTGTAGATACCTATGAACCTGTTAACGAAAATGATTTACCCCTGGCTGTTATTGAAACCGACAGTTCAAGGGTTCGGCTTAAGAAAAACAGCAGTGCTGCTCAGTCAACATTGTATGGATTACAGGCAAATATTCAATATAAGAATATTATTGAATCGGTTAAGCTTAATGCTGAAGTAAGTGTTACATTTACGAAAAAATCGGAAACATTACCAGAACTTGGCAGCATTATTGGTAGTTTTGAACTGATGCCGAATCATATTGGACAATTGAGAGTATCCTTCGAGCCTACCGATAAAATCTATATTCAACTGGATAATGTATGGATGAGTAAGTGGTTAAGAGTACTTATTCCATTTGAAGAGATTTATTCTGATCCATACGAAAGCGTAGATGGTTATTATACCCTGGATGCCCTGGCTAATTTTAAAGTAAGTAATAACCTTCGGATATTTATAAAATACCAGAATGTTTTCGACGAAAAATACGGAGGAATAAATGCAACGGGTACTGAAGAAGATTTACCCATTAACCCACAGCAGGGAAGTGTTATCAGGGCAGGGTTAACCTATGATTTTAATTAGTTTGCATGAAACGTATAGCTCAAATACTATTGTTTTTTTTCATCTCTGGGTCTTTTATCCTGCCGGGTAAGGTGTATAGCCAATCCAAAGCAGATAGTTTAAAACGAATCCTGGCAACAACAAAATCAGCATATAATAAAACCAGTATTTTATATGAACTTGCCCTGGATGCTTTTCAGGAAAAGTTTTTTTCACAGGCTGCATCCTATGCCAATCAGTCCTTAGATATGGCCATTCAGGAAGATATTAAAGTGCTTCAGGCAAAAAACCTTTTCCTGATGGGGAAGATGGAAATACAGGAAAAAAACCATGAAAAAGGTCTCCAATATTTTTTACGCTCTTCTAAACTATTTGAGACCTTGAAGGACACCACCCATTTAATTTTAGTTTACGAACAGGTAGGCGATGCCTATTACACGTTGAATGCCCTGGAAAAAGCTGTGGAATATTACGAAAAAACAGTGACTTTAGCCTTGGCTGCGGATATTCCGGTCAGGAATAAATGGTTTGAAAAAACTGCTTTAACGCTTTCGGAATCAGGACAATATGGGCAATCGATCCATTATTTTCGTCAATGGCTTCAATTTGTTCCGGAAGAACAATCTGAATATCTTAAAATTCGAATATATTCAGGGATGGCAGATAATTATATCCATAACAATCAGCCGGAAGAAGCCTTAACGTCTTATCATCATATCTATAATTTATTTGATCAGTTAAAAGATACGATGGCTTTATCTGTGGTAGCCAATAATATGGGGTTTTTATACCTGGACCTTAATGAGGATGAAAAAGCCCTGGCGTCTTTCAGAGAATCGTTACAATTGGGTTTAAAAGCAAAAATAGGAACTGTTGAGCTTTCCAAACTGTATTCAAATATTGGTATTTGTTATCAGAATTTAAAGGATTTTGATAATAGTATCATCTATCTTCGCCTGGCATTAAAAACCCTTGAAAATTTGGAAGAATATAGAGAAAAAGCCCGTTTAGAGAATTTGCTGGCAACTCTTTTCTTTAATACCGGTGATTTATATAATGCTGAAGTATATAGCAGAAACTCTATTGAATCAGCGAAAAAGGCAAACGCGTTGGAGTTGTTGTCGGTATGTTATCATATGTATTCCAGGATTTTAAGGGAAGGGAATGATCCTGTAAGTGCACTGGAATATTACGAAAAATATTTGAGTCTTCGTGATTCGATTCTCCTGGAAAAGAGGATCGAAGAACAAAAGTTAATCCAACGGATTGATGCCCTGGAGAAATCTGAGGAAGAGTTAAAATTGCGTTTGGCTGACGAGCAATTGAAAGATTTGGCCTTAAAGCAATTTCGCCTGGAAGCAGAGAAACGTGAAAGGGAACTGGAACTGTTAAGAAGCGAAAAAGAACTGGAAGAATCGGAAAAGGACAGATTACAACAATCCCTTGAAATAGCCCGCCAGAAACACGAAGCTGAACTGAGAGAGAATGAGTTGAAACGATTGGAACAGGAGAAAGAGATTCAGGATCTGTTACTTAAACAGAAAGAAGCCGAGGAAAAAGAACGTCAGAAAGAGATTGCCCTGCTGGAAAGCGAAAAGGAAAGACAGCTTCTGGAGCTGGAAAAACAAGCGGAAGCTAAAAAGCGGGCACAATGGATGTTTGCTTTATCCTCTGTAATTGTTGTTTTAATCCTGATTGGCCTGGTGATTACCAGGAAAAAGAATACGATACTGGCTAAACAAAAAGTGGAAATTGAAGAAAAAAACAGTGACCTTGAACAGAAAAATGAGGAGATCACGACCCAGAGTGAACGAATTATTGTACAAAAAGACCTGATCGAGAAGAAAAATGAAGAAATTACTGCCAGTATCCATTATGCCCGCAGGATACAAAACGCGGTACTTCCGTCGGTGAAGATGCTTCATGAGTATTTATCCGATTATTTTATTTTGTTTAAACCCAAAGATATTGTGAGTGGTGATTTTTACTGGGCTGCTGCCAAAAACAATAAGCTGATCATAACAGCTGCCGATTGTACGGGACACGGAGTCCCCGGTGCTTTTATGAGCTTGTTGGGGATGAGTTTTTTAAACGAAATTGTACTAAAACATGATACTTTCGAGGCTGATAAGATCCTGAATGATCTTAGAAAAGAGGTGATTCAATCTCTTAAGCAATCGGGTCGTGAAGATGAAGCCAAAGACGGGATGGATATGGCCCTGTGTGTAATTGATAAAGAAAGAAGAAAGCTGCAGTTTGCAGGAGCCAACAATCCGATGTATCTGATACGAAAGGGTGAACTTGAAAAGATAAAGGCTGACCGCATGCCTATTGGAATTCATTTTAGATCTGATCATCCGTTTACCAAACAGGAGTTTGAGATCAAAGGGGGGGAAACAGTATATATTTTTTCCGATGGGTTTGCCGACCAGTTTGGAGGTGATGAGGGGCGTAAATTAAAGTACAAACCATTCCAGGAGTTATTATCTTCTATTCATTCCAAATCCATGAAAGAACAAAAAGAGTATCTGGATTATTTCTTTGAAAACTGGCGGGGTCACCTTGAGCAGATCGATGATGTCCTGGTGATCGGAATAAAAATATAAATCCGCAGAACGTTGCATATTAAGCAAACTCTGCGGATTTATTTTATCTTTTACTTTTATGTTTATAAAATATATTTTATCCCAAAACTGATGTTTGATGTGTTAATGCTAAACCCGTAATTATTATACTTGGTAACTTCTTCGGGGTCGTTATTATCGTTGATGGAAGTTAGCTGATAGCCTAAGAACCCGGCAGTTAGGGTTAGCGATACTTTATCCGAAAGGCCGTAAGCTAAACCGGGAATAACTCCAATACCGAAATTCGTTTGGGTATCTCCATCGTTTGTTGTACTCCCAAAGGTTACTTTTTCGGTTCCTCTTGCAAACTGGATTCCCCCTTCTCCAAAAAAGGATAATTTATCGCCTAAGGGGAAATACATTCTGGCATAAGGTGATATATGAAACATGAATAAAGATGTTTTTGAATCTGCTGCATCATTTTTGGATTGGTCCAGACTAAAACCCAGTTTACCACCGATGGAAAAATTGTCGGACAACATATATTCAACATTGGGTAATAATGTAATATCAGTATTTGTTGGACCTTCATTGGTTGTTCCATCGGAGGTGATCTTTGAACTTTGTCCCATAAAACCGATTGAACCACCTACTTTTAACTGAGCACTTAAACTAAGCGAAAGTGCGAATGCCATAATCAATAGAATACTCTTTTTCATAATTTGTTTTTTTTGTTTAGATGAATATAAATTTTGGTTTAACAATTATTCAAACCAAAAATAATTAAAAAATTAGATCTTCCCGATGTATTTAAAAATATCTTTCAGATAAAGGCTGAGTAATCAAAAATCAGACCGTTTTTTAATTTAAACTTTCCAGGATATATTTTACAATTGGATTCGGTTGCTGGGGATTTACAAACGACCGGGTTTTGTATTTGGGAGGAAGGAAAATCTTTCTTTCTATCATCTCATTGATCACGGGCTGATATTTCAGTGAGGTTTTCCCGATAAGTAACGGGAGGATATCATTTCCCTCATGATAATATTTTAAGATATCCTTAAATCCTTTTAAATACAGGTGATCTTTTGTAAAACCGCCCCCACGGTATATTCTGGCAGTCATATAAAAGGCCTGGGTCTCATTTAGATTTCCTGTATCCATTAAAAATTCGAAGGTTTGTTTAAAATCAAACCCTTTTAACATTTTTTCTATGGTAAGTACCCGCAGGGCAAGTATCTGTAGGCGGTTAACACTGATATTCCCGGAGAGGTACTCGCTTAAAATGGCTAACCCCTCCTGTGCATGGGTGTTTAAAGGAGTTCCCAGCCGGAAAAGATGTAACGGCTGTAACCGTGAGTTGATCGTGGTTAACATGTGTACGCCAATTTCATGTTCGGCTAATGCACGCAATGACTTCTCCGAGAAAAAAGCATCCTTTCGGATATATAATGTTTTTTTATGGTTTAAGTTTAATACCTTGGAGATGATTTTTTTTGAGATTTCCAGCTTACAATCAAAACCGTATGTATTTATTACATTTTTAAAGTAATGAAAAACATCGGTGGAGTTCAGGATCATCTCTTCCTGTTCATCTACGCTTTGTGAGGAGTGTAAAATGTATTCGGCATTTTTGATATCGGTTAAATCAGGCTCACCAAAATACCGCAGTGAATTGTACAATGATTTTTCGGTACCAATGGATGCTATGATATCAATTTTATCAGTATAGGAGTCAATGATATCCTGGTAAAGCATTCTCAGGGAGATATCCGTAATTTTTTCAACGGGGATATTGTATAATTTTCTTTTAAACTCGAAGGGATTTATTGATAGCTGGTGATAGATGAAATTGGGATTATGCTTAAACCTGGATTTAAGAAATTTCTTACGTTCCTGATCCAGGTTGGCAGGATTGATCAGGCTGATGATTTCAAAGTTTTTGGCGATATTAAACAGCTGCTTGTCAATCCTAAGCAGGTTCTTATCCAATTCGGAGGAAAGCAGGCTGTTGTTTTTTACAACTGTTAAACTGGTTTTTTTCTTGGCAAAATAGGCTGCTGTATTGATTACTGCCTTTTTCAGTTGACGGGTAAGCTCATCAATCACCAGGGGGTATGATTCGCCAGACTCTTCGTTGCAATACACTTTTTTAATTTCAGTGGCTAACACCAGGGTATTCCGAAATTTATGGGTAATGTGTTGCAAAAGATACCCGTTTCCTTTAAAAACATCATTTTCCCTGACCTCCTGATCAACACCCGGAAGTTCGATTTTTTCCAGCTCTTTGAGCCAGGATTTTGTAAAACGGGAATAAAGTTTTTGATTAATATTTTCAGTTCCCAGGTTAAAGACCGGTGTTTTATGGTTATATCGTTTATAATTAAACGAGTGGATATCGAAAATAACAGCTGCTCCAAACTTTTTTTCCAGGGTATGTACCAATGCATCTACCACCCGGTAGAAATTGCGGTGTTTTTCCAGGGAAGTCCTGATTTCTTTTTCGGGCAATTTATGTTTCCATACTTTTTTACCCCAGGCTTCATGATAAAGTGCACCTTCCTCATTACGGTTTAAGTCATATTCATACCTTGAGTCATTGGCAGCGATTACTATAGGTAAGGATGAAATAAAAGTTAAGGTAAAGGGATCTTCTTCCTGCCATCGTTCATGATCACTCAGGAGACAATTCTCTTGTAAGCTTTTTCTTAGTTGATGCCCGTTATGGATTGCTAAGGCTGCAAAAGGGGTATAATCTTCAATTTTTATATAGAAAGATGCATCAGCACTTTCCGCTTCGAAATGGTTTGAGCATTTTATCTGCTCAATAATTTCATCCACTTCAAGCCTAAGCATTTTCGATTAATTTTTTATAATCGCGTTTGCGATTGATGGCTTTTTCTTTGGCTGTAACCACATGTTCAACGAAATCAATTACTTTCGACTGGATCTTAGTCCGGTTAAAAGAGTTAATCCGGGTAATACCGCCGGGACTGCATACATTGATCTCTATTAATTTTCCTTTAATAATGTCCAGGCCAACAAAGTATAATCCGTCAGCTACCAGGGTAGGCCCAATTTTTTTGCAGATTAATTTTTCCTGTTTGGAAAGGGTATGTTTTTTTGCGCTCCCGCCGGCCTTTATATTGGAACGGATATCATCCGATGCAGGAATCCGACGATAGGCTCCAATGGCTTCTCCGTTTAACATTAATACCCGGGTATCTCCCTCTTCGGCTCCTTCGATAAATTCCTGGACAATGACATAATTGCCATCCTTTTCGCCAGAGATATAAAAATCCAGTAACGAATTGATATTTTGTGTTGCCGATTTCTCCAGGACAATAACCCCTTGTCCTCCAAAACCATCCAGGGGTTTTAGGATCATCTTTTCTTGCTTCGATTGACGAATTACTTCCTTGAGGTATTGTTTGCTTTTGGATACATGGGTGATCGGAATAATCTCATTTTTAGGGTCATCAAATGATGCCGGGTATAATTTATTGTTGGCTTTTCTTAACCCGTCAATATCGTTTACAATAAAAGTCTCGTGTTTTATCGAATCCAGAAAGTTTAACATTACCTGGTCGATGGGTGGATTTGAACGAATGAATATGGCATCAAACCCCGACAGGGGAAGAAGTTGTTTCTTAAACTCCACTTTTTTGTAAAAAACCGATAGGTTACTGGAGTATTTTTCCTGTTTTTTGATTAATCGTACAAAACCCGAGGTAATACTGTTTCTGATGGTTAGCCCGTAGGAATAAAGGATTCCTGTGTTATGGCCACGAATCACCGATTCGTGTATCAACCGTAAGGTTGAATCTTCCTTGGGATTAATGGTTTCCCAGGGATCGATAATAAAACAAATGTTCATCAATTAATAGATAAAAAAAAACGTGCAATAATATTTCTTTTTTTTGTAAATCAATATATTTTTTGGAATAAATCCTGTTGTTTAATTTTTATTTCTGATATAAATTAATTTTATGTTAGGATGATCTGATTCCCGTTCATCAATCTCAAATTTTTTTAACGAGGCAATAAGCGGGGTAAGTTTTTCAAAACCATAATTTCGGGGGTCAAAATTGGGCTGTTTTTTTAAGAGTAATGTTCCTACTTCGCCTAAAAATGCCCATCCGTTTTCGTCAGCAACATCGTTGATAGACGATGAGATGAATTGAATCAGTTTCTTGTCAGCCTGATAAATACTTTTTTTAGATTTCCTGGGTTTTTGAGCAGTGATATTTTCTTCTGGCTCTTCTTCTGAACTGATAATCTCGAGATAAACAAATTTATCGCAGGCTGCGATAAAGGGTTTGGGGGTTTTCTTTTCACCCATCCCAATCACATACATGCCGGTTTCTCTTAACCGGGTTGACAGTCGTGTAAAATCACTATCGCTGGATACCAGGCAGAAACCATCCACTTTTCCTGAATATAAAATATCCATGGCATCAATGATCATCGCTGAATCGGTAGCATTTTTACCTGTTGTATAACTGTATTGTTGTACAGGGGTAATGGCATTTTCAAGTAAAACGGTTTTCCAGCCCTTAAGTGTAGGTTTGGTCCAGTCGCCATAGATTCGTTTAAACGTGGGAATACCATATTTTGCTATCTCCTGCATCATCCCGTTTATGTTGGCATAGGAGATATTATCAGCATCTATAAGTACAGCAAATTTGAGATCTTTTTTCATAGATTGTTAATTTTTTTTCAAAAAACCAAGATACAACTTTTTTAGATGATTAATAACCCGAAGGGTGAAGGTATTTGGTTGATCATTGCAAAGTTGCCAAAGAGCTACCCCAGGGGTAAGGTAAAACAAAACTGGCTCCCTTTGCCCAAAGTACTTGAAACCGAAATCTTTCCGTTATTTTTTTCAATAAATTCTTTGCATAGGATTAGTCCCAAACCTGTGCCTTTTTCATTATTGGTTCCTTTGGTACTAAAATTCCTGTCTGCATCAAATATTTTTGAAATTTTATCTTTCGGGATACCAACCCCGGTATCTTTAAAACAAATTTTATAATGACTCCTGCCGGTATCCGGATTCTTTATCCTTTGGGCAGTAATCTCGATTTTCCCTTTTTGGGGAGTAAATTTTATGGCATTGGAAAGCAGGTTCCGGAATACCAGTTTGATGGATTCTTCGTTGGCAAAAACATACGTGCTGGTGTTGATGTTATTGATAAAGTGGATGTTTTTGTTTTTTAGGTTTTCTTCGAAAATATCCAGGGTTTCTTCAGCAATATCTTTGAGGTTTACTTTTTCTGGGGTAAAGTCCATTTTATTGAGTTGAACCCTCGACCATGCCAGGAGATTTTCCAGCAGATCAAAGGTCTTTTCCGAGAGGTCTTTTACCAGTCTTATGTAACTTCTTTTATCCTCATCGTCGAAAGTATCAAAGTTTAAATCCAGCAGGGAGGTAAATTGCATGATATTTCCCATCGGGCTCCTTAAATCATGAGCCAGAATGGAAAAAAACATATCCTTGGTAGCATTGGCTTTTTTCAGGTTTTGCGTGGTTTCAAGCAACATCTCCCGGTCTTTTTTTCTTTCGGTGATGTCCTCTTTGATGGCCAGAAAATTAATAATTTTTTCATCTTTATCTTTTATCGGAGAAATCGTTGCATTTTCCCAATATGTCGTTCCGTCTTTGCGTCGGTTTAAAAATTCTCCTTCCCATATCTTGCCCTGGAGAATGGTTGCCCAAAGATTTTTATATTCTTCACGGGAGGTATGTCCGGTTTTTAAAATTCTTGGATTTTGTCCAATTAATTCATCATTCGTATAGCCGGTAATTCTGCTAAACTGGGGGTTGGCATATTCGATATTTCCTTTTAAATCAGTTATTACTATAGATACAGGGCTTTGCTTTACTGCGGTGGATAATTTCTGGATTTCACTTTCAATTACTTTCCGGTTGGAGATATCATTGATGGATACTACCCTAACTGTTTGATTGTTAATCTCTATCGTTTTAACCTTGAGCTCTGCCGTAAATTCTGTTTGATCTTTTCTTACTGCGACGATTTCATAGCTCCCCATGTAATTTTGGGATAACTTTTCTTTTACAACTGCATGGTAATCTTTCCTGATAAAGTCAAATACAGAACTTTTTTCAGCAATCTCCCGGTCAATTTTCAACATCTCAAGAATCGCAGGATTGGTATCAATGATTTTGCCTTTCTGATGGATGATAATCCCTTCATGGGTAACTTCAGAAAGCATTTTTAATCTTTCTTCAATTTGAACCCGACTGGTGATGTCTCGCACTATCCCAAAAGCTTTTTCTTTTCCATTGATAATCATGGGTACGGTATTGATATCTACATATTTTATTTCACCGCTTTGGGTAATAACCCGGCTGCTTTCGCGCACCCCTTCCCCGATTTCGCTTAAGGAGCTGTTCGATGCTTTAATTTTTTCTAAATCCTCGGGATGTAAATAATCCCAGACCCTGGTACCGATAATTTCTTCTCTGGTATAGCCGTGAATTTCTAAAAACTTTTCATTAACAAATTCAATCTTTCCGTCTTTATCCCTTATATATATCCCGTCATTGGCGTTTTCAATCAGGGTGCGATAGGTGTTTTCCTTTTCATTAATCTCATTTTCGGCCAATTTGCGTTCTGTAATATTGCGGCTTATGCCCATAATGCTTTCAATCTTCCCCTGCTCATTTTTTAGGGGTACGATGAGGGTATCCAGCCACACTTTTTGTCCATTATAGCTGCTTTCTGATATCGCCTGTTTGCCTTTGCCAGTTTGTATTACTGATTGTATAAACTCACATTGTTTCTGTGCAATCTCCTCGGGAAAGATGGCCTGGATCTTTTTGCCGAGTATTTTATCTTCTGTTAGATTCAGTTCCCTGGTGGCATGAGAATTGATATATTCAATGCGGCAATCGGGCGAGAGAATAAATATACTTTCCTGGGCCGAGTCGGCAATATTTTTATAAAAAGCTACCTGTCTTTCCAGCCGGGCAATCTTTTGCTCCAGCTCTTCGTAGGAATGCTTTTTTGAATCCAGTTTCGTTGACATAAAATGAAAGGATTTGTTGTATATCTTTTCTGCTTTACTTGCAAACATTCAAAACTAAATAAAGTTCGTGAAAATGAGTTTTAATGCCAAATAATTATTCTGAAAAAAATATAAAGAATAAAAGATTATATTATCTTTATTAAACAAAATGTCTTTCTTGGCGTTAATAAATCAAAACTATATTTTAAAGATGTTTAAGGTTTTTAAACATATTTTTATTAGTGTTCTGATGATGTTTTCAATTACCGGATACACGGTATCCAGGCACTATTGTGGAACTAAATTAATTTCTGTTGCGATAAATCAGCAAACTTCAGCTTGCTGTACTATGGAGGACAACTGTTGCCAGAGCGAAACCGACTACTTTCAATTAGAAGATAATTTTTTAATCTCCTCTTTTCAGCTAACCCGGGAAATATCAGAGCTGAAAAATTTATTCCCGGTGATCTTTTCCTTAATATCCCTAGAGTATTATAACAAACCTGAATTTTTAATTATTGCCTCAGAATCACCTCCTGGAAAAATACAGGCGCGTCTTTCTTATTTACAAAGCTATTTATGTTGATGGTTATTGTTCCTGCATATGAGCAGGAACTGTTTCTTTAATTATTGTACGTTTAATATTCAAATCATCTAAATATGCTTCAAAGAGTAATAAAATTCTTTTTAGAGAATAAATTGGTTACCTTCCTGGTATTAATTGTATTTATTTTATGGGGAGTTGTAACTTCACCCTTTAACTGGCAGACCGTTGTTTTGCCATCCGACCCGGTACCTGTGGATGCGATTCCTGATATTGGTGAAAACCAGCAGATTGTATATACAGAATGGCCCGGGCGTTCGCCCCAGGACATTGAAGATCAGATTTCCTATCCATTGACTACCGCCTTACTTGGAATTCCCGGGGTAAAGACCATCCGGAGTAATTCTATTTTTGGGTTATCAAGTATTTATATCATTTTCGAAGAAGATGTTGAATTTTACTGGAGTCGTACACGGATTTTAGAAAAATTGAATTCATTGCCTCCAGGCACCTTGCCCGAAGATGTTTCTCCGGCTTTGGGGCCTGATGCAACTGCTTTGGGGCAAATCTACTGGTATACCCTGGAAGGAAGAGACAAAGATGGAAATCCGGCTGGTGGTTGGGACCCACATGAACTTAGAACTATACAGGATTTTCAGGTTCGTTATGCTTTAACCTCGGCTAAAGGCGTTGCCGAAGTAGCCTCCATTGGCGGATTTGTAAAGGAATACCAGGTGGACGTTGATCCTCATGCCATGAAAGCACATCATGTAAATATTGAGCAAATCATGGCTGCAGTGAAAAACAGTAACCTGGATATTGGCGCCCGTACCCTTGAGTACAATCGTGCAGAATATTTGGTCAGGGCATTGGGTTATATTCAGAATCTGGAAGATCTTGAACAGAGTGTTGTAACCGTTCGTGACAATGTTCCTATTCGTTTAAAAGATGTGGCCAAAATTAATTTTGGACCGGGAACACGACGCGGCGGATTGGATAAAGGCGGTGCCGAAGCCGTTGGTGGCGTTGTGGTCGCCCGGTATGGTGCAAACCCCATGGAAACCATCGAAAATGTTAAAGATAAAATAGCAGAAATTGCCCCGGGGTTACCATCTAAAACCCTCGACGATGGTTCAACATCTAAAGTGACAATTGTTCCTTTCTACGACCGTACCGGTTTAATCAAAGAAACCCTGGGTACCCTCGAAGAGGCCATTACCCTTCAGCTCTTGATTAGTATCCTGGTGATTATTATCCTGGTGTTAAATCTGAAAGCATCTTTCCTGATATCCAGTTTATTGCCGGTCGGGGTATTGATGACCTTTATTACCATGCGTCAGTTTGGAGTAGATGCCAATATTGTTGCCCTTTCGGGGATAGCGATTTCCATCGGGGTAATGATTGATGTTGGGGTTGTTTTTACCGAAAATATTATCCGGCACATTGAAAATGCTAAAAAGTTAGGCGACAAAGGGAAAAAACTGATCACCGTCATTTATGATGGTGCAGTAGAGGTAGCAGGAGCCGTATTTACAGCTATTACTACAACGATTGTAAGTTTCCTGCCTGTTTTTGCCATGCAGGCAGCAGAAGGAAAACTTTTTAAACCACTCGCTTTTACCAAAACCTTTACCATGGTATCAGCCTTGGCAATTGGCCTAATCATCATTCCAATGTTGGCTCACCTGGTATTTTCCTTAAATTTTGATAAAAGAAAATACAAAAAGATATTAAATATAATTCTTGCCATTGCCGGAGTTGTTTTAGCCATTATAACAGGATACTACATTGTCCTGGCAATAACATTTATAGGCATAAATAATTATTTTGCCGATCAATGGCCCGAAAACAAAAAGGACTGGCACAACTACATTAATCTTGCCATTACAGCAGCAGTTGTTATTTTCTTTTTATCCAGGGTATGGATGCCACTGGGTGCACAAAACAGCCTGTTTGTAAACTTCCTGTTTGTGTTATTGATTGTTGGCGTAATTTTAAGCATTTTATCTGCGGTGGTATTTTTCTATCCTTCCCTTTTAAAATGGATCCTTAGCCATAAATGGACATTTTTATCCCTCCCAGTATTTATTGTTTTCTTTGGAATAGCCATCTGGCAGGGTTTCGACAGGATATTTGGTTTTATGCCTAAAGGAATAAAAAATTCAGGAATCTATCAGTCCATAAGTGCATCGCTTCCCGGGTTAGGGAAAGAGTTTATGCCGTCGCTCGATGAGGGCTCCTTTCTTTTAATGCCTACGACGATGCCTCATTCAGGAATCCAGGAAAATATAGAGGTTATTCGTATTTTGGATAAGCAGGTAAATAGTATTCCCGAAGTCGAAATGGTAGTTGGTAAATGGGGAAGAGTAAATTCAGCCCTTGATCCGGCTCCTGTTTCCATGTACGAAAATGTGATCAATTATAAACCGGAGTATATCCTGGATGAAGATGGTCATAGAATGCGTTTTAAAACCAATCCTGAAGGTGCATTTGTGCTAAAAAACGGAGAGGTTTATGATCGGGACAAAGAAGGTTTTAAAATTATCCCCCGGGAAGAGTTGATTGAAGATAAGAATGGAGATTATTTTCGCCAGTGGAGGGATAAGATAAAATCAGCCGATGATATCTGGAATGAAATTGTGGATAAAGCGAAAATACCCGGGTTGACCTCAGCCCCCAAGCTTCAGCCAATTTCTACCCGTTTGGTAATGTTGCAAACCGGAATGCGGGCCCCGATGGGAATTAAGGTTTTTGGCCCCGATCTGGAAACTATCGAAAGCGTTGGATTAGCGTTGGAAAAACACCTGAAAGAGGTGGAAGGAGTTGCTCGTTCCTCGGTTTTTGCAGATCGTGTAGTGGGAAAACCTTACCTTGAAATTTATATAGACCGTCGAAAAGCTGCCCGTTATGGATTAACCGTTAATAAATTGCAAACCATATTATCGGGTGCCGTGGGAGGGATGACTCTGACAACTACCGTTGAAGGGCGTGAGCGTTTTCCTGTTCGATTGCGTTATGCCCGCGAATTCAGGGATAATCCTGAAGATTTAAAGAAATTGTTAATACCAACCGCTTCCGGAGTGCAGGTTCCACTGGGTGAAGTTGCTGAAATTACTTATACCCGCGGTCCACAAATGATTAAAAGTGAAAATACATTTTTGGTATCGTATGTCATTTTCGATAAAGAAGATGGATATGCAGAAGTAGATGTGGTTGAAAATGCACAGGAATATTTAAGTGGTTTAATAGAGACCGGAGCGTTTGAATTACCCGGTGGGGTTAGTTATATATTTACGGGTAATTACGAAAATCAGATCAGGGCTACCAGGCGATTAGCACTGGTAATTCCGGTATCTTTAATCATTATATTCTTTATATTGTATTTTCAGTTTAGGTCAGTTACTTCTACATCGCTCATATTTTCAGGGATTCTTGTAGCATTCTCAGGTGGATTTATCATGTTATGGCTATATGCGCAACCGTGGTTTATGGATGGCTCATTAGCCGGAATACAGCTTAGAGATTTATTTCAGATTAAAACCATAAACCTGAGTGTTGCCGTGTGGGTTGGTTTTATTGCCCTGTTTGGTATTGCCACCGACGATGGAGTGCTGATAAGCACATACATTAAGCAATTGATGGAGAAACATAAACCAACAACAGTAAAAGAACTACGCGAAGTAATCCTGGATGCAGGTTCAAAACGTGTTCGCCCGGCTATGATGACCACGGCAACCACATTGATTGCATTGCTACCGGTACTTACATCAACAGGTAAAGGGTCAGATATCATGGTACCTATGGCTATTCCACTCTTTGGTGGAATGCTCATCGAAGTATTAACCATGTTTGTTGTACCGGTACTTTATTGCATGTGGCAGGAACGTCAAATAAAGAAAAACATTGAAACTAAAAATAGAAGCCATGAAGAATAAAAACATCATTACAATTATCATCTTTTTGCTGATTTCTTCAATGGTTTTTGGGCAAGAAGATTTAAACAGGTATCTGGAAACAGCAGCGGAAAATAATCCGGAATTGCAAGCCAAATTCAATGAATATATGGCTGCACTGGAAGTCATTCCGCAGGCAAAAGCTTTACCCGATCCGCAAATTGCTTTTGCATATTTTGTAAGCCCCGTGGAAACCCGAATGGGACCACAGGAATTTAAAATATCTGCATCCCAGTTTTTTCCCTGGTTTGGAACATTAGGAGCTAAAGAAGATGCAGCAATTCAAATGGCCAAATCAAAATACGAAGTTTTTGAAGAAACCAAATCCAGGATTTTTAAGGATGTTAAAGCTGAATATTATAACCTGTATTTTAACCAGAAATCGATCGATATAGTTTTGGAAAACATTGAGTTGTTAAAAACTATTCAAAATATGGCAACCATTAAAATTGAAGCGGGGGTGGTTTCAATGGTCGATGAATACAGGGTGCAAATGGAAATCAATGATTTGGAAAATCAATTGTCTAATTTAAAAGATAAGCAGTGGGCTTTGGAAACCAGTTTTAGGAATCTTTTAAATGCAGAAGGTGATTTAACAATTCATTTGCCGGATGATTTATGGAGAACAGATTTTCCAGTTACAAAACAGACAGCACTGGATTCGATCCAGTCGAAAAATCATCAGTTATTGCAAATCGAATTTAAGCAAGCTGCCCTGGCATACCAGAAAGAAGCAGCCAGGAAAGAAGGAATGCCTGATTTCAAAATTGGAATGGACTACATTTTTGTTGGCGAAGGTGAAAATAATCTTTCAGGAAAAGATGCTTTTGTTTTTCCTACCGTGGGTATTACCATACCCCTTTACAGAAAAAAATACAAAGCCATGGTACAGGAGGTTGCATTTCTTGAAACAGCTAATTTTCAAGCCAGGGAAAGTAAATTGAATAAGCTGGAAACGCTTTTTGATAATACCTGGAAAGAATACCTGGATGCTGAACGCAGAATAGGATTAAACGAACGACAATTGGATCTTGCCAAAAAATCATTAAAGATACTGGAATCGGAATATGCAACGGCAAATACAAATTTCGAAGAAATTTTGCGTATGGAACGTAAAGTTTTAAAGTATAACCTGGAACTGGAAAAGGCCATTGTCGATAAACAGGCAACGATTGCATTTATCAATTATTTAATGGGAAAATAAAATATTTCGATATGAAAACAATGATAAAAAATATTAAAGAAAATTATAAACTGGTCATCGGAGTGCTTGTTGTAGGTATTCTGCTGGGATGGTTAATTTTTCCTTCATCCGGTAATTCACAGATGAGCGATACAGCTGGAATACACGAAGGACATGATCATGAATCGGAAGAATCAACAACCTGGACATGCTCTATGCACCCGCAAATAAAACAGGATAAACCGGGCGACTGCCCAATTTGTGGTATGGATCTTATTCCGCTGGAAAGTATGGATTCAGGAGACGAAGATTTCGATCCAAACGAAGTAATGATGACCGAATCGGCTGCAAAGCTTGCTGATATACAAACAACGAAGGTTGTTCAGGGGAATCCGGTGAAAGAAATTTACTTACAGGGGAAAGTGGTAGCTGATGAGCGAAATATGGCAGAATTGACGGCACGGTTTGGTGGCCGGATTGAAATGTTGTATGTAAACTTTACCGGGAAAAAAGTACAAAAAGGAGAGAAGCTGGCTACTATTTATTCTCCGGATTTGGTAACCGCACAGCGGGAGTTGATTGAAGCCCTGGCAATAAAAGATAGTCGCCCGGCATTATATCATGCTGCCAGAGCAAAACTTAAACTATGGGATTTAACCGAGGAGCAAATTGATCAAATTGAGAGTCAAGGTGAACCCAGGTTATATTTTGATATTTTATCTCCAATTTCTGGAACTGTAATGGAAAGACATGTCAGCCTGGGCGATTATGTTAAGATGGGAGACCCTCTGTTTAAAGTTTCCGACTTATCCCGCCTCTGGGTTTTATTCGATGCTTACGAAGAGGATCTTCCATGGATAAAAACAGGCGATCGAATGGAATTTACTGTTCAATCGGTTCCTGGCAAAACCTTTGTAGCGGAGGTGGATTTTATTGATCCGTTTATCCATCCTGATACCAGATCTGCAAGGGTACGTGTTGAAGTAGGGAATAAGGAGCAAAAGCTAAAACCGGAAATGTTTGCTGCAGGAAAACTGTATTCCCGGGTAGCTGCCAATAAGCAAAAATTAATTATTCCAAAATCATCGGTATTGTGGACCGGAAAACGAGCTGTTGTGTATGTAAAAGTGTCTGAACGGGAAAATCCTACATTTATTTACCGCGAAATTGTTTTAGGTCCCCGGGCTGGTGATTCATATGTGGTTGAAAGCGGATTATCCGGAGGAGAAGAAATTGCAACCAACGGCGTATTTAAGATTGATGCCTCGGCTCAGCTGGAAGGGAAAAAAAGCATGATGAATCCTTCCAGTGACATTGTACCTGCGAGCCATGATCATGGAAATGGGAAAGGAACAACGTCTGAAGATCATCAGGCAGCTCATGCCAGGGAAACTGCTGAAGCTTCCGGACATGTTATGTTTGAAGTGGGTGGTGCCTGCGAAATGTGTAAAGAACGGATTGAATCTGCTGCATCATCTGTTAAGGGAGTAACAAGTGCAGAATGGAGTATTAAGAATCATATCCTTCACGTATCCTACGATAGTAAAAATGTAATACTGGATAATGTGCACAAAGCCATCGCGGCTGCCGGTCATGATACAGAAAAAATGAAAGCACCCGATTCGGTTTACAATAATTTACCTGACTGTTGTTTGTATGAACGGTTGAGTTACGATAAGCAAGCGATGGCTGTAAAAACTTCAGAATTCTTTGTTAATGGTGCTTGCGGAATGTGTAAAGAACGGATTGAAAAAGCTGCTTTTACTGTAAACGGTGTAAAAGAAGCCAACTGGAACCAGGAAACAAAAATACTTCAGGTTACAATTAATAAGGAGTTTGATATTCTAGAAATCCATAAAGCGGTTGCCGGTGTTGGACACGATACGAAAAAGATCAAAGCAGAAGATAGTGTATACAATGCGTTACCCGGGTGCTGCCTATATAGAGATGAATAATCTAAAAAAGTAATGTTATGAAACTGATAAAATCGTATATACGCTATAGAAAAACCGAAGAAGTCTATAACGCACTCAAAAAGGCTGGATTTGATTCCATTACTTTTGTTGACTGCGAGGGAACCGGACAATACTCTGATCGTGAATCAGAACATATCAGTGAGAAATATCCATTTGCCAATGCTTTTAAGGTAATCAAACTGGAAATCCTGGTAGCTGACGAAAAAATCGATGAGTTAGTCACAATTATAAAAAAACACGGAAAAACAGGTTATCGTGGTGATGGAATAATTATCGTTACCCCGGTAGAAAATGTATACAAAATAAGAACCGATGAAGAAGGTATTAATGCCATTTAAATGAATCACATAAAATGTTTTATTTCAAAACAATATATTTATTAATACTGGCATTAATCACAATTAACTTAAAAAACATTAAATAAAAAGGAGGTTATCATGAATGGATTTAATCATGGCTGGGGAATGGGATTCGGATGGATTTTTGGTATCGTAATTCTGATACTGATCATATGGTTCCTATTCCGATTTTTTAATATGAATAAGGACCACTCTAAAAACAAGTCGGCTCTTGATATTCTTAAAGAAAGATATGCAAAAGGCGAAATAAACCAGGCAGAGTTTGAAGAAAAGAAGAATAATTTAGAGTAAAATAACAAATTAAAATTTAAAATTATGAAAACACGAAAATTATTATTTACGATGGTAACATTTCTTATAGCAGGTACTATGGTATTTGCTCAGGAAATGAAAACAGAAAAATTTAAAGTGTACGGAAACTGCGGAATGTGCGAAAACCGTATTGAAAAGGCCGCCTTAGGTCTTGATGGGGTTACCAAAGCCGACTGGGATAAAGATACCGAAATGCTTGAGGTTGCTTTTGTCGAAGAGAAGGTAAATGTTGATGATATTCACCAGGCGGTGGCAGAAGCAGCTCATGATACCGACAAGGTAAAGGCCGTTGATGAAGTATACCAGGCGCTGCCTGCTTGTTGTTTGTATCGTTGATTTTTTTAATGAAATGATGAACCCCGGAATAGTTGTTTATTCATTTATTCCGGAGTTTTTTATTATTCTATAACGAAAGTATGGTTTCGGTTAACAAAAGCTGGTTAAGTTACCAGCTCGTTAATTGTTTCTTTTACTTCATGAGTTAATACATCAAAATCTCGTCCATTGGGATAAACTGGTTTTAAATATTCTACTTCAATTTTCCGGAATGGTTTGGGGAATTTTGAACCAGCAGGTAAAACATCATAAGCCCCTTTTATTACAACCGGTACAACGGGTACATTTAACTCTTTGCTTAAAATAGCAAAGGTTTTTTTAAATTCTCCCATTTCACCATTTGTTGTTCGGGTTCCTTCAGGAAAGATGATAATTTTTTTTCCCTCTTTTAAAACGGCAGCCATTTTTTGAATCGACTCCTTTATGTCCACATTCATATCCATGATAATCACATTGTTACGGTGCGCCATGAATTTTAGGAACCGGTTGTTTACATGCTTCCGTTTGGCGTAGAAATAGGTGTCTTTTATGGTTTTACGTTTTAAACAGGCGGTTACAAACAACCCATCAAAAAAACTTTGGTGATTAGGAGTTATAATCGCTGCGCCTTCGGGGATATTTTCCAGGCCTTTGCTTTTAAACTTAAAATAAAGCTTGAAAAAATTTCGGGCCGATTTGATAATAAAGGATTGCGTGGGCCATGATTTAGGTAACTGGAAATGAATTTTTTCTTTCAGGATTTCTGACCAGTTAGGCAATTCAAAATTGTGAAATAACTTGTTCTCTTTAACATAATCAACCATCTTACTTATCGAAGGGAAATTAATCAGTTTATCTTCTTCGATTTTTACGCCAAAGGTTCGTTCGATAAATTCAATCAATGTTATTTTTCCCAGAGAGTCCATGGCAATATCGAACTCCAGATGATCTTCAGGCGAAATGGTCATATCCACCTGCGATTCGATATAGGTTTTAATTACCTGGTACTCCTCAGAAACAGGCTCTTCCTGTCTTTCAACTGTTTTTTCTTTTACTTTCGGCTGTTCAAAAATTTCGTCCAGTTTAAATCTTTGAATTTTTCCCAACCGTGTTCTGGGAAGTTCTTCGTCAATGATTAAAAACTTCATGATCCGTTTGTAGGAAGTTAAACGTTGATTGAGGTCAGGGATAATTTCTTTTTTAAAATATTTTTCCGGATCACTCACTTCTTTTTGAACCAGTTGTTCATAATCAGGGACGATAAGTGCATGAAGTTTGTCATTTTTCTGAAAAACGCCGGCTTCTTTCACACAATCATATCCTTCAAGTTTTGTTTCCAGTTCCACCGGATTGATATTTTTCCCGTTTTGCAAGACAATAATCTCTTTTTTTCGTCCCGTAATAAAAAGATATCCGTTTTTATCAATTCGACCTAAATCGCCGGTGTATAGCCATCCGTCTTTAAGTACCTCGTTCGTTTCTTCCGGTTTGTTAAGATATCCTTGCATGATGTTATCTCCTTTGGCGACAATCTCATCGTCCCGGATTTCCATGCTTAAACCGGGTAAAGCCTGCCCGGGTGAACCGATAATACCTTTTCCCGGACGTGTGAAGGTAATCATGGGTGCAGCTTCGGTCATGCCATACCCTTCCAGTACATCAAAACCAAGGGTTTGGAAAAAAGTTCCCACTTCTTTATTGAGCGCAGCACCTCCTGAAACAAGAAATTCAAGATGTCCGCCAAATCCCTTATGAACTTTTTTGAAGATTTTTTGTGCCATTTTTTTGCTTCCCAGGGCTTTTACCATGGAGTAGAAGGTCCGGCCAATGAACGAAGCAAATACTTTTGCTTTTAAACTCTTGTATAGTAAATCATATAACCGGGGAACCCCAATCATAATATTTACTTTATTGTTCCTGAGGGTTTCCAGGATATCCGAAGATTGCATGGAAGGGGACATCACCGAGGTGCCTCCAACAACTAATGGAGCAATCATCGATCCGGTTAAAGGGAAAATATGATGTAAGGGGAGTAACATTAACACCTGTCGATCCCGGGTATAAATCTTTACTTTTTCCGAAACCCCTTCCACATTGGCTAATAAGTTTTTGTAACTGAGCATTACTCCCTTTGGGCTTCCGGTTGTTCCGGAAGTATAGATAATTACAGCCGTTTTTTCCACATCGGGCGGAACATCCCAGGCGAAGCTCTGACTTTTCTCACTGCCCGACTCTTCCTTTGGTTCATCCATATTGATAATCTCGGGGGTATATTCAAGCTCCGGTTCCATTGTATCAAACTTGGCAATGGTAGTATTACTCACAAAAACTAAGTCGGGTTTACAATCATTAAGAATATACGATACATCATCAGGTGAGGCGAGAAAATCCACCGGGATTACCGTACAATTATTTTTCCAGGCTGCATAAAAAGCAAAAACCCACTCCGCCCTGTTCTCTGCATGAATAGCTATTTTTGAATAGGGTTTGTGACTGAAAAATAACTCAGAATATTGATTTATTTTTTGAAATAATTCCTGATAACTGTAAGATCTTTCTTTTGTTATCAGCGCAGCTTTATCCTTATAATTTTTGTTAATCATTTTACCTCTGTCCTAAATTAAACAATACCCTTATAAAAAATGATTTTTCTTTTAACTAAACAAAACAGGATGCAAAACTAATCAATTTTATGATATGGGGAAATGAAAATTCTAGTCAACTTTATGTTTATAACCTAATTATTAATAAATTGTTTCATGAGGCTCCTTTTTTTTGACTAAAAATAGGATATCCTGAATAGAATACTTTTTTATAGATCGAAAGGGGCCGGATTGAGGCATGTAACTTATCAACCTGATTATACGTCCTATGGATAAATGAGAAATAAATAAAAAAATGGGTTGAATTGTTGTAAATATTTTGATGTTATTCAACCCTGTTTTGATGTTGTCCGGATTTGCAGTTATTATAAATTACTCTATTTTTTAATTTCCGGACAACATTTTTAATTTAACTGATTCGTAGTATCTTTACTCCATCATCAATTTCCAGATCCTATGAGAAATTCTTTATTGTTCTCAACCCTTTTTTTATTTGTGGTATTTTCCTGTAATACAGGCACTCAGCCGAAGAACGATGAAAAGCGCCCGGTGAGTGAAAATGAGGCCCGGATAAAAAAGGCTTATTATGATAACGGGACGTTAAAATCAGAGATAACCATAAAAAATAAACGCAAAAACGGACCTGCTAAGAAATACTATACTACAGGGGAACTCCATACGCTGGTTCATTATGTTAACAATATAAAAGAAGGTGAAGCTGTTTGGTATTATAAAAACGGACAACCCTACCGGATTACGCCTTATAAAAACAATAGGATTCATGGTGTACGGAAAATGTTTTACGATGACGGTATCCTCATGGCCGAGGTTCCTTATCAAATGGGAATACCGCAGCCAGGATTAAAGGAATACAATAAAAATGGTGAATTATTAACAAATTATCCAGAGTTGGTTTTTAGTGCACGGGATTTAATTGCCGAAGAGAACCTTTATATTTTGCAGTGCAGGTTATCCAATCGCTCCCCAAGAGTTAAATTTTATCAAAAGGTGAAAGGAACCGACGGAAAGGAACGTTTGGTGGAGCTCCCTGCAAAAAACGGTGTAGTTAGTCTGGAGTTCCATGTTCCGGCAAGAATCAGGGATACCAAAACCATTACAATATATGCCCGGATGAAATCAACCCTTGGGAATCCATATATCACAAAATCTTCTTATACATTTTCGTTGGATACCTATTGAACGATTTTTTGATTTTTAAGGATTATCAATTTCCCGGGGCCATGATATCAAGAAGCTCCGGATAATGATAGTAGGCTATAATTTCCGGGTTGGATGTATCGCCAGGTTGTACAGGCATAAATTTTTTTATGGTATGGGCTTTCATTGAAGATGAATTCAGAGGCTGCATAATTTGCCTGATCTCTCTTTCAGAGGTATTTTTATCGATCCATTGGAATGCTTTTTCTGGTTCCAAAATTAACGGCATACGTTTTTTGGTATTATGGATTTTGCCTACAAGCTCATTGGCTTCTACTGTAATTACTGCATAAGTGTTGATTATTTCTCCGCTTTCGGTATCTGTCCATGATGACCAGATTCCTCCAAAAACAAATACCTCGTCGTTTTCCAGGCTAATGTAATAGGGGTATTTTTTGCCTTTTACTTTTTGCCACTCAAAAAACCCCGAACATAGGATCAGACAGCGTTTATGACGGATAGAATGCTTAAAGGATGCTTTCTCAAAGATCGTTTCCGACTTGGCATTCAGCGTCTTATTTCTTATGCTGTATGCCGTTTCTTTATCTTTTACCCAGTATGGAATTAGTCCCCACCGGAAAAATTGTATTTCTCCTGGTTTTTCACCGGTAATAACCGGCATGGCCGGATGTTCGAATCCATTCACCAGATAAGTTTCGTCGAAAAGGTTTAACTGCTCTTCATGGATAACATTATTCTTAATGAGCTGTGTGGGGTTTTTCTTTGTTAAACAGTAGTAAAAGCACATAGTCCTTTTTGGATTAAAGTTACTAAAAGAAAGCCGTTTATTCGCATTTTATTTTGAATAGATCGCTCCATTGTGTGGTATACTTTCCTGAAAGCATTTCCTGTTTTAATTTCCATGCTTTCCCGTCACCCTGTACTGCCAGCTTAATCTTATCCCGCCCATATTTCGCATTAATGGAATCCATGACTTTGGATAACTGCTCCCCGGTGTTTTTATCGGCTGTATAAAATAAGCTGGTTTGAATGCTGCTCTCACTTTCCAGTGCACTGACAATAACTCCCGCTTTTTTGTAGCGTAACCCTTCTTTGTAAATTAAATCTAAAGCTTTTAAGGCAAATCTTACCAGTTCTTTCTGGCTGTTGGTAGAAAATTCCAGGTTAATGGTTTTTGACAGGTAGTGATAGGTTTCATTATCTTTAAAAGGGTCGGTATGGACGAATACCGTAAGACTGTTGGTTACTGATTTCTGTTTGCGTAACTTTTCGGCACACCTTGTGGCATAAGTAGAAACCGCTTCTTTAATATATGTTTTCTCGGTAATAATTTTTCCAAATCCTCGGGTGGTGGCAATAGCTTTTTTGGGCGGATGAATGCGCTCTAAGGGAATACAGGCTATTCCCTGCAGCTCTTTTTTTAGCCGAAGGCCTGTTACGGTAAGATTTTTTCTTACCCACTGATCGTTGATGCAGGTAAAATCATAAGCCGTAAGAATCCCTTTTGTTTTTAGAAATTTATGATATTGCCGTCCAATGCCCCAGACATCCTCAATGGGTGTGTTGCGCAGCGCCCTGTCAATGTCTCGTACATGCTCAAGTACGGCAACCCCGCTGTATTGAGTTTCTTTTTTGGCGATCCTGTTGGCAATCTTTGCCAGGGCCTTGGTCTTACTTATGCCTACGCCAACAGGAATCCCGGTATGTCTGTAAACTTTTTTCTGGATGTTTTTTCCCAGTTGCTCATAATTGATTGTATAAAAAGCAGATAAATCAAGAAAAGATTCATCAATAGAGTATACTTCAATGGCAGGCGAAAAAGTTTGGAGTACCTGGACCACCCGCTTGCTCATATCACCATATAAAGCATAATTGGAGCTAAAAATATGTACCTGATGTTTTTTTAAGAATGCCTTTCGTTTAAAAGCGGGTTCTCCCATTTTCAGACCCAGCGCCTTCGCTTCGTTGGAGCGGGCAATGATGCAACCGTCGTTGTTTGAAAGGACCACCACCGGTTTCCCGTTAAGCTCAGGTCTGAAAACCCTTTCACACGAAACATAAAAGTTATTGGCATCAACTAAAGCATACATCCTGTTAATGTTTATGTATGGTATAGGTCACTACTCCCCAAATAATCAATTGATTGTCGCGGGTTACCTTTATCGGATCATAAGCCGGATTATCCGGCATCAGATAGCCGGTTTGGTCATCTGCTTTTTTAAATCGTTTTAGCGTAAACTCTCCATCGATACTGCATACCAGGATCGAATTGTTTTGTGGAGGTAACGACTTGTCGATTACCACAATATCCCCATCGTGAATCCCTGCATTTTGCATTGACGATCCGACAACCTGGGCAAAAAAGGTGGCCCCCGGATTTTTTATCAGCTTTTTGTTCAGGTCGAGCGATGGTTCCAGGTAATCATCTGCAGGCGATGGAAAACCCGCTGGGATAGCCGTTGCTGCAAAGGGTAGCTCAACCGTCGTTCTTGTGTCCGGAATATGAATGTTCACCTGGTTCATCACTTCTTTCGTTTATTGTTTTTAAAAATGGTTGAATGAACAGGGGAGAGATCCCCTGACTGTTTTTTACGGTAAAACTCTTTATTTGGTATACCCGGGAATCGTCGTTATTACTACTCCCTGTACCTTAAAGTCTTTGGTCAGGATGATTGGGGTATGTTCCCTGTTTGATGAATGGGGCAATAAAAGTACATTTTCCTGGTTGATCCTTAGCTCTTTAATGGTTGCTTCATCATCAATAAGGGCCACGACAATGTCCCCGTTTTCGGCAGTGGTTTGTTGTTTTACCAATACCAAATCCCCGGGATTAATTCCTTTTTCGTTCATAGAGTCGCCGTTAGCTCTTAATAAAAAGTATTGGTTGCTGGGTTTGACCATTTTGGTAGAAACGGCAATCATTGCCTCGATGTTTTCTTCAGCTAATATTGGACTTCCACAAGCAACAGTTCCTAGCAACGGAATTTTTACAGTTTGTTCTCCGGGCATTTCCTCTTCAAATTCATATTGAGTAAACCGGAGGCTGCCATCCTGTTTCTTGGTTAAAATTTTTTTGTCAATCAGTTGTTGTAAAATTACTGCTGCTGAACGTGGCGATTTATAACTCATCTCTTTCATCAGTTCCCGTACACTCGGCATACGTCCGTTTTTCATCAGAAAACTCCTTATCACACGCAAGGCCTTAATCTCCTTATTTGAAATGGATTTTTGCATACACAAAAATACACCTAAAATACATTAAAACCAAAAAATAGAAAGTTTAATTTTGCAAAACAAACCCAAATTGTTTGGAGAACATTTTTTTAAGACGACTGTTAAAATAAAAAAACAGTTTATGTCAAAAAAACTTTGCAAAAAGGAACAAAAGAAAAAACAGCCGTTGGAAAAAACAAAATTTAGCTGCAGGAAGTGCGGATTGAAGGCAAAAAAGAAAAAGAGCTTATGTAAACCCGAAAAATTATAAATAGTTTTATTAATTTCGGAAACTTGTAGTTTACTTTAAATTTTATACGATGCGATATTTATCAATTATTTTGGGGGCATTATTTTTAGGAATAATAACCTTCTCTTGTGACAAGAATACCGGGACTGAGGGTGATGATCCTGCTTCACCGGAAGATGGGAGGGTAGAATTCACCATTTTTTATACCAATGATGAACATGGGTGGCTGGAGGCTACCGAAAACTCCGATGGGGCAGCAGGACTGGCCGGGTTTTGGAAAACCGAAGAGGGCTATGATGGCTCAGAAAATTATTTAATCTTAAGTGGAGGCGATAACTGGACAGGGCCTGCGGTTTCTACCTGGTTTATGGGGGAACCCATGGTAGAAGTGATGAATGCCCTTGAGTACGATGCAAGTGCTATTGGGAATCATGATTTTGATTTTACGATCGAGGTTCTCGAAGAACGTCTTGAACAGATGGACTTTCCGTTTTTGGGGGCAAATATTATTGAGAAAAGTACCGGTGAAATTCCTCCGTATATAAAACCTTATATTATTAAAGATGTTCGCGGGGTAAAAGTCGGAATTATTGGACTCGCATCATTGTCTACACCCACCACAACTTTTCCTAAAAACGTAGAAACCCTTGAATTCTTACCTTATGCTGAAGCAGTAAATGCCTATGCTCCCCGGGCACTGGCCGAGGGTGCTGATTTTTTGATCCTGATTGGACATATCTGTGAAGACGAAATGGAACAGTTGGTACCCGTTGCCAAAAATCATAAGATAAAAATTATTACCGGAGGACATTGTCACCAGCTGGTTACCAAAGAAATGGATGGGGTGGTATTGATACAGTCCGGCGCAAATATGGAAAGATATGCTAAAGTTGAGTTTGTCTATCAGGAAGAAGAAAAAACTTTTCAGGATATAAACTATTCAATACATAAAAATAACCAGGGAATTATTGATGAAGAAGTTTCTGCAATTGTTGAAAACTGGGTAGAACAATCGAATGCTATTCTGGATGAAGTTATTGGGTATGCCGATGAAACGATCTATCAACGTTCCGTTGAGATGGGCAATATGGTTGTAGATTCGTGGTTACATGCATTTCCCGAAGCAGAGGTAGCCTTAACCAATTCCGGAGGAATACGCCAGGATATCCCGGCAGGAGAAATAACCCTGGAAACCATTGTGGGATTGCTGCCCTTCGAAAACCATATCATTCAGTTGGAACTTTCTGGCTCGGAATTACTGGAAAGTGCTCCGTATTATATCCACGGAGGATTTACAACTCTTGATGGTAATTTTTTAATGAATGGCACACCCATATCCGGCGATTCAACCTATACCTTACTTACCATTGATTACTTATATTCACTATCAAGCAATTATTTTTCGGAATACGACGAAGACCCTTATAATACGTCGGTACATTATCGTCAGCCAGTAATTGACTGGATTAAATCCTTAAATACAAGTGTGAGTGATCCGTTGAATAATTATTTGGATGATGAACCTCGAAAATAAGAAAAGCGGCAAATGGCAGTTGTTGTAAACAGTAGTTTAGATGAAAAATGAACATAAAAAAACCGCTGAACAGTTTGTCAGCGGTTTTTTATATGATAAGGGTTGTGGCTATTTCACTTCTTTTTCAATCCATCCCGATCGGTCGGGGTCAGCAGGGGGTTCTGGCTTTTGAACAGGATTTTCTTCCAGTTGTTTTAATAGCACCTGAACAGCTTTTTCTATACAAGGATCATTTCCTTTAGCCAGCTCATGTGGTTTATCTACTACTTTAATATCCGGGTAAACACCAACACCTTCGATAATCCATTCACCTTTTTCATCATAAACTCCAAATCGGGGAACGGCAATATAACCGCCATCAACCAATCCGGCATTGCCGCTAATTCCGACCAATCCGCCCCAGGTCCTGGTTCCGATAAGTGTTCCCAGACCCTTTTTCCTGAAATAGTAGGGCAGGGCATCGCCCCCTGACGATGAATACCCGTTAATAAGCATCGCTTTGGGTCCGTCATGAGCAACCGAAGGGGAAATCATCGGGTCCAGCTTATTGCGGTGCCAGTAACTTAAGGTTTTACGGTCAAGCAGTTCTACCATATAAGCCGGAATAAATCCCCCACCATTGTAACGGTCGTCAATGATTAAGGCTTCTTTGTTATGTTGTTCATACATTCCACGGTATAGTTCATAATTTCCTTCCACGGCAGTATTTGGAACATGAATATAGCCAATTCTTCCATTGGATAGTTCATCAACCATCCTGCGGCGTTCATTTACCCAGTCAAGGTATTTTAATTCGGTTTCACTCTTGATCGTTTTTATGGTATAACTTCGGGCACCTTCGGCCGAGGGTTTTGTGTTGACTTTTATTTCTACATATTGATTGGCACTGTTCTCTAAATATTTATAGGGATTATCCTTCGTGGTTACTTCAACACCATTGATGCTGATCAGGTAATCCCCTTCATTTACGTTGATTCCTTGCTCTGTGAGTGGCGACCTGCGTGCATCGTTCCAGTTTTCACCTTCGTAGATTTTTGAAATGATGTACCGGTTACTCTTTTTGTCGCCTGTCAGTTCAGCTCCCAGTAAGCCTCCATCGATACGTTTTACACGTTCGAAATCACCATAATTGTCATAGGCATGTCCGGCATTTGATTCTGCAATGATTTCACTTAAGATATAATCTAAATCGGCCCGGTGACTGACATGAGGAACTAGTTGGGCATATTTGGCTTTTAATCCTTCCCAGTCTACATTATGGAGATTTCCTACATAAAAATAATCTCTGAATATTCTCCATCCATCGGTATAAATTTGCTTCCACTCTTTTCTCGGGTCAATTTTCATCTCCAGTTGACTAAGGTTTAGTTTCCCGTCGCCAGCTTTTTGGTTGGGCGAAAGCCCGACAACTCCCCAGTCATTCCCCGAACGGTATAACAATTTATTTCCATCTGCAGAAATTGTTCCCCATCTGACTCCGGAGAGGATTAATTCATCTTTTTCCTGGGTAAGATCATATTTATGCAATCCATCTTCGGATCCATAGAGTATCCCCCCTTCAACAGCATCCAGAAAACGGTAATCCCCGTCATCCATCGGAAAGTCCATCACCCGGTTTTCTATTCCGTTAAAATCAATGGTAATATTCACCGGGTCTTTTTCTGCAGCGCTTTTTTTATCTGTTTTTGATTCCTCATTTATCGCTACCTGATCATTTTTAAACTCAAAAAGTTTGGGGCTTTCTTTTCTCAGGGCTAAAGCATAAATTCTAGTGGCTTTATGATAATGATAAGTGAATTCGAAGCTTGAAAAATTAAGGTTAAAGTCGCGGTTTGACAGGAAGAAAATATAATTCCCGTCGTTGGAAAATACCGGGCCAAACTCGCTAAAGGTATCCCCGGTTACCTGGTGGTTCTGACCACTGTTCATGTTGTAAACCCATATCGCACTGTTTCCGTTAGCACTGTTATTGGTATAGGTTACCCATTTTGAGTCGGGAGAGAATTTATAATCCCTGATTTCATCGGATGTTGCATGAGCAATAATTTTTTCATCCCCCGATGCAATATCGATAGTTTTAAGATTTAAGGTGCGATCGAAGTAAAGCAGGTATTTGCTGTCGGGCGACCAAACAGGCTCGTATTTCCAGGCACTGGAATTGAAGGTTAACTGTTTAGGCGTTGCTTTTTCTTTGTTTTCCAGCAAATAGATTTCATATTCACCGGTAGCATCCGAAAGGTATGAGATGTATTTGCCGTTGGGTGACCAGTTGGGCGACATTTCCCTGATGCCCTGTGATTTCGTAAGGTTTACAGTCAATCCGTTTTCTGCCGGCACAGAAAAGATGTCTCCGCGTGCATCAAAAATGGCCCGCTTCCCCTTGGGTGAAATGGAAGCACTCTCGATAAATTCGCTTACATTTTTAAAGTAAGGAATAATGTTGGGATTATCAAAGTTGATGTTTACCGTTAATTTTTCGGTATTTCCGGTTTGTGTATTCAATTTGTAGAGATAGCCTCCATTTTCGTATACGATCATCCCGTTGTGTCCTGAGGGCCACATGACATCAAATTCGTTGTGTGTAGTAATTTGTTGAGTTTCTTTCGTTTTTGTATCGTAACAGTAGATGTTTAAAGTAAGATCCCGGTCGGAAGCAAAATAGATTTTATCTCCATGCCAGACAGGTATCTGATCGGTACCCACAAAATCAGTAATCTGCTCCGAATAATCTTTTTCAAGGTCATAAATCCAGAGATCTGACGCTCTTCCGCCTTTGTATCGTTTCCAGGTCCTGAATTCCCGGTCAACGGGTGTAAATACTATTTTTGAGGCATCTGGTGATAAAGCGGCAAAGCCCCCGTTAACAATCTGCAATGGCTTTTCTAAACCCCCATCAATGCTTACGAGATAATATTTTCCGTTTCTTTCGCCAAAAGGGGTTCTGTTCGACCGGACAAGAATATTCCTGCTATCGGGAGTCCAGTCCAATACAACATTATCCCATCCTCCCCGGGGCGGCATCTCTCCCACATCGTTGTAATAGGTAAGTTGCTTCGGGGGGCCGCCTGCAGAGGGCATGATATATATTTGCCTGTTGCCTGAATATTCGGCCGAGAAAGCTATCCATTGCCCGTCGGGCGAAATCTTTGGAAACAGTTCGAGCCCTTTATGAGAGGTAAGCCTTTTGGCATCGCCACCATGGGCATCAACCGTCCAGATATCCCCTGCATAAACAAAGGCTATCTTATCTTCATGAATATCCGGAAAACGGAGTAAACGAACATCGTTTTCAGCTTTTATCGCCAGCGATAAGCTAAGAAAAATGAACGTCACAAATGTTAAAGTCAGTTTTTTTCTTCGCATGTGATTATGTTTTGAATGATTAGAATTAATTTGACGTTAAAATCTTTTAAAAGTTAAAACTTTAAAGGTAAAAAAATATTAGAAAATGTGATAGGATAACCAGAACGAATAATTATGTTCCTGCCTGAATTCGTATTTAGCAGAACAGAACCCCGGAATGATCCTGTTCGGTTTTGGACAGTTTAGTAGTAAAAACGAACAGAAAAGCAGATCTATAAGGTTTATTTTTTTTGTTTAAGAGTCTTGATATTAGTACTTTATGTCCGGTTGGTATAAAAATTGATAATGAATACAAAATATCTAAAATCCTGACGATGATTAAAAATTATTTAATAACTGCCTTTCGTAACCTAAAAAAATACCCTGCCTTTTCGTTTATAAATATTATTGGTTTGTCTATTGGCCTGGCCTGTAGTATCTTAATTCTGCTTTGGGTGCAGGATGAAGTAAAGTATGATCGATGGCATACGAAAAACGAACTGATCGGAAGGGTCCTGGTTCGGATAATGAATAATGGAGAGCCCTTTGAAGTAGGTGTTACTCCTGCTGCCTTAGCTCCCAGCATGAAACAGAATTTTCCTGAAATAGAATATATGTGCCGGTTTAAAAACTGGGGAAATTGGATGTTTAAATACGAAAACGGTGAATATATAAGAGCTGCCAGTGGGGCCATCGATTCTACAGGATTTAAGATTTTTGATTTTAAGTTTATTCGGGGAGATGCCCAATCAGCCCTTGCCGATGAGCATAGTGTAGTTCTAACCCGGGAATTGGCAGAACGTATCTTTGGGGAAGAGGATCCTATGGGTAAAATGCTTGAGGTTAATGAACGCGGAGTTTATAAGGTAACTGGTGTGATTGAAGATGTTGATCATTCTCATTTTGACTTTGAGTTTTTATTTCCTTTTTACAACCTGCGTCAGGATGGAGAAAATATTGATGAGATGGGGCAGGGATCCTATAATTTTACTACCTACTTCTTGTTAAAAAATAAGGATTCCTTTGAAACGGTTAATCAAAAACTGGAACGCTACCTGGATCAGTTTAGTGAAGAGAATACCACAGAACTATTTGCCCAACGGTTAAATGATATTTACCTTAAATCGGATTTTGCCTACGACTTTACCATCCGCGGGGATATCAACTATGTAATTACCTTTTCGGCCATTGCTTTTTTGGTATTACTGATAGCCTGTATAAATTTTATGAATCTGACTACCGCACGGTCAGGTAACCGGGCTAAAGAAATTGGGCTGAGAAAAGTTGTGGGAGCCAAAAGAAGAAATATTATCACCCAGTTTTTCAGCGAATCTATCTTATTGTCGCTTCTTTCCTTTCTACTGGCCATTATCATTGTTATCCTTTTAATCCCCAGGTTTAATGAATTGTCCGGAAAAGAGTTGTCCATCAATGTGATCACTGATCCTTTAATTATATCTCTGTTGGTTGGCATTGCCGTTTTAACCGGTTTAATTGCCGGAAGCTATCCCTCCTTTTATTTGTCGGCTTTCCGACCCCTGAAAGTCTTGAAAGGTAAATTAAGCAATGGATCCAAAAGTTCGGTTTTGCGTAAGGTATTAGTTATTATCCAGTTTACCCTTTCTGTTGCTCTGATCATTTCCACTCTGCTAATTTCAAATCAATTAAAATTTATTAAAAATAAAGATCTGGGTTATAATAAGCAACACCTGCTATATGTTGTGTTAAACAACAATACGAGAAGTAATTATGAAACCATCAAACAGGAGCTTTTACAAAGTACTAATATCCATTCGGTGACTACCTGCCGGGTATTACCGATTTATGCCTGCCCGTCGATGACTCTTAGCCAGTGGGAAGGAAAGCAGGATGATCATAGTCTTTCGTTACATTTTATTAGTGTTGGATATGATTTTATTAAAACGATGCAGATTAAGATGGCCGAAGGAAGAGCTTTTGATGAACGCAGGGCGTAGGATACTCTTAATGCTGTAATTGTTAATGAGGAAGCGGTCAGGCAGATGGGAATGAAAGATCCGGTAGGAAAAAAGATTACTTTTTTCGGGGATCAGCAATGTTATATTATTGGAGTAATCAAAGATTTTCATTTTAACAATATAAAAAATAAAATCGCCCCATTGTTGTTGCATATTAATCATAACGAAGCCAGGTATGCTTATCTAAGAGTAGATAGTGAAAATATATCCAACACGTTGAATTATATTGAAAAAACCTGGAAACAGTTTGAACCAGAGTTTAATTTTAATTATTCCTTTTTGGATGAAACGATCAATAATCTCTATCGTGCCGAACAACGAAGTAATAAGCTTATTAATTATTTTACCATTTTTGCCCTTTTTATTTCCTGCCTGGGTATTTTTGGGTTAGCCTCGTTTATGGCTGAACAAAAAACAAAAGAGATAGGTATACGGAAAGTTATGGGAGCATCTGTACTCACAATTATCAGATTATTTACCATCGAATTTATTAAATTAGTGATTATTGCTAATATTATTGCCTGGCCCATGGCTTGGTTTGCCATGAATAAATGGCTCGACAATTTTGCATATCATACCAGTTTGGCCTGGTGGATGTATGGTTTAGGAGCTGTGTTATCCTTAACAGTAGTTATTGTTACCATAAGTTATCAATCGTATAAAGCGGCCATAAAAAATCCGGCGAATAGTTTACGCTACGAATAAATAGGTATAATTATCTCCCTTTCTCTTTTACAGGTTTGCTGACAGCCTGTAAAAGAAAATTTTTTAAACAAACTTCTCCCTTTGTTGCAAATTAATAAGTGCCCAAAGTAACGAAACTACCGACCCGATAATTAGCATTAACCGGTTTTGATAAAGTACATTTTTCCATACCGACATACTCATATCGCTGGGAACGTCGAAGGGGTTGAGGAAAATATTCCATTTACTGTATTGTAGATTCTCACTTAATATCATAAAAAATAAACCGATTACTACCATCACAACAGCAGCTCCATTTGCATTCCTCAGCAATGTGGTAAAAAGAAAAGCAAGAGAGGATAAAAACAGCAGGCAGAACATTAACTCATACACCATTTTAAAAACAGGAATACGAAGGACTGCAAAATAGGAAAACCATGCCATGAAGAAAAGAATAACCAGTATTAATATCATGCTGATTACAAAACGAATGAGATATACTTTATAACGATAATTGGGTACACCAAAAATAATTTCCAGCATCCGTGCATCTTTATCATTCTGGATATTAAAAATTACCGGGTAAAAGGCAACAAGTATCCCGGGAAAGATTAAGGTAGAAAACAGATCGTGGTTGGCCACTGCTGCATTATTAAAGAGCATGATCCCTGTTACCACCAGGTAAAATGCAATGGCTGCAATTAAAAAGTAGATAAACTTGTTGGCAAAGATAATCCGTAAATTATAGTTTACGACAGCGTATGCTAGTTTTATTTTTTTTAAAATATTCATCGGTTAATAATTGTTACAGTTATACTTTATACCTGTTCATTAGCCAGCAAATACAGGTAAGCATCTTCCAGGTTTGCTTTCACCTGTTTGGCTCCTGCCGCGGGTTTTTTATCGGCCAGACATCTGCACCTGATAGTATCTCCATCCTTCATGTGGTGGATAATGGCATATTTTTGTTTTAGATTTTCAAATTCGTCGGCAGGGATATTCATCATCCAAACCTTGTCTTCAGCAATTTGAGCCATCCTTATGGGAGCTCCCAGGTATTTTATAGCCCCTTTTTTCATCACTGCCACCTGGTTGCATGAACTGGCAACATCTTCGATAATATGCGTCGAAAAAATTACAATTCTTTCTTTGCTTAACTCAACCAGTAAGTTTCTAAATCGTATCCTTTCCCTGGGATCCAGTCCGGCAGTGGGTTCATCAACGACCAGGATTTTAGGTAAATGCAAAAGGATTTGTGCTATCCCAATTCGTTGCTTCATCCCCCCTGATAAGGACCCGATCTTTTCATCCTTGCTTTCATGCATATGTACTGCTCTTAATACATACTCAACCCGCTGGGTACGCTCCCGGTGATTGTATAGTTTTTTAAGAATTCCCATATAATGCAGAAAATCCCGGCAGGTCATATTCTCATACATTCCAAACTCCTGCGGTAAATATCCGATCAGGCCCTGTAATTCTTCCCGTTTTTCGTTTACATCAATTCCGTTAATGGTGATCTGCCCGTAACTTTGTTCCATAATTCCACAGATGATTCGCATGAGCGTCGATTTTCCTGCTCCGTTGGGTCCCAGTAAGCCAAACATCCCATGGTCAATGTTCATCGAAACTCCTTTTAAGGCTTTAAACGGAATCTTTTTCTTTCCGATAACAGGGATCACTTTTACCAACTGGAAGAATCCTTTTCGTATCCCCTTAAATTTTCCTTTAAGCCTGTTAATATCCGTGTTTTTTTGATATAAGGAGTCGGAGGTTATTTTAATGAAAAGCAGGAAATACCAAATTACCCCTGCCGTAATTATAAGACCTAATAATTCAAATTTTTTGTAAAACAGGAAAAGAGAAAATGCCGGAAAGACCCAAAAGAAAAGCCTTGAACAAAAGAGTATGAAATGACCTGTGAATTTTTGATTCTTTACGTTAAGGTTTTGAGCATAGGTATTTACAGGAACCAAAAAATGTAAGGTCAGGATGTACAGAAAAACAGGTAAGATAAAAAACCAAAGACCGTTTTCCAGGTGGAAATAGATGAAATAAATAAAAAATCCGAGGAGTGGTAGTTGCCAGATTAATTGTTCAAGGTCTTTAATGGATTTATATTCAGGATGAATCCCTAAACGTTTCCGGATTTTGATTCCTGACTTCCACTCACGAATAAATCGGCTGTCGCGGTCGTAAATTTTGACCAGGTTCCTGATTTTAATTTGCAGTTGATCCTCTTTACCAATCAGCTTTTCGCTGGCTTTTTTTAAGCTGTTCTGGATAAAATAGATTACTGCAGGAACCCCAATGATTAAAAGAATAAAAACAATGATCTGCCATACCCTGCGGTCAATATCCGTAAAAATAAAATAGCTGCCAATGATCCATAATGTGGCTTGTATGATTTTAATATGGGGTTTCTGTGCCTGTATCCATTGTAACGATGACTGGAGTCCTGAGTTCAGGGTCGGAATAAAAACCAGGGTCAGGAGGGTGCTTACCGTAAGTCCTCCAATGATTGTAATGGCAAAAGGAACCCCTATCCGGGTAACATACTCTGCTTTCCCCAGCGCTAAAGGAATTAATGCAATAATGGTTGTTGTGGCAGTGATTAAAATGGGACGTACACGGGCTAATCCTGCCATCATTAAAGCCCTTGATTCAGTATATCCCCGGCGACGTAAAACCCTTGAATAATCAATGAGTAGAATACCATTGTTAACAACAATCCCTAATAAAATCAACAATCCGGTTAATACATTGATATTTAATAATGAGGTTCCGGTTAAAATTAAAAAGAGCAGAGATCCTATGGCTGCCATGGGGATAGAAAACATCATAACAAATGGGGTAGCAAAGGATTCAAAAACAGAGGCGAGAATCATATAAATTAATATAAATGCCATAAAAAGCAGGAAACCAAATTCCCCCAGGTTGTCTTCTTCATGAACGATCTCCATCGCTATCCCCGACGGCAGAGACATTCCTGCAATAATTTCATCCACTTCTATTCTGGCTGGTTCGAGCAGGTCTTTTTCGCTGTTTACTTCATCAATAAATTGGTAGACCACTTCCAGTTGTTTCTCCTGATTGGTCCGTTGAATGGTAGATAGGCCTTCAGTAAAATTGAATGTGCTGATTTCCTGCAATTCGAAGGATACATTTTGCCCACTGCGGACCGGAAGTTTTTTTAAATCAGCAATTTCTCTCTCTTCTTCATTTTTATAACCAATCGTTTTTATTTGAATATCATACTCATCGGTACCCTGTTTAAAGGTTACACCGGATGGAAATTCAGGTTGAAAAGCATTTAGTTCGGAAAGAACAGAGGTCACCGGAATATTGTACAATGCCATTAACTGTTTGTCAAAGTTAAGGAGTAACTCGGGTCGTTTATCAGGTACCTGGATATTAACCATTTCTATGGAAGTAAGTTGTTCCAGGTAGTACTTGACATCATTCGCCTGGTTTAACATCCTGTCATAATCCTGCCCTTTGATGAGTACTTTTTCGCGTTGAGTTCCGATTCCCATCATCCGGCTAAACTCATTATCATCGTATCTGTTTCCACCAAATCGTCGTCCGGTTGGCGGGGGGTCCCAGCTGAAACTTGCAGGTTTTAACTCTTCAATACGTTCTATTATTTCATTTTTGATTTTGGGGATCGAATAATTGCGAATGGCTTTATAATCTTCTGCCAGCGAAATGGTTATTATGGCCTCTTCGGCATATACCTGACTTAAAATATCCTTTTTTTCTTCCAGGTCTTTGAGCTTTTCTTCTGCTTCAGCCACAACAATATCGGTATTTTCCAGGGTTGTTCCCCCCGGCATTGTTACATATAATTTTAAATCCTTGATTTCTGCTTCTTCTGAAGAAATAAAACTAACGCCCAGACTTATAAGTAAGGTTATAAAAAATACAAGGAGTGCACCTAATATGGTTTTTCCCGGTTTTCGCATACAGGTTTTTAGAAGTACCCTATAGATCTGGATCAACCGGTTGTGGAAAGATATTTTTTCGAACCGGATGGGTTTATTCTCGCTGCCTAATTTTAAAAAGGTATGAGTAATCATTGGAATAAGCAGTAATGCAACGATAAGTGATACCAAAAGGGTGGAAATGATGGATACCCCCACATGTTTACCCATTAAACCGATGAAAAAGTTGGTTGAAAATACAAAAGGTAAAAAAACCGTTATGGTCGTTAAGGTCGCAGCAAATATGGAACGCCATACCTCTTTTGTTCCCTGTATAACTGCCTGGTCGGGATGAATTTTTTTGGCTGCCAGCCGGTAGATATTTTCCAGGACTACCACGCTGTTATCCAATAACATCCCTATGGCTAATGCCATCCCTAACAGGGTAAGGCTATTAATAGTTATGCCAAAGGCATAAAAAAAATTAAAGGCTGTATATACCGAAATTGGAATAGCCAGAGCTATTGCAATCACTAACCGGATATTTTTTAGAAATATCCATAAAATAAATATGGCCAGCAGACCTCCTACCAAAGCAAGCTGTATAATGGAGTTAATATTTTTTTCCATAATTTCAGCCTTATTGTCCTTTACCACAATTTCTAGATCTTTGCTCGCCAGCTCATCATTAATAATTTCTATTTGATCAATTACCTGGTTTGCCAGAGAGATAATGTTTGCCTGAGAATCTTTCGTCAGAGATATGGTAACGGCTTCTTTTCCATTGACCCGGCTATAGGATTCCTGCTTTTTTACCCCGTAATGGATGTCGGCAATATCCTTTAACTTGATTTTCCCCTCTTCCTTAATAATTAATTCGTAAATATCCTCAATAGCATTAAATTCCGAAAGAACATTTACAAAATGAAGCTGATTGTTATGAGTAACTTTTCCTGCAAATGTTCTTGCCTGGCTGTTATTATTTAGTTTTGCCTGAACATCGGCGGGGGTAATCCCATAACTTTCACAGATATCCTGGTGTAAAGCAATTTCAATGGACTTATTCCTGCCCCCAAAAATCTCTGCATTGGCTATTCCATCAATATTTTTTAATTTATTGATGACCTCCCTTTCGGTAACCTGGCGAACACGATCAACTCCACCGCTTCCCTGTACCTGAAGCGTCATAAACATATTATTTAATTGTTCCAGGTCAAACTTAAATGTTTGTACATGGAAGTCTTCCGGCAGGGTTCCTTTCACTTCTTCAATTTTTTCTGCCAGTTTTAAGTAGGCAAATTTTAAGTCCGTATTTTTCTGATAGGAGATCTGGATACTTCCCGATTGTTGCCCAGCCTGGGATTTGATCTCTTCAATTCCCTCAAGACTTCCAATGGCTCCTTCCAGCGGTATTATTGCCTGGTTTTCCATGTATTTGGGATCCACTTCCAGGGGAGTTGTAACATTTACAAACAACATGGGCAAAGTAGCATTGGGGTAAAGTTCAACAGCCAGTTGTTTATAGGAGATGATCCCTAACATGGTAAGCCCTGTAAAGAGCATGGCAATGAATACTTTTCTTTTAATGATGAAATTCATGTGTGCTTTTAATTATCTTGTTTTTATCTTCAGCCGGTTGATTTTAAAATTTACCTGTCAAAAATTTTTAAACCAGCAGGCTGGACTGTAAACTCGTTAGTTGATAGCTCTTTATCTTGTTTTACTCCTTATCGTTTAGCCCGGTCAAACACATCATAAACACATGGAATAACTACCAGTGTTAATAGGGTTGATGTTACCAGCCCTGCAATAACGGCAATAGCCATCGGTGACCGTAGAGCTGCACTCTCACCAATCCCGAAGGTTAGGGGTAATAGTGCAAGAATTGTCGTTAAGCTGGTCATGAGAATAGGGCGTATACGATTTTCCCCGGCACTGATGATTGCTTCTTTCTTCGAAAGTCCTTGTGCCTTAAACTGGTTGATGGCATCAACCAGGATGATGGAGTCGTTTACTGCAATCCCTGCCAGCATAATTATCCCGATATAGGCCATAATGCTTAGGGATTTACCCAGGATTAAAAACGCCCAGACCGATCCGACACCGGCCAGAGGTATCGTAAGAATAATGGTAAAAGGATGAATAAAAGATTCAAACTGTGAAGCCATTACCATATATACCAATACAATGGATAAAATTAGGGCAAAGCTTAATCCGGAAACGGCTTCTTTTCTTTTTTGCTCCTCGCCAATAATTGTTACCTCATATTCAGGAGGTAGTTCTACCATTTCTATTTGTTCCTCGGCGTTTTCAACAATCTGATCGAAAGCCAGGGTATAATCCATATCTGCCTCAATTTTTCCTATCCGGTTCTGGTTTCTCCTTATAAGTTGTTTGGGGGAGAAGGATTGTTGAATTCGGGCCAGCTCGTATAAAGGGATATCGCGCTCTCCGCTTTTAAGAGTTATGCGGTGAAAATCAGATAAACTCATATCCGGTAACTTAACAATGATATCATTCATTTCGCCCTCTTTCTCATATTTCCCGGCATCCTTTCCGGAAAGAAGATCAGATAATTGGGAGGTAATCTCTGTTACACTCATATTATATATTCCGGCTTTATATCGGTCAATAACGACATCTATCTCCGGGGCCCCTTCCTCAATGTTGGTTCTGATATTGAATAAACCCGGAACCTCACTGAGTTTATCTTTGAGTTCAGTTGATATTTGTTCCAGGGTATTCAGATCTTCCCCTTTCACCTCCACAACAAACGGGGCCTCTTCAGTCCCCATCGTTGACTGTAATGCTGTTTCATCCCGAATAATGGAGATCTTGGCATCGGGAATTGTTTCCAGAAGATTTTCTACATCGGCAATGATCCCCCTTGATTGATGAATATACTTTTTATTGAGATGAATCTTTAAAGTGGCCGTATTCTCATTTTGTAATACCGACTTTTCATTTCCGGATGTGCTCGAAGGGCCAATCTGGCTATAGATAATATCTACCTTATCCTTCAGGAAATTAGTTATTAAGTATTCGATATTATCAATAGTCCCTGCAGTTCTTTCCAGTTCAGTTCCTTCGTCCAGGGTGATATTTACACTAAACTGACCGGAACTACTTTTAGGGAGGAACTCGGAACCCACTTTGGGGAAAATATAAACCGTTGAGCCAAGGATAAGGATCGATGTCAAAATAACGACTCCTTTATGCTTTAATATGGAGGATAAAAGGTTACCATACCATGGAATACGAACTGATTTTATGGTTTTCGTAGTTTTTTCTTTTTTATAGGCAAAATTAAACAGCATGGGAATAACCAGGATTGCAACGAATAATGAGGCCAGTAATGAAAATGCTACAGTCCATGCCTGGTCTTTAAATAAGGCCCCTGATGCTCCGTGTAGGTATACAATGGGAAGGAACACGACAATGGTTGTAAGGGTTGAGGCGGTAATCGCACCTCCTACTTCAGCGGTACCCTGGATGGCAGCTTCGCGGACTGTCATGCCCTGTTCTCTGTTTCTAAAGATATTTTCCATTACTACGATGGCATTATCCACCAGCATTCCTGCCCCCAGGGCTAATCCCCCCAGGGTCATTATATTTAAAGTTAACCCATTGAAATACATTAGGTTAAAAGTGGCGATAATGGAGATGGGAATCGCAAAACTGATAATTGCGGTTACTTTTAATCTTCGTAAGAAAATAAAAAGAACAAATACAGCAATCAGAATACCTGCCAGGGCTGTTTCCTGTACTTCGTTAATGGCGGTTTGAATAAATTCCCCCTGGTTTTGTACAATAATAAATTCATAGCCAGGCAATGCCTTTTTAATCGACTGAAAGGATTCCTGAAGAGCATCTACTGCCTTAACGGTATTAAACCCCGTTTCTTTATAAACAGAAAGGCCTACACACCGTTGCCCATTGATTCTTACAATATTCTGAGGTTCCTGGTTTACAAACTTTACGGTAGCAACATCTTTGATAAAAATCGGGGTTTTGTTATAACTCTTCTGGTTCTGAGATTCTTCGGTGAGTGTATATTTTAGGATGATATTTTCAATATCTTCAATATTTTTTACCAGGCTTGTTCCTTTGATAATATACTGTTTTCCCATCTCAACTATGGTGCCCCCCGAAACATTCCGGTTAACCTCCTGGATTTTTTGTACAATCTGACCCGTGGTTAGACCGTAGGCATCCAGTTTATACTGGTTGGTTTCAATCAGCACTTCTTTCTTTTCAATCCCGGAAAGGGTAACATCAGCAATCCCTTCCAGTCGGATGAGTTCATTGCGAATATAATTCTCACTGGTTTTACGCAATTCATTCATATCTTCAATTTCCGGATGGCTTAACCCGATGATCATTACCGGGGAGGCATTGGGATTGTGCTGGGTAATGGTAAATTCATCGAACTCCGAATTTTGATTGTAAGCGGTGAGTGCTTTTTGTAAGTCAAGAAATGCCTCATCCATATCACTGCCCCAGGAATATTCAACCGTTATTCTGGCAGAGCCAACCATACAGACCGATGACACCTGGTTGACTCCTTTTTGGCGCATGGCCTGTGATTCAATATCTTTTACATATTGTTTCTCAATCTCTTCCGGAGGCCGTTCCCCTGCTTTTATCTCAACAAATATCCTGGGAGCATTTATTTCGGGAAAAAGATCCACCCCTAATCTGCCGAAGGAGATATACCCCAATAGAATAATTGCGATAACAATCATCGAGATGGTGACCGGGTTATTCACCGAGAACTCTGTTATTTTTTTCATCTGATGCTATTTTTTATCCTATTCATGAATAAATGGTATGGAGTTCACCATCAATTATTTAATAACTTTTACTTTTGAACGGTTGCGAAGTGTTTCAAATCCTTTGACTACAATCCGTTCATTTTTTTCTAATCCAGAGATAATCTGAACATGATCAGGATTTTCCAGTCCGAAAGTGACTACTCTTTCCTGAGCCAGGCCCTTTTCAACCACAAAAACCGTATTCCCGCGTTGTTTCGATAAAATAATGTTTTTGGGAATCACCAGGGTACTGTCAACCGAGGCAACAATTATCTTCCCTTTGGCAAACATCCCGGGACGCATGCGCAGGTCCGGATTCTGTATGTCAATTACTGTTTTAAACGAACGGGTATCAGCATCAATCGCCGGTGATATTTGTGCTACCCGTCCGGACAGGGTGTCCTCGGGGAGGGTGTAATTGGTGATATGAACCTTTTGTCCCGGTTTTACTTCCTTAATATCTTTTTCAGCCAAATTAACTTCCATGTATAGTTTGCTGTAATCCATTAGTTTAAACATTGTTGCTCCTGTTTCCGTTCTTGTTCCCTGGGTATAATAGGGTAAATCAACAATTACCCCGGCGAAGGGAGCTGTAATATCCATTTTTCCCAAACGAAGCAATGCATCCTTGTAATTATATTCGGCATTGATATATTCAATTTCGGCATTTTTCAATTCACTCAGCGTAACGCCTCCTTTGTCATACAGCGATTGTTGCTTATCATAAACCTGTTGGGCAATTTCCAGGCTTAGCTTTAGGGAGTTGATCTTTATATTATTTTCGTACTCCTGATCTTCCAAACGAATTATTTTTTCATCTTTTTTTACATAATCTCCCAGGGCATATTTTTTTCCCGTTTCAGGGTTGATTAACAGCTGATAATTGCCTGAAATTTCAGCTTTCTTTTCCGCTTCTTTTACCGGAAAAACGGTACCTGTTGTCTCAATATATTTTTCTATCGATTGTAGAGAAAGGTCAACAACTGAAACCGGAACAGAGATATCTTTGTTTAGCTCTTTTTCTTCGTTTTTGCACGAACTAATGATTGTGAGGACCAGGATAATTGTAAATATCTTTTTCATGTTAATTTGGTTTGTAGGGTTGAATATTTTTGTTTTTATTCTTCTTTGGCTTTTATATTTTGCTGGAATTCCTGAGGTACAAAGGAGGTATTATTCTCGAAATCCCATAGTGATTGTATTTTCAGGTTCAGTAATTCGAGTTTATAATTAATTAGGGCGTTAGCCAGATCCATTTTCTTTTGTGATAACTGATTCTGGTATCTCTCCAGGTCGATACTGGTTAGATCTCCATTTCTGTACCTTTCCAGGTTGATCTCGTAAGTGAGTTTTGCATTTTTTTCATTTTGCTGGGCAATTTTAATCTGTGAGTTGAGGTTTTTCAGGTTTCGATATATCTGCCGGATATTGATGACAATATCATCTTTTTGATTTTGCAAATCAATTTCCCGGGATTCAACCTGAAGTTCAGCAGCACGAATTCTTGCTTTTCGTTCACCCCAATCGAATATGGGAATTGAAAAGGTTACCCCTACCTGGGGACTACGGGTGGGTTTATCATAAATGTTGGCAAAGTTTTCGTTATTGCCCATGAGTCCGATGGATAAATCGACGTCGCCACGAAATTCATTGGTAGCTGTTGTTTCGATCAGGTCAAATTCGGCATTGTTTAAATCTATTTTTCGCTGGGTAAGCTCAAGCCGTTGAGTTAAGCCATTTTCAATGGCTTTTTCCAGGTCAACCAGAACCGGCTTATATTCAATATTCGTCGAAATTTCAATATCCTCATATAAGGATATCCCGATCAGTCGCTTAAACTCATCCTTGGCATTTTCCAGGTCAACTTTTGCATTTTCCAGGTTCGACTGGCTGGTTGAATAGTTTAGCTCTGCCTGTAACAGTTCTTCCTGAGCCGATAATCCTGCTTCCACTTTACTTTGAATGATCTCCAGGCTTACCTTCTGGTTTTCAAACTCTTCCCGGGCAATCTCTACTGACATCTGTTTTTGATAAATAGCATAGAATGCCTGGGTTACCTGGCGTTCAATCGTTAACATCTGGATGGAATAGGACAGGGTTGCATTTTCCAGGGCTAGTTCCTGCCGTTTAAGGTTTAACCGGGTCCTGTTATAGGTAAACAAGGGTTGATTATAACTTAAGTACAGGTAATTATCAAAACCAGTATAAGTATTTGTTAATTTCGCCGGGTTGTTTGGATCTGAGAAATTATTAAAGGTTTCGGAGGAGGTTGATTTATATTCAAAATTATTTCTCAATGTTAAGGTTCCATCGGTCCATTTGATGGGTTGTGATATTACAAGTCCTGCATTGGATGCCAGTTTTTCAGAATTATACCATTGTGAATAATACTCTTCATAGGTCTCACTATTCGAATATTCTATAGGAGTAACATTCAATGCAAAATGAGATTTTAACATGGCTAACTGGGCATTCAGGTACTCCCTGTTTCTTTCCATGCTAATTCTTGATTGCTTAATCGTAGGACTATTTTCTATGGCAATGTTCATTGCATCTTCCAGGGTAAGTGTATTTTGTGCACGCCCTGAAAAAGTGCTGCATAGAAGGAACCCCAAAGCAAGTAAAAAATTATGTTTAAACATCTGAATAGGTTTTTACTTATTAGTGATTAATTATTTAACTTATTTATTTATTCATTCATTTATTCATTCATTCTTTACCCATCGTATGGCATCGGCAAAAATCATATTTCCTACCGACTGGTTGGATAATTCAACACTCGCATTTTCGGGGGATATATAAAAGGTGCCCATATAATTCCATCCTTCGTCTAATTCTCCGTCTGTAAAAACCAATTTTTCCATCCCATCGTCATGGTAGATGGTAAAATGATAATTAGGCTTTCGTTTTTGTCTTCCCCACTGTACATTATATTTAAAAATATGACAATAAACATCATAATACCCCGGTTTGGCAAGATCTGCATTCCACCGGGCCACTCTTTCCCCTTCACCGGACCGGGTATATACCCCCGAACGAACATATCTTCCATAAAACGATGAATGTAAAACCGGTTTCCATACCGATGGAGGATTCCAAAAATAAATCCCTGAATATTTATACCGGTCCTTTTTATTTTTGTGAATAAGGGCCCTTAGATAACTCTCATTGGTTTCCTGAATTATCTCGAAATTTTCATCTTCGTTATCCACAATGATTTCATCGATACGGGTAATATCCCTAAATAAAGGAATATCCCTGATTTCGTCAAGAATTGAAACTTTTCGGATATCATCGAAACCTGAAAATTCGTAGACCAGGTTATGGGGTAAATTTTTTGAAATGTTCGTGTTAATATTCATCCTTCCAGGCTCTGAAGAAAACACGATTCCAATTTCTTTGGCCGATTGAGCCGGAATAAATATTTTTCTTGAATAAGCCGGTTCTTCGGATGGATTGGATGAATTTCTCCGGTTGTTTTGATCTTCCAGTTCAATAGCTATGGATATTATTCCGTCGGTTGTCTCAGGATTCGCAATTTTAAACCGGAGCTGGTATTTGGTATGTTCTCCGTCCAACACTTTGTAGGTTTCTAAATCCTTGATTAAGAAACCGGGAAGTTGACTCTGGCTGTACCATTGATCAACTTCATGATGTACTGAATCCTGAAAATGTTCATAGATTTCATGTTCAAAATCCCTAAAAGAAAAGGGGTGGTTTAAATTGTTTTTAATCAGTTTGTTGATAATCTGATTAAATTCTTCTTCTCCATACCTGGCCCTGAAGAGAGAAAAAAGGTAATCTCCTTTTGCAAGGATGATATCATGGAGGGTAACCGGTTGATCATCTTCTTCATCGTTATCTTCGATAGTCCCTTTTTTTAGCAACTCGTTTAAGGAGGCGTCTTTGAGTTCCATGTTTATTTTTTCCCCTTTGCTTATGCCTCTCCAATACCATGGATTATTCGAAAAGTTATTTACATTCCTCCCCTTCAGGAAAATTTCCAATGCTATATTGAGCGTTGAATATTCATCTGATTGTAATTGAGTAACATAACTAAAATAGTTGGGGATAAGATGATAGGTATATCTGTCTACAACATTTCCAAACTGGTACCATTCAGTAGGAGGAGGCATAAAATTGCCCCGCACAAAACGTTTAAATATTCTTATTTGTAAATCTTCCGGCGATACCTCCTCGTTATTTTCTTTCATCCGCTTTTCCTGTCTTATCTTACGATGTTTAAAGTCGGTTTCCTCCATAATAACCCCTTTCTCAGGATAAAAAATAATCTCAGGCTGGACAGCATCACTGGTAACTGACCAAATATGTTTATCCAGTGCAAAGTGAACAGGAACTTCTGCAAGAGCAAATCGTTTAAAGTGATAATTTAAATCCAGCAGGGTTTCAAATTCATTTTTCAGTTCCCGAAGGATTGAGGGAAAGGTGTCCTGAATCGCTGTAAAATGCTCTTTGTAGTAATCGTTTCCTTTTGTTGTATAGATAGCATATTCAACGGAATCAACCGGGATGGAATATTTAACATAATCAGCGATCAGAAGACTTATTTTCGGGAGCGGATTATCATTGTTAAAGCTAAAGGTACCATCATCTTTCCTGGTGACCTGCCCCTGAGAAACAGCAGTCAGATTTTTATGTGTTTTTACTTGTAAATCGAATTTCGTGAAATCTGGCTGATAAAAGGCTGGTTTACTTGTAGCATAGGTAACCCCTGATACAGGATACCATAATGACTCACTGGTTAAGCAAACAAAATTCTCCTGGATATATGCAAATCGTTTACGTACCATATACATGTTTAACCCAAAATTATCTGAAAACTTCTCAGGGTTTTGGTCAATAAAATGAGTGTTTTCATTAATTGACCCCTGATAGATGAAGGAAATATTTAATTTTGACCGGGGGGGTAATAAGTCTGAATAGGGAATGATAATTAAATGCTGTTTTCGGATAAAAGGATACTCTTCACGATTGATCAGCAATGATGTAATTTTTAAGGAGGGGTTTAAACTGAATATCAGAGTGTCCATCGAATGGCTGGTATTATTTTTTACATTTAATTGTGCCGAAGCGAAAATTTTGTCCTTCTGATGCTTCAGTTCAAGGTCACATTCATCAACAAAAACTCTTGGTAAATCGACAAACTGGTTATTTAAGGCTATCATTTCTCTTTTTTGTTCCACAATGCCTTGTTTTATTTTGATATAATGAAAACCTCCAAGCCCTCCTGAAGAAAGAAAGATTATTGCCAGGAGTAGGGGAAGAGATCTAAAATATTTTGATTGGGGTAAACGGTTTAGTTTAAATATGGTAAAAAGGATTAATCCGAGGCCTATGATTAAATAAATACTCCGGTGAATGATGATCTCTTCCAGGTTACCAAACCCGGTAATACTTGAATTCATCATGGGTACCTGGTAAGCGATAAAATCAAACAGATGGTAAAATTTCTGATTTAAGTAAAAAACGGTTAATGCAATATACCCTAATAAAAGGATGAAGGTAATGGCTTGATTTTTTAGTACGGTCATTAAAAAAAAAGATAACCCCAGGATAAATACCAGTGTTGGAATACTTATTAATAGCGGGTACAAGAAGAAATCCAGGACTCCTTTGGCCGAATCATTACTTAAAAAAGAAAATCCAATCCCCAGGATTAAGATTACAAAATTTAAGAGAATAAAAACCGATAATATACCCAGGGTTTTCCCAATGATATATTGTGTGTTGGTCATCGAGCGGGCATAAATCACTTCGGTAGAGTCATTTTTTCGGTCTTGTTTTAAAAATTCTGAAGCTAAAAATACTGCAACAATAGCCTGCCCCAGGTTAAGAATAATCAGGTTGGCATAGGGGATGGATGCCGGCAGGGCTCTGAATAACCAGGCAGCACCAGTGTTTTTACTAAAAACAGCGATATTAAAAATTCCTAAGGCAAGAATTGAAAATCCTGCAAAAATTCTAAAGAACCAACTCCGAAACAGAGTTTTCATCTCAAATCGTGCAATAATTCGTATGATCCGGAAAGCATTCATTTTTAAAAATTAATTTTATTGGTCAGGTATTCCATATAATAAACGTAGGCATGTTCAAGGTTAGGTTCAATTTCCTGGGCATTTTTGATATCCAGTTGATCTCCCACAAGTTGCACTTCCCATCCACTCTCCGAGGGGATCGTGGAGATGATTGCATATTTCTCTTTGAGCATTTCATATTCAAACCCGGAAGTGGTTACCTGCCATACATGACCTTTGGTTTTATTAATTAACTCTTCGGGAGATCCTTTAAATTCGACAGTACCTTTGTTTAATAAAGCCAAATCCCGACAAATACTTGAAATATCACCCACAATGTGGGTGGATAAAATAATGATAACGTCCTTCTGGCTGATATCTGATAAAATATTGCGAAAACGGATCCTTTCTTCCGGATCCAGCCCGGTAGTTGGTTCATCTACGATAATAATCCCGGGTTCTCCGATAAGGGCTTGTGCAATTCCCAGGCGTCGTTTCATCCCTCCCGACAGTTTGTTTGCCTTTCGGTCTCTTACATCAAATAATCCTACCTTTTCAAGCCATTCGTCTACCTTCTCCGAACGAATTTTTTTGTTGCTTATCCCTGATAATCCGGCAGCATAATCCAAAAACTCCCAGGTTTTTAGTTTGGTAAAAAAACGAAAGTCCTGGGGTAAGTAGCCTAACATCTGCCTGATCTCGGTTCGGTTTTTCTTTATATCGAAACCATTGATACTTACTTTTCCGTGGGAGGGATTCATTAAAGTTACCAGGATACGCATTAAACTGGATTTCCCTGCTCCATTGGGACCCAGTAATCCAAACATCCCGTTTTCAATTTCTAGGTTAACATTAGATAGTGCACGCTTGCCGTTTTTATAGATTTTATCAAGGTGCTCAATTTTTATTTTCATCCCTTACATTTTCAGAAGTATTATTTGTTTAAATTAACTTTATAATTTGTTGAAATATTGTTTTTTCAATAAAAGGTTTAATAAATATGACGATTTAGTTAGTATTCCGTTACAGTATATTCTTACAATTTTAGTTTAATTTTTAAAATGATTAACGTTATTCCTCCTGTCCAACCTATATACAGCTAATGATTGCAGGCTTATAGCCAGTCACTTGCAATTTTTAGTCGGTGCTTTTGGTACATTATTATTTTTCCTTCTAATCAGAAAAAATTGAATTTAAAGGAGAACAAATTAAATGAATTTCTTCGTTATATTCAGCTCTGGTTGTATAAATTTCCAGGGTCTAAAACTTCCCAACTTTACCAGCTTGATTTGCATGAAGGGCTCCCCAGCAGGGAAATAGTTATTTTTTATTCTGCCTGCCAAATAAAATTATACTCTTTTTTATAGAATATTCTTTTCCAAAGATCCAGAAGCCTACAAGAAAAAGCAGCCATCCGATTCTGAAATGTTTACCCTGATACGTTCCGTTTAAATCTTCCAGAATGCTGGTAAATTCAAAAAAGGTAACCACGATGGCTATGCCTGTAAACATGAGGGTTGACTTAAAAATTTCTGGGAATTTTTGTTTGCTGGTATGAGTCACGCCAAAAATTATGAATGCTAGATATCCTAATAGGGTAGAGGTAAGATAGGATTCTTCGGAAGACTCTCCGGCATATTCGGCAATGGGTAATAGCTTAATCCAGAAATTATGAAATTCAAACCCATCGTTCAGGTTAAACCGGATAACAATAAATTGAGAAAGTACAAGTCCTGCAATTAAAAGGAAAAGGGATTGCTTTTTCATAACTTTTTTTTTATGAGCTGCAAAATACAAAAAAATAAAATGCATCAAATATTTTTGTACGTATTTGAACAAATGAGTCCGATAACGGACAAATAAAAAAAATCTGGTTTGAAGTTAAGTCTATGATAGACATTGTTTTATGAAAATTGGCATAACGTATGATAATCATTTTTTTACTCAAAAATACCTGCATAAAAACCAACTTTTTTCAAAGGATATATTGTCTTTATAAAAATTTAGTTAGTTAAATACAGGAAAAGATATAAAAGCAACCAAAATTTTAAAAATATGTTTAAAAACCTTATCAAAACAGCTCTCCGGAATATATTCAAAGACTTTGGATATAGTAGTCTGAATATTTTAGGATTGACCCTTGGAATAACAAGTGCTTTGTTTTTAATTATCTATATTGCTGATGAGTTGAGTTACGACCGTTATCATGAACATGCTGATCGAATATACAGGGTGTCGTCACACATTAAGGAAACGGATGATGAGTTTACCTGGAATATTGCACAGATACCTTTTGCACCCCAGGTTGTCGAAGATTATCCTGAAGTGGAGCATGCTGTCCGTTTTATTAATTCCGGAAGAAATTTATATACCTACGAAGATCAGGAATTTTATGAAGAAGAGTTTTATTTCGCTGATTCCAATGTATTTGATGTTTTTACCTATAAGTTTATTCAGGGAAATCCAGCCAATGCATTATACGAACCCAACAATATTGTGCTTACCGAAACGGTAGCTGCAAAATATTTTGGTACTGAAGATCCCATAGGAAAATCTTTAACCCATGAAGATCAATCCTATAAAGTTACCGGGGTAATTCAGGATGTTCCCTCTAATTCACATTTCAGGTTTGATGCCTTGATGTCGCGAAGAAGCTTGCCCCAGCAATTCGGACATTGGGGAAATTTTGGTGTTTTTACCTATTTGTTATTACCCGAAGGGTTGGACTATAAGCAATTTGAATCCAAACTATCATCAATGTATGATAAATATATGGCTCAAATATTTGAGAGTATGGGGATTAGTATAGAATATATTCTTGAACCGATCACAGATATCCATTTAAAATCAACGAACCCAAACGAACCGGAACCTACCGGCAGCATTGCTTATGTCTATATTTTTGGAATAGTTGCCTTATTTTTAATTCTTATTGCAGCAATGAATTATATGAACCTGGCTACAGCGCGTTCAACAAAGCGTGCACGTGAAGTAGGGCTGAGAAAGGTGGTAGGTTCTGGAAGAAGAAGCCTGATAGTCCAGTTTTTAACGGAATCCGTTGTTTTAACTTTGATATCCTTAGTTTTGAGTATCCTTCTGCTGATTCTCCTCATTCCTCAGTTTAACCAGCTGGCAGGTAAATCATTTACCCTGGAAATTCTTTCCAGTCCGGTTTTATGGTTAAGTTTAGCCGGGGTGATGATCGTTGTTGGAATTTTTGGGGGAAGTTATCCCGCTTTCTATTTATCCCGGTTTAATCCTGTCAGAGTGCTCAAAGGCGAAATTACCAAAGGTTCTTCGGGAAGTTTGTTTCGGAAAATCCTGGTAATTATTCAATTTACCATTTCGGCGGCAATGATTGTCTCTACCCTGATTGTTTTCAAACAATTGAATTATCTTAAAACAAAAGATCTGGGATATGATATGAAAAATGTTATAAGCCTTGAATTATCTACCCGAGATATGATCAATAAATATCCGGTACTAAAACAAGCTTTATTGAATAATCCTGAAATTAAAAATGTATGTTCGACAAGTACAAGAATTGGCGAAGGCTCTGGAAAGATTTTATTAAATGTTGATACCGATGATGGTATGCAACAACGAGGAATTAACCTGGCCTCTGTTGATCATGACTTTGTGGAAACCCTGAGAATTACCATGATTAAAGGGAGGGACTTCCAGGAAGATATGCCCTCTGATACTTTGCTGGGGGTTATTGTTAACGAAACTATGGCAAAAAGATTAAACTGGAATGAACCTCTAGGTAAAAGAGTAGAATTGCAGCAACAAAATGGAGATTATTTCTTAAAAGCAAAAGTAATAGGGGTGATGAACGATTATCACCAAACAGGATTGTATAATGAAATTGAAACTTTATTGATGTTTTACAGAGTTAATAATCGATTGGTTTATGCTAAAATAGATGGAGATGTGCAGAAAACTATTCGTTATATAGAGAAACAGTGGAATGAAATTTTTCCCAATCAGCCTTTTGAATATACTTTCCTTGAAGATCGATTTAATGAACAATTTGGAGCAGATGAGAAACGCGGTTTTATTTTTACTTTGTTTACTATATTGGCTATCCTAATTGCTTGTTTGGGATTATTTGGCCTGGCATCATACACCGTTGAACAAAGAACCAAGGAAATTGGAATACGCAAGGTAGTAGGAGCCACCGAAGGAACAATTGTTCGTTTAATATCCAAAGAATTTCTAGTTCTAATTGCAATTTCTATTCTTATTGCTTTTCCCGTATCATTTTATTTTATGCGCGACTGGTTACAGCAGTTTGTTTATCGAACAAACCTGGGATTATTCGTATTTATTCTGGCAGGGATATTAACGATTGCTATTACCTTGATTACCATAAGTTACCAGTCTTGGAGAGCAGCCAATACCAACCCGGCTGAATCGCTGCGGGTTGAATGATGATAATGAAAATAATCAGGTTTTTTTAAAAAAAAATTTAAAAATACGCGTGTATCTTTTGTTTATGATTTACTATTTTAATTGATTTGAAAAGGTTATTTTTATCTTTTATTAAACAAGGATGCCTTATGAAACTGCTTAATTTTCAGGCTATAGGAGTGATTAGAACTCCTTTTGCAAACATAGAGAATATGCCCATCCAGCCTACTGGGGGAAAAGGAGTGAAAGGAGAAGTAGAAATCCTCAACCCCTTTGTTGAGGGGCTGGATGATTTGGATGGGTTTTCTCACATCATCCTTATTTATCATTTTCATCAAACCAAAAAGTATGAGCTTAAGGTAATCCCATTTATGGATGATTCTTTACGGGGGGTATTCTCTACACGGGCTCCCAAAAGACCAAATCCTATTGGGCTTTCCGTTGTCCGCCTGGTTAAAATTGAAAATAATGTTTTATATGTTGAGGATGTGGATATCCTGGATGGAACTCCTTTACTGGATATTAAACCTTTTATCCCGGATGTCGACAGCCCCAGGGTGGATAAACTGGGATGGCTCCAGGGAAAAACAGATCAGATGAAACAAATGAAATCGGATAAAAGATTTTAGAATGAATGACAAAAAACTGATTGTATGGGACTGGAACGGAACCCTGCTCAATGATATTGATAGTTGTATCTCTTCGATCAATACAATGCTTAAACGACGGGATATGAAACTGCTGGACAGAGAAACCTATAAAAAGATTTTTACCTTTCCGGTACAGGATTATTATCAAAGCATAGGTTTTAATTTTGCGGATGAATCATTTGAACAATTATCTCATGAATATATCGCACTTTATAAGGAGTTTGCCCTAAATGCTTCCTTACAGAAAGGAAGTAAAGAAATTCTTGAACAACTATATAAAAAAGGGGTAACCCAGATCATTCTCTCGGCATCTGAACAATCCAGCCTGGAGGAGCAGGTGAATCATTTTCAGATCCATCCATATTTTGAAGCGCTGGTGGGGTTGAATAATATTTATGCTAAAAGTAAACGGGAAAATGCTGTTCGTTATCTTGAAGATCATGATACTTCTGCCTCGGAAACAATATTAATTGGTGATACCTATCACGATTTCGAGGTTGCTGAAGCTGTTGGCTGCGATTGTCTGTTGGTGAATAACGGACACCAGAACCTGTTGCGACATAACCTGGATCGCACAATAATTATTGATTCCCTGGTTGAGTTGCAGGATTATTTTTCAATAACTGAATAAATAGAATATACCATGAATAATTTACGTTTTACCAATCCCTGGTTTCTTAGTGCTCAAGGTATCTTTATGATTGTACTAGGGTTAATTGCACTGATTAATCCTGAATTAACGTTAAAAGCGATTGTGCAATTTCTGGGGGTTCTTTTTATCCTTGCCGGAATTTTCCTTGTTCTGGCAACAAAAACAGAACATTTCAAAGGAGCCGGTTTCTGGTTCTACGAGGGTGTCGTTAATCTTTTGATTGGCCTGTTGTTATTAATTTTTCCTTCGTTTGTGGTTAATCTGTTTGTTATCATCTTAGGAATTATTGCACTGATCATAGGCATGGTCAATCTTAATTTTGTTATTAAAATCAAACCCGATTTCTTCTGGCTGGCTATAGTTCGAAATATAATCTTAATTGTTTTCGGTTTACTCTTTTTATTTGTCCCTTTTCAGGGAGCTGTTGTTATTATCAACATCATAGGTTTTGTTGCGCTGTTCTATGGTATTCTTACGTCGATTGCGGCGTATAAATTTTTTAAATCCAACCAATAATATAAATTCATGAAAACTGCAGTTAAAATTTTGAGGCATTTTTTGCTTACCCTGATCCCAGTCTTTGGATGCATAGCTATATCTGCACAGGCTAAAATACCCTCTGATATTTTTCAGAATGTTACATCTAATAACTTATTTTCTGAGGTTTTAAACGAGGAGCGAACTTTGTTTATCTATCTGCCAGAAAGCTATACTGAAGAAAAAAGCTATCCTGTATTGTATCTGTTGGATGGCGAAATGACCGGACCTTATGAAGAAGCCTTGACAACTGTAAAAGGCAGTGACATCAGGGAGCATATTATCGTTGGTATTAAAACCAATATCAACCGTAATCGCGATATGATACCTGTGAAAATTGAAACCAGAGAAGGATCAGGGGGGGCTGAACAATTTTTAAAATTTCTAACCTCTGAATTAATACCTTTTATCAATAGTAATTATCGTACCAGCGGTTTTAATATTCTTTATGGAGCTTCCAATGCAGGCCTTTTTACAATTTATGCATTATTAAAAGCTCCCGAATCATTTGATGCTTATTTATCCAGTAGCTCGATGATTGGTCATTGCCCTGATTATATGAATAAATTAGCGGAGCAAACAGAACCAGGTTTGTTAGATCATAAGATCCTCTATATTCATTGGGGAATGAAAGATTATTTTCCCCAGGTGACCGAGTATCTTCCAGGCTATTATAAGAAGCTCATTGGTCTCTTTGAGGGATCCCTGATAACCGATATTAAAGGATTAGCTGAGGGTGAGCATGTTCCCCCGGGAGGGATTCTTGAGGGGATGAAATTTATTTATGAAAATGTAAACTCAACCCCAGAATAGGGGAATAACTCAGTATACATGTTCTTTTTTTCCCGGGTTTAATCTTTTTTCTCGTGATGGGGTAAATCAATATTGAATAAAGGCTTGATATCCAGGAAATTAAAAGAGATTCTTAATATCAGCCGGCTATAACCGGCTGATCCATATACTCTTTTTTTCAGGACCGTAGGCCTGGCATTATGGTTTTTTGGAAGAGCTAATATCGCTCCACCAGTACTGCTAATATGTTTTGGGAATATATTTCTCACCTAATTGAGTCCCTGCGGGACTTTTTTTATCCTAATTAGAAACTTCTGAATTAAATTCATCTGATTACCACTCATTCCCAGCTGGATCGTTTAGCAACCCTGAGTTGGTGATTCACCTTTTTAAAGAATAAAGAACCATGGGTTCGATTGTAGGGTAAAACAAACTTTTCTCAGAGATCAAGAGCCGTAAGCTTGATATTATGGTTTCTAATAAAAAAACAAATCATTAACCTAGAACTGCCGAAAAATATTATCTTAGCTACAGGTTTTATACATAATGTAAACTTTGTTAAAAGTACGATCATTAGCAGAGATTATAATTTGCCTGAACCTTATAAATGTACTATTTTTGTCCTTCTTTTTGAGTGTTAAATTGTGACTCAGGAAGCGGAGCTGTATATAAGCGGGAAATATTTTTTTACAGAAAATTAATATTAATTAACAACTGATAAATTATGTACGATAAACTTATCCATAAGGAGGCTAAATTAGCTGTAATAGGCTTGGGCTATGTAGGGTTACCCATTGCATTAGAGTTTGCAAAAAAAATACCGGTCATCGGATTCGATATTAAACCCGAACGGGTGGAGATGATGAAGAATGGAATTGATCCAAGCAGGGAATTACCCGGGGAAGCTTTTGAAGGGTGCGATATACTTTTTACTGCCAATCCCGAAGATTTAAGAGAGGCCAATTTTTACATCGTTGCTGTTCCTACTCCCATTGATGATTATAATTTGCCCGATTTAATGCCTGTAATCAAGGCATCCGAAACCGTTGGAAGGGTATTAAAAGAAGGGGATTATGTGGTATATGAATCTACGGTTTATCCCGGGGCAACTGAAGAAGATTGTGTTCCGGTACTGGAAAAGGAGTCCGGGTTAAAGTATATTGATCAATTTAAGGTAGGATTCTCTCCCGAACGAATTAATCCCGGTGACAAAGTGAATACGCTTACCTCTATTGTAAAAGTTACTTCGGGCTGTGACCAGGAATCTTCCGAGAATATTGCCCGGGTTTACGAGCTGGTGATCAAAGCCGGTGTTCATAGGGCCAGCTCCATAAAGGTAGCCGAAGCCTCAAAAATTATTGAGAATACCCAGCGCGATATTAACATCGCCTTTATGAATGAACTTTCAATAATTTTTAACCGGATGAATATCAATACGTTCGAGGTTCTTGAGGCCGCCGGTACCAAGTGGAACTTTTTAAAGTTCTTCCCGGGGCTGGTAGGAGGTCATTGTATTGGTGTGGATCCGTATTACCTGTTGCATAAATCCAAAGAACTGGGTTATCATGCCCAGATGATTAACGCTGGTAGTTTTATTAATGATTCAATGGGTGGATATGTAGCCAAACAGATCGTGAAAAACCTGGTAAAAGCCGGCAAAAATATTCAGTCCTCGAAGGTCCTGATCATGGGTATTACCTTCAAGGAAGACGTGAGTGATATCCGTAACTCCAAGGTGGTGGATGTTTACCGCGAGTTATTATCCTATGGCGTTAATGTTGATGTGATCGATCCTTATGCTGATCCCGAAGAGGTGAAAGAGGAATATCATTTCGAGCTGAGTACTGATATTCGTAAGGATTATGATGTGGTTGTGGCTGCTGTAAGCCATGATAAGTATAAGGACTTAAACGAATCCTATTTTGAATCTATTACTGCTGATAATCCTTTGTTTGTTGATATCAAGGGAATTTATCGCGACAAAATAAAAAAAATAAACTACTGGAGTTTATAAAATGTAGTGATGTGAAATTTGAAGATGAAAAATCGTGTTAGTTTTCAGGTTTCAATAAATAAATGAAAAACATGAAAAAAATTAAAACCATTTGTTGTATAGGGGCCGGTTATGTCGGCGGTCCCACCATGGCCGTGATTGCCCAGCAATGTCCCGAGATCGAAGTAAATGTTGTGGATATCAACGAACAGCGAATTGCCGACTGGAATGATGAAAATTTGAATAACCTGCCCATATATGAACCCGGACTGAAGGAAGTTGTTGCCGATGCACGGGGACGTAATCTTTTCTTTTCTACCGAGATCGAAAAAAATATTGATAAAGCAGAAATGATCTTTATCTCCGTGAATACCCCAACCAAGACCTATGGTAAAGGAAAAGGGATGGCAGCCGATTTAAAGTATGTAGAGCTGTGCGCGAGGCAAATTGCCGAAGTGGCAAAAGACGATAAGATTGTCGTGGAGAAATCGACCCTGCCGGTTCGTACTGCTGAAGCTATCCGGTCCATATTGGATAATACCGGGAATCATGTAAAGTTTCAGATTCTGTCGAATCCTGAATTTTTAGCCGAAGGTACTGCTATTAATGATTTGTTGCATGGCGACCGCGTTTTAATTGGGGGTGAACAAACTCCCGAAGGAAAAGAGGCTATAGATACCCTGGCATGGGTGTATGCTCATTGGATGGATGATGATCGTATCTTGAAAACCAATGTATGGTCTTCCGAACTATCCAAATTAACAGCCAACGCCTTTCTGGCACAACGGGTTTCTTCGATTAATTCGTTATCGGCCCTTTGTGAAAAAACGGAAGCTGATGTGGATGAGGTTGCCCGGGCTATTGGATCCGACAGCCGTATTGGTCCAAAATTCTTGAAAACATCCGTAGGATTTGGAGGTTCTTGTTTTCAAAAAGATATTCTGAACCTGGTATATATTTGCCGAAGTTTGGGGTTGCAGGAGGTAGCCGACTACTGGGAGCAGGTAATTATCATGAATGATTACCAAAAACAGCGGTTTGCCGATCAGATGATTAAAACATTGTACAATACCGTTTCGGGGAAGAAGATTGCTTTTCTTGGATGGGCTTTCAAAAAGGATACCAACGATACACGAGAAACTGCAGCCATGTATGTGGCAGATATTTTAATGGATGACAAAGCAGAAATCTCAGTATATGACCCGAAGGTAAAACATGAGCAGATGTTTGCCGATGTGGATTATCTCAATACCCGAACCGAGCATGAAAACCGTGAATTGTTAAAGCCTCAGCACGATCCCTACACTGCCTGTAAAGATGCTCATGCAGTGGCCATTCTTACCGAGTGGGATGAGTTTAAGGATTACGACTGGCAAAGAATCTACGAAAACATGATGAAACCGGCGTTTATTTTTGACGGACGTAACATCCTCGACCGCCAAAAACTGGAAAATATCGGGTTTAAATTTTATGGGATCGGGAAGTAAATTCACCAGAAAATACTAGCTGTTTTTTGAAAAATTTAATTAAAAATATAGTTTAGAAATAAAGAATAGTATGAATTTGAATTGATTTAAGGGTAAAAACAATATTGTGATACAGAAATTATAGCAGGGAGTAATATTTATTACTTGAAAAAGGTGTAGGTCTCTATAATATAAAATAAAACGACATACATTCGAAGAAGAGATTTGACTATTAAAGTAAGTAAAAGAATAGTTTAAATAATTTTGAAAAAGTTATTAAAATCTGAATTTGTAAAGAACTCAGCAATTCTTACTGGAGGAACGGGGTTAGCACAGCTAATCCCTATTTTAATATCTCCCATCTTAACAAGACTTTTTACACCTGAAGATTATGGTATATTAGGTGTTTTTAATAGTGTAGTTGCTGTTTTCGCTGTAATGGCGGCTTGGGGGTATGATCAAGCTATTATGTTACCTAAATTACAAAAGAATAGTGTGAATCTATTAGCTTTGTCTCTTATAGCAAGTGGTATAACCTCATTATTTTTATTTTTGATATTTCTATTATTCAATAATTCTGTAGCAAATTTATTAGGTAATAAGCAAATAGAATTTTGGTTATTTTTTGTACCCTTAGTAGTATTTTTTCGTGGAGCTTACGAAAGTATTTCAATTTGGTTAAATAAATACAAAGAGTACAAATCTATTGCAACCACAAAGGTACTAACCCGAACTGTTACAGCAACTGGGCAAATTTTGGGAGGAGTAGCTAAAATAGGAGCTGCAGGATTAATTGGAAGTGTTGTTTTAGGAACTATTACAGGAAATGGGTTACTATTTATCCAGCATCAAAAAAAACTTAAAGAACAAACAAAAAAAGATATTTCTATTCCAAGGATAAAATATCTTTTTAAAAGATATCAAAAATTTCCCACCTATTATATGCCTTCCTCATTGTTGAATTCTTTTTCGCTGCAAATACCGATTTTTATATTGTCAGGTTTTTTTATGGAGAGTGTTGTTGGATTATACGTGCTGGGACATAGGATATTAAGTATGCCGCTTAATGTAATTGGACGTTCCATTGGGAATGTTTTTTATCAACAAGCTTCCTCTATTAAATCAGAGCCAGACAAATTGAAGAAACTAGCATACAAAACTTTTAGAAGTCTTATTCTAATTGGTTTATTACCATTAGGAATATTAGCTGGATTTGGAGATATAATTTTTGGATTTGTTTTTGGTGAAAACTGGATTGAAGCTGGTAAATTTGCAATGGTTATAGCTCCTTGGATGATCTTGAACTTTAGTTCCTCTCCTATTTCCAGAATAATAACATTAAAGGAACGACAGGAATGGTCCTTAATAATTAATTTATTGTTGTTATTAATCAGAATATCGCCATTAATAATTGGAGCTGTATTTTTATACTCTGATAATGTACTAAATGTGATAATTTTATATTCTATTTTTAATTTGGTTTTTTGGATGTGGTTTAATATTTTCTTGCTTAAACAGGTAGGAGTGAGCCCTTTAATAGTAATAAAAGATATTATTATATTTATGGTACTTCCTATATCGATGATTTTTATACTTAGGATTTTATTAGGGATTGAGTTATGAAAAAACTATTAAAAAAACTTCTTAAAAGGAGATTAAAAAAGGTTTACGGTTCTGATGTAGTGAATTATATAGGCATATCTAAATTGTGGCAATATTATTTTTTCCAACATATTGTTGGTATTAATAAACATGTAAAATGGCCGGTTCATTGGAGTTCTGTAGTTAAACACCCTGAAAATATTGAGATCAATTATTATAGACCTTATCCGGGATTTATGCCGGCATCTTATATTCAGGCCATCAATGGCATAAAAATTGGGAAAAACGTTAGAATGGGTCCTAATGTTAATATAATTAGCGCTAGTCATAATATAAATGATTATGACCTGCATGATAAAGAAAATCCCATTGAGATTAAAGATAATTGTTGGCTTGCTTCCAATGTGGTCATATTACCCGGAGTTTTATTGGGAGAACATACCATTGTAGCAGCTGGAGCTGTAGTTAATAAAAGTTTCCCTGAAGGAAACTGTATAATAGGAGGTGTCCCGGCGAGGTTAATTAAGAAAATTGATGATTATCAAGGGAAAATGTTATGACAACAGTTTTGATCTTAACTCCATCAAATTCGTTAAAAGGTAATGAAGTAATTAAAGCATTTAATAATAATAAACTTTTTAAGGAGTATAAGGTTTTGTTTTGCTTTGAAACCGAACAAGGGGACAATATTTCTTTACTTAATTTTGATCAATATTTAATCGTTGGTAAAAAGATAAATAAATGTAAATTACCAGAATATGATTTTTTAATCTCATGTGGTTGGGGGTGGATTATTCCTGATGCAATTTTGAAAAAGGCCAGATTAGCCTCGATCAATTGTCATGGAAGTTATTTGCCGGATTATAAAGGAGGAAGCGTATATAAGCATTATTGGGCTAATTGTGAAAAATATGCGGGGATATCTTTTCATTTTCTTACTAGTGAAATTGATGAAGGGGAGGTGTTGTTAAGAGAGAAAATAAGGTTGGAAATTACTGATAACCCAAAAGATATCTTAATAAAGCAATCAAGACGAACTGTAGAATTATTACCCAAAGTGATAGGACTTATAGAAAAAGGTTATCATGGAAAAATTTTTAGTGGCGGCAGGTATTTTAAACCTATCGAAAATAAAAAATTGAAATTTTACCGATTGATTAATTTGTTTTTTTATTCTCTGGGATTAAAATACCGGATTTATACACCAAATAAGAAAATGAAATCGTGAATAAGGCAATAGTTTTTAATTGTAATTTTAACGGGTTAGCCATAATTCAAGAATTAGGTAAACAAGGTGTTGAATGCATTGCAATGGATGCTGCCAGATCAATCGGGACTTATTCAAAATTTGCAAAATATGTTAAAGTGCCGAATCCATCGGTTGATGAGGCGGGCTTTGTTGATGCTTTATATAAATTTTGCGAAAAGGAAAAATTAAAACCCTTATTGATACCTACGAATGATGACTGGGCAACTGCAATATCAAAGAATAAAAATTACTTATCTAAGGTAAGTAATCCTTTAGTAGCTGATTGGGTCGTTGTTGAAAAACTTATAAGGAAAAGTGTTTTTTATAAGTTAGGAGAGGAAAATAATTACTTAACTCCAAAAACATGGAGTTTTGCTAATTTAAAAAAGGAGCAGAATATCCCCTTTCCAATTATTATAAAACCAGAATACAGAAGAATTTCAAAATCTAAAGAAGAAAGAAAAGAAAAAATACCAGATGAGTTAAGACTTACAATCATTCATTCACAATCTGAATTAGATAATTTTATTTTTCAATATAAGAATATATTGTCTGCCATGGTCTGCCAGGAATATGTTCCTGGAATGAGTGACAAAATGTTTACTATTGGTATTTATGCTAATAGGGATCATGAAATATTAGGTATTTTCTCGGGTAAAAAAGTGCGTGGTTATCCTGCAGAATATGGAGACTGGGTAGTTGGAGAAAATTATTTGGTTCCAGAAGATTTAATTATTTTGGTAAAAAGAATAGTTAAAGAGTTAGGTTATTTTGGTATAGCGGAGTTTGAATTTAAATATGATGCTTTAAGAAACAAATATTATTTAATTGAAATCAATCCAAGATCATGGTCATGGATTGGAATCACAAAGTACTTGGGGTATGGATTACCAACAATTGCATATTATGATATTATTTATAATAAACAGTTAACGAATGATTCTACAAGAACTGAAACAGGAACTGTTCGTTATTTAAAGTTACTTGATGATATGCATAATTGTGTCTCCTTATATAAAAAGGATTATAAACCTTGGAATTATGGTTTTTTTAAATGGTTTATCTCTCATAGGGGTAAAAAGACGATTTATGCTGATTTTTCTTGTTGGGATTTAATGGTAAGTTTGAGAACTATATATAGGAAAATACTACAGATATTAAAATATGATAAAAATTAGCATTCCCGATTTTCTATTCATTGAAAAACAATACGTAGTTTCAATCCTATTTAATACTTTTCTTGGTGTAAATGTAGATATTGTCAGGAGTAATTCTAAAAATTACAGTATATGGATTAATGCTAAATATGGTAAAATTGTCATTAAAGATAGTTTTCTATTTACAAAAACTGAGGACTATCTTACGTTGAAAAATATCCCCTCAAGGTTAATTCATCTAAAGATTAATGATTATTCAAAATCAATTATTGGTTTTTGGGGCGATTCAACTTTTGTTGAGAATGAAGAAAAAATTTATATAGGTCTGGATATTTTTGCCTCTGCTTTTTTTATGCTTTCCAGATGGGAAGAGCATGTTGTGAAAACAAGGGATGAATATAATAGGTTCGAGGCTTCCGATTCTGTTGCTTATAAATTAGGTTTCTTAGATCGACCTATTGTAAATGAATATGTCGAATTTCTATGGAAATTATTACTAAAGATAGGGTACAATGGTAAACGTAAAGAACATAAATATACCGTAATACCAACCCATGATATTGATTATATAGATTTTCAGGAAAAAAGTTTTAAACGATTTGCCAAAGATATTGTTCAACAACGAAGTTTTAAATTATTTTTCAGTCGAATTAAAGCTTTGTTTATCAATCCATTTAACGTATATGAATACCTGATGTATATAAGTGAAATGCATCAATGCACTTCAAGATTTTATTTTATGGCAGGAGGTAATACAAAATACGATTTTGATTCCTATTTAAAGTCCCCTAAATTTAAACGAATAGTAAATGAAATTAGAGATCGAGGGCATATTATTGGTATTCATCCAAGTTATAATACATATGACAATGAATCCTTACTAAAGGATGAAAAACAAATGTTAGAAGAGGCTAGTGGGGAAATGGTTTATGAAGGGAGACAACATTATTTGAGATTTAAAAATCCTGACACATGGATTATCTGGAATAATGCTGGTCTAAAAATTGATAGCACACTTTCTTATGCTACTATACCCGGTTTTAGGTGTGGTGTGTGTTATGATTTTCCGGTTTTTGATATAATTGAACGAAAAACTCTGGATCTATTAGAAAGACCTCTTATTTTTATGGATGCAAGTTTAGTAAAATATCAGAATACTGACGATACTAATTTTTTAGAGCAAATAGTACACTTAAAGGATACCGTAAAAAAATATAATGGAAATTTTGTCTTCTTATGGCATAATTCAAGTTTTAATTGGGGAAATTGGAGAAAGTATCAAAAATATTACAAAAGACTATTTGAATAGTGATGAACATTATATTTCACCTGCCCAATAAAATCTATAAAGAGCGAACATCCGGCAGTAAATTGCGTCCGGTGGAAATGCTAAAGGCATTTAAAGAATTAGGCTATAATGTTTTTGAAGTAATTGGTACGGGCAAGGAAAGAGCTGAAGCAATAAAAAAAATAAAAAATGAAATTAAAGCTGGTTTAAAAGTTGAATTTATGTATGCTGAAAGTGCAACTTATCCAACATTGTTGGCTACAGGAATAAATGATTTTGTTAAATATTTTAATCAGGACTTCTCATTTTTTAAATACTTAAAGAAAAATAACATACCCATAGGTCTATATTACCGGGATATTCATTGGTTATTTCCTCATGGAAAGGGAAAGCATGGCTTTTTTAAAGAAAAGGTTTTTAATTTCTTTTATAAATTCGACTTAACTATATATGAGAAATATGTTGATGTATTATTTTTACCATCAACCAAAATGTATAAGCACCTCCCATTGAAAAAATCAATACCCAATTATTCGCTACCCCCTGGTACGAAGATTAAAAATATGGAAAAACGTGAAAATGATACTTTAAATTTGGTTTATATTGGCGGTGTATCAAATTTATATAAGATGGATAAACTTTTCCCGGTCTTAAACAACTGTGATTTTGTTCAATGTAATATTTCAACAAGACAAAAGGAATGGGAAGAGGTTAAAAAGAATTTTATTGACTATAAAAATTACAATATGTTTCATCTTTCTGGGGATGAGCTTGAAAAATTGTTTGTTGTTGCAGATATTGGGTTGATTTTTACAGAGCCTCATAAATATTGGGATTTTGCTATGCCTGTTAAATTATTTGAATATTTATCCTTTGGATTACCCATTATTGCAATTAAAAATACCGCTGCTGGAGAGTTTGTGGAGAAGAATAATGTTGGGTGGACGGTTGATTATGATGAATTTAAACTGAGTCAACTTTTACAAATGATTAATGGTAATAGAAAACAGCTTCTGGAAAAAAAGAAGTTTGTATATAGGGTAGCTGAAGAAAATTCATGGAATAGCCGTGTTGAAAAAGTTAATGGTATTCTATTAAAAGATAATTAAGATGGAAATGGAGAATAAACTGCATGTATTGTTCCTTCCAAATGACTTTCCTACCCATATAAGTCCTAATAGAACCTTGTTTTATAAAGATCAGGCAAAAGCAGTTTCATTACAGGGCTGTCAGGTAGGAGTTATTGCTACTTCATTGGTTAGTTTACGAGAGATCAAGAAAATTAAATTTGGTATTCGTTCGGTTACAGAAGATGGAATCAATATTTTATATTGTGTATTCCCTGCATTTCCAAAATTAAGAATTATTAACTATTATTTGAAACAAATAATTAATAAGATTTTGTATAAGAAATACATAGCAAAATATCATATGCCAGATCTGGTTCATGCACATGTTTATTCTGTGGGAAGTGTAGCAGGTTGGATTAAGAAAAAGTATAATATTCCATATATATTGACAGAACATTTTACAGGATTTGCCAGAAAAATCATGAAACCATGGCAATTGAAACTGGCAAAAAAAGTTTATGGGGAAAGTAGTGCCAATATTGCAGTAAGTAAAGAGTTCTGTTCGTTGTTGGAGGAAGAGTTTAATACACCTTTTCAGTTTGTTCCTAATGTGGTGGATACAAACTTTTTTTTACCCGGGGAAAAAACACGAAAAACGGACGAATTTACATTTATCACAGTTGGTCATTTGCAAAAGAAAAAAAATCATATCATGCTAATAAGAGCATTTGCAATCTATTTAAAAAACAGACCAGCTGATAAACTTATAATTGTAGGTGGTGGAAGTGAATATAACAATTTAGCAAAAGAGATAATTAGGTTGAATGTGCAAGATAACATTATACTTTATGGCCCAGCTAAACGAGAAGAGGTAAAAAAGCAGATGCAACTTAGTGATTTTTTTGTCTTGCCAAGTACCTTTGAGACTTTTGGGGTAGTACTAATTGAAGCCATGAGTTGTGGGCTGGCAGTATTGTCCACACGATCTGGAGGACCTGAATCTATTATTAAAAACAATGAACTGGGATTGCTTTGCAACATTAGTGTAGCTTCAATTACTGACAGCTTGAAGAAAATTGTTAAAATGAAATTTAATAGAGAAACAATTAGAAATTACGCCATAGAAAACTATTCTGAACAACAGGTAGGTAATAAGTTGCTTGGGATATATAGGAAAATATTAGATTAGCACTTTTTTTAATGAGATTAGATATAAAAATAATATATAAGTTTTTTTCATTTTTATTTATTTTATCATTATTGTCCCCGTACATCAGGGAGCCATTTTTGATCAAATATGATTATGTAATTATATTTATTAGTAGTCCTTTAATGTTGCTGAAATTTATACAAAATAGTAAATATGACAAGGTCTACATTAATTCTTTCCTGCTTTTTGTTGTTTTTTTTATCATAAGTTTCCTATCGGATAATTTGGGTTTATTCTTAATGGACAATTATTTTTTTTACTTTCCACGCGAAGTTATTCAGGTATTCAATAGATTGTATATTTTTACTTTCTTTTACTTTATAGTAAGAAAACAGATCGTAGATTTTGACTGGTTGATAAAATTATTTGGTTATATTGCTATAATAGCCTTGATTATAGGATTTATTCAGGTACTCCAGGTAGAGTCCTTAAATACATTTTTTAATACCCTTTATGCATCTACAGAATCCCAAGTTAAGTTTCTAAAAAATTCATGGAATATTCGTGTGTTTGGAACTATTGGGCATCCAATAAAATGGGGAGGAATATCATTCCTCTTTTTCTGGTTTTTTGTATTGATTTATCAACATAAGTTTAAGTACCTGGGAGTATTGTTAGCAGTTGTTAATATTCTATTAACAAAGAGTAAAGCATCAATTTTAGCACTTATCGTAACCCTGGTTATTGCAATAGTTTATTATCTAATTCAAAAAAGGGTTTTTAAAAGCAAATTTTTGATAGGTGCTGTTGTTGTTTTTGTTGTATTTTTTGCCCTGTTATTTACTGGAAAGTTTAATGGCTTAATTTATAGGTTTTCAATTTTAGTCGAAAAGTTGGGAGCTGGCGAACTAGGCCGGCAAGGCCAAATGAGTAAAATGGTTGAATTTTTGAATCAAAATTTTTTGTTTTGGATTTTTGGTATGGGGAAACCGAATTTTGATGTGTTTCAAAAATTAATGGAGATAGAATTTCTTTATATCCTGGGCGTATATGGATTCATAGGAATATTTTATTATTTGTTTTTTCATTTATACTTTATTGATATCTTTTTGAAACAAGGGAAAATTGTAGAAAGAAATTTTGTAATCATAGTTTTTACAGGATTTTTTATTTTTTCTATCGGCTATTATTTCTTTAGAGAAATAAATGGTGCTTTTCAATTTTGGATGTTATTAGGAATGTTATATGGGCATGTTAAAAATAAAGGAACAGTAAATAGTTATGAAAGTATTACATATAAATAATGCATACAGCATTACACCTCTTTATAAGTATTTAATAGCTGCTTTGTCCAAAAAGCAACTTCAACAAATTATTTATGTTCCAATTAGAAGAGAGAATGACAGGAATAAAAATATAGTTAAGTTTGAGACAGTCCAATATATTTTTTCAAAAATACATTTTAAAATAATTCGTCCTTTCTATTTTTTAAAAACGATAGTTATTTTCCTTGATCTTATCACCAAGATATCGATTAAAGATATAGATGTCGTTCACAGTCATTTTCTTATGAGCAATGGTGGTGTTGCATATTTAGTAAAACTTTTTTTTAGGAAAAAATATATAACTGCTGTTAGAAATACTGACCTTTTTACTTATTTAAAATATCAACCCTATTTGAAGTTTATTGCCTATCAAATTTTAAAACACGCTGATCGAATTGTTTTGATTTCTCCGGCATATCTGTATCATCTGAAGAAACTATTCTCAACAAAACAAATTGAAAAAATAATAAATAAAATAGATATAATTCCCAATGGGGTTGAGGATTATTGGATACAGAACGCTGCGGGTAAATCTAAGAAACCTGATCAAACAAATTTGACTCTAATATATGTTGGGGCTTTTAATAGGGGAAAAAATATTGAGAATATTGTTAAAACATGTTTTCTTTTGAGAGAGAAGATTAATGTTAAGTTAAAATTAATTGGTGGTGGGGGGAATAATCATAAAAAAATAATGCATTTAATAAAAGAAAATTCTAGTTTCATAAGTTTTTATGGTCAGGTTAGGGATAGAGATAGGTTAGCCAAATTATTTCGGGAAAGTGACATATTTATCATGCCTTCTTTTCGTGAGACATTTGGTCTGACTTATATTGAGGCAATGACCCAGGGACTTCCTGTTGTCTACTCTAATTATCAAGGACTCTATGGGTACTTTAGGGAAGGTGTTGTAGGTTTTGGCGTAGATCCATTTAATCCTTCTGATATAAAGAATAAGGTTTTATTAATTCTTAAAAATTATGAAACTATGTCATCAAATGTTATTAAGGAAATTAATTCTTTTGATTGGGACAAAATCGCAGAAAAGTATAATCATCTATATTGTCAAGTCTTTTCCAATGCCTGTTAATAGTTGATATGAGTACTAACAAAAAAATTCTTTATATTCATCAGTACTTTAAAACTCCTGATGAGCCAGGAGGAACGCGATCCTATTGGTTTTCGATTGAGCTGATAAAAAATGGTTATGATGTGATAATGATAACCTCCAGGCCAAAGCAAAAGAAACTAATTGAAAAACACATTATTGATGGTATAGAAGTTATATATATTAAAAATTTCTATTCCAATAATATGGGAATTCTACGACGAATGATTGCATTTTTTAGTTTCATGATAAAGTCGGCATGGATTGCACTTTTTCAGAGGGATATTCATTTAGTTTTTGCTACCTCTACTCCATTAACAGTGGGTATTCCTGCATTACTTATGAAGTGGATTAGAAGAGTACCCTATGTTTTTGAGGTGAGAGATTTATGGCCTGAAGTTCCGATTCAAATGGGAGCTCTAAGGAATCCATTGCTGAGAAAGCTCGCCTTGATTCTGGAGAAATCTATATACCAAAATGCAATACATATTATTGCACTTTCCCCTGGAATGAAAGATGGAGTAATAAATAAGGGGATTGAAGCTTCTAAAGTAAGCATGATACCGAACATGTCAAAGATAGATAAGTTTTGGCAACGACCAAAAAATAAACTTATTGCTGAAAAGTTTAATATTGATCTAAAGAAAATGAATGTAATTCATTTTGGAGCCATGGGAAAGGCTAACGGCCTTGAATATATATTAAGATCAGCTGAACATCTAAAGAATATGGGGATTAATTCCATCAATTTTATTTTTATGGGTAAAGGTGCTGTTAAGAAGAATATGATCTTTATAATTAAAGAAAAAAGTTTGACAAATGTGCAAATTATTGATGCACAGCCAATGGGAGTTGTCTCGGAGATCGTTAACCTTTGTGATGTTTCAATGGTTCCATTTGCAAATATCCCTATTCTACAAACAAACTCCCCAAATAAATTATTTGATTCTCTTTCAGCTGGGATTCCTGTCATCGTGAATTCAGCTGGTTGGACAAAAGATTTATTAGAAAAATATAGTTGTGGAGTTTATGTAGATCCTGATAACCCCCAAGAACTTGCAGATACATTAATAAAGTGGAGTAGGAGGAGGGAGAAAGTTCTCGAAATGGGCAGAAATTCTAGAGAGCTTGCAGAAAAAGTATATGATAAATCAATATTAAGTAAGAAATTTGTATCTATTATGGATAAATTACTTTAATTAAAAACAAATGCATGGTTATTTACCATATGTCTACTGATTGAAGCCCATGAATTACTTTAAAGATATGTATAAACTATTTTTTAAACGTATAAGCGATATAATAATCTCATTACTTGCTGTAATTATTTTATTTCCTGTGATTTTTGTAATTGGATTCTTTATTTATATTATAATGGGGTACCCCGTTTTCTTTAAACAAATAAGACCTGGTAAGGATACCAAACTTTTTACCCTGTTAAAATTTCGTACGATGACCAATAAAAAAGATGTCAAAGGTGAATTTTTGCCAAATGAAATGCGTATTACTCCTTTTGGAAGATTTTTGAGAAAAACCAGTTTAGATGAATTACCGGAATTATTCAATGTACTAAAAGGTGATATGAGTCTTGTGGGACCGAGGCCTTTAAGGGTTGAATACTTAAAATATTATTCACCTGAACAGAATCGCAGGCATGAAGTAAAACCTGGAATTACCGGCTGGGCACAAATTAATGGCCGAAATGCAATTCGTTGGGAAAAAAAGTTTAAACTGGATGTTTGGTATGTAGATCATCAAAATTTCTGGCTTGATATTAAAATATTATGGAAAACAGTCGCGAAAGTCTTAAAACGTGAGGGAATTAATACATCAGATGATGAATTTGTCAAACCTTTTAAGGGCTCTAAATTAGATGGTTAGGAATGATATATATATTATTGGTGCCGGAACTTATGGTGAAGCAATGTTTGAACTGGCAAAAGCTTGTGGTTATAACCCAATTGGTTTTTTTGATGATAATGACAAAAAGAAAGATTTAACAATCATGGGTATCCCTGTAATTGGGAAACTTAATTTTGATTCTTTTGATGTTGTTAATAAAAATTTTATTGTAGCCATCGGGAATAATAAAATAAGAGTGGATAAAATGAAACAACTTACTAAAAGAGGTGCCTTTGTACCAACATTAATCCACCCCCAGGCTACTATCAGTGAATTTGCAAAAATATCTACAACAGGATGCTATATTCATGCGAATTCTTATATCTGGACAAAAGTCTTTGTTGATTCTTACACTATTATTAGCCCCTCTGTATTAATAGCTCATCATACAATAGTAGATGAAGGTAGTTTTATTTCAGCAGGATCAAATGTTGGGGCAGGAATTCACCTTAAAAATTATTGTTTTGTAGGTATTGGTGCAACTCTTATGACAGGTATAAATACCATAGGGAGAAACACTACAGTGGGTGCTGGTGCAGTTGTAATAAAAGATGTTCCAGATAAAGCAGTAGTCGTAGGGAATCCTGGCAAAATAATCAGATATAATTCTTAATATTTGCATGATACGATTAGATTCTAATAACTTTTCTGCCACTCTTTTTTTAACGACATGTATCACCTGGTTTCTCCGAATGGTTGTTCCGGGAATGATCTATCCTTTTTTAATTTCATTTTCTGTTTTTATTTTCTATCTGGGGATTTACCGGAAATCAATCTTTTCAAAATCCATAGTTGTTGAGTTCCTGAAAACGTTTAATCCCTTAATTATCCTGGGTTTATTCTATAGTATTGGAATCCTCATAACCCTAAAAATATACCCTCATAACCTGAAAGATTTATTTGAATTTGCCGTGAATTTGATTTTATTGTTCGGGTTATTTTATATTATTCATCAGAAGCAATCCAAAAAACAATTGCTGAATATTTTTCACCAACTTACTACCCTGATTCAGATCACTGCAGTTTTTATAGCTGCTGTCGGGATACTAAAATATTACCTCCAGGGTAAAGGGTATGAAATTCTTCTGGATACTCCCTGGGGTTCAGCCTTTAACCAGGATAAGAACTTTTATGCTTTATACTCCTTTTTGGGCATTATTAGTTTTTATCCATCCTTGATCCAAAAAGTTAATATGCGGATCAGATTTGTCCATCAAATCTGGATTCTTATATTGATTGTGAATATTATCTTCTCGTTTTCCTTACGGTCAGTATTTATCCTTGGAATTATAATCGTTGCTCTTTTATATCTTCAGATCAATGGCTTCTTTACAAGGTCTGCCATTTTAAAGAATATATCAGGAAATTTGCGGTTTGTAACAATCACCTTATTTCTTTTGATTCTTTTTTTACTGTTCAGCGTTAGTAGAAATCCCGGATATTATCATCAGGTAAGTCAAAATTACATTGAATCATCTGCAATAAACCATAATGAATCTATCCTTACCGAAAGACTCTTTAATCTCGATAAATGGAGTTTAACCCTAGAGATTTTCAATGAACAGCACTTCTGGAAAAAGCTGTTTGGGGATGGCTTTTACTACCTTGAAATTTTTGGAAAGCAATTCGATAACGAAGAATCAGTTTATGGTTATCCGCATAACCCGGTTCTTTCAGCACTCCTATATTCAGGGGTTGTAGGGGCATTGTTTGTTTTCGTTTTTCTAATGATTTCCTCCTATTACGCCCTGATCTATTTTAAACAGTATCCCCTTTTTTCCATGATGCTGCTGGTTAGTTTGATGTTTGTCTTTTTCAGCGGGAACAGTATCTTTAGTGTCCCTGTGTTTTTATTCTTGTTCTCTTTGTCTTTTATTATCCGGCATCAGGAGATCAATGAATTGCATATCCAGGAAAATATAAATAAACCCGGGAGTAAGGTGCTTAAGGAAGTCTTTGATTATCTGATGGCTACGGGATTGTTTATTGTTTTGTTTCCCGTATTACTGATGATAGCGCTGTCTATTTTATTAACCATGGGGTGGCCGGTATTTTTTTCTCAAAAACGGATTGGTCAGAATGGAAAAATTTTTTTGCTGCATAAGTTTCGTACCATGAAAAATGCAAAATCTGATACCAGTGTAGCTGCAAAAGAGGGATACAGGATAACAATACTGGGTGCATTTTTACGCAGGAGTAAATTGGATGAGTTACCTGAACTGATAAACATCATCCGGGGGGATATGAGTTTTGTTGGCCCGCGACCCGATGTTAAGGGCTATGCCGACCGGCTGGTAGGTGATGACCGGAGGATTTTACAATTAAAACCGGGTTTAACCGGAGCGGCCTCTTTAAAGTATAAGGACGAAGAGGAGCTTTTAAAGAAACAGCGTGATCCTCAACAATATAATGATGAGGTTATTTTTCCGGATAAGGTCCGAATAAATAAGCTTTATATGGAAAAATGGACCCTGTGGCTGGATATGAAAATTATTCTGTTTACAGCTCTGGGAAAAGAGTTGAATGAAAAGTATTTTAAATGAATTAAATTAAAAATGGATTGTTAATTATTACTATAAGAGATTTCGTACCTGGTTGGTGAAACATTTATAGTACACTTTTGAAAGTGTTGATGCCGATGATTGCAGATATGGTCTGAAGGTTACTGAAGCCTAAAAAGAAAAGAAAACATCATTCATCTTTTGGCAATCTTTTTGAAATAATAAATTTTAGTTATGAGCAAAAAAATTTGGTTATCCTCTCCGCATATGAGTGGTAAGGAACAAAAATATGTTAACCAGGCCTTTGAGCAGAATTGGATTGCACCGCTTGGCCCCAATGTTAATGGTTTCGAGCAGGAAATCGGAGAATATATTAAAGTCCCGCATGTCGCAGTTTTAAGTTCAGGCACGGCGGCCATTCATCTTGCATTGATCATGCTCGGGGTTGATGCTGAGGATGAGGTGATCTGTTCTTCTTTTACTTTTTCTGCATCAGCAAACCCTATTGTTTATCAGCATGCTGTTCCTGTTTTTATAGATAGTGAACCCGAAACCTGGAATATGGATCCTGTACTACTGAAAAAGGCAATCCGGGAAAGAATTGAAAAGGGTCGAAAGCCAAAAGCAATAATTGTAGTTCATCTCTATGGAATGCCGGCAAAAATGAATGAGATATTAGAAATAGCAAATCATTACGAAATACCTGTTATTGAGGATGCTGCCGAAGCACTGGGCAGTAAATACAATGGACAATCTTGTGGCTCCTTTGGCGAAATGTCTGTATTGTCGTTTAACGGGAATAAGATAATTACCACATCAGGCGGGGGAGCCCTTGTGTCTCATAACGAAGCGTATATTAAAAGGGCCCGGTTTTTAGCTACCCAGGCCAGAGACGATGCCCCGCATTATCAGCATTCCCATATCGGATACAATTACCGGATGAGCAATATTGTTGCAGGCATAGGGCGTGGTCAACTGGAAGTCATTGATACACGGGTGAACCAACGAAGAGATAATTTTTTCTTTTATAAGCAACTTTTTCATGCTATACCGGGTGTTTCTTTTCTTGAAGAACCGGATCAACGGTTTTTTTCCAACCATTGGCTCACCAGTATCCGGGTAAATCCAAAAAATGCCGGAGGCATTACCCGCGAGGAATTAAGAATTGCCCTTGAAAAGGACAATATTGAATCACGCCCGTTATGGAAACCCATGCATTTGCAACCGGTATTTGAGCAATATCCTGCTTACACGAATGGTGTAAGTGAAACTTTATTTAACGAAGGACTGTGTTTACCCTCCGGGAGTAATTTAACCCATGAAGATCAAGAGAGAATTGCACAGGTTATTCAAAAGCTATTTTAATGATTAAAAATCTCTTTTTGCAGAAACCTAAGATACGTCATTTGGTATTGATTACTTTATCAATTGTGGCGCTGTTTTTACATGGCAAAGTGCCCTACATGTTGCCTTTTTCGTTAGGTATGTTGTCATTACTTATTATTGATTTTCTTTTTATCCATCGCAACGGTTTCAGGAAAATATCCGGAGATTTCGCAACCTATATAAAGAGAAGTTGGCTTTATTTATTTACTCTATTGATCTTCTTTTTTTCTGTAATAATTCATAAGGAAAAAGAATTGCTGCTTTTTAAAGAGTTGCTATATGCAGTTTATATATGGGTAATTATGGGTTTACTTTGTATATTAATAAAACAAGATAAAATCTCTGAAAAAAAATTTTATGAACTCTTTCAGTTAAGTTATATTGTATTATTTCTTATCGTAATCGCAGGGATATTTTTGAATTTTATAAATGAGAATATCCAGCTTAATTATCTTTTTGGAAATCGCATTGATTATAATTATTTAACTCTTGCTTTAATAACTTGTTTTATTATTATTGTCTACCGTTACAATAAACCATTATCCCTTAGAAAAAGTTGGGTTTGGTTAATCTATCTATTTGTTTTGCTTGTTCCAGGATTATTAAGTGGTTCTCGCAGGGGAATTTTTCTTTGGGGATTGTTGCATGTTTTTTTATTTATTTATTTAATCTGGACAATTTATTGTAAATCATTGCATAAGGTGCTACTCTATTATTTTATCATTCTATTTGCAATTGTTTTTTCTTCATCTGTGTTATTTTATGCGGGTTCTCCTGCTTTTAAGAGTTATATGGTTGAACGATTATTTCCAACCAATGCTCAACAAGTGAAATTCCAGTATTCACAAATATTATATCGATATTCATCTTTAACAAACAATAATTCTGTAAGCTTTAGGGAATTTTATAGGGATAATTGGAATCCTGAACCCTTTCAATCCAGGTCCTGGTTAAATAAAATAATGTTTCGTAAAATTCATAAGCGGTTTTTGGAGGTTTATAAACAAGAAAAATATGATGAGGCATTTAGGAAGCTAATAGATTTAAGAAATTTTTCTACTTCTATAGAACAATACAGAAATGTTTTACCTGATGATTATAGTAAATTTTTCACTGAAGAGTTTGTTTCATCTGATAGTTTCTATAACGCTCCTTATATTTATCCAATACCTTATATTGATAAAGATCTTTTTTTAATTAATAAGTTAAAAAATATTTATCCTGTTTCTGAAATTGAAAAGCCATCTCAACGACCACTGCCTTTCGTTAAAACATCCAATGAAGAAAACTATATTTCCCTTTTTGTTCCTTTGGTTCCAAATACACATAATGAGATTTCAATTGAGTATAAAGGAATCAAACCTGATAAACTTAAGTTTAATATACAGGGACATAAAAGAACAATTCCATACCAAAAAACAATAAGCAAACAAACAAAAAGTCAATATAATTCTGTCGTAATAAAGTTTAATACAGTAAATGAAGATCAAGGTTTAGGAAGACTTCTTATAATGCCTGAAATATCCTTTGATGATACTTTGTATCTTGGTAATCAAAGTCACCTTCGCTTACCAACAGAATATAGTCCGGATTATTACAATACCAATGAGTTTGCAGGTACAGTTAAAAGAATGTATTCTGAGATTGAGCAAAAGCATAATAATTATTATGAAAGATATATTAACTGGTATAAAGAATTGTCAGATGAAGAAAAGGAAAAGTTTAATTACCTTTTAAATAACTTTCATTTATATGATTTTAAATTTAAACCTTATGGAGTACATGCGAGTTTAAATCAAATAAAAAAACAATCAATCGTATTTCGTGCTACCGGATTCAGTAGCTTTGCTCGATGCTATACTGTTATTCCAACGTTAAAAGATATTAGGTATTCTATTAATTTAATTGTAAAATCTGATAAGAAACCGGACATTTATTTAAAACGATTTCCTGAAAGAACAATTTTTGATCATAAAACAAAAACTTATCATAAAGAAATAAAGCTATTATATGCTAATACTTATAGGATTAATATTGAGTATGAAATAATTAGGTCTTCATCAGCGCTTGGAGCCTTAATTGTTGGAATCCATAACGCGAAGGAGGGTGATGTTTTTGAAATCACCGAGGCAGAAGTTAATATTAAAAAGAAAAAATCTCAAATTGAAATAACTCCTTATCATTATTCATTCCTGGAGCCATATATTGGACAAGTGATTTTAAGCGGTAATTATGGAGATACTAATAATATGAAAAAATACCTAGGCTGGGGTGAACAAAACTTTAAAAAAAGTCATCGGATGATTGATAGCCGTTTGGTTCTTTGGCGTTTTGCCTGGTTCTACTTTAAAGATTTTTCTTTTCTTGAAAAACTCTTTGGAAAAGGTTTTGAGTATTTAACTATATATCATCATATATTTGATACAGAAGGGCAGAATTCTGATGGTGTTGATTATCCACACAACCCGGTAATCTCGGCTTTATTATATTCAGGAATATTGGGAGCTGTTGTGTATGTGTTATTCCTTCTCCAGGTATTTTACAGGTACTGGAAATTAAGAAAACGAATAACTCTATTTGCGATTCTTTTTCTGTTGGCTTTTGCCTTTACCTTCTTTAGCGGAAACAGTCATTTTTCGGTACCTGCCTTTATAATCCTATCGTTGGTTCCCTATGCTTACAATATAAAACCACCTATTCATGCTGCTGAAGAAATTAAAGCATAAACTGATTGTTAAAAACACCCTTACCCTGATGGTTGGGGTTGGAATATCACAAGTTATTGCTGTATTATTTCAACTGGTAACCCGAAGATTGTACTCCCCTGAAGATTTTGGTGCTTATGCAGTTTATTTTAGTATTGTCAGTATTATGGTTTCTATCGTTCCGTTGCAGTATAACCGGGCCATCGTTCTGCCGGCTGACAAACAAAAAAGTTCTAACCTTCTTGTTGGTACGCTTGGTATTATAACCTGTTTATCCTTACTTATTTTCTTATCCATTATCATATTGCCTGGTTTCTGGAGCAACGTGGTTGAGTTTCCCGAAGATTATTACCGGTGGTTATATTTTCTTCCCCTAACAGTTATTATGTTTGCTTCTTATGAGGCCATTAACTATTGGTTAATTCGAAACAAAGCATTTAAAGCCAGCGCTGTAAATAAAATTGTTCGTAGAACAAGCGAAGGAGTGACTCAAGCCGGGGTTGGTTTTACGGGTAAAGCATATGGATTATTAATGGGTGATCTGGTTGGAAATTTCTTTAATCTCATGGCCGGCATTTTCCAGACTTTCCGTTATGGATTAGACCTCAAAGAAATACGTTTTGAAAAAGTTAAACAGGTATTACAACGATACAGCCAGTTTCCAAAATTTTATGCTGTTCCTAATCTGCTGAATACCATTAGTCTTTTCTTACCTGTACTCATTGTTAACAAGTTCTATTCCGAATCCGTGGTGGGTTATTTTGATCTAAGCCGCATGATACTTGCTGTTCCCCTGGCATTGGTCACCACCTCGCTCTCGCAGGTTTTACTCCAGAATTTTTCGGAAAAACGAAACCGGCAACAGCCGGTAAAAATGGATATCCTTAAAATAGCCGGATTATTGTTATTATTGGTTATGGTTGGGATAATACTTCTTGAATTTTTTGCAGAGGATATTTTTCAGATTTTTGGAAAATCATACGTTGTTTCCGGGGTATATACTAAAATTTTGGTTTTTTCTTATGGGATAAAATTTATTGTATCCCCCTTGGCATCCGTTTTTCCTGCCCTCGAACGGATAAAGGTTGGAGCTTCCTGGCAGGTGATGTATTTTTGTTTATTAGCCTTGTTATTTTTGTTCAATGAACTGGAAATTATTAACTTTTTAAAAATACTGGTTGGCATCGAGGTGGTGAGTTATACCATTTATTTTAGTTTAATATATTTTGTTGCCAATCAATACGATCAATCGATAAAAAAACAGGCTGGATGAGAATTTGTCATATTACCACTGCTCATCCGGAAAAAGATATCCGGATTTTTTACAAAGAATGTATTTCTCTGGCCAGGGCCGGATTCCATGTTTCCCTGGTGGTTAATGGAGGGGTATCAAAATTTTCTGAGGGAGTACATATCGTTGGGTTTAAAAAAATTAAAAATCGATGGTTAAGAATAATCCTGTCTCCCTGGATCGCACTAATTCACGCTTTAAGGATTAATGCCAGGGTTTACCATTTTCACGACCCGGAACTCCTGATTACTGTATTAATCCTTCGGTTATTCGGGAAAAAAGTAATTTATGATGTCCATGAAAACATAAGGTTATCAATCAACGAAAAAACATGGATTCCTTCTTTTCTGAGGTATTTTTTAACTAAGGCTTTCACGCTCTTCGAGCGGTTTATCCTGATTTTTATTCATCAGCTGATCCTGGCCGAAAAATCATACCTGAAATTTTATCCTCCTAAAAAATCCACTGTTGTGCTGAATTTTCCTCTCGATAAAAAAGGTGCTGTTTCCAAAAACTTTAACAACTCTATTCGGTTAATTTATGCTGGAGCCATTGAAAAGGAGCGGGGTGTTGAACAGATGCTGGAACTGTTTTTTTTCCTGGTGGAGAATAATTATGATGTGTATTTTGATATGGCAGGTTTAATTTTTGATGATCAGGTAGAAAAAAAGATCCGTCATTTTATGAAATCCCCAAAAATGAAGCACCGGTTTATTTACCATGGATACATTCCCATTGATAAAGTTTATGAGCTGCTGGAGAAAGCCCATATTGGTTTTTCCTTACTGGCTCCCAAAAAAAATTTCCTGGAATCTTATCCCACCAAGATCTTTGATTATATGTTATTTGGTATTCCGGTGATAGCCTCTGATTTTGATTTGTATAAAGAGATTGTAGAAAATAATAATGCCGGAATATGTGTAAACTATTTTGATCTCGAACAAATAAAAAAAGTTTTCGTTGATTTAATGAATCATAGAGAAATCTTAAAAAAGTATTCGGATTGTGGAATAAAAGCAGCCAAAGCTAGGTATCTTTGGAAAAATCAAGCAGAAATTCTTATTAAAGAATATAAAACTATATTATATGAGAAATAAATATTTATTGTTTTTGATTATTGTTTCCTTGACGATATTCTCTTCTTGTGAGGATGACGAAATTATTATGGAAGATTTTTCGTATATTAAATACCAGGAATTTCTTCAGAATTTAGTCGAAAATGAAAATTTTATTTTTGTTAGCCTTAATGAATTCAACACAACAAATCCCGACGACAAGATTGTAATTGGTTTACGTCATGATGTGGATGTTGATTTGGAAGGAGCTTTGATAATGGCTAAGATTGAAAATAGCCTGAATATTCCTTCAACCTATTATATGTTACATACAGCGAAATATTATTCAAATACTTCTGTAAAAAGATATGACAGGAATAATGAAATTCTAAATGAATTTTTAAAAATACAAAATGATTATAATTGCGAGATAGGTATTCACAACGACCTGGTAACTTTAGAAGTTGTATATAGGATGAATCCAGTAATATTTTTAAAAGAAGAACTGAAATGGCTAAGAAATAATGGAATAGAAATCACAGGAACGGCTTCACATGGATCAACCTTTTGCCATAAGTATAAATACCATAATCTCTATTTTTTTAAGGAAACAGAAAACGTAATATCAGATTTGGTTAATTTTAATGAAGTACCTGTTGAAAATGATACAGTTACAATTACTAAAGCTTATATGAGCGAATTTGACCTGGCTTATGAAGCTTATTCCTTAAATAACAATAAATATTATTCCGATTGTTCATTTATTGAGGGTGAAAGATGGAATCCGTGGATGTTAGATTTTCAAAGTTTTAATCCAGGAGATAAAATAATCATTTTAACGCACCCAACACACTGGCATTAGAATAGGATATAATCATAACAATGGATAAAATTTCAATCATTATACCTGCCCGCAACGAAGAAAAGTACCTTGAAAAGTGCTTGTTATCAATTTTAAAAGGCACTGAATCCGGTTTGGAGACTGAAATTTTTGTAGTTGATGGGAAAAGCAGTGATCGTACAGTTCAGATTGTAGAACAGATATCCGAAAGCAGCCCTAATCTTTATCTTATTACCAATGAGAAGAAAACCACGCCTCATGCAATCAATTTAGGGATAAAAAAGTCTTCCGGGGATTACCTTTTTATTATCAGTGCTCATGCTGAATATCCTGCTGACTATTTTGTAAAACTGCTGAATTGGGCAAAGAAGTTACAGGCCCAGGTGGTAGGAGGAGTGCTGGAAACGAAAACGCTGGATCATTCGTCCAAAGCAAAAGCCATACAGTTTGTTTTATCCAATAAATGGGGAGTTGGAAATGCTTTATTTCGTACCGGGGTAAAAAAGGTATGTGAAGTGGATACAGTTGCTTTTGGGTGTTATCATAAAAGTGTATTTGAAAAATTTGGGTTTTTCAATCCAGAACTAACCAGGAACCAGGATATTGAATTTAATCTGAGGATTAAAAAAGGAGGAGGTAAAATATACCTGGTACCGGATGTTAAAGCAACCTATTATGCCCGAAACAATTTTTATGCCCTGGCAAAGAATAACTTTAAGAATGGGTTGTGGAATATCTTAACCCTTTATTACACCAGAAATTTTAAAGCATTATCTTTAAGGCACTTTGTTCCAATGGTTTTTGTGCTTTCCATTCTTCTCCCTATTCTTTTATCTGTTTTTTATTCTCCACTTATACTGTTTAGTTTCTTCATATTTTTTGTTTATTTAGGGTTTATATTTTTTGTTTCTCTAAGAAGTAAACCTAAAACAGTAAATTTATTTTCTATTCTTGCATCGTTTTTAATTTTACATTTTTCATATGGATTAGGTTCAGTGAGTGGTATTATAAAAACAATAATCTTATTTTTCAGAAAACAAAAGAATGATCCAAGCGATAATTAAATTTTTGCGAAACGATTTTCAATTTTATATATTTCTCCTGGTAGCTTTTTTAATGCCCTTAACCAAAGAGTATTTACCCTACCTGATGTTTTTGTGGGTTTTTTCAGGGGTCATCACGATTCGCAGGATTGACATTAATTACTCAGGGTTTCAGCTGCTTTTAATCGTTCTGCCCGCACTTTTTTATTTGATTCATGGGGTTGGATTGTTTTATACCTCAGATCTTCGTAGTGGTTTATTTGACCTGGAGATGAAACTATCATTGCTTTTTGTCCCAGTTGTGATCATGTTCTTAACCAATAGGGTAAAACAGAATTTCAGTATTATTCTAAGAGCCTTTGTCTGGGGAAACCTGGTAGCTTTGCTTATCATGTTATTTAAGGCCTTTGAATCTAGTTTTATTTTAACCGAAGCAGGAAAACTTGTTTTTGAACCCTCCTACTGGACAAGTGAGCGTGACCTTAGTTTCTTTCAGTTAGTCAATCAACGTTATTCTCATTTTTCTTACAGCTTTTTTAGTTTTATTCATCACCCTTCCTATTTCTCGATGTATGTTTTATTTGCATTCAGTTTAGTGGTTTTTTTCTATCGGGAAGATGAGCATAAAAGGTCTGTACGTTCTTCTTTTACCTTTGCTTCGAAACTAATATTCTTAACCGTAATGATCTGGTTCCTGGGAAGCCGGGCAGGTTACCTTGCTTATACTGCTGTATTTCTTGGGTTAATCATATTTTTTATGATTAAAACACAGAAATATTTGATAAGCTTTGGGTTAATTGTAACCGGTTTTGTTCTATTAACTGTTTTTATGAGCCCTCAATTAAAAAAGAATATCCATGAAGTAATTCATCAGGTTGAAAATCAACAGGAATTAACCTCTGAATCGGATATCCGTTTATGGCTTTGGAAGTCGGGGATTGAGGTATACCGTGAAAATTACCTGTGGGGAGTTGGAACAGGCGATATCAAAGAGGAAATGATCGAGAAATATCATCAATACAACCTTTCCCTGGCAGAGGATAAAAATTATAATTTACATAACCAGTATTTGGAGTCAGCCTTAGGTTTGGGAATCCTGGGATTATTCAGCTTGCTCTTCTGGATCTTATCTGTCATTGTTTATGCCATTTCTTCCAGAAGCTTTTTGTTATTCTTTTTTACCCTTATCCTTTCGATCCATTTCATGTTTGAATCGATGTTAAATAGTATCGCCGGGGTTTCTTTTTTTACCTTTTTTTATGGCTTACTCCTGGCAAAAAATAAAACTGGGAAAAAAGAATTTAGCTGATCCCCCTTTCTTTTAAGGATCTGTTAATATTTCGTACGATAAGGATAAGGAAGGCCATAAAACCAAAAATTAATGCTCCGGCAAGGGTGTAGGTTTTTGCTTTTGTTTTGGGATTGTTATAGATCGTAAAGTCTTTAATTATTCTAAAAGGGGCTGCCACTTGTATGGCTTTCTCCAGTTTCTGCTTTTCTTTGGTTAACAACAGCATCTCTTCCTGCAATGATTTTTCCTGGTGATAAATTTTAATCTCGCCCGACCTGTTTTGGGGTTCCATAAAATTTGCCTGGAGCTTTTCAATCTTTTTGATCTCTTCATTGATCTTTTTAATTAAATACTGTGTATTTTCTTTAAAAATATCAATTTCATGTTGGGCATATTTTTCTTCTTGAATAAAGTTTGCGATTCCTTCTGCAAGCCTTTGAAGAATATTATTGTTATGAGATTTTACTTTTACAAGGATAGGTTTTACCATATCTCTTTCTTTATGTTCAGCATTATCTTCATCTTCAATAATCTCAGAATCAATACTTATTAAATCTTTTAACTGACTGGCATCAATATCCATTTTCTTACTCAGTAAGGTATAGTTTCTGTCTTCCTTAAGTGATTGAATATTGTCAATATATTCTTTTAAAATATCTTCTCTGAGAATTTCCGATTCTATCAGCATGGAAGATTCATAAAATTTTTGGGTGTAGAACTTGGTAGAATAGCCCAGTATAGCACCTAAAAGTACAGCTCCAAATAAAAACCAGAAATGTTTCCTGAAAAAAAGGTAGATATTGGTGAATACTTCTACCAGGTCAATCTCATCGTTTCTTTTTTCTACAGTCATACTATTGATTATTTGATCACATGATACATTTTTTTCATATCAGCTACTTTTTCCGGATAGCCTAATTTCTCGTACGAATATATTAAATTTAAAATTAATTTTTCAATAATGTCCTGATTTGTACAAGGAGAATAATACGATTTTTGTGGAGTAATCTGCTGTTGCTTTAGAAAATAGTCAATTTCTCTTCTCCCCAGCACCGCTCCTTTATTAAAAGGATTGATATAAAACAGGATCTCTTTTTCGTTGGTTAATGACTGGTAGAGGGGATCTGCATACCCTAAAATAAAGTGTTTGGGTAAACTGATTCCGTAAACAGGTATATCTAAACTGTTGGCCAGGGCCATATAAATTATCCCCAGGGTAATTGGATTCCCTTTCCTGGTATCGAGCACATGATTAATAAACGCATTTTGTGGAGCAAAAATATTCCTGCTGTTTCCCGAAAATCCATGGATATGATAAAGAATATGATTAATAACCCTGGTTTTCTCCAGGGCAGTAAGATTTTCATTGATTTCCAACCAGGTGTCTCTTCTTAGCTTTTCAAAAGACTTCTCTAGAGCCGCAAGTTTTAATTCCGGATATTGGTATTTAGCTACCCAGAAGGCACCCTGAAGAATGTCTGTTCCTCCCGACACCTTCCAGGTTTTAAGCTGGTTTAATGTTGAACTAAATTGAATATCCTGGATAAGATTTTCAATTCTTTCTTGCAATATTTCGTCGAAGGAGTTTTCCCATACTTTTTCCAGTTCCGGGATGATATCTTCCCCTTGCTGTAATATATTTCTGGAAACATGATGATAAACTTCCTGGCTTGGATCATCAAGCAATTGAATAAGCGCTTTTATGTTTTTTCTGTTTGACACGTATTACTACTTAATACTTACTACTTTGTTTTGTATCTTTCAATCTCCGTAGCTTCAGCGTAGGAGATCTACTTACTACAAACCTTTTAATCTGCAGGCCTCGTTTTTCATTGGGTTAGTCTGTCTAATACAGTCTTTATAAGTTTTTTAACTGCCGGTTTGTAATCTTTGCTGTATGTTTTTGAGGCTCTGTTGGCAATAATCACACAAAGGGTAATGGCATGGTGTCCCAGCAATTTCGATAATCCATAAATTGCCGAGCTTTCCATTTCGTAATTGGTAATCTTTTGTTTATGATATTCAAAAGCTTCAATCTTGTCATTGATTGCAGGGTCAATAATCGGTAATCTTAATACCCGTCCCTGGGGTCCATAGAATCCTGGTGCCGAAATGGTTATTCCTTTTTTAATGTTGTCTCCGTCAAGCTTCCGGATGAGTTTTTCCGAAGCATCTACAATATATGGAGAAGAGAGCAAAGGATTCCACTGAACCTCTTCTTTAAAAGCTTTTTCAAATTCCAGGTCAGCAATCTGATTACGGTTGGCATAAAAGTTTAATAATCCGTCAAACCCAATGGAACGGGCACTCATTAGGAACGAATCAACCGGGATATCTTCCTGTAAGGAACCGGAGGTTCCTATACGTATTAAATTTAATGTTTTATGCTGTGGTTTTTTTTCCCTGGTTTTCAGATCAATATTTGCCAAGGCATCCAGCTCATTAACCACAATATCAATATTATCTGTTCCGATACCGGTAGAGATAACACTAACTCTTTGATGGTTATAGGTGCCGGTAATGGTATAAAATTCCCGGTTTTGTTTCTTCAATTCAATACTGTCAAAAAAACTGGAAACCACTTCAACTCTTCCCGGATCACCAACCAATAGTATATGATCAGCAATATCTTCAGGTAAGATATGAAGATGAAAAATACTACCGTCAGGATTGATGATTAATTCAGACTCTTTAATTTTCATTATTCGCTCCTTTTTATTTATGAATAGAAGTAGAGCCTTCAAAGCTATTTAAAAAATCTTAAAAGCGCAATAAAGAAAAATTAACAACCTTGTTTTTGTTTTGGGATAAGGTTGTTTATAACTCTGTTCATTATTTTTTTGATCCCAAAACGTTACCTTCATTTTTTTATCCTTGATTTTGTTATGTTCTCGATAATGTTTTACATTTATCCATTCATTTAATCATTTAAAAAGAGAATTATGAAAAAAGTATCAACATCTTTACTGGTAACTGCAGGAATCATAGTGATTTTGCTATTGATTTTTGGAAGTTCGTCCTTTGTAACAATCCAACCGGGTGAACGGGGCGTTATTTTTCGAAAGTTTACAACCGGTTTGGATAAGGAAAATGTAAGAACCGAAGGTTTTCATATTATTGCTCCATGGAATACAATGTATCGCTATGATGTTCGGGAACAACAGGTTGAAGAATCGATGGATGTTCTGGATAAAAACGGTCTTTCCATAGCTGTCGATGTAACGATGCGTTTTAATCCTTTTCCTGACCGGATAGGTTATTTGCATGAGACTTTTGGAGAGAATTACATCAATAAACTGGTAATTCCCGAAATGCGCTCAACGGTCCGTCAGGTTATGGGACGCTATACCGCCGAAGAAATTTATTCGACTCAAAGGAGCGAAGTTGAAGAGGCCATTAAAACAGAAACCCGTGCAACGCTGGGGACCGATCGAAATAATATTGCAATGTCTACCTTGCTTATTCGTTCGATAAAATTACCAACAAAAATTAAGGATGCTATTGAGTATAAGCTCGAAGAAGAGCAAAAAGCCCTGGCCTATCAGTATCGACTCGAAAGAGAAGAAAGTGAAGCCGAACGTAAGCGAATTGCAGCCGAAGGGGAGGCACGTGCTAACCGAATAATTAATAATAGCTTAACTCCTGAACTTCTAAAAATGAGGGGCATTGAGGCTACCGTTAAACTTTCCGAATCGCAGAATGCCAAGGTCGTAGTTATTGGAAGCGGAAAAGATGGGTTACCATTAATCCTGGGAAATAATTAAATATTTTAATCATTATAAAAAATGGGGACACGATTGATCCCCATTTTTTTAGATCAGATCTTTCTGAAAAACGCGGTATCGCTTATAAATCTGTCCTCCTAACCTTTCAACTTCTGCTCGCATTCGGGTGTTGGACTCCATTACCACATGACTATCCATCGTTTCCATTCTTCGGACCTTAGCTGAATGCAACATGGCTTTGGCCAGGATGGTATCCAATCCTGTATTTCGAAGTTCTTTTTTTATAGCACCCAGGAACAAATCCAGTTGCTGGGTTTGTTTCATCGAAAGGAATATTTGAAGAAACCCGAAAGGGAATAGCTTCCCTTTGGCCTTTTTTAATCCTTTACTTAAATTTGGAATGCCAACAATATAAGCAACCACTTCATCTTTTGAATCATTGATTACTTTTATAAACGCCGGATCTAAAATCAGCAGATACCGTTTGGCGAATTCATCCATTTCTTCTTCACTGAAGGGTACAAACCCGAAGATTTCGGTATAGGCTTCATTGGTTAACCGAAGGATTGGACGGATATAGTTCTTCAATTGTCTTCGTTTAGTAAATTCAATTAACTGGTATCCGTTTTTTATGGGGCGCTGAGCTATGCGTTCATAGTGTAAAGGGATTTCATCGGGTATATCGATTGTATATTGAACCAGATCCAGGTTTTTTGAATAGCCCTCGTTTTCGATATGTTTTACCATATAGGGGTAGCTGCAATTGGTAACCATAACCGTAGGTTCATTAAATCCTTCAATAAGGAACCCCTGGGGATCTTTATCCGAAAAACCAAAGGGCCCAATAACCTTCGTCATTCCCTTGGCTCTAGCCCATCGTTCGATGTAGGAGACGAGCGCATGAAAAACTTCAGGATCATCCCATGTTTCCATAAAACAAAAACGTCCGTTTTTTACCCCATGAATCTCATTATACTTCCAATTGATGATCCCCATGATACGACCAACAATTTTTCCCTGTTTTTTGGCCAGCAGCAGAACCGTATCACAATAATCAAACGCCCTGTTCTTTTGAGGGTCAAATAATATCCATTCATCAGAATATAGGGGGTAGATCCAGTTTTTATGATTTCTGTGGATCTTTTCGGGCAGGTAAATAAATTGCCTTAAATCTTTTTTATTGGTTACGTGAACAATTTTAACCATTTTAACGGAATCATATATTCTACTTTATTGGAGAGTAAGATAATGAATTTTTTTCTGAAAATCTTTTGAAAATAAATTTCCCCGAAAAATAAAAAAGAATTCCGGTAATGATACCTGCCAGGGTATCTATGGCATAATGTGCCTTGATGTAAATGGTTGATAAAATCAACAGGATGTAAAGAAGGAAAAACATCCAGGAAAATTTTTTAAAATATTTATAAATTAAGATTAGAAATACTGTGCCTAACCCTACGTGTGAACTTGGGAATGCTCCGGTTTCTGTTTCGGCTACCTCAAGGATAAAATGCATGATTTTTTGAAACAGATAACCCTCAGGAACCACTTGTTGTGCTTTCGGAAAATAAAATTGAGGGCCTGTACTTGGAAAAAGAAAAAAAAGAATGTAATAACTGCAAAAAGAGAAGGTAATGATAAACATTACAAAATTAAATTTCCCGGGTTTTTTTAAATAAATAAGCAGGGGGATGCCGAGGGTCATTAAATAATAAGAAAAATATGCGCCATGCATCATTTCACTGAACCATGGCTGAGGAATTGCTTCCGGAAACCGAAGCGATAGTTGCGTGTTAAAGAGAAGCTTTTCAAGGTTTATAAGCAATGGATCCAGGTTGTTAAACAGGAGGTTGTTATAGTAATCGGTTTCGCTATAAAAAAAAGGAAGAATTAGCAAGGGATAAAAGTTCCTTAATAATTTCATGATTCTTTGATTATCCATGGTTACCCTGGTAATAAAGAAAATTACGGTTAAAATTCCAATTCTGGCCATCAAATGAAATGTTATTTGATCCAGCTGATTAATGCCCAGGAATAGGTAGGTACCCGAAAGGAGGCAGAAAAGTATAATAACAGCATCAAACAGTTTGATGGAATGATTTTTCAGTTTCATCAGTTAAAATTTACATACGAATGTAAAAAAAATGAGGATTATTTTCTTTATTCTATAAAAAAAGTGCCATTCAAGGATGGCACTTTCCGATAGTTAATAAGATTCCCTGGGTGTATTACCGGTTTTTTTCGGCAAAGTCCCTGCCTGCTCTTAAGGCTTTGAGGTTAACATTCACAATATCCTCCCCTTTTCGTCCAAAGATTTTACGGATTCCTTCCTCGAAGCTTTCGAAAGGGATGTTGAAAAAAGGAGTTGCAGCACCCAACATTACAATATTCGATGAGCGTTTTGAACCAATTTCAGCGGCAATACGATCCGCATCCAGGGCAATATGTTGTTTATGTTTTTTTACTTCGTTTAAAATAGTCTCTGTCTCGGGATAATCCGGAATATTAACATATGGGGTTGTATTGGTAACCAACCACCCTTCTTTCGATAGAAAGGGTAAGTAGCGAAGCGACTCCATGGGTTCTACGGACAGGATAATGTCTGCTGATCCCCTGGGAATAAGGTCTGACGCAATTTCCTGGTCAGAAATACGCATATGCGACTGAACGGCTCCGCCACGCTGACTCATTCCATGGACTTCAGCCTGTTTCAAATAGAGGTCATTATGTAACGCTGCCATGCCAATGGTTGCAGCAATGGATAATATTCCCTGTCCGCCAACGCCTGCTAAAACGATATCTGTTTTCATAGGTTTATTTTTTTCAATGAATAAAATCTACAATTCGTTAATTATTTTAAGTTTAACTGAACAAGCTTCTCGGCAAGTTCTTTATTTTTCATGGTTTGAACACATTGTCTGCGGGGTATAATAACCGATACTCCCTGGTATGCCAGTTCCTCTTTCATGATTTCTACCATCTCGTCAAAATTCTTCTTGGTTGGTCTGAAAACTCGAATGTGCCCGGGTTCTACACCCACTCCTTTACAAATATCCTCAATCTTTCCCAGTGCTTTCGAATCCTGACCTCCGGTCATTGCTGTGGTAAAGTTATCCGAAATAATAATGGTAACCGGAGATTTTTCACTCACACAATCTATCAGCCCGGTTATTCCGGAGTGGGTAAATGTGGAGTCACCAATAACAGCCACTGACGGAACCAGTCCGGCATCTGCGGCACCTTTAGCCATCGTAATTGAGGCTCCCATATCAACACATGAGTTGATCGCATTATAGGGAGGTAATGCCCCCAGGGTATAACAACCGATATCCGAAAATACACGACCTTCGCCATATTCAGTTAAGGCTTTGTTTAATGCATTGTAGGCTTCAATATGTCCACAGCCAACACACATGGAAGGAGGTCTGTTTTTTACAATTTCGGGAATCTGTTCATCTGTTACGGTATCCAGCCCCAGGGCTTTGGCTACGATATTGGGATTGAGCTCCCCGTCACGAGGCAGGGTGCCGTCCAGCCGGCCGGTAACCGGGGTTCCTGCCTCCTGGTATCCTTTTAACATCTCTTCAACAACGGGATACCCTTCTTCAATAACCAGGATTTTTTCACACTCCTCGATCATCTTCATAATCTGCTTGCGCGGAATCGGGTACTGCCCAATTTTTAATACGGGATGGATGAGCTCTTTTTCCTGGAAATTTTCCATTAAATAGTTATAGGCTATCCCTGTTGTAATAATACCCAGTTTTTTGTCTTTCCCTTCAATGTATTGATTAAAAGCTGATTCTTCGGATGCAGCTTCCAACCCTGCCTGGGTACCGATTAGTTTTTTATAATTTTTCTTGGCAATCGCAGGTAAAAGCACAAATTGCCGAAGATCAGAGGGTAATGAACTGTTGTTTTGTGCCTTTTGTGCCAGGGTTTCTACTCCGGCACGAGAGTGAGCTAAACGTGTGGTAATTCTTAATAATACCGGAAGTTTAAACTTTTCCGAAAGCTCGAACCCGTGGTAAGCCATCTCATAGGCTTCCTGCTGGCTCGTTGGTTCGAGGATGGGGATCATCGCAAATTTGCCATAAAATCTTGAGTCTTGCTCATTCTGCGAGGAATGCATCGAGGGATCATCGGCTGCAACAACAACCAATCCCCCGTTAACCCCGGTGATTGCAGCGTTTACAAAAGCATCCGCGGCAACATTTAAGCCCACATGTTTCATACATACCATCGCCCGTTTTCCTGCATAAGACATCCCTAAAGCCGATTCCATAGCGGTTTTTTCGTTGGCTGACCAGGCACTGTGAATATTATTTTCTTTGGCATATTTTGATGCCTGCACATACTCTGTTATTTCTGTTGAGGGAGTCCCCGGATAAGCATAAATACCCGACATCCCTCCATCAAGTGCTCCCTGAGCAATTGCTTCGTCTCCTAATAATAGTAATTTCTGCATATGATAGTTATTTTATGTTTTTCTTTTTACTTGAACTGTTTTTTAAATGGATAAGTTAGAATAATAAATTTAAATAAAAAAAATCCTAACGGTTGGGGATATTTGATTATAGGCCACCAAAACGTTTCAGGTAGCCTACCTGTATGGCAATAACGTAGTAGTATATTACTTTGCTTATTTTCAAGATCAATTCGTTTTTCCGAATTTTTTGTTACAACAAAGGTAATACTTATTTTAAAAACTAGCCAAGAATAAAAAGATTGTGTAAAACATGTTTTTTAGCCTGAATCCGGTTTTGCCTGCGGAGCAATCTAATGATAAAATGGTATCCGTGGGTTGTTAATTTGTCAGCTACTGGTTTATCCCTGCTTTTTTTATTGATAAATTGTAAGGATTAGTCTCCTGTGGGAGGCCTGGTTCCTGAATTCACATAAATAGATCCCCTGCCATGTTCCTAGATTCAGCCTGTGGTTGGTAATGGGAATGGTTAAGGATTGTCCAAACATTGATGATTTCAGGTGTGCAGCCATATCATCCGGTCCTTCCAGGGTGTGTGAATATCCCGGATCACCATCAGGAATTAAACGGTTCATAAAGTTCTCAAAATCTACAGTTACCGATGGATCTGCATTTTCATTGATCGTTATTGCTGCAGAAGTGTGTTGGATAAAAAGATGTAATAAACCCTTTTCTGGAAGTTTGCCCGCCTGTTCTATGATATAATTGGTAATAATATGATATCCCCGGTCGAATGAGGGTAAAATAATTTCTTTTTGCTCAATCATTGTTTTTATTTTTGTATGTTTTCAAAGGTTAAAGTTAAAAATTATTTTAGTTACCTGATGATTTATTCGAACGTTTATATTTTCTTTGATGAAAAACGAAATAAATTATGTTTTTGCGGGTTATTACTCTGATTGATTATTGTGAAAAATGATTAAAAGATATTTAAAAAAAATAATTTTCCTTCTTCTTTGGCTTGCTTCGTTAAGTGTAAATGCACAAAATATTGTTCCTGTCCAGGGAAAGGTTATCGATAACGAAGGAAATGCTGTTAGCGGGGCACATATCCGGAATATGTCCAACAATACGGGAGTAATATCCCAAAAAGATGGCTCCTATCGGTTGATGATCCCTGGATCTCGTGACGTGTTAATCCAGGTAAGTTGTATCGGTTTTGAAACCCGTGAATTTAATCTGAATTACCAAAAAGATTCGGTAAAGGAATTTGATATTGTCCTTAAAATCCAGGTGAGTGATATTAAGGAGGTATCTGTTGTGGGTGAACAGTCTCCTGAAAATAACCTGGTAAAAATTGATAAGAGAGATATTCAACTAAATCCCGATATATCCGGTAATTTAGAATCTATTATTAAAACTTTACCAGGAGTTTCTTCAAATACAGAATTAAGTTCTCAATATTCGGTTCGTGGAGGGAATTACGATGAGAATCTGGTCTATGTTAATGATATCGAAATATACAGGCCTCTGTTAATTCGCTCGGGACAACAGGAGGGAATGAGCTTCCTCAATTCCGATATGGTTTCTTCCATTCAGTTTTCATCAGGAGGGTTTGAGACCCGGTTTGGGGATAAGATGTCGTCGGTTTTGGATATCCGGTATAATAAACCGGTCGACTTTTCAGGAACAGTTTCTATGAGTCTTTTGGGTGGAAGTGCTCACCTGGAGGATGTCTCCGGAAACGGTAAATTTACTTACAACACCGGATTCAGGTATAAGACATCAAAATATATTCTAAATACCCTCGAAACAGAAGGGAATTATAATCCTCAATTCTATGATTTACAAACCTATTTTACCTATAAGGTGAACCGGTATCTGGACTTTGATTTTTTAGGCAACTATGCATTGAACAGCTATCAGTTTGTTCCTGTAAGCCGCGAAACATCATTCGGAACGATTGACAATGCCCTGAGTTTACGCATCTATTACGAAGGGAATGAACTGGATAAGTTTGAAACATACATGGGGGCTTTTACCACGAACTATCATCCCAATGAAAATGTATCCCTTAAGCTTATTTTATCTGCATTTCAAACTCTCGAACAGGAAACGTATGATATTTTAGGACAGTATTATTTGAATGAACTGGACAATACCATTGGTTCAGATACCTATGGAGATAGTATCATGAATATTGGGGTAGGAACTTTTTTGAACCATGCACGGAATTACCTCACCGCCAATGTTTACTCTGCTGCTTTCAAAGGGGGATATTACAAGTCGGACCATAAATTGCGCTGGGGATTAAAATATAATTTTGAATGGATTGACGATAAAATAAGCCAATGGAAAATGCTTGATTCAGCAGGCTATTCCTTGCCCTATAACGGAGAAACCATAGAACTTTTTGAAACAGCCCGGGCGACAAACTCATTACAGACAAACCGGATAACCGGTTATGTTCAGGATACCTATCACCGGAAACTGGGAAATAACGCAGAGTTATTTATTAATGGGGGGATCCGTTTCCATTATTGGGATTTTAATCATGAGTTTATGGTTACCCCCAGGTTATCGTTTTCGTACAAACCAGCCTGGGAAAAAGATATGATCTTCCGCCTTGCTTCCGGGTTATACTATCAGCCCCCTTTCTATAAGGAGATTAAAGATTTCCAGGGGAGTATCAATTCCAATATTAAATCCCAAAAATCGATTCATTTTGTGTTGGGAAATGATTATCAATTTCTGGCCTGGCAAAGACCCTTTAAGCTAACTACTGAAGTTTATTATAAGCTTTTAAAGGATTTGATTCCTTATAAAATTGATAATGTACATATCGATTATTCTGCCCAGAATATGGCTGACGGCTATGCTGTAGGCCTGGATATGAAAATAAACGGGGAATTCGTGAAAGGAATTGAGTCATGGGCCAGCTTATCGCTCATGCAAACCAAAGAGGATATTCATGGGGATTTTTATTACAATGCTGATGGCGTTCGCGTGGAACCGGGTTATTACCCTCGTCCCACAGACCAGTTATTTAATTTTAGTCTTTTTTTCCAGGATTACCTGCCCATGAATCCATCCTATAAAATGAACCTGAGTTTACATTATGGAAGCCGATTGCCTTTTTCTTCGCCCAATGATGAACGATACGACCAGGTGTTTCGGATGAAACCCTACAAACGCGTGGATATTGGTTTTTCTAAAGTAATCATCAGTGAATCAAGGAAATTTAAAGAAGGAAATATTTTAAATGTATTTGAGGATATGTGGCTAAGTTTCGAGGTTTTTAACCTTTTGGATATCAATAATACCATCTCCTATATGTGGATCAGAACCGTAGGAAACCAGTCCGGGGTCGCTACCCAGTACGCTGTTCCCAATTATCTTACTTCTCGTAGATTTAATTTTAAATTAACCGCAAAATTTTAGTAATTCTAAAATTCATTGTAGCTTTGATAAGGCTTTTTACAACTATTTATGGAATAACTACTAGCTTGCAATCCCAACCTGCAGACAGCCTGACTTAATTCAGCAGATCAAATGGCAGAACGGACTGTAAGCTTTAGGATGAAAAACAGTGAAAAAAAACAGCAAAAAATGATGTTTACTGAAAAAGATATAAACCAAATTGAAAAACAGGGTTTAACTATTAATGAAGTTGAGTCTCAGGTAGAACGGTTTAAAAAAGGTTTTCCTTTTTTAAAACTGGAAAAACCAGCTACTGTTGATGATGGGATTATTCGGTTAAATAATGACGAGGTCAGAGCGTTTGCTAAACTGTATGATGACTCTAAACCCGATGCTTTAAAGTTTGTTCCTGCTTCGGGAGCAGCTTCCAGGATGTTTAAGTTCTTATTTGAATTTTATAGTCAGGCCAGGGATCAATACCGCTCATTGGGTGATGTTGATAATGAGGAGGCTAGGGTGTTTTTTCGAAACATTGAAAAGTTTGCGTTTTATTCTGAGTTAAAAGCGACTCTTCAGAACCGGGGGTTTGATTTAAATGAGCTGTTGGAGAAAGGAAACTATAAAACAATACTTGAATATTTGTTAACCGACTCGGGGATGAATTATGGTGCAAAACCAAAAGCTGTACTGGCTTTTCATAGTTCAGGACAGCACATAAGAACAGCCTTCGAAGAACATCTGACAGAAGGTGCAGCGTATACAAAGAATGCGGGCAGTAAAGTAAAAATTCATTTTACAATTTCTCCTGAACATGAAACAATGTTCGATGAGCTTCTGCAAAAGGTGAAACAGGACTATGAGCGAATGTTTGATGTTCAGTTCGAAATAACCTATTCAAAGCAAAAGCCATCAACGGATACCATTGCTGTCGATTTGCATAATAAGCTTTTCAGAAACCCGGATGGTACCCTGCTTTTTCGTCCCGGGGGGCATGGAGCACTGATTGAAAATCTGAATGAACTGGACTCCTCAATTATTTTTATTAAAAATATTGACAATGTGGTTCCCGATCGGCTAAACGCCGAAACAATGAAGTATAAAAAAGCACTGGCCGGAATTTTATTATCAACCCGCGAAAAAATCTACCATTACCTGGAAAAAATCGAGTCAGATGATGTTTCGGATCGCCTGATAGAAGAACTAGAAGATTTTATTCAAAATGAATTGTGTTATCGGATTCACCCGGATAGCACCAGCAATAAAACAAAAATATTTTATGATATCCTTAATCGTCCCTTGCGGGTATGCGGCATGGTGAAAAATGAAGGTGAACCCGGAGGTGGTCCTTTTTGGGTGAAACACCCTGACTATCATGCAGATTTGCAAATTGTCGAAACATCACAAATTAATCGGGATGATCCCGGGCAGATGGAGATCTTAAATCAATCGACTCATTTTAATCCTGTGGATTTGGTCTGTTCTGTTAAGAATTTCAGGGGCGAGCATTTTGACCTGTTACAATATACAGATCCTGATACAGGATTTATCTCCCAAAAATCAAAGGATGGAAAAGAATTAAAAGCCCTGGAGCTACCCGGTTTGTGGAACGGAGCCATGGCAAAATGGAATACTGTTTTTGTTGAAGTCCCCGTTACTACTTTTAACCCGGTGAAAACGGTCAATGATCTTTTAAGACCCGGGCACAAGTAATTTTCTGATCCAGGTTACTTAATTTTCCCTGACTGGCTTAATAAAGTCCAGCCATTGATCCAGTCGTCTCCTGCAGGATCAAAGGCTCCTTTGTAATTTACCTCCTCGAACCAGGATTCGGGATACGAAGCCAGGTTCCCCGACACTTCTCCCTGGGGGATCAGATGATATTCTGTTTCAGTGATTTCAATTTGAGGATCTGTCATCAGATTATTCGCCTGTTCAAAATAATTTTGTAAGAGCAGTTGTTCTTCTGTTATATCTTCAGATGTTCTGGTATAGATCGAGAAGATGTTTTGCTGAAGATTATTTTCAATATTATAAAAGATGTTGTTTTCAATTTTAAGGTTCCCCGAAATGAACTGGTAGTAGCTGTCGTTAAACCCGGTAATGTATTCTACAAGAACTCCCTGGGTTTGATTAATAAAGATCGAATTATAATATTTTCCGCCGGCATTATCGGCAAAAGTCATTAGTTCCGCCGAACTAAGAATCCCGTTTCCAATGTAGGTTGCATTATAGATTTCCGGGATAGATAAGGGCTCTCCCCAAACGGGATCCGTCCCCCCGTCATGCTCAGCCAGGTGATCCCCTAAGGATGGTGCCTGAATGGCCAGGAAAAACTGCCCTTTCCCTCTGTAGCCCTGGTCAAAATCGAAAGCATCATCGCCACAGAAAGCAGATACCAGGTATTTGCAATTTACGTTACCGCCAAAGAATTCGAACCCGTCATCTTCGTTCGATATTACTTCAACATTTTCAATAGTTGTACCTGAACCTACCCCGCCCAGGGTAAGCCCGTTAATTTCGTTTCCATCACCAATGTTGGTTCCTCCATGCCGGATGGATACATATTTTAAAATGCCGGAATTGTCGTTGTTGTTATTCCCTCCATAAATACCTCTGGATTCAAAAAGAGGAATTCCTTCAATTCTTGCTTCATTAAATTCCGTATTTAGCTGGGCATTTCCCAGAATGATAATACCTCCCCATAAACCTCTCGCTTCCAGTGGGACAGATCCTTCCAGGTCATCATCCTCAACGGTAAAGATGATGGGTTCATCTTTGGTTCCCTGGGCAATGATTTTACCCCCGCGTGCAACAATTAACGCCGAAGCCTTTTCTCCCTGCCCGGTTTTTGCCCGTATAACTGTTCCGGGTTCTATGGTGAGGGTTTGCCCCGGATTTACAAATACAAATCCATCCAAAATATAGTTTTTATCTTTTGTCCATGTTATTGTTCCAGTACCACTGCCATCATCAGATAACAGGTTTTCATCATCAATAACAATATCACTTTTACGGCAACTGCTTGCCAAAATCAGAAGGGCGGTTATGAGTAATACTATTTTGTTATTTATTATCATTGTACTAATCCTTAAAATTTATATTCAAGATTTAAATAAAAATAGGACTCATTTGCCAGGTTTTTTGCATAGGGATACCAGTCCTGGTAATTGGCAGCAATTTTAATATTCTCAATGGGATTGTATTGTATCCCTCCGATTATAGCACTCCCATCTCTGGTTATATTCCAGTTATAGGGTTCTCCGGTGATTGTATTCGACCATAATTTGTCGAAGCGGCCGAATAATTCAAGTTTTTTACTGATATTTACAGACGCATACCCTGAAAACCCATTCTGATTGCGATCTTTTCTAAACCCGGAATTGGATTGAAAGTTATATTCCGCTCCAATCTTTGCCAGCTGTTTATATTGATACCCAATGAATGACGACCACGTGGTTTGAATTTCTTCGTGCTCAATATAGTCGGCATAGAGTCGGATGGTTAATTTCTTTATGGGTTTTATGGTTAAACCCAGAGCACTTTTATAGGAATTATCTATTTGTAGCTGGTTATACCCCTCGCCATTCATTACGGAAAAATCAGCAGCAAAATAATCGTTAAATGTATAGGTTGCTGAGATGCCTAAGTCGGCACTGTTCCCAAATTTATGCTGATCCTGAAAGGATTTGTAGATGTATCGGTGTCCCCAAAATTTTTCCTGTACTTTAAACTGGTACAGTCCGATTAATCCAAAATTTAGTGTTAGTTTATTGTACCGGTAAATTAATTCAGCATTTTTAAAATAAGCGTAGCGTTTTAAAATATCATAGGGCGACTCTTGTTCAGGGCTTCCGATATCCAGCTTGATGTTTACCGAATAGTTTGGAGAAAGATGATAGGTATATCCCAGATATGCCCGTTGAACCTCAAAAGCTGATTCGTTACTTCGGGTATCCAGCTGGTAATGAAAGTTACTGAATACTGTTCCATAAAAGAAACCGGAAGGAGTAAAATTTTTTATTTCCTGTGAAGTTAAATGGGTTGAAAAACATAGAAAAAAAACTGTGATCAGTAGATTTTTTTTTCGATTACCGCTCATATTTTTTTGTTAATTAAAATTATGCCTGCAAGTATACAGATAATAAAAATACAATAATATTAATTTATTTCTAAAATTAACACGGACGTAAAGGTTTTTAAAGTGTTAGGATACCGGCGGCTTGCTATGGTTATAAAGTTTGGTTAAAATATAACCGGCGATTCCGAAGGAATCGAACAACCAACGGGCTAACCCGTTGGTTTGTAGGGATGTTAAAATGAAATGATGTTGGTTTATTTCAATTGATCCAGTACTTTTTTCATCCGTTTCAGTGCCTCTCTAAGCTGATCGTCAGAGGTAGCATACGAAAACCGGATGTAGTTGGGAGAACCAAATGCATCGCCCGGAACAGTAGCTACGTGAGCTTTATCGAGAATGTAGAGACATAAATCCATGGCATTTTCAATGGTTCGTTTGCCATCGGATTTTCCAAAATAGTAGCTTGCTTCGGGAAACAGGTAAAAAGCTCCCTGCGGGATGTTGTTTTTCAATCCCTTGATATCTTTCATCAGCTCAATAACCAGGTCGCGCCGGCGCTTGAAAGCCTGTACCATTTCTGCAATACATGTACTGTCGGAATTTAATGCTGCAATAGATGCCATTTGTGAAATAGAAGAAGCTCCGGAAGTCATTTGCCCCTGGATCTTGTTGCATGCTTTGGCAATCCATTGTGGAGCGGCTATATAACCTATGCGCCATCCGGTCATGGCATATCCTTTGGATACCCCGTTTACAATAATGACTTTGTCGCGGATAAAGTCAAACTGGGCAATACTTTCATGTTTACCAACAAAATTAATGTGTTCATAAATTTCATCAGAAATGATGTAAATATCCTGGTTTGCAGCATCAATCACTTCAGCAATGGCTCTTAACTCATCCCGCGAATAGAGACTGCCACTGGGATTGGAAGGGGAGCAAAGAAACAATGCCTTGGTTTTGGGCGTTATGGCTTTCTTTAATTGTTCGGGAGTAATCTTAAAATCATTTTCAATGCCAGCTTCAACCACCACATTTTGGCCTTCGGCAAGTTTTACCAGTTCAACATAACTTACCCAGTAGGGTGCCGGAACAATCACCTCGTCATCCTTGTTTACAAGCGATAAAATCACGTTGGCTAAGGAATGTTTGGCTCCGTTTGAAACAATGATCTGGTCTTTGGCATAATCCAGGTTATTTTCTTTTTTTAATTTATCTGAGATTGCCTGTAACAATTCCGGGTAGCCAGGTACCGGAGCATAATGACTGTAATTTTCGTTGATGGCTTTAATGGCAGCCTCTTTAATATGTTGGGGAGTATTAAAATCGGGTTCGCCTACGCTTAAATTAATAACATCGAACCCCTGGGCTTTTAAATCACGACTTTTCTGGCTCATGGCCAGGGTTTGTGATACAGCTAAATTAGCAACTCTGTGTGAAATGTTTTCCATAAAAGATATACTTATTAAGGTAATTTTATAAATAGCAATGTTAATACAATATTTTTACTAAATTTGATTTTTAGTCTCAAGCAAAGATAAAATATTTAAAGATTTTTATTTGTGTTGTATAACAACAACCCTAAAATACAGGGGAATTAAAACAGTTAATCCAATGGATGTAGTAATTGAAGTTGTAAAATATGTATTGCCCGCATTTATTGTTTTTATCACCAGTTGGCTGGTCTTAAAACAGATGCTCAGGAATGAACAGAGTAAGCGGAATATTGAGATGATCACTAAAAACCAAAAAGTAATTACTCCCATCAGGCTTCAGGCATATGAACGGCTAACCCTTTTGCTAGAACGAATATCTCCCGAGTCGTTAATTATGCGGTTAACTAAACCACAGATGACGGCTAAACAATTACAATCCGGGATAATAAATACTATCCGCTCTGAGTTTGACCATAATTTGTCGCAGCAGATTTATGTTTCCTCGCAGGCCTGGGAGTTAATTAAAAATGCAAGATCAACCATTGTACAAATTGTGAATAGTTGTAGTAACCGGGTAAAACCAGAGTCTTCTGCTTTAGAATTAAGTAAGATGATTCTCGAAGAGCTGATGAAACAGGAAAAGTCACCGGTAAGTCTGGCATTGGAATTCCTGAAAGCAGAAGTAAGAAAGATGTATTGATAGTTTACCTTAGGATTTTTCGTACAAAAGCAACCGTAAAATAGGACATAAGAAATAGTCCTACAAACCCCTCAAATCCTGAGATCCATCGGAATAAACCCGAAGGATAATAATCCCCGTAACCGATAGTAAGAAATGTTATGGCGCTATGATAAAAGGAAACGGCTACAGGCCCCAGTTTATCCGGATCGCCAAGCGAAGATACTATACGTGTATTTACAAAGAGGGGAAGTACCAGGTAAATGATCGAGAAAAAGACATAACTAAAAAGCATACTGGTAAGTACGCGTAATGGATTGGTCGCATATAGTCCTACCTTATCGAATACCAGCCATTGAAAAGCATAGGATGGGTATTGCCAGATCCTGCTTATGGGATTCTCCTGAAGGGCATCGTGTAAATTTGCTTTTAGTTCATTACGCTTAAATTCGACATAGGCTTTATCTTCATCAGCATATTGACCGGTAGTATTATAGTTCTCTTTTAATATCCTGAACTGCTCGGCGATTTCTCTATAGGAGGTTTCGTCCTGTGAATAGATGATCTGTTTTACCCGATTGATTTTCCAGTCAATATATATTCTACCAATCAGACGCATGCCTGAAAAATTGATCGTGTCGATTTGCAACGGAAAATCATAGGGTTTAATATCAATAATATCACGGGCTACAGTATTTGATAAGTCAATATAGCGGCATTTAGCGATTCGTAGATCAACATAATAATCCAGGTGGCAGGATTTTAAGGATAATTCTAATAACCGGGCATGGCTAAAACTTAAATTCCCTTTTCCGAAATCGGCATTATCCAAAAATAATAAGGTGTTTTGAAATTCTATTTGTTCAAACGACACATCTCCATCTCCCCATTGAGTTCTTCGAAAAGTAACTTTTCCCCCTTTATGCTGGGCAGCTTCGAATGACTTTTCACCGTTTCCAAAGATTGCCCGGTTAAAACTTACTTTCGCTTCACTAAATTCAGTAGTTCTGAAATCTACTTTGCCATCGCCAAATTCAGTTCGGTCAAAAATAAGCTCCTTACAGTGGAAACGGGCAAAATGAAAATTGATCTTTCCATATCCAAACCGGGCAACTTTAAAGGTAACCCTCCTGGATTCGAAAAGGGTATTGACAAATGTTACATCTCCTGCATTAAATTCAGTGTTTATAAATAATACATCTCCTTTGCCAAAGTAGGCATCTTGAAAATTTTTATGACCGGTTCCATACCATGAGTTTTTAAAGTTTACTTCACCCTCGCCAAAATGAACATTTGTAAAATCAATATTTCCGTCGTTGAAATAGGTATAGCTGAAGTTAATGCCACCCTGATTGAATTTACAGGATTGGAAAGAAACCGCTCCATTTAAGAAATGGGCATTCTCAAAAGTTTTATACTCATCATCAAATTCAGCAAAAGAAAAATCTGTAACAATGCGTGAGTCAAAAAATGTGTTGTAGGCTGAAAAATGATGTAACTTGACGATTGCTTTTTTATCCAGGTTACGCCTTTCCCTATATTCCGTTAAGGAGAAATTCTCAATATAACAATGATCCAGGTTAATTGGCTTTTCCTGATCAATAAACTGATAAATTTCCTCTTTATCTACATAACCTAATTCAATATATGCAACCTCTTTTTTATTGACATCGAGAAATGAAATTGCTGTGGTATTGGATGTTTTTTGTTTCCCTTCGGTTTCAAAAGGTGTATCTTTTATTTTTATTTTATAGGTGAAATAATCCCTTATCATAAACCAAAAGTATCTTAATTGAAATTCAAATATACTAAAAAATCCCTGGATTAGCAGTTAATGAGCTAACTTATAGGGATTAAATAAGATACTGGAAAATTTTTACTCTAATCCAAGTGATTTCATCATCTTATGAAAAACATCCGTATTTTCATAAATGCCAGTGAATTTCTCGGCTCCAGGACCATAGGCAAAGACGGGGACCATATCGGCAGTATGGTAATCGGTGGAGAAGTTTACTTCAATGGTTCTTTTATGAATATCTCCCCCCGTTAAGGTTAGTCCTCCGGTTTCATGATCGGAAGTGACAATCACCAGGGTTTCACCATCTTTTTCTGCAAATTCAAGTGCTTTTCCCACCGCCCGGTCAAAATCTAACAATTCTGTAAGAATATAATCAATATCATTATCATGTCCGCCCCAGTCGATCTGCGATCCTTCAACCATCATAAAAAACCCGTTTTTATTCCGGCTTAACACTTCGATGGCTTTTGCTGTTGCTTTGGGCAGCATATCACCACGTCCATCGCGATATTCCGGGTTGTGTTTTTCAGCTGTAAGTACAGCAAATTTTTGGTAGTCAGCCAGATTGATCTCCTCAACCGTTGTAGTAACCTTGTATTCCCGTCTTTTTAAGGAATCGATAAGATTTAACCCGTCTTCACGGTCTTCAAAATCTTTCCTGCCACCCCCAATAAAAAGATCAATATCGGTTTTTAAAAAATCCAGGGCAATCTCCTGGTAATTGTTTCTACTTACATTATTGGCAATAAAAGCGGCGGGGGTGGCATGTAAAATTGAACTGGTTGATACCAGCCCTGTGGATAAACCGGCATCTTCGGCATATTTTAAAATAGATTTAAAGTGATTTCCTAATGAATCGCAACCAATATGGCCGTTTTTTGTTTTTTTACCCGTTGCCAGGGCAGTACCTCCTGCACCAGAATCTGTAATATAATCGGAAGCTGAATAGGTTTTATGCATTCCTGTGTATTTTAATTGCTCGATATGAAGGGGTGCTTCCGAAACAGTCATGGCTGCATACAAATGGGTTACGCTCATACCATCACCAATAAAAAGAATGACATTTTTAGCTTTTTTATCGCCCTTGTTATGCTTATATGTTTCGTTGTTACACGATACAATAATTGAGATTGAAAGAAATAAAAATAGAATTTTTTTCATGTTTTTTATTAATTTAAAAGTTCGTAATCCTTTTTCTTTGCTTTTTCCCACCAGTCTTCAGGGTATACTGTCCATTCTTTTCTGGCTTCAGGATGTAGGATTTGTTGTTCTTCAATCCAATTCATCATATAATAGCGGATATCTTTATCGGTCGAGTTTATCCGGCGTTCGTTGAGTTTATCCTCCGGGATTCCTGCCCCTTTTACCAAATGGCCTCCACCGCCATTTCCTCGGTAGCTGTTGATGGCTACGCAGTAGATGCTGTCTGTATAAAACTCATCCCCAGAGGTTAAGGAGTGAATGGTGACTTTATCTCCGGCTGGTTTTGAAATATCTACCGTATATTTTATTCCGGCAGCAACATCGAAATTATAATAATTGTTTTTCAGGCTAACTGACTGGTGTTGTTCTGAGTATAAGGGGTTCCCTTTATCATCTGTTTTAAATAACAATAAATGATCATCCGAACTTTCCATAGTATTAAACCAATGAGCGAATGAATATTCCAGATACCCATCAATCTCTTTTCCTGATAGTTTCATGGTATAAAGAAAATTCTCGAAACGATATAGTTTAAACATATCGCGAACATAAACGGGCCCCTTATCCAGGGTTGCGTTAAACGATAATGGTGCGGCAAATGAGATCTCGGCATCACTAATATCCAGCTGGATGGTATTGATTAAATCCACAAATTCCGAAGGCCCATAAATTGCTTCGTGGGCATCAACGGTTTTTTCAAAAACGCCCACCTCATGGGATACATATTTTTTAACTTCGCTGATTTGATCTTTAAATTTTTGAGAAAAATCCTTGTCTGTTTCGAGATGAGAAACATCGATAATTTCTGTTTGAAAAGATTTATCATATTCATTTTGATCATTCAAAATCATCTCTGCTTTTGCCACACAAAACTGGTTGGCATAGCCTTTGGGTCCCATAATGATAACTTCATCTCCGTTAACATTTTCGATTTTTTCGTTCCATGTTCGGTGATCGTGTCCTACAAAGATGATATCAAATCCGGGGACTTGTTGGGCAACGATTACCGAAGCATTTTCGTTTCTGGGAGTATCATAATTTACTCCTCCATAGGTATAGTCATATCCCGAATGGAAAAGGCCAATCAACAGATCTGGTTTTTCTTTTTCCATGATTTTGGGAACCCATTCTTTGGCCGATTCAACCATATCGATAAACTCTATACCTTCCCAAAGTTCTTCGGGCAGCCATTTAGGAATCCCGGGCGTTATTAAACCTAAAACAGCAATTTTAATGCCCTCTTTATGGATTATTGTATAGGGCTCAAAATAGGGTTTCCCGGTTTTTGTATGGATAGCATTTGCCGCGAGCCAGGGAAAGTTAAACTCATTCATTAGTTTATCATAAACAGCATGTCCTGCTTCAATATCATGATTTCCAACTGTGGCAGCATCATACTCCATATAATTCATAACCTGCGAACAAATATGCTCTTCCTCAACATTTTCATAATTGGAGTAATATACTACCGGCTGCCCTTGTAATATATCGCCATTGTCTAATAAAACAACATTTTCTATTGCTTTTAAATCTTTGATATAGGATGAGATTTTTGATAACGAGGTATTGGAATTTCTGTTAATAATAAAATCATAATCGAAAATAGCACCATGAATATCACTGGTCTCGATGAGATAAATACTTATTTTCTCGGGTTTCTTTTCCCGGGTGCATGATAAGGAAATGATAAGCAGCAAAGCCGAGATTACTGAAATAATCTGTTTTTTATTCATAATTTTAAAGTATAACCATGTAACAGTTAAAAAATAAAATGGTTTTAAAAAGATTGTAAAATATCTTTTATGAGACCAAAATCGCCGGTTAAAGAATATTGTTCAAAAAGATCTTAGAATTTTACTTTACTAAACCGGAGTGCTTTAATCATCCAGTTGGGCAATGGTTTGCTGCGGTCTCTGTTCTTGAGGTTGAGATACCACCCCAGCTTTTCCATAATAGGGATCTTGTGGGTTTCAACAAATTCGATTAAAGTACCATCCGGATCTTCGATGTATGAAAAGTGCCCTGCTGCTTCACCCATATCAAAACTGTTATCCTCATTATGTTTTACTGAACTATCCACAGTAAAAGGAAAACCTTTCGATTCACAGTCTTTTTTCAAGGCCTCCATTCCTGAAATGTCGTAACATAGGTGAATAAACCCAAGATCGCCCCAATAGCGGTTTTTAAAAATTTTATTGGGTTCCCGGTCTAATACCTGGATAAGTTCAATGTAGCTGTGGCCGAACAACCGGCTAAAAATCCCACGTCTTTCCTTGCTCGACTTTAAGAGTACTCTGCGAAACTTATGATTTCCTCCGGCCATGGGTTTAAAATCGTCAAAAATACCCTGGTCATCATAAATAACCTCATCATACCCCAGGATATCACAGTAAACCTTTTTGGACTGTTCGATGTCGGAAACTCCGATAATTGCTCCGGCAACTGCGCCGGTGAGTTTGTTTTCTTTTCTGAACCATATGGAATCATTGATTACCTGGAAAATGTTTCCATAGGGGTCTTTCATGAAAAAGTGATCTGAGTATAATTCACCAAGTACATCAAGGTTACGTGCCTTAAACGTTTCGTATGCTTTTTTTAAATTAGGGCTTTTTATTTTTGCGGCAATAATCCCCAGATCGCCCAATTGAAGATCAAATTCAGGAGCTTGGGGGGTTCGTTCCGAATATTGCCAGATTTCAAATCCACCTCCTCCGGAAAGATTCATCGCCAGTGCAGCATGACGTTTCCTTGGTTTTCCCCCGGTATAGGGTAACATGAGCTCAGCTACCGTATTATCTTCAAAAATACGGATATCCATCCCAAAATTCTCTTTATACCACTTCCATGCTTTGTAAACATCTGTTACCCCAATTCCAATTTGTTGAATTCCACTGATAATTTTTTCCATTTTATACGCTCAATTTCGGTTCTAAACAGGTTTAATTTTGCGTGCTAATTTATAAAATATTTTGGGAAAAAATTTATGAATATATACCATAAGTAATTCTGTAGATCCTATTAAAACCTCTTTTTTGTCCTTGCGGATGGCTTTAAGGTATTGACGGGCACATTTTTCTGCAGATATTCCTGTATCTTGCCCTTCGTCCATTTTTCCATGTGCTGTTCCATCTTTAGTTAATGCATGTAACGAAATATTGGTTTTTACTCTTCCCGGAAATGCAATCAATACCCTGATGTTGTGTTCATAGACTTCTGCTCTGAGGGTTTCAAAAAAACCATGGAGGGCATGCTTTGCCGCTGAATAAGCCGAGCGGAGCGGAAACCCGAATTTTCCGGAGATGCTGCTGGTGACTGCAATATAGCCCGAATTTGCCTTGATCATATAGGGGAGCACTGATTTTGTTAAGGCTATCGTTCCGAAATAATCGATCTCCATGATTTTGCGATCAACAGATAGTGGTGTTTCAAGAGCTAAAGCACGCTGACTGATACCTGCATTGTTGATTAGTAAATCGATGCGCCCAAATTGTTCTATAATGGATTCTGTTAAAGAATCCATTTTGTCAATATCCGTAATATCCAGAAACTGGATAAAACATTGCCCTCCTAGTTGATCATAATTTTTTTTTACCCGCTCCAGTTCTTCCGGCTGGTTCGATGAAAGGATGGTTATGGCCTGTTGACGGGCCAGTTCATATGCTAAGGCCTCCCCAATTCCTGAAGAGGCCCCTGTGATCCAAACTACTTTATCTTTATAAAACATTGAACTTTTGTTTATCGCTGTACCATGATATAGTTAAAAGGAAAGGATATCATATCCGAAAAATCTTCACCTACTTCTTTCATGTCATCATCACCGTCTTCAAAATACCAATATACTTTAAAACAAATCCCTTTTTCCGAATAATCTTTTACAATAACTAAAATGTCCGAAATAAATTTTGCGGAGGATGAATTGAAATAATCGAGTTTAAAGTTAAAGGTAAAGGGCTTTTCTTCTGATCCGCTGATTAGTTGTTGATCTTCTGCTGCCGAATCAAAATAGTTCCGTAAGGTTTCGAGGATCGGGTAGAAAAAATCACGAACATTTTCAGGCCTCGAATTACCCTTGATCTCAAATAATTTTTTCGCCGGATCAAAGAATATCCTTGGAGATTTATTTGTTGCTGCGATATTTAAGATTTTCATAGTTTAGTTAATTTATTTTTAGGTTTAATTGCATTGCAAAATAAGAAAACTTATGATTTATTTTTTCAAAATCGAAATTAATTTTTTGCCGCGTCGTCTTGGCCATGACAATGAGTCCTAATCCGGCTCCTCCTTTTTCAGATATTTCTGCAGTTGAAAGAGAATCTTTATATAACTGGTTGATCTCTTCATCTGCTAACTGGTTTAGTTTTGTTAATTTCTCAATCACGAGGGGGATATTTTCATTGGATATAATATTCCCGGTATGGATGAGAAATGTATTGTTAAAAAATTCCACAATAAACCGGGGGGGATATTTAAAGACCAGCTCATTCCCAGAATCTGTAAGATCGGTATGTTTGAATATATTATCAAGGCATTCAACAGATAATGAATATACACGTTTACGAATCAGCTTGTCTTCAATCGTATCATGAAGATAAACTTTAAGTTTGTGCAAGATATCATCAATAATATCCAGGGATATTGTTCCTTTAAAATTAATAATGACATCGTATTTCATCATAAAATCACTTTCAATAATCTCTGAAATCCTCCAAATATGGTACTATATTATAAAAATAGTGTTATTTCTCAGAAACAAAAAAAAATCCTGTAAAAAAGTAGTTTAATCTTTAACAGAAAATATGTAAATTTAGGATGCGTAATTTAAATTAACATTAATTTAACATTGAATTAATAAAAAATTAATTCGTTCGCATGATTAACCTATTTTCTGAATCTCTACTTTTACAACAAATTTTAAACGAATAGAAATGGAAAATTTTTATTTAATAATTGTCGTTATTCTTTTTGCCCTGGCCATCTCTGATTTAATTGTTGGCGTTAGTAATGATGCGGTAAATTTCCTGAATTCAGCCATTGGATCAAAAGTTGCCCCTCGTCATGTAATTATGATCATTGCAAGTATAGGGATCCTGGTGGGTACTACCTTTTCAAGTGGAATGATGGAAGTAGCACGAAAAGGAATTTTTCATCCGGATCAGTTTTATTTTTCTGAGATAATGATCATTTTCCTGGCTGTGATGCTTACCGATATCTTACTGCTTGATATTTTTAATACCCTTGCCTTACCTACTTCCACAACCGTTTCTATTGTCTTCGAACTTTTAGGTTCTTCTGTTGCCGTGGCTATTGTTAAAATAAACCGCCTGGGGGTTAGTTTATCCGAGATGAGTAATTATATTAACTCGGCAAAAGCCCTGGCCATCATAGCAGGAATCCTGCTTTCGGTAATTGTTGCTTTTACCGTAGGTTCTTTAATAATGTATGTTACCCGTTTGTTTTTTTCATTTAACTATAAACGTACCTTCAAATATTTTGGAGCGATCTGGGGAGCTATTGCTATCACTGCGATTACCTATTTTATCTTGATAAAAGGTGCCAAAGGAACTTCTTTCCTGACCGATACTGCTGCCGACTGGATTAAAATGAACTCTACTTTAATTATTCTTTACAGCTTACTTGGCTGGTCCATTTTATTGCAAATTCTCTACTGGTTAGTACGATTAGATAGCTTAAAACTGGTGGTCCTGATCGGAACTTTTGCTCTGGCCATGGCTTTTGCCGGAAACGACCTGGTTAATTTTATCGGTGTGCCTTTGGCTGGTTTAAAATCTTACCAGGCTTTTCTTGCTGATCCTGCTGCTGATCCCAATGGATTGCTAATGGTAGCTTTAACAGGTAAAGCGAAAGCCAATACGGTTCTTTTGTTGCTTGCCGGACTGGTTATGGTTGTTACCCTTTGGTTATCACGTAAAGCCAGGCGGGTAACCGAAACTGAAGTGAATCTTAGCCGACAGGCTTCAGGAAATGAGCGATTTGGATCAAGTATGCTTTCCCGGACATTAGTTAAGGCGGCATTGGATATGAACAATGCTTTCGATAAGATAATCCCCAGAAAAACAAAGAAATTCCTTAAAAAACGATTTGATACTGACGAATATGAAAAATCACTGAAAAACCAAAAAGATGCACCTTCGTTTGATATGGTCCGTGCATCGGTTAATTTAACCGTTGCCAGTGTTCTGATCGCTTTTGCTACATCCTTAAAACTTCCCTTGTCAACAACCTATGTTACCTTTATGGTTGCCATGGGAAGCTCTCTTGCCGATAAGGCCTGGGGGCGCGAAAGTGCTGTTTACCGGATTACCGGGGTTATTACTGTGATTGGCGGGTGGTTTATTACTGCATTTACCGCGTTTACCGCAGCTTTTATTATTGCATTAATTATTAGCTACGGCGGGGGAGTTGCTATTGGTGTTTTTATTGCCCTGGCTCTCTTTATTCTTATTAGAACACATATCCTTTTTAATAAAAAGGAATCTGAAAAAGAAAAAATCAAGACCCTGGCCGATGAGGAATTACATGCCGAAAATATAAAAACCAAATGTACCCTCGAAGTACGTAATATGCTTAAGGCGGTAATTAAAGTGCTTAACCAAACCATCATAGGCCTGACAAAAGAAGACCGTAAGCTGCTGAAAAATTTGTGCAAGGAAGTGGATAAACTCAACGAAGAAGCCCGTTATCTGAAACAAACGGTGTATGCTACCCTGGAAAAATTGTACGAAGAAGAGGCCGAAACAGGACACTATTATGTTCAGGTTATTGATTATCTAAGGGAAATGGCTCATGCACTTACATTTATCTCTAATCCTAGTTTTGAACATATCGATAACCATCATAAAGGATTAACACCTGCTCAGGCTAAAGAATTGAATGAACTCAGGGATGGTACCACCGAATTATTTGACTCAATTATTGAAACCATTGAAAACAACACCTTTGAATCAATTCCTGATTTGATTGAAATACAGCAGGATGTTTTAAGTAAAATAAAAACTGCCCGTAAAAAACAGGTTAAGCGAATTAAAAAACAAGAGTCAGGTACCAGGATCAGTATCCTTTACCTTGGCATATTGAATGAATTGCAAAATTTCTTGCTGCAATCGATTAACCTGGTGAAAGCACAACGTGATTTTGTTGAGTTCCAACTGGATAATCATGAGTAATATGCTGTAAATTGTATCAATTAATTAAGGCCCGAATTTTTCGGGCCTTTTTTATAATTAATGCAATTAAGGGTTAAGCTGAGTTAATTAACGAACTTATACCCAACCCCTTTGATCGTTTTGATGTGTTCTTCGCCGATTTTTTCTCTTAATTTGCGGATATGCACATCGATGGTTCGATCACCAACTATAATATTATCTCCCCATACAGAACTGAAAATCTCATCGCGCGTAAAAACCCGGTCGGGTTTTGAAATTAATAATACCAACAGTTCAAATTCTTTTTTGGGGAGTACCAGTTCCTTGCCGTTTTTCACCACGATATATTTTTCTTTATCAATGACAAGGTTGGCCTGTTTTATAATTTTTTCTTCAGCTTCTTGTTTGGTGGATGGCTTAAACCTTTTCAGCAGGGCTTTAATTCTGCTGACAAGCACCTTGGGTTTTACCGGTTTAGCAATATAATCATCACCACCTGCTTCAAATCCTGCAATCTGAGAGTAATCTTCACCCCGGGCTGTTAAAAAAGCGATCACCGTATTTTGCAGTTTTGTATCCTGACGCATGATCTCACAGGTCTCAATCCCATCCATCTCGGGCATCATCACATCAAGTAAAATTAAATGAGGATTAATTTCCCGGGCAATCTTTATGGCTTCTTTTCCTGTACCGGCAGTATATACTTTAAAGCCTTCTTTTTGAATATTGTAACTTAAAAATTCAAGAATATCAGGCTCATCATCTACGATTAAAATCTTAAAATTTTTATACTCCATGGGGGTTGATTTATCATCAGTTATAAATGGCTAAAATACACTATTTATTCCTCCTTAACCGAAAGAGAATCTTAAATCAATTTTAAGTTAAAGTTAAGAAAAAAAACGGGAGTCTATAAAATTAATGTAAGCATAAAAAACAGATAATATCATTTAACATAAGGTTCCCTTATTTTGCTGTTAAATAATAAATGATTTTTCTGATAAAATTTTTAATAAACCAAAATCTTGAACAAAATGAAAAAACAGTATTTAAAAGTAACCGCAGTTTTATTGGCCGCTTTAACCATTGGGTTCACTTCTTGTGACAATGATGATGACAATGATAATCCGGTAATTGATGAAAATGAATTTACCATTTCATCGAATATTACTGAGAATACTACCTGGGAAACAGGGAATGTATATGTCTTGGGTGGACGTATAGCTGTTGTTGAGGGTGTTACCCTAACCATTGAACCCGGTGTTATTATAAAAGGTGAAGCCGGTACAGGAACCAATGCCACTGCTTTATTAATTGCCCGTGGTGCAAAATTAATGGCTCAGGGTACTGCTGATGCTCCAATTATCTTTACTTCGGTAGCTGACGAAATTGAACCTGGTATGGTTGCCAGTCCTAACCTGGACCCTGATTTAAATGGATTATGGGGTGGGCTTCTCATTTTGGGAAAAGCTCCCATTTCTGTAGCCGGTGATGGCATTGAAGCCTCGATCGAAGGAATACCTGCCGACGATAATAATGGTAAATATGGAGGAAATGTTCCAACGGATAATTCAGGAGTGATTCAATATATTTCTATCCGCCATGGAGGTGCTAATATCGGAGAAGGAAACGAGATCAATGGTCTTACTTTGGGAGGTGTTGGTACCGGAACACTTATTGAAAATGTGGAAATTGTTGCAAACCAGGACGATGGAATCGAATGGTTCGGAGGTACAGTAAATGTAACCAATGCGATTGTTTGGAATGCAGGAGATGATGCTATCGATACCGATCAGTCCTGGTCAGGTACGCTGGATAACTTTATTGTAATTAATCCGGGAGATGAATGTTTCGAACTCGACGGACCCGAAGGAACGATGGCTGCAAAGCATACCCTTGTTAATGGCTCGGTATATGCAGGAAATGCTGAGGGCTTGGTCGATAATGATGCAAATTCCTATGTGGACATGGATGCAGTATATTTCTTTGGCCTTGCCGAAGGACAGGATTTTGATGAAATTCCAACAGATTACACTTGTTCCTTCACCAATCTGGAAGCAACCCTGCCGAATGGAATGCTGTTAACCGATTTCTTTAAAGAGGGTAGTGATGCCTTTGTTACGGAAGTTACTACTCCATCGTTAGGTGCTGCTAAATCAGCCTTTGCCAGCTGGTCATGGGCTGCCGTATCCGGTGAATTGTCTGATTTTTAAACGAGAACTAAATATAAGATTGTTAATTGTTCAAGCTCGCAGGATCATTTTCCTGCGGGTTTTGGTATGAAAAAAGAATACACAAAGACATGAGAAAATTTAAATTACTGTTTTTTTTTCTATTATTCGGGGTAAGCAATTGGGTGTATGCTCAAAACGGAACGATTCGTGGTTTTGTTTTTGACGGGGTAACAGGCGAATCACTCCCCGGGGTTACAATATATATCGAAGAGGTTGCCCGGGGTACTATTACCGACCTTGATGGGAAATTTAATCTTTCGGTTACTCCTGGAACCTGGGATGTTAGGGTGTCGTTTATCTCTTACGAAACAGTTTTCGTAAATGAGGTGATGGTACAGGAAGGGGAGGTGACCCTCCTGAATGATATCGGTCTGAATGAAGCTACCTTCGAAATTGCCAGTGCCGTAGTAACAGCTAAAGCTATTCGCAATACGGAAAATGCATTGCTGGCCATGAAACAGAAATCGCCCAATGTGTTTGATGGAATTTCTGCGGTTACTCTTCGCCGAACCGGCGATTCTGATGCTGCAGCTTCGGTTAAACGGATTACCGGGGTTTCGGTAACCAATGGAAAATATGTATATGTTCGGGGCCTGGGCGACCGATACACAAAAACCATGCTTAACGGAACAGATATCCCGGGACTGGATCCTGACAGGAATACGCTGCAAATGGATATCTTCCCGACCAGTGTCATCGATAATATTATTGTTCATAAATCATTTCGTGCTGATCTTCCGGCTGACTTTACCGGGGGAATTGTGGATATTGAACTTAAGGATTTTCCCGAGGAAAGAAAAGGAAGAATATCCATGGCTGCCGGATATAACCCTGATTTTCATTTTAACGGCGATTATCTGACCTATAAAGGGGGTAGTACTGATTTTCTGGGTTTTGATGATGGAACAAGAGCGATACCTGCAACTACAAATATCCCGCAATATACCGAAACATATATAAATGAGGAAGCAGGGGCCCTTTACCGAAGTATTCTGGAAAATTTTAATCCAACCATGGCCGCACATAATACAACGAGCTTAATGGATTATGATTTTGGTTTTTCTTTTGGAAATCAAAAAGCTATAAACAAACATACCGTAGGATATCAAGTTGCTCTTTCGTATAAAAACAGTACTGATTTTTATGAGAATGCAGTTTTCGGCCGGTATGGCCTGGCAACAGCTGACCCCCAGGTAACCGAACTGGAACTGCGGGATCAGCGTACGGGCGATTATGGAGTAAACAATGTGTTTTTAAGTGGACTGGCTGGACTTGCCATCAAATCAAAAGCAGCAAAATACAGGGTCAATTTTCTTCATCTGCAAAACGGCGAATCGAAAGCAGGGATCTTCGACTATAGAAGCAGTGACGTAGGAAGTGAATTTGAGGCCTTTCAACATGCGCTTTACTATACCCAACGCTCCTTAACCAACCTGTTAATCGACGGGAAACATTCACAACCTGATTCCAGATGGGAGATCGTTTGGAAACTGTCACCCACGATATCCAGTATTAAAGATCCGGATATTCGCTTTACGAGATATGCTTATGGAGCCACCCGCGATGATCTGGTAATTGGAACAGAATCCGGTTTCCCCGAACGAAGCTGGAGAGAGCTGAGTGAAATAAATATAAGTAGTGTAGCTCATGTTACCCATAAAATTAAAGTGAACGGGGAAGATGCTGAATTGAAATTTGGAGGCGCTTATACGTTTAAAGAAAGAGATTATGAGGTACAGACTTTTGCAATAAATGTCAGAGATATTCCCCTTACCGGAGATCCCAATGAATTATTTCTTGAGGAAAATTTGTGGCCATACCTGGGAGATGTTGGAAGGGGAACAACTTACGAAGCAAACTTTATACCGGCCAATTCGAATCAATATAATGCTTCCTTAAATTATATTGCGGCTTATGTATCTTCAGAATTTAGTCTGACAAAAAATTTCACATCGGTTATAGGTATCAGGGCCGAAAACTACATACAACAGTACTCCGGGCGAAACCAGCTTGGCGATAAGATCCTGAACAATGAGGAAGTGATCAATGATATAGATCTGTTTCCATCCCTGAATTTCATTTATAATTTTGCACAGAATCAAAACCTCAGATTATCTTATTCGAAAACCATTGCCCGCCCATCTTTTAAAGAGTTATCCTATGCGCAGATATTCGATCCCATTAGTGGGGTTACTTTTATTGGAGGTTTAGCCGATGATATTGGTATGGATACTGAAGGAAATGAAGTGGTTTACTGGAATGGTAATCTGGGCAGTACTAAGATTCATAATATTGATTTTCGATGGGAATATTTTTATAAAAGTGGTCAGCTTATCTCTTTAAGCGGTTTTTATAAAAAGTTTTTTGATCCCATTGAGATGGTTCAGTTTGCAACCACACAGAAAATGCAGATCCAGCCACGTAATGTAGGCGATGGTGAAGTGTATGGAGCTGAAGTGGAGGCACGTCAAACGCTTGATTGGTTAAGTGAACCCTTAAAAGTTCTTCATCTAAATGTTAATTTTACCTATGTACAGTCGCGTGTACAACGGAGTAAATCGGAATATGATTCAAGGGTATTGTCGGCCCGTACGGGTGAAACAATCAGCCGTTATCGAGATATGGCAGGCCAGTCTCCTTTCCTGTTAAATGCAGGGCTTACCTTTAAGGGCGAAGAGGACATCTGGAAAAATCTCGAGGCAGGATTATATTATAATGTGCAGGGAAAAACCCTTCAGGTAGTGGGGATTAAAGACCGACCCGATATCTATCAGAAACCGTTTCATAGCCTGAATTTTAACTTTTCGAAGCAGTTCCAAAATGGGTTTGGGGTCGGCCTGAAAATAAAAAATCTTTTAAACAGTAAAAACGAAACGATATACCAGTCTTTTAAAGCTCAGAAACAGTATTATGAGTTGCGGGAGAGTGGAACTAGCTATAGCTTTCATTTAAGCTACAGTTTTTAACCGGAGACTTTAACTAAAGTATTGAAAATAATATCCAGGCTGATATTCAAAAAGGAAACTCAATAAATTTGTATATTCGCTAAATACTAAATTAATAACGTTTAAATTATGAAAAAGATAACAATATATATTATCCTTTTGGTCCTGGGGATTGTCAACTCAGGCTTTTCCCAAAACCTGGTGAAAAAGGAGGGTAAATATGTCGATGAACAAAACAATCCCTTTACAGGGATTTATAAGGAATATTACGACAATGAATCACTGCATGTGGAGATGAGCTTAAAAGAAGGTTTGCAACATGGACTAACCAATATTTACTTCCCTAATGGTATACAAAACGAGCAAAGATCATACAAAAATGGGGTAATACATGGAACCTGGATAACCTGGAACGAAGAAAGCCTAAAATTAGCTGAAGCAAATTATATGGATGGCAAAAAGCATGGTAAGTGGTTTATCTGGGACGAAAAGGGTACCTTGCGATACGAAATGGAGTATGTCGATGGTAAGAAAACCGGTATTTGGAAAATGTATAATGAAAAAGGGGAATTAATCAATGAAAAAAATTATTCGGAAGATTAATCCTCAGCTGATTTTATTTTTTAAGGCCTGCACAGACAGGCCTTTTTTTATTTCAGTAAATCGATTTTTAGAATCAGGTTTGGGTCAATGCATAGGTCCATAAAATACTCTTTCGCTGATGGTGGGGCAACTCCCGGGAAATCACCTTCGTTGCCCAGCATATCGGTAATAACCTGGAAGTGTAAGTGGGGAGGCCAGTTTCCATTGACTACCTGGTCACCTACACGGGCAATTTCGTCTCCACGCCGGACAAGCTTCCCTTTTTCCTGTCCGGTGATAGAATCAAGACTCAGGTGCCCGTATAAAGTATAAAAGGTTACCCCTTCAATTAAGTGCTCGAGAATTAGCGTAGGGCCATAATCTCCAAAAGTAGTATTGTTTTTAAAGCTGTGAATAATCCCGGGTAAGGGAGCATAAACGGGTGTATTTTCCTTAACCCAGAGATCTGTACCCAGATGAATACTCCGGGGTTCTCCCTCTCCATCGAAATGCTTACTCCTCTTATAGATCAGGCGGTCCTCACCATACCCCCCAACACCAACCTGCTTTTTTTCTTCTTTTAATTTTGTAAATACATAATCCGAAAAAGCATGGGTATCATCCAAATCTATTTGATATAATTCCCGGTTAGCCTCACTAAAATCAAAGACAAAAACATTCTTGTCACTAAAATCGATATCCATTATTTGGGAAATAAAATCACGATTATCTTTTAGTATCTGAATTACTTTTGTGCTTTTTTTCATATAGGTTTAAATTTTATGCAATATACAGAAAAAAGCAAAATCTTAAAAATGATATTTGGAGGATGCAATTTAAAGTTCATGCATTTTCCATGCTATGAAATTTGATTGCTTTGGGTAATAGGAGAGAGGTATTTTGTTTTAATTGATGTTTTTTGGATAAAGGTTAATAAAACCGGGATGTTGAAATCCCGGTCATTAGGTATTGTTATGAATCCCTAAAATTTACTCTGATATATTTTCAATAGTAAGCTCAATGGTGTTGGATTGTGTCAGATCTAACTGAATGTTTTCTTTTTTCTCCTTATATGAGATCAGGGATGCTTTTAGCTGGTGGTTTCCAGGAATTAACTCTTTGATTTCAAAGTTTCCCTCGAAATCAGTATAAGCAGCTTTCTCTGTACCATCCACCATTACTTTAACTCCTACCAGGGCTTCGCCAGTGGTTTTATCCAAAATGATGCCTGAAAGGGATGTGGTTAGTACCGCACTTTCGCTTTTTTTAGTGCTTTCTTTTTCTTCGTTAACATTGGATGCCAGAATTAGGGATGAAGAAAAAATAATAAACGCAAATAATGTTGTTAATTTTTTCATGATTTATAGTATTAAATTTATTTCTGTTGTTTACACTACAAATATAGAACCCGTAGTTTATCCTAATATTACGTAAGGATAATCATTGCATTAACTTAGTATTAAGTTTGTGTTAACAAAAGAGCTTAGGAACTGCTTGAGAGGACTCCCTGGGGCAAATTATTATTTGTCGTTTTTTTCGATGTATTTGCAAACTGTAGCAAAAAGCTCTTTCAGATTAATAGGTTTTGAAATATAATCGTCACACCCGGCTTTGAAACTTTTTTCTTTTTCCGACGACATGGTAAATGCCGTTTGGACAATGATCGGTAAGTTTGGGTCGATCTGTTTAATTTGTGAAGTAGCTTCTATTCCATCCATTACCGGCATCCTGATATCCATCAAAACCAGGTTAATATTAGGATTTGATTTACATATGTTTACTGCTTCTTTTCCATTTTCGGCATGAATGATCTGAGCATTGGTTTTGGCCAAAGATTTTTGTAATAACATATAATTTGCTTCATCATCCTCGGCGATCAGGATCGTTTTTCCTTCCCAGTCGTAATCCATCCTTGATTTAACGACCTCTTTATTAAAAGCAATCTTAAAGCCTATAACCAGGATATCATCCAGTTGTTTTCGTTCACCTTTCCATTCAGTAAATGTTTTTTCAAGGATTTGTTTTTGTTCGCTCAGGGATTTGTGATGAATTTCGAGGAGTAAATCCTTAAAATTTTTAGTCAGGAATTTACGGCCATCATTTCCTCCAAACTGGTCAATAAATCCATCCGAGAAAATATAGATCAGATCATCTTTGTTTAATTCAACCTCATGATTTTTAAAGGATTCCTTTGCCCGCCGATGGATCCCGATCGGCATTCGATCGGCTTTTATTTCTGTAAGTTCCTTATTTCTTATGATATATAAGGGGTTATTTGCCCCCGCATATTCCATTATTTTTTTCTCGTGATTGATGATACATAAGGCTATATCCAGACCATCACGGCTTTCCCCGAATGAACCGGTTTGGCGGAGAGAGCTGATAATATGCATTCTTAACTCATTTAAGATTTCATGGGCATGAATTTCCGGGTTCTTATTGACAATTTCATTGAGAAAAGTGATCCCAAGCATACTCATCAGAGCCCCGGGAACCCCGTGACCTGTGCAATCAGCTGCAGCGATGAAAATTTTTTCGTCAATTTGTTTGGTCCAGTAAAAATCCCCGCTTACAATATCGCGAGGTTTATAAAAAATAAAATGTTGTGACAACAGGTGCTGAACAAATCGGCTGGGTGGAAGAACTGCCGACTGGATTTTTTTGGCGTACAGAATACTGTCTTCAATTTTTTTGTTTTGTTTGCGGACAATGTCGTGCTGGATCTTGATCTTGTGTTTCTGTTCTGCAATTTTATCCCCTTGTTTCATTATGAAATCAAGATCCTTCTCCATCAACTCTTTTTGTTTGGCAATATCCTTTTTTTCTACTGCCAGCTGATCTCTTTGTTTTTGAATCTTTGCCCTTTGGCTGGTAATTACATCTCCCTGCTTAATGTAAAAATCAATGTCACGATGTAGTTCATTAATCTTTTCTTTGCTCTCTTCAAGTTCTTGGGAGAGTTTGTTTTCTGTCTCTTTTAACGCCGATATATCCCTTCCAATAATTACATAACCAAGGATTTCTTCTTTCTCTGATTTAATCTCTGATATTTTGGCATGATAAAAATGATGGTCCGAGGTAAAAATAAATTCCTGGGATATCCCCGTATCTTTTATTTTGGAAAATGTTTTATCCAGTTGAAGGGTGAAGTTATCGTTGAAATTAAATTCTTTAAAATGTTTATCAAGACCTTCTTGAGGATTTAAAATCAAGTCATGATGATTTTTCGTAAGAATATCAATATAATATCCTTCTGTGGATAGGATAAAAACAAAATCTGAAAGCGATGATAATACAGCTTTTTTTAGATGATCTTTGTTCTGGTTACTTTTCATAATTTGTCTGCGTATTGCTCATTGAAATTTAGGTGTTCTTTTACAGACGCTATCACAGTATTAATATCAATGGGTTTTAGGATTAGATCCTGTACCTTTGCTTTTTCTGCTTTAATTATACTCTCCTGATCATCTTTTGCGGTAATGATGATCACCGGAATATCTTTAATTTCTGGATTTTGTTTAATATTCTCTAAAAACATAAAACCATCCATCTCAGGCATCATAATATCCAGAAGAATAAGTAATGGTTTTTCTTTGTTTATAATTTTAAGGGCTTCTTTGCCGTTGTAGGCAACAATTGATTCAATTCCCTCTGTTTTTAATACATTCTCTAACAGAACATTATTTGTTAAGGAGTCATCTATAATTAATACCTTCTTCGGCATAGAATCATTCTTTTTTAAGGATTACTATTGATGTAATTCAGTAATTTCTTTTTGCTGCTGTCAAATCCTAAGCCACCACTTACAATAGTATAATAGTCATTTTTGTTTTTTGTAAAATCATACCCTACTATAGCAATCTCCAATCTTGAATTCTCATAATCGAAAAGATCAACGATATCTTTTATTTGCTCGGGTGAAAGGCAGTTTTTTGATTCAATAATATGTTTTGCTGCATTTAACCTGGTTGAGTTAAAACTTTCATTCCTTAAGGTATTTAAAATGGAGTTCATTTCGCTTTGGCTGACAAAACATTTTTCGGAAGAGACCTCTCCACGGCTGGAGGAGGATGACAATGATGACGAAGAGGATGACGAAGAGGTAAAAGATGCCTGTCCGGCTAAAAAGCTTGCAAAATTACTTCGGTTTCGGGGGGTTGAAAATATTTGTCTCATCTCCGGGTATTGATCAATATCGTAAACCGACGATAACCCGGCTTTTGCAAAAGCATACCGATCATCTTCCTGGGAAAACAAGGATCCAATTTTCATTAAATAATCGGTTGGAATACAATTGTTCTGGATTAACCGTATGGCTTTGTCCAGTTTTAAATCCTGGTCTTTGGTTGTCCTTATTTGATTGACAATATAATTAAACTGTCGTTGTGAAATATACGGACTGCAGTTTTTCGTTCCCTGGTAATTTCTAAAATCGGGATAATGATAATCCGGGAACTCTGTATTTATTGATTCACCCAGGTGGTCATCCGAAAAAGTGGTTCCGGAAGTTTTATTGGAAAGGTAATCATGTAGCCTGAAAACAGCAGAATAATAGATAAAGGCATCGTAAACTTCGTAAAAATTATCTTTATCAATTGTATTTTCGTAGGCCGATTGGGCAAATTGCAGGCGATACTTATCCTCTTCAAACAATAAAGCAATTTCTTTAACCTGTTCACTTGAAAAACAATAGGTTTGTACAATTTGAACGGCTAACTGGAGTTTTGAAGCGTCTGTTGTTCGACCTTTGATTTGCTGGTGCTTTAATTTAAACTGTTGGGTTGGCAAAGGACGGGTGCAGTCTGTTTGAGAGAATGCAAACGTTGTAACTGCTGTAAATACAATAAAAACAACAATTTTTTTCATAATAAAATAGTCAATAAATTTGATTTAATAAAACTTTTCCGGTAATGGGAGTTGAAAAGCTTATAATTCTTCGTATTCGATATATTTGAATGGAATACCAATAATGGATTCAAAATACTGGCCGGACTCCAGCACATCTAAATCACCCTCTTCATAAAACCAGTTGACCAAAATATTTTTATTCTCCGGATTATTTTCCAGCAAGCGCAGCATTTCTAATATAAATTTTGATGAACTGGTATTAAAATATTCTAATTTGATATCCACACGAATTTCTCCAGCAGTAAATTCTTTCGTCCAGTCAAGTATGGGTTTAAAAAACTTGGCCGCATCCTCGGGAATTGACCTGCCCTCAATTTTTAAAACACCATTAGTACTTAATGCAACAGAAGGAGTCTTCTCAGTTTCTTTTATAATTAAGTCTTTCATATAGTCTCGTATAATTTTACCTATTTAAAATCTACCTACAGTAAAAATTAATACTAATTTACAATTAATTTGAATATAAATGCAAAGAAATTTGATTGAATATTAAAAATAGTACATAATATTCAATTTTTTGTAATGAAAAAAAACAATAAAAATTAATTTTGTTCATTTCTTAAACAGATTATATTGTTTAATGTTTATAATAACAGGATGAAAAGAAAATTATTTTATAAAGCGGTTGGATTATTTTTGATTGCAGTTCTTGCAGGAATAAGTGTGTTTAGTATTAATATCTATCAGCGCATCTATAAACCCAATGTATTGGTTGTAGATTCCAGTGAAAAGTATCTGTATATCCCTACCGGTGCCGAATTCAATGATGTGGTTGACATCCTTCGTAGGCAGGAAATTGTTGAAAACGTAACCTCATTTACTTGGCTGGCCCGGAAAAAAAATTATCCCAGTCATGTTTATCCCGGCCGTTATGCCCTGAAACATGGAATGAATAATAATGAAATCATCAATTTGCTTCGATCCGGATACCAGGAACCGGTAAATGTAATCTTTAACAGTATTCGGACCCTGGAACAACTGGCCGGAAGGATTGCTCAGCAAATTGAGGCCGATTCCTCCGCATTGTTACAGGTTTTTCATAACGACAGCATAATCCATGAATATGGATTCAATCCTGAAACTTTTTCATGCATTTTTATTCCCAATACCTATGAGTTTTGGTGGAACACTTCGGCCGAAGGTTTTGTGCAACGGATGTATAAAGAATACCAGCGATTCTGGACCGAAAACCGGTTGGCGAAAGCCAAAACCCTGAATCTTACCCCTGTGGATGTAATTACACTCGCTTCAATTGTTGACGAAGAAACATTATATAATGAGGAAATGAAAAAAGTAGCCGGGGTATATATTAATCGTTTGCGCAAGAGAATGCACCTGCAGGCTGATCCAACACTGAAATTCGCCCTGGGTGACTTTTCCATTAAACGAGTCCTTACCGTACATAAGCAAATCGATTCGCCTTATAATACTTATAAACGATACGGGTTACCTCCCGGACCCATATCCATTCCCTCGATTGCGGCCATCGATGCCGTGCTGAATTATGAACAGCATGATTATTTGTATTTTTGTGCCAAACCCGACTTTTCGGGTTACCATAATTTCGCCAAAACCCTTTCGCAGCATAATATCAATGCCCGCAAATATCAGCAGGCATTGAACAAAGAAAAAATATGGAGATGAAAAGAATTATAATTTAAATACTACCGGAAAGGTTAAGATCACATCAACGGGTTCTTTGTCTTTTATTCCGGGTTCCCATTTTGGCATGCTATAAACAATTCTTAATGCTTCCTGATCTAAAGAAGGATGAACTCCACGAGTAACTTTTGCATCTTTAATATAACCATTTTTGTCAACAGTAAACTGAACAAAAACTTTTCCTTCAATTTTTTCTTTTAAAGCATCCTTGGGGTAGCTTAAATTCATTACGATAAATTCTTCGAAGCTGTTTGCTTTTGTAGCCTTTTTATCAAATTGTGGCATTTTATCTACCTGGAAATAAATGGTTTCCTCTTCAATATCTTTCTTGTCATGTGTTTTGATTTTTTGAATATCAGTAGTTTTATCAAGAAAATTAAGCAATACAACAGTAGATTCAGTTTCTTCTGATACGTTTTTAAGAAGTATATGGTAAACACCTGTTTCTCTAATAGTAAATTGATGTGATTCTATAAACTCCCTATGTTCAGTTATTGTAGGTGATATTTTACCTTCCTGTTTATTTTCCAGAAGCTCTATTGTAAAAGTTCCCTGTTTTTTTTGAAAAACGGATAATTCATAGATTGAATTTTTAGATAATACAACAGAATACCGTTCTTCTTCTAATGGTTTTAAATTTGCCTGAAAATCTTTTAGATAAGTTCCTTTTGAAGCATCCAGCAAACAGTTTAATGTGGGATTAGTAACTGGTTCAATTTCTTTAGCTTTTGTTTTATCCATATATGTTAAATATACTACTGTAGTTATAGTCTCGTCAGAGGTATTTTTAAAATATAATCTATAAAGCTGTTTATGATCATTTTTTGAAGTAAATCGTATGATAGCCTTATCACTTTTTTCGTTTTTAAATAAAAGGTTTTTCTTACTGTCAACTAATTTAATTTCTAATTGATCTTTTTTTGCCAGATAGGTATGCCAGGCATAAAGTGCTTTTTTATCAAGCAGAAATGAATATTCTTTTTCTTGATTAGGTTTCAATTCAACTATAAATTCTTTTAAGAGAGTTTCACCCTCCATTTTGTAAGACCTGTTTAAACCTGTTTTAATTTCTTCGGTATTTTGACCAAGAAGGGTTAAATGTGATATTGACAAAATGAATATGATTATAAATAGTACTTTTTTCATGGTTTATAAGTTTTTAGTTAATGATAATTTTACTACCATCAGCGCTGATATTGCAATTAAATGTATGTCGAATAATATCTAGAATTTCATCAACATCTTGATTATGAAATGTAGCTGTGTAAAGGCGATTACTTAATTTCTGATCCTGGATCTCCATTGGAATCTCAAAATATTCTGATATTTCATTTATAACAGCTTGCAGACGTTCTTCCTCAAAGTTAAGTTTACCTGTATGCCAGGCAATCACATTTTTGTTACCATCATTTTCAACCGAAATAAACTCGCTATCACTTATATAGGTAAGTTTGTCGTTTGATTTTAAATGAAGCCTGGTAGATTTTGGGAGCACCGGGTTATAAAATTCAACCGAGCCGTTAAATATTTGTGCTGTTAAATGATATTGCTGTTTTGTATTAATGTAAAAATTACTGTTGCTCCCTTTAAATTCTACTCCATTGGCAATAATCTTAATGTCATTTTTTTGTTTTAATTCGAAATATGCTTCACCATCTACTACTATTTTAGAATTACGTTTAAGTTTTGCAGGTATTTTAATTGAACTCCCCGAATTAACGTAAACGGAAAGATTCTCTGTTACATGTAAATTTATTTTTTCACCTTTTTCTACAGTAATTTGAGTGTATTGGACAGGCTCTGTAAGCTCTTGATAATGGATTATTGAAAATATTAAAGCACATGTTAAAATAACAGTATATACAGGTTTAAGTATTGGATTAAAATCAATTTCAGGAAGTATTGATATAATGTTTTTAATAGAGGTAGATTTTCTACCTAGTTTACGATTTACTATTTTAAAAGATTTTAAAACATCTGGTTGTGTGTTATTGAAATTCAAATCAGCATAATCTAAATGATTTTGATTTAGAATTTGATCTAACGTTAAATCTACTTCCGATTTATTTTTTCTTACTATGTTTTTTACTTTTCCCATTCTATTTATAGAACGTTTATCAAAATTTAAACTCCTAAAAATTTAGTTGATTTTTATAGGGTTCTAAATATTGTCGCATTTTTTTATAGGCTATAGTTAGTTGATTTTCAACTGTTTTTTTAGAAACTTTTAAGTGTTTGGCAATTTCCTTGGTAGAAAGTCCTTCTTGCTTAGCCAGGCGGAATATTTCCTTAGATTTTTTAGGCAATTGATTTATAGCTGTTTCAAGAATTGCTTTTATTCTTTGTTTATCTTCATCGAATCGATTTTCATCTATAATTATTTCTTTAATTGCAGATTCTTCATATTTTTTACGAGTATTATTTTTCCTTAATTCATCAATTACTTGATTTTTTGTGTAAGTGAAAAGTAATTTGATCACTTCATCATTGGGTTTAAAATTTTTATTTTCCCAGATTTTAATAAATGTATGCTGTACAGATTCTTCAGCAATTATTTCTGACTTACAAAGATTTAAGGCGAATTGATATAAGGGTTTATAATATTTAAAAAACAGGATATCGAAAGCAGATTTATTACCTTCATTTATCTTATTAATTAAAATATTATCGGGAGTGTTATTCATTTACTTTTTTTAACAAAACGTTAGCCAAAATGACCTCCCCCAAATAAAAGATTAAAAATTCAATCCTACTTTTGAAAAAATATTCTTGAGGATTTTTTCTTCATTTTCCCAGCATAACTCTTTTGCTGCGTTTTGAGTGTTTTTCTTCCATTGCTGATAGCGTTTCTTTAATTCAAAAATTTCCTGTATTTTTTCGGCTAATCGTTGAGGATCCTTATGATCATATACCGTTCCAATCTTATAGTTGTTAACAATCTTTTGCATTTCGGGAAAAGGGGAAACCAGGACCGGTACTCCTGATTGAATATAGTCGAAAAGTTTATTGGGTAAGGCATAGTAATAATTCAAACCGATATTTTCTTCTAATGCAATTCCTAAATCGGCTTTACGGGTTTCAACGGGAAGATCCTGAAATGGAATACGCCCTTTAAGGGTAATTTTTCCTTCCAGGTGCTTTTCTTTCACCTGTTGTTTTAGCTGATTCATTAGATCACCTTCACCAATGATGAACAAGTGGACATTATCCATAAACTGAATGGCGTCGATCATCTGTTCAAGGCCACGCCCTACATTTAAGGCTCCCTGGTACAGAATTAACCTGGGTTCACTGTTGGTTGTTGAGGGGTCTTTGCTTTTATAGTTGTAAAGGGGTAGATTTCTTACTACTTTCATATCTATATTGTATAGTTTCTGGTAGGTATTGGCAATGGATTCGGATACAGTATAAGAATATTTTATCCGGGGTAAAAGCATTTGCTCAAGAAGTAACCATACTTTTCGCGGAAAGTTCCGGTTAACCAGTTCGGGCACCTCGGTAAAGAATTCATGACTGTCGTATACTACTTTTTTGCGACGGATAAAAGTTGCACAGTAGCCTGCTAGAAGGGTGTCCAGGTCATTACAAACAAGAATATCAAATTTTTTAAAAAGCAGAAAAATAAATAAACGAAGGTTATACTCGGCATAAAATAAAAAGCCTTTTTTAAAGATCATCGCAAATCGACGGGTAAGGTATGGCCTTGGTCCCACCGGGGTGTTGTGAAATTTTTTGGCCCCCAGTAAGGTAACCTCTGCATCCGACTTGATTAATGTTTGGGCGATTTTATGTACCCTGTTATCCGTGATTAGATCATTGGTGACAGCCATGTAAACTCTTTTTCCCATATCTATTAATTATCTGCCGGTTTTCAGTAAAAATAAATTATCAATACTTATCTTTGAGCTATAAAATAACAACATATGTTTCAATTAAAAGAAAATTTCCCGTTAAAAAAATATAATACTTTCGGGTTTGATGTTAATGCCCGCTATTTGGCAATCTGTTCATCGATTGATGAGTTAATACAAGCCTTGAATTTTCAAAAAAAAAATAACCTTCCTTTGATGATTCTTGGAGGAGGAAGTAATGTGTTATTAACCGGTGATTTTCCGGGGGTTATTATAAAACCGGATATCAAAGGGGTTTCAAGGGTTAACGAGGATCGCGGCACCATTGAAATTAAAGCCGGAGCAGGAGAGGACTGGGATGATTTTGTAAAGTACTGTGTTGAACACGGATGGGGAGGGGTAGAAAACCTTTCCCTGATCCCCGGAAATGTCGGAACGTGCCCTATCCAAAACATCGGTGCCTATGGTGTGGAGGTTAAGGATGTAATTACCGAAGTGCAAACCCTTGAAATAGAGTCATCTGAAATTCATCATTTCCAAAATAAGGATTGCCTGTTTGGCTATCGCGACAGTATTTTTAAACGAACTTTAAAAGGAAAACATATAATTACCCATGTTTCTTTCCGTTTGAAAAAAAATCCGGACTTTATCCTCGACTATGGAAACTTAAAAGGTGAACTGGAAAAATATAAAGAGGTAAACCTGTTAAATATTCGCCAGGCTGTTATTGACATCCGGAATGCCAAGTTACCCAGGCCCGAAGAAACCGGGAATGCCGGCAGTTTTTTTAAAAATCCTGTCATTGATGCTCAAGCTTTTAAAGTCTTAAAACAACAATATCCTGAAATACCCTTTTATCTGCTGGATAATAATCTGGTGAAAATTCCCGCCGGGTGGTTAATTGAGAAAACCGGGTGGAAAGGCAAAAAAGCAGGAAATGTGGGGGTTCACAAAAACCAGGCATTGGTTCTGATTAATCTTGGGAATGCCACCGGGAATGAAGTTGTTCAGCTGGCCCGGGAGATACAACAATCAGTGGCCCATAAGTTTGGTATCAACCTCGAAATGGAAGTCAATATTGTCTGAAGATTGAAGTGTACATTACAGATCACCTCCTATTTAAAAGGACTAATTAATATTTGTTGTAACGAATGATCTCTTCCAGGGGTTTTCTTCTTTTTTCTCTTTTTTCCTTTGCAGGATACCCCAGGGTTATAATCAGGGGAACTCTTTTCGATGCAGGAATTTTTAACAATTTCCTGACCCCGGGCTCATCAAACCAGCCAATCATACAGGTTCCCAGTCCTTCAGCCTCTGCCTGCAGGCAAATATGTTCTGCTGCAATTCCAATATCAATCAGGGGGAAATGTTTTCCTTTAATTAAACTTCCCGCATTGGAAGTAAAGTTTGCCTTCTCCTCAACAATCAAAATATGTAGAGGTGCCTGTTTGGTGAAGTGGTTTATTCCCAGGATCCTGCTTGAAGTACAGTCGGCAATTTTAGTTTTTAGTTCCTGATCCGTAACCACAATAAATGTCCAGGGTTGGGCATTGCACGCCGAAGGCGCTAATCTTCCGGCTTCCAGTACCCGGATCAGTTTCTCTTGTTCTACTGGTTGGGTCATATAAGCCCGGTCACTCTGCCTGTTATGAATAACTTTCAAAAAAATCTTAGGGTCGATCATGATTATACTTTTCAGCTAGTTCCTGTAATTCGTCCGATTCAAAAAAATGTTTTCCTTCTTTTGCTAAATCTGTTGCATGATTTGCAATGGTTATCATGGCTTTTGCCACTTTCTGAACGTGTATACCACGGTATTTCTTTAACCTTCCAACCAACAAAAAGGATAGGAGTTTCATGATAATTTTACCAGCGGTTTCAGCCGGCCGCGATTCTTTTCTTGAACCTAAAAGCATTGAAGGACGAACAAAACCCTGGTAACGGAAATCAAGATTCAGGATATCCTGCTCCATATTTCCTTTCGTACGAAGATAATAGTTCGAACTTTTTGCCCGGGCTCCGATTGACGAGATCGCAATAAAAGTTTCGCACTGGTTATTCAGACAAATTCGTGCAATCTGAACTGGCAGATCGTGGTCTATTGCCCTGAACTTTTCCCTGGAACCTGCTTTCTTTAAAGTCGTACCCAGGCAACAAAATACATCCTCTGCTTTAAATTCATGAGCATACTCATCCATCTGGGAAAAATCAATCAGATGTTCTTCAACGTTGGGATGATCATAGGAATAGGATCTTCGGTTAAAGACCTTTATCTTTTGATAATGAGGGTGTTGGATTAGTTCGTTGAGAAGAGTTGATCCGGTTAAACCGGATGCTCCAAAAACGATGGCTGTTTTTTGCATAGTGATATTTTTATTGCAATTTAACGAATATAAAAAAATCTCCATCATGTGAGGAGATTTTTTTTGAACCTGGAAAATATTCTTTTTAGTAGCCTGCAGCCTGTCCGTCTTTACGTGATTCGGAGGCTCCGTAATAAACCCCGTTTTGTTCATCAAACATGATGGCCTGGTACCCTCCATATCCACCCACATCGAAAATAATCCGGTGTCCTTTTTGGGTAAGTTCACGGATTACTTCGTAATCAATACCGGATTCAAGGTGAAGCGTTCCCCCATCAGTCATTTGCTCACCGGTAGGTTGGGAGCTCCCTCCGTGTCTTATTCTTGGAGCATCGCCTGCCTCCTGCAGGTTCATGCCAAAGTCTATCATGTTAACAATAATTTGTGCATGTCCCTGGGGTTGCATCGATCCCCCCATTACCCCGAAGCTCATAAATGGCTTTCCATCCCTGGTAACAAAGGCAGGAATGATCGTATGGAAAGGCCTTTTGCCTGGTTCGTAACAGTTCATGTGCTCTTTATCCAGACTGAATAGTTCACCCCGGTCCTGCAGAATAAATCCTAAGCCTTTCGGGGTCATTCCTGAACCCATACCCCGGTAATTACTCTGGATTAATGATACCATATTCCCTTCTTTGTCGGCAACGGTAAGATAAATGGTATTTCCCTGCTCCAGTTCGCCGGCAGGGTAATTTCTAGCTGCCCTCTCCGCATTGATCAGCTTCCTTCGTTCGTTGGCATATTCCTTGGAAATTAATTCTTCTACAGGAATTTCATTAAAATCAGGATCAGAATAATATTTTGCCCGGTCTTCGAAAGCCAGTTTCTTTGCTTCGGTGAACGTATGAATATAGTCTGTGCTTCCAAATCCCATGGACGAGATATCATATCCTTCGAGAATGTTTAAAATTTGTAATGCAGCCGTTCCCTGCCCGTTGGGAGGTAGTTCCCAGACATCATACCCCCGGTAATTGGTCGATATGGGTTCAACCCATTCGGATTCATGACTGGCCAAATCTTCGTAGGTCAAGAATCCTCCCTGTTCCTGGATGTAACGGGCAATTTCTTTGGCAATATCGCCTTTGTAAAAAGCATCCCGGCCCTCCCGGGCAATCTTTTCCAGGGTATTGGCCAGGTAAGGATTTTTGAAAATTTCTCCTTTTTGGGGAGCTTTACCGTCGATGGTAAAGGTTTCCGTAAAGTTTGGATAACGGCTTAAAAAAGGAACACTTCGCCCCCAATAGTAGGCAATCAGTTCACTTACAGGAAATCCTTCGCGGGCATAATCAATGGCAGGCTGTAAAATTTTATCCATTTTCATGGAGCCAAATTTTTTGTGCATTTCAAACCAACCGTCAACACACCCGGGGACGGAAACCGGAAGGGGGCCATAAGCAGGGATCTTTTCATACCCGTTTTCGATAAAATAATCGAGGGTTAACGATTTGGGTGACCGCCCGCTGCCATTTAATCCGTAAAGTTGCTGGGTTTTTGCATCCCAGATGATGGCGAAAATATCACCACCAATTCCATTTCCTGTGGGTTCCATCAGACCCAGGGCAGCATTTGCAGCGATCGCTGCATCGATGGCATTGCCTCCTGCTTTTAAAATATCCAGGGCTACCTGGGTTGCCAGTGGCTGACTGGTTGCTGCCATTCCTTCTTTGGCAATTACTTCTGATCGGGTAGCAAAGGTTTTGCCGGTAATTCGATCTTGTGCACACATAATGTTGAAGCTTAAGATAATGATTATCAGTGTTGCTAAGGTCTTTTTCATAAGGTTTTGATGATTTTGAGTTCTATATCTTCGACAAGTTAATCATTCAAAAGTTTAATTGCCAGATTATCCCTGATTTTATTAGGCATATTGCACTCAGAAAAGGGTAATAAATAAAACTCCCAGAATCATAATAAATGCACCCAGCAACCTTTCTTTTAGCCCTTTTTCCTTAAACAGTGCCGACCCTAAGACCACACTCATTAATGCACTGGTTCTTTTTATGGAGATAAGGTATGCCACCAGGGTAAGACTTATCGAGATCATATGGAAAACGATCATTAAACCGTGAAAAATACCAACCGGAAGTAAGGTTTTTAGATTTTTGGGAATTTGCCTGATTTGTTTACGGGAATAGATAAAAATGAATGGTGTAATCCCTATAGTTATATACAGGTTGATAATTACCCCCCAAAACAAGGGAGATGAATTTTGTAACCCTACCTTGTCAAAATTGGAGGTTATGCTCCATAAAAAGGCAACCATCAGCATTAGCCGTGCTCCTTTATTATGAACCAGCGCCTGAAAAGGAGCATACCAGCCATTCCTGCGTTCTTTGATGTTGAGTATATACGAGCCAAAAACAATGAGTACTATTCCAATGATCCCATATATTGTAGGAAACTCATTGACAATAAGGGGAGATGTAATTAATAAAAATAACGGGGTAAATGTGGTTAACGGAATAACAATGGATAAATCGGCAAGCTTTATGGCTTTTATATAAAAGATCGAGGTGACAATATTCAGGGTACCACTGACGAGAAGTGCTAACCAAAAGTTTGGACCAATGGGTGGAATCTCGATAAAAAAAAGGATCGGGATTAAAAATGGTAATGCAAAGAAATTTAAAGCCCACGCTACAATATATTCATCCATATTTTGTAAACCGAACTTGCCGGATACATCCGTAAGAGAACGAAACAGGGCTGTAAGTAATGCAAAAAATATCCAACTCATCCTTTAACTTTCAGATAAAACAGCAAATATGCATGTTTTGGAATTCATTTCAAAATGTCAGGACAAGGGAGAGCTGGGGAATATTTGTTTTTCGATCCAGGTTAATGGTGAAATGAAAAGAGGGTTCGTTACCTAATACTGCATGATTATAATCGTGCAACGACCGGAAAAGAAAGGTCTTGGATAAAACATGATAGGTAAAGGTCCCCGTCAGGAAAATAAGAACCGCAGTGGGTAAGTAGGCTGTTTGTTCTTCCCGGTAAATATTATCGTTAATGTCGTCATTTCCGTAACTGGTCACATCTCCCTTATCGGCATAATGCTTGTAAGCCAGTAAAGGGGCAATAACCCACATTTGTGCTATTCCTGCGGCACGGGTAAACGAGTATATCCTGATGTTCTGATAGGCCATGGAATCCGGCTGGGCCAGGGGCTTTACATTTTGTCCAAACATCCCAACATCCTGCCATGTTTTTCCCTGATCCGGTGAAAATTTATGGTCCACAAAGAAAAAGGGGGTAAAGGTGATCCAGTAAGTTTTACTTTTGTAGTAAAGTGAATCAATACTTTTATTACCAATATTTACAGGTACCTGTGCCTGAACAGATGTAGCTGCCAGCAATAATATCAATGAGAAGAGGATAATCTTTTGTAACATAATAAAACACTTTACTTTTTATCCTTGTTGTACATAAAAATAGGATTATGGTTTTAAAAAAAACAATATTTTTTATTTTTTATTATACTTTTCTGCAGCTTTAAACGATTAAAATATTTATTGGTCAATAGATTAATGTTAAATCCTAAATTATATCAATAATGTATAAAAATATATTCTTTTGCATAGGGCTCTTGCTTTTTATTACGAACCTTAAAAGTCAGGAGTTGAATAGTTCTCACTTACCCGAAACCTTTCATACGATTTCCAGTCACGATATTTTGGATTATGCAGCAAAGTTATCTGCTCCCGAATTCAAAGGGAGGTTGTCGGGCTCGCCGGAATTTATGCAGGCGGCAAAGTGGGTAGCCTCTGAAATGAAAAAATGGGGGATAATGCCTCTGGGAGATCAGGGAACCTATTTCCAGTATTTCGACAATCCATATACGGAAATTTATAACAGCGGATCCGTTCAATATATATTCACTGATAAAAATGGCAAAACTACGGTTCGTGATTATCATTTTCCCGAAGAATATTTTCCCGGACAAAATTCGGCCTCAGGAACCATAGAGTCGGAGTTGGTATATGTAGGGTATGGTATTACTGCTCCCGAATTAGGATACGATGATTATGCCGGAGCAGATGTTGAAGGCAAAATCATTGTTTTGGAATCAGGATTGCCTGTTGAAAGAGGTCACTCTGATATAGAGAAGTGGGTTCCGTATGATTACCATCAGTACAAATTCAGGAATGCCGTTAAGCAGGGAGCAATAGGATGGTTATATATCAATAAACTGGCCAACCCTAACACATCGTATCACCGGAAGATTGTATACACACATATCGGCGAGGAGGTAGCCAATGATATCTTTAATGCATCGGGAGTGGATTATCATGCCGTAAAGGAGAATATCCGGACTAATCTAAGCCCTAATTCATTTGCTTTAAAAGGGAAGGCAAAAATTACAGCAAAAACAAAACGGTTTGAGGAGTCAAAATCATGCAATGTCATTGGTTTTATTGAAGGGAGTGACCCTGTTTTAAAAAGTGAATGTATTATTGTAGGGGCACACCTCGATGGTGTTGGAAATCCCGGAAAGTTGCTCCCCGGGGCTCTGGATAATGCTTCTGGCGTGGTAAATATTATGGCTGCTGCAAAAGCTTTGGCACATTCTGAAATAAAGCCAAAACGTTCAATTATGTTTATCTTTTTTGGGGGTGAAGAGTGTGGCTTAGTAGGAAGTACCTATTATGTAAATCACCCTAAAATCCCCAGGGAGAATGTTGATTGCATGATCAACCTGGATATGGTAGGCAACGGCACTGGATTGGCTTTATGGGGTGGTGCATCATTTCCTGAAATTGCAAAACATTTTTTGGCTGCCAATAACCAGTACATTCATCGGGAGATGAAAACAACAGCGGCTCATCCGGTAAAAACAAGACCAAGAACCGATGGTGCTGTGTTTACCCTGGAAGGATATCCGTCGTTTAGTTTGGGTACTACCAACCGGGTTAAGCCTGTTTATTACCATCATCCCCTGGATAATGTGGATGCATTAACCCCTGAAATCATGGAGGATGCTGCTAAATTGTTGTATTTGGGGCTGCTCGGTTGGGCGAATGAACCGGAAGAATAACCTTTATTCATTAGAAAAGCCGTCTCTGGTTTGAGACAGCTTTTATGGTTGAGTAGCCTGTGGATCGTATTTATAAATCCAGTAACATCTCCTCTGCACTCTTTTCCCCTAACAATAGCTTGTAGGGTGCTTCCAGCAATTCTTTGACCTTTACCAGGAAGCCAACCGATTCTTTCCCGTCGATGGTCCGGTGGTCGTACGATAAGGCAATATACATCATCGGACGGATCTCTACTTTGCCGTTTACGGCTACCGGACGGTCCTGTATATTGTGCATCCCTAAAATTCCCGACTGCGGGGGATTAAGAATCGGGGTCGAGAGCAGTGAACCAAAAACCCCTCCGTTGGTTATGGTAAAAGTTCCTCCCGTTAAATCATCAATAGATATTCTTCCGGCCCGCCCCTTATCAGCCAGCTCCTTGATCTTAAGCTCAAGTTCGGCCAGGTTCATGGTTTCTGCATTGCGAACAACCGGTACCATTAATCCCTTAGGGGTTTGTACTGCTATCCCTATATCCGAATAGTCAGGATAAATAATTTCCTCCCCGTCGATTTGTGAATTTACTGCCGGAAATGCTTTTAAAGCAAGAGTTACCGCCCGGGTAAAAAAAGACATGAACCCCAGCTTTATTCCATGTTTTTCCAAAAACCGGGATTGGTATTTTTTTCGAAGTGCTATTATCTCGGTCATATCCACTTCGTTAAAGGTGGTGAGCATGGCCGTTTCATTTTTAACCGAAACCAGTCGCTGACTTAATTTTTTTCGCAATTGAGACATTTTTTTTCGTTCTTCGTTTCGGGTCACTTCTTTGGTCCCCGAAAAAACATTGGATGCTCCTGGTTGAGCCAGTGCCTGTTCTACTTCCTGCTTGCCGATACGTTTTAATCCTTTCAGGATAGCCTCCAGATCAACCCCCTCTTCCTGCATCATTTTTTTCGCTACCGGCGATACCTTTACATCCTCGTATCCGGTTTTTTCTGTATTCTTCTTCTCTGGAGATTTTTCTTTGGGCTCTTCCTTCCTGGATGCCTGATCTTTGGTTGATGATTTCTCCTTTTTCTCTTCCTCTTTTTGGGAGGGTTTCGTTTCTTTTGGTTCCCCCGAAGGATCTATCTTACACGCTACCGTACCCACCTTTACGGCTTCGCCGGCGGGAACAATAATCTCAAGAGTCCCGCTTTCGGAGGCAATCAGGGGTAACGTAGCCTTATCCGATTCTATCTCGGCAATTTCCTGGTCCTTCTCCACATAATCTCCTGAGTCAACTAACCAGTTAGATATTTCTACTTCTGTTACCGACTCTCCGGGACTGGGTATTTTTATTTCAATCATTTTCCTTTTGTTTTTATACGATATTATGATAAAATATTATAGAAACTTTGCTTGTTGTTTCAGATCCAGCCTTGAACTGCCAACTTCGCACTGCAATCCGCAATATTTATTTTTTAATTCACAGGTACATTTCCTGAATACCTTTCCGATAATTTCCTCCTGACCCATCGTATGCAGCTTGTGGAGTCCTACGGCCGGGCTCCCACTGGCCAGCCGGGCCAGCGGTAAAATGTCTATCCCCTCAAATTTATCCTTTACATATCGCCAGGCTCCCATATTTTCAGGCTCTTCCTGTATCCATATCCATCGTAAGGTGTTTGGATATTTTTGGATGATTTTATTGATCTCTTTCTCCGGCCATGGATGCAACTGTTCAACCCTTATCAGTGCAATATCCCGGGCATTAAACTCTTCCTTTTTCTGCAACAGGTCGTAGTATATTTTTCCGGTACAGAAAATAACCCGGCGGACCTCTTTTTTCAATACATTCTCGTCGTCGATTACTGCTTTGAATGAATCATCAGCCAGCTCATCCAGGGATGAAATACACCGGGGGTGTCTTAACAGGCTTTTGGGGGTAAAAACGATCAGGGGATTGGTGAAATCCTGGTGAACCTGTCTCCGGAGTACATGAAAAAAGTTTGCGGGTGTAGTCGGATTCACCACTTGCATATTGTTATTGGCACATAGTGCCAAAAAACGCTCCATTCGGGCACTGGAGTGTTCGGGCCCCTGGCCTTCGTATCCGTGAGGCAGTAACAGGGTGATCCCGTTTTTTAAGCCCCATTTCTCTTCAGCAGAACTAATGTATTGATCGATAATGATTTGTGCTGCATTGTTAAAATCACCAAACTGGGCTTCCCAAATGGTAAGGCCTTCGGGTACGGCCATGGCATACCCGTATTCAAAACCCAATACCCCGTATTCAGATAATGGGGAATTAAAGATATGAAACGAGCCCTGTTTTTTTCCGATATGTTTTAAGGGAATATATTTCTGGTCACTATCTTCAAGGGTTAAGGATGCATGGCGGTGCGAAAAAGTGCCCCTTTCCGAATCCTGACCACTTACCCGTACCGGAACCCCTTCGTCAACCAGCGTGCCGTAAGCTAACAATTCAGCCATTCCCCAATCCAGCTGTTCTTTTTCAACCATCTGGTTCCGGTCATCCATTAGTTTTTCAACTTTTTTAAAGAATTTAAGATCTGCTGGTAATCGATTGATTTTTGAGGCTATAGATTTTAATTTTTCTTTATTTAACGCGGTAACAGGACCATTTATAATTCTTTGGTTTTCTTTCTGATCCAGTTTCTTCCAGTCTTCAATTAAAAATTGTTTGATGGACAGCTTATCTGATTTCTGTGCCAGCTTAAGCTTATCCTCCAGTAGTTCATGGTATTCCTGCTCGGCATTTTTTATCTCTTCCGCAGAACAGATCTCTTTTTCGATAAGAAACTTGCTGTAAATATCCCTGGGATTGGGATGTTTGCTGATTGCCTGGTAGAGCAGGGGTTGGGTAAACCTGGGTTCATCGCCTTCGTTATGTCCATGTTTCCGGTAACACAGAATATCGATAAATACATCGGTATGAAAGGTTTGCCGGTATTCCATGGCTAACTGGATGGTGTATACCAGGGCTTCCGCATCATCTCCGTTTACATGAAAGATCGGCGATTTGGTAACTTTGGCAATATCAGTACAGTAGGTGCTCGAGCGGGCATCCAGGTAGTTGGTGGTAAATCCTACCTGGTTATTAATCACCAGGTGAATGGTTCCCCCGGTTCGGTAACCTTTGAGCTGCGACATCTGGAGGGTTTCGTAAACAACCCCCTGGCTGGCTATTGCTGCATCTCCATGAATAATAATGGGGGCCAGCCTATTATAATCGTGCTGATATTTACCCCAGATTTTAGCCTTGGCGATCCCCTGAACAACAGGGCCTACAGCCTCCAGGTGAGAGGGGTTGGGAACCAGGTTTAAACGCACCTCTTTTCCGTTCTCGGTATGTACCGTATTACCATAGCCCAGATGATATTTTACATCGCCCAGGGCGATGTTTTCGTCATACTCTTCTCCTAAAAACTCGGCAAATATATCTTCCACCGGCTTTTCGAGGATATTGGCCAGTACATTTAAACGCCCCCGGTGCGACATGCCAAGAATAAATTCGCGGATCCCCATGTCAGCACCCTTTTCAATCACTGCATCCAAAGCAGGAATAAGAGCCTCGGCCCCTTCCAGGGAAAAGCGTTTTTGTCCGATGAACTTGCGATGAATGAAATTTTCAAAACCCACCGCCTGTTTTAAGTGATTGTATATATGCTTTCGTTCGTCATGCGAAAAATCAGGGACATTCTTCCTGCTTTCCATCTTCTCCTGAAGCCAACTCACAATTTCAGGGTTACGTATAAACATATATTCTGCTCCAATGGATTGGCAATAGGTGGTTTCCAGGTGTTCAACGATAGCCCGAAGCGATGCTGCACCAATCCCGATATTTTTCCCGGCCTGGAAAGTGGTGTCTAAATCGGATTCACTTAATCCGTAATTTTCCAGGGCAAGAGTTGGCGAATATTTTCTCCTGGTTCTTACCGGATTTGTTTTAGTGAAAAGATGCCCCCGCTTACGGTAGCCTTCTATTAAATTAATCACCTTAAATTCATGATCGAGAATTTCACCCTGTTGATTGGTTGCAGGATAATTTTTTTGGGCAAATTCAAAACCCTGGAAAAATTTTTGCCACTGTTGATCAACACTTTTGGGATCTGAGGTATATTGTTTATAGAGCTCATCAATAGCACTTATGTCTGAATTGCCTGTAAATGAGAATTTATCCATGGGATGTGAAAATTAAATATCGATTGTGTTTAACGTTTTTAGTTTAACCTTTTTCAAATCTTTAAAATTAGTTAAAATCGTTTAATTCATCCTCATTTTAATGATTTGTTCTGCTTACTCCTTTCAACAAAATTCTTCAAAGAATGTTTATCCGGTATTTCGTGATATTTCAATTTATTCCGGAAGATATCCTCTGGAAAATTCCCTCCTTGATTATCTGATTTGAACGTTCTACATTATCGGTTGGAAGAATTTCTTCGGTTATGAATCTGATAGCCTGAATTTATTTGAGCCATCACCCAAAAAATAAAATTCATTTTTGATCGATGAATTAATTTCAGGGATTTTAAGATATTTTCGTAATTTTATAAATTACAAAAAAGAGTGGGATGAGATTACGTTTTACATTTTTATTTGCCCTTTGCTTTTTGCTCCGGGGAGAGCTTTTTGCCCAGCCTTATCATTATGAGATTGCAGCAAATGGCAAACGAATATTTCAAAAAGGGGAACTGGTTATAAAAGAGGGTGTCCCATTTTTAACAGTTAAAGGAGAACCCTACGAAGCCGGTTTGCAGTACGGCGTGTTGCTAAATGATTATTTGCTGAGGATGGACCACACCATAGACAGCCTGGTAGAGCATTATATCGGTGATTTTTTTCTGAAAAAATGGATTGCCAATGCTGCCCTGGGATTTAAAATAAGAAAATTTGAAAAAAGAATGCCTGAAGATTTTGTCCGGGAGTTCGAAGGAATGGCCGAAGGAAGTGATTTGTCTTTAAAAGAAATTAAAACCCTGGCCTATTTTCCTCAATTATTTTTCAAAATAAGCTGTTCAGCATTTATTTTAAAAAATGAAAAACAGCTGGTACATGGCCGAAACCTCGACTGGCCAGGAATAGAGGTGTTAACCCAATTCCCCCTGCTGGTAAATTATCACATCGATGGTCAAAAACCATTTACTAATCTTACCTTTATTGGATATCCGGGGGTATATACCGGAATGAACCATGCCGGGTTAAGTATGTCGATCAATATGAACAGTGCTCCTGCGGAGAATGGAAAAGAAATCGACGAATACAATACCGGGATGCCCCTGGCTTTTAAGGTTCGCGATATCCTGCAAAAAGCTGAAACTCTTGACCAGGTAGACGGGCAGTTTAAAGGATACCGTTCACATGCTTGGTTTATTACCGTTGGAAGCAAATCTGACTTTTCCGGTGCAATTTATGAGTTAACCCGGGGGAGAGTGATAAAAAATGAAATGCACAACGACTTTTTGGCCGTAGCCAATTTGTCTCTTTCCGATGTGGGACGCTATCAATACAGCCCGGCTTCTATGTTTAACCAGTCAAATATCTCGCGCGAACGAAAATTAGAAGCCTTGCATCAGAGTATCAGCAATGCCGATTTGATATCGAAAAGTTACCAGATCCTTACCAATACCGAAAATCATCACATGTCCCATAATCCCTTCTATAGCAATTGTATCAACAATTCCATTACCGTTAAAAGCTGTATCATGGATAACATTCATCATCATGTTTATTTTACCTATGGTGAAAGATGTGCTGCACGGAATAAATATCTGAAAGTAGATATAAATACCGGAATGGTATCGGTATTTAGGGAAAAGCAACCCCTTCCCGACGAGGATTTTTTTCAGCAACGGGTTCAGTATCAGCAGTGGTATAAGGAAAAATATGCCGGGAAAGAACTGAATCCTGAAGACTATCGAAAGATTATTAAAAAAATTCAACAGGCTGCTTTAGAGCCGGCTTACCAGTATTATTTATTGTCCTGGTATTTTTTACAACTGGAAAATTATGAGAAGGCTTTTGAGTATGCAGAAAAATACATCGCTGAAAAACCGGATTTTTATCATCCTTACCGGCATAAATATGCGGTGATGAAAGAAAAAAATGATTATCACGGAGCAATCGTTGCCCTGGAGGAAATGCTGCAAACCCCTACCGTGACCCCTGACGATATCTATTTTGCAACCATCCGGATGATTAAAATGTACGATAAGCTACAGGAAGTTAATCCTGACCCCATCTATATCCGGAAAATTAATACCCTTGCTGATAAAATAAGGTATGAACTGACTCAGTATTTTAAAGATGATAAAACCCTGGAAGATTTGGAATGGATTGAAAAGCTGGAGTTAAAATATGCAAAAGAAAAAGAGTAACCTTGAATTAAAAATTGATCAGGCAGTGAAAGTTATTTCCACTGCCCGGGAGGCAATCGCCTATACCGGTGCAGGAATCTCTGTGGAAAGCGGAATCCCTCCTTTTCGGGGAGAGGATGGATTGTGGAATAAATATGACCCCAAGTACCTTGATCTGGATTATTTCCTGGATAATCCTTACAAATCATGGATTATTATTAAGCAGATCTTTTATGATTTTTTTGGAAGGGCACTTCCCAATGCAGCACATACTGGTCTGTCCGAACTGGAGAGATTGGGGTTGTTGAAAGCTGTAATCACCCAGAATATTGATAACCTGCATACCGATGCCGGCAGTAAAGAGGTCTATGAATTTCATGGCAACTCCAGGGAACTGGTTTGCTTAAAAGACCATAGCCGTTATCAGGTAGCTGCTGCAAGCCTGGAAGAGCTTCCTCCGAGGTGTGAACTTTGTGGTGAACCCCTGAAACCTGACTTTATCTTTTTTGGAGAACAGATCCCGGAGACAGCCTACCGCAAATCCTTTGAACGGGCTAAAACATGTGATGTGGTTCTCATTGTTGGCTCTACCGGCGAAGTGGTCCCGGCTGCTTATGTCCCCCAGGTGGCCAAACAAAATGGTGCCTATATTATTGAAATAAATCCTAAAAAATCGTATTTTACCGATTCAATTACCGATTTATATCTCGAAGGGAAAGCATCCCTGGTGATCCAGGAAATCTGTAACCAATTAAAAACAAATTGATGATATATTTTACATTAGAAGAAAATAGTGAATTTATTGAACTAATTAAGCTGTTAAAAGTTACCAATATTTGTTCCAGCGGTGGGGAAGCCAAACACCTGGTAGAAATGGGTGAAGTTAAATTAAACGGAGTGGTGGAAAGCCGTAAACGGGCTAAATTGCGGGCTGGAGATAAAATTGAAGTGTTTGATGAAAGAATAGAAATAAAAAATAATTAAAAAAGTAAGATTATGGCATTTATTGATTTAGCTAAAAAGCGTTATTCCTGTAGAAAATTCTTGAACAAACCTGTCGAAAAAACACTATTGCTCCAGGTATTGGAAGCCGGACGTATTGCCCCTTCGGCAAAAAATAAGCAACCCTGGCATTTTGTGGTGATTAATGAAGCGGAAAATCTGGAAAAAATAAAAGGTTGTTATGGCAGGGAATGGATTAAGTCAGCTCCTACGATTATTGTGGTATGTGGAGACCACCGGGAAGCCTGGCGGCGTTCCGATGGAAAAATTCATACCAATATCGATAACTCCATTGCCATTGATCACATGACCCTGGCCGCTACCGATGTGGGGCTGGGTACCTGTTGGGTATGCAAATTTGATGTAATGAAATGTGCCAAAATCCTTGAACTCCCCGAAGGAGTTGAACCCATTGCTCTGCTTCCTATCGGGTATCCTGCCGATGAGGTGGATGTTAACCGGCACGAACAACTTCGGAAACCGATCAACGAGGTAATTCACTGGGAGAAATTTTATTATAAACCCTTTAAACGATAGTTTCTGATAAGAAGATTTCCTAAGCCGGAGGATTTTCTCCGGCTTTTTTATCGGTTATTCTCCGGGTTGTCACCCCGGAGTTCCTGGATGAATCGAAGAATATCCTCGTAATGAGTCCCTTCCCAGTAAATTTTCCGGCATGAAGAACACTGATAGAAATGATTAAAATGCCTTTTGGTTTTTTCCTCCAGTAAATGATCAATCTCTCCCTTGTTCACTTTTTGGATTATCCCGTTGCATAGAGAACACCGGGTAAATGGCTTTAACTTTTTTTTCAAATCAAACCGCCGGATAACTTCTTTAAGCTGGATTCTTGAATCCTGTGAACGGACATAATATCCATGGGTTACCTTCCGGTGTTTTAGAATTCCATAATCCCGGGTAAGAATGATTCGATGTTCGGCAAGAGATTGATCAATAATTTCCTGATCCTCGAGGGAATTGGTATAAACACTGTCAAACCCCAGGATACGGAGATATTTAGCCAGTTGCCCCAGGTGAACATCCAGGATGAATTTGGTACTTCGTAGCGGCTCCTCTCTTACCCTGGTTACCAATGATATATCGATACTTTCAAATTTGGGATAAACCGAAATATAATCGCCAGGTTTCAGGTTATAGCTGAAATCTACCGGATGGCTGTTCACCAGGATAAGATCTACTTCTGTGTGGGGTATCCCCAGGGCTTCGATTGCATCTTTGACCGATGTGTTTATTTGTACATCGAAAGATACCGGTTTTTTTCGATGCTTCGCCGGAAGAAAATCATTTAATTCTTCATAAAAGCGAATGGTGATCTGCATAATTCTGTTTTCATAAAAGTATCTCTGGATTAGAGACCTAACGATTGGCTGCAAAATCTGTTTTTAAATAGTCTTTCATCAGATCAATATCCATAGCCTTAATACCGTGTTCTTTAAGGAATGGGATATCATCATCAAAGGTCGATCCAAATAACTCATCCTTTTCCTTTAACAACCCATAGGCCTCACGATATAATTCAATGGCCTTTTGGGGATTATTGATACACCAGTAAACATGTCCTAAATGAATCAGGTCAAAGGCATGGTTTTGTTTCTCCAGGATCTTCGTGTAATAATTAATTGCAGTTTCAAATTTTCCCAGGACAAAGGATATCCAGGCTATGGGACGTTGAATTTTGTCGTTGGATGGTGCCAGGTATTCTACCTTGAAATAATATTTTAATGCTTCTTCGTACTGGCCCAGACGCATTAGAGAGTGACCAATGTATGCCTGGATATACAGGCTGTCGGGTTCAATCTTTTCGGCTTCTTTATAATATTCCAGTGCTTTTTCATGCTGATTCAGATACCGGTGGCATAAGGCAATTTTTTTGGTTATCCAGATTTTGTTGGTTTCCAGCAAGTCGGCTTTTTTATAATAGGCTAATGCTTCCCGGTAATTGCCCATCTGCTGATAGCAATAGCCAATTTTTTCAAACAATTCGGCATTTGGCGATTCCTTTTCCTCTAATGATTTAAAAATCTCCGCTGCCTGATCGAAATGTTGGCTTTCAAAGAAAAATTCAGCAATATTTCGTATAATCTGGTTATCCTTGATTAATAGTTTAAATGACTTTTTATTCTGAAGATCAAATCTCCAGGAAAAAATATCGCCAAATTCTTTTTTATAGGGATAGAGTTTATAGAACCGGTATAAATCCTGGAGGTATTGGGTTATGGTACTTTTTGAAAGGGCAAACTGGTTCAGCAGGTTTTCATCCTTGGCAATTTCCTGCATACTCTCCATCTCCTGGTTAAACATATCCATCATCATCGATTTATGCGACTCGGGAATAAACTGTAGATTCAGACAGAATGAATATTTATCTGAGTTACACATGTAGTGCGATTTTTCAAGTTGCTCAATAAAGGGCATCAGGTTGGTTTCTTCCTTCTCAGAAATCAGGTCAATGGTTTCGTTTTCTTTATAGAAAGGGGTAAACCAGTTGACCATCTCCTTGAAAAATGGAAATTGTTTTAATTTGGAGAAAGCGCTCATAAAAACATCCGACCCTTCGATCTGCATCTGCGAAAAATCCTGCAGTTTATCCAGTAAATCCGGTGAATCTTTGAATACATTCTCCCAGTCGGGATTTTTATCCTCTAAGAATTTGTCGGGGACAATATTTTCCAGGTCCAGGTTTTTCTCAATTTTAGGCTGCATCTTAAGCATCTCGGGCAGAATTTCTTCTTCCCATTTTTTGGTGATCTTTTCCGTATCTTTCGATTTAAAGATCTGGATAGCCACTGCTTCTAATTCCTTCTCTATCTCTGAAGATGATCCCAGTTCATTTATCTTACTCATCAAATCCGGGTATAGTCCTAGCCTTTCATCATATTTATAGAGCGATAAAACAATCCCGACTAAAGCTCTTTCCCAAACCTGCTGTTCTTTGGAAAAATAAAAATCGAAAAGAGCCAAAAATTTATTTTTGTCAAATACCCTTAACAGGCTTAAGGTCAACGCGCTTACAATCGTGCTTTTATCATGCCAGGGGATTTTTGAGGAGGTGTTTAAGGTCTGCAGAATCTTATTCTCGGTTTCATGATAGGATTCGGATAACCATAAATAATTAAAAAGTTCCTTAATAGCATCTTGTCTTGAAATATTTGTTTTCTCCCCGGAAGCTTCACCAAAATTAATGTTGTTTTCCTTCAGGATATGATGCAGTTCCGGGTCAAAAGTTAAATTTTGTACCAAAGAAAAAGCTTTGTCCGATTCCTGTCCCAGTTTCTTCTCCATCGACCATTTTAATTTGTAGATCATTAATCCTGAAGTCTCTGTAAGTAAACTCTCTTTAATCGAATCCGTTAGCTCCAGCAACGACCTTTTTAACCGCATGAATATTTTATCCCTTGCCGGATCTTCAACATTGATGAATGAATGTTTGAGTATATTCAGATAGGTCTCCTGTAATTTTTCAATCTGGATGGTATGATATTGTTTTTCTTCGTTTTCGGCCAGTTGACTGAGCGTAGTTAGTGCCTCCAGAATCTTGTTGTCGAGAATAAGAAGGATGATTTTTCGATAATATTTAATGATTTCCTGGTAATGCATATTTTTTTATTTAGTGTTAGTTATCCATGTCAAATATTATTCCTAAAATATTTTTACGCAAAGATTTCAGGTAAATATAGATTTTTATGCTAAAATGGCATTGTTTGTTCAACACTTTATTCTGATATGTTTTAGAATATATATTTTTATTGGTAAAAGCATTTATTATATTAATATTAATTTCTAATTTGCATTAGATTTCATTTGATCAATAATCTTAAGTTTTACTTTATGAAAGTAAGAGGTTATCAGACAAAAATAGTTACCGCCCAAACGGTTGTTGATAAGCTAAAAGAAAATATTCTGGAGATATTCTGGAATGAAGATCCTTTTGAATATTGCAGTTCCAGATCCATGCTTCCCTGGATACAGGAAGAAGCTGAATACTCCATTAAGCGGTTACACCTTAAAAAGAAAGATCAGAGTTACTATCTCGAAAAAATTAATAACATGATGGGGGAGTATTGTGAAGAGTAGGCTAATATCTTTCCCATTTTCTGCCCCCTTCTTTCAAACTCAGGCGCCTGAGCCAAAGGTATTTTGAGACCGGACGCAACTTGAGGCTCTTTTTTTGCATCTTTTAGGGTGTAATGTTCCCAGACCAAAATATTGTCAAAAAAATTTTAGGGTTAGTAAAATATTGATTATCTTTATTTAATAAGATTTAAAATATTTTGGTCTGGTTTTTGTTTCAACCTGATTAAAAAATATTCAATCACATGAAACTGACTTGTTATAAAGACGGGAAAGAGCTTAAGCTTAAAGACCCTTTGGATGTGGAATATATCGAATATGAAATCGTGCAGGATTTTTTAAAGGTTATCGGACACCTGGAGAGTAATCCTACCGCCCGCATTGAAATTGATTTTACCGAACCCTACCTTCCTAAATATAATCTTGTGAATTGCAATCTTACGTTTACCAGGAAGTTTAATAAAGTAGTTAATCGGAAAAAACTGGCTTAAACCTTTTTTTTCAATGAAAAGATCCGAAAAAGCATTGAAATTTTATGCCGGAGGCTATAATTGTGCTCAATCCGTTATTGTAGCTTTTGCAGATATTTTAAAGCTTCCTGAAGAAACGGCGTTGCGGCTTGCTGCTGGTTTTGGTGGGGGGATGGGGCGCATGCAACAAACCTGTGGCGCTATTACCGGTGCCTTTATGGTTATTGGTTACCTGAAAGGGAATTACCAACAGGGTGAAGAAAGTGACCAATCCAGAGAAATTACCAACCAGTTAATCCAGGATTTCTCCCGTATATTTATTCAAAAACATGGAAGTACAAATTGTAAGTCGCTGATTGGGATTGATCTAAACACCCCCGAGGGAGCCCGGAAGGCTAAAGCAACCGATGTATTTAATACAAAATGCACCTCTTTTATTCAAACCGCTGTAGAGTTACTCGAAGAAACTTTAATCAACGATCTGCCGGAAAATTAATCAAAGAATTAATCCTTTCACTGTTTTTTCAGCTGGCTGGCTATTCATACCGTAAGCAGTTTGTCGGATTCAATCGTGCCGATTGAATGGTTTTGTAACTGATTGTAACCAATGCGATGACAATAGCAATAAGTAATCCCGCCAAAAAATAGGTGAAGCTTAAATCGATCCGGTACTGATAGTTTTGTAACCATCTTGTGGCAATAAAATAGATCGTTGGCCAGGCAATAAGGGTTGATATCAACAGCAAACTGATGATTTCACGCGAAATTAGATAAAGAATTGATCCCGAGGAAGCCCCCATTGCTTTTCGAATACCGATCTCCTTGGTTCTTTGCTCGGTAGTATATGATGTTAATCCCAATAGGCCCAGCGAAGCAATAAAGATTGCCAGGGTTGTGAAGATAATGGCTAATTTGGCATTCCTTGACTCCTCCTTATATAAATTATTAAAGGCCCGGTCGAGAAAGAAATATTGAATAGGCTCATTGCCGGTAAAGTTTTTCCATACCGTTTCAATATTTTTGAGGGTGGTTTGTATGTTCTCTGTCGAAATTCTCGCCGTTACATAACCCCAGTTAATATTTTCATCTTTGAAGATAAATATATATGGAGTAATTGGGGTTTGTAACGAACGGAAATGAAAATCCTTAACGACGCCAATCACAGGGACATACTCCACATCATTGATGTTGTTTCCCTTCAGGAATCGGGTTTCCAGGGGGTGATTAAAATGATAATGGTTAACCGCGGTTTCGTTAATTACACAGGCATCAACATCGGTCGGATAATCCCTGTCAAAAAACCGGCCCGACGACATTTGTAATCCCAGCGTTTCTAAATAATCATAATCCACCCAGTTGGTTTCCAATAACAGTGTTTCATCTGTTCGGCCTTCCACCATGTGTCCGTTGTTGTTATTGTTAAAGGCTGGCAATGCCGTAGAGGCAGTAACTTTTTCAACACCTTTCTGATTCAGTAACTCTTCTTTGAACGATTGAACTTTATTCCCTAGGACTTCGGCCCGCTGGATCACCAGTAATTGCTGCTTGTCAAACCCCAGGTCCTTTTGCTGCATAAAAGTAAGCTGACTGTACATGATCATTGAACCAATGATAAGCACAATGGATATCGAAAACTGGAGAATTACCAGGATACTTCTCAGCTTCCCGTTTTTCATGGCATCCCTGGTTTTTCCCTTGAGTACATTTACCGGCTTAAAGGCTGATAAGAAAAAAGCCGGATAACTGCCTGCTAAAATACCTGTCAATAACGAAAGAATGATTAGGGCTGGTAGGGTATACCAGGGATTAAAACCGGTGAATGCTAACTTTACTCCCAGTAATTTATTAAAATAAGGGAAGGATAGCTGAATAACCAGCAGGGCTACCACTAATGCAATAAAAGATAAAAGAACCGACTCGGTTAAGAACTGACTGATAAGTAAGCCCCTGGAGGAACCACTGACCTTCTTTATACCTACCTCTTTGGCTCGTTTTGCAGCCTGTGCTGTGGCAAGATTCATAAAGTTTATCGCGGCTATGATAATAATCAATAAGGCAATGCTTCCAAAAATATACAGGTATTTTGGGTTATTCGCTGGTTTTGTCTCCTGCTGAATCTCTGGCTGAAGATGTATTTTATTAAGCGGTTGCAAAAACATGGAATATCTATTTCCATTGGATAAAAATTCGTCAAGTTCAATCCCTAAAAATTGTTGAAGGAGGGGACCTACATATTTAGCTATTAAACCGGGGATTTTATCTTCAACATCTTGTTGGCTTGTTCCGGGTTTTAATAACAGGTATGTGGCATAACTGTTCGATAGCCAGTCACTCCTAAGGGCTCTGGCATTTGATGTAAACGACGAAATTAAATCAGCTTCGATATGTGAATTGTCTGGTAAATCTTCAAAAATCCCACTTACTCTATACAGCGATGTATCATTGCCAATTTTTATCATTTGTCCCATCGGATCATTAGTTCCAAATATTTTTATAGCTGTTGATTTAGACAAAACAACTTTATAAGGTTCGTTTAATACCGTATTGATGTTGCCTTGGAATAACGGAAAGCTAAACATTTTAAAAAAAGAAGAATCTGCCTCAGTATAATTGTTTATTGAAAAATGTTTTTCTTTTAATTTAATAACTGTTTCTCCTCTTGTATTTAATCTTACAAAATTTTCAACCTCAGGGAACTCTTCTAACATTGCAGGACCTGCCGGGGCTGAAGTATATGCTCCTATAACTTCCTGACCACCAATTTTGCCGTCTAAAACTAGTCGATAAATACGCTCTTTCTTTTCATGAAATTGATCATAACTCAATTCATACACTACATATAATGAAATCAATAGACTACAGGCAATCCCAATGGATAATCCTAAAATGTTAATGGCGGTATAACCCTTTTGCCGGTTAAAGGAACGGAAACTGTGTTTGATAATATTCTTAAACATAACTAATCTGATTCTATCATTAGATTCATTGGAAATTTATTAATAGGACGATTGAACCTGAAATCAGTTACAATCATCACGCTGAAAGTAAAATAAAATAGATGATTTATTTGTTTTATGAAGTTGAAATTCAGAGCTATCATGAAATTATTTTAAATTAGATTATTTTTATACTTAAAGTGCAATAATCAAAAATTTTTACGTCAGGATAATTATGAGATCTGATAAAAAAAATATTCGTTTTTTAACTTTTTTATCCACAGAATACCGGAATATGACCGGATTTGTCCGGAAGTATTTTAACGAAAAATATTATTCGGTAAGTGCTGAGGATATTATTCAGGAGGTGGCTTTAACGATTTTTTCAACCATGGATTTTGATGATACTATTGAAAATATCGGGGCATACTTTTATCGTGCCCTTAAAAACAGGATCAATGATTTTCGCCGGAAAAAAAGAAAGGAGTTAAATTTTAGTTCCTGGGACAATCCTCAGGAGAGAAATATCTTCACCGAAAAAATCTCGGATTTATCTGATGATCCTGGCGTAGAAATTAATGATCTCATTTTTTATCGAAGTTTAAATGAAGCCCTGGCAAAGCTTAGCCCCAACCAACGCATGGTTTTTTTGGCTACCGAGATGGAGGGAATAAGCTTTGCAGAACTCTCAGAAAAATCAAAGATTCCTCTAGGCACCCTTTTATCCTGGAAACACCGTGGTGTTAAGAAACTGAGACAACTTTTAAAATATGAAGACTTTATTAAAACAAATGATAATGAATGAATCATCTTAATCAATTATGAATTATGAAACACACGTACAAACACACAGCAAATCCTTTGGTTAAAGGATTGAGAATCTTCGGATTCGTTATTCTGGGAGCTATTGGTGTAGCTTTCCTTGCCCTGATCTTTGGTTACTTTGTCATGCTTTTATGGAACTGGTTAATGCCCATGTTGTTCAACCTCACAACAATAACCTTTTGGCAGGCTGTTGGAATCGTTATCCTTGCCCGCTTAATTTTTGGTGGGTTTAAACATGGGAAAAGCGATACCGAAAAGCATAAGCCCATGAAAGAGCATTTCTTTGACCGCTGGAAGGACGAATACCACCAACATCAGGCAGCTAGTGACTGGAGATATTTCGATGATTATTGGGAAGATGAAGGCGAAGAAGCTTATCAGAACTATATCCGCCAGAAGAAAACACCAGACGACAAGTAACCGTTAACAATTAACCATTTAGCCGGGTTTTCTTTGTATTCCCGGCTTTTTTATCTCTCCTGAAAATATTTTAATCCTGTACTTAAAATCAATGCAAATGAAAATATTAATTGCTTTAATGGATCGGGTTACTCACTCTTTTATTCATCATATTGATTAATGATTTTAAAAAAGTAACTTATCTAGCCTTTTTTTAAAAGATTTTAAGTACTTTTAAAAGTTACTTTTCTTTTAAAGAACACTACATGGATAATGGAATCCTGTTAAGTTTACTTCAGAATATCGCTATCCTTTTGGCCTTTAGCATGTTGTATGATTATGCCTGGGTAAAAAGTAAGGAAATAAAAAAAATACATAAAAAGCTATTTGTTGGATTTATCCTGGGGTGTATCGGCATTGTACTGATGCTTACCCCCTGGGAATATCAACCGGGAATTGTTTTTGATACCCGTTCAATTATGCTTTCTGTTTCCGGTTTATTTTTTGGCGCTGTACCAACCTTGGTAGCTGTTATGATCACTGCCATCTATCGTGTATTTTTGGGAGGTGATGGCATGTGGATGGGCATTGCGGTAATTCTTTCCTCGGGAGTTATCGGTATTCTTTGGAGTAACGTTCGGTTAAAAAACAAGAAAAATATTAAGCACTTCGAACTTATTCTTTTTGGTTTGATTGTTCACCTGGTAATGCTGGCTTGTACGTTATTTCTTCCAGGAATGAGTGTTTTACCTACTTTAAAAATTATAGCCATCCCGGTAATTATTTTCTACCCTTTAGGCACTTTAATCCTGGGACGATTGCTGGTAAAGCAGTTTGAACACTGGCAAATGAGAAAAGCTTTACACGCAAGCGAACAAAGGTGGCAGTTTGCCCTCGAAGGATCCGGCGATGGTGTTTGGGATTGGTATCCTCAGACCAGGCAGGTGGTGTACTCCAGGCAATGGAAAGCGATGTTGGGTTATCAGGAACACGAAATCGAAAATACCCTGGATGAATGGGAGAAAAGAATTCATCCTGAGGATAAGGAAAGAGTTTATGCCGATCTGGAAGAGCATTTAAAAGGAAAAACTTCTCGTTATGTAAATGAGCACAGAATATTGTGTAAAGATGGCTCGTACAAATGGATCCTCGACTCGGGTAAAGTTATGGAACGCGACCAGGAAAATAAACCTGTTCGTGTCATTGGAACCCATAAGGATATCTCCATCAGAAAAATGGCTGAAATTCATCTGAAAAAAAACAATGAGGAGTATGTTGCACTTAACGAACAATATCTGGCACAAAACCAGGAATTAAAAGAAAGCCTGCTTCAGACAGAACGGTTAAATGTAGAATTGGAAAAAGCAAAGGCAAGAGCCGAAGAAAGTGACCGGTTAAAATCGGCCTTTTTAGCCAATATGAGTCATGAAATAAGAACTCCGATGAATGCAATCATTGGATTTTCAGGCCTCTTAAAAAAAACCGGCTCCAAAAATAAAACCGACCTGTATATTGATCATATTCAAAAATCAGGAGACCGATTGCTACGGATTATTGATGATATTATTGATATTTCAAAAATTGAATCCAATCAGTTAACCATTGAATATAATTGGTGTAAGGTTTTTGACCTGGTTGACGACCTGGTTTCATATCACCGGCAGTCAACCCTGATCCTTTCGCAAAAGAAATTGAATCTCCTGCATAACTCTGCTAAAGAATTAACTGCAACAATAATCAAAACAGATCCCATTCGGCTTAAGCAGGTCCTGGATAATCTGCTGTCCAATGCCATTAAGTATTCTGACCAGGGAACCATTGAGGTAAGTTTTTCACTGGACCCGCAAAAGGAAAAAATATTCTTTACGGTTAAAGATCAGGGGATAGGTATCTCTTCCCTTGATCTGTCTATGATCTTTGACCGCTTTATGCAATCGGATAATCGGAAGTTTAAGGAAGGTACTGGTTTAGGACTGGCAATCTGTAAAGGTATTCTTAACCTGATGAATGGGGATATTGGGGTCAGGTCTGAACTGGGACAGGGGAGTGTATTTTGGTTTTCGTTGCCCCTGGTTTTAATGAAATCTGCGAAAAAAAAACCGGGTCATGAGCCAGGATAAGGGTTGGATTCACCCCACACCCAAGTTAAACAATATGTTTGGCTGCAGAAGGTTGTTCTTCCTTTTTAATCGCTGCGATTCCTTAACGAACCAGGGGTTCGATTCAGACCGGATCTTCAGCGTTTTGTTGTCTGTAGAATATTAGGGATTACTATCAATCACCCGTAAATTTTTTATTCTGGAAATAATTTTTTAGGATAATTTAAAAAGTTTGTACAGGACCTCTTTCACCTCTTCCAGGGAAGGGTTAATATCAAAAACATGCGATGGTTTCAGGTATACAATTTGATTTTCCTGTTTAAAACGTTCTTCACCACCCCCGGTGATGTTAAGCATAATTAAATCGTCTCTTTTAACCAGGCCGTCTTTTACAGCTTTAATAAGGGTTGCAGTGGCTACTCCCGAAGCAGGATGGATATCATTCCCCTCAAGGGATTTAAACAGCTCACTGGCTTCTTTAAGCTCCTGGTTATTTGCGGTTAACACATCCCCGCCGGCATCTTTCATGGCATCGTATAAGCCCCCGATGATAGGGTAGGGAGGTTTACGGTTGGAAAGAACTTTGGCCAGGATCTTCTCCACCTTCTTTCTGGCTTCCTGGTCATCCATGGGTAAAATATCCCGGGAATCTGCTCTCCAGGCCTCCTGGAGAATAACGAAAGGTTCATTCTGCGACACCATCAGTTTCATCTTATGGTTTCCAAAACGGCCATCCTCGATTAAACGGAGGTTTGCTTCCCAGGCAGCAATCGCACCGGTTCCACTTCCTACCGCCTGGAAATAATAATCAGGAATCTTCCCAATTTCCGTTACTGCAGAAAGTACCGTGGTACCCATACCATCACGGCGGGCAACATTTTTGGCACCCCCCTCGGCAAAAAAACTGTCCAGCTGGCAGGCTAAATTCGACAGGTGGATCGAATCAAAATAATCGCTCCCTTGCCTGGTAACCACCAGCTTTACACATTCATTAATAGGACTGTTAAACCATAGGGTGTCTTTATAATCTTCGGGTACACACAACAACAAGGAGATATTGTTGTCAGAACATACCCGGGCAAATGCCCGTGCCGTATTGCCTGCAGAGGCAACGACCAGAATTTTGTTTTCATTCGATGGCATTCTCCCACATACCGAATAGGCCTCTGTTTCCTTAAAAGAACAGGTGGTGAATTCCGCTCCTTTTTCAGGCCAGTACCCACTAAAAGTAATGTACAGATTGTTTAACCCTAAATGGTTGGCTAACCCTTTACTTTTATAAGTTACCGGTGCCGACGAACCCCTTAAGGTCCTGTGAATGGGAAGCCAGTCGGCAAATTTATAGATCCCCCATGAATTATCTTTTACATTTAGCTGCTTTTTAGCATAAATTGCACGGATAAGCGTAGGTTCCTTTTCTTCGGGTGCTTCTAAAGTCCAGCCTTTATCCTTAAATGTTTTCCCGGTTTTTACCGATTGTAGGGTATATCTTGTGGGTTCGAAATGTTTTGCCATTTTTTTGTTTTTTTTGAAAGGGTAAAAATATAAAAAATGACTGGTTTACTAAATATTTTTTTTGAAAGTTATAAATGAATGCTAAATGTACTTCCTTTTCCGGGTTGAGAGCTTACCTTGATTTGCCCTTTATGCATATGGATAATCATCCTGGAATAGTATAAACCAATTCCTGTTCCTCCATTTTTAGTGGTGTAAAAGGGAACAAAAATATCTTTTATGCTGTCAGAACTTATGCCCTTTCCGTTATCTCTTATACTTATTATGGTTTGATTGTTATGCTGTACCGAATGGATTAGTATCTCCGGATTTGATGTGCTACTTAAAGCATCTGTCGCATTGTTCAGGATATTGATGAATACCTGGGTCAGTAATAACTTATCAGCAAATAGCTTTATCCCCGGGCCGCCTTGCAGGGTAAGTTGTATGTTTTTCTCTGCAAGGGCGCTTTTAAACAACTGTTTGATTTCATCTAAAATTTCTGATAAATGAAAATTTCTGAAAATGGGTTCCGGTATTTTATACAATTTACGATACGACTCAACAAATCCCATCAACCCTTGTACCCGGTTGTTGAGCGCCTTAAGCCCCATAAAGGTATCATCAATCATGGTTTGATCCAGCTCCTGTATTTTCCTGGCTTGTGCTCCCTGACTATAGATCTCCTGGAGCGAATAAGCCAGGGTCTTCATGGGGGTAACCGAATTCATTATTTCGTGCGTAATAACATGCATCAGCTTTTTCCACGATTTTAACTCCTCCTTGTCCAACTCGTTGGAGATATTTTGTAACGATACCACTTTTAACATTTTGCCCCGCAAAATAAAATTGTTTTGATGGATGGCGATCTTGTATAATTCATGATTAATCTGTACCGGAATAATAAAACTCTTCTCTTTGGAGGTGAGGAGCCTTTTGGGGAATTCAGGGTTGAACTTTGCCAGGGTATGAATGTTTTTTAGAGTTGTTTGGGAAAAAAGGTGGAGTGCCGAAGGATTGATGATTTCAACGGTTCCGGTTTCATCATATACAATTACTCCAGATCCTGCCTGGTCGACGGCATTTTTAAACAGGTGATACTGCTCTTCCTTCTCAATGCGTATGGTTTTTATCTTCTGATTAAGAAAATTTAATAATTCCTTAAACTCCTCCCCAAAAATATTCTTCGAATCCGGCGCATAAATTAACTCATGATCTTTTATGGTAATGATAAAATCTTTGATAACACTTGTGGTTTTATAAATATACCTGAAAAAGGAGATAATCAGGATAATCCATAACAACAGCAGGATATAACGTGAAATGATTAATCCGTCATGGGTAAATGACCATAACGAAATAGCTCCCGTTACCGAAAGGAGAATCAGGATCAGAAAAAGTTTTCCATAGAATTTATTGTAGGCCATATTTTTCAATTTTGTTGTATAGGGTTCTTCGCGATATGCCCAACAGCTCCGAAGCTTTGGTGTAGTTCCCCTTGGCCTGGTTAATGGCCGACCGGATTAATTTTTTTTCGTTTTGATCTAAATTTAAGTTGGAGTTCAGTTCTCCGTTATTTGGGAGTTTTTCTGTCTCCGGATGCCGGTTGTCGGGATAAATAGCTGAAATGGACAGGGTGGATCCGTCACTTAGGATCACCGCTCGTTCAATCGTGTGCTTTAATTCACGGATGTTCCCCGGCCAGGAGTAGTTTTCTAAACGATGAATCACCGACTTTTGAAGAGTTAACCCCGGTTTTTTGTATTTGGCTTTAAATTTTTGAAGATAAAAATCAACCAGTTCGGGAATATCGGCTCTCCGCTCACGCAAGGGCGGGAGAGTAATATGAATTGTATTTAACCGGTAGAGCAAATCCTCCCTGAATTTACCCGACGATACCATCTCCTCTAAGGGAGCATTGGTAGCTGAAATAATTCTGATATCCAGGGGGATGGTTTGTGTACTTCCTACGCGGGTGATCTCTTTATTCTGGATCACCGACAATAGCTTTGCCTGTTGTTCCGGGGATAAATTGGCAATCTCGTCCAAAAACAGGGTGCCCTGGTCCGCGATCTCAAACCATCCCGTTTTATCGGTTGTGGCATGAGTAAAGGACCCCTTTACATGCCCGAATAGCTCACTTTCGAATAGGGTAGGGGTTAAGGAACCTAAGTCAATGGTGATAAATGGGTTTTCTGCTCTCGGGCTTATATGATGGATGCTTTTGGCAATGATCTCTTTGCCCGAACCATTTTCGCCGGTTAGTAATACATTGGCATCTGTCGGTGCAATCTTTTCCACCGTTTGCCAGATATTTCTCATCCTGGCGGTAGTTCCCCGGATAATTTCCAGGTTGGTGGTGTTTTGTTTCGCCAGCTGTTTATTTTTTTCGGTTAACTTGTTGATCTGTTTTTTGGTTTCGTTTAATTTTGCTGCCCTCAGAATAGATGCCAGCAGGTGCTCCTCGTTCCAGGGCTTCTCAATAAAATCCGTCGCTCCATGTTGCATGGCTTTTACTGCTAACTGAATGTCTCCATAGGCTGTTATACAAATAACGATGGATTCCGGTTTAATTTTTAAGATCTCCCGAAGCCAGAAAATCCCTTCGTTTCCCGAACGGTCGCCGGCCTTAAAGTTCATGTCCAGTAAAATCAAATCAAAAGGGTTGTTTCTTACCGTAGAATGAATATCTGAAGGACTGTTTAGCGTGGAAATATCCTTGAAATAGTTGCGTAAAAATATTCTTAATGCAACAAGGATCTCCTGGTTATCGTCAATAATTAATACCTGATCGTATTTCTTTTTCATAGTGCAAGATAATGAGAAAAAAATACGTTGTGAAAAATTTTTACAGTAAATTGAGAAAATTTTGCACGATTGTACCTGGTGCTGTATTTTAAAATGTTGTATTTTAGGGGTTTAAAAGTATGGCACCATTCTGGCATGCATTGGGTAAATCAAAACCTTACTGACATGAAGATACTATACAATATTAAATGGTCATTTAAACAATTCCGGAAATATCCGTTGCAGTCTTTTATTAATGTTTTTGGATTAGCTATTGGTTTAACGGTATTTATGTTTATCAGTTTATATATCTATTACCAAAAGAATGTGGATCAGTTTCACGAAAATGCCGATAAAATTTATCGCCTGGAAAGTGGCTTTGGCGGCATAACGCCGGCTACCTTCCTGGATTTTTATACCGAAAAGATCCCTGAAATTAAATATGCAGCCAGGGCCGGCTCTGTGAGCGGACTGGTTCATTATCAGCAGGAATCTGTCCTGGAAATCAATAAGGGATTTAATGCAGATATTATTTTAGCTGACCAGGATTTTTTTAACATGTTTACCTATCTCGTCCTTCAGGGGAGTCTGGACGAAATTTATAGTACTCCCTCGTCGATAGTGTTGTCGAAGTCCCTGGCCAGGAAACTGTTTGGCGATAAAAATCCGGTAAATAAACAGGTCACCTTCGATTCTGATCACGAACTCACCGTAAAGGGAGTGATGGAGGATATCCCCTCAAACTCTTCGTTGCAATTCGACGCCATCATTCCCCTGGAGTATTATAAAATTTTGAATAATGATCCGGATTATTTTTCCAACTGGTACCGATGGATGTATGAAACCTATTTTATGTTCGAAAAGGGTACCGATATTCAGGAGGTAAAAAAGAAATTTGATGATGAACTCACCGCTTATTATGCCAAATCCCAAACCGGAAAACAGAGCTACCAGGCAAATCAAACGCTTCGGCCTTATTCCGGAATTTATTATTGCAAGGAGTCGGATATGCACTCCCTGCATGGAAATAAGAAACATGTTATGGTCTTTGGGATTATAGCTGTTTTTGTACTGATCATCGCCTGTATCAATTATGTGAATATTTCAACGGCCCTGGCTTCGAGCAGGCTTAAAGCCCTGGGAATTAAGAAGGTGATGGGAGCTTCCCGAACCGATATTATAAAATTAATCCTTTTCGAAGGGGTTACGATTGCTTTTCTTTCTGTTATCCTGTCGGTATTAATCATTGAGTTTGTATTACCCTGGTTTCGAACGTTAACTTTCCTCGAAATCGAGATCCCTTACTCATTTGTTTTATTGTTACTGGTATTTGTTGCTCTGCCCATAGGGTTAGGAATCTTTGCCGGAATCTATCCTTCGTTCTATTTGAGTAAATTTAATCCTGCCCGGGTTGTTAAGGGTGAATCTGCTAAAGGGAAATCAGGAAGTTCGTTTAGAAAAATACTTACGATCATGCAGTTTACCATTTCGGTATTTCTTATCATCGGGACCATCGTGGTAAAAAAACAACTGAATTATATCAACTCCTACGATCCGGGCTTTGATACCGAACAAATAACCTACACCACCCTGAATGCCGATATAAAAAAGCATTTTGACCTGTTTAAGGATAAAATATTGCAGAATCCTAATGTTCTTGGGGTAACCCGGGCAAATAACCTGATTACCAAAACCGGTTCATGGACAACCATCACCGATGGCTCCGACCGCAAAATTGATGGCTACTATTTTGGCGTGGATGAGGATTTCTTTGATTTTTTTAATATTAAATTTATTGCAGGCCGCGACTTTACTTCCAATGACTTGTTAAAGGAAATCGGACCCTATATTATTAATGAAGAGCTCGCCCACTGGTACGGATCCGTGGATACTTCGTTTACCAAAAAAATTAACCAGGGCGAAATTGTCGGAGTAATTGAAGATATCCAGGTAAATGATTTGCAAACCAAACCCCGGCCTGCCGTATTTCAGATTGCCCCTGAATACAGTTACCTGATGTATATTAAATTAAATTCGCAAAATTATGATCAAACCATAAGTGATGTGAGAGATGTTTGGAACGGGATAGCCCCAAAATATCCGTTCGACCTTGTGTTTTTAGACGATACCTTCGAACGGATTTATCGCTCGGAAATTCAGTTTGGAAAAATATTCCTGATCTTTGCTCTCATATCCATCTTCCTGGCTTGCCTCGGATTATTTGCCCTGGCCTCATTTATGACCCTGAAGCGGACCAAAGAGATTGGTATTCGTAAAGCCCTGGGCTCTTCTACAAGAGCAATAACCCTGTTGTTGTCGAAAGAACTTACCCGTTGGGTGTTGATCGCCAACCTGTTGGCAGCACCCCTGGCTTATTTTGCCATGAACCACTGGTTAAATGATTTTGCGCACAAAACGACCTTTTCATGGTGGATCTTTGCCGTAGCCATATTTTTATCGTTGCTTATTGCCTTGTTAACCATATTTTATCATACCTTTTCGATGGCCAGAAAAAATCCTGTGGATTCATTACGCTACGAATAGCCTTTAGATGAAACAGGTTTTGAATATCTCCGCTCTTTTGTTGCAGGAATATATTCATCCGATGGTTAAGTTTTGGTTAACATTTATTATACAGACTGGTTATTTCCTGGGGATATTTGATCAACTTCAAAGACTGTCAATCATTGGTCAGATATTCGTAGGGTAACCAGTCTGCTATACGCTGCTGGCCCAGGTCACCTCCCCATTTTAAACCGGGATTGAAAAATCCTGACTCATCAATATATACTGTGTCTCTTAAAAATTCAATTATACTCCTGCGGATACTATATTCACCGGGGTGCCCGTAGGGTTTATATTCAACGTAAAGTTTCCCTTTGTTGAGTAAAAATTTATGACGATGTTCATCGGTATATACAAGGTCTTTGATTCTCAGGGTTTGGTGGGTTGTGTCCTGTATGGTGAATCCCGAATGGTTTTGTATCCCGGAACTAAGCACCCTGATCAAATGCATCCTTGACCCATGAAAGGTTTGTTCTCTGTTCATCAGGTAATATGAACGGTTTGCTGCATTCTGGCTTAAATCTTCCCTGAAAATGAAATTCCCGCTGAAAAATACCGCATTACTTTGTTTGTAATATTCAAACTTATCCAGAAAATAGGTAATAGTATACCCCAGGGCTTTATTCTTCAGCTGGATTGGTTTTTTGGCATAAGCCTTTAAGGTATCCTTATCCGAATCATAGTTAAAGGTAATATCTTCTTCATTCATGATCTCACAGGCCCGGGCATTGGGAGTAGTTCCTAGGAATTCTTCCCTGAATATTCTTAAATTCCTTCTTCTTTTTCGTTGCAGAGATCTTGCCCGGATTACTGCATCTTCAATCTCATACACCTTGGGTTTTAAATAAATTTTCAGATTTGTATGGTGATGATAATTCGTCACGGTAACAGAGTAATAACCTATGGCGCTGATAGTCAGCGGCATGTTTTTGTTTCCCGGGCTGGCTATCCCAAAATTTCCGGACTCGTCGGCGATGGTTCCGGTAAAAGTACTGTGATAATAGATTGAGGCAAAAGCAACAGGGCGATTGGTTTCATTATCCAAAACAGTTCCCCGGATTACCTGGCTATAAACCTTAAGATTCAGAACCATACCAAGGGTTAAGAAAAGAGTTAAATAGTAGTATGTTTTTTTCATCTGGTTATTGATCGTTTATCTGTTATTATTCGGAGATTCCCGGTATATCCGGTTCGGCAGAAATATTACTTTTTTTCAACAAATTCCTTGAACTGCCTGATCCATTTTTCTCCCTGTTTTCTGAACATCCCTGGAAAAACAAAGGCCATCAACTTCGGCAGCACCCAGCTTATCCGGGTATATTCAATTTCATATTCATAGCAGGTTAAATTGTTATCCCGGGGAATAAATCTGCATTTCATGGTATTATCCATATGTTTATGATGATAAAATGCTTCGAATGAATCCGGCAGATTATTCCTGGTGATGGTTTCGGTTAATACCATCTCCTGGTTGCCGGTGGTGTAATGGATTTTGGAAACTGCTCCTTCCTGTCCTTCCTGTCCGCTGATTAACTCTTTTTTCCGGAACCCATCCTGGTACTCCCCGAGGAATGCAGGATCAGCAAATAGCTCAGCCACCTCCGAAGCTGGCTTATGGATGTCTATGGAACCTTTGTACCTCATATAGCATTATCTATTAAATTTATAATGTGACCTCATCACATGCCCGTTTGGTCCTGATGACCATCAAAATCCTAATAGTAATATGTTGTTCTGGCATGTTAAGCCGTTAGTTCAAACCTGGTGCCTTTGTTAATTTCACTCTTTACCTTTACAGTGATATTGTTTTTTTCCAGGAATTCTTTGCTTAAATAGAGCCCTATTCCTGAACTGCTTTCTCCCAGGGTTCCCCCGGTTTGATGCGATTCATGATAGGAAAACAATTTTTCTAAAGTGGTCCGGTCCATTCCGATGCCTGAATCCTCTATGATGATACTTAGATGTTTGCCTTTCCTGGTTACTTCAAGGGTTATTGTTCCGTTTGTTTTGTTATACTTAATTGCATTGGAGATAATATTTCTTAAGGATGTTCTGATCATGTTCTCATCCGCAAAAATCATAACCTCCCGGTCAGCATAGTGTTTTATTACCTCAATGTTTTTCATGTTGAGGGATAAGCTGAAAAAGGATAATAAGCTTTCAATACTATCAATAATATTAAAATGCTTTTTTTCAGGTTCTAACTGGAGTAAATCATTTTTCGACCAGCTTAATAAATTTTCCAGGGTTTCAAAAGCCGCATTCGTCATCTGATTCAGTGAGCTCAGGTCTTTTTTTAGTTTCTCCTTTTCATACTTATCAAACCGGGTAATAATCAGTTTGAGAAACTCATTGAGCGTACCTATTCCACCCCGTACGTCATGAGAAATCAAAGATAAAAAGCGGGATTTTATACTGCTGTTTTCCTTTAAGTTGCTATAAAGTTCTTCTAATTCATGATTGGAAATTATCAGCTGTAAATCAGTTTCAATATTTTTTTTGGTGAGGTAAAGGAGCTGCTTAAAGTTTTCGCTGTAATTGTTTTTTTTATTATCCAATAAGCATACGGTTCCAAACACCTTGCCGTCAGGCCAGTTAATGGGGTACCCCAGGTATGAAATCATATTCAGGTCAACATCCGGATTGTCTTTACTCCACACAGGGCTTAAGGTCGCATCTGGTACTATGAACTCTTTTTGGGTGCCGATCACCGTTTCGCAATACAATCCATAAACCAGCTCAGTTTTTTCTCCAACATGGTAAGGATTTCCCCGCGTCTGGCTTTTTAAAAAAACTTCAATGGTGTTCTCATGGAGTCTCATGATTAATCCCGAGGGAACATCCACAATTTTGGCTACAGTATCCAGTAACGACTGCCATTTATCGATTATTGAAGAGAAAACTTCAGGATTTACCTTTGAAGCAATGGGAACAAGCTTCGATTCTTTGGTTTCCCTGATGCTAACTCTTGATTTTTTCTCTTCCATAGCACGAACCATTTTTGCGGCTATATCAATCCGGATAAAGCCTGTTTTTAAGGATTTGAGCCTTGTATGCCTGGGCGCTCTCAGAATTCCCTTTTAACTTCTCCTTAAACAAATATACTAAATACTTAGCACAACCAAACGAAAGCGGTCTGATTGAATCGCTGTTCCCTGCTTTATTTCGTTGTGATTTTGCTGATTTCCAATACCAAACCATAATTTACCCGGGTACATTTGGCACTTCGATGGCCAGATCCCCGGTTCCATGTTTAAAGGTTACATGCATTAAAAGGATACATTCATCCGTTGATTTAGAATCCGGGTTATTGAAAGGATCCATGATAAGATAATTCCTTAATGCATAGTATAATGCATTAATTTTATTCCTGTTGATTTCAATGATAATACTTAGGGAGATATCCGATAACATTTTAAAGTCAGTAATAAATCCATAATTTGTAATGATCCGCTCCAGCTTATTGATGCATTCATGACGTTCATAATTGCAAATCCCGGTAAAATAATATCTTTCCATTAGAATGAAGATATTGGGTTGTTAAATTATTTCATTGTTTTCGGAAATTCAGATACTCTTTTGTGCTACAATCGAAACCTTTTACATAGTTAATTGCTCCCTCCGGACAAGTATTCACACATTGTTGACAGGCTATACATTCGGTTGACATGATCCGCTGGTTATTTTGCATATAGCTAAGCAGTTTCACGTTCATGGGGCAATTTATTTCACATAACCTGCAGCCTGTGCATTTTTCTTTGTCAATTTTAATTTTCCAGATGGAAAATCGGGTACCAGGCTTCATGAATACGGGAATCGGACATATATATTTGCAAAAGGCCCTGTTGTCTTTCAGAATCACCGCTAAAAGAATGGCAAGCGAGAAATAGAATAAGTTACCGGCAATCAACCACCTGAGTGCTATCCCCGAATGCTTGTCAAAATCTTTCATCTCAAAAACATACCAGGATACTAAAACCAATAGCAGGGAGATGCAAAAATGAAAATATCGTAACATTCCCCAGTACTTTAACCTCCCATGGCGGGGTTTCATCCAGGGAAAAAAGTCGAGAACCATTGTGGTCCAACAGGCCCAGCTGCACCATCCCCGTCCAAACAGAAAAGTACCTCCGATTTTTGCGATCAGGTAGTGTAATACGGGACCGGAAAAGGTGCCGGCCAGCAAATAGAAAAAGAATCCTTCCGGTTGCATATTCTCTCGACCCAGGAAGCCTAAAACGCCTAGCATATACAAGCCGATCATGAGCTGGCTGAATTTTCTGCCGATCATTTTCTTTTCACGCGGAAGGATGCCAAAAATTAATTCACCTGCAGCGGCAGCAAAACCAATATACCCGAAATTGATTAGAAAAAATAGTTCACCTTTCGATCTCCAGAGGACTATCCCAAGAACTAAAAAGAATAAAAAAGTGATAATACTTTCGGTAATTACTTTCTTTTTGTTCTTTTGTTGTTCAATGGGCATATCAAACTGATCTTATTTAATCGCTTCAAGTTAACAAATTTTTTTAAAATCTCATTCCCTTTAGCCTGATAGTACCAGTTTATTTTAAATCCCGTTGGTTCGGTGAATCCCTCGGCAAAGCTTTGAGAATTTTTCCATAGCTGAGAATCAGTTAATGGAAATACCCTTTCAACACGTTTTTTTTTATTCATGGCACCGGAGAAAATCAATAACCCATTCATTAATAGTATCCGGTTTTTCCATATTTAGTCCATGTCCTGCCCCGGGAACAATTCTTACCTGGGCATGGGGGATTGCCTTTTTTGCCCTGGCTTTGAAATTCCCGGGGTCATCGTAAAGAATGGGTTTGCCACCCACCAGGATAAGTACAGGGATATCGATCATGGTTAACTCTTCTGGTTGATAGATTCTGTGCTGTGGTACATCAAACATTTTTGTTGTTCCAAACTCTATTACATCAAGCATATGTTCTGACCAGGTCTCCATTTCTTTATTGGTATACCCTCCTCCAAGCCAGTTTAAAAATTTTGCATACTTGGTTCTGTTGGGAAAAAACATGAAATATCTGAATCCCTTCCATGCAATTCCTCCATTCATCGGCATAAATGTTTCTGACGGGTCTAGCAGGATGATGGATTTGATTGGGTTTGGTAATTCCCGGGCTAAGGATAAAGTAAGCCAGCTGCTGTAGGAAATTCCCATTACAGCAACACGATCGAGATGATAATGATTCAGGATCTGATTAAACCAGATTTTATAATCGTTAAATGCCTTAACTGACCTGCCTTGTGGTTTACTTTTTCCTCCATAATTGATCATGTCGAGGGTATACACTTTATAATGCCTGGAGAGTTCCCCCACATTCGGATACCACATGGAGGCATCTCCAAATAAACCGGGCAATAGTATAAGCACTTGTTCATTTTCTTCTCCTGAAATGATAACATGCGATATGCCATAATCTGTTTCTACATATTCTTCAGTATATTCTGTATCCCAAAGTTCCATAGCCTTGTCATAGCTTTTCAGGGCTTTTTCTTTTCCTTCGATACTCTTGTACAAGGGGGCAGGAGCCGTTTGTTTTTTGTTGATTAAACATCCCGTGGTGATGGTAATTGTTAACATAAAGCTAAGGACAAAAATAGCTGTTCTTCTCATGCTGTTTTAATTTAATATGTCTTGTTTTTGATTTAATTCATTGATAATTTTTTTAACAATTGTCGCGGCATCTTTTTCCGACAACCTGTAGGCATCAAGTTCTTTACGATCTGGTTTTTGACCGTCCGGGAAGAGCTCAGAAATGAGCGGATTGATTACTGCCCCGGGCTTTAATCCTGTTCTTTTGATGAACTCATTTTCCAGGTTTTGATTTTTGCCATCTGCCCCGGCACTTAATGTTACCAGCGAACAGTTTTTAGGCATCCCTTTTATCTGCTTAAAGGATGTTCGCAGGGGAGAGGCAATTTTCCCGAACCATACAGGGGCAACAAATACCAGGTGTTCATAATCGTTTATTTGTTTTTCTGTCTTTTCCATGCGCGGAATACGATTAAATAATACGTCGAAAAGTATTGTAAAAACTGTTCTTTTCTTCATATCTTTTAGAATTGTTAATTCTGCTTTTAATTGTTGTGCTATTTTTTTTGCCAACTTTTCATTGTTGCCTGTGTACGAATACGATATTACCAATGTCTTCATCTTTTGTGATTTTTTTTTATGGATACAAAGATACAGGCCCTGTACGATTCAATTGTTTGATAAAGATCAAAATCGATTTCTAAGGGGGAAATAAACACAGAAACCTTTTCCTTTCAGACTACTGGAATATTCTTCCGGGGGATGCTTTGCTGCTCCCGGTGATTGATTTGGCTGATTGTGATACAAAGACGGGAAAAACAGGAGATAGGGGAGTAAAAACGGTTTACTTTTTTCTTCTTATCCGGCTGAGCGTAGCAATATCCACCCCAAGATAAGAAGCAATATGTCCCAGCGTAGCTTGTTGTAAAATATCAGGATACTCCTTGCAAAATAAATGATAGCGCTCGGTAGCCGAAAGGGTTTGAAACCTTTTTGAGCGTTCGGTCATTTCGTGACTTTTTACATCGGCCAGATCCTTACATATTTGATTCCATGCCGGTACTTTAGCATAAAGTTCTTTTTGTTTTTCATAGCTGATCGACATGACCTCAGATTCTACAATTGCCCTGATGAATTCCCGGGAGGGGGTGCGATTATTAAAACTGTCGAAAGCAATGATCAGGGTCCCTGCCGGGAAAAAATCAGTGGTGATCTCGTTCCCATGATCGTCATAAAAAAATGAGCGAAATAAACCCCTGGTGACAAACCCGATAGCATTACATACTTGACCTTCCTCAAGAAAAAATTCATTTGCTTTATAACTCTTGGGCTTATAACTACTCATTGTTAGCTTTATCTCTTCGTCGGTGAGATTGTATTTTTTTATACTGTTTTCGTCTAAACGCATAGTGTTTTAAACATTTGAGATGAATGAATTGTAGCATAAATAATTCGCTTCACTGTAACAGAACCTCATGGAGGTAACTTTTACAGTTGGCTTTTCATTCAGCAGCCTTATTTTACGAAGATAATCAAAAGTCATAAAACCCACAACCGAATAAACCTTTCCGGAAACAACCGGGATCACCTGCAAGGTGAATAAACGTATGCGATAACGTTGTTTTGGGTGGATGAATTAAAATCATGAGAACATTAGATTATTACTGACTTATTCATTGCTTTTGGAGGGATTAATTTTTATCAATGGTTTGATCACTTTCATGAGCATAAACCTTAATGCTTTTGATGTATACGATTGATCATTAAATGTACCTATTACATAGGTTTGTGTGGAGGGGTGGAAAAACATAAAAGCTCCGGTAATACCAACACACCCCCAGCAAAAATACTCTTTGGGCATCAGCAATGGAATGGCTTTCGGTTTCCAGATCGAGTATCCATAGTCAAATCCTAGGGCAGGAAATCCCATCTTGATGTCGTCATAAATCATTCTCTGCAGGGTGGTATCCTTTACCAATTGATGATTTACCAATGCTTTCATAAAACTAAGGTATTCGTCTAAGGGAGCCACAATCCCTCCTCCGGCATAATCTATCTGTGCAATCCTTTCATTGTTTATAAAGTTGATGTTGTAAAGATAGATATGGGCCGGGGGATATTGAGCCTTTTGCTTCGGTGCTGAAAATCCGTGCAGATATGCATTTTCCATTCCCAAAGGTTGAAAAATCATTTGATCTAATACTTTATAGAAAGGCTCTTTAGTGATGTTTTCGATAATTAATCCCAATAAATAATAATTTGTGTCGGTATAAAAATGCCGCTGGCCAGGTTTCCCCACAGGCCTCAGGTTTGCTTTTCCCCATTCAAGGGCTTCTCGTACATTCATTTTCAGGGTTGGGTCCTGTATCATCTTTTTTAACAATGGGAAAAAAACATCATTTAATCCTGAGGTCTGTGTTAGTAAATGTTTTACGGTAATCTCCCTGGTATAATCTTTCCCCTTGTAAATATGTAAATTCTGTGTTATATCGTTGTCTAAATAGTTCACCAGGGGATCATCAAAATTAAGCTGCCCCCTGTCGTTCAACATTCCAATGATCGTTGCGGTAAATAGTTTTCCCACAGAAGCCATGTGGTTGGCCTGTTTAGGATTTGCCTGGATTCCATCGGTTTCTCCTGCAGCAAGATTGAGATCAATTCCCAGTTTTTCGGAGTGAACAAGCAGATATGCATTCTTAAGCTTTTTATCACGGTGAACCTGCTGCCTGAATATTTTCTCAATCTTTTTTTGTACACTTGCAGTCTTTTTCATTGCTGGTTTTATATTTTGGGTTGTTAAAATTGTTACCTGAAATTCTGATCTTCCATACTTTTCCCACCTGTTCGGGGATTGTTTTTTTTCCAAGATAATTAAAAGTTGCCAATCCCACAAAATAAAAGATGGTTTAATTGTTTGCGTTGAAAATACTGAACATGCCGGAAAAAATGGTATGCTTATGGGTTGCCACCACAGTAAATTTGATACCGGAATTTTCATGCGAGAGATAATGAATACCTGTTCAGCCACAACTTCCCAGGTCCACCGAAAGGTTAAAAAGCTCGCACAGCTCTTACTCTGTAGGTTGACGATTTATTAAGTCCGTTGGAGTATCCATTGTAAAAATTAAAGTACCATGCCGTATTATAGCTGTATTCATCCGACGACCAGTAATACCCGTAGGTAGGATCAACATATTTCCAGGCAACAGGGTTGGTCGTATCGTCATTATCGTTGGTCAGGACCTGGTAAATTGTAAGTAAGGCATTATTCATCTGCTTTAATTCAAAGAGGCTGGGCAGGTACCAGTCGGTATACCCACCCCCGGTATAGTCGGCACAAAGTTTTGCTGCACTGTTTATATGCCCTTCCTGGTTGATGATGGCTGTTGTATTTCCTGAGCCATCAAAATAATCTTTTGCCGCCTCACCGATAGTCGTCGTCGTCATGTTACTCCATGCAGCACCCTCTTCTCCATTCAGGTCGTCCAGGCTGGCAATTAGCCCGTGCCTGCCCGTGTGGTCGACCCAGAAAACAATTCCCCCGCCATAAAGCTCGCCCGGGTAATGCTCTGCCCTGGGGAGTTTAACGGCCCCTCCATGGGATAAAAAGATCGTATCATTGGAAATCCCTAACTGCTGTTCATCGGTGTTGGTTCCTGCAAAAGCAGGCGGTAATCTCACCGAATTCCCGCCACTTAAATGAATCGTGTCGCCCGAAACACTTAAATATTGAATTTCATTGGTTACCGAACTGTCCGCTTCCACATCAAGTTTTTTATTCCAGTAGGTAGTATCCACCCCGGTAATCCCCGCTGCCACAGAGGAACTATACCATGGGTCGCTTTCGCTAAGGCTGTCGGGTTTATTGTTCCAGTATGCCGTATCCGTTGCTGTAATCCCTGCCGAAACCGAAGCGCTGAATACAGGATCGTTTTCGGCAAGAGTGCCGGTTAAACGCTCTGCTGTATTTGCATGCAGGGCATATGGAACAGAAAGCAACGGGCTCGTTCCCAGGATCTTGTCATCTACCCGGATCTGTAAATAATAATCTCCTGTATGCCACGGAATACCACTTAAACTTACCCCGGAGCCAACGATAAGGTTTATGGCTCCATGGGCAGAAGTGGTTACTTCGTGAATTTCCGTAAAAATACTCTGACCTGTGGGGCTGTCTTTTAAAATATCCACCTGTATCGTTTGATATTCATTGGCCATCACCTGGCCGTTTCCATCCCTGAGTACAGCCTGGTAGTTAAACTGGGTGGGCGCTTGAGCCTGGCTTTGAAAAATAGTTGCTAAAAAGATGAAAATGAAAATAATAAGATATTGATAAAGATTATGGCTGTTCAGCATATCATTTCTTCGGGCTCTTTTTGAGGGATTCATCATTATTATTAAGTTAATATTAGAGTTTTTGGATAGAACAAAGATATACAAAAACAATCAATCTTTTTTTACGCACCAATTCTGCACCTTACTTATTCGTTATGTATCCTTTACAGCTGAAATAAACTAAAATGCTGTCATTGTCAAACACGTCAAGGCAAACTCCGATAGTAAAAAACACCCGGTAAGTTCTGAATTTCAATAAGTTGACTGATAATTAAAAAGTGGTTAATAAGATATTTTTTAGGTTAGGTTCTTGTCTTTTCGAAAATAAAACTGGATGTATTCTAAGTTTTAGCTTTACAAAACAGAAGCAATAAGGATAAAAATAACAATGAGGGTTAATAGCTTTAACGTATTCGTCGGAAATCCCTGCTGTTTAAAGTATTATTGCGTTTTTTACTGCAGTAGGTTTCAGGACCATTATTCTCGATCTTCATAATGTTTTATACGATCAGCCTGCTGGTTGTTGAAAATTAAAAGAATCTGTATTTATTCATTTAATGGGTAGTTAATTTACAGAAATAATTAATACAACTATCCCATGAGTTTATTTTTAATATTCAGGGCTGTTTTGGTTAATGCTAATCCTCCTTTTCCTGTACATTTTACGCATGCTGGCATCGTTTTGCTTACGTCCGAAACGGTTTGGATTACCTGGTCAAGGGGGATTACAGCATCAAAACCCGAAATAGACATAATTGCCGAAGAATAAGCATTGACCGCAGCACTGATATTTTTACCCAAACAAGGAACTTCAACCCGGTCGGCCACCGGATCGCATATCAGCCCAATCATATTTTGAATAGCCATGGATGCAGCATCCAAAGCCTGTTTTGCTGTACCTCCCATTAATTGCACAATTCCTGCCGCAGCCATGCCTGAAGCAGCACCACATTCTACCTGGCATCCATGTTCTTCGGCCGAAAAACCCGGCCCCTGAGCAAAGTATGCTCCAACCATCCCGGCTGCAAAGTATGCTTTTATTAAATCGTCTCTGGAAGCGCCCGAATTATCTGATATGGCCCGTAATGTACCTCCCAGGGTTCCGCAGGAACCCGCCGTTGGCACTGCTACCACTACCTCCATGGCACTTTTTGACTCCATAATGGCCGAAACATTCTCTATGATCCTGTTCATAACAGAAGGTACAATTTTACCCTCATTTTCTGCTTTTCCAATTAAGTGAGATTGTTGCGGCAGAATCCGGTCAGCATAGTGGGTTCCGTTTAATCCGGTATCAATGCTATGATCAATAATATGGATTATCTCATTCATTTTGTCTTTTAATTCCCGATCTCCGTTTCCACTCATGCATCTTTCGTATACCAGCCCCAAATCCCCCAGATCAGCTTCTTCTTTTTCGGCATAAGCAAGCAACGACTGTATCGAGGTGAAAGGCATTTTAGTTTGTCTTCCTGCAGTTATGGGCATTATTGGCTTAATAACAGCCATTTCGTCAGTCGCCAAATCATTTTTAAGCCGGGTGATGAGTTCAGCAGAAAAGGGGGTCGACGATTTTAACTCGTACTTAATGATATTTCCCTTTTGCCCAGCTGAAAATTTTATTCCTGAAGGGATGATCGTTTTCAGTGTTTCCCTTGCATCGGGTTTATTTTGGGAGAACAGGATCATTGCATACAAATCGCCACGGAGCTGCACCGGAAATCCGTTCACAGAGGTTATTTCAAAAGATCCCCCACCCAAAGAAACCGCAATAACCTGCACCTTTTTTTTTGATTTTCCCCACAGGGTGAGTCGCACGGTATTGGGATGGTTCGTGGGGAACGAGCGAATCTGATATTCGATGGTAATTCCTTGCTGGCGGGCGTAATGCTCCGTATCTTTCATTCTTTCATCGGTAATGTCAAGTCCCAGAAGACCACCGTTCATTCCCATGGTAGTTCCCTGTTCTCGATAATTGGGAGCCCACGCTCCATCGCGATCAAATTCAATAAGGGCTTTTTCCAGGGGTTGGTTTAGCAGATCAAGTGCAATTCCTGCAATACGCCACGATGCCGCAGTATGCGAACTGGAAGGCCCCCGCATTACAGGTCCGATTACATCATTAAATAGGGAAGGGAATCGTTTCATTTTGCCTTATTCAAAAAGATTGATCTCAATTCCGAAGCCTTGCTCCAACGAGGATTTGTATATATCTGTGGCTACAGCATAATCCTGGATGGCCACCCCTACGCTTTTGAAAAGGGTGATTTGATCATCCGACTCCCTGCCTGGAATTCTGTCTAAAAGATAATCTCCAATTTCCCCGGCAATATGGCTTTCACTGATTATCCCTTCCCGGATAGGCTTTATCAGGTCACCGCTTTCTTTCAGGCAGGGCTCTGCATGGTCGGTGAAAACCCTGGCATCCCTGATTAATAGAGGGTCGAGCTCCTGCATGTGGGGCTGAAAAGATCCTATCGCATTGATATGAACCCCTTCTTTCACGTCTTCTCTCCGGAAAAGGGGCTTTTGGGAATTGGTGGCTGTACAGATAATATCGGCTTCGTTTAATTTTTTGGTGTCTGTTGTATAAACCATCTCCGGAGAAAACCGTTTCTCCATTTCGCTGATAAACTTTCGGGCTACCTGCTCATGGGTATCATAAACCAGTACTTTTTTGATACCCCGTTCGCAAAGTACCGCTTCCAGCTGGGTTCTGCCCTGCGATCCACAACCAAACAAGGCCATGACCTGCGCCTCTTTCCGGGCAAAACAGCGCGTTGCCAGCCCACTGGCTGCACCCGTTCGTAAAGCAGTGAAATACTCCCCATCCATAAGGGCCAGAATTTCTCCCGTGTTGGAATCAATAACCAGTACAATGCCCTGGATAGTTGGAATGCCTGGCATAAATCCCGATTCGCGTTGCGTCAGAAACTTGATGGTTACCCGCTGGTCTTTTTCCACAAAAGCCGGTTTAAATAGCATCACCAGCTCCTGGGTCGGAAGCTTTGAAACAAAACGCAAAGGAACATAGCTTTCGCCTGCCGACAGGGAGGAGAATGCCCTGCCCATCGCATCAATGGCCTTTGACATGGAATAAAACTCCTTGATCTCACCTGCCCTGATAATCCGGATGGGTTTTCGCTGATTCAATGGTAAATTCATTATGCGGTTATTTTTAAAGATTTATTTTGCCCCCGGGGGGAGATTTTTTCTCAGATAATTTAACATGGTCATGCGTAAATGCAAGGTGGTGTTTTCCCTTTCGTTAATGCTGTGCGACCTCCCGGGGTAATCAATCATGGTAAAATATTTGTTGTGCTTAATCAGCTCATCCACCAGCATCTGGCAACTCTGGTAATGGCAATTGTCATCGGCCGAACCATGAATCAAAAGCAGGTTTCCTTCCAGGTTTTTTGCATGGGTTATCGGACTGCCATCCCTGTATCCCTCTTCATTATTTTCCGGTAAATTCATGTAGCGTTCCTGGTAAATATTGTCGTACAATAACTGATTGCTGATAAAGGCAATGGCAATTCCGGTTTTATAGATTTCAGGATAGCGGAACATACAATTTAAAGTATTTGATCCACCGCCACTCCAGCCCCAGATTCCAATACGCTCAGCATCCACAAAATCCCATTCCATGATTTTTCGGGCACAGGCTGCCTGGTCCTGGGGGGCCAGAATACCAATTTTTTCATAAACGCTTTTTCTCCACTCACGGCCTCTCGGGGTATCTGTTCCCCGGTTATCAATGCTGATCACAATATATCCTTCCTGCGCCAGCAATTGATCCCATAAATTACTATCCCATCGATCCTGTACGGTTGAACCGGCAGGCTCCCCGTAAATATAGAAAATAACCGGGTATTTCTTTTTAGGATTAAAATTATGAGGTTTAATCATATACGCATCAAATTCCAACCCGTCGTCGGTTTGGATCTTCAGGAATTCTTTTTCCTGTATCTTGTATTGTTTTAATTTGTTGCTGAGTTCCTTATTGTCTTCCAAAACCCTCAGTACCTGGTGTCCGGGTAATGAGATTACTTCGTATCGGGGCGGCGTATGGTGGTTTGAGAAGGTATGGATTGCATAGTTGCAATCCTGCGAAATAGAATAGGAGTGCTGCCCGGGCTGATCGTTGGGAGAAAGCTTCTCGGGCTTTCCCGTTCCATCGAGTTTGCTCCTGAACAGATAGCGTTGGGTAGCATTTTCAGGCGATGCAATATAATAAACCCAACCCTTTGTTTCATCTGTTTTCAGTAGTTGTATCACCTCAAAATCACCCGAGGTGATTGGTGCTGTGTTGCCATTCTGCCACGAAACCCTGTTCAGATGGAGCCATCCGGACTGATCACTCAGCCAGGTAAATTCCTTTCCGTTATTCAACCAGTAAAGTTGATCATATACATCCAGCCAGGTTTCTGTTTTTTCGGTATACACAACGGTGGCTTTTCCAGTGGCAACATCGGCATTGTATACTGTATTGGTATTTTGTTGGCGGTTCAGCTGCTGTATAATAAGTTCATCCGGTGAGTTGGCCCATTCCATCCGGGCCAGGTAATTATTTCGTGGATCGCCCGGAATATCAATCCAGGTAATTGCTTTATTGTCAAGAGTTATTGAACCTATCCTGGCGGATGAGTTGGCTGTGCCAACTTTCGGGTAGGGAAGGGGCTGTATTTTAGGATAGATTGAATCAATATTGTTAATCAGATAAAAGGTACCCGTACCTTTGGTATCCATCTGCCAGAAAGAGATTTTCCTGCTGTCGGGGCTCCACCTGAAACCATCGCGGCAGTTCAGCTCTTCTTCATAAACCCAGTCGAACGTCCCATTGATGATATGATCGCTGCCATCGTTGGTTAACTGCTTAACCTCACCTGTTTCAAGGGTTTGTGTGTAAATATTGTTTTTATATACGAACCCGACCTTTTTTGCGTCGGGCGAAAACTTGGCAAACATTAACCTGGCAGGTTCCATCTTTTTGCCAATTTGTGTTAATTTCCCGTTTTTCAAATCAAGAACCCAGTAATCTCCCCGCGTATGATACCGCCATACTTTCCGTGTATTGGTAAAAATCAATAGTTTTGTATTGTCGTCCGACCAGGCATAGTTTCTTACCAGCAAAGGAACATTTTTCCCGCTGGGGATTAAACTTCTGGCTGACACTAAAATTTCTCTTTCCCCTGTTCTTGCATCATAGGAAACAATATCTTTTCCTCCTGTTGTTTCATTGACCTCCAGTACAGAATAGCCTTTGTTGTCTTTCATCCACCGGATCGTATTGATTCCCTCGGTGCTAAATAGGTTATCTTTGTATACCTTTTCCAGGGTCAGCTTCTTGGATGTGCTTTTTTGAGCGGTACTTTCAAGAGCAGAAGCTGAAAATAGAATAATTAATAAAATTAGGATTCCCGTTTTTTTCATGAGTGCATCTTTTTCGAATGAGTTTAAAGGAGTAAATATATAATAAAATGGGCTAAAAGAGAATGTAAAATCATTGTTGAGTATTCCTATTCTTATGAAGCACTGTTCTCCCGGTTCTGATCAGGTTTTCGTTCCGCTACCTGAAGATAACCTCCTGCAAAATAAAGTGAATTCTACAAAATTCTTCATGTTTTTAAATGTTGGTTAAACAATTCTTTTCAAAAAATACTATATATCGGTTTGCAATATATCGAATAGAGATATATATTTGTTGTATGATAGCAAAAGAACTATTTAAAGGTACAATAAGGACTATCGTTCTGCAACTACTGGCAGAACATAGCAAGATGTATGGTTATGAAATTATGCAAACCATTGAGAAGAAATCGAATGGAAAGATTAAGCTTACATTCGGAAGTCTGTATCCAATTTTGCACAAATTGGAATCAGAAGGGTTAATTTTTTCGGAAAGTGAAAACATTGGAAAAAGGATTAGAAAAAATTATATACTAACTGAAAATGGCGTGAAGGAAAAAGAAAGTAAAATTCTTGAAATGAAAGAGTTTATTAATACCCTTAATCAATTGCTTGATGATGGAGGACTAATTCATGCCTGATTTAAGTGATTTACAGGTTGATATTATAAGTAAAAAAATTAAGGAGCAAAGTTTGAAATCTTTTGCTTTTTCAGATGAGTTGATAGACCATGTCTGTTGTCGAATAGAACAAATTATGGAAAATGGAAGTTCATTTGAAAGTGCACTCAATCAAACTTCACACTTGTACCAGAGCAATGAAATAAAAAAAATCAAAAAGAATTTTAAAATAATCCTCAACTACAGTGGCTTCATTAATTCATTAATTATTTATGCAAGTATTCTATTTTATTTGGGAAGTTGGATATTTCATTGGGAACAAGCTGATTGGGTAGGTCTGGTGGCTTTTGTTCTAATATCCATTTTACTTTTCCGTTACAGTTTTCTTTTTTACTCTGATAACAATTTGAGATTCAAAAAATCATTAGTAATTCTTACCTCAATTGGTCTTACACTATTTTTTATTGGTTGTATCAAAAGATTTCTTTGGTTAAACTATGGATTTAACGGACAGCATGTAATGCCTTTGATGTTATTTTCATGGTTGTTTATTTCAATTGCTGGTCTTATTTACATAAAAGCACTATTTCCTAAAAAAAGTAACAGGTTATTATATTTAATAGGGCTAATACAATTTATTTTGGCATGCTTTAGCCTTTCCACATTCATACTTCCGTTTACCATGTATTACATTCCTATGTATGCCACCATTATTGTTTTCATAAATATAGTAAGTTTCTTGCTTTTATATGTGATAAATGTTAAGGGTAAAAGCTTTTTGAAGCTTATTATAGTTAGTTCAGGTCTTTTGGTTTTTATATATGCACCGCATAAAGCGTTAACCGACGGAAATAGGTATAAAGTTCAGTTTGAAGTAAAAGTAAAAGAAGAGATTCAAAATACTAAGCTTTATCTGTACCTGAATTATTATAAACGTGGCAAAGAGATGCTGGTACTTAAAAAGGATTGTAGTTCATCACTTAAATCCGAAGTCATTGAATTCAAGGGAGACAATTTAAAGATGTCGTACGTGGTTTTAAAGGATTCGTTAAACCTGTATGATGTGCTTTATAATGCAGAAATTAAAAAACAGGAATTAATGCTAAATCAGGCTGATACTGTTTTTTCTTTAACATATAACTCAAATCTGAATCCATGAGAATCATTCTTTACATTGCTGGAATTTTAGGAGGATTATTATTAATGATTAGTTTAATTGGGACAATTACCAATTTTACTTATAATACTGTGTTTTTTATTTCAGGTTTAGCATGGATAATACTGATATTTATTCCTTTATCGGTAATTGCTAAACATAAGCAAAATAAGAAAATAAAAAATATCATAAGATCCTATTCCGATAAACCATCCCAGCATAATAAAATATCTTCTGGAAAATCAGAGATCAAAGGTTGGAGTATGAATAACTCTCCATTTAGAGAACGCAGATCTGGAATAACTTGGGGTGGTGGAAATATTAAAGGAGCCAATGCTACACGAGGTAAAAGAAAATCTCTTTTTAAGTAAAACACTAGTCATGAAAGCTACAAGAATAATTACACTATTCATTTTTATTTCAACAATTACTTTTTGCCAGGATAATTCTGTATTGTTGGATAGTCTCTTCAGTACAATGAGTCGGCGTGGACAATTCTATGGAAACGTTCTGATTGCAGAGCATAATGAAATTACATTCTCAAAAAGTTATGGCTTTGCTGATAGAGAAAAAAAGCAACAATTAAATGAACAGACATTATTTAATGTTGGTTCCGTAAGCAAGGCTTTTACGGCAATTGCTGTTCTTCAACTTGCTGAAAAGCAAAAATTAGAACTATCAGATAAGGTTTTTAAATATTTACCCGATTTTCCATACCAAGAAATAACCATTCACCATCTTCTTATACACGCAGGAGGATTACCAGATGATTTCGACTTACTTAAAAATAGTAATTGGAATAACTCAAAAATAGCTACTAATAAAGACGTGATGTTAGCTTTAAATGAACAAAAACCAGATTTGCAATTTACGCCTGGAGAAAGCAGTGAATATAGTAATTTGGGTTATATGATATTAGCCGAAATTGTAAAGCAAGTATCAGAAACTGATTTCAAGGAACATTTGCAGAATAACATATTTCAGCCCGCTAACATGATTAGAACGGGTATTTATAATGCTAAACAAATTAAACAAGTTGAAAATGTAGCAAAAGGGTATTTATTCTATCCGTTTACAGGTAAATATGAAAAAGCGATTGATATTCCTGAATTTTCCACACAATATGTAACAAGTGGTTTTCAGGGAGATGGAAATGTTTACTCATCAACTATAGACCTGTTTAATTTTTACAAAGCCCTTGCAAATAACACCCTAATTACTGAGGAGTCACTAAAAAATGTATTTCACAAACATATTCCTGCCCAAATGAAGGGTACACCGGATTTTGGCAATAGTTATGGTTATGGTTGGACGATAATAAATGCACCAATACAAGTAGTACAGAGAGGTGGAGAATTAGCGGGATATGTTTCAAATACAGTTTGGAACATTACAGAAGAACGTCTTATAATATATCTTAGCAATGATTATTTATCTTATACTTCTTATCATAACCAAATACCCTACTCAATCGGAAGTATTTTCCGTCAAAATACATTGCAAATTCCTCCAATGATTGCGAGTGTTGAATTAACAAAGATAGTAGTAACAAGTTCTCAAGAAATATTGACCAAAAAGATTGAAGAGATAAAAAATAACCCGGAAATATATCAAATCGATTTACAAGGATTGAAGTTCCTGGTAATGAAACTTGAACAAATAGGGAATAAGAAAAAAGCAGATTTAATTAAAAATAGTTTTAAACCAGAATAGAAGAAATGAGTACTAAAGCACTTTTGCGAAGCAAAAGTGCTTTCGTAAATTACAAATGCAGCTGAAAGCTGCAAAAAGCGGGCGGGCAAAAAGTTGTTTTTCTAAAACTTTTGAACTTACTGTTATTCCGCCTGTTTTTATTATATACATTGTGACCATGCGTTTTTTATCTGTATTTGTAATTACAATTCAAACAATTGTCCCGATGAACACTTAACCCTGAGCCACAATTTAGACAAGTCCATTTTTTTTGTTCTGATTTCAGAAACTTCTTCAACCCTTTCTCTTTAATGAAACCAAGATTTTTAAACATACTCATACCGTATTTAGTGGAATAGCGTTTATCAAGTGTTTTTAATCTTCGACAGGGATATTTCGGACAGTCATAACAAAACCCGGAATCTGTCTTGGCTAAATACTCACAAGTAACCACATTGCAGCTTTTGCAACCATCGGGCTTATTATTGGAACTATTTCCCGAACAACCACCACAGGGTTTTCTTTTACGAAGATGACCTATACAAAGCCCACAATTCATTCCACAAGGAGCTATCATACCCTGATAACTTATCTGTTTTTCTTTTTTATCCATTGTGTAATGAATAATAAGGAGGTTCTTTAAGAATCCCCCTTTTGTTTGAAATTATAGTTACAATGGTTTTACAGGAATACAGATATCAAGTATAAACTTTTTTTCAGGATGTTCTTCGTGGTTGTTATGATACAATTCATAAGGATTTTTATCATCTGGTTGGTAGCCACTCTCTGATAACCACACACAAACTGAATTCCATGAATCAGTAAATTGAGAGGCATCAATTTCAAATCTCCCTACCACATATTTTCCGGCAGGGATTGTTAAGTTTCCAAATTCACCCTCTGTTTTTACCGGGCTATCAACAGTAATGCAGGCACTTTGTCTAACATTATCAATCCTGGTAACATTTGGGTCATCATGATATACTGTTACTGTCTTCAGATTGGGGTTGTTTAGCAATCCTCTGGACCCAGCCCATTGCATTAGTCTTCCATATGCTTCTCCAATTTTTGAAAAGTCACCCATATGTCTTATGTATATAAGATTCAGGGCTGGCATTTCCTTAATTTCAATTTTTTTATTCATAATTATATTTTTAATTGATTCAACATTGCAAACATAATTATGCTCAGAAAACAAGAATTGATTGTTCTTGCTTTCTAATTGACTATTCTTGCTTTTCTGTGAAAAAAACTCATTTCGAAATTCCTGGGCACTCCTGCCAAAGTGAGATTTGAAATTTCTACAAAAAACAGATACATTATTAAATCCGCAATAATATGCAATATCGCCTATGGATTCATCAGGATTACCAATTAGTAAACTTGCAGCTTTTTCAATTCTTTTGCGCTTTACAAAATGATTAATTGTTTCACCAGTAAAAGCATAAAAGATGCGATGAAAATGAAATGGGGAAAATAAAGCAACTTTTGATATCTTCTCCAAAGATAGTTCTTTATCAAGATTAGTTTCTACATAATCTAAAACTCGGTTTATCCTATTGATATATTCTTTTTGATGTTTGTTCATTGTTTGTAGTATGTTCCGTCAAAATGCATGGTAACTTGTAGATTAACAAAATAGAAAAAACTTCAGGTTAAATCTAAAGATTTCCGGAGTACACGATGCACCAACAAAGCTACGGGTCGATGGACCGATTTAGACCCCGGAATTTAATCCCAGCGAACCAGTTCATATAGATATTAAAGCTGTTAGGCATAGAATAAAGGTTTTGAAAAGTTCGCAACGATTTAACATTCAAGCTAAAATTATGAAAAATTCCTCACAAACCATGGAATTTTTTATGTGACTGGTTGATTCCGGATTCAGCCGGCATAAATACTGGGAAGCTTACCAACCCACCAGGGGGGATGACAGAACCTTTTATTGTCCCTGGTAAAATAGGTAAGGGTTGAAGATATGAAGAAAACAATAACGGTTGAACTGCTTAAATTACCTGGCATGCCGTGTTAGCGGTTGTTACTTTTTCAATTTTACCCTGTTATTTCCCTTTTTTTAGAATTTCTCCCTTGACGAATAATAACCAAAAAACCGAAGATTGAAATCCCTATCAGTCCTACAATGCTAATATCCAATCCATAATCTCCACCATACCAAAATAAATTTTTCCCTTTCAGTTGTAATACAAAATTACTCTCAACAGCATCTCCTTGATTGATTATTAAACCGGTTATTGTATTCCATGCGATATGAATTGAAATTGTATTCCATATATTATCTGTATAATAAACGATCATGGATAATATTACTCCATATAAAGCGATAAATATCGAAACTTGTATTATTAGTGCAATTGAAAAAACATCAACATTCAGCAAGTGAGGAGCACCAAAAAGCAAGGATGAGATTATCACCGCGGATACGAAGCCATACTTTTTTTCCAGGTATCCCAATAAAATTCCTCTAAAGAAGATTTCTTCTACAATTCCTGCACATAAGCCACCAACAAAAAGTATATGAGTAAAAAAACGTATCGTATGGTATGAGTTTGTACTATCCGTTACTATATCAACTCTGCCAGTCAAAAAATAAAATAAAACAACCGAAGCTGGAACTAAAACAGCAGCAACGATCCATAATGTATCTGGTTTTTTGAATTTTACTCTCAAATCAGATAATTTGAGTTTCATTATTTTTTCAACATAAAGTTTCGAACCAAATACAAAGATTGTTATTGCTATTAATGCTTGAACAATAATTCTAAGAAAATCAATTCTTTCAGGAAAATCTATGATGCCCGTTATGATTCCTGGTAAAATAAATGATAAAATATAAACAACGATTATTGCTGCAATGTGGCCTAATACTATTAATTTGTCTTTCATATTTTGTTTGATTTAACGAGACAAACGTAAAATTTTAAATTAAATTATAACTTTTTTTGGCACAACGCAGAAAAAGATGTTACTGGTAACCCTGAGCTTGGCAAAACGAAAAAAAACTTGATTTGCTGTAAACCCTGCCTATAGCTGGTAAAGCGTTAAGGCATAGACGAAAGGTTTTTGAATAGTTCGCAATGGTTTAACATTCAAGCTAAAATTATGAAAAATTCTTCATAATCCATGGAATTTTTTTATGTGAATGGTTATTTCCGGGTTCGCCCTGTTTAAAAAAGGGGAAGCTTACACTTAATCTTGCGGCTTGTAAAATGTGACACCGGTCAGGGGAATGGAGAAGTTATGTCTATAAAAAAACACCCTAATGAAGATAAAAATTTTTGATGCTGAATAACAAAATTTTAAACATATATACGAAAAAAGTAATACTTTCTTAAAAATAGTGAAGTATAAAAGGTTTTTAACCCCTCCCTAAAATCATAGCTTTCCCAATAACACCGGTTTATTCAACACGGGATTCAGATGTGGCGCTGCGCACCATCCGAATCCTTAGTTGTTAGCGGCTGAATTTTCTTCGATTCTATAACTTTGAACTTTGTGCCAATATGGAAAGAAACTATTTCTTCTGAATTGAATTCGTTTTTGTTTTAATAAATTTGGGATATAGTTCTTTTCTGTATATGCAGCATTCACTCGAAAGGGAACATTCCGTTTTTTCCCGATTGGGATTAATCTTGAATCAGATTCAATACAAGCATTAAGTGCTTCTGGTAGTGCTATGTCTGAAAATGAAATTATGGCTTCTTCAGCTATATCTTTCCAATTTAAAATAAAACTCTTTAATAAGTCTGTTCCGGCTACTGTCATTTCCTGCATAAAGCTTTCTTTACCAGATAATAAAGGAAGATAAGGAGGATTGCAAATAGCCAAATCAAATTTACCTATTGATTTATCATTTTTAATCCAATCTGTATTAATGCCAAGTTTAAATACACAATTTACATTATCTAAATTATTTAATTCAGTATTAAAATATGTAAAAATAAGTGGGAGTAGCATCCAATCTGTGAAATAAGATTCTTTAACATATTTATTATGTTTTGATAGCCAAATTCCAAGATATCCAGTTCCTGAACCAACATCAATTATTCGATTAAAAAACTTTTTATCATATCCATTTTGAATCAGGTCCTCAATTAAATATATTGAATCCATTGAGGGAGGCCATAAATTTTTCTGATTATTCCAAAAAATATTTAACCCAGAAACTTCAATATTAACTAACCCTTTAGAAAAGCAACTACTAAATTCCTCTTTAATATTTTGATTAGATATCTTACTATGAATTGGGCATGGTTTTCTGTTATATTTTTTAGGAAATTCAATTTTGCAGTTACATTCCCATAAAAGTTTTGGTTTCTGAACAGTTAGTTCAAATTTGTCGATTTGATATAAAACCTGTTTGCCAGGACTAACTTCTATAGTCATTTCAGGTTTGTCTGGTTTTATTTCGATTGTTTTATCATTAATTATTTTTAAACTTGAATTAATAAATGTTTGATTTTCTGTATCTATTCCTTTGTAATAAATTTGAAAGTGTCTTTCAAGTTTTGAAGAGTCCTCATTTCTAATTCTTAAAGCATCTAATATTTCTAAATCTAATGGGGTTGTTTTCTTTATTAATGTGTCTAATGGGGCGTTTGATGTGAAAAGTGATTTTGCAAAATTTAAATTATCATCCATCAGTTTTTTTCTTATTTCAGACAATAATTGTAAAGATGAATGTACTTGTACAGATATTTCGAAGATTTTGTTTTTATACGTTTCATTAACATGTAATTCATGTAGATTAGAGTCGTTATTAATTTTCTCCACAAACAATTCAAAGAATTCGGCTAATTCATTTTCTGATGGCACAATAATATTTGGATTCTCTTTTATTTTAGAATTGATGATTTTAGTGTCATAGTCTGTTCTAAAGAGAATATGCTTTGATAATTCTGTTAATATTATTTCAGAACCATAGAATCTAAATCTTCCTTTTGAGTTGTGTTTAGGATATCTTGAATCAAATTGTTTGATAGTTTCATCAATTATTTTAGCAAGTCTGTTTTTATAACTTTTTGTTGGAAAGAAGAACTTTTGCAACGCAGAAGTACCTTTGTCGGAAATTAATTTTCCAACAATCTTATCAGCAACATAAATTGCCACTATTGATAATGTAATTGGGTCTGCCATTTTATTTTTGCCGCTTACCTTTAGATTAGCAAAATAGAAAAAATTCAGGTTAAATCTAAAGATTTCCGGGGTGCACTATGCGCTAACAAAGCTACGGGCTTATGGACCGATTTAGACCCCGGAGATCTTTAGTTGCTGCGAACCCTTGCCTATAGATATTAAAGCTTTAAGGCTTATAAAGGGTTTGAAAAGTTCGCAACTATTTAACATTCAAGCTAAAATTATGAAAAATTCTTCACAATCCATGGAATTTTTTTATGTGAATGGTTATTTCCGGGTTCATCCTGTTTAAAAAAGGGGAAGCTTACATATGTAACTGCGCGAATCTGGGTGCCGGGTTGTGCATTTATCCTGGTAAGTAGCTCATAATCATGCAAAAAGCATGACAAGCAAATATTTTAATTGTTCGTGTTTGAATTTTTATTGGCATTTGATAGAATTACCATAATCAACAAGATTCAGGAATTCTTTTTTGCTTACTTTCCCTAAGTTATAGTATGTATATTTATCAAATACATCCATTAATAGTTTTTTATTATCATCGGGTTTAAGTTCTTTGAAATTTTTCCCATTAATAACTTCAATAAATGATGTGGGGGTATTGCATGAAAAATCTAAATGGGCTAAATCAATAGTTTTAATGGATTTGTTTTGTAGAGTTTTAAATTGAATTGATTTATTTGAGATATTATAAACAATGCTCCATTGAGTATCTGACTGACTTACAGAGTCTAGAATTTGAAATGCAAAATTTTCATTTGTGTTTTTATTTCCCTGAATTTTTATCATAGAGGCTATTTTTACAAATCTTTCATTTGATGTATTATAAGGTCTAATCTCCATTTTGCCACCAAAGCCTTTAAAGTTACTCAGGTACTTAAGTGAATTATTATAATGATTATTGGTTAAAATTGGGTATGGAAGGTTAACATCTTTATATAAATATCTTTTGCGATTATAAAATTCTACAATAACAGAATTACCATAACTATCAGAAATTAAATAGTGTAAGTTAATAAATAATGGTACTATCACAATGCTATCTATAAATTCTAATAGCTCCTCGACATTTGAATAATTATCGAGGCAGAATTGAGTCCATTGAAATTCGTTCATTTGATATTTATTATTATTATAATCTGGTGTTTCACCCCATGAGTTTAACTCTTCAATTACCAAACCTTTTTCGTTCATTCCTCCTAACGGAAACTCCTTTCCAAATTGGTTGAATGTTACACTGCCATAGTTAGAAGTCCATGAAAATTTTTGCTGATTATCACCATATGCAGTTTTTAAAACACCTTTTTTATTTATTAAAATAATACCATTATTAATTTCCCAATCAAGATTTTTAGCAAGAAGTATCTGCGTACTGTCTTGTAAAATAAATGATGAACAGGCTGTCAATGTTGTTGGGATTATTAACACCCATATTATAAACAAACTGAAAACAAAATAATATTGAATCGATACTCTTTTATTCATAGGATTTTATTTAGCAGAATCTTAAATAATAAATACTAACCTTTAGCTTAGCAAAACAGAAAAACTTGATTTGCTGCGAACCCTTGCCTATAGATATTAAAGCTTTAAGGCTTAGACTAAAGGTATTGAAAAGTTCGCAACTATTTAACATTCAAGCTAAAATTATGAAAAATTCTTCACAATCCATGGAATTTTTTTATGTGAATGGTTGTTTCCGGGTTCATCCAATTTAAAAAATGGGAAGCTTACCACCCCCCCCAGGGGGATGACAGAACCTTTTAATGTCCTTGATAAACTATTTAAGCGTTGAAAAAATGAAGAAAATAATCACTGGTTGAACTACTTAAATCCTATGCCTTGACATAGCATGGCGTGTTATAGCGAGTAGACATAAAATACTATAAGATACTTCTAAATTTAATTTATTCTATTCTATATTAATTTCCGGCCAGTGTTGCTTACTTCCCAAACAAAATTGCATAAGAACTTAGAAAATTCTGTAAGTTTTTTATAATTAATTTTATCAGGGGTATCATTAATTGTATGATAATCTTTATGCATACCCGTTTGAAAGTGAATAAATGGAATACCTTTTTTCATAAAGACAAAATGGTCTGAAAAGGATCTTAAAGCAATATTTGAAAATGGTCGAGGATATCTTGATATTGAAAGGTTATGGTTTGAGTTATTGGATTTACGTATTAATCTTTTATAGTAACCGCGTTTTTTCCCTTTACTAACCATAAAGACACTTTGATCGTATTTATTGTCATTATATCTATTACGACCAATCATATCCAGATTAATGTTTAGCAATATAGAACCTAATGTATCAGGAAGGTTATTCAGAAAATAGGTAGACCCTAACCAACCCTTTTCTTCTGCATCAAAGGCTAAAAACAGAATATTTCTTGCAGGTTTTATTTCATGATTAGCTGCTATTTGCATTACTCTAGCAATTTCAATTAGAGATGCAACACCTGATGCATTATCATCAGCACCATAATATATTGTAGAATCATTTCTTTTACCTAAATGATCATAGTGAGCTGAAATGACTATTGTTTCATTGTTATGCTGACTTCCTTCAATAAATGCAATGATGTTTTGAGCTTGTAAATTATGTATTGAATCATCAAGTACAAAGTAGTGTTTGTCTGTATTCCCTAATGAGTCAGTTGTAAGATTGAATTTCTGAAAATATCCATTATAACCGACACTATCAATTTCTATTTTTCTAAAAATTGAAGCTATATAGTTAGCTGCTGTTTTACCACCTTTTTTCCCAGTTTCGCGACCTTCCATCTGCTTTGAACATAGAGTATAAACATAACTTTGTAAGCTATCTGTTTTTATTTCATTTAGATAAGGTTCTATTTGTGTTTGCGTAAAACCTATCAGATTCGCTAATAGTAAGCTTATTGTAAAGACCTTACGCAGAATTAAATTTAATTTCATTGCTAAAAATTTTATGGTTATTCGCTATAACAGTCCCGTGTTTGGTTTAGTGCGGATTTATTCGCCTTACGGCTCATGAAAAAAGTACCGCCGTGTTTCTCTCGTTGAACCACTTTACTAAGATAAAACTCCTGCCTGCCGGCAGGCAGGTTGACATCAAACCGCCATTCCGATCCTGATATCGGGATATCGGGATTATCGGAACCCCCGCATTTAGGCTGATGTGTTGTTAGCTTTTGGCTTGCCGATTATTCATCTTTATAAATTGCAGTCCAGTCATTACAGGAATATCTGATTTCTTGAAGTCTTTCAAATTTCTTGTGATGATAATATTAATGTTAGATTCCATTGCTGCATAATACTGAATTGCATCTTCAAAGTCTTTAAAGTCTGAGTTTAATGCTAAGTCTAAAACTTTTGAATCTAAACTTATCACATTTACCAACACTTTCAGTTTGCGCAAGATTTCTCTTACTTTACTTTCAGGTAAATGTCTGTTTAAAATGTAGTGTGCATTCGTAAAAGAAAGTGAACAAACATACAATTTAACTTTATTCTGGTCAGCAAGTGAAAAAAGCTGCGCTGCAGGCTTATAAAATTCTTCTCTTTTGGCTAATAAGTCAAGGATGATATTGGTGTCAACAAGTAGCTTTTTCATTTATACTTTTCATTTAAATAGTCAGAGTAGTCTTTTTTGTAGTCACTGTCCGAAAGGTGTATCACCCCGGATAAACTTTCAACGAAAGGCGTAATATCAACTTTTTCTTCACTTTCTTTTGTGATTGATTTAAGATAAGTTTCAATCATTTTTGAAAGACTAATCTTCTTATCTTTAGCATACTTTTTTGCACTCTCAATAATATGCTTATCTAATTTCAATGTTAATTTAGTATCCATAATGTAATTTGTTTACGTACAAACATACAAAATAAATACGTACTTGTCAATTTGTTTCTTAATTATCTTTGAAATTCCCCTGAGGCAAGCTTAAGACTAACGGTCTTCGGGTAGCGTATCGTGCGGGTTTATTCGCCTTACGGCTCATGAAAAAAGTACCGCCGTGTTTCTCCCGTTGAACTACTTTACTAAGATCAAACTCCTATCTGCCGGCAGGCAGGTTGTCATCAAACCGCCATTCCGATCCTGATATCGGGATATCGGGATTATCGGAACCCCGCATTTACGCTGACCCGATGTTATGGTTTGTTTGTATTTTATTTCTCTATTAGCTTTATTTCAACTCTTCTATTCAACTGTCGCCCAGATTCAGAATCATTTGAAGAGATTGGTCTGTCATGACCAAAACCAATGAAACTTATTCTATTTTCTGAAATTTCATTTTCAACAAGATAATTTCTCACACTTTCAGCTCTTTTAGAAGATAAAATGTCATTAAATTCTTTCGATCCAACATTATCCGTATGACCTTGAATTTCTATTTTTACTTTTTCATTCGTTTTAAGATGGTCAGATAACTTTAGTAAAGTATGAAAAGAACTTTCATTTAAATTGGCTTTTTCAAACTCAAAAAGAATATTATCTATAACAAATGAATCATTGACTTTTAAAGAATCAAATACAACTTCAAAATTAATTGATTCATATAATTTTACATTATCAATACCATATTTAAGTATAAACCTATCTAATCTATATTCCAACCTTTTTACTCCATATTCAGAACCTTGACGACGGTCAAACCGCAACGAATCTGTCTTTATAATTTTAATGTAATTCTTTGAATCGTTTGTGCCAATAATTAAATACTTTTCTCTTCCAGATGCTTTGAATTTAGTTTTTAAATTATACCATCCATTTTTTTCACTTTCAATTGACAAATTATCGGGTAGTTTTAAAATTAACTTTTCTATTACTGAACTATCAGGATGATGTTCTGAAAATCCTACTATCATATCTGTTAAACAATTATGAGAACCTAGCACCTTTATATCGATTGATAACTCATAAGTTGCCGATTTAATTAATGATTTTGACAATTTAGAATAGAATGATTGTGCATTTGGCAACAATCTCAATCCAATGTAATTCAAAGTATCTCCACTTTTTATTAATTCACCGTCAGGATGTATCTTCATTCTTATTTCTTCGTTTAGATAACGGTCAGTTAAAAAGTAAAATGGATGAGATTTACTGTCTTCATTGTAAAACCAATTTCGAGGATGATAAACTATATTTCTATTGTTATCATAATAAACTTCGTACTTATCAAATTCGGAATTTAGTATTATGTTTTGGGAATAGCCATTTAAGACAAAAACCAATTTGAATATAATTACAATAATAAACCTAGAAATTTTACTCATAGTGAAAAATACATATTAACCATAATGGTCTTCGGGTAGCGTATCGTGCGGGTTTATTCGCCTTACGGCTCATGAAAAAAGTACCGCCGTGTTTCACCCGCTGAAACTATAAACAAATATACTAATTGTCAGTAAATTACAAAACTCCGCGTTGAACTTGGATCGTGTTAAGCCCTGTAGTTATTCTTTAACCTTGTAAATAGTCTTATTCATTTCTCCTGTTTTTTCAAAAAGACTATTCTCAACACCTTTTTTTAGATCTCTACTTGCAGTAGCTGTTGAAATATCTTTGAAAACATTCATATAATCTTTTCTGGTAAATTCTTTTTTTCCTAATGATATGAAATATTCTAATCTGTCACTATCTGTTAAGGTTCTATTATTAAAATCTAAAAGTTCAATTAATGATTTTTCAAGAACACCCAACATATACTCTAAAAAAGGAGTTGATTTTCCAAGTTTATCGCTATGTCCAAGTGCTTTATAATATTCATTTTGTGTCTGACTTATCAATGTTTCAAATGGTAAAAATTCAAAAACAGGATATTCATTCATTAAAATCAATGTTTGCCAAAGTCTTCCCATTCTACCGTTTCCATCTAAAAAAGGATGTATAAATTCCATTTCATAATGAAAAACACAACTTTTTATTAGAGTTAATTCTTCTTTATTTTTAAGATAAGAAAATAAATCTTTCATTAATGCAGGAACATTTTCAAATGGTGGTGCAATATGAGCCACTTGAGAGCCTTGATAAATTCCAACTCCCTTATTCCTGTAACTTCCAGGATTTTCAATAAGACCTTCCATTAATAATTTATGAGCTTTCAAAAAGGAACTGGATGAAACTGGATTAAGCATAGTCAGGTTGTCATAGACCTTAACTGCATTTAATACTTCTAGTACATCTTTTTTAGGTCCAATAATTCTTTTATTTTCAATTATAGCTGTAACTTGTTCCTGAGTTAATGTATTTCCTTCAATGCTTAATGATGAATGAATTGTCTTAATTCTGTTCTGCTTTCTTAATTGAGGAGAAGGTTTATTCATTAAATTAGCATTAACTTCTCCAATTTTCTCTGAAATTGAAGTAACAAGTTTTAAAATTTTTGGTGAAATGTCATAGGGTGGTTTCATGATACTATCATTTGATACTATCAAAAATAGGATCATTTTTGCTAACTTCCAAGAATTTCCCAGATTATTTTAATAACTATGGGGCCTAACGGCCCGCGGTTAAATGGCGTGCGGGTTTATTCGCCTTACGGCTCATGAGAAAAGTACCGCCGCGTTTCACCCGATTCCCGATTCCCGATATTTATCGGGAATCGGTATATCGGGATATCGGTATATCGGGATAACGGTATATCGGTATATCGGGATATCGGGATTATCGGAACCCCGCATTTAGGCTGATGTGTTGTTATGGCGTGTAAATTCTTCTATTTGTCATAATGGTATCTACAAGCATAGATTTTAATTTCATTTTCATCGACTTGATAAACCAATCTATGCTCTCTGTCAATTCGACGAGACCAATATCCAGCTAAGTCATATTTCAAAGGTTCTGGTTTACCTTTACCTTCAAATGGGTTTCTTTGGATGTCTTTAATTAAGTCATTAATTTTCTTTAGCAACTTCTTGTCTTCATGCAACCAAGAAGTATAATCTTCCCAAGAGTTCTTCGTAAAAGTAATCTTCATTATTCTTCAATTAGTTTCTCATGAACAGTATTACCACTTTTCATTTGTCTTATAGATTCGTATAATCTATCTGCATTTGATTTTGAACTTAACAAATGAACGGTTTCCATTATTGAATTGTACTCATCCAAAGAAATCATGACTGTTCCTTTACCTGAACCACGCTTAATGATTAATGTTTCATTATCTGATTCAACAGTGTCCAGGAATTTTTTAAGTCTTGTTCTAAATTCTGTATAATTAGCTGCTATCATATCAATACGCATTTAAGTTATTATTCAAGTACAAATATACGTACATTTATGGAAAAAGTCAATTATTTCGTGAAGAATTTATTCGCCTTACGGCTCATGAAAAAAGTACCGCCGCGTTTTACTATCGGGAGTCACCCGTTAAAAACCCACACTAAGATAATATTTTGTCAGCAAACCACAAAACCCCCGCATTTTTTGAGAAGCGCTGTTATGGGTTGATTTTATGATATTCTACAATGTAATTAGCAGTCACAAAGTGCAAAGCAAAAAATAGTCTATAATGTAATTTTTCGAAGTCATTGTAAGCTTCCCCAAAAACCGGACAGTTTAATAGTAGACAAAAAATTGTTAACTTTAAACTGTAATTATGAAAAGAAAAAGATTTACCCCCCAACAAATTGCCTCCATACTCAAA
>JAZBOG010000011.1:0-2680 GCA_036351015.1 Bacteroidales bacterium
TATTAGTGGACAATGACCAGTTGTTGTGCTTTCCTGATCCGTTAATTCCCTTGAAAGGCTTCTCGTGAAAGAGGACCCTGAAACCATGGTGCCTCGAAGTTCTTTTCATCAACTCCATTGTAAGCACATTCTGATCAACTACCAGGTTACATTCTCCGTATAATGGTGCTATTTCATACTGATTGGGAGCTACTTCATTGTGCCTGGTTTTAATCGGGATTCCCAGCCTGTACGCTTCATATTCAAGCTCTTTCAGAAATGAACTTACGCGCTCGGGTATCGAGCCAAAATAGTGATCGTCCAATTGCTGATCCTTTGCCGAGGCATGTCCCATCAGGGTCCTGCCGGTGAGCGATAAATCGGGCCTGGCATAATAAAGTGCTTCATCTACCAGGAAAAACTCCTGCTCCCATCCCAGGTTGGCCTGCACAGCAGTAACATTCTTGTCGAAAAGCTGACAAACAGCCGTTGCTGCAACATCCACAGCATTTAGCGCCCTCAAAAGAGGTGTTTTATGGTCCAGGGCCTCCCCTGTATAAGATATAAAAATTGTCGGTATACTGAGTGTATCCCCAATTACAAACGCCGGTGATGAAGGGTCCCATGCGGTATATCCCCTGGCTTCAAAAGTGTTCCTCAATCCACCACTCGGAAAAGAGGAGGCATCCGGTTCCTGCTGGGCAAGGGCCTTCCCTGAGAATGATTCAACCAGGTAACCGTTTTCAAAATGATCAAGAAAGGCGTCATGCTTCTCTGCGGTCCCCCCTGTCAACGGCTGAAACCAGTGCGTGTAATGCGTAGCACCGCGGTCAACGGCCCATGCTTTCATCCCGATGGCAACTGAATCAGCCATCTTCCTGTCAATAGGCATTCCCCTGGATATCGACCTTTTAACATGATCATAGGCATCCTGGGCAAGGTACTTCTGCATTTTTTTATCGTCAAAGACGTTGATCCCAAAATAATCTGCTACCTCTTTTGATGGTGGATCAACATTTACAGGGATTCGGTTGTTGACCTTTTCAAGCGATGAAAATCTGATGATTGCCATAATTTTTGATTAAAATTTTTCGCAAGATAACAAGAAATACCTTTTGTCGTAAAACATACCCCCGTTTTTTTCAATACCAAAAGTAAAAAAAAGAGGCGTCTGCGCACAGACACCCCCTTAACAAATAGGTTAAATAACTAAATACAGACCCGTTAGAATAAAATAATCTTACAGGGCTTTAACTTGTATCAAACTTTGGCCTTCTTTACAGTACTGACTATTACTGCAGCGACTTTATAAGGGTCAGCATTAGAAGCAGGCCTGCGGTCCTCCAATCTACCTTTCCAGCCAGATTCGATCGTGGATATTGGAATTCGTATAGAGGCACCCCGATCAGAAACACCATAAGAAAATTTATGAATTGATTGTGTCTCATGCAATCCCGTTAATCTTTGCTCATTATCTGCTCCATAAACAGCGATATGCTCTTCAATATGCTTTCCAAACTCATCACAGATAGCAGTAAACACTTTTTCTCCTCCTTTGTCCCGCATCATACCATTTGAAAAGTTTGCATGCATACCAGATCCGTTCCAGTCTCCTTTTACAGGCTTTGGATGAATATTTATACGTACACCATATTTCTCACCCACACGCTCCGCAAGGTACCGTGCCACCCATGTCTGATCGCCAGCCTCCCTGGCACCCTTGGCAAAAATCTGGTATTCCCATTGTCCCTTCATTACCTCTGCATTGATACCCTCAATATTGATTCCGGCATCAATACAGGCATCCAGGTGCTCTTCCACCATGTTGCGTCCAACGCTAAATTCAGCACCTACTGAACAGTAAAATGGTCCCTGTGGGGAAGGAAAATAACCGGGGGCAGGAAAACCCAACGGGGTATGGTGATTTAAATCCCATAACACATACTCCTGCTCAAATCCAAACCAAAAATCATCATCGTCATCATCTATCGTAGCACGACCATTGGATGGATGAGGAGTACCATCATGATTCAAAACTTCGGTCATTACTAAATAACCGTTTTTCCTTTGGGGGTCCTTACAAATAAAAACAGGTTTTAACAGGCAGTCAGATTTATTTCCTGAAGCCTGTAAGGTTGAAGAACCATCAAATGACCACATCGGTGCATCTTCAAGTTTTCCGCTAAAATCTGAAACAACAAGTGTTTTGCTTCTCATCATCTGTGTTGGCTTGTACCCATCGAGCCAGATGTACTCTAGTTTTGATTTCATATTAATGCATATTTAAAGATAAAAATGTTTATTTATTTTCTTTTTAGTTGTTACCCCTATTATTATAGGGGGTATAATGTTTTTTTTCATTTTATTTGCTCGCAAAGATATGTAATATATTTATATTTTAAATGCAGTTAAATTAATTTTTTTATTAATAATCTACTTTTATACTTATTATATTTAATATTTTAATTGTTTATAAATGATATTTATTACTTTATCTATGAACAAACATATTTATTATATATTTATTACACATACTTTTTTTAGGGGGGCAGTATGTTTTTTTTAATATTATGATAATAGTTAATCAATCGCAGCAGAAGAATGAACACTCTTTTAAAACCGGTGAACAAAATAATTATAACCACTGTGTACAATCACAAAAAAAAAGCGGGTGTCCGGTATAACCCGAACACCCGCTTAA
>JAZBOG010000012.1:0-3076 GCA_036351015.1 Bacteroidales bacterium
AAGCAGGATTGGGAAATAGTTTGGCCTGGTTAATTTCCGGGTGTTGAACAGCACTTGCCTGCGATACCTCGTAACTATACTCTACAGTAGCGGTTGTAGCATCTTCGTTATCGGTGGCGGTAACTTTATAATAAACGGATGTGCCGTTTTCCTGAGCCGGGATTTCGGTATCCGTAATATATTCCTCTCCGGTTGAGTTCGACATATTGATTGTACTGGACAGGTTGCCGGAACTAAATCCCCAATGAAGGCTTGCATCTGTTACGGTTCCGTCAGCATCCGTTATCGTGGAAGAAACAGAAACTCCATCGGAGGCGGTTGGGTTTTCGGGGGTTTGCTGTACATTAGAGATGGAAGGGGGTTCGTTTGAATGAACCACTCCCGTTATTAGCACATCATCAATTTGCATGGTGGTGGTAAGTGAAGGATCTCCGCCCGTATATTTAAAAGCGATATAAACCGTATTTCCTGTATAATCATTTAAACTAATGTCGCCCGAAGAGGTCCAGTTATCGGCATAACCGCCTGAATTCCCGGTTGATAAGGTTGGGTTAAGGCTAACCCAAGAAAACCCGTTGGGATCTCCTGTTCCTGGGTATTCATCAGATATTAGTACTTCCAGAGGATCTCCATTGTTGTACCCATCTTTGCTTTTAAACGAAAAATTTATTGCTGAATATCCAGACAAATCAATCGCAGGCGTAAACAGCCAGGCAGTATTGGAAGCCTCGCCAGACTCATAGGCGCTAAACTGAGCATATAAATTTCCACCATATTCTCTGCCTTCCCAGGTTTCGGTACCGTCTTCAATGTATTGTGTCCAGCCATTGATATCGACCGTTGCATATGCAGTAACCGTTTCAAAATCTTCTTCAAACGGAAGGCCGTTTGCCCCTCCGTCATTTATAGTATAACTTAGTATCGAGGACGTATTGATTGCTGCAGAATCATCTTCGGCTTCGATGATAAAATAAACGGATATGCCGTCTGCCTGAGCAGGAATTTCGGTATCCGTAATATATAGATCACCTGTGGAGTTCGACATGTTGATGGTACCGGAGAGGTTGCCGGAACTAAGTCCCCAGCGAAGGGTTGCACTGGTTATCACTCCGTCAGCATCCGTAATGGTAGCAGAAACATTAACTCCGTCAGAGGAGGTTGGAGATTGCGGAGAGGTTTCAATATTGGTTATGGATGGTAAAATATTGGCATCCCCTCCCCAGATTTGTGCAACAAATTCAGGATGATCAATGAAGGGGTTCCGGTTATTTTGAATGGCATAAACGGCATTATTCCTATCTATCTCCTTTTGGCTTACAGGATCGTTCGTATGCCATTCGATAATCATATCTAAATACCATTCTTCATAAACCTGATTTGAAGTTCCGTTTAAAACAGCATCAGCATTAGATTCATTCATCTCCCAGCTGGAAATAATATCTTCATACCGGGTAGCCATATAAAAATAGGTTCGGGCAAAGTCTCCCTTATATTCATCAATAGGTTCAAAAACAGTTCCTGAATATCCGGGGTAGTTAGAAGCTCCGAGCTTACTTCCATTGGTCGACTCCCAGGAAACGGTTCCCACTTCGCCAAAAGGATAGTTTCCTCTTTTGCCATTTACGTAACCATCGGTTGGGTAAAGATGAAATAAATCGGTATACATGGGAGATCCATCATTAAACCAGCTTTTAGGAAAAGAATGTTCACGGTTATAACAGCTGCCTTCACCTGAGTAATTTCCACACTGGTCTGAACCGAGGGTATAATAATAATCTGCGACTCCTCCGGGAACATCGGAATACATATCCCACACATAGCCATCCGGACGAACGTCAGTAGTATAAATAGCATCCCAAACTCCGGGTGTATACGAAACAGAAGTATGATTATTAATAATATTGTATAACTGTGTTTTTAAAACATAGCCGGTTTCGGTTGCACTATCATAATACCCGTCGGGAATTTGGGAGAAAAGGGCTTGAGAAAAAATAAATAAAAGCGAAGTGACAAAAAGTTTCCTGAGTAACATATCTTTAAAAATTTTTAGGATTCCTGAGTTTTTAGAAAAAAAGGGGTCAATGTTACAAAAAATTCCACAATTTGACCTTTAATTTCCGTTCTATTTTTTTACTTTCGTCAAATATTCGCAAATCAAATCATAGTACTTTTTATGAGAGCAGTTATCCAACGTGTTACCGAAGCCTCTGTATCTATTGAAAAGAAAATAAAGTCATCGATAAGAAGGGGGTTGTTCGTTTTGATTGGGATAGAAGAAGCCGACACCGATGAAGATATACAATGGCTAAGCCATAAAATTACCCAATTACGAATTTTTGACGATAAGGACGGGGTGATGAATTTATCGGTCAAAGATATTGATGGAGAGATTCTTGCTATCAGTCAGTTTACTCTGCATGCCAAAACCAAAAAAGGAAACAGACCTTCTTATCAGCATGCAGCTAAGCCGGAGGTTGCCATTCCCTTATATCATAAATTTATTGATCAACTGGGAGCCGATCTGGGAAAAGAAATAAAAACCGGTGAGTTTGGGGCTTACATGCAAATAAGCTTTACAAACGACGGTCCGGTAACCATCATTATCGACACCAAAAATAAAGCATAAATCAATGGCTACATCCAACCAGACACTTCTTGAACGGGCAACATTACTGGTTGCCTCTTTTGCTTCTTTTGCAACTCCTTTTATCGGATCTGCTACCAATATTGCATTGCCCTCCATAGGAAAAGATTTTTCGGCTGATGCCGTTACCTTAAGCTGGGTAGCCACTTCTTTTTTATTGTCTGCCGCCGTTTTTTTAACTCCCTTTGGCCGGTTAGCCGATATTTACGGACGGAAAAAAATATTAAACTACGGATTAATCATTTTTACCATTGCGTCCTTTTTTTGTGCTTTCGCTCCCGGAATTAACGCATTAATTTTCTGGAGAGTTATTCAGGGACTAGGTGGAGCGATGATTTTTGGTACCGCCATGGCGATTATCACCTCTGTTTTCCCCAAAGAAAAAAGGGGCAAAGCGCTTGGAATAGCGGTCGCTTCGGTATATACCGGATT
>JAZBOG010000013.1:0-79863 GCA_036351015.1 Bacteroidales bacterium
GAAAAGATGAGGAAGCCCGGCTGGCTGCCCAACAGCTCCGTCAGCAACAGGTTGCCGATTCGTTAAAACAGGTGGCTGAAGAAAAAGCTCGCCGTGAAGCTGAAGAAGCTGCCCGGAAGAAAGCAGCCGAAATGGCCCGGCAACAGGCTGAAGCAGATTCATTGCAAAAGGTTGAAGAAGAAAAAGCACGGCTGGAAGCCGAACGGAAAGCCGAACAGCTGGCCCGGGAGAAAGCCCAGGCCGAACAACGACGAAAAGAGGAGGAAGCCCGGCTGGCTGCCCAACAGCTCCGTCAGCAACAGGTTGCCGATTCGTTAAGGAAAGAGGCCGAAGCCCGTCGAAAAGCAGAAGAAGCAGCAAAGATCCAGGCCGAAATTGAAGCAGAAAAGAAAATTCAAAAGGACCTTGAAGAACGCAGAACCAGGGCAATAGCAGCCAAAATTGAACAGCAGCAAAAAAGTCAGAACGTTGCCGATGAACTCTCCCAGCTAAAGAAAGAATACCCGGTAGGAAAAACCGTGGAAGAGCTGGAAAAATATGGAATGATAATTACCCGCACCATTATTGTCGAAGAAAAGACGATTAAAGTGTTTTTGAAAGTAAAACATCCCTGGGGCGAGACCTTTTATTTTAAAAATTCTCAATGTATTTCAAAACATCTCTATGAAGTGGAAATTAAGAAATTGTAAGTTTTCAGATTTAAAAAAAATAGCATGAAAGATTATAAGAATTATTTTTTTATTCCTGCATCTCCCGAAGAAGTATTTATTGCCTTAACCAATCCTTTTACCATTGAGTTATGGTCGGGATACCCGGCCAGAATGGATGATCAGGAGGGAACAGAATTTTCTTTATGGGAGGGGGACATCTCGGGGAAAAACCTGACCATTGAACCCAATAAAAAAATTGTTCAGGAATGGTATTTTGGGGAACAGAAAAATCCATCCATCGTTACACTAAAAATCTTCGAAAAAAAGAATGGAGTCCAGGTAGAATTGAATCATACCAATATCCCGGACGAGGTGTATGAAAATATTACCGAAGGATGGAATGAATACTATTTTGGTGCTTTAAAAGATTTTTTCGAAGAAGAGTAGGAGTTAAATATAAACCAAAAATTGAATAATTGCATGAAGAGCATCTGCAGAATTATCATCCTGTTACATCTGTTTTCCCTGGCGTCATCGGCACAGGAAGATAGTTTCCGGGGGCGGGATTTGGTTTCCAGGCTCAACCAAACTGAAAAGTACACCGAAAGAGCCGCTATCTATAAATCCCTTCTAGAAAAAAACGACTCCGGAAATTTGGCCAATGCTTATCCTTTTGCCAAAGATTTATTACTGGAGGCAGAGCGTGCCCAGGACAGTTTATCGATCGGATTGGCCAACTTCTATATCGGAAAATACTTTTATCACAATGATAATTTCAAGAATGCACATCAACATTTAAGCGGGGCCTTAAAAATATACCATACATCCAATGATCATGAAATGCTCGCGAACATCCATTATAACCTGGGATTAGCAAATCAGTACCTCAATCATTACGACGATGCCCTGGAAAATTATCAGCAATCAGCAGAACTGTTTTTAAACCTGGGAAACCTGGAAAAGGTTGCCTACAACTACCAGGTAATTGGTACATTGTATAATGATCTTGAAAAATATTCGCTGGCACTTTTTTACTATGAAAAAGCTATCGAAATCTATCGGAATAACGGAAACCGTTCGAAAGTTGCAGCTATTGTTCAAAATATCGGAGTCCTCCATTACAACTGGGGAAATTATACCCAGTCTCTTAGCTACTATAAGCAGTCCTTAGCAATCTATTCCGATTTGAAGGATAAAAACGGAATCGGTACTTCATACAGCAATATCGGATTAATCTATGAGCAAAATAAAAACTACGAAAAAGCTCTTGAATATTATCAAAAAGCACTTATTGTATTCGAGGAGCTGGATTACAAACCTGCGCTGGTTTATATTTTCTATAATTTAGGTTCGGTATATAAAAATCTTGGAAACAGAAAAAAATCGATCGATTTTTTTAACCGAAGCTTATCGTTGGCTAAAAAACATTCCTTACGTGATTATATTGCTTACAATTACGAAGCTTTATCCAAAATCTATGAAGAAAATCAAGAGTATTCAAATGCATTAAACTATTATAAACAATATGTTAAGATCGATAAATCGATTTTTGATGATCAAAGACTGAAAGAGATTGAGCAAATGGAAACCCAATTTCAAAGCGAACAGCAGGCCAAAGAAATTGAGTTATTAAAGCTCGACCAAAAGTTAAAGGATGCGGATTTGGCGAAAAAGGATGCACAAAATAAGATGCTCATCTTTTCTTCGGGGCTGATTCTTCTTATCGCCTTCATCTTATTGTTCTATCTGCGGTCGCAACGGCGCAGTTCCAGGAGGTTAAGAAAAGAGATTGAACAACATCAAAAGACCGAACAGGCGTTAAATAAAATCAGGCAGGAGCTCGAAGAGCGGGTTGAAGAACGAACGTCACGATTAAAGGAGAGTAATACCAAATTGCTGGAAGAGGTTGAAGAACATAAGCAAACTATGAAACACCTTAACCTTGCCAAAGAAAAAGCAGAAGAGGCTGACCAGCTAAAATCCAACTTCCTGGCGAACATGTCGCATGAAATCCGGACACCCATGAACGCCATAAGGGGTTTCTCCCAAATGCTGGCTTTTGATAATCTGTCCAAAAACAAGCGGTTCGAATACATCAAAAAAATTGAGGCAGGTTGCGATACGCTTACCGATTTAATGGATGATATTGTTGATTTTGCAAAGATTGAATCGGGAGAAATTGTCATCGAACGGAAAAAATTTAATCCCCACCCGATGCTGGAGTTTCTCCATGATCATTACACCAGTCAGCTCATCAGGATCGATAAAGAAAAGATTCATTTTATTTATGCGAACGAGAATACCGAAAATGATCTCATGATCTATTCCGATCCGGTAAGACTAAAGCAAATTCTCTCGGTTCTCCTGGATAATGCAGTTAAATTTACTGAAAAAGGAAGGATTGAATTCGGTTTTACACATCCTTCCGAAGAGGATATTCAATTCTATGTTAAGGATACAGGGATCGGGCTGGATGATCAATATCAGGATGTAATCTTTGAAAGATTCAGGCAGGTTGATGAAGGAGCTACCAAAAAATATGACGGAGCAGGCATCGGGCTCTCCATTGCCAAAAAACTTACCCAATTGTTAAATGGAAAAATCTGGGTTGAATCAACCCTGGGGATGGGAGCTACCTTTTATGTAAAAATCCCCCACAAGGGTCAGGAAACCGTTACCGAGCCAGTACAACCGGATACTTTTCACTGGAGTAATAAAAGGATCCTGGTTGCCGAAGATAAAAAAATAAATTTCGACATCATCCGTGAAACGCTTAGTATAACCCAGGCTGATCTGATTTGGGCAAAAAACGGGAAAGAAGCCATTGAAATTGTCCGCTCGGATCATGTTGATCTGATCCTTATGGATATTCAGATGCCTGTGATGGATGGTTATGAAACTACCCGGGAGATCAAAAAAATAAATGCGGATATCCCGATTATTGCCCAAACAGCCTATGCCTTACCTCAGGACAATTTCAAATGTATGGATGCCGGTTGTGACGATTACATTGCCAAGCCCATTTCCATTGATCAGTTTCTGAATAAAATCAACCGGTTTTTATCGTAGTAAATCGCTAAAGAGCTTTGCGCAGATGGCTTAATTTTGTCAACAGCTTTTCCAGGTAATCCAGGTGGAGCATATTGGCTCCATCCGATTTGGCCTGTCGGGGATCCGGATGGGTTTCTATAAACAGGCCGTCAGCACCTACAGCAATCCCGGCTTTCGCAATCGTTTCGATCAGTTCTGGTTTTCCTCCGGTAACTCCCGATGATTGGTTCGGTTGTTGTAAGCTGTGGGTAATATCTAATATTACAGGATGTCCAAATTGTTGCATTTCAGGGATTCCCCGGTAATCAATAATCAGGTCCTGGTAACCAAACATCGTTCCCCGTTCGGTTAACATCACCTTTTCGTTGCCGGATTCAACCACCTTATCTACGGCAAACTTCATCGATGCCGGGGAAAGAAACTGACCTTTCTTGATATTTACCACTTTTCCCGTTTGAGCAGCGGCAACCAGCAGATCTGTTTGGCGGCAGAGAAAAGCGGGAATCTGTAATACATCCACATAGGAGGCTGCCCGTTCGGCCTCTTCGGCCGTATGAATATCGGTAACTACCGGTACCTTAAGCTGCTCACGTACTTTTCCCAGGATCTCTAATGCCTTTTCATCCCCAATGCCGGTGAATGAATCGATCCGGGAACGGTTGGCCTTACGGTATGAGGCTTTAAAAATATATGGAATCTCCAGCCTGTCGGTTATCGCAATAACTTTTTCGGCGATCCTGAAAACCATCTCTTCACTTTCAACGACACAGGGGCCAGCCAGTAAGAAAAAATTATCCTTAGCTGTAAATTTTATGTGGGGAATTTGATCAAGCATAGTATAAGATTTAAAGGTTTATTCGGTGTATAAAATTAATAATTATATTTTCCTTTCCAGAGATTTTTTAATCGATTGAGCAATTCTGTCTCTTTGCTGTTTTTTTGAGGTTTGTAAATAATTGTATTCTTTAGTGCTTCGGGCAAGAAATCATCCTGTACAAAATTTCCTTCATAGCTGTGAGCATATTTATAATTCTTGCCATATCCCAAATTTTTCATCAAACGGGTGGGAGCATTTCTGATATGCAAAGGCACCGGCAGGTCTCCTTTTTCTTTCACCCATTGTTGTGCTTCGTTGATCGCCTGGTAGGCCGAATTACTTTTGGGCGATGTAGCCAGGTACAGGGTAACCTCGGAGAGGATAATCCGGGATTCGGGCCATCCGATTTTATTTACGGCATCAAACCCGTTGTTTGCCAGGAGCAGAGCATTGGGATTGGCCAGGCCGATATCTTCCGCCGAAAGAATCAGTAGCCTGCGGGCAATAAACTTCGGATCCTCACCTCCTTCAATCATCCTTGCCAGCCAATATACGGCTGCATTGGGATCACTGCCACGTACCGATTTGATGAAAGCAGAAATTATATCATAATGCTGTTCCCCTTTTTTATCATAGGTTGCAATATTTTCCTGCAAAATTTCCACCACGACCTTATTGTTAATGGTAATCTTATCCCCCTGGAGCCTGGCTTTTTCGGTATTGATTACCAACTCCAGAATGTTATACAATTTCCTTGCGTCACCTCCCGAATAACGAACCAGGGAGTCATACTCTGCAAGTTCTATGGGAAGTTCCCTTAAATAGGTGTCCTGTTTCAGGGCCCGGTCAATGAGTGTAGTCAAATCCTCTTCTTCCAGGGGTTTTAGAACATAAACCTGGCACCGCGAAAGGAGAGGAGAGATAACCTCAAAGGAGGGGTTCTCGGTAGTGGCTCCGATTAAAATAAAAATACCCTGTTCAACGGCTGCCAGCAGGGAGTCCTGCTGCGATTTATTAAACCGGTGGATTTCATCAATGAAAAGAATGGGGTTGGGTGCATCAAAAAACTGTTGTTTTTTGGCCTTTTCGATGGTTTCACGGACATCCTTCACCCCGGAGTGCACGGCACTCAAGGTAAAAAAAGGGCGATGCTGCTGGTTGGCAATGATTTTGGCCAGGGTGGTTTTTCCCACACCCGGGGGGCCCCATAGGATAAACGAAGGAATATTTCCTGATTCAATGGCTTTTCGTAAGATCGCATTTTCACCCACCAGGTGTTCCTGCCCGATATATTCATCCAGGGTTTTCGGTCGCAGCCGGTCGGCTAAAGGTTGATTGATGGCCATATTCAAACAATTGTTGGGTTTGCTTGATGAATCGACTGATGGATTGATGGATAACATTTTTTCCGATTCACCGTAAAACAATTTATATTTAACCCTACAAAAATAAACTTTTTAATCGTTATCCGAACGAAACACACGAAAAACCTGATATTATGAAAAAACACAGATTCTTTGCAAAAATCATGGCCTTTTCTCTTTTGTTAGTATCATCAACAACTTTTGCTCAATTTAGCCAAATTGGAAATTTTATGGCAGGAAGCGCTGAAGATGCTGAGAAACTCTTCGAAGCCTATATTTCACCTTATGCCAATGGCATGGGAGCCGGTTTAAGTGCCGGCTGGTACAATACCGCCAAGTCACACAAGTTGGGTGGTTTTGATGTAACCGTAACCTTAAATACGGCTATTATTCCTTCTGCAGATAAAACTTTTGATCCCGCAGGATTAAGTTTAGGGGAAGGGAGTTCACTGATTTCCAGGGTGGATTTTTCAGATAATGAATCTCCAACCGCCGCAGGTAAAAAAGAAGCAGGTACCCTGGTAACCTATTATACCGAATTGCCTCTGGCCGGTGAAACAGAACTGGCTTCTTTTAATTTACCGAAAGGATCTGGATTTGGGTATACCCCAACCCCAATGGTTCAGTTAGGAGTCGGTACGGTAAAAGAAACAGACATTATTGTACGCTATTCCCCCGAATTAAGCATCGGTAGTGGTGGAAAAGTGGGATTATGGGGGGTTGGAATAAAACATAGCCTGAAGCAATGGATTCCTGCACTAAAAAGACTCCCTGTTTTCGAGATGTCTGTTATGGGTGGATATACACAATTAACCTCAACTACCGATATCAACTTTATGCCTTCATTTTACCAGGATTATTCCAGCAATGTAAATGTTTTGCCCTATGATGAAAGCTTTTATTCAGGACAACAGATGCTACTGGATATCAACAATATTACAGCCAACCTACTGGTTTCTGCCAATCTGCCGGTAATCTGTATTTACGGTGGAGTAGGAATCAGCTCAAGTACAACCAATTTGAAACTCGCCGGAAACTATCCATTTCCTCAGATACAGGGAGATCAGGTAGTAGTTGATTATGATACAGCGGTGAAAGACCCGATAGACATTTCCATTAAAAATAAAGACGGAAGCGTAACCCAGCCCAGGTTAAACGCAGGTTTTCGGTTGAAATTTGCCGTGGTTACCCTCCATTTCGACTATACCTATGCCAATTATTCCATCGCCACAGCCGGCCTGGGGGTAACCTTACGATAAACTACATCTTTAACAAAAAAAATAAAACCCGCTGAAAGTTTCAGCGGGTTTTTTTAGGCCTGGTATCAGGTTTACTTCGAATATTCGGTAATGTCGGTGGCAATCTTGAGCACTTTTAAGGGGGATCCGTCTTCGTCAAGAATGGGTGTATAGGTTGCCACAAAAACATATTTTTTTTCCTCAAATTCCACACGCTCGGTCTCCTTTTTCGTAATTCCGTTGCGTAAATCATTCCAGAACAACTCGTTATCCTTCAACTGGGCTTTGGTCAGTTTCATGTTATCGGTATGATGGGTTCCGATCAGCTGATCGCTCGTGGTACCCACCAGTTGCAGGTAGTTGTCATTAACCGAGATGATCCGCCCATCCAGGTCATATTCGATCACCAGGTTGGCACGGTTCAGCGCATCGAGTAATCCCTGCATTTCGGCACTTCGCCGGGCCGCTTCTTCCTGGGTAGCCTGGAGTTCTTCCATATTCTGACGCATCTCTTCTTCCTGGGCTGCCATCTCCTCACTCTGCTGCTGGGATTGTTCCAGCAACTGGTTGGTCCGGATATTAATCTTGGTCGTAGAAATCGTTGAGGCAATACTTTCACCGACCTCTTCGACAAACTTAATTACATGATCCTCAAAGGAATTAAATCCTGCCAGCTCAACAACACCATGGATTTCATCGTTCACCTTTAGCGGAACAATAAGCAGGGCATTGGGAACCGATTCACCCAGCCCAGAAGTAATATTGATATACTCTTCGGGTAAATCGGTCATATAAATAGTTTTTTGCTCCTGAACACAACGACCGATTAATCCAACGCCTATATCAATCCGTTTTTCCATATATTTTCGCCGTTCGTAAGCGTAACAGGCAAGCAATTCAATAAACTTATCTTTCTGGTCATCATCATTAATAATAAATAATCCCCCCTGGTTGGCATCGATGTATTTAACCAGGTTACTGATAATATGATACGCAAATTCGTTCATGTCGTCGTTATTCTGCCGCAGGATCTCTCCAAATTTAGCCAGTCCCTGGGTAGCCCAGTTTTGTTTTTGGTCTTCCACTTTTCTCTTTTCTTCCTGTTCCCGGGCAATCTTTAAACTTTTACGCATCTCTAACAACGAGTTTCCTAAAACATCCTTATCGCTCAGGAGTTCAAACTCCTTGTCCAGGTTTCCTTTTCCGATTTCCCGGGCAAAACCGGCAGTCTTGTTTAGCCCGTCGATCAACGTGTTGACCGATTGATTCATTTCCCCGATCTCGTCTTTTGATTTGATCTTAACTTTTTTCGACTCATCGATATCCCCCCGGGCTAAATCACTTAATACCCTAGTGGTTTTAACTACCGGTTGGGAAATATTGTGAGCAATAATCCAGGTAATGAGAGCAATCAGGATTAAGCCTATCAATCCAACGATAATGGATCGCTTGAGTGTTGCTTTTGATTCTTCCATAATGATATGAACAGGAACGGCAAAACCAAAGGACCAGGGGGTAGGACTTTCGCCAATATAAACGGGAGCAAAAGAGACCCAGTATTCTTTTCCGTCTTCACCGGTTATGGTATAGGAAAACTCTTCGCCTTCCTGGATATTTTGAAGCAATTCATCCGTTTCCAAGATCTTACTCCAGTCTTCTTCGATAAATTTACCTACCAGCTGTTCATTGTTATGGGCAACATATTGCCCGTTACAGGCGATTAAGAAGGCATAACTCTGGTCAATGGGGTGAATATTGACAATTAAATCCTGGAAACGCTGCAAGGGAAGATCAAAGCCTGCTAATCCAACGGCTTTATTTTGATCTAATATGGGAACGGCAACACTGGTTTCCAGAACCTCTTCTTCTCCGGCCTGGTAGGTAAAATAGTAAGGATCCATAACATATTCAACCTTCTTATTCAGAATATCATAATAGGCACCGCGGGTAAACCCCGGAACCGTATCCAGAATCTCTTCCTTATAAAGTATCTGTCCACCCATCCGGTAATAGGTCAACCGCAAACGGCCATGAGGCTTATCCCAGTCGGGCCAGATAGCACTTAATTCCCAATTGTACCAGGTGGATAAAAAATTGGGATTATCCTTAATTAAGTGCAGCAGCATCTCTTTCTGAATCTCTTTTCGATTCTGCGGATCAAGATTTTTATATCCTTTGGATACCTGTGCCAGAGCCCTGGTCATATTCATGTCCACATTTAAATCCGCTTTAACATAGTTGGCATATTCGCGGGCATAGGTGTCGGTTAACTCTTTGGCATTGTTAAATGCTATATTATTTAGTTTTAAACTAACATAACCCAAAGCTAATGCATAAATTATGGATGACGCGGTAAGAATATATACCAGCATCTTTGTTTTAAGATTCATCTTGATCTTCATGGGGTTGTATCTTTATGTGTTTAGGTTTAAGAATTATTGGATAATATCCACTATTTAGAGCACACAATGTATAAAAAAAAAATCATTTTTGAAAACAATAGAAAAAAATGGGCAAATCGGATCAAAGATTAAACAAAATGTTAATAAATCCATATCCAATCGTTAGTAAAAAAAGGAAATAAAGTGTTTTCTTAGCATAGCTGTTTACCAACAAATAACCAAACTTATGATATTAGCACGTATTGACTGGGCAATTGTGTTTTCATTCTTTGTTCTTTCCCTGCTGATAGGGATCTATTCGGCCAGAAAAGCAGGAAAGAGTGCCTCGGAGTTTTTCCTTTCCAACCGGAACATGCCCTGGTGGTTACTGGGGGTATCGATGGTAGCCACTACTTTCTCGTGTGATACCCCGAACCTGGTTACCGATATTGTACGGCAGGACGGGGTGTATGGTAACTGGGCCTGGTGGGCCTTCCTATTAACCGGTATGCTTACCGTCTTTATCTATGCCAAACTATGGCGCCGGTCGGGGGTAATGACAGATCTTGAATTTTATGAAATCCGCTACAGTGGAAAAATAGCTGCTTTTTTACGGGGATTCAGGGCCATATACCTGGGAGCCTTTTTTAATATTTTTATCATTGCTACGGTTTCGTTGGCATTAATAAAGATCAGTGCGGTCATGCTTCAATGGCCCCCTGTAAAAACGATTCTTATTGCTTCCCTGATCACTGTTATATACAGCACACTGGGCGGTTTACGGGGAATTTTACTCACCGACTTTTTCCAGTTTTTTATGTCGATGGCAGGTGCCATTGGGGCTGCGATCATTGTATTAAAGATGCCCGAAGTAGGAGGGATGGAAGGTTTGGTTTCTCATCCCGAAGTCATTCCAAAACTCCGGTTTTTGCCTGATTTTTCCAATACCGAAGCATTAATAACCCTGTTGGTATTGCCCCTTGCCGTTCAATGGTGGAGCGTTTGGTACCCCGGGGCTGAACCCGGCGGAGGAGGATATATTGCCCAGCGTATGCTATCAGCACGTAACGAGAAGGGATCAATTCAGGCGACCTTGTTTTTCAACGTGGCTCATTATGCATTACGTCCCTGGCCATGGATCATTGTTGCCCTGGGCTCAGTCATTATCTTTCCTGACCTGATCAGTTTACAGCAAACCTTTCCCAACATTGATCCTCAGCTGGTAAAACACGACCTGGCTTATCCGGCTATGCTCTCCATGCTTCCCAAAGGATTGCTGGGGCTGGTGGTGGCTTCGCTTATTGCCGCCTACATGTCTACGGTATCCACCCAGTTAAACTGGGGAGCTTCTTACCTGGTCAACGATTTTTATCAACGTTTTGTAAACACGAAAGCCTCTGAAAAACAGCTGGTAAGAGCCGGAAGGTTATTCACCGTTCTCCTGATGCTCTTGGCAGGTTTATTTACCCTGATCCTGAGTAATGCATTACAGGCTTTTCACATTATCCTGCAAATTGGCGCAGGTACCGGGCTGATTTTTATTCTTCGCTGGTTTTGGTGGAGGATCAATGCATTATCCGAGATTACAGCCATGGTGGTATCTTTCCTGGTTGCCCTCTTTTTACAGTTTGTCTATCCGCATTTGGGATATCCGCCCCTTTCAGGGCCGATCCAGATGCTCATCGGAGTCTTTATTACCACGATGGCCTGGTTATCGGTTGCCCTTTTAACCCGGCCCACCGATGATAAAACCCTGATTCGGTTCTACCGGTTGGTTCAGCCAGGCGGACCGGGATGGAAAAAAATGATTGCCAGAGCCCGGAAACAAGGCGTCGTGTTTAGCGACGAAAAGGAAAAAAGCTGGGATGTCCCCGCAGGGATCCTGTGCATGGTAATCGGTGCCTTTGCCATCTATTCAGCACTCTTTGCTACCGGGTACTGGATCTACGGTCAATATCTTCAGGCTACAATTTTAACATTTGTGTCTATTTTGGCTATCTTTGCCCTTCTTAAGTTATGGAGTAAACTCAAAATACAGTAAGTTATGGATTTAACCTTATTAGTTCTTGCAGCAGGGATGGGAAGCCGTTACGGAGGCTTAAAACAACTCGACCAGGTTGGCCCGTCGGGTGAAACAATCATCGATTACTCGGTATACGATGCCCTGGAAGCAGGCTTTACTAAAATCGTATTTATTATCCGGAAGGATATTGAACAGGAGATGAAAGAACTGCTCTTTAAAAAATATAGCCAACGGATTCCCGTTGATTATGTTTTTCAGGAATTAGACAATGTCCCCGAAGGGATAAAAATACCGGAAAACCGGGTAAAACCCTGGGGAACCGGGCACGCCGTTTTAATGGCCAAAGATGTCATCCACGAGCCATTTGTGGTTATTAATGCCGATGACTTTTATGGGAAAGGAGCCTTTCGGGTTGTGGCAGATTATATCCGGAGCCAGCAACATGATTTAAGCGGCAAGTATTGTATGGCCGGGTACCTGCTCAAAAATACCTTATCTGACCATGGTACCGTTTCCCGGGGCGTTTGCCGCGTAAACGAAAACCATGAACTGGTTGATATAACCGAAAGAACCAAAATTGGCCGGGAAAACCACCAGATTGTTGCGGATAGCGAACAAGGAAAACTATCTTTTACCGGGGATGAATATGTATCAATGAACTTCTGGGGGTTTACTCCCGATGTATTCCCTGAACTGGAAGCTGAATTCAAAAAGTTTATTCAGCAAAATTCGGATCAGCCCAAAGCTGAATATTATATTCCAAGCATTGTAAGTCACCAGATGGAAAATCATCAGGCAACGGTAAAAGTAATCCCTGCCAATAGCCAGTGGTTTGGTGTTACCTACCGGGAGGATAAGCCGGTAGTGATCGAAAAAATCAAGGAATTGACCCGGGCAGGAGAATACCCGGCAAAACTTTGGGATGAACCTCTAAAATCATAAGAAAACCCGGATTCCCTGTTCCGGGATTTACAGGATGAAAACCATTCAAGCAGTTTTTGAACAATTTAACCTGGAAGGAACCTATCAAGGGGCCACCCCCTACGGTTCAGGACACATTAACGATACCTGGCTGGTAAAGACCTGCGGAACAGATGCTCCTGACTATATCCTACAACGAAACAATCCCCGGGTATTTACGGATATTCCCCGAATGCTCAGGAATATCAACAGGATTACCGAATACCTGCAGGCCCGGGAACCGGGATCCCCAAACCTGATCCTATACCCATCTCTCCGTGGAGAGCCTTTTGTTCAGGATAAAGAGGCTTATTACTGGAGTGCTTATCCTTTTATCGATGGCGTAAGCTATAACCTTGTCCAAAATGAGCAACTGGCCCTGGAAGGAGGGAAGGCCTGGGGTAATTTTCTCCGTCAGGTAAAGGATTTTCCTATCCACCAGCTCCAAGTGACGCTTCCGGGTTTTCATAACCTGCAGGAACGATTAATCCAATGGGAGTCAGCCCTTGAGAATGACAATAAGCAGCGGGCCAATGCCCGGCCTGAAATGATTGACTTTGTGCTTTCCCGTAAAAAAAGGATGCTTGAATACGAACAGGGCTTATTGAATTCATCGGTTCCTCTCCGGGTAACCCATAATGATACAAAATTCAATAACATTTTATTTGACCGGAACGATCATTATCTAACGGTTATTGATTTAGGAACGATTATGCCCGGGTATATGGCTTATGATTTCGGGGATGCAATACGTACCATTTGTAATACTTCGGCCGAAGATGAAACAGATCTCAATAAAACGTCCTTTTACCTGCCTTATTTTAAAGCGTTTACCCGGGGGTATCTTTCCCTTACCCAATCCTTTTTAACCGACCAGGAGCTTGATTTTCTGCCTTTTTCTCCCTTGTTCATGACCTACCTGATTGGTTTACGGTTTTTTACCGATTATTTACGCAACGACATCTATTTTAAAACCCGTTATCCGGAGCATAACCTTCAACGAGCCAGGGTCCAGTTTCAACTGCTGCGTAGTATGGAAAAACAGCAACCCGCCATGATACAATCAATTCAGCACCTTCGTTACCACGGGTAGGATTCTTCCCACTCGTTATCGGTTAAATTGATAGTAATCCGCCGGTCTTCATAGAAATGAATCCCATCATTGGAATAGGTGCTTAATGAAGGATGGTTTGAAGTAACCTGGATGTTGTAAATATAATCCCCTTCAGCACTTAAGGTAAATGTCCTGCTGCTCCCGGGTTGAATATTACTGCTGATTCGGTTGGAACCAAACCCCGTATGGGCATAGTAAACCCCAGTGATAGCATAGAGGGTGGAAGAATTTTCCACCACAAAGAAAGCCTCTTTCTCAAAAGGTTTTTCACAGGTTATCAGTACTGGAAAAACCAATACCATTGAGAAAAGTAGTCCCAGGGAAACGTTTTTTATTTTCATCATTTATGCGATTAATTTATTGCAAATTAGTCAATGATCACCTGAAAGTCAACAGGTTAAATAATTTATCCGGAATTCGCACGGTTTTTGTGGCTTCTCTTTAAAAAAATGCTTACATTTATTAACCTATAGAAAACGGTTTCATGAAAAAAGCTTTCGCTCATCTCTCGGTTTTTGCACTGATCTTCCTTATTGTGGCTGCAATTCCGGTCAACACAATACAGGATCCTTACCAAAAGGTGAGGCAGCGAATGGTCCGGAACCAGATTGTAGCCCGGGGAATCAAAGATCAGAAAGTAATCCAGGCCATGTTAAATGTGCCACGCCACCTGTTTGTTCCGGAAAGCTACGGGCGGATGGCTTATGAAGACCGTCCTTTGCCTATCGGTGAGGGGCAAACCATTTCCCAACCCTATATTGTGGCCCTGATGACAGAAACCCTGGCGCTGGACCCTACGATGAAGGTGCTGGAGATCGGAACCGGTTCGGGTTACCAGGCAGCAATCCTCGGGGAAATCGTCCGGGAAGTTTATTCCATAGAAATTATTCAGTCGCTGGGAACAAAAGCTGAAAACCTGTTAGCCCGCCTGGGATATGATAATATCCACGTTAGAATTGGTGATGGATACCAGGGATGGCCCGGGAAAGCCCCCTTTGATGCCATTATTGTTACCTGTGCACCCACTGATATTCCCAAACCCCTGGAAGAGCAACTCAGAGAGGGCGGACGAATGATCATTCCCGTAGGAGGCAGTATTGTTCAGGAGTTGGCGCTGCTGGAGAAAAAAGACGGAAAAATGATTAAGAAAGTGGTTGCCCCCGTGCGTTTTGTGCCCATGGTCCGCCAGGACGGAAAACAATATTAAGATTGCCAATCGTTCAGAGATCTTTTTTCTCAAACAATATCTTGATCAAATGATTTTCAGTTTTATCCATCCAAGAGTATAAATCAATGACCACAACACTTGTCCTAAAAACAGGTAAAGATAGCTGCTCTTTTTTTTACCGTAATATTTTACATTCAAAAAAGCACCTACAGGAATCGACAGGATCACAGGGGTTAAAATAACAATTCCGGGGAGACCGTATTTTTTCTTAAGAATGATTAACCGGCGGTTACGTTTACCAAATGTTTTTCGTTTTTTTGTTTTGCAGCGCCAATTCTCCGGCCAGTAATGATCAAATAAGGAAAGTAAGCCCCTGGATAAGAAAGAAAAGAAGATTAACCCGAGAAGTCCGCCAAGGTTAGTATACAAAAGGGTTTCGTAAGAAGACATCTGAAATACATAGATGGCAACAGGAAAGGTAGCTGCAAATTTCCAGGTAGCAGAAAAGATAACAATCAGTTCTTTCATGATGAATAAAATTACTGAATTATAACAAATTTATTATTTTTTATTGATTTTAATTTACATCTTTGTATCTATATTATTAGATATTTACAATTATGAAGTTTAAAAAATTAGAATTACAGGACGAGACCAACTGGCTGAAAAGGTTGATTAAATCACCCCAGACCAAAAAGACTATCTTGTTTACCATCCTGGGTGCGGGAGCAGGATTTCTCTATTTTTATATAAGTAAAGGAAGAGCGATGAATATCATGGAACCTGGCGAAATTATCCAAAGCCTGTTGGTGGGTGGTTTTTTTGGTTTTTTTATTACCAACAGCCCGTGTGCCAGGAACCGGTGTTAGTTAGACAACAATATCTTAAATTGCTTTGAACTAAATACTGAGAATTTACAGGTAGATTAATTAATATTCCAATTCCTGCAGTATACTCAGGATTTAAAATTTTACAAATTCCTTATTATTAAACATTTTAATATAACTTCTTTTTTTGCTCTTTTTTGTTAACTTTGAATTTACTGATTAATACCTTGTAGATTCAAGTATAATGAGCCCGACAGAAGCAGTAACCAGAAAACAAATCATTGATATCAAGTTAAAAGATGCTGGGTGGAACGTGAAAGACCGTTCACAAGTAATCGAAGAATTTGATATTGAAGTAGGACTTCCTGAAGGTGTTTCTGAACCGCGAACAGAATATGATGGTCATCAGTTCAGTGATTATGTGTTAGTAGGAAAAGATGGCAAACCGCTTGCCGTTGTTGAAGCAAAAAGAACTACCAAAGATGCTGAAATAGGTCGTGAACAAGCTAAACAATACTGCCAAAATATCGCAAATCAGAATGGGGGTGAACTTCCATTTTGTTTTTATACTAATGGATTAGAAATCTACTTTTGGGATTTAGGGAATTATCCACCTCGAAAAGTGGTTGGATTTCCTACCAGGGAAGACTTAGAACGTTATCAATACGTAAGAAAAAACAGGAAACCTTTGGCTGATGAACTAATCAATCCGAATATTGCCGGGCGTGATTACCAAATGACTGCCATTAGAACTGTGATGGAATCTTTAGAAAAAAAACATCGCAAGTTTTTATTGGTAATGGCTACTGGAACAGGTAAAACAAGAACCTGTATTGCATTTGTGGATGCTTTAATGCGAGCTGGTTGGGCAGAACGAGTTTTATTCCTTGTTGATCGTATTGCTTTAAGAAATCAAGCAATAGATGCTTTTAAAGAACATCTGCCTAATGAACCACGTTGGCCCAATCCTGAAGATAAAGAGATTGAAAAGAATCGTCGAATATATGTATCGACATACCCAACGATGTTGAATATAATCCGCAGTGATAAAGCTTTATCTCCGCATTTTTTCGATCTAATAGTAATAGACGAGAGCCATCGTTCCATTTACAATACGTATCAGGAAGTATTGGACTATTTCAATACCATAAGCCTGGGTTTAACAGCTACACCAACCGATGTAATCGATCATAATACATTTGATCTGTTCAATTGTGAAGATGGCATGCCAACGTTTGCCTATTCTTATGAAGAAGCTATAAACCACGAACCACCATACTTATGCGATTTTCAAGTAATGAAATTGCACACTAAATTTCAGGTTGAAGGAATTAGTAAACGTACAATCAGCCTTGAAGATCAAAAAAGATTGATTCTGGAAGGAAAAGATGTAGAAGAAATCAATTTTGAAGGAACGGACCTTGAAAAGAAAGTAATCAATAAGGGTACAAATACGCTTATCGTAAAGCAGTTTATGGAAGAGTGTATTAAAGATCCTAATGGTGTATTACCTGGTAAAACCATTTTCTTTTGCTCTTCGATGAAACATGCCCGAAGGATTGAAAAAATATTTGATGCACTATATCCTGAATACAAAGGCGACCTGGCAAAAGTAATTGTTTCAGACGACCCACGAGTTTATGGCAAAGGTGGATTATTGCACCAGTTTACTCACAGCGATATGCCCCGAGTGGCAATTAGTGTAGATATGCTTGATACAGGGATTGATGTGCGTGAGATTGTAAATCTTGTATTTGCAAAACCTGTATATTCCTATACCAAATTCTGGCAAATGATTGGTCGTGGAACTCGTTTATTAGAACCCAAGAAAATCAAACCCTGGTGCCCTGAAAAGGATGTTTTCCTGATTATTGATTGCTGGGATAACTTCGAGTATTTCAAATTAACTCCAAAAGGAAAAGAATTAAAACCATCATTGCCTTTACCGGTTAAATTGGTTGGTATCAGATTGGATAAAATCGAAAAAGCAAAAGATACCAATCATACTGAAATAGCTCAAAAAGAAATTGAAAAACTACGAAATCAGATAAGCGAATTACCTGAAAAATCCATTGTTATTCAGGATGCTGCAACAGATTTAGAGAAATTAAAAGATGAAAATTTCTGGATCAATCTATCTCATGATAAAATTGAATTCTTGAGAACCAATATCAAACCATTATTCAGAACAGTATCACAAAGCGATTTTAAACGCATGCGTTTTGAAAAAGATGTATTGGAGACATCATTGGCTCACCTGGAAGAAGAAAAAGAAAAATTCGATGCTTTAAAGGATAATTTAACCGAACAGATCAGTGAATTACCATTATCGGTTAATATTGTTGCACTTGAAAAGGATTTAATCAAAAAAGCTCAAACCAATCAATATTGGGTTACAGTAACGGATGATTTAATGGATGAACTGATTGAACGAATTGGACCTTTGATGAAATACAGGCAAGGAGAAGAAAAAACGGGTCCTGTAAGGCTTAATCTACAAGACGAAATCGTAAAAAAAGAGTTTGTTGAATTTGGTCCTGAACATGAATCGGTGAGTATTACCAAATACCGTGAAATGGTGGAAGAAAAGATCCGTGAACTGACTGCCAATAATCCTATCCTTCAAAAATTAAAGGAAGGAATGGATATCAACGAGCAGGAAGCCGAACTCCTGGCTGAGCAGTTACACGATGAAGATCCTTACATTACTCTTGATTTGCTGCAAAAAGTGTATAAAAACCGCAGAGCTAAGTTTATCCAGTTTATCAAGCATATTTTAGGAATTGAAGTCTTGAAAAGTTTTCCTGAAACCGTAAGTGAATCTATAGATCAATTTATTCAGGAACATAATTATTTATCGACACGACAATTGGAGTTTATTAATCTTTTAAGAGATTATATCATACAACGTGGAAAAATTCAAAAAAAGGACCTTATTCAGGCTCCATTTACGGTAATTCATCCCCAAGGTATACGAGGTGTGTTTTCACCCAAAGAAATTGAAGAAATTCTTACACTTACACAAGAACTGGTAGCTTAATGTGTTTAAATGAATTTTATATGGAAAATATTGCCTTAAAAATGAATAACTGGTTTTTATCGATTAATAAGTCGATAAATATTTTTTATTCCATTAAAAATCGATAAATTTACTATATTTGTAAAAAATTATAGTTATGAAAAAAGCAGTAATTTCAGGAGACATAGTTGCATACACAAGCTTAAGAACTAAAGATAAAGATTTAATTGACAGTGCTTTAAAGAATCTAATAAAAGAGTTAGAAGCAAGGTTTGATGCATTTTCAAGAATAATAAAAGGTGATTATATAGAATGCTATGTGCCTGATCCTAAAAATGCTTTAAGAGCTGCATTATGTATAAAAAGCTATATAAAATCCATATCACAGGATATAAAAGATAAAAATAGGCGCTTAAACGCTTTTAAAACACATGGTATACGATTAGCGATTGGGATAGGGGAAATAAACCGATTTGATAAGGAAAAAGGAATAATTGATGGTGAAGCGATTTATTTTTCCGGAAGAATCATTAACAAAAGTAGAACCACTTCAGATAAAAAGAGAATCGTTATTAAGAAGACATTATTCATTCAATCAAATAATCAGGATTTTGACCAAACAGTGGAAGTTATTCTCGGGCTCCTGGATGTATTCATAAGCAAAGCTACAGCTAAGCAATGTTCTGTTTTATACCTAAAATTAATAGGCAATACAGAGGATGAAATAACCGAAAAACTGAAATTAAAGTCACAGTCAACAGTTAACAAACATTCTACATCCATAGGCTGGAATGCTATAGAAGATGCTGTATTGTGGTTTGAAAAACAATTAATGGAAAATAATAAATAATGGATTTTTATAAACTTTTTATTTTACAACTTATCGGGCATATTCTGGCAGATTTCTTTTTTCAGAGTGATTTATGGTCCAGGCATAAAAGAAGGTATGGATTTCGATCAAAAATTATGTACTGGCATGTTTTGATTGTATTTCTAACTTCTTATGTACTTTCTTTTCAGTGGAATTTTATTTGGGCATCAGGCCTTATTCTTTTTATACACCTGCTCGTTGATGCTTTAAAGCTTAATATAGGCAGAATAAAAATTGACAAATCAAATCCATTCAGGAATTTTACATTTTTTATCGACCAAATATTACATATACTAACCATCTGGTTTGTAGTTTATATTTTCTCAAAATATGCTACAATAAATCCTGTAATAAACATTTCTGTAGCAAATTCTACCTTAGTTATCGTACTCGCATATTTACTTTGCTTAAAACCTACAAATATTCTTATCAGAGAGGTATTCTCCATATATCGAATAAAAATTAAGAAGCAACCTGATGAAGATCTGTTAAATGCCGGTAAACTCATTGGAAATATCGAGCGCATTTTGACTTTAACGCTTCTTCTTATTGGCCAGTACGAAGCCATAGGTTTTATCATTGCCGGTAAGTCTATTTTACGTTACGAGGGAGTAAAAACATCCAAAACAGAATATGTGCTTATAGGTACATTGCTAAGTTTTGGAATCGCCATATTAATTGGAATAATAGTTACCAAAATAAATATATAGCCAACATCCATGTTACAAAATAATGCTCAAATAAAATCATTAATCGATAAGCTTTGGAATCAGTTCTGGAGTGGTGGTATATCCAATCCTTTAACAGCCATTGAACAAATTACCTATTTATTGTTCATGAAACGTTTAGATGATCTGGATTCGAAACGTAAAGCGGATGCCGAATTTACAGGCGAAACCTATAAATCGAAATTTGTAGGAGAGTGGTTGCCCCCCGGAATGGAAGATAAAAAGGAAAATTATGTGGATAAAGACAGCCTGCGATGGAGCAATTTCAAGCATATGAAAGCCGAAGATATGCTTCAGCATGTGCAACTAAAAGTGTTTCCTTTCCTGAAAACCTTGAATGGAGAAACATCACAGTTTACGAAGCACATAGCAAATGCCGTGTTTATTATTCCTAAAGCAAGTTTACTGGTTGAAGCCATTAAAACCATCGAAGAGATTTTTATTGAGATGGATAAGGATGCCGAAAAAGGTGGACAGGCATTTCAGGATATACAGGGTGATGTGTACGAATACCTGTTGAGTGAAATAGCAGCGGCAGGTAAAAACGGGCAATTCCGAACTCCACGCCATATTATTAAATTAATGGCTGAATTGGTGCAACCCCAATTAGGGCAGCGTATTGCCGACCCAGCATGTGGCACAGGCGGTTTCTTATTGGGAGCATACCAGTACATTGTGACACAGCTAAATAAAGATAAAAGCAAGTTAAAACCTGACGAAGATGGTTTTTTCCGTAGCTCTGTGAGTGGAATGCTAACTGAAAAAGTAAAAGATATTCTTGACCAGAGTATTTTTGGCTATGATGTAGATACTACCATGGTTCGCTTAGGATTAATGAACCTGATGATGCATGGTTTTGAAGACCCTAACATTGATTATACCGATACTTTAAGCAAAAGCTACAACGAAGAAAACACCTACGATATAGTGATGGCAAACCCGCCGTTTACAGGCAGTATTGATAAAGGCGATATTAACGAAAGCTTTAAAACTGCTACCACCAAAACCGAATTATTGTTTGTTGAGCGAATTTTTAACATGCTAAAAATAGGTGGAACAGCAGCCGTGGTTGTGCCACAAGGCGTTTTATTTGGCTCCGGCAAAGCATTCAAACAAGTTCGGCAATTAATTATAGAGCAAGCCGAATTAAAAGCAGTAATAGCGGTGCCAAGCGGAGTATTCAAACCTTATGCAGGAGTAAGTACCGCTATATTAGTATTTACCAAAGGTGGTGAAACAAATGATGTTTGGTTTTACGATATGCAAAGCGATGGATACAGTTTAGATGATAAACGAGCAAAGCTGGATAATAACGGTGATTTACAGGATATTGTTGTACAATTTAACAATAGAAATAGAAATAAAAAAGAAAACAGTAAAAACAACAGCCGCAAAGCAAAACATTTCTTTGTGCCTAAAAAGGATATTGTAGATGAAGGCTATGATTTAAGCATATCCCGTTACAAAGAAGATAATTTTGAAGAAATAGAATATGAATCTCCTATGAAAATTCTTGAAAAATTGGAAAAAATAGAGAATGAGATAACCCAGGAGTTTAATGTCATAAAGGAGATGTTTTAAATGAAGATTCTCATTCGAAAACTTGAAGAAATAGCAGATGTTATAGCTGGTCAGTCGCCACCTTCAGTAACTTATAATGAGAAAGGAGATGGTTTGCCATTTTTTCAAGGGAAAACTGATTTTGGAGAAAAGCATCCCACAATAAGGATTTGGTGTTCAGAACCTAAAAAAATTGCACTCCCAAACGATATTCTGATATCTGTTCGAGCACCTGTTGGTCCTGTGAATATTGCAAATAAGAAATCATGTATTGGAAGGGGTTTAAGTGCAATCAGAACTAAAGAAGGTAATAGCATAGATTTCTTATTTTATTTTTTAAAATCAAATGAAAGATTAATTGCAAAAAATGCATCAGGCTCAACTTTTAGTGCAATAACTCAAAAGGATTTAAAAGAATTAAAAATACCAATCCCTGAAAAACTTAAAGATCAAATTCACATAGCCAATGTATTATCCCGAGCAGAAACATTAATTACCAAACGCAAAGAAAGTATTCAGTTACTGGATGAACTTCTGAAATCTACCTTTTTGGATATGTTTGGTGATCCGGTTAGAAATGAAAAAGGGTGGGAGAAAAAAGCTACTATTTCATATGCTGATTGTATTGTTCCTGGAAGAGACAAACCAAAAAGTTTTACTGGAGATATTCCGTGGGTTACTACTGATGATCTAGAACATTTATCAACAACAATAAAGTCAAAAAAGGATATTGGACTTTTAAGAGATGAAATAAAGCAAGTAAAAGCAAGATTAATTCCTAAAGACAGTGTTCTGATGACTTGTGTGGGTGATTTAGGAGTTATATCATTAGCTGGGCAAGATATGGTAGTAAATCAACAATTACATTCTTTTCAGTGTAAAGAAGATATTAACAATAAATTCTTAATGTTTGCATTGTCTTATCAGAAAAAATATATGTACAGAAAAGCTTCAAAAACGACTGTTCCTTACATGAATAAGACTATATGCAATAGCATTCCAGTAATTAAGCCGCCATTGGAATTACAAAACAAATTTGCTCAAATAGTTGAAAAAGTAGAAAAAATCAAAACCAAATACCAGGAAGGCTTGCAAGAACTGGAAAACCTGTATGCTTCGTTGAGCCAAAAAGCTTTTTCATCTGCCGGAAATTTATTGAAGGCAGGTAAAGGTGAGTTGGATTTGAGTAAGATGGAAATAGAGCAGGAGAGATTGGATATAGCTGCGGAAGAAGGAGTGGGGTATGGGAAAAAGAGTCATCTAAAAAAGTAAAAGGCTGCCATTTCTGACAGCCCTTTTATTTAACCTACTTTTCTATACTCTGTGTTATCACATTTTGGACAAGGTGGTAGTGTATCACTATCATCATCCAGTATTACTATTTGAAAACACTTTGTACATTGATACCTGCCTTTTCCAGGCTTCTCTCCAGTTCTGTAAATCATTTTTTTTTTAAGATTTTAAAAGTTTAACATTATTTTTCTTTCCGTACACCCTTAAATGGGTCTTCATCATGTTTTACATCCATAAACTTACCATCTGGACCACGTTTAATCCAATGTCCATTAGGATGCTTAAACTGACTACGATCACGAACAGCTCCAACCCGGTGATTGTCACCGTATGGTTTATTTCTCGCCATTTTAATAGATTTTTCTCATCTTCTACAACCAGTAGGAGAAGACTAACCACCAAGGTCTTTTCTGTTCTTTTGATTTTTAATTAAACTTTTCTTAAATTTGACTTGCACATTCAAAATGAAAAATTAATTAAGGCCAGGTCAAATTTCCTTGTAAAACGCACCTGGCTTTACTATATACAAAAATACCGCTTAATCCCTTTATTTCCGAGAGGTACAAAGCAAAAGTTTTCCACAAGGCACTATTTTAACTGCACTATTATCAATTAGTTATAATTATTTGTGTTAATTTTTAATAATCTATAACAACAACAAAATCAATATTTTATGACTTTTCTTTAAAACAAGCAATTTAAAACCCTTTAATACTCTTTTTATCAAGATCTTATAACATATATGTGTTGAAAACTTCCTGATCAATTCAAAATTAAAGAATCATGAAATAGTAATCTTACAGTTTAAACTTCCTAAACCCGCATTGTTTTTTTAGATAAGTTTTGTAGTAAAAGTGGCTTTTACAAAGAATTAGTAGCTTAATGCTTTGTTGATTCAGTCAAACATTTAAAATATCAAATTTAGTTAATGAGTAAATTTGAATTATTAAAGATAATAACGTCTTTAATAACAAATGCTAAATACTTGGATATTAAAAAATAAAGATATAATTTCATAATTCCTGCCGCCCAATTAGGGCATACATAAGAACGAAATTTGGATTGGAACCGGAGTGTTAATTTATTAATTAATATAAATATATCATGAAAGTTCTTACTAAATCAAGATTTAAATTAGGACTAGAATGTCCAAACAAGCTATTTTATACACAAAAAAAGGAATATGCCAACACGAAGGAGTTAGATCCGTTTCTTGAAGCTTTAGCCCAAGGTGGTTTCCAAGTTGAAGAACTCGCAAGAATGCATTACCAAAATGGAATCTTAATTGAAGGTAATGATGGAGACTATGAATATCTATGGAATAGAACATTAGAGTTGCTGAAACAAGATGATGTTATAATCTATGAAGCAGCATTTTTATATAATGAATTGTTTGTTCGAACTGATATCTTGGTAAAAAAAGGAAATAATATTGAATTAATTGAAGTAAAGGCAAAATCATTTGATCCGAATGATGATAATATATTCATTGGCAAAAGAGGAGGTATGGTAAGTAAATGGAAAGCATACTTATTCGATGTGGCTTTTCAAAAATATGTCATTCAGCAATGTTTCCCAGAATGGAATATTAATTCATTCATAATGATGGCTGATAAAACAAAAAAAGCGAGTATAAATGGTTTAAATCAACTTTTTAGAATAAGCAGTAAAACGGATCATAGAACAGGTATTATAAATAAGGCTAATTCAATAGAAGATACTGGAGATTCAGTTTTAGGAAGAAAAAATATAACTCAAATAGTATCTGAAATTGAATCTGATAAGCACAAATATCATGATAATTTAACATTTATTGAATCAATAAATCTATTTAAGGATTTATATCTTAAAGATGAATATTGCAGTTGGCCAGCATCTTTTGGAGCTTGCAAAAATTGTGAGTTTAAAAGTTCGGATGATACGCTTAAATCAGGTTTTAAGGAGTGCTTTAAAAAACAGTTTAATTGGAGTGAATATGACTTTAATAAACCTAATATTCTAGATATATATGATTTTCGAAAAGGACATAAATTATTTGCTGAAGGTATATTCTTTAAGGATGAATTAACCGAAGAAAAAATTGATCTAAAAACCGATCCTAAAAAACTTACTAATTCTCATAGACAATGGTTACAAATTGAAAAAGAAGTAAGAAATGATAATTCCTTTTATATAGATAAAGATGGACTAAAGGAAACTATGAATGAATGGACTTTTCCTTTACACTTCATAGATTTTGAGACCAGTGCAGTTGCGCTGCCTTTTAATGAAGGTAGAAAGCCATATGAGCAAATTGCTTTTCAATTTTCTCACCATGTATATCACAAAGATGGAAAAATAGAACATGCTAATGAGTACATAAACAATCAACCTGGTGTTTTTCCAAATTTTGAATTTATTAGGGAATTAAAAAAAGCGTTGGGAAATGATAATGGTACAGTTTTCAGGTACGCTGATCATGAAAACAGCATTCTTAATGCAATTTATTCTCAATTACTAGACTCGAATGAAAGTGATAAAGAAGAGTTAATGAATTTTATTCAAGACATATCACATTCAACCAAAGGAAATGCGATAGAATGGGAAGGGGCAAGGGATATGGTGGACCTTTGTAAAGTTGAGAAATACTTTTATTATAATCCTTTTACAAAAGGATCTAATTCAATCAAACAAGTATTACCGGCTTCATTGAGTTCGAGTAGTTATCTACAAGAAAAGTATTCAAAGCCTATTTCACAAATCAACTTAACTAGTAAAAATTTTAGTAGTGATCATATATGGTTAAAAATAGAAAATGGTGCAGTAGAAAATCCATATAAATTACTTCCACCCGTATTTAATGAATGGAGTGATGATCAAGTTGAAAATGTATTATCAGAAATTGAAGATATTGCTGATGGTGGTGCTGCTCTTACAGCTTACGGCAAGTTACAATATACCGATATGGAGCAGGAAGAAATTGATGCAATTACATCTGCTTTATTAAAATATTGCGAATTAGACACATTAGCAATGGTAATGATATATGAACATTTTAAAGAAATAACCGAATAATTATGCCAAAAAATAAAGAAGCACTCAAAAGATATAGAATTATACACAATGTCTTAAGAAGGGGTGGGAAGCACAAATCAAGCAGAATAATGGAGATCTGTAATGATGCAGGAATACCAGTTAAAATAAGAACAATTCAAAAAGATTTAGAAGATTTAGCGGAAGACACTGAATTAGGTTTTTTTCTTCCAATAAAAAAAGATGAGAGTTCCAAAACCTACTATTATGAAGAAATACCTGATTATATATTTCCATCGTTAGAGTTAGAGCCTGGCGAAATAAATGCATTACTTTTTTATGCAAAAACAATTAGCCAGTATAAAGATTATCCTTTATTTAATGAAATATCAAAAGCAGTTCAGAAAGTACTAGAAAACTCAAATATTGCCCCACATACTAGAGAGTTATTTGAAAAAGAGACATTACTAGAAACAGAAAAACACCCTTCAATTGGTGGCATTGAGCTTATTGCAGACATTTTAGAAGCCATTACAACCAAAAGGGTTATTCAAGTAGATTATCAAAGATTTGATGACTTTATACGCAAACATGAAGTCAAACCAATTTTACTGAAAGAAGATAAAAAATTATGGTATATAATTGGTTATAGCTTAGATAAAAATTCAATAATTACACTTGCTTTAGATAGAATAATTGATGTAACTGTCACAGAAAAGAAATTCAGGAAAATAGAATTCAATAGCACAGAATATTTTAAATATTCATTTGGAATTACGGTTTTAAATCATGAACCTATTGAAGTTGTAATCTCATTTAATCCTGAACAAGGAAATTACTTAAAAACACTACCAATACACTCAACCCAAACTATCTTATCAGATACAGATAGGGAATTTGTAATTTCAGTTAAAGTAATTCCATCATATGAGTTTTTCTCTAAAATAAGTAGTTATGGTGATCAAGCAACCGTAATTTCTCCAGAAACTATCCGCGATTATTTTATTGAGTCTATTACCAACTCCTTAAAAAACTACGAATCAATACTATAGTAAAAGAAACGAAAAATATTTATGATTTATTTACATGGCGCAAGTACACTGCGCCATGTCGTATTTTCTTTGTAATGTAAAATTAGGTTTAATTTAAATTTTAGGACAATGGTAACTAAAGAAAACAAAAATGATGCCCCAGGGCAAAACAAAGAATTTACGATTTATGTAAATGGAACGCCAGAAACATGGCATAGTAAAGAAATCTCATTCAGCGAAGTGGTATCACTGGCTTTTGAAAAACCACCTTATGGTGTAAATACGGAATATCAAGTAGTTTTTTCAGAAGCATTGGGTCCATTAAAGGAAGGAACTTTGGCTGAAGGTCAAACGGTGCATATTAAAAAGGAAGGGACGCAATTCGATGTTAGCGCAACTGATAAGTCATAATGATGACATAAAACGACTATGGGATGAAGGACTTGTAATGGAAGAAAGAAATAGCTTCCTTATTATTCATAGAGTACCATACTTAAATTCCAAAAAGGAAATTAAGTATGGTTCCCTTGTTTCAAACCTTCAATTGAGTGGATTTATAACAAATAAAAATCCTTCTCATACAGTATATTTTGCAGGAGAAATTCCATGCAAATTAAATGGAAAACCTTTTTCAATTGTGAATAATAGTAAAGCTTGTGAAATTGCTAATGGCTTTAAAGTTGACCATTATTTTTCAAGTCTCCCTAAACCACATGGATATAAGGACTACTATCATAAAATGATGACGTATATTAATATGATATCTGCTCCAGCTAAAGCGTTAGATTCATCAGTTACCGAAAAAGGTAAACAAATTCTTCAAACAGATGCAGAATCAGTTTTTAACTATATGGATACCAACTCTAGTAAACCAGAATTAAGTTTATTCTCTGAGTTATATAAAAACCAGAAAATTGGAATCATTGGACTTGGAGGAACGGGGTCATATATCTTAGATTTAGTAAGCAAAGTTCCTGTAAAAGAGATTCATATCTACGATATGGACTGGTATTATAATAATAATGCGTTTAGGTCTCCTGGTGCGGCATCTATTAAAGATCTTTTAATCCCTAAGAAAAAAGTGGATTATTACAAGGAAATTTATTCTAAGATGCATAAAGGAATCTTTGCACATCCTGAGAATATTACTTCAACTAATATTAATGAACTATTGAATTACCACTTTATTTTTTTAAGTATTGATAAAGGTGATATTAAAAAGGAAATAATTCAGTTGCTAGAAGAAAATAAAATCCCTTTTATTGATGTTGGAATGGGAATTTATAACAATAAAGGTGCATTGACAGGTTTAATAAGAGTTACTACGGGGACACCAGAAAAAACAGATCATATCTGGAATAAAGGATGTATATCCTTTAAAGAAGGTCTTGATAATGAATATGACTCTAATATTCAAATAGCTGAACTTAATTCATTAAATGCTGCACTGGCAGTTATAAAATGGAAGAAACTGTTGGGATACTATCATGATCTAACAAAAGAACATAATATGTTTTATCGAATTAATTCAAATAAAATGTTAAATGAAGAAACTGAGACATGAGTTTGTAGAGTTTATTCCTAAGGAATTAGAAGATAATGTAATCTATATTTCGATTCGTTTCAAAACAGTAGTGCACAAATGTGCTTGCGGGTGTGGAAATAAAACTGTTACTAGGTTATCTCCAACAGATTGGAAATTTACTTTTGATGGCGATTCTGTTACGCTTTATCCTTCAATCGGAAACTGGGGGTTTCCATGCCAATCTCATTACTGGATAACTAATAATAAAATAGAATGGGCTGAAAGTTGGTCTAATAAATGGATATCTAGTAACAGAGAAACAGCCAAAAAAGAAAAAAGGAAATATTTCAAGAAAAAGAAAAGATGGAATTTTCTAAAATCTATATTATCATAAAGAAATCGTGAAATATATCACGATTTTTTTTAATGTTATGACTTAGAATACAGTAATTTAATTTGTGTTTTGTATTCTTATTAGTAACTTTAAATAAAATACAAATATGCCTAGTTATGTTTATTAGAAATTTATTCTTTCTATTATTTATAGTGGATATACTTATTATATGGCTTTTTCCTGAAGGAACATTAAAGAGTATAACAATAGCAATAATTTCTGTTTTATTATGTGCTTCTGGTTATTCATTCAAAGATATTTTTGAGAAGAAGCTTAAACAAAAATCAATAAAAAGATTTCAGAATATTATTATAGAGAGATTCAATAATTACTTTTATTTTCAATTAGGATTTAGAATTAATACCAATTCATTGAAATATGAAGAGAATGAAATTGAGATACTTCAAGAATCCATAAAAAATTGTCTTGGTGAAGATTCAAGTAAGATAAAAGTTAATTCACTATTATTATGTTATCAATGTAAAAAATGGGATGAAACTAAGTCTCCTGAAGATTTTCAACAGATACAAATTCAATCTGAAAATTTGGGAATAAAATATGGAGAGATTACGTCAGATGTGCATATGTTTTTGGAGTATTATTCAAAATTAATTCTTAAAAAGGAAAACACTGAAAATGATAAAGAAATTTTTGATCAATTTTCAGTAAAACATTATAAAGATCTTCAGTTTTATAGTATTAAAGAAGAACTTTATCAGTCAAAGAACCTACATGATACTTTAGTCAAACTTATAAAAGATGGGAAACTATCAACATACGGAATAAATTCAGATTCATTATACAAACTCCAAAAAGACTTACAAACAAAGTACTTAAAACAAAACACTTACTTAATCTTTACTAATAAAATTCCAGAAAATGTAAGATCCTATCTAAAAAGTTTACCAGGATTTTCGGGAAGTCGTATTTGGTCAAAAAATGTACCTGAACATAGCAGTTTGTTTGGTGCATACATCGTAAGACCACCTGAAATACATTCAATTGATGAGTTAATTGAAATAATTAAATTAAAAGCTGGTAAGCAGGATTCCCAAACCTTAATAAGGATAATTCCGCTTGATTTCTTGCATAGTAAAATATATACAATCCCAGAGGATCAAAGTTTTACAACAAGAGGTTTGCAAGAGAGTTACGAAACATTAGAATGGTTTAGAACAGGTTATGTCATGCAAGATTCAGTAATATGGAATGAAATTGCAAAATCTAGTATAAGTCCAAATGAATTATTAAAAGTAATTCCTTTCAATATTTTTTGCCCAGGAATTATACCTGTTGAGCAGAGTTTTTTAATTAAACATTATGATACAATTAAAACAGAATTTAATATTGAAAAATTAGATGAATGGCGTAATGTGGATGCAAGTTTAATGCGTGATTATATTTTAAATTTAGGAAAACCTGAATATTCAGAAGAACATTTTAATAATACACTTAAACTTAATAAAGATTCTAGTGATGACGATTTCAAAGAAGCGGTAAGGGTAAGGATGTTAGAACTTTGCGAACAAATAAAAGATAAATCAAATGATTTTTATAATTCTATGCAACACCAAAACTAATCACTCATGAATAAAGAGATATTACAAAATCATATTAAGAACTTCCTAAATAAACTTAACAATGAACCAGAAACCTTAAAAAGCGGCCAAGTCGAAAGAGAAGAAAGAATTGCATATTATCAAAGCTGGACGAAGGATAAAATACTTATCATGACACCAGATGATTTGCTTGAATATTTAAGTAAATTATGGGCTATGCTTATATGGGGTAATAAGCAATATGCTGTGGATAAAATGATTTTAGATAATGAATTAGATCATTTAAGAAAGGAATTGGCAGAACTACTTTGGGGGGCAGAAAACATTGAAAAACGGTGGGATAGGGGGCGTAAAAATATTAAAGGGATGGGGCCTGCCATGCTAAGTGAGCTTTTATGTCATGTTCATCCTGACGATCACATATTATGGAATAGAAGAGCTTTTGTTGGTTTTAATTATTTAGAAATTAATAATTTACCACGTTACAATTATCAACTAACAGGTAAAAAATATAAGGAACTATCAATTATTGCCAAGGATATTGCAATTGAGATGAAAAAAGCAGGTGCAAAAGATTACACATTATTAGCAGTTGATTATTTCATTTGGGAAGAACTTCAAGTCGAAGATAATCTTACACAAATACACAAAAAGGTAAAGGATGAAAAACCTGTAGAAAAACTCACAAGCGAAGAATCTAAGTTTATTCATAATGATGTGCGTGACGCAATAAGTGAAATTGGAGATTGGTTAGGTTTTAAATCTCATATTGAAAAGAAAGTAGCTGACGGTTCTGTTGTTGATGCAGTGTGGGAAGCCACGATTGGTAATATGGGGCGAGTAATGTATGTATTTGAGGTTCAGACAAAAGGCTCAATTGATAGCTTAATTTTAAATCTGTTAAAGGCACGAAATAATCCAGCAGTTCAAGGTGTAGTAGCTGTTTCAGATGCAAAACAATTAGAAAAAATCAAGAAACATGCTGCTGGTGTACCTGGTTTAGGTGAAATTCTAAAAGTATGGGACTATAACGAAGTTCTAAAAGCTCATGAGAGCTTGGAATTTGTTAATTCTACTATAAACAAGCTTAATTTAGTACCTGAAGGTTTTTGAAAATTATCAATATGCTAAAATTACATGAAGCGATTGCAGTTGTTTTATTAAATAAGCCCAACAGAACAGCATCAGAGCAAGAGATTGCAGATGAAATAAACAAAAGAAATTTGTATCAACGTAGGGATGGTAATCCGGTTCCAGCATACCAAATAATGCAAAGAACTAAACTTGCTAAAGGTCTATATCATCATTTGTTTGATTATCAGTCAAAAGACAGAATAGTTTTAAAGAATTTATAAATAATATGTTTAATTAAAATTTAATATTATGAGTTACAATTCACCCGAATTACAAGATTTAGGAGATAATAATAGAACTGGTAACACTTGCCATGTTGCTGGAAGATGGTGCTGCAAAGATCATCCTTCAGTTGAAAAATCTGTGCGTAAAGATGAGTTTTTTCCTAAATGTGATCATGCTGGCGGTCATGATACTAAATGGTTATATGTAAAATATTAAAATTTTAAATATTATGAAAAAGTTTGAATACAAAATCATTTTTGTAAAAAAAGAACATCAAAATGGTTTGCAGGATGTTTTAAATGAAATTGGCAAAGATGGATTCGAATTAATTAACTTCAGAGAAAAGGTTTCTGGTTTTGATCCTGACTTTGGAGATATGACAGAAATTGAATTAATATTTAAAAGAGAATTGAATTCATAATTAAAGTTAACTCTCTGAGAATTGAATATTTGAAAATAGTTTGGATATATGATCGTATAACAGAAAAATCAGAAATTAAAATTCGACATTTTAACTTACCATTTTAGACAATTTAACTTATCTGCCACACGGGAAAGAAAATTATGTTAATTATGGTTTGCAGCCCTAAACACAATTTTCTGAAGCAATGTCCTATAATTAATATTATGTTAAATAGAAAGATTTAAAAGAAAGGGGGAAATAATTAAATCTCCCCCCTTTGCTTAAAATCCTTTAAAATCTTATTGATTCTGTTCGGCCATCTTCTCAGAGATCGCTTCGTATTTATCGTTCATCTTCAAACGATAGTATAATGTTCTTAACGTTGACATGATGCCCATATCGTTGGGTTGTAACTCATGCGCCTTTTCAATATACGGCAATGATTTTTCGAATTCAGCATCCGCTTTTTCTTTGGCTTCAAGATATTTCTTGTTATCGGTAATCTTGTTAGCCTCTTCGGTTAACGCAACCCCTTCGTTGAAATAAAGTACCCCTAAGTTATAATAAGCATCAAAAAAGGTAGGATCAATTTCAATGGCCTGCTTATACATCTCTTTGGCTTTTTCTTTGTTTCCTGTCTTATCGTAAAGGTGGGCTTCCGCATTATAGAACTGTGGATTGTCAGGATCACCTTCACGGGCCACTTTCAGATATTTAAAGGCTTCGTCAGCATCTTCAGCTTCGAGCAGGTAATAATTGATTAAAGTCCCCAGGATCGATTGATTTCCGGGATATTTCTCAAAGCCTTTCTTCAGGGTTGCCACATACTGATCGTTATCCCCTTTATTTTTGTAACACTCGGCCATCAATGCATAGGTATCCCCTTCGCCATAACCATATTTGGCGGATTCCTGATAATATTCAATCGCTTTGTCATACTTTTCAACCCGCTGTGCGGTAAGGGCGGTGTTAAAAATAATGGCAGTATCAATTTCGCCTTCAAACACAGGCATCTCTTTCACTTCCAGGGATTTCTCAAAATATTTGAAAGCTTTTTCAAAGTCTTCTGCCTGGTAGGCTTCCACTCCTTTGTTCACAAACATAGATGACATGTTTAAAAATTTGGCATCAATGGGTCCCTGATACATGTTGCTTCCTTCCATGGTATAGGCTTTCTTGTAATTATCAAAAGCATCAAACAATGGATATTCAGTTATACTTTTAAATTCAGGATTATCACTTTTGGCAATGGCTTCGTAGGTTAATCCCTTAACATAATACGTTTTTGCCCAGTCCCTGGTATCTTCTGCTTTTTCGGCAGCATTCAGGGCTTTGATGGCGGTATCTAATTTAACACCTTCTTCGGCCCAACGCTGAGCATTGGAAACTAATGCTTTATTACCACCACAGCTGCTGGCTAGAATGGCAATGACAGAGACCAATAACATTGGATAAAATTTCTTTATACGCTTCATGGTTTTCATAATTTAAGATTAAAATTTTTTTCAAAAGTAAAATAAATATAGTTTATGTCAAATTTTCGTACTCAATTTTCAGTTAATCTTCCTGCTCATTTACATTTTCTTCCGGGTTTCCAGGAACATTATTGTTGCCGGGCTCCTCTTCATTTTCTTCTTTTTCAATTTGAGCCACAGCGGCAATCCTGTCATTATTGCGCAGGTTGATGAGCCTTACTCCCTGGGTAGCACGTCCGGTAACGCGGATATCTTGAACGGCAACCCGGATGGTAATCCCGGAACGGTTGATGATCATCAGGTCAATATCATCATTCACCCCTTTGATGGCGACCATTTTCCCGGTTTTCTCGGTAATATTCAGGGTCTTTACTCCTTTTCCTCCCCGGTTGGTAATCCGGTATTCGTCAATGGTTGAGCGTTTTCCAAATCCTTTTTCTGAAACTACTAATATTTCATGATCCGATTCTTCGACCCAAACCATTCCGATCACTTCATCATCGTCTTTACTCAGGGTTATTCCTCTTACGCCCGAGCCGGTTCTTCCAATGGCTCTTACCTTGGTTTCGTTAAAACGAACCGCTTTCCCTTCGCGGGTAGCCAGGATGATGTCGCTTTTGCCGTCGGTCAATTTGGCTTCCAGCAAATAGTCGCCCTCCTTAATGGTAATGGCATTCACCCCATTCACCCGTGGACGGGAATATGCTTCGAGCAGTGTTTTTTTCACGATTCCCTTTTTGGTACACATTACAATGTAATTGTTCCGGATATACGCTTCATCATCCAGGCTTTTTACATTGATAAATGCTTTGACCTTATCGTCGGGTTCGATATTAATCATATTCTGAATAGCCCGTCCTTTGGAGCTTCGGGTTCCTTCGGGAATCTGGTAGACCTTGAGCCAGAAACATTTTCCTTCGGCCGTAAAGAAAAGCATGGTATTATGCATCGAAGCAATAAACATGTGCTCCAGGAAGTCTTCGTCGCGTGTTGTGCTTCCCTTTGAGCCGACCCCTCCCCGATGCTGTGTTTTGAAGTCCGTAACCGGAGTTCGTTTAATATACCCCAAATGCGAGATGGTAATTACCATGTCCTCGTCAGCATAGAAATCCTCGGGGTTAAACTCGCCTTCATCCGGAACAATCTCTGTTCTACGTTCATCTCCATAGGTCTCCTTCACCTCGATCAACTCCTCCTTAATAATCTGCATCCGCAGTTCCTCACTCTCCAGTATCGATTTTAAATACTCAATCAGCTTTTGCAGCTCCTGGTATTCTTCTTTCACCTTATCTCTTTCTAAACCAGTTAGCTTCTGAAGCCTCATGTCAAGTATTGCTTTAGCCTGAACTTCCGAAAGCTGAAATTTGGACATTAAACCTTCTTTGGCTTCGTCCGGAGTTCTTGAGGCCCTGATCAGGGCAATCACTTCGTCGAGATGGTCCAGGGCAATCAATAATCCTTCAAGGATATGTGCTTTTTTCTCGGCCTGGTCCAGCTCGTACTGGGTACGCCGGACAACTATTTCATGACGATGATTTACAAAGCTATGAATGAGCTGTTTAAGGTTAAGTGTTTTAGGTCTTCCTTTAACTAATGCAATATTGTTGACATTAAAGGATGTTTGCAGTTGAGTATATTTGTACAATTTATTTAAGACCACATTGGCAATGGCATCCTTGCGAATATCGTAAACAATACGCATTCCGTTGCGGTCCGACTCATCGTTAATATTGGATATTCCTTCAATTTTTTTATCATTGACCAGCTCGGCCGTTTTTTTGATCAATTCGGCTTTATTCACCTGGTAGGGAATTTCTGTAACAATAATTCTTTCCCTTCCATTGGCATCCGTTTCAATTTCCACCCGGGAGCGGATCACAATTCTTCCCCTGCCGGTTTCAAAAGCATCCTTAATACCCTGGTAGCCATAGATAATACCACCTGTAGGAAAATCAGGAGCTTTGATATGATTCATCAGTTCGGCAATCTCGATATCATTATTATCGATATAGGCAATAATGGCGTCGATGGACTCGGATAAATTATGCGGGGGCATGTTGGTAGCCATCCCCACAGCGATTCCGGAAGCTCCGTTTACCAAGAGGTTTGGGATCCGTGTAGGGAGTACGGTAGGTTCCTGCAACGAATCATCAAAATTTAGCTGAAAATCCACGGTATTCTTGTCCAGGTCGCGAAGAATGGCTTCGGTTACTTTTTCCAGCCGGGCTTCGGTATAACGCATGGCTGCGGGGCTATCCCCGTCCACCGAACCGAAGTTACCCTGTCCGTCGACCAGCGGATATCGTAACGACCAGTGTTGTGCCATGCGGACCATCGCTTCATAAACCGATGAGTCACCATGAGGGTGATATTTACCCAGCACCTCTCCCACAATTCTGGCCGATTTTTTATGAGATTTGTTGGAGGTTAAACCCAATTCTGACATTCCAAACAATACCCTGCGGTGTACCGGTTTAAAACCATCCCGTACATCCGGCAATGCTCTGGAAACAATAACCGACATTGAATAGTCAATGTAGGCCGATTTCATCTCCTCTTCGATATTTATCTTAACAATTCGTTCTTCTGCCATATATTCATGTATTTGATTAATTTTCCATCGTTTTTCTAAAATCATACAAAAATACTAAAATAGGTGCTTTAAAACGAATATTTTGGGGTTATAATTTAGGATTTTTCAACAACCGGCTGTTTATAACCTTTGCCAGAGAGAATAGGGATTTCATGCAATTTTGAACGATGGCTGAACAAGTTGAAAATGAATTTGTTTTAGTATTTAATTAACATCACCCCAAAAGAATTAAAACCGGACTGTTTAAATCTATTTTGGTAGAAATCAGGGATTATTTTTTAATTTTAAAGGGTTATGTATTAATTTTGTTTTTTTTAGAAAGTGTAGAATATTATTTTGAGATAACGATTATGGATGCAAAATTTTCACAACGAATAAAGGATGTTTTAAGCTTTAGTAAGGAAGAAGCGGTAAGGCTCGGGAATGCCTACATTGGTACCGAGCATTTGCTGTTAGGCATTTTACGTGAAGGCGAAGGGATTGCAATTAATCTATTGGAAAATTTAAATATAAATCTTGTAGAACTCAAAACCTCCATTGAAGAGAGGATTAAGTCAGATGAGAATTTAAAACTTTCTGATTCGGATAATATCCCCCTGTTTAAAACTGCCGAACGGGCGCTCAAGCTGGTTTATCTTGAAGCACGTTCATTCAACAGCCCAACGGTAAATACCGGGCATTTACTGTTAGCCATATTAAAGGACGAGAACAGTGTAGTTACGCAATTTCTTGAAGAGAAGAGTATTAACTATCAAACCCTGAGAACAGAGATGGAGTCGATCATTCCTGAGGCCAAAGCGGATTTTGAAGATGAAGAGAATGAGATTCCTTTCGGTTCGGGAAAAGGCGGAAGTCATGGTTCCTCACAGCCCGGGCAGAAGGCCAAGTCAGAAACCCCTGTTTTGGATAATTTTGGAATTGATTTAACCAAGGCCGCCGAGGATAATGCATTGGATCCCATTGTAGGGCGGGAAAAAGAGATTGAGCGACTGGCACAGATTTTAAGCCGAAGGAAGAAGAACAATCCGGTATTAATTGGAGAACCCGGGGTTGGAAAATCGGCCATTGTAGAAGGGCTGGCCCTGCGTATTGTTCAGCGGAAAGTATCGCGGGTACTCTTCGATAAGCGAGTGATCACGCTTGACCTGGCATCCATTGTAGCCGGAACAAAATACCGGGGACAGTTTGAAGAACGGATGAAAGCCATTTTAAACGAGCTTTCCAAGTCGACCAATATTATCCTGTTTATTGACGAGATTCATACCATCGTAGGGGCCGGTGGTGCAACCGGGTCCCTGGACGCAGCCAACATGCTCAAGCCGGCTCTCGCCCGGGGCGAGATTCAGTGTATCGGTGCCACTACCCTGGATGAATACCGCCAGCATATTGAAAAAGATGGTGCCCTGGAACGCCGTTTTCAGAAGATTATGGTAGATCCCACATCGGAAGAAGAAACCGTAGAGATCCTCCACAATATTAAGGCCAGGTACGAAGATCATCATAACGTAAACTATACCGATGATGCCATTGAGGCCTGTGTAAAGCTAACCATGCGTTACATCAGCGACCGGCACCTCCCCGACAAGGCGATTGATGCCCTGGACGAATCCGGTTCGCGGGTACATATCTCCAATATTGTGGTTCCCAGTCGAATCATTGAGTTAGAAAAACAAATTGAAGGGATACGTAACGAAAAAATTGCTGCCGTAAAAAATCAGAACTTTGAGAAAGCAGCCAATTTCAGGGATAATGAAAAGAAACTCATGGATAACCTGGAAAAAGAGAAAGAGAACTGGGAAAAGGAACTGGTAAAGAACCGGGAAACCGTTTCGGAAGAAGAAGTTGCCGAGGTGGTTGCGATGATGACCGGGGTACCCGTACAACGGATTGCTCAGGCCGAAGGAACCCGGTTAATGAAGATGGGTGACGAATTGAAGAAAAATGTCATTGGCCAGGATGAAGCCATTGGCAAAATCGTTAAATCCATTCAGCGAAACCGTGCCGGTTTAAAAGACCCCAACAAACCCATCGGATCCTTCATCTTTTTGGGACCAACGGGTGTTGGAAAAACCCAGCTGGCAAAAATCCTGGCACTGTATCTCTTCGACAGTGTGGATAACCTGATCCGGATGGATATGAGTGAATATATGGAGAAGTTCTCGGTATCGAGACTTGTCGGAGCACCTCCCGGCTACATAGGTTATGAAGAAGGAGGACAACTCACCGAAAAGGTACGCCGTAAACCCTATTCGGTTGTTTTACTTGATGAGATAGAAAAAGCACATCCTGATGTATTCCATCTACTTCTTCAGGTGCTGGACGAGGGTCAGCTGACCGACAGCCTGGGACGAAGAGTGGATTTCAGAAATACCATTATCATCATGACTTCGAACATTGGAAGTCGGCAGATCAAAGACTTTGGCCAGGGAGTTGGTTTTTCCACCAAGGCGAAACAGGAATCCGCCAGCCAGCATACCAAGAGTGTGATTCAAAATGCACTCAAACGCTCATTTGCTCCCGAGTTTCTGAACCGCCTGGATGATGTGGTGATTTTTAATTCCTTAACCAAAGACGATATCTATCAAATCATTGATATTGAGTTGAGAGGACTCTATCAGCGGGTTGAGAATCTTGGCTACTCCATCGAAATAAGTAAGGATGCCAAAGACTATATTACCGAAAAAGGATTTGATGTGAATTTTGGTGCAAGACCTCTGAAACGAGCCATTCAAAAATATCTTGAAGACCCGATGGCCGAAGTGATCATCAAAACCTCCATCAAGGAAGGTGAGATTCTAAAAGTTACCTATGATCAGGAGAAAGATGAGATTATCATTACTCCCACTCCGGGGAAAAAAGAACCCTCCCGGGGGAAACCAAAGGAACAACAAAAAAAGGATTAAAAACCTAAACAAAGCCTTACCGATATTGTTATAACGTAAGGCTTTTTTTAAAACATAAAAATTGTATAACCATGGAAAAAAATAAAAATAAAGTAACCTTTGGAGGAAAACCAGTAACCCTTTTGGGCAAAGAAACCAGGGTAAATGATCAGGCCGTTGACTTTACGGTGTTGAATAACAACCTGGAACCCGTAAAATTATCAGACTTTGAGGGGAAAGTAAAAATCTTATCGCTTTTCCCTTCCATTGATACCGGGGTTTGCTCAAAACAGAGTCATACCTTTAATGAAAAAGCTGCAAACCTGAGTGATGATATTGTAATCCTGGCCATCTCCAACGATTTGCCTTTTGCGTTGAAGAGATTTTGCGGAGCAGAAGGAATTGATAACCTGATTACTTTATCGGATCATAAAGAATTGGATTTTTCATCCAAATATGGATTTTTAATTGAAGAGTTAAGGCTCATTGCCCGGGGAGTAATTGTTGTAGATAAGAATAACACTGTAAAATATGTGGAATATGTTCCGGAAATTGGAAATGAACCGGACTATGAATCAGCCATCAATGCGGCAAAATTACTGATTTAATTCATCCTCAAGGATTTTATAACGGCCACAGCATCCCCCTGCTGTGGTTTTTTTATTCTGCAACTTCTCCATACAGGTCAAAATCATCGGCTCTGGTAATCTTCACCTGATAGAACGAACCTACCCTCAGGATTTTGGGAGAATTTCCAATAATCACCTCATTGTCTACCTCGGGAGAATCATATTCCGTTCGGCCGATAGAATAACCTCCTTCTTTGCGGTCAATTAAAACATTTAATTTTTTGCCTATTTTATCCTGGTTTAACTGATAAGAGATCTCCTGCTGAATTTCCATCAGCTCATTTAAACGGGACTGTTTAACGGCCAGGGGGATATCATCCTTATAGTTTTTTGCCGAACGGGTATCTTCTTCTTCCGAATAGGTAAACACTCCCAGTCGTTCGAATCTGGCAAATTTAACGAAATCCAGAAGTTGCTTAAAGTCCTCGTCGGTTTCTCCGGGATGACCTACCAGCAATGTTGTACGTAAAGAAATCCCCGGGACCTCATTCCTGATTTTTTCAATTAAAGCATAGGTATCCCTGGCAGTATGCCCCCGGCGCATCATTTTAAGCAGTTTATCGCTAATATGTTGAACCGGAAGATCGAGGTATTTGCAAATATTTGGTCGGGTTTGAATTAAATGTAAAACATTTTCAGGGAATTGTGCCGGATACGCGTAATGCAATCGTAGCCATTGCACCCCCTCAAGATCTGACAATTGTTCGAGCAGTTCGGCCAGTTTAGAGGTTTGGTCAAGGTCATATCCATAATAGGATAAGTCCTGGGCGATAAGGATCAATTCCCTGGCTCCGTTTTTTACCAGGAACCTGGCTTCGCTTACCAGTTGAGCAACCGGTTTCGATATATGCTTTCCTTTGATTAAGGGAATGGCACAAAAGGCACATCTTCGATTACACCCTTCGGAGATTTTGAGGTAAGCATAGTGTTTGGGAGTAGTCACCTGCCGTTCATTCATGAATTCGGGCCGGTAGTTACCTCCAAGATATTCGATCAACTCTTTGTGCTGGTATACTCCAAAGAACTGATCTACGTGAGGAATCTCTTTCTCCAGCTCAGCCTTGTATCTTTCCGACAAACAACCAAAAACAATAACTTTTTCTACTTTTCGCTGATGTTTTAGCGTTTCGAACTGCAAAATCGTATCAATGGATTCTTCTTTGGCATCCTGGATAAACCCACAGGTATTAATGATGACAATTTCAGCAGGCTGGTTTACGTTATGCTTTACCGAATAACCATTCAACCCCAGTTGTTTCATCAGGTATTCTGAATCCACCAGGTTTTTGGAGCATCCCAGGGTAATTACATTGATCGTTTTAGGAAGTTTTGTTTGCATCAATACCTGTTTTTCAAAGTGTTTTTGGAGTTATTCGGAAAAGAGAGAATCGACAAATTCTCTTTTGTTAAAAACCTGCAGGTCTTCCATTTTTTCACCAATGCCAATATATTTCACTGGAATTTTGAATTGATCTGAGATTCCGATAACCACCCCTCCTTTGGCTGTTCCATCCAGTTTGGTAAGGGCCAGGGAGGTAACATCCGTAGCACGGGTAAACTGCCTGGCTTGTTCGAAGGCATTCTGACCGGTAGATCCATCAAGGATTAATAGTATCTCATGGGGGGCACCCGGAACGACTTTATCCATAACCTTTTTAATCTTGGAAAGTTCGTTCATCAGGTTTACTTTATTATGTAAGCGTCCGGCGGTATCGATGATGACCACATCGGCATCGTTGGCTTTTGCAGAGGAAAGGGCATCAAAAGCCACTGAAGCGGGATCCGATCCCATCTTTTGTTTCACGATGGGTACCCCCACCCGGTCAGCCCAAATGGTCAGCTGATCAACGGCAGCGGCCCGGAAGGTATCGGCAGCTCCCAGGTAAACCTTTTTCCCCATATTTTTAAACTGATAAGCCAGTTTTCCGATGGTGGTCGTTTTCCCCACACCGTTAACACCCACAACCATAACAACATAAGGCTTGTCAACTGAACTAAAATTTAATTCAATGTCGGAGGAGTTATTTTCTTCCAGCAAAGCAGCAATTTCCTCTTTCAGAATAATATTTAATTCTTCGGTACCCAGGTATTTGTCCCGGGAAACACGATCTTCTATCCGTTCGATAATTTTCAGGGTAGTATCCACGCCCACGTCGGAGGTAATCAACACTTCTTCCAGGTTATCCAACACTTCATCGTCCACTTTTGATTTTCCGATCACCGCACGGGATAACTTTTTCAATACATTCTCCTTTGTTTTTTCCAGTCCTTTATCTAAGGTTTGTTTCTTCTCCTTCGAGAAAATTCCAAATGTACCCATGGTTTTTCCTTTCCAAATTAATATAACACAGCCGGTAAATTTAATATAATTTGAGCATATGGCAGATATAAAAAAAGCTTTCTTAGCAAAAGAAAGCTTTTTTCATCTGAACATACGTTTGATTTATTTTTTTGCAAAAAAATCTTTTATTTTTTCATTGTTGACCATTTCTTCAATGTACTGGTAGCTCCCTTTTTCGGTTTTAACCATTTTTATGCATTTGGTTAAATTTCTACCAGCTCCTGTTTGTAATGTTGCAACTGCTTTTTTAGCCATAATTCAATTATTTTATTTCTTTATGAACGGTTACTTTCTTGAGTATTGGATTGTACTTTTTTAGTTCAAGTCGTTCCGATGTATTTTTCTTGTTCTTAGTAGTTATATATCTTGACGTTCCTGGTTGACCTGAATCTTTGTGTTCTGTGCATTCCAGAATAACCTGTACTCTGTTTCCTTTTTTTGCCATAATCTACTCCCCCTTTTTAATACTTGTTAATATAACCTTTTTCCTTTGCTTTTTCCAAAGCAGCTTTCAAACCAATTTTATTGATTGTTCGAATAGCAGAAACCGAAACTTTCAAAGTTATCCAACGATCTTCTTCTTCAAAATAGAATTTTTTTGTCAATAAATTTGGATAAAATTTTCGTTTAGTTCTCCTCTTGGAGTGGGAAACATTATTCCCAACCATTACCTTTTTTCCTGTAATTTGACAGATTCGTGACATTTTTATCTAATTTTTTATCGTATTCTAAAAACAGATCGCAAAATACGTGATTTTTATTTAATTATTCAAATATATTGACAATTATTTTTAAAAAAAAACAGTATTTTTTTTATACGAGTAATTTTCGGAGCATATTGATTGCAGTTAATGATGCCCGCTGGATATTTCGATCCCGTTGGTCTCCGAAAACGTATCCGGCCGAAACGATGTTATTCTTCGTGGCAACGGCAATCCAGGTCGTCCCTACGGGTTTCTCCAGGCTTCCTCCGCCAGGACCGGCTATACCTGAAGTTGCAATGGCAAAGTCTGTATCATAGCATTTTAAAATTCCCCGGGCCATCTCTTCAACAACCTGTTTACTTACAGCACCGTAAGTTTCTATATTTCTTTTACTTACACCTAAGATTTTCTCTTTAATTTCATTGGAATAGGCAACCACCCCTCCCTTAAAATATGCCGAACTTCCGGAAACAGAGGTAATTAACCTGCTGATATTTCCTCCGGTACAGCTTTCCGCCACACTTAGGGTATAATGCTGTTGTTTCAACAGATTCCCTGCAATCACCTCCAGCCGGTCTTCGTCGAAGCCACAAAGGTATTCCGGGATAATTCCTTGCAGTTCGGCTAATTTCTCATGAATATTCTTTTCGAAATCTTCCCGGTTCGTTCCTGTTGCCGTTATCCTTAATTTAATAATCCCCGGAGATGGTAAATAAGCGAGGGCCCAATGATGAGGTAATTCCCTTTCCCATTTTTCCAGGATCTCTGCTAATTTGGATTCGGGTACTCCCTGGGTTAAAATGATTTTATGAAATATCGGGGAGCCATCATTTCTGAGCTGCAATTCGCGGAGAATATGACGATTCATCATTTCTTTCATTTCAAAAGGTACCCCGGGCATTGAAATTACAATCCTTCCCTGATCTTCGAACCACATGCCGGGAGCAGTGCCTATGGTATTGGGAATGACCCGGCAGTTTTCAGGCACCAGTGCCTGTTCTATATTTCGCTGGTTCAGTTCAGCATTTCGTTTAAGTAAAAAGGTCCTGATATTATCCAGCACTGCATCATTCGTCACCAGCTTTACTCCAAAATACTCTGCCAGCGCTTTTTTGGTGATATCATCATTGGTGGGGCCTAATCCTCCGGTAAAAAGCACCAGGTCGGTGGAGGGGTCAACCTGATCTAATGCTTTAAATATAGAGCTCTTTTGATCTGATATTGAAATTATTTTACAAATATTAATTCCAGATAAATTCAGCTGGTTGGCAATCCAGGATGCATTGGTATCGACAATTTGTCCGATCAGGAGTTCATCACCAATGGTTATTATTTCAGCATTCATAACAATTTTCGGTTAACTTGTTCAATAAACTGCAATCGCTTCAACAGAGGAGGGTGAGAATAATGGACAAAAACATATACGGGATGCGGGGTGAGGTTGGATAAATTATTGACCGAAAGGTTTTTCAGGGCATCCTGGAGTAACCGTCCATCAAAATGCAGGGCTGCAAAACGGTCTGCTGCATATTCATTTTTACGGGAGACCCTGTTCATGAACAACCCGGTAAGGGTTGAAATAGGGCTGTAAAGAAATCCAAAGGCCACGAGTCCCAGGTGGAAACTTGCCTCATGGGCTCCCAGGGCTCTGGATAAAACAGGGTTATTGATAAAGAGGGATAAGATGTAGAAGGTAATACCGGTTTGCAAAATGGACGCAAAAACAGCCATAAAGGTATGTTTTTTCTTGTAATGTCCAATTTCGTGGGCAAGGACAGCTACAATCTCTTCCGGAGATAATTTATCGATCAAGGTATCGAACAATACGATTTTTTTCTTTTTTCCCAGGCCGCTAAAAAAGGCATTGGCTTTACTGCTTCGTTTTGAGCCATCCATGATATATACATTTTCAAGCCGGAAATCAACCTTCTCACAGAACTGAGTAATCTGTTTTTTCAACTCCCCATCCTCCAAAGGCCTGAGTTTATTAAATAGGGGTAAAAGCAAGGAGGTGTAAAACATGGTCATAAAAATCATGAAAAGACTAACAGCCAGCCATCCATAAATCCAGAATACCGGACCGGTTTGTTGATAAAACCAGATTATTAAAGCCAAAAGACCACCTCCTAAAACAGCCATGATGAACCAGCTTTTAAGTTTATCTGTGACAAAAAGGCCGGGGGTAGTTTTGTTAAACCCAAACTTTTCTTCAATCACAAAAGTATCATAAATACTGAAGGGTGTATTAATGATATCCGATGCAAACATGATGATTCCAAAAAATACAAGTGCAGTCAGGACTGAGTTCGAGGTAACGGACCGGGCGATTTCGTCCACCCAGGCAAATCCTGACAAGAACAGAAAACCTAAAAGGATGAGCAAGTTAACAGTGCTTGTCACCACCGAAAACCGGTGATTGGCTTTTTCATACTCCTGGGATTGTCTGTATTTCTCCTTGTTGTAAATACCTGTAAGTTCTTTGGGTAATTTTACATTTCTATGGGTAGCATTTAAATAATTCAACCATTGATCCAAAATATAATCAACGATTAAGATGCCAACAATTATGTAGAATAGCGTTTGATGCATCATCAATAGATTTGAGATTTTCCTGAGGCCCAAAATTAACAAAAAAGTACAAAGAAAGGAACTTTAAGATCAGAGTTGCTGTTGAAGTTGCTGAAGCTCATCTTTTCTTTGTTGTAGAATATAGATGTACTCTTTGGTTCTTGATTTCTTTTTAATTACATAGGACCGGGCTGCATATTTCAGGGCCAGGTCAAGCTTGCCGAGCATCTCGCTGGCCACAGCCATATTATAGTTTGCCCTGCTTGCCAGTTCGCGATCCTGATCCTGAATATACTTATCCCATAATTCTGCGGCTTCCAGCCATTGATGTTCCTCTGCCAGTTCGGCTGCTTTTTCAAAATCCTCATTTCCGGAAACGAAATATTGCCTGGTTTCCAACTGCCACCGGGGAAAAATCCGGTTTGCATAATCATAAGCTGCAAAATAACTGACTTCCCGAATAGATTGCTCCAGGGAAGGTAACTGGCTTTTCAGTTTGTTCAGCGTATACGCAGTAGCATCCCAGAATAACGTGTCGGTATAGGTATACTGATCAATCATTTTTTCATTTGGCAGGTCAAATACTTTCAAGTAAGCCTGAACGGCAATTTCCCGGTAAGCATAATACTCCGGAACATCATACCCTCCAATAATGAACTGATCACTTTCCATGGAAAGGTTTAATGAATCAAGGACAATAAACAGATCGGCATGATTCCCGGAAATATTTTTTAAATATCGCCAGTTAATGGCTGACTGGATATAAAAATGGTTGTTGCTGGGATATCCTTTTACATATAAAAAATCAGAGGAATCAATCATTGCTGCAGTATAGCTTGCATCTCTAAAACCCAGGGCCATTTCGCTGGTAATTAACTTATACAGGATGGTATCAATCTCCCCATCGTTATTGATATCATTTTCTAAATTGATAAAAGCTATTTTATTAAAATCTCCGGGGAAATTTATTTCCGAGGGTTTCATGGTTTCTATGGAGAGGGTTTTCAACTGTGGAGTGCAATTTTGCAGGAAAAATGAGAGTATTATAATAACAAGTAAAAATCTTCTGTTCGTTTTCATGTTTTAAAGTTCGATTAATACTTAATAAATACAAAATAAGTGCCAAAATTGTTTGTTTCGGGGACTATTTTTCTATGTCATAATACTGAAATGTGAAAAAAAAGCACTTACAAAAGGGATAAGTGCTTATAAAACGTTTGTTTTCTATTCATCAGGTTTGCATGGCACCGCAAACATTTATTACCTGACCACTAACATATGCGGAGAGGTCAGAAGCTAAAAAGAGGGTGGTATTGGCAACATCTTCGGGTGTCCCTCCGCGTCGTAAGGGAATTTTTTGTTCCCACTCTTTACGGACTTCTTCCGACAGTTTAGCCGTCATTTCGGTAATGATGAATCCGGGAGCAATGGCATTGCAGCGAATATTGCGGGATCCCACTTCTTTGGCTACAGATTTGGTAAACCCGATAATTCCTGCTTTGGATGCTGAATAATTGGCTTGTCCTGCATTACCTGCAACCCCAACTACAGAACTCATGTTAATAATACTACCAGACTTTTGTTTCAACATATATTTCTGGGCTGCTTTGGTAAAATTAAAAACAGATTTTAAATTCACCTGAATCACTGCATCCCATTGTTGCTCTGTCATTCGCATAAGGAGCGTATCCTGGGTGATCCCTGCATTATTAACCAGGATATCTATACTTCCAAATTCTTTCTGAATTTGATCTACAATTTCCTGTGTTTCTTCAAATTTACTGGCATCGGATGCATACCCTTTTGCTTTTACACCCAGGGCAGCAATTTCTTTTTCCACTTCCCGGGCTGCTTCATTGTACTGCAAATCTGTAAATGCAAGGTTTGCTCCATGTTCAGCAAGTTTTAAGGCAATGGCCTTACCTATACCCCTTGCTGCACCAGTTACTATTGCGGTTTTACCTTCCAATAATTTCATACATTCAAAATTTAAGGGTTTAACGTCGATAAAAAAACAAAAATAATTAAAGTAAATGTATTAATTGATAAAAAGCGGGAGAAAGTACACTTTTTTATACCTTAAGAACGAGTAATCCCCAAATAATATGTTCACAAATGTAATATTCATTTATTTTTTAATATTTTATTTACAAATGTAACCTCCCCGATTCTATTTTTCGTTTTGTCTGGTAGAACAATCATTCTAAAATATTTTATTGATCATTTAATCAGTTACTTATAGGATTCAACTAAAGTGATTTTTTATCTATTTAAGGTTATTTGCCCGGATATTGGAAAAAAACACATCACATTTAATTTTAAGATACTGATAACCAATATTTTTTATTTATTAACTTAAGTATAACATTAAAATATCGATTAATCCAGACCTGTTTGTTCGGTTACCTTTTGCCTTTTGCTGTTAGCCATCTATAATTCCCTTTTCCTTAAGCTATACACGTTATGCAGCCGGAATGACAAGAAAACACAACAGGTTTGCCTGCAATTTTCTCAGAATTTTACTTTAAACCGTAGCATTTTTCCTTTATCGTTTATTGCAAAAGCACTTTACTAATCTCGAAAAGGGATTCGTGGGGAATAAATTAAATAAGGAGGAGATGATCCGGAAAAACGACATTTAATCTAACTCATTGAATTGAATAGAATCCCATAAAATAGGATTTTAAACCTGTCAATATCAGCTATAGCTAAAAAAATCTACAAACATTATTCAATCAGGATGATTGTTACATTTGTCAATTGAAAGATTTACATTTGTAAATACATTTGTCAAATTTTTATATTACATTTGTAAATACTCTTTTTAAGACAGACATTAATCATGCGAGAAAGAATTTTAGCCTTTTTAAAAGAGAACCAGCTATCGGCAACCCGGTTTGCAGATACCATCGGTGTTCAGCGGTCCAGTATATCTCACCTGCTTTCCGGACGCAATAAACCCAGTTTCGATTTTATTGAAAAAACTCTTCTAGCCTACCCTGAGCTTAATGCTCAATGGTTAATCACGGGAAAAGGAGAAATGTATACTCATCAAAAAACAATCTTTGACCAGGAACATCTCCCCACAAAATCTGCCGAAAAATTATCTCCTCGAGAATCGAATATTCAAACCGAATCCGGAGATAAGGACGAAGTAAAAAAACCTGAGGAGGATAATAAATACAACGAAAAAATTGAACGAATCGTTCTTTTTTATCGTAGTGGAAAATTTCAGGAATATAAACCTTAAATTATCCAATAAAACTATATTATCTTTGTATAAAAATTCCATGTATAAAAATATTATCCGTCCCATTCTTTTCCTGTTAAAGCCTGAACCAATCCATCATTTAATTGTATTTATCCTTCGGGTATTTTTCAAAATTCCTGGTGTTAAAGCTGTCCTAAAACGCAGATATATCCTAAAAGACCCCCGATTAAAGCGTTCTTTCCTTGGTCTGGAATTTTCAAATCCTGTAGGTTTTGCAGCAGGTTTTGATAAAAATGCTGAAGTATTCAGTGAATTTTCCACGTTTGGTTTCTCTTTTATAGAAATCGGTACGGTAACCCCCAAAGCCCAGCCGGGCAATCCTAAACCCCGATCATTCCGAATCCCTGATGACCAGGGATTAATTAATCGTATGGGATTTAATAATAAAGGTGTTGATTATGCCACTCAAAAATTAAAAAAGAAACAACGAAAGATCATTATTGGAGGAAACCTGGGAAAAAATACACTAACCCCGAATGAAGAAGCCCTCCACGATTATATTTATGGTTTTGAAAAGTTATATCCATATGTAGATTATCTCGTGGTCAATTTGAGTTGTCCCAATATTAAAGATCTCGATAAACTGCAGGATAAGGATTCCACGCTTGCCATTCTTCATCAATTAAGCAGTATCCGACAAACAAAGAAGACTTACAAACCCATACTGTTAAAAATTTCTCCCGACTTAACTGATGAACAATTGGATGATGTGGTAGAAACCTATCACAGGACGTCTATCGATGGAGTTGTGGCAACCAATACCACACGATCCAGGGAAAATTTAAAAACCAAAGCCGAAAAAATTCAGCAGATTGGTGATGGAGGACTTAGCGGAGCTCCATTATCCCAGCGTTCGACAGAAATTATCAGGTATCTTCATAAAAAATCAAAGGGAAAGATGCCCATCATCGGTGTTGGAGGGATCATGACGGTTAAAGATGCCCTGGAAAAACTGGACGCCGGAGCAACCTTAATTCAGGTATATACCGGATTTATCTACCAGGGGCCGGCCTTTGTAAAGAAAATCAATCAGGCTATTCTCAAGAATTCATTGGACCGTTTGCCAGGATAAAAGCAGATTTTTCTCTTTTCTGTTAGAGGGATCCAGCAGGTAAACTTCTCGCCCCTCTCTGAAAGGGACAAAAAAAAGCCTGGCTTTTGGCAGGCTTTTTTTCAGGTGACCCAGCAGGGGCTCGAACCCTGGACCCCATCCTTAAAAGGGATGTGCTCTACCAGCTGAGCTACTGAGTCGGTTAAAATTGCGTTTGCAAAACTAATACCTTAATTCTTAAAATCAAATTTTCACACCAAAAAAATTTAAAAAATTTTTTAATTGTAAATATTTTCTTTAATTAAACACCCAAAATGCACTAATTTATAACATCTTACTGGAATTCTTTACATTTACAGAACCCAAAACTTTTCCCTCACCTTTTTTTGAGATAGACCCAGCAGGTAAACTTCCCGTCTCTCTGTCAGGTTTTTACGTGACCCAGCAGGGGCTTCCCGACACAACTCCCGTTGGTCGGGATAAACTTCTCGCCCCTCTCTGAAAGGGACAAAAAAAAGCCTGGCTTTTGGCAGGCTTTTTTCAGGTGACCCAGCAGGGGCTCGAACCCTGGACCCCATCCTTAAAAGGGATGTGCTCTACCAGCTGAGCTACTGAGTCATTCGGATTGCAAAAATAACACCTTATTCTTTCAAAACAAATATTTGAGCTTAAAATCTTCAATTAATTTTCAAGCAATTGTCATTCTGAGAATTATAATAACACGACCCACGCGAATAGAGAAAAAAATTTCAGAATGGTATAAAAAATTTGTATAAATTAATAGATTTACATTACTTAGTTTTACGAATTAATAGTTATTAATGAATGAAAAATAAAGTGGTGATTATAACCGGTGCTTCTTCCGGAATTGGCCGTGCATGTGCATATGAGTTTGCTTCCCGTAGAGCTAAAATAGTTTGTGCTTCCCGCAATTATGAGCAGCTGAAAATTATTGAAAAGGATCTAAAGGCAAAAGGATCTGAAGCTTTTGCGGTTCAAGCGGATGTGTCGCTGGAAGAAGACTGTAAAAACCTGATTGCACAAACCATTGAAAAATACGGAAAAATTGATATCTTAATTAATAATGCAGGAATATCTATGCGCGCATTATTCAAAGATGTTGATTTAAACGTTATCAGGCGTTTAATGGATGTTAATTTCTGGGGTGCGGTTTATTGTACCAAGTATGCCTTACCCCATATTCTTGATTCCAGGGGGTCGATAGCAGGAATCACATCGATCGCAGGGTTTCATGGTTTGCCCGGTCGTTCAGGCTATTCAGCTTCCAAGTTTGCCCTTCATGGGTTTTTAGAGACCTTAAGGATCGAAAATCTGAAAAATGGTTTACATGTATTAATAGCCGCACCAGGTTTTACAGCTTCCAATGTGCGGAAGTCTGCCCTGTCGGCAGACGGGTCACCCCAGGGACAATCTCCTTTAAATGAAAGTAAGTTAATGCCTGCCGAAAAAGTTGCCCGCCAAATTGCCAAAGGCATTATCTTTCGAAAAAGGAATATTATTATTTCCTTTGAAGGAAAGTTATCCGTTCTTTTACAACGGGTGATTCCAAAATCCCTGGACAGACTGTTTTATAATCATATGGCAAAAGAACCAGATTCACCCTTTACTTAAGTCCCTGTATTATGTTCACTTATGAAACCAAGCTCAGAGTAAGGTATGGCGAAACCGACAAGATGGGTTATGTTTATTACGGCAATTACCCACTCTATTATGAAGTTGGAAGAACAGAATTAATGCGTTCCCTTGGTTTTTCCTACAAAACCATTGAAGAAATGGGTATTATGTTGCCTGTTAGATCTCTAGAGGTTAAATACTATAAACCGGCAGTATACGACGATCATTTGACGATAAAAACGATCATCAAAGAATTGCCAAAAGCAAGAATCACTTTCTATTACCAGATCTTCAACGAAAACGAGGAATTGCTTAACCAGGGTTTAACGACACTTGTTTTTGTGGACGAATCGACACGAAAGCCCCGGAGGGCTCCTTTAGAGTTAATCGAACAACTTAGGCCCCATTTTAAGGATTAGCGGATTTTACTAATGATCCAGATAATAAAGCTGATCACGATGCTAAGCAATAACATTGTGGCAAAAGGAGCATAAAAAGAAAAATGCTCTTTTTTTATTTTAATATCGCCGGGTAAATTTCCAAACCATTGCAGTTTATCCCCAAACACGTAAAAAATAATTCCCAGAATAATAAGTACAATTCCTAATATAAGAATGACTTTACCTGTTTGTTGCATAACTAAGACCACTCATTATCAATATTATAAACAAATTATATCTTTTTTTTGTAATGATTAAGTTACTGATTCGTCTTGTTATTGAATTAAGCTTGATTCTATAGTTAAACCGATTTAAAAACAAATTTAAAAAAATAATATTATGAAACGAATAAGTATAATTATCACCTTCATTGCGCTTCCATTTTTAGTCAATGCACAGGATTTTGTAGACCAGCTCATTGAGAAGTATCAGGGAAAATCAGGATTTACCACGGTAGTTATCCACAAGAATTTATTTGAATTTGCAGCAGCTATAGAGGATGATGAAGATCTTCAGAAAATGAAAGGAATGATTGATAACATCCGGATTATAGCCCTGGAAGATGAATTAAATCCTGAAAAAGTCAATTTTTATGAGGAAATCATCGGACAGGTTGACAAAAAAAGCTATCAGCAACTGATGAGTGTTAAAGAAACAGACCATGATGTTATCTTCTATGCGAAATATGCAGGAAAAGATATTGAAGAGATCCTGTTAATTGCGGGTGGAAATCACGAGAATGCAGTAATCAGCATCAAAGGCAAACTAAACCTCAAAGAGATGGCTTCGCTTTCCAGATCGGTTCACATGAGCGGTTTTGAGCATTTCGATGCATTAGATAACGAATAAGAAAGGGAGAAATTAAACTCCCTTTCTAAAAAATTATTTGTAATTTAACTGCCTCTTGAATGACCAATAAATGACTACGGAAGACTTTAAAGAAAATATTTTGCCCTTAAACCGGAAATTATTGGGTTTTGCCAACCGTTTTATGAAAGATCTGGATGATGCAAAGGATATTGTTCAAGAAATTTATATCAAACTTTGGAATATGCGTCAGGATCTTGACCAGTACCATAGTGTTGAAGCCTTAGCTATGAGAATGACACGCAACTTATGCCTGGATAAGATCAAGCTAAACAAAACGGTTCCTTTAAACGGATTCCGCAAAGAAAATATCGAAGACAAACACCATGTTTATGAAAAAAAGGAGGAATTGGAGCTTGCCGTAAAAAGAGTAAAAGATATTATCGATCACCTGGAAGAGCCTCAAAAAACCATCATTCTCTTAAGAGATATCGAGGGCTATGACAACCAGGAAATTGCCCAGATATTAAATATGAATGTAAATACCATTCGAGTGAATTTGTCAAGAACAAGAAAAAAAATCAGGGATATATTATTAAAAAAATATTATCAACATGAACCGGGAAAAAATAAAAGCTCTATTAGAGAAATATTATAATGGGGATACCACGCTGGAAGAAGAAGAAGAATTAAGAACCTATTTCAACGGCACCTCCATCGATCAGGAATTCCTCCCGTATCGGGATATTTTTATCTTTTCCACTCACGAAATAGAAGCTGCGGAAGATATTCCTGAATTTGGCGATGAAATCTTGGAAAATATCAACAACCATCAAAACAGGAAAACACAGAAGAACAGAAAGATAATAAATTACACCTTAAGTATTGCTGCAAGCATTTCGATTCTTATTGTTTCTTTCTTTTTCATTCAGAATGAGTTTAAGAATGAACATGCCAACTCCTTCCAGGACACCTATGAGAATCCAGAGCTTGCCTATCTGCAAGCTAAAGAAGCCCTGCTTTATGTGTCGGCCAAATTAAATTCGGGAACCGAGCACCTGGAACCGCTTCAAACGATTGATAAAGGCGCAGATGAACTCAGGGTTTTATCCACTTTCAACCAGGGTTTAAATGAGTTAAAAACCTTTGAAAAATATAATGTTGTAAAAAAATATATTAAATAAAAATGCTATGAAAAAGATAATTTTAAATTGTATCGTATTCTTCATTCCGCTATTCTCTTTGGCCCAGAATACGCCTGTTGATGAGCTTTTTGAAAAATACAGCGGGAAAGAAGGATTTACATCCGTTTACATTACCAGTTATATGTTTAGTATGTTTTCAGAAATGGAGTCGGATGATCCTGAATTTGATGAGCTGGTAAAAAACTTAACCGGAATCAAGATCCTGGCTACCGATGAGACCTTTTCCGGAAATGTTAACTTTTATAACGAAATAATTAATAAACTCCCCATGTCCAAATACAAAGAATTAATGGTTGTGAAAGAAAAGGACCAGGATGTAAAATTTCTTGTTCATGAGAAGGATGGGAAAATTATTGAATTATTACTTATTGCCGGGGGAAAAAACGAAAATGCTTTAATCAGTATTCAGGGGAATATTGATTTAAAAAATATCTCCAAATTATCCAAATCGATGCAAATTGAAGGATTAGAACATCTTGAAGAAATAGAAGAAAAATGAAAAAATTAGTTGCCCTCTTGTTAATGGTATTATTCCTTGGACAATCATGTATTACTGACCAGAAAAGGTATAAGGAAACCGATATTTTTGAAGAATTTGAGACACAACAAGGATTTGTTGTTTTACACCTCCCTCCTGTTCTTTTTAAATTAGTTCTTAATTTATCGGAAGAGAAGAACCAGTTTAACACTGATCTAACTGACAAGATTGAAGTAATTAAGATAATTTTTTTCGAAGAAACCAAACACACAGTTTCCAATCAAGAGGTCAGTCAAACCCTTCAACAAAAGGCAAAGGATGCAAATTACCAGCTTCTTACCCAAATCGCCCAGGAGGGTACCAATATTTCCATTTTCATTTTTGAGCAAGACAAAATCATTCATGAAATTTTGTTTACTGCCCTCTCGGAAAAGGATTACTTTGGTGTAAATGTGGTAGGAAATTTTACACGTGAAGAAGTATTAAAGATTTATCAATCCATTAATATGCAACAAGTAAAATCTATGGGCAACTAAGCCCATAGATTTTTTCTAAGTATTTTGCAAAGAATTATATTTTATGGGCGTTTTGCTCTACCTGCCGAAAGACCCTAAGAAAGTTTTCCCCCCATATTTTCTGAATCTCCTTTTGGGTATACCCCCTTTTCAGCATTTCAATGGTGATATTTTTCATCTGGCTGGCATCCATGCATCCTTCAACACCTCCACCCCCATCAAAATCTGTTCCTATTCCAACATAATCAATCCCAATTGTATTAACCACGTAATCAATGTGATCGACCACATCGGATACCGTGGCTAACTCTTTAGGAAAATTTTTATCGGTTTCTCTCCATTCCATTACGGCTTTTTGATGTTCTTCCTCAGATAAGCCCTCAAAATGATTGTATTTTTCACGCAAGGCCGTAAATGCAGAATCCCTGGCAGGATTGGGTGCTGCTTCTTTTATATAGTCACTTAGAATACATATCTGGATTACCCCTCCATTTTTTTTCAAAGCATGCAGCATGGTATCGGAGAAATTTCTTGGGCTGTTACACAAGGCTCTTACGCTTGAATGCGAAGCAATTACCGGTGTCTTTGTAATGTTTAATACATCAAAATAGGCCGAGTCCGAGATGTGGGAGACATCAATCATCAACCCCAGTTGATTCATTCTTTGGACCACTTCTTCCCCGAAACTGCTTAAGCCATTATGTTCCGGTCCTTCAGGGTCAGTTGAGGAATCACAAAGGTCATTGTTGCGAGTGTGAGCCAAGGTAATATAACGAGCCCCCAGATCATAAAATGTATCTACCATCATTAAATCAGTGCCAATGGGGTATCCATTTTCCAATCCAATATATACTGCCCGTTTACCTGCTTCTTTGATACGATAGATATCTCCCGGCCGATAGGCTATTTCGGCCATATCAGGATACTTTCCGACCTGCTTGTGCAAAGCATCAAAAATTTTGAGAGCTCTTTCTTTTGCTTTCCGGTTTCCTTCATCATCTCTAGCTCTTTGCCCAATAAATACAGCCATAAAAGCAGCATCCAATCGTCCGGCTTTCATTTTAGGAAAATCTACCCGTGAACGTGTTTCTTCGAAATCATTCCATTTTCCAATATCAAAATCCGGATCTAAAAAATTCAGCGGGGTATCCGTGTGGGTATCAATCGAAACAATCTTGTCGTGAATTTTTTCTGCCTGCTCTTCCAGGCTTTCTTCCTTACAGGAAGTAAATAAAAAAATAAAACTCAGGATAAAGAGGTATAAAAATTTATTTTTCATGGGTTGAATGATTTTAAGTGATAACAATTTTATTAGATGAGATTTTTATTTCATGGTTTAAAATCAGATTAGTTCTGTTTATAGTTAAATAGATTAATATAAAGATAAAGACACCTCTAGATACTTATATTAAAAAAAAGATTTTTTCAATGCTTTTAAACACAAATCGATATGCTTAAAATCATCAGATTCCATGGATTTATTAAATAGTTTTGAGTCGTTCAAGTAATTTAAATTTATAGATAAACTAAAAAAAAAGAATTATGGCTATATCAACCGTTAAACTTGAAGCTCAAGTAAAAGAAGGTTTCAAAACAGACATTAAGTGTTCGCACAATTTTGTTATTGATCAACCCAAACAAGGGGGAGGACAGGATTTAGGTCCTAATCCGCTGGAAATTTTCCTTTCATCGTTACCTGCCTGTATTTGTGCTATAGGAAAAATCATTTCGAATCAAAAAAGATTAAACGTACGAGGGATAAATGTAAAGGTAGAAGGTGATATCGATAAAGATTTCTTAATGGGTAAAAGTGAAGAAGGAAGAGCCGGATTCACAGAAATCAGGAGTTATATCGATGTAGATGCAGATCTTTCCACAGAAGAAAAAGAATCTTTCATCAGGGAAATCGAAAAGCGATGTCCGATTGCAGACAATATGGCTTATCAGAGTAATCTTAAAGCAATTTTAGTTTAGGAGCTATTAAAATAGTAAGAAAAGAGGCTGCCTTATTGGACAGCCTCTTTTTTATTTATTTTTTTGAGAATAAGGTTTATTTCTAGAATTATTCAGTTTCTTTCAAATACTTTTCCAGCCACTGATCCTGCTCCCACAATACATGTAATACCGATTCGCGGGCAGCATAACCATGACTTTCCCTGGGCAGCAATACCAATCGAACAGTTGCTCCCAGCCCTTTTAGTGCATTAAAATAGCGTTCACTCTGCATGGTATAGGTTCCAGAATTATTATCGGCAGCGCCATGAATGAGCAACAAAGGAGTTTTCATCTTATGGGCATGCATAAAAGGGGACATTTCATAATAAATTTCCGGAGCTTCCCAATAATTACGTTCTTCACTTTGAAAGCCAAAAGGGGTTAGCGTTCTGTTATATGCTCCGCTACGGGCAATTCCTGCGGCAAAAAGGTTAGAATGACTCAACAGGTTTGCTGTCATAAAGGCACCATAAGAATGCCCCCCTACAGCTACTTTATTTCGGTCGATATATCCCATCTCATCCACAGCATCGATAGCTGCTTTGGCATTGGCAACCAGTTGTTCAACAAACGTATCGTTGGGTTCGTTTTCGCCTTCGCCAACAACAGGGAAAGCAGCGTCGTCAAGCACTACATAACCACGTGTAACCCAAAACACAGGGGATCCATAGTAAGGATAGATAAATTCATGGGGAGAGGAGGTTACCTGTCCGGCAGTACTTTTATCTTTATATTCCCGCGGGTAAGCCCACATGATCATAGGGTATTTCTCCCCTTCCTGGTAATCGGTGGGTAAGTATAAAGTTCCTGACAACTCTAAGCCATCCTCACGTTGATATTTAATTACTTCCTTATGGACATTTTGCAGGCTCTCGAAGGGATTTTTAAAATTTGAAATCCGGGTTAACTCACCCGTTTGAATATTTCGGAAATAGTAATTGGGATATTGACTTTTCGATTCAATTCTTGTAAGCAATTTCCCTTTCGCGGGGTCTATCAAATCGACAATATTTTCCAGGGTTTCTTTTCCATCGGCACGCCAGAGTCGATCGGTACTTTTTGTAGTAAGATTAAACTGATCAAGAAAAGGGCGGATTCCTTCCTCACAATATCCTCTGCCAATTAAATACAAATGATCTGTCTCCATTAGCAACACATTTCGTCCGTAATTATTGCGTACGGTAACGAAATACCCCGGGTCATTATATCTGTCCTGGTAATTCCGGTCAAAAATAATTTCGGGTTGAACCGACTGATCCGAAGGGCTAAAGAGATATGATTTTGTATTTCGAGTATTCCACCAGTAATCCGTTGCTACAGCAACGTTATCGTTTCCCCAGGTAATCCCGGAAAAACGGTTAATAGTTTTTAACAAACTTTGCTTTTCGCCTTGAAATGGGGCATTTAACTCAAACACTTCATCCCGGTGTTGAGCCTCCCGGGATGGATCTCCTCCATCTAGAGCTTCCACCCAGTATAATGTTGAGGGTTTGTCTGTTCTCCAGGCAAGATCACGCATTCCTTCTCGTTCGGCCATAAATCCCTGGGGCAGATCTTCAATCAGGTGAACCTCTAACATCTTTTTAATTTCGGCTCCACCCTTATCATAAATAACTGTTTTGGATGGGAAACGATAAAAAGGAACAAGGTAGGAAAAAGGTTTTTCAATGGTAGTAACCAAGATGTAATTTCCATCGGGCGAGAAATTGAGTCCTCTGTACATTGCCTTTTTTTTCCAGGGAGTACTATTCCCTTTTAGGTCAACCTGAACCAGTTCAGATAGCGCGAGTTGTTCGAAATTAAACTCATCATTTTTATTTTCCAACAGATCCTGGTAGGTTCTGTTCTGTGCTTTCTGTCCTTCGTTAACGGATACCGTTGGTCCTGAGGGGACTACCAGGGTTTCATCGATCAAAGGTTTTCTGTCCCCGGGCAGCACCTTAACCAGAAGGGATTTCCCATCCTGAAACCATTCGAAAGGAGTCCCAAGGTTTGCATTCAGATTGTCTGTAGTTAATTTATTTAAACGGCCTTTGGAGATATCCAGCACCCATAATTCAACTCCACCAGGAGTTGTATTTGTGAAGGCCATCATGGACTGGTCGGGCGACCAGGCAAAATTGGATAACCGGGCATTCTCCGGTAATCCATGCAAAGGGACTGTTTTTTGTTTTTTCACATTGAATACTTCGATATGAGTATAGTACCGGACCCTGCTGGGGCTGTTCGTTACCGGATTAATACGCAATCCGCCAAGACGAAGTTCTTTTTCCGAGAGTTCTTCAATACTTTTATACTGGTTACGGTACATAAAAAGAGCATAAGTACCTTCTGCATTCATATAGAAAGAAGGCGGGAGGTCAACATCAGCAAGTTCCAGAATCTCTTTCGGAGGGGTTTGATAGGAAATATCAAGCTGGGCTTGGGTACTAATAAAAATAGCAGATAAGATAAAAGAAAATAACAGTTTTTTCATAGCTATCGTTCATTTTGGTTATGATCTTTAGATGATTCATAAGATTAGAAGTTTAATACAAATCTTTTTTTAATGAATAAAATACTTGACAAGTTGATTCTGAGAGTTTATATTTATTAACTGACAGTTTATCATTTTTAATTTTTTCATAAAAATTGTTGCCATGTCACACGAAAAAACAATTCACGACGGGAAAAAGAAAAAAAATCCCATTAAGAAATTAAAGGAAAGGCGAGCAGAGCGAAAAGCCCGGCGCGCAGAGAAAAATCAGGAGAACCTGTTTGAATCCAAGCATAAGCGAAAACCCAGACAGCGGCAGGTCTCTTCATCATAAAATTTCAAACTCCCAAAAACATATTGGGAGTTTTTTGATTATAAAAGACAAATTATACCTTTGCCCCCGAAAACCGGGAAATTACTTTTCATGCATTTATCCATTGAGCGTAAACCCACTGAGTCATTACACCGACGGCGTGTACTTCCCCAGACTTCTTACTGGGCGAGGGTTAAGGAAAAGCAGGGTTATCAGCCCCGGGCCTTTACCGTAGAAACAGAACCAGTATCGCTGCAAAAGCATTCGTTAAAGGAGGATCTGCTAATCATTATTCGTACTATCGGCAAGGAAGGTTCTGTTGCTTATATTCCTTATGGCCCTGATATTGAACTACCCGAAGAGGAACAAGGTGTTTTTCTGGAGGAGTTATCCGAGGCTCTGCGTCCCTATCTTCCCTCCGATTGTATCTTTATCCGGTATGATCTGTCCTGGGCATCGCCATGGCAGGATGATGAGGATTGCTATAATGAATCCGGGGTATGGCTGGGACCTCCGGAAATAAGACTTCAGGAGCTGAGGATGAATTTTGACACACAAAACTGGAATCTTCGCAAAGCACCGTCGGATATTCTTCCCTCACATACCCTTTTTCTAAACCTGAAAAAGGATAAGGATGAGCTATTACAAAGTATGAAATCGAAGACCCGTTATAATATCCGGTTATCGCACCGGAAAGGGGTACGGGTAAAAGATGTTTCGGCGGACAATTTATGGATTTGGCATAAACTATATCAGGAAACAGCCATTAGAAATGGTATTGCCTACCAGGATATTCATCATTTTAAGACCATCTTAGAAACGCGGGCAGAAGATACGGCTTCACCAGCTGAAGTACATATGCTTCTGGCTGAAGAAGAAGAAGAAGAAGAAGATCCTCTGGCTGCTTTATTAATGGTAATTTCCGGAGGGCGTGCAACCTATCTGTATGGGGCATCTACAACAAAAAAAAGGAATCTTATGGGGACCTATGCTTTACAGTGGGAAGCGATATGTAAAGCCAAAAGTAAAGGATGTAAAGAATACGATTTTTTTGGTATCTCTCCTACACCCGATAAAGCTCATCCCATGTATGGATTATACCGGTTTAAAAAAGGGTTTGGCGGATCGGAATACCACCGACAGGGATGCTGGGACTATCCATTACAGGAAGAAGCCTATGAGATCTACCGGTCGGTAGAAATTTCCAGCAAAGGTTATTATGTATAAAACATAAAAAAAGCCCTGACTAACAGGGCTTTTCAAAGTCAAAATTAGTAATTCAAACTATTTAAGTTTAACATTTACTGCATTTAATCCCTTTTTACCTTCTTGGAGTTCAAAAGTTACTTCATCATCTTCCTTAATTTTATCAATTAACCCGGAAACATGAACAAAGTATTCTTTGTCTGACTCTGCATCTTTAATAAACCCATACCCTTTTGATTCATTAAAGAATTTTACTTTACCTTCTTTCATAAAAAAAATATAAATTATTAAATATATATCAAAGGTATGAATAATAATTTAAATTTGCTTACAAGATTCTTTGAATAATTTCTCCTCAGATTTTTCTTAAATCATCCTGGCCAAAAATTGTGCAAAAAAAAAGCCGGATAAATTAATCTATCCGGCTTAAAGTAGACAAAGCAGAACTACTTGGTGGGCGGTAATAAAACTTTATCAATCACATGAACTACACCGTTACTGCCTTGTACATCGGTTAATATCACATTGGTATCCCCGTTAATGGTAACTGATGAACCAACATTTATTGTAATATCTCCATTTAAGGTGCTAACATTACCTGAAGATAAATCAGTTGAAAGTACATTTCCGCTAACCACATGATACTGAAGAATAGGTACCAGATCTTCTGCAGTTAAATCTTCAATTCCTGTAATTTCCAATTCAGCAAATAAAGCCTCAAAAGCATCATTGGTTGGCGCAAATACCGTAAATGGACCGTCTCCACTTAATGTTTCCACTAAATCAGCTTTAACCACCGCTTCAACCAGAATACTAAAGTTCGGATTGTTAATGGCAATACCCACTATGGTAGGAGGCAATAAGACTTTATCGATTACATGAATTACCCCATTGGAAGCATCAATATTTGCTGTAGTTACATTTGTGTTTCCATTTAGGGCAACCCCATCGGATAAATCAACCAGGAGATCAACATTTGTCGACTCCGGACCACTACTCAAGGTAGCAACGTAACCATTTGTCAGGTCGGTTGACATTACTTTTCCTGAAACAACATGATAAAGCAGAATAGGCACTAATTGTTCGGCAGTAAGGTCATCAAGACTAGCCACGCCAAGATCACTAAGCAGAGCATCAAAAGCATCATTGGTAGGCGCAAAAACTGTAAACGCACCGTCACCCTGCAGAGTTGAAACCAGGTCGGCTTTTGTAAGAGCTGCTACCAGCGATGAAAAATTATCATCTGCCGAAGCTATGTCAACAATAGTTTGAGGTTCTTCTTCAGGAAGCAATACTTTATCAATTACATGAACTACCCCATTGGTTCCCTGAACATCTGTTAATAATACATTGGACATCCCATTGATGGTTACCGAAGAACCAACATCAACGGAGAAAGTACCATTGAGGGTAGCTACTTCGCCGGAGCTTAGATCGGAAGATAAAACATTTCCGCTAACCACATGATACTGAAGAATAGGTACCAGATCTTCAGCAGTTAAATCTTCAATTCCTGTAATTTCCAATTCAGCAAATAAAGCTTCAAAAGCATCGTTGGTAGGCGCAAAAACAGTAAATGGACCGTTTCCATTTAGGGTTTCAACCAATCCGGCTTTTACCACAGCATCAACCAAAATACTAAAATCGGGATTATTTACAGCAATATCCACAACTGTTGGAGGAAGTAATACTTCATCCACAACATGAATTACTCCATTGGAAGCTTCAATATCGGCTGTAGTTACATTTGTTGTAGAATTCAGTGAAACTCCGCCATTAACATTCACGAGCAGGGAGGCCTTGGTATTGTCTGCGCCAGGGCTTAAAGTAGAAACATACCCGTTATTTAATGCAGAAGACATGACCTTACCGCTCACCACATGATACAGTAGGATTGGCTCTAGTTGTTCTGCGGTTAATTCATCCAGGCTACTTACGCCTAAATCAGCAAGTAAGGCGTTAAATGCTGCATTGGTTGGAGCAAAAACAGTAAAAGGGCCATTTCCTTCTAATGTTGAAACCAGGTCAGCTTTTGATAAAGCTGCAACAAGTGTAGAGAAGTTGTCATCAGCTACAGCTATCTCAACAATATTCTCCAGCTGATCATCAATCACATCATTAATTACATCATCGTCATCATCTTTATCACAAGATGTAAACATCAATCCGGCTAATAAAGCGATAGCTGCGATTGATAAAAATTTTTTACCGATTGTTTTCATAACATTAATTTTTTAGTTTTTAATAGTTTTTAATGAATGGAAAACAACGGTGCTTAAAAAATGTTCATTTATTTTTATATTTTTTTAAACAAATATTTATAAATTAATACAAAACTCCCTCTTATAGAAGATTATAGCGTATTATATGTATAATTATTTTTATTTATTTTTAAACAATCTTTTTGTTTTTAAAATCAAAATACAGGATCATTGTATCCAGGGCGTATTTGATTGCATCATTTACAGGAAGTTGTAATGTGCTCATTTGAGGATCAATGCTATACAATTGCATGGAATATTTTGTAATCTGTGGATATTTGGAAGGGGAAGAAATTTTTTGTTCCCACAGAATCGTTGATGGGTTTGTTTTAATTTTACTACAGGCAATCAGTACTTGATTTCCTTTTTTACCGGTATTTGCAGTAAATCCAAAAAGCCGGCAGATAAACCCCCTGTATGGATAATACTGACAGGCACCCAGTTCAGAGAATGGATTGTATAAGCCACAGAGATCTGCATTTGCCTGGTGCTTGAGTTTTTCGATCCAAAGAAAAGCTATCCTTTTTTGATACAGGAAATAGGCTAGTGGGAGAAACTCCAGGGGACTTGCAAGGATTCCTTTTTTAGTACAACATTCATTACAGTTTTCGGGACAACGAATATTGCTTTTCCTTTTTACAAGGTCAATATCCTTATCGAGGGAAGAATAAATTTTTTTTACTGCCCTAACTTTATCGGTAATGGTCATGTCAGAAATTATTACAGGACCAAAATTAACTAAAATCAGGGTTCAAGGATCTGTTGTCTAAAAATATTATATACCTAGCTATCAGAACTTTACAAATCAAGCAAAGGAACAATGCACAGAATTACGTTTATTTCAGGTTATCTTTAAAAACTTTTTTAAACTTTTCCAGTTTTGGAGTAATTACGAAAGAACAATAGGGTTGAAATTTATTATTTTCGTAATAATCCTGATGATATTCTTCGGCTTGATAGAATGATTCGAAGGGAGAAATTTCAGTAACAATAGGTTTTTGATAGATTCCTGCCTCATCCAGTTTCTGTTTAAGGGTTTGGGCAATCCTTTTCTGTTCGCTGGAGTGATAAAAGATAACAGAACGATATTGTGTTCCCACATCCGCCCCCTGGCGGTTTAAAGTAGTAGGATCATGGGTTTGCCAGAAGATCTCCAAGAGAGACTGATAAGAGATTATGCGGGGGTTATAGGATATCTGAACGACTTCGGCATGACCGGTATTCCCGGTACAGACTTCTTTATAGGCTGGATTTTTAATTTTTCCTCCGGAATATCCCGAAACCACTGATTCAACTCCATTAACTTTTTCGAAGATCGCTTCGGTACACCAGAAACAACCTGAACCAAATGTTGCTAATTCCATGCTGAAATTTTTTTGTGAATAAATTTCATGGCTCATCATCGCCATGATTAAAAGACTAATGATTAACTTTACCTTTTTCATTCTTACTTTTACAGGATAACATGAATGAAAGCAAAATTGTTTAAACAGATCACTCATTTTGATGAATTTCAGAGAACAGTTACTGGCAGAACTGTCCAAAAGGAATATTGAGTACATCGCCTCTGTTGTAGGTGAAGACCGGGCATTATTCAAGGAATTGATGGATTTAATTTTCACCAACGAGCCTTATGTATCCGGGCGTGCTGCCTGGGTTTTAGAAACCCTCTGGCATAGCTACCCCTGGATGATCGAACCCTTTATTCAACCAATAATTCAGTTTTTACCCAGGGCTAAATATAACAACCAACGCAGGCATTTTACCAAGATTCTTTCTGCCCTTCCATTAGATTGTTTAGACGAAGACCACCTGGGCATTTTAATCGATTGTTGCTTTACCTGGCTGGAAGAACCAAACTACCCCCCAGCGGTTAAGGTATATTCGATGCAAATCCTTCAGAATTTTGTAGCAAAAGAACCGACCATTGCTTCCGAGCTCATTGCCATAATAGAGCATCAGATGGAAGATGCAACCCCCGGATTACAAAACAGGGGATATAAGACCCTTAAGGCTCTTTACAAATTGATATAATCGGATATTTCAAATCCATAGTTCCAAGCAATAAATTTATTTCGAATTTATATATACATATATATTAATAGTTAAATTAATTTATTAATTTTGCACCTTCATTCAAAAAGAGATTTAAAATGAAGAGAAATATTGTAGTAAACGAAAGTTATTGTCCTCAAAATCATCCCTGTCCTTCAACCGGGATATGTCCTGTTGGAGCTATTACTCAGAAGAGTCCCTTTAGCGCTCCGGAAATTGATTACAGTAAATGTACCGGTTGTGGTATTTGTACCCGATCATGTATGGTATTTCAATGTACAAATTGTTAAAAAAGGCTGTCCAAAAGTAGAATTATTCAGGTTTTCAGCATAACTCCCAAAGAATTAAACTGCTATAAATCAGTCTTCCGGAGCGCCCCATTTGCCAACAGGCAGGCTTCAGTCAGGTCTTTAGGGCATGGGGCACAATTGTTTTTTAGCGTTAACGGATTAGAATGCTTTTTGGACAGCCTTTCCTTTATAATCTTGATGATTTTCTTGATTTAATCCTAAAAAGGAGATACATACTCACCAGGGCATAAACCAAAATCGCTAGAAGAGAAGTTTCAATTCCGAAAGCTCCTCCATTCAATAATCGGTGATTATTTTCTAAATGAATGGCAACAATACTGTTTATTTCATTAACCGGGGCACTTGAAACTTTTAAAATCCTGCCGGCAAAAAACATATTCCAGGCCATATGTACCAAGGCAGCAGCAAAAACATTCCGGGAATAAACCACGATCAAACTAAACATGATTCCAACCAAGCTTCCTCCAATCAATAAAAGAGCAAAATCAATCCAATGAAATGATTTTAACATGGTAACATGCATTATCCCGAATAAAACAGAAGGTATTAATACCGCTATCCTCAAATTCCATTTTTCTTTCAGAAGCCCCAGGATATAGCCCCTGAACAATGTTTCTTCGAGAAAACCTCCATTGATAGCCATGGCTATGGTTGACAGGATATAGAAAATCAACCAGGTAGAATCCAGGGATCCTCTTTTATCCATGATCGTTACAGGATTAAAAATCACGATCAAAATGAAAAAAGCGATTGAAATCACAAGTCCAAACAACAACCATTTAAACAGGCTTTGTGTAAAATTTCTCAGATAAAAAGTTTCTCTGTTCATCTTAATTACTTTTTGTGCAAATAAAGACATCAAGAAAAGGGTCAGTGGGAGGCGCAGGATTAGCTCTCTAACGATAAATTTAAGGTTTACCGAGGGGATCCATTGGGTTGCAAGGTCGCTTATTATTGCAACGATAAAGAATATCGCTATTAAAGCAATACAATACAAAAGGGTTAACCACCAGGGTACATGCATTTTCTTTTCCATAATTTTATTTTTTTTAATTAATTAACCGAAAATAGGCTTATCCCCGGGGAGTCAAAAACTTATTCCAGGTAGTGCAACTTAGGGGTGATAAAGATTAATTATCCTTATGTAAAAGTAGTTTACATGGTATTTTATTCATTTTACATCATTTTTTGCTACTTTTAAACAATAAATTATGATTTACCCATAGAAAAGATGATTTTCGTTTAAAAATCTATGAAAAAAACAACGTATATAATTCATGTGTTGATTTGGGTTTTTCCCGTTATTTATATTCTTTTTTTAACAGATAATTTTATCATTGGTGTATTTAGCCGTGCTGAGGGTAATTTAAAGATTCCACTACTGTATGGTACGCTTTTAAATATGCTGCTTTTTTATTCCATATCATTCTATATTATTCCTCATTATTTTAAAAAAACAAAATATCTATTATGTACTTTCTATATTTTTGGATTACTGATCACTATAACTTTATTGGAAAGTTTAATGGATTTATTCTACATTAAAATCAATACTCCCGAAAGGAGCTATGCTTTTTTTAATAACCTGGTGATTGGAAACCTGGTTATACATATTGTTTTTTTAGGGTTATCGCTGGCTGATGCGTTTTCCCGGCGAATGATTCAAGAAGAAAAAAACAAACAAGAACTGGTCAAGGAAAAATTAAATACAGAAATAGCCTATTTAAAATCACAAATTAACCCTCATTTTTTATTTAATATTTTAAATAATTTATTTTCGTTAGCCTATAAGAACAAAGATCAGGCTACAGCTGACGGGATATTAAAACTCTCCAAGATGATGCGTTATATGCTTTACGAGGGAAATAAACAGAAAATACCTTTAAGTAAAGAAGTTGACTACCTTGAGAATTATATTGATTTACAAAAAATGCGTTTTCATCCAAAGGATGACATCCAAATTCGGATGAATAAACACGGATCCCTGGATTCATTTCTTATATCCCCTCTTTTACTCATTCCGTTTGTTGAGAATGCTTTTAAGCATGGCATAAGTATTGAAAATCAATCGAAAATTGACCTAAGCTTTCATTTAGCGCATGGAATTTTTAATTTCAGCATCCAGAATACCAATCATCAGACAAAGAACAAAAAACAAAAGCAAAATGAGTATTCGGGATTTGGGTTAAATAATGTAAAGAACAGACTAGAACTATTATACCAGGAAAGGCACAACTTAGTAATTTCCGATCATCCGGATATGTACGAAGTAAGGTTAACCTTAAAAGAATAGTATAGAATCATGAAATATATAGTTATTGACGACGAACAAATGGCCCTGGATTTAATATCCAATTATGCCTCCAAGGTCTCATTTTTAAGAGCTTCCGGCAAATTCCGGAATGCAATTTCTGCGCTCAATTTTTTACAACAAAATAAAGTTGATTTACTATTTCTTGATATTAATATGCCTGATTTAACGGGTATTGAAATGCTAAATACATTGTCTCAACCCCCTTTAGTAATATTTACTACTGCTTATAGCGAATACGCTCTGGAAGGCTATAAATTTCACGCCATCGATTATTTATTAAAGCCTGTGGGTTTTGAAGAATTTTTAAAAGCTGTACATCATGCGTATGAAATTTTCCAGAATCAGAAGCAGAATAAAAGAAAAGAGGTATTAACAGCACAAGAATCACCGGAGATTCTATGGGTAAAAAGCGGGACAGAATATTTTAAGATCAATATTAACGAAATCCTGTATATTAAAAGTGAAGGAAATTATGTTGAATTTCATTTACAAGAGCGAAGAATTGTTACCCTGGATTCTTTAAACCATTTAATAAACAAGTTACCCGAAAAATTATTTTCAAGAATTCATAAATCCTATATCGTATCTCTGAAACATATAGATTCTTTTCAACGCCATCAACTAAGAATTATGAACAAAACTTTCCCTATAGGAAGTATTTATAGAGAAAGTTTTATTCAAAAAATTAAACCCTAGCTGCTACTTAGGTTCCCAATAGCAACGTTTGGGAGATACAATCTTTTCTTCTGTTTTCAGAATTTTCATGATTCTATCCACTTCCTTTTTGTCCAACCCGCTTATTTCAGCAATTTCTCCTGCTTTCAGGGCTTTTCCTGCATTTTTCATGGCATCAAGTACCTTTTGTGTATTTTCCATATTTTTATTCTTTAATTTACAGATTAAGTCTGGTAAATATAGATAATTTTGAACAGAATAGAAAACCTTTTCGCTCACTCCTACCCCTTAAAAATTAAGGATTTAACGTTTTTTAACGTTTAAAATACGAAAAAAATCGTAGAAAAAATTGCAACTACGAAACGAGTCGTATATATTTGCATTACGAAATATTTCGTAATGCATCAATTCATTTAATTAATCGTCTTATGATTATGAGCAAAAAGAGTAAAAAAAATCCTACCGAGACAGAACTTGAAATTTTACAGATTTTATGGCAATACGGGCCGAGCACTGTAAAATTTATCAATGAAAAACAAAACGAGAGTAAAGTAGTAGGTTATACTACAACGTTAAAGATTATGCAGATTATGTCGAAAAAAGGGATGCTAAAAGTTGATAAGGAAAGCCGGCAGCATGTATATACTCCCACGATCAGTGAAAAAGAAACACAAACGAAGTTACTGGATCGTTTTTTAAGTGTAGCCTTTTCCGGATCTGCAACAAAGCTGGTATTACAGGCCCTGGGAGATCACAACCCCTCTCAGGAAGAACTTGCTGAGATAAAGAAACTGATTCAGGATATTGAAAACCAATCTAAAGATTCCTAGTATGATTACGAATCTGGAAATATTCAACGAACCGCTTCTAACAGCAATTGGCTGGTCGATTATTCATATTTTCTGGCAAGGTACATTAATAGCTCTTGGTTTAGCTTTACTGTTGCGTTTTTTACGAAAAAAATCGGCCTCACTAAGATATTTCATAGCATTAGCTTCTTTATTGCTACTGATAGGATGTATTGCCTATAATTTTAATGCCTATTATCAAGAGAGCAGCAAAAAATTTAACCATTATTCTGAAATTAAGCTCAATAAGGAAGCTAAACCCCAGAAAGAATCAGCCAGGGAGTATGGTGTATCAGGCCATCAAAGTCAATCGCTGATAACCCGGATAAAACAACAACTAGGTCCACTGGACCAATACTTCCCCCTGATAGTAAAGTTCTGGCTTATAGGTGTAATATTATTCACTGTTAAACTGATCCTCTCTTTTATATATACCAATCACCTGAAAAAGAACACGCTGAAAATACCAGACAAAAGTTGGCACCGCAGATTTAAGGCCATTGAATTGAAATTAAATGTAAAACAAACCATCCGGTATTTTGAATCACAAGTCGCCAAATCCCCTATGGTAGTTGGTTATTTAAAACCAGTAATCTTAATCCCCGTTGGAATGTTAACCGGAATTCCTGAAAATCAGATAAATGCAATAATTGCTCATGAAATCGCTCATATCCGAAGAAATGATTATATTATTAATATAATTCAAAACCTGATTGAAATCCTTTTATTTTTTCATCCTGCAACCTGGTATATTTCATCTCAGCTAAGAAATGAAAGAGAAAATTCGTGTGATGATATTGCCCTGACCCTATGTGATAACTCTCTGGTATATGCCAAAGCCCTGGCCACTGTTCAGGAATTTTCCGTTCAGAAGCATTATTCTGCAGTTGCTTTCACGGGTAAAAACAAACTAATGTTAAACAGAATAAAACGTATAATTATGAAACCAAAAACAAAAATTAATTTTTCTGATAAAATCATTACCGCACTAATCCTTTTATCAGCCGTCTTCACCATTTCTTTTACAATCAAAAAACCTGTTCCTTCCGGCTTAATCGTTGAGAATAGAGTAACATTAAATGAAATCAAGCAGGATGTTTCAGATAGAGATGACCTGTATATTTCTCCGAAGATTATTCATGATACCATAAAGATCAAAAAAAGCAGTCGCGAAAAAATTGATATTGAAGAAAATACAATAATCAAGACTTATCAAAAAGAGGGGAAAAAAGAAGAAATGAGATTTACTCTCAAGAATGGTCAAGTCACCGAACTATCTATCAATGGAGAAAAAATTGCAGCCGATGAATACGGGAAATACCAGCAAGAAATTGATGAGACCAAAAAAGATATCATAAAAGCAAGGGAAGATATCCGCCAAGCGAAAAAAGAGATTGAAGAGATTGATATGGAAAAATTCCAATTTGAAGTTCAGGAGGCATTGGAAGCCATTAAGCCTGCTGAACTTGAGAGGGAAATACGAGCAGCCATGGAGCAAGCAGGTTCGATAGATATGGAAGAGATAATGAGGGAATTAGAAATCCATATGGAAAAGCTGGAGGATATTCCGGCCCAAATGGAAAGATATTATTTCGACGTGGAGATAGATAGTCTTGATATTTATGAAATAAGAAAAGAGATGGAACAGGTGAGAAAAAAGATTAAAGAACAAATAGATGGAGAAGCCATTCAACAGGAGCTAAAGCTGGTTCAGGAAGAGCTCTCAAAAATTAACCGGGAAGAGATCGAAAAAGTTCTCAGGGAAACCTCACAAAATTTTGATGAAGCGAAGAGGAAAAGAACCCTGGAGGAGATGGAAGAGAAATTAAATCAATTGGAGGCACTTGAACTGGAAGAGAAATAAGTTTTTTTTCACAGGAATTATTACAGGCCTTCCATGGACAAACGTTCCGGGAAGGCTTTGTTGGTTTAATTTGGGGATCCCAGTTTTCCTCGTTAACTTTGAAAAAGCTCAAATCAAAAGATGAAAAAGTTAAAGATTCGTGAAAAAGAAATGCGAAGAATTGGCTACCATACAGAAGAGATCATAGGGCTGGCCAAAAAGATTGTTTATAACTATTACCCAAAAACACCAAAAAGTGAAGTTCTCCAACTGCTCGAAAATATTTTTCAGCATCCCGGGGAATATAAAAATCACGAACATTTTGGAGAACTGGCCCAACGGCTTCTTCATGCGCCGGGCTCCATCAAGGAAGAAATAAGATTAAACCCTGTTCCCCTGCCCTATCAGGTTTTTGGGAAAGATGGAATTGATGAAGGTTCATGGAAACAGATGGACTTAGCAATGCAGCTGCCCATAACCGTTCAGGGGGCTTTAATGGCTGATGCGCACCGGGGATATGGATTACCCATTGGCGGAGTTCTTGCAGCAAAAAATGCAGTAATTCCTTTTGGCGTGGGAATGGATATTGGTTGCCGGATGAGTCTTTCGGTTTATAACTTACCCTCAGTGCTATTGGAAAGAGATAAAGAACGATTAAAAAAGATATTAATAAACGAAACAAGATTCGGGAAGAATGAGTTCAGCCAGCCACAGGATCATCCTGTTTTGGAACGGGAAGAATTCAAAGAAATTTCATTTTTAAAGACCCTACAATTAAAAGCTTTTCACCAGTTGGGCACTTCGGGACACGGGAATCATTTTGTGGATTTAGGGGTATTAGAAATAACAGACGCGAACAATGCATGGAATCTCCCTGCAGGAATATATTTTGCAGTACTCTCCCACTCCGGATCCCGGGGCATGGGTGCCGAAATAGCAAGGCATTATACCCGCATTGCCAAAGACCTTTGCCGGTTACCCAAAGGAGCAACTACGCTTTCGTGGTTACTCCTAAATACACAGGAAGGGCAGGAATACTGGAAGGCAATGACGCTTGCCGGAGACTATTCGGCTGCAAACCATGAACAAATCCACCAAAGAATTTCAAAAGCTTTAGGAGAAAAACCTTTAATAAAAGTTGAGAATCATCATAATTTTGCCTGGAAAGAAAAAATAGAAAAGAACGAAGAGGTAATTGTTCACCGTAAAGGTGCTACCCCGGCACATAAAGGAACTTTAGGAATTATTCCCGGGTCGATGGCAAGCCCTGCATTTATTGTCAGGGGGAAAGGAAATACAGCATCCATCAATTCAGCTGCACACGGAGCAGGAAGAGTTTTTTCCAGGAAAGCGGCCAAAGAAAGAATCTCCAAAAAAGAGATGCAAAGCTATCTGAATCAGCGAGGGATAACTTTAATAGGCGGGAATACCGATGAAGCCCCGCAGGTATATAAAAATATTTACCAGGTCATGGAATATCAGAAAGACTTGGTAGAAGTATTAGCTATTTTTCACCCCAAAATTGTACGAATGGCGTAATAAAAGAAACTTCCGGGATTTATTGTAACCGGAAGTTTCTTCAGCTTTTTTTAATAACAAGGTAAAGCTTCTAATTCTTCTTGTAAAGCACTCCGCATCTGAGTTGTTAAAGCAGGACAATCACTATCCAAATAATCCTCAATCGCATTTTTTAAGGTAATACATTTATCCGTATTTTCCGGATCTAAAATATAAGCCGAATGTGCTTCGCTGTAAGTCGTTAAAAGCTGAAGACAATCCACAGGATTTTTTTCATCATCATCCGAGCAGGAGATTGTCCCGACCGAAAATGCCAACAAAATAAAAATCATCAAAGCAAATACTTTCTTCATAATTTTAGGATTTCGTTTAACTTGATTAAAATTACAAAATAATTCTAGATTACGTTTCAGAAATTATAAAAAATATAGACATGCTATTTTTTTAATTGGGTTCCACAATAAGAACAGAAGTTATCATGCATATGATCCACTTTATGGGAGCATTTTGGGCATTTGAAAACTTTTGGTGATTTCGACTGCCGCACAAATTCTGCGGAGAAAATTCCAGTAGGAACTGCAATAATTGAATAACCAAGAATCATAATAACAGATGATACAAACTGCCCAAAAGGTGTCTGAGGCGATATGTCACCATATCCAACAGTTGTGATGGTTACAATAGCCCAGTAGATACTCCGCGGGATACTGTCGAACCCACTGTTTTCTCCTTCGACAACGTACATCAAAGCACCTATTACTACAACAATATTTAAAATTGCAAATAAAAAGACACTAATCTTTTTAACACTGGCTTTTAGCGCTAAAATAATCAACTCCCCCTGATTCAGGTAATAATTCAACTTGAATATTCTGAAAACCCGCAATAATCTCAGCACGCGAATAGCCATTAAATAATGTGTTCCAACAAACAGTAAACTAAAATAGGTTGGGATAATCGATAAAAAATCGATGATTCCCAACGAACTGAAAATATAGTTTAACGGTTTCCTGGAAACCCAAATCCGGGTAACGTACTCTACAGAAAAAAGGATCGTAAAAAACCATTCAGCAAGAAGAAGATAATCTCCAAAGGATGCTCTTACCGGTTTAACGCTTTCGATGACTACGGTTAAAACACTAAGCAGGATTGCCCACAGGAGAATTATATCAAACCATTTTCCCGGTCGGGTATCCGTTTCAAAGATGATTTGATAGAGCAGGTTTTTTATTTTTCTCATGGCAGGGTAATGAATTTATTTTCAATAAAAATACAAAATAGTTCAGGAAGAATTTAACGAAAAATTTATTTAATTTGGATTAAACTTCTAACGATTTTCAAGTCCAAAACATAATCAATTTTATTACATTTACAGCCAACAAACCTTTTAGAATTCATCTCTATGAAAAAATTAGCATTACACTGGCAGATATTAATTGCATTTATTTTTGCAATCCTTTTCGGGATTTTTCTTAAAGGGTATGTGAATTATGTATCCTGGATGGGGGATATCTTCCTGCGAATGCTTAAAATGATTGTTATTCCCCTGGTTTTAAGCTCAATCATCTCAGGAATAGTAAATATTGGCAGTGATGGTAATTTTGGAAGACTTGGTTTAAAGACCATTGCCTATTATCTTACAACAAGCACCCTGGCTATCCTGATCGGGTTATTGATGGTAAATTTAATTCAACCGGGGGTTGGGATGGATATTTCGTCCATTGCCATAGAAGAATCCATAACTTTTGACAGACCCAGTTTAGGAGATATTTTTATCCAGATTGTTCCCGAGAATATTTTTTCGGCCATGGCCAGTAATGATTTCCTGGCGGTAATTTTCTTTGCTATTTTAGCCGGCATTTTTATCAGTAAGATCGATAAAAAAAGCAACCTGGTACTGTCCGATTTTTTCAACGCCTTTTTTGAGCTGTTTATGAGAATAACCCTGTTTATAATAAAACTTGCTCCCTTTGGAATCTTCGGATTAATTGTAAAAGTAGTCGCTGAACAGAAAGATTTTGGGAACATGGTTGCCAGCTTAGGAACCTTTATGTTAACTGTAATTGGAGGAATCCTGATTCATTCGCTGATTACCTTACCATTGCTTACTCGATTTATTGGGAAAGCCAAGCCATTTAAGCATTTGAGCAATGTTAAAACGACGCTGATCACCGCATTTTCCACCGCATCTTCGGCGGCATCGTTGCCTTTGAATATGCAGGAAACCAATGAGAAATCGGGAGTTTCGCACAAAGTAACGAACTTCACCTTACCTATCGGTACTACCATCAATATGGATGGTACGGCAATTTATATTGCAGCTGTTGTTATGTTTATTGCCCAGGCAAAGGGAGTGGACATGGGGTTGAAAGAACAAATCCTGATATTGATCACGGCCTTAATGTCGAGCATCGGTACGGCAGGAGTTCCCATGGCCAGCCTGGTAATTATTACCATTATTCTGGAAGTTCTTGGGCTCCCCCTGGAGATGTTAGCCCTAATTCTTCCGGTCGACAGAATCCTGGACATGTTCCGTACTACAACCAATGTCTGGGGCGACAGCTGTGGTGCCGTGATTATTGCCAAGTCTGAGGGAGAGGAATTAAACGTGTAATTAACCTATTTCAGTATCCCCGGGATACTGAACCACTTTAATGAACAGGAAGTTCCCATTCAAAAATCTAACTAATACTTCCTTATTATCAGTGCTTTAAAATTATCTCATTAAAATTATAAAGCAAAAGAATGACATTGAACAGGGAATATATTATCTTAGTTGAAAACCTTTACATACTTTGATACTATGTCAGGATTAAGAATTTCGTCCATTATTTTTACCCTATTACTAATTCTCTGGCCGATCCTAACCTTTTTATCTATCCCAACCGGAATCAGTTACTCCGACCAACTTAGTTCAGTTCATCAAAATCCGGGATGGTATATTCTAAACTTTGTAATTGCCTTTTTCATTGCTCCTGCCCTGGTTTTTATGCTTTTTGAATTACATAAAAAAATATCAGAAAAACCATGGAGTTTAACAGCCCGAATTGGATTTATTCTTTATGGTTTATATATGATCATCATAAGTATTTCCTATGGTTCTCAATTTTTATATCTTCCGTTTATAATCGATTCAAAACCTGAAAACATCGTATTAAACTGGTACTTTTATAATGGCGATTCACTCGTTATTTTAATCAATCAAACAGGATATCTTCTATGGAGCATTGCCACCTTAATAATCTTTTCACGATATATTTTCAAAAGCAGTTTAGCTTTTTTTATCCTTAAAATACTATCGTTATCGGCATTAACACAGATTGTAGCTACCCTTGGCCTCTACTTTAACCAACCCAACCTGAGTGTATTGACATTTTATAGTGGTATTTTACTCCTTCCGGCAGGGATTTTGGTTATTATTTATAGCTTTTTAACTAGAAAAACCTGGCCAAATGAGCCTCCAAAAATTTAAATATTTTTTTATTGCAAGTTTCGTGTTCCTGCTTTCCGGTTGTTATTACGATCACCTGATGCTTATTTCCGATTATTCACCAGGGGTATATACCAGCCAGGGAACGATCATCTTTTATTATTCCCTGCAGGCGAGTCATCCGCCCAAAGGGATCAGCCGTTTTCCGGATGGAGGAACCCATCAAGCCGTTTACAAAAATTTTAGTTTGTATGAGTTTGATACCCTCCATAAAAAAATCAATAAGATTCATGATTTTGGAAAAATGACCAGTAGTGCATGGCATACTCATTTATCCCTTGAAAACAATAAATTGTTGTTTAATATCATTCCTGTTATGGGTCGTCAATGGCTAACCGAACCGGATACCGAAACGGAAAAATACGATAACCCGCGAATAGGTTTTTATCTTTATGATCTGAAAACAAAAGAACTTAGAAAACTATCCTATGATGGATACGATCCAACCTTATCTCCCGACCAACAACAAATACTCTATAAAACAAGAGACGGGGACAGTGTTTCCATTTGGCTACTGCAACTCGAATCCCTGGAACAAAGACAAATTCTAAGCGTGGATTCAATATCTGTTTTTTCACCTGTGTTTTGGGTCAGTAATCAACAACCGGGAATCCGAATAAATAATAAACCATACCTCATTGATTCAGAGAGGGGGTCTATTTATCCATTAACATTACCAGAGAAAATTCTCCACGATAAAAACAAAACCTCCATAACTGAAATTAAAAGATTAACTGTGGATCTTCCTTTTAAAGAATATGGTTTTGAGCTATCTGAAGTTTACCCAAAAAATAAACGTCAATATATTGACGACCTTGTTCGTTTACGCGGTAACTTTGATTTTAGAAAAGCGATCATTGAAGAATTAACAGAAGATCTAACCCAAAAAGAATTAAACAATATTATCGAGGCCATGGATCGTTATGCCGAGTCGTTATCCGGACTTGAAAAAACACAATACACCTATTATTCTAAAGATACAAAAGAACTTTTAATTTGTAAAACAAAAGAAAAAATCAAACATGATGAACCTTAAGATAAGAGACCATTTTATTGCACAATGGAAAAAATATTTTGGAGAGGCTGAATTGCCTATTACCTTTTATTATAGTGATCAAAAGCATACCCAGGATCTTGTTGCGGCAAAGAAAGGGAGAAGTTGTTTTATCTGTGATCTGGGTCCGGTTCGTAGAGGAAAAAACCTGGTATTCAACCACTCCTCCTTAGCCTGTGGAGGGGCTCGAAGATATTTGGGGTATACGGATACTTTGCGTCCCGATTTTGAATATTTTCTTTCGTGCGGGATCCCCGGAGAACTGGAGGGTGAACGGTATAAACGCACCCCGGAAATGGTAAAACTCTTAATGAAGCACCATCAAGTTATTCCGGCCAACGACCGGAATATTGTATTTAAACGATGGGATCAACTAACCGAAAAAGACACTCCCGAAGTGGTCATCTTCTTTGCAAAACCAGATGTACTTTCCGGGTTATTCACCCTGGCCAACTTTGACCAGGTTGATCCCAACGGAGGCGCTATTACACCATTTGCTGCCGGCTGTGGATCGATTGTACATTATCCATACCTGGAAATTGATCAGGAGAATCCAAGGGCAGTCATTGGTATGTTCGATACCTCTGCCCGCCCCTGTGTTTCAGAAAACATCTTAACCTTTGCTGTTCCTTTCAGGAGATTTGAAAGAATGATTTCATACATGGACGAAAGTTTTCTAATCACCGACACATGGAATACCATGTTCAAAAGAATCAATCGCTCGTAATTTTAATGTTCTGGTATAGGAATTAAAAAAACATCAGATGATAAAATGGGGGATCATCGGTCTGGGAAAAATTGCCCATAAATTTGCTGAAGGACTGACTTATGTTGCCAATGCTGAATTATACGGAATAGCTTCAAGCAATCGAACGAGAGCCCTGATGTTTGCCGAAAAACATCCTGTAAAGAAAGTATTCGATAACTATGAATTCCTTGCAATGTCAGAAGATATTGATGTTATTTATATTGCTTCCTACAATCATCTCCACGCTAAACATGTAAAACTATGTATGAAGCATGGTAAACATGTATTATGTGAAAAACCCTTAACCACCTCCTCTGCAAATACCAGGGAGTTATTTGCCCTTGCTCAAGAAAAAAAACTTTTTTTGATGGAAGCACTCTGGACACGGTTTCTTCCTTCCATTGCCTACCTGGAAGAACTTGTACAGTCAGGATCATATGGACCAATAAAACATATCGATGTTTCCTTTGGTTTTGTTGCACCAAAAGATCCAAAGGGAAGGTTGCTTAACCCCAAACTTGGAGGGGGTGTACTTTTTGATATTGGGATTTATCCATTATTTCTGTGCCAGTTACTCCTGGGATCATTTCAAAAATCAGAGTTTAAGGTTGTCCGGGGCCCAGGCAATGTAGATATACATACTACTATAAAAAACATATACCCAGGTGCCCAGGCAACGATTCTCTGTTCTTTCCGTGAGCAACTAGCCAATGAGGCGATCATTCAGTTTGAAAAAGCAACCGTTATCTTAAAATCAATGTGGCATTGTCCGACAAAAGTTATACTTTCAACTAACGGGGAAGAAAAAGCTGAGCCTATATTATGGAAAGGAAATGGTTATAATTATGAAGCTGCCTTTGTATCTGATCTGCTTGAAAAAGGAGAAATCAGCCAGGAAAAATTATCAGCTGAATTTTCCACAGAATTAATTAAGCAGATTGAAGAGATGTTAAATACAAATTCAGGATAAACAGCTAGTTGTTTTTTGGACAAGGCTGATGAATGAACTTTTTTATTTTTTCCCAGGAGATGTATTTAAAATTCTGAGCCTGAATGGAGTCCTTTTGAAAATTATAACCATCATGTACGATTAACAATCCTTCAGGGTACTTATTGTTTACTGGGAAGCTGACAATTTCAATTCCGTCGGTTTCTTCAACGCCATCTATCATCCCATCCTCAATAATAAAACTAAACAGGTAGTGTTCTGATTTACCTACTTCGAATAGAGCAAAAGAAAAGTTTCCCTGACTCGATGCCAATAAATAGGTATTATTTTTAGATTTATATAATGCTAATCCTTCGATATCCGAAGATATAAATTTGTTATTTTTTGGGCGGCTGCCAGGTAACCACAAGGGCTCATAGTTACTGTCTGGGTCGGCATTTATTTTAATGATTCCTTCTTCCTCAATGCCGATATACAATAAACCGGTTTCATCATCGGCTACCATTCCTTCGGGTCTGCTGTTAACACTAAACTCCCTTACCAACGTGGCATTTAAGCTATCACTACCGCTCGATATCTCCCATTGTTCAACTTCAGCACCTTTCCCATTGACAAAAACATAAAATTTATTATCCGTCGGATTATTATACATACAAAGCCCGTAAACAGTGTTTACGGACGATTTAATACTAAATATTTCATCAGAAAGGGCTAATGTATTTTTATCTATAAAAAAGAGTGATATATTATTTAATTTACAGTTACTTGCAGCAACCAGCACAACCTCCTGATTGTTCCATATAAAACCATCTCTTAAATCAACATTATTAAGACACCCTACTTCTAAAAACTGCAATTCCCTTCCA
>JAZBOG010000014.1:0-2588 GCA_036351015.1 Bacteroidales bacterium
CATCCGGTTTTTCTATAAACATTTGACCGCCTGTCGGGGTCAATCCCTAAAACGGGTCTTGTAACTTGATTAATGGGCAGGAGGCCGAAGGTCTCCTATGTTTATAGCAAATAATGTCCAATAAAAAAGCGACGCCGAAGGTGTCGAATGTAAAAAAACGCTATATTCATTGTTATTAATCATTTAAAAACCAGATATCATGCCCGGGACTTTCTCCCAAATTTACATACAGATTATTTTTGCTGTTAAAGGACGAGATAGCATAATTAAACCTTCATGGCAGCATACATTGTATAAATATATATCCGGCATCGTTCGGGAAAAGGATCAAAAGATGCTGGCGATCAATGGCACCGGCGATCATGTACATTTCCTTATTGGAATGCGTCCTTCTTGTTGTCTTTCAGATCTTGTTCAGGAAGTGAAGAAATCCAGTAATAGCTTTGTAAGAGAAAAGAAATTTACCCCTTACAAATTTTCCTGGCAGGAGGGTTATGGAGCTTTTTCATATAGCCACTCTGCTCTCAGTAATGTTATAGGTTATATTCAAAACCAGGAGGAGCATCATCGAAAGAAAACATTTCGGGAAGAATATATAGATTTTCTCCAAAAATTTGAGGTTGATTTTAAGGAAGATTACCTGTTCCAATGGATAATATAACATACGACCGCCTTCGGGGTCGGGGTCTTTTCCTCATCCGGTATTTCTATAAACATATGACCGCCTGTCGGGGTCAAAGGGAGATTTTTTGGAAAGAGGAGGATCTCTGCAAGTTTGCAGCAGGGATATCAGAAGGTGGGAACAATGAAATTTATGTAACGGCATGTAACTGAACTTACGAATAAGACAGTGAGAGCAGCTATTACCGTGGAAAAAGAATGTAACAGGATGTAACTGAAGGGAGTTTAACAGTAAATATTAGAATCTCATTTTTCAAGAGTATAAATACAGCCGATGAGTAAATTTATCCTACCCCCAAAAGTGATTAGTGACTTTAGTGGTTACCAATATTTAATTGACTTCTACCATCAAATTAAAGAAGATGAATCCAATTCGGTAGAGCTGAGTTTTGAGAATACAACATGGTTTGAAGCTAACCTGGCTGCAGTTTTGGGTGCAATGGTTGAACTGTTGAACAGACATGGGAAAAGGGTTGGGGTATCAGGCATATGCTGGCCAATTGAGAATGTATTAAGACGCAATCGTTTCCTTTGTGAGTTCGGGTATTCACCATTAATTGATTATAATAATACGATCCTGGAATACCGAAAATTCCCTCCTGAAGCTGATCAGGATTTTATGAGGTACATAAAGAATGAACTATTAGGTAAACCCGATTTTCCCGAACACAGTCAATTGCTTGGTAAAAGAATTAACGAGAACATATTTGAGTTGTATGAAAATGCCCGAACTCATGGACGCTGTGCCCAGACTCACACCTGCGGCCAGTATTATCCCAATAAAATCCCCAAGAGACTGGATATAACGATTGTGGATATGGGACGTACTATAAAAACCAATGTGAATGAATTTTTGGGTGAATCTTTGTCAGGAGCCAAAGCCATCGAATGGGCGCTTCAATATGGACATACGACCAAGACCGGGAATATATCCGGAGGTTTAGGTCTTGACATTATTTTTAAATTCATTAAATTAAACAAAGGGAAAATACAAATTATCTCCTCCGATGGATATTGGGAGTATAGAAAGGGAGATATCAATACAGCGATTTTTGAAAAGGCTTTTCCCGGTACTATTGCCAATATTGAGTTTAATTTGGACGATTCCGCCAGATACCAGCTTCGTGAAGAAGTCCCTTTGGATGACATTTTTTAGTATATTCGCCATTAAGAAAAAGAAACTATGGATAAGAGATTGATAGTAAGAGATATTGTGGGCGGAGATTCTGCTGTTTCCACCGATTCAGGCAACCTCGTGTTTAAACAATTGGAGAAAGAACTTGCCCATGAAAATGCGGTTGTTTTGGATTTTAATGGAATTGAGTTGATGACCACTGCTTTTTTAAATGCTGCCATAGGTCAACTATACAGTACCCGTTCGAGCGATCAGTTAAACCGTTTATTAAAACTGGAAAATGTGGCAGCTGATGACAGAATTCTGTTTAAGAAGGTCGTCACACGTGCTAAAGAATACTTTTCCAACAAATCTCATTTTGAGGATTCAGCAAATAATGCGTTGTATGGCAGCTAACATTATTGATATTCGTTCTTATACCCCCAGTTCTTCAGACCTTTTTCTTTTCGACAATAATATTTGGATGTATCTTTTTTGTCCTTTAGGGAACTATAACCAGAAACGACAAGATATTTATTCCTCCTTTCTGCAATCCGTTAAGACCGCCAGTAGCACCATATTTATTAACAGCATGGTGCTCTCCGAGTTTGCCAACAGTTACTTACGCATGGATTTTGGGCAGTGGAAAAATGATGTTGGGATACCTTATGCCGACTTTAAAAAGAGTTTTGTTGGTTCCGATCGTTACAGCGAAACCGTTGAAGAGATTAAAATTCAGATGCAAAGAATCCTAAAGTTATGCGATCGCACTACAGACAGTTTTAATGCGGTA
>JAZBOG010000015.1:0-2568 GCA_036351015.1 Bacteroidales bacterium
ATCAAACCAATCTTTATATCCTCCTCAATAATCCTCCGTTTTAAGCGGCTGCAAATATAAAAACTTTAAATCCTATTTTCCAAATCTTTTCCTGAAAAAATTTAAAAATATTTTTTTTGGGATAATCTATATTTCTTAGAACTTTTTTCCCGAATTGGGAGTGCAAATATAAGCCTACTTTTTGATTTCACAACACTTTTTCGAAAGAATTTTTCAAAAAAAACTTAAGTTACTATTTATCAGTATACTATTTTTTAATCATAAAATGACCAGGCTACCCCATATTTAAAAACGGGCTCGGGAGCAGGATAAAATGGAGCATTAAAATAGTAGCTTTCGTTTATCAAACTATTCAGATAGCTATACTGGATATAAAACCTGGCTCTTTTTAGGGTAAAATTTGCAAACAGGTCCAGCCGATGGAAATCCTTCATTTTATGGTCAAATTGTCGGTAAAACAAACCTGTAGTAGGCATATAGCTATCAGCATAAAAACTGCTGGCATACCTGTAATCAAGACCTATTTGTACCAGCAGGTTTCCTCCCGTTGATTTGAAATGCAATAGCTTCTCATAATACAATGACTGGTATAAGTTAAGCTCAGGAAGGGCTATAATACTATTATTGGTTGTCTTCTGGTACACAAACCGGGTTGAGGAATGGATAGGTCCCAGGGTAAACTTCTTGGATATAGCTGCAGACAGAATGCCGATTGATTCCATATGCTGGTTTACAGAGGCTGAAGTATCAAAATATACATGATTTCTAATCTGACCTATTTGAACGTTGGCCCTTAACCGATGTTTTTCACTTTGAACAATCAATCCCAGATTAACATCCTCTATCTTTTTAAGATTATTGTTATTCCATTTAAAATGATTTGAAGAAAAACTGGTAATAAAATAGCCGGGTCTTAGGTTAGAATAGTTTCCCTCAAAACCAATTTTAAAATCTTTAACAGGATAGGAAAATTTTATATTCGTCGTTACATTGTTCTTTTTATAGCCACTAAAATAATAATCGGCATACCCTTCAAAATAAACATCATTAAACAAGCTGGTTTTGAGAAAAAGTGAAATCCGGTTGTTGGATTCCGTGGATTCATGATTGGTACTTACGATGGTATCCCGGGCAGGGCTATTCAAGGTGTCGGTAAAAGTAGTATCTGGAATGATATTGTACTGATATTGCATTCGCTCATTATACAAAGCAAGTCGTGAACTAAAATAATTTTTATAGCGATAGTGCAGGGACAGGCTGTTTGCAAAACGCATTTGTCTGACTTCATCATGCGTTTTGGTTGAATCAATAAACCTGTCAAGACCCGAATAAAAGGGTTCGGTTAAGTCATCATCAAAGAATTTACGTACATCACTGTTGTAATAGATTTCATGAGATACACTAAACCCGGAATATTTAAAGACCATTTCCTGCTGTTCATTCTTTGCTTTTCCTGTACTATCTTCACTATTTTCAGGGTCAGTCTTCTTTTGACGCATCAAAACCGCCGGGTTGTTTGCTGAACCAGTTACCTGTGAAGTGTCATTTTTTATGCCCAGCGTGTCATTGGTGGAGGCAAGTTTGCCAGGATTCAAGAGATTCGATGAATCAGAAGGTTCGGTTTCCAGGGGAACACTTTTTCCCAGTTTATACTCGTGTACCAGGTACAAACCGGAAGAAAGATTTTGATTCCTTGCATTGGAGAGTCTAACAGGAATATTTTGACGATTACTATACTCTTCACTTCCCAGGTAGTTTAAACTATCTATTCCGCCATTAAGCTGGCTCTTATTCCGGTTTAAATAAAAATCCAGGTGTGCTCTATACCTTTGGGCATGGAAACTGGAGAAAAGTTTAACAACATTTTGTCTGACCTGTTGTTCCTGGTAACGCCCATCGGAAGAGATCATATCATAATCAATTCCCACATTGAAATTTTCCGTAACATTTTGGGTATGCAGTACTCCCAACAATTGTTCGCTTTCATTTTTAGGACCGGCATTACTGTAATTTAGTAAGGTATATCTCTTTTTGGTATTATAATAAAGCTGCTGATTTGGGTGATGAAAGTAGATTCGATAGGGTTCGCTAAAAAGAAACCCTGTATTATTTATCATTCTGTCGGAATAGATATTGGATTTTGCCGGAGAACCTAAATTTCCCAGGTAGGTTGCCGTAATGGTATTTTCTAACAACGGGTTATACCGTTGGAATCCTTCGAGCAAGGTATCAGTTTCAGCATATTCAAGGCTTAAATCAAGGGGGTTGATTTTCCAGGTATAGATATTTCGATATTCAAGGCTGTCAATTTGTCCATAACTCAACCAGGACAAAAGGATAAAACCCAAAACAAAGGAATAAGATTTCATTTTCATGATGGCAAAGATAAAAAATCCAGTCATAAAACACTCAGCCACCAATAAAAAGATAATCGAACAGGTAAAATTTTAAAAAAAAAGCCTCAGCGGAAAACACCAGCTGAGGCTTGTATAAAATCGGCGGCGACCTACTCTCCCACGTGTGCAGTACCATCGGCGCTAGTGGGCTTAACTTCTCTGTTCGGAATGG
>JAZBOG010000016.1:0-70926 GCA_036351015.1 Bacteroidales bacterium
ATCAAACCAATCTTTATATCCTCCTCAATAATCCTCCGTTTTAAGCGGCTGCAAATATAAAAACTTTAAATCCTATTTTCCAAATCTTTTCCTGAAAAAATTTAAAAATATTTTTTTGGGATAATCTATATTTCTTAGAACTTTTTTCCCGAATTGGGAGTGCAAATATACGTTTAAGTTTTAATTCACCAACCAAATTTGTATACTATTTTCAATCTTTTTCTTAAGACACTGGCTAATAGATGTATAATTTTGTTCTCCTGCCTCTACCCGGGATAAAAAATGTAATTTGAAATAAATGTTTTATCTTCGCTTTGAATAAAATCGTATTAATTTTTTAACAATGAGTAAAACAAAAAACTTAGTAATTATCCCAACCTATAATGAAAAAGAGAATATTGAGAAGATGATAAATTACGTCTTTTCTTTAAGTGTACCTTTTGAGCTGCTGATTATTGACGATAATTCACCCGATGGCACAGCCGACATTATTAAAAGAATCCAAAACACATTCCCCGAAAGACTACACTTAATTGAAAGGGAAGGTAAACTGGGATTGGGAACTGCTTATATAGAGGGTTTTAAATGGGCATTAACCCATAATTATGATTTTATTTTTGAAATGGATGCAGACTTTTCGCATAATCCGGATGATCTTGTCCGGCTTCATAAGGCATGTGCTGAGGAGGGTGCTGATCTGGCTATTGGGTCACGGTATATCTCTGGGGTAAATGTGGTTAACTGGCCCATGGGCAGGGTGCTTATGTCATATTTTGCCTCCTACTATGTCCGTTTAATTACAGGGATGAAGATAAAAGACACAACAGCTGGATTTAAATGTTATACACGTAAAGTTTTGGAATCTATTCACCTGGATAAAATAAAGCTGAAAGGATATGCTTTTCAGATTGAAATGAAATTTACAGCCTGGAAACTTGGGTTTACTATCGTAGAGGTACCAATCATTTTCACCGAAAGACAGGAAGGAGCTTCCAAGATGAGCGGTGGAATTTTTAATGAAGCAGTATGGGGGGTAATTAAGATGAAAGTCAATAGTTTTTTCAGAAAATATCAACCAAACCATTAATCTATAGATAATATATGGATCTTCTTATTAAGAATATTGTTATTGTAAATGAAGGCACCCAAAAGCCGGGGAGTATACTGATTGACCAGGGCAAAATAAGGAAGATCCTTTCTGCCAATGAAGAAATTACCGTTCCTGTTAAAACCGAAATTGACGGAAAAGGAAGACACCTGTTCCCTGGGATAATTGATGACCAGGTACATTTTCGGGAGCCCGGACTCACGCAGAAGGCTGACATATACACTGAATCAAAAGCAGCAATAGCCGGGGGGATTACTTCTTTTATGGAAATGCCCAATACGGTCCCTCAAACAACAAATCAGCAATTACTAGCCCAAAAATTTAAGCTGGGAGAACAAAAATCATTAGCAAACTTCTCCTTTTACCTGGGGGCCACCAATGATAATCTCCACGAAATAACAAGAACCAATCCCAAAGAAGTATGTGGAGTAAAAGTCTTTATGGGTTCTTCGACCGGGAATATGCTGGTAGACGATCAAAAAGCTTTAGCCGCAATTTTTGCAGAATCCCCTTTACTAATTGCAACACACTGCGAAGATGAATCGACGATCAGGAATAACATTTCCAAATACAAAAAAAAGTATGGCGAGCAGATCCCAATCCACTTTCACCCCCGCATAAGGAGTGAAGAAGCGTGCTTTAAATCTTCATCCTTAGCGGTTGAGTTAGCCCAGAAATATAATACCCGGTTACACATTTTACATTTAAGTACGGCAAAAGAACTCGAACTTTTAGACCCCAGCCCATCATCGATCAACAAAAAAATTACTGCCGAAGTTTGTGTACATCACCTGTGGTTTTCGGAGGATGACTATCAGCAATATGGAACACGCATCAAATGGAATCCGGCTATTAAAACATCCAAAGACCGGGATAAGCTTTTGGAAGGTTTAAGAAAAAACAGAATAGATGTGGTAGCAACCGATCATGCCCCACACACCTGGGCTGAGAAGGAAAACAGCTATCTCAGAGCACCCTCCGGCGGTCCGCTTGTACAACACTCTTTTCCTGCAATGCTGGAGTTATATCATCAACAAAAAATCACCCTTGAAGAAATTACGCAGAAAATGTGTCACACCCCGGCCGAAATTTTCCGGATCGACAAAAGAGGATATATCCGCGAGGGCTATTGGGCTGACCTGGTATTGGTCGACCTCAACGATCCCTGGACTGTCGAAAAAAACAATATCCTTTATAAATGTAACTGGTCGCCCTTCGAAGGACAGACTTTTAATTCTAAAATTACACATACCCTGGTGAATGGAAATATAGTTTATGACCAGGGAGATTTCAGGGAAGAGGTTAAAGGGATGAAATTAATATTTAACAGATCATAACCACAAAAAGGATTTCGCTATGAAAAAACTATCCATTGTTACATTATTCATCATTATCATTACAGGGTGTGAACCCCAGCCCAAAGAAATAACACAGGTTAAAACGGGACCAATGGAAAATTATGAGGTTATAGCCGACACTATCATTAATGATGTTTTAATTAAAAATCCGGGGGATGATGAATGGATTGACTATTGTTTAAGAAGACTGGATAAAACCTCGTTAGTGGATTATATTTTTAATTCTGTTTACGAAGAAGATTTAATTCCCCATGATTTTTTCAATGATCGTGTTTTAACCATTGACGATATCAAAGCAATGGAAAAAAATCCTGAGTTTGATCGAAACAACATTGCCAAAGTACAATACGAAGAGGCATGGTATTACAACAAGAAGAAACACTCCATGATTAAAAAGGTACATTCGATCATGTTAGCCTACGAAATCTACAATAACCAGGGAGAGATAAAAGGTTATAAACCCGCATTTAAAGTTTACTTTAATCATGAAAGTATCCAATAATATCCTGAAGGTTCTTTTTGTTGATTCTACCCATCAAATATTACCCGAAAAATTATCTGATGCAGGTTTTCTGTGCGATTATAAACCGGATATTACGGAGAAAGAAATTGCAAATATAATTTCCGGATATGACGGGTTAATAATCAGAAGCAAGCTCAAAATCGACAAAACCATTATCGACAAAGCTTCCCGGATGAAATTTATCGGAAGAGTAGGTGCCGGTTTAGAAAATATTGATACGGAGTATGCCCATCAGAAAGGGATAAAATGTTTTAACTCTCCTGAAGGTAATAGAGATGCTGTTGGTGAGCATGCCTTAGGGATGTTGTTGTGTTTACTTCATAAAATAACAATAGCCGACCGGGAGGTTCGGGAAGGCGCATGGATAAGAGAACAAAACCGCGGAACAGAACTTAAAGGAAAAACTGTAGGTATTATTGGCTATGGAAATATGGGAAGTGCTTTTGCCCAAAGATTAATGGGTTTTGATGCCCGGGTAATTGCCTATGATAAATATAAATCCGGGTACTCGGACAACTATGTAACCGAAAAGACACTGGGTGATCTTTTCCGGGAAACAGATATTTTGAGCATTCATGTTCCTTTAACCGACGAAACCCATTTTATGATTGATGATTCATTTATCAGCCGGTTTAAAAAAAACATCTATATCATCAACACCGCCCGGGGAAAAGTACTAAAAACAGACGATCTGGTAATAAATCTCCGTTCGGGAAAAGTAACGGGAGCCGCTCTGGACGTACTGGAATATGAGCAAACTTCCTTTGAGCAATTGCATTCAGCAGAAAAGCTTCCGGAAGCTTTTGAATATTTAATCCAGAGTGAGCGGGTAATCCTGACCCCTCATATTGCCGGGTGGACCCATGAATCAAACATCAAACTCTCCGAGTATATTGCAGATAAAATTATCCGTGCTTTTTCCTAACTATTTTAACACAAAATGAGCTGTATGACGACTCCGCTGCTCAACAAAAATTTTGCGTCCTTTGGTGACTTCATCTACAGCTTCGGGGGTATAATGCCGTATGGTTAATAATTCCAGCTGGTCATTGTAAAGCACCTTATAATCCTTCCTCAGGTGTTTAATTAAAGGAAGCACCTTATTATTGATATTATCAAAGCAAAAAGAAAAGCTGATTGCCGAATTCTGGATTAAATTTACCTTTATCTTATGTTCCGAAAGATATCTGAAAATCTCACTTAAAGCATCCTCAATAACAAAGGATAAGTCCTTTGGGAACAGGCTTACCAGAACCTGGTGTTTTTTTAAAATAATAACCGGCAGGTTTGCATCATACTCATCAAAACATTGAATGATTGTACCCTCACCCTGGGGATGAATAAAAGATTTCACCTTTAACGGAATATTTTTATTATGCAGGGGTTTGATTGTTTTGGGATGGATCACTTTTGCCCCAAAGTAAGCCATTTCGACAGTTTCCTGATAGGATAACTGATTAAGTTTAACGGTATTGGTAAAATATTGCGGATCTGCATTTAAAATACCTTCCACATCTTTCCAAACAACAACTTCATCGGCATTTAAGAAGTAAGCCAGCAATGCGGCCGTATAATCTGATCCCTCCCGGCCCAAAGTAGAAACCAGTCCATTTTCAGCTCCTCCAATAAATCCCTGGGTTACATACAAAGAATAATGCCTGAAATTAAAAGACTCTTTTATTCTTTTTTCCGATTGGGAAAAATCAACTTTGGCATCCCTAAAATTGTTATCAGTAACCAGGTTTTGTCGGATATCCACCCATTGGTTCGAAAGTCCTGATTCACTTAAGTACTCGCTTATAATCTGCGTAGAAAAAATCTCTCCAAAAGAGATAATCTGATCGTATTTTTGATCAAAGGAAGAGTATTCGTTAGTTTCCAATTTGCTTTCCAGATCAGCAAACAGTGATTTTATTATCTCAAAAACGTGATGGTCTTTGTTTGCAAAGAGTTCATCCATAATCCGATAATGATAGATGAACAAATTCTTAAGTTTTTCTTTACTTTGAGAGAGGTTGTGATAGGATAACCTATGGATTTCTTCCAGGGCATTGGTTGTTTTCCCAAAAGCTGATATTACAATGATTAAGGGTTGGGGAACAGACTTTACAATACGGAATAGATTTATCACACCGGGAGCATCCTTAACTGAGGCTCCACCAAATTTGTAAACAATCATTTTTACACATTTTTTATCCAAAGCAAAGCCTACAAATTTAGCATTTATTATTTTTTAAAACGTGATAAAATAAATAAACTTTCCATTCAGCCGTTTTTTTAAATATTTTGTTCATATTCATAAAATTAAAATTATTTTTGTAAATAATGCTAATAATTTTATCGGGCATTTTGGGTACAGCAAAATCAAAACCTTAGTTTACAAATGAAAGGATACAATATAACCACTCTTAATGAATTTATTATTCGCCGTCAGGCAAATATCCCTTATGCCAAGGGAGAATTATCCAACTTACTTCACCACATCGGAATTGCAGCAAAAGTCGTTCATAAAAAGGTCAACAAAGCCGGGTTGGTTGATGTGTTGGGTGAAGCCGGGAATGTAAACATCCAGGGAGAAAATCAACAAAAGCTGGATGTATTTGCCGATATGCAATTTACTGCTGCATTGAAAGACAGTGGCGAATGCTGCGGAATTGCTTCCGAAGAAGACCAGGAGATAATCACTTTTGAGGATGAACTTTCGCTGGACGGAAAGTATATTGTATGTATGGACCCTTTGGACGGATCATCCAATATTGATGTTAATGTTTCGATCGGTACTATCTTTTCTATTTACCGCCGGATCTCACCCCGCGGAGAAAAAGCCCAGCTCATTGATTTTTTACAGGAAGGGAATAAACAAATTGCAGCTGGCTATATTATTTACGGATCATCCACCATGCTTGTTTACACTACCGGCATGGGGGTGAATGGATTTACCCTGGATACCGGAATTGGCGAATTTTGTCTTTCGCATCCCAATATTAAAACTCCCGAAATGGGAAAGATCTATTCTTTAAATGAAGGAAATTACAATAACTTTCCCGAAGGAGTAAAAAAATATATCAAGTATTGCCAGGAGAAAGACAAAGAAACCAAACGACCCTACTCAGCCAGGTATATTGGATCATTAGTAGCCGACTTTCACCGCAATCTTTTAAAGGGAGGAATATTTATTTATCCCAATACAGCGAAATCTCCCAGCGGGAAATTAAGGTTACTTTACGAATGCAATCCAATCGCATATATTGCAGAACAAGCTGGCGGAAGAGCTACCAACGGAGAACAGCGGATCCTGGATTTAAAACCTGATTCATTGCATCAACGGGTTCCTTTTTATACCGGTTCGACCAGGATGGTCGATAAAGCGGAAGAATTTTTAAAAAAATACAAATAATTATTAACGTACTAAACATTTTCCTGTGAAGGTGGTTGATATTACAACTGCCCTTTTAACTTTATGAATCACTCGAAGATTATACCACTCCATGATATTTTAAAAATTTATGCCAACCACCCCCGGGTAAAAAAGATCAATGAGATACACCAACGTGGAGAAGCTAATTTTTTCCTTAAAGGATTACAGGGATCCTCCAGGAGCCTTATTGCCGCAAGCATCCTAAACCAAAGAAACCACTCCCAGCTGTTTATATTTCAGGATAAAGAAGATGCAGCCTATTTTCATAATGATCTTTCGAATATCCTGGGTCGGGAAATAACTTTTTTCCCAACTTCCTATAAACGATCGGTGATTTATGGAGAGGAAGACAGCACCAATTTATTGTTACGCTCAGAGACATTAACCCAACTGGCCAATGACAAAAATCTGATAATCATTACCTACCCTGATGCCATGGCCGAAAAGGTGATCAATAAAAACAACCTGATTCAGTCAACCCTGCACCTGCAGGTTGGCGAACAGGTATCCATTGATTTTATCGAAGAGGTTTTGCAGGAGTATCATTTTCAATATGTTGATTTTGTTTTCGAACCCGGTCAATATTCCATAAGAGGAAGTATCATTGATATTTTCTCTTTTGCCTCAGACCACCCCTATCGAATAGATTTTATGGGGAATGAGGTAGAGTCAATCCGTTCATTCGATATCGAAACCCAGCTATCCAAAGAAAAGCTTGAACATATTTCCATTGTTCCGAAAATTGTTAATCCGGGTTCAGAAAATAAGGAGTTAAAGCAATCCGAATCGATTTTTAGTTATCTTTCCCCGGATGCAACGATTTGGACGGATAACCTGGCATTTATCCAGGATAAAGTTTCGGAGATTTCCCAAAAACTTGGTAAAGATCGTCGGGAAGAAGCAATTATTTCCCCCGGAACATTGCTCGGATCAGTCCAGAATTTTAAGCATATAGAATTCGGGAATAAAAACTCCACCGGGCATCCGGAAATTCTCTTTAATACATCTCATCAACCCACCTTCAATAAAAACTTTAATTTACTGAGCGAGGATATCATCTCCAATTTCGAAAAGAACTATCAAACCTACATTCTTTCCGACAATGAGAAACAGATTGAACGATTGCAGAACATTTTCGATGATATTCAACCGAACATTCATTTTATCCCGGTATTAAAAACATTACACGAAGGATTTATCGATCATGAACTCCAAATTTGTGTTTATACCGATCACCAGATATTTGGTCGGTATCATAAATTTAGGATTAAAAACAGCTTACAAAAAAAAGAACAAATTACGCTGCGGGAATTAACCAACCTTCATCCGGGTGATTATGTAGTTCATATAGATCATGGGATAGGCAAATTTGGGGGGCTGGAAAAAATTGAGATCAATGGAAAAATCCAGGAGTCCATCAAGCTGGTATATAAAGACCAGGACACCTTGTATGTTAGCATACATGCGCTGCACAAAATCAGCAAATACAAAGGAAAAGATTCTGAACCACCAAAAATATACAAACTGGGTACCGGGGCCTGGCAGAAGCTCAAACAAAACACCAAGAAAAAGGTTAAGGACATTGCCAAAGAGCTTATTCAGCTGTATGCCAAACGGAAAGCACAAAAAGGGTTTGCTTTTACACCCGACACCTATATGCAAAAAGAACTGGAGTCATCATTTATCTACGAAGACACCCCCGATCAACTGGCAACTACTGTAGCCATGAAAGAAGACATGGAGTCGGAGACTCCCATGGACCGGTTAATTTGTGGGGATGTTGGTTTTGGGAAGACCGAGATTGCCATCCGGGCAGCATTTAAAGCAGTATCCGACAGCAAGCAGGTAGCAGTTCTTGTTCCGACAACCATCCTCGCCTTACAACATTACCAGACCTTTACCGAGCGCCTGGCCGATTTTCCATGTAATATTGAATATTTAAGCCGGCTAAAAAGCAGGAAAGATCAAACAGAGATTATAAAAAACCTGGCGGAGGGAAAAGTTGACATCGTTATTGGAACCCATCGTTTAGTGGGAAAAGAGATTCGTTTTAAGGAGCTGGGATTACTGATCATTGATGAAGAACAGAAATTTGGTGTTACTGTAAAGGAAAAGCTCAAAAAGATCAAAGTAAATGTTGATACTTTAACCCTTACCGCAACTCCTATCCCAAGGACCTTGCAGTTTTCGATGATGGGGGCCCGGGATTTATCCATCATCAACACCCCCCCTCCTAACCGGTATCCGATCGTCACTGAACTTCATTCGTTTAACGAAGATATTATTAAAGAAGCTATTGAATATGAATTTCAGCGTAATGGACAGGTATTTTTTATTCATAACCGGGTTCAAAATATCGAAGAGGTTGCCAAGTTAATTAATAAGCTATGTCCTGATGTTCGAACCGTAATAGCGCACGGACAAATGGAGGGAAAAAAACTGGAAAAAGTAATGCTCGATTTTATTCAGTACGAATATGATGTGCTGATTGCAACGACAATTATTGAGTCGGGGCTGGATATCCCTAATGCCAACACCATAATTATTAACAATGCCCAGAATTTTGGATTAAGTGACCTGCACCAACTCCGCGGACGGGTTGGAAGGTCGAACAAGAAAGCGTTCTGTTACCTGCTTGCCCCCCCGTTAATTTCGGTAACACAGGATGCCCGGCGAAGGTTGAAAGCCATCGAGGAATTCTCAGAGCTGGGTAGCGGATTTAATATTGCCATGCAGGACCTGGATATCAGGGGAGCCGGCAACCTGCTTGGTGCAGAACAAAGCGGATTTATTACGGATATTGGATTTGAAACCTATCATAAGATATTAAATGAAGCTATTTCAGAATTAAAAGAGACGTCGTTTCAAGAAATCTATCAATCGGAGCATCGAAAAGAAACTGAGAAACAAATTCAGAATCAACGATTTATAAATGATTGCCAGATAGATACTGATCTGGAAATTCTTTTCCCCGACAGTTACATCAGCAATATTTCGGAACGGGTAAGGCTTTACCGTGAATTAGACAATACCGAATCGGAACAACAATTAGTATCTTTTGAATACCAACTAAAAGACCGTTTTGGAGAAATTCCTCCACAAACCCTGGAACTTATGAATGTTGTGAGGCTTCGATGGCTGGCTATAGACCTGGGTATTGAAAAAATAATTATCAAAAAAAATAAGCTGGTTGCGTATTTTATCAGCGATAAGGAGTCCTTATTTTACCAGTCGCCGGTGTTTGCCAGGATTTTAGGATATCTGCAAAAAAACCCTCAATCCATGCAAATAAAAGAAGTCAATCATAAGCTCACCTTAAATATACTTAAGACTGACAGTGTAAAAAAGGCGATCAGTATTTTTCAGCAAATTACGGATCATCAAAATTAATCCATAAAAATCTTTGAAGTTGAATATTTATTATATTTTTACGCCTGGTTTTAATTCATTAAATGCATGAACCTTACCATTGATATAGGGAATAGCAGAAGTAAACTTGCTGTTATAAGAGGGGGAGAGATCATTGAGGTTTCTGGTTCTGACGGCTTAAACCCGGAGGTTATCCAAGAGATCACGAAAAGGTATCCCGGGATCAGAAATGTAATCCTTTCAACGGTGCGTAATCCGGATCCGGCACTTGTAGATTTATTAAAATCACAGTTTGAAAATTTTATTGAATTAACCGAAGAAACGCCAATCCCTATTAAAAATTTATACCAGACTAAAAACACCTTAGGGAAAGACCGGTTAGCATCGGTTGTTGGTGCAAACAATATTTTCCCTGACACGAACGTTTTGGTAATAGATTTGGGAACAGCAGCAACTTTTGATCTTATTAATGAACAAAATCAATACCTGGGAGGAAATATTTCGCCTGGCTTAACGATGCGTTTTAAAGCATTGCATCATTTTACAGACAGGCTACCATTGCTGGAAAAAAAAGATACATACCCCCTGATTGCAAGAAACACAAACGAAGCCATCATCTCAGGCGTATTAAACGGGCTTTCTTTTGAAATTGATAGCTATATCAACACATTAAAAACAAAGTATAACGATTTAAAGGTATTTTTAACAGGTGGAGATGCTATTTTTTTTGATAAAAAGCTAAAAAATACCATCTTTGTAAATTTGAATTTAAACTTTACAGGATTAAACAGAATCTTAGAATACAATATAAAAGCATGATTAAAAAAACATTACTAGCGCTGGGAATTATTCTTATCACTTTATTACAAATCAAAGGACAAAGCATAACCAATTCACCCTATACCCGGTTTGGAATTGGAGAAATCGACCGCAGCGGGTTTAACCAGAATAAGGCAATGGGAGGAATTTCGGCAGGTTTACGTTCGAACAACCATATTAACTTTTTAAACCCTGCGTCCATAAGTTCACAAGATAGCTTATCGTTTATTTTTGATGTTGGAATTTCAGGAGTTAGCAAAAATCTCAAATCCGACGATAATAGCCTAACCTTCAATAATTTTGCTTTTGACCACCTGGCCATATCCTTTCCCATTAAAAAATGGTGGTATATGAGTGCCGGGGTTACCCCTTATTCAAAAATCGGATATAATATCAACAAAACAGATGCCTACGACCTGATAGACACCGTGGATATGAAATATAATTATTATGGGAACGGAGGAATAACCCAACTCTTCTTTACCAACTCATTTAATATTTACCAGGGTCTCTCGGTTGGATTTAATATTAACTATCTGTTCGGATCGACAGAACAATACAATCAGGCCTATCTTGACCTGGAGGATAGTTACTCTACTGTGATCATTAACAAAATAAAAATGAATAAAGTAACTTATGACCTGGGAGTCCAGTATAAAGGAGAGATTAACGACAAATATTTTTATGTAGCAGGATTTAGTTATTCCAACAAAATCAATTTTAATGCAACCAATGACCAATCGATTCTAATGACTGAGAATTTCAACCTTTACGATGTGAATGTAATTGATTACCTGGCAAATTACCGAAGCAATTATGATACCATAACCAGTTCCAAAAATACAAATTACAAGGTGGAGATTCCCGAACGTTTAAGCATAGGCCTTACAGCCGGCATCAATGATAAACTAACCCTGGGGATAGATTATAGTTACCAGGACTGGTCGAACATCCAGTCGCTTAATGTAAACGACAATTTCGCTACCGATCAAACTATACGATTGGGGGTTGAATATATCCCGGATCATCGATCGCTTAGAAATTATCTTAATAAAATTAATTACAGAGCCGGATTTTACCATAACAGCAGCTATTTAAAACTGAACGGAGAACAAATTAAAAATTATGGCATAACTTTTGGATTAGGATTCCCGATAGCAAATCAGAAAACGAGTTTAAACCTGTCCTGTGCATATGGTAAAAACGGAACAACAAATAATGGTTTAATCGAAGAAAATTATTTTCTATTTGGTGTTAATTTAACGCTGTATGATTTCTGGTTTATCAAACGAAAATTTAATTAATTAAAACTAAATATTATTATGAAAACAATAACAAAAAGGATTTTAACAACATTGTTTTTAACCTTAACCGTTGGGCTCACATTTGCTCAAAAAGGTGTTGAAGATGGATCCAAGTACGGACATGGAGAAGACAGTATTCGTTGTATAATGAATTTATCCTTATACAGGGAATATGTAAAACAGGATAACTACAAGCTATCTAAGGACCCATGGGCAATTGTTTATCAGGAATGTCCCAAGGCAAGCAAATATATTTATATCGACGGAATCGAAATGATTGAAGATGCTATCGAAAAAGAACAGGACGAAGGAAAAAAAGAGATTCTTGTGGATAGTATGATGAGAATCTATGATAAGAGAATAAAATATTACGGCCAAAAAGGGTATGTTCTGGGTAAAAAAGGAACTGACTATATCAAGTATTCAAAGAATACCTCAGAAAATATGGAGATTGGATACAACTGGCTAAAACAATCGATAAAACTTGAACAAAAGGAAAGTGGTCCCGGAGAACTGGTAACCTTTATGCAAGCTTCGAAATTTCTATTTTCTGCCAACAAAATAAGTGCCGGGCAGGTTGTAGAGGATTATGGTTTTGTTTCTGAGGTAATTGACAAAATCTTAAGCAACGGCAAAAAAGGAAGCATTGAACGGGCAAAAGATGTTGTAGACAAGGTATTTGAATCGAGTGGTGCAGCCAGCTGTGAGGATCTTATTCCATTTTATACGGATAAATTTGAACAAAACATTGAGGATGTTGAGTTCTTAACCAAGGCAACAGACCTGTTGCGCTCGACAAAATGTACTGACTCAGACCTTTTCTACAAAATGGCTAAACAGCTGAATAAGCTAAGCCCCAATGCCGAACTGGCTTATGAAATAGCTAAACTGAGCTCGAAAAAGGAGAAGTTTGATGAGGCTACAAAATATTTTAAACAAGCGATCGAGTTACAGGATGACATCCTTGAAAAAGCTCAATATTATCTTGAGTTAGGTGATGTTACCCGACGTATGGGAAATTATGAAACTGCAAAAAATTATGCCTTAAAATCGGCTGAATTAAATCCCGAGAGTGGATATCCATACCTTCTTTTAGGAAATATTTATGCGGCAGGGAATAAAACCTGTGGGGAAAAAGAATTTGAACATAAAGCAGTTTACTGGGCTGCAGTGGATAAATTTATCAAAGCAAAACAGATTGACTCCGAATTAACGGATGAAGCAGATAAGTTTATTGAAGCCTATACCCCTCACTTCCCGAACCAGGAAGATGCCTTCTTTGAAGGTTACAATAATGGTGACACATATACTGTAGGATGCTGGATCAATGAAACAACTACCGTTAGAACCACAAGATAATACCTTTACCAGTTATAATGTACTTCAAAAGATAATAATTCCTGCGTTGGCAGGAATTATTATCTTATTCAATGCCTGTGAAAAGGGGGATATTGAAAAGATAAACACCCTCACCAGGCATCTCGATGCCCCAACAATGGCTGTTGAAAATACAGAAATTATTTACAGCCAGGATGCTGTGATACAGATCATCATCACATCGCCAGAAATAAATCGTTATCTCGAAATTGAAGAACCTTATTCAGAATTCCCCCAGGGGCTTCATGTTCAGTTCTTCGATTCTACACAAACCCCAACCTCTTCCATTCGGGCCAACTACGCCATATTTGATGAGAAAGAAAATATCTGGACTGCCGAAAATGATGTGGTAGCGATCAATGAAGAAGGAGATACACTTAACACAGAATACTTGGTTTGGGATATGAACAAGAAAAAAGTTTTTTCTGACCGGTTTGTGCGTATTGTTAATAAGGATGGGATTATCCATGGCACCGGTTTTGAATCCAACCAGGACTTATCCAACTGGAAAATCAAAAAAACATCAGGAATGATAAACATTGAAAATGAAAACTAAACTTGCCAGAGGTACCGAAATGATATGGATCATTACTTCAGTTCTTTGTTTAATATCCGGAATACATCAAACTATTTACCAGGGATTTTCCAAAAGTTATCTCTTTTTTATATTTTCGCTATTAGCTTTTTTCATGTTTCACATCAAAAAACACCTAAGAAAAACAAATAATTCGGAAAAAACCAATGGATGATCCTTTTCTATATGGGCTGCTCTTCTTTTTTACGTTATTCTTTTCTGCCCTTAAAACAGCTTTTAATGCACTTAACCAATTACAATTAGAGGTTGATAAAGGGAAAGGAAATTTTCATGCCAAGTTACTAAATTTTATCAGCCAGAATTTCTGGGATTTCTCACTCTCCATCGTAATCAGCTATAGTATCATCTTTATTGTTTTTATCTATTTTATTAATTATGAATTATCGGTACTATTACAGCCATACCCTTTGTATGACACGCTAAAATACTGGACTAAAGTACTGGTAATAAGCCTCATTATAATCCCGGTCATCGAGATTTTACCTCAGACTTTTGGAAAAATCTTTGCCAACAAACTGATCAATTCATTAGCCCTGGTTATATTTATCATTTATCTGTTGGTATATCCAATAACCAAGATATTAACGATGATCTCAACCCTTTCCATTAAACTTATCTTTAACGATAAGTTTAAAAAAATAAAAAAACAAAAGTTCAGCATCGAGGATCTTAATAAACTGGTTAATGAGAACGAAAGCAGCAACATTAATCAGGAAGAGATAACCTCCGAGATCAAACTGTTTAAAAATGCCCTGGAATTTTCGGATATTAAAATCCGGGAATGTATGATTCCGCGGACTGAAATTGTGGCTATTGAAATCAATGACCCTTTAAGCCTGCTACAAGAGAAGTTTATCAAAACAGGACTTTCGAAGATCCTCATCTATCGGGATACCATCGATAATATTATTGGATACATCAAGAGTAAGGATTTGTTTACCAGCAATGGCAATTTTAAAAAATACATTAAAAACCTGCCGGTATTTCCGGAGTCAATGCAGGCAAATAAATTGTTGCGTTACTTTATACGCACAGGCCAACAACTAGCCATTGTGGTTGATGAATTTGGAGGAACTTCAGGAATAATAACGATAGAAGATATTTTAGAGGAGATTTTCGGCGAAATAAAAGATGAACATGATGTCGTTGAACATTATGAAAAGCAATTGAATGAGTCGAATTTTATTTTCTCCGGACGCCTGGAAATCGATTATATTAATGATAAATACGGGCTGGATATCCCCGAACATGATGAATACGAAACCATTGCCGGATATATTCTATACCATACCGAAAGGATTCCCAAAACAAATGACCAGATCCTGATTGACAACCTTAAATTCAGTATATTAAAAGTTACTCATACAAGGGTAGAACTCATTAAACTGGAGATCATAGAATAAATTTAATCCGGATTTTTTTAATTTTCCTAAATAAAGCAAAAAGAAAACAATAAAATATTAAATTTGCGGATTAATAAAATAGCAACATGCTACAAAATAAGATTTAAATTATTATATTCGAACCTTTAATTTTTAAGACAAAAACAGAAATTCAATGGCAACTTTAGAGAAAATTAGAAATCGAGCAGGAGTATTAGTTGCAATAGTGATTGGACTTGCACTATTAGCATTTATTTTAGGAGATTTTCTGAATTCAGGGGGAGCACTATTTTCAAATTCACAATTTGAAATTGCTGAGATCTCAGGAAAATCAATTTCATTCCAAAAATACCAGAAAGAGTTAAACGATTTAATAGAAATTACCAAGTTTTCATCCGGAAGAAATGCCCTTGATGAACAAACAACCCAAAGAATCCAGGAACAAACCTGGCAACAACTCCTTAGGAAAAACATATTAAGTGACGAATACAAGGAGTTAGGCATTGATATTAGCAGCCAGGAACTTTGGGATATGGTTCAGGGAGACAATATTCATCCCATTATTCAGAATTTGTTTACCAATCCAGAAACAGGACAATTAAATACTCTGGCAGTGATCAGGTTTTTAAAGACCTATGATCAGGATCCAACCGGACAACAAAAAGCATACTGGCTGTTTCTTGAAGACCAGATGGTACAGGAGCGAAAATTTACCAAATATACAAACCTTATTAAAAAGGGATTATACGTTACAGAAAAAGAAGCCCAGGCCGAATTAAACAAAATAAATAAAACTGTAGATTTTGATTTTATCGCCCAGAACTTCAACCAGATTCCTGACAGCCTTGTAAACATCGCAGAAGAGGACCTCAAATCCTATTATAGTCAACATGAAAATGATTTTAACCAAACCGCATCGAGAAGTATCGAATATGTTACCTTTGATGTAAAGCCATCAGAAAATGACCGTATTGCTGCAGAAACTTGGATTAATAATATACACCAGGATTTTGCCAATACCGATAATGACCAGGACTTTATTGGCTTGAACAGTGACCTCCCATTCGATAATAAATATTATAAAAAGGATGAGTTGCCTGACCTTATCCAGGAAGAAATGTTTAATGCAGAAGAAGGATATATCTATGGTCCTTACTTTGAAGATGAGACCTTTAAGTTAGCCAAATTATCAGATATCAAATATCTGCCCGACTCTGTTCGTGCCCGACATATTCTGCTGCAACCCACGCAACAGGAGACTGATTACAGCAGGCTTTTTACATTGGCCGACAGCTTAATCAACCTGTTAAAATCTGGAGCCAACTTTGCTCAACTTTCGGATCAGTACTCAGCGGATCAAACGGCTAATGAAAAAGGCGGAGACCTGGGATGGTTCAGGGCAGAAGAGATGATCAAACCTTTCAGTGACACCTGTTTTAATGCCCGGGTGGGTGAATACAAAACCATTCCAACCCAATATGGGCTGCATATTACCCAGGTTACAGACCGGGGAAGAGAAGTCAAGAAAGTACAAGTGGCCACCCTGGGGCGAAAACTAGAACCCAGTTCTGAGACCTATCAAAACATCTATGCCCAGGCCAGCAAGTTTGCAGGAAACAATCATACCTACAAAGAGTTTAATCAAGCGATTCAGGAGAATCCTGCACTGACCAAGAAGATTGCCAGCAATATCAAAGAGAATGACAGAAATATTCCAGGGTTAGAAAACCCAAGGGAGTTAATCCGCGCCATCTACAATACCGAATTAAACGAGATCATTAAATCTCAGAATGATCCGATTTTTGAATTGGGCGACCGGTTTGTGATTGGATTTGTAACCGATGTTAAGGAAGAAGGAATAGCTCCCTTCAAGCAGGTTCGTTCACAAATTCTTGTTCAGGTTAAGAAAGAGAAAAAAGCAGAACAACTGGCTGAAAAAATCAACCAGCAGCTGGCCGAATCAGACAATATTAACACCCTGGCTTCGAAGCTGAATACAGAAGTTAAAACAGCATCCAATATCAGTTTTAGGTCTTACTCAGTGCCCGAAGCTGGTGTTGAACCTAAACTGATTGCTGTGGCAACAACGCTTGACGAAAACAGGTTATCCGATCCTGTTAAAGGAAACACAGGCGTATATGTTGTCCATGTAAAATCAGTTAATTTCACTGAAACCTCCTCGATAGAGATGCAACAAAGACAGGGCATGATACAATACAGCAATCGCGCAAATTACGAAGCTTTTGAAGCATTAAAAGAAACTGCTAACATTGTTGATAAAAGAGCTAAATTTTATTAAAATAGAATAAATGCTAGTGCAAAAAAAAACGGAGTGAAAATCACTCCGTTTTTTTATTGCCTGTTATTCATACCTTAGGGATTTAACCGGATTTTCATACGCCGCTTTTACTACCCTAATGTTTACCGTTAGCATTGCAATTAGTAAAGCCAACACTCCACTAAACAGGAATATCCCAATGCTTAAATCAATCCGGTACGAGAAATTATGCAGCCATTTTTGGGCCAGATAATAAGCCAAAGGCCAACTGATAACATTGGAAATAGTAATCCATACCAAAATTTCCCTGGACAGTAAAAAAGCAATCCGAGGGACCGTTGCTCCCAGGACTTTTCTTATACCTATCTCTTTGCGCCGCTTTTCTGCCATAAACGACGCCAGTCCGAATAATCCTAAGGTTGAAATAAAGATGGTAATTAACGTAAAGTAGCGGGTTAGTTTTGCTAAATTATTTTCGTTTCTATACATCTGTTCAATCTCTTCGTCCATAAAACTATACTCAAAGGCACTGTTCGGTGCAAAATTTTTAAATTCTGCCTTTACCGTTGAAACCACAGATTCAGTATCTCCAGCATTGATCCGGGCATACAAATAGAATCGCTCGTCAGGATAAGAAGTTAAGACCATAGGCTGAATTCGATTATATAATGGCTGAAAATTAAAATTCTTAACCACGCCAACAATGTATCCGTTCAATCTTCCGGTAGAAAATCTCTTGCCAATAGGATTCTCGAATCCCAGCTGGCTTGCAGCCGCTTCGTTAATAATGTAGCTGGCGATACTATCTCCTTCATGCATTCTTTCAAAATCTTTACCTTTGATAAGTTCCATGCCCATCGTGGTAATAAAATCGTGATCTACAAACATTAAATTCATAGGAACCTCTTCATCATTACTTTGCCCTTCCCAGGTAACATTTGCCAGGTGAACTACATCAGTTAACTCATGCGAAAGCACAGTTACATCTTTAATTTCGGGATACTTAAGAAGCCTCTCCTTTAATACCTCATAACGGTCTCCATGATCCTGCAGACCAAAATAAAGCAGATTGTCTTTCTCAAAGCCAAGATTCTTTTGATTCAAAAAATTCATTTGTTTCATAATAACCACAGCGGCAATAATTAAGATAATGGATAGGGCAAATTGCAGGATTACCAGGATACGACGTAAGACTCCCCCACCGGAGTTACCGGATAGTCCCTCCTTAAAAATGCTTAACGGATTTAATTTAGATAAATATAATGCCGGATAACTCCCTGAGAAAAGTCCAACAAAAACAATAACGACAGCTATTAATAGCAGAAAATCGGCATTAAAGTAGTTCAGTTCAAGTTCCTTGGCAGTTAAATTATTAAACACCGGCAACACCAGCTCCACAAAAATTATCGCAAAAATGTGCGCCATAAAAGTCATAAGAACAGCTTCGCCCAGGAATTGCAGAATTAAACCTTTACGTTGGCCGCCTAGAACCTTCCGAATTCCAATTTCTTTTATGCGTGATGATGCCTGGGCTGTGGTCAGGTTCATAAAATTAAAACTGGCGATTATAATGATAAAAAATGAAATAATTGAGAATATATAGATATTCTTGTAATTGCCTAAACGAGGGTAATCGCCGGAGAAATCAGATCGCAAGTATACTTCATCAAGAGGCTGCAAAAAAAGTTCGGCTTTTAAACTTGCATTGTGCTTTTTAAACAAGTCCTTAATCTTTTGATTTACCTCCTGCACAGGAGCCTTTTTATCTAAGAGAACATAGGTATAATGTGTATTATTGTAATTATCCCACATCTCGCGTGGTAAACCAAAATCATACAAAGCACTGTACGGAACCACAAAGTCGAACCTTAGATGCGAATGATGTGGTAAATCCTTAAACACCCCCTGAACAGTGAATGTTGTAGTTTGACCAACACGCATATCTTTTCCTATAACATCCGCGGAGTCAAAAATCTTTAAGGCAAGCTTTTCGCTGATGGCAATATTAAAATTGGATGCAAAAAGACGCGAAGTATCTCCTTTGATTAATTCAACATTGAACATCTTAAACAGATCCTGATCTACAAATGCTCCATCCTCCTCGTAGGTTTCGATATCTTTTATAAATTCAAGATCCATAAAAAAGAATCGTGTAGAAGCAATAATTTCAGGGAACTCATCCTTCAAAGCCCGACCAACAGGAGGAGATGTGCGTGCTATCTTCTCCTTGCTCCCGTCACTTTCCTTTTCCATGATTACACGATAAATCTGGTCCGCCTTATCGTGAAATCGATCAAAACTAAGTTCATCCTGAACCCACAAAAAAATTAGGATAGAACATGCCATTCCAACCGATAACCCAAGAATATTGATAATCGAAAATAATTTATTCCTGGAAATAAACCTAAATGCTGTTTTTAAATAATTGATAATCATGTCTGTAAATTTATTAAAATTTTCTACTCTTTATTTCTCTCAGGCCAAAGTTTATACCAATCATTTCAATTGCCTGATTTATTGTTAATTATACTAAGTCGCACCGGAGGATAAAGGTCTTGATTGTATACTTTGTAAACACTCCTGTTTACTTTCTAATCAATTATGATTAGTTTTGATACCAAGAAAAGGTAAATATGAAAAAATTAGCAGGAAAGATTCTGGTTGTCGATGACAATGAGAATGTTTTAAAATCATTAAAACTGATTTTAAGGAATGAATTTGAACTGGTGGAAACCATTAAAAATCCCAACCAGCTTCATGGATTACTTACAACGAAACCGTTTGATATCATTCTCCTGGATATGAATTTTACAGCTGGGGTTAATACAGGGAATGAAGGGTTATACTGGCTTTCGGAAGCTTTAAAAATAAATCCTGACTTTGTTGTAATTATGCTTACGGCCTATGGTGACATTGAATTATCGGTAGAGGCGATGAAGCGTGGAGCAACCGACTTTATTGTTAAACCGTGGGATAATGAAAAATTAATCGCTACGATTAAAACAGGGTTAAAATTAAGCCGTTCGAAACAAGAAGTAAAAACTCTAAAACAAAAACAGGTATACTTAGGATCAAACGATCAGTCAACCTACCAAAAGCCGATCGGGACTTCACCTGCTTTTGTAAAAATACTCGAAACCGTAAGCAAAGTAGCCAAAACCGATGCCAATGTGTTGATTCTTGGCGAAAATGGTACTGGAAAAGAGCTGATTGCAAGGGAAGTTCACCGCCAATCAAACCGGTCAAAAGAGGTTATGATTAGCCTGGATTTAACCGCGTTAAGCGAGTCTTTATTTGAAAGTGAATTATTTGGTCATACCAAAGGAGCTTTCACAGATGCCAAAGAGTCACGGATAGGACGAATTGAATCGGCTTCGGGGGGAACACTTTTCCTGGATGAAATTGGGAACCTGGGGATGAATTTACAATCGAAACTTCTTGCCGTATTGCAAAACAGGGAAGTAACTCCTCTCGGATCGAACACGCCTGTTCCGGTTGATGTCCGGCTTATTTCGGCAACCAACAAAAATCTTGCCGGGCTCATTCAGAACGATCTTTTCCGCGAAGACCTGCTATACAGGATAAACACGATCCAGCTGGAAATTCCGCCTCTACGCGAACGAAAAGAAGACATTCCGGTGCTGACTGAATATTTTCTCCATCGACTTACCAGGAAATACAATAAACCAAACTTAAAGATTAGCAAATCGGCACTGGACAAACTGCAGGAACATCGATGGCCCGGAAATATCAGAGAGTTGGAGCATGCAATTGAAAAAGCCGTAATTCTGACTGAATCAGGTATAATTAGGGCAGATGATTTCTATTTTACCAGCCAGCCTGCAAATACTAACTTAATGGATACTTTCAACCTTGAAGAGGTTGAGCAAAACACCATAGCAAGAGCCTTGTTAAAATGCAGCGGGAATATCAGCAAAACAGCCGAAATGCTTGGTGTTACGAGAAAAACCCTTTATAAGAAAATCGAAAAATATGGTTTATAAAAAATATTATCTGCAGATTATTATTCGTACAGCGCTTATCCTGTTAAACTGTTTGGTTTTTAGCTATACTGCCTTAAAATATGATTATTTATACACCATCGCATTTCTGGGTTTTTTAATTGTATTCCAGGTTGTTTTATTGATAAGATACATCAATCAAAGCAACATTTTTCTTGAACGGTTTTTAGTTTATATCAAGGAAAAAAATACTACCATAGACTTCTCAGAATCGTTAGAAAATACACCCTTTAGGGATTTAAAATATTATTTTAACGAAATAAACAAGATTATTAAAAATGCACAGATTGCAAAGGAAAACCAGTATCTTTTTTTACAATATATTTTTGATCATGTAACGATTGGTTTAATTGCCTTTAAAAAAAACTATACGGTAGATCTAATTAATACGGCCGCCAAGCAAATACTAAATATTCAAAGCCTAGCCAGGCTTGATAATTTAAAAAAAATAAATCCCTCATTGTTTAAAACAATAACATCGCTCAAGCCCGGCGAACAAAAAATTTTACCACTACAAGTTGCCAGTAAAAATTTACAATTATCGATAAAACTATCTTATTTTAAATTATTGAACGAAGAAACCTGGTTGTTGTCATTACAAGACATTAAGCCCGAATTAGATCATCAAGAGATAGAATCGTGGCAAAAATTAAACCGGGTGTTAACTCATGAAATTATGAATTCTGTTTCACCCATTATTGCATTAACCAACAATGTTTCCAGGCTCCTAAAAAAAAAGCATGGCATAAAAAATATCCGGGAGATTACCGAAGAAAACATTGAGCAAACGGTACAATCGTTAAATATTATTGAAGAAAGAAGTTTAGGCTTAAACAATTTTATAAAAAAATTCAGAAGCATAACTACCCGGATTAACCCCGAACCAGAATCTATTAATGTACTGGAATTTTTTGAAGATTTAACCATTTTCTTATACGAGTCTTTTCGCAAAAACGGGATTCAGTTTAATCATTCGGTAGAATCAGCGGATTTTTCGATCTTTGCCGACCGCAAACTACTGGAACAGGTTATTATAAACCTACTGAAAAACTCAATGGAGGCTTTTAGTAAACAGGAAAACAAAACCATACAGCTCCGTGCAAGAAGAAATGACAGAAATCAACCAATCATTGAAGTTATTGATAACGGCGATGGAATTCCCAAAGAACAAATGGATATGATATTTACCCCTTTTTTCACCAGCAAAGATTCCGGTTCGGGAATAGGATTAAGCTTATCAAAAAACATTCTAAAACAGCAGGGGTATAACATAGATGTACGATCGGTTCCGAATACAGAAACAGTTTTCACCTTATACTTTTAACGAATTCTGGATTCGAAGTAAGGTCCTGAACATCGGTTCCTGAACATTATTTTCCATTCTGTATTGAATAGCTGCCTGCATTAATGCCGGCGAGGGAGCAGTATCTATAGAATTTAACACATTATTTCGTTTGGTGATCTCCCGTTCCAGGATTTTCGTTAACTTCTCCTTTCCTAATTCCGGGTTAACATAAAACATCGGTTCAATAACACTGTCCTTTTTGGAAATTACCCCTTGATGGAGGGCAATATCATATAATGCTGTGTTTGGGATTATCCTAATCCCTTCGGTAATATGCACCATATCCTCCTTCGAAATGTGTTCATCGATAAAATCAAATGTTTCCAGGATGGTTTCCTCGGTTTCACCAGGACCGCCCAGCATAAAAAACCACATGGTAGGCATATTGTATTTACGGATAATACGGGCACAGGTCATGAGATGCTCTTTGCCGAAATTTTTCCGGTAAACGCGGAGCATCTTTTCGGCTGCCGAATCGGGGGTGCAGTCTATTTGTTTAAATCCGGCTTCTTTCATGAGTCCAATCAACTCATCGGTAACCGTTCCCGGATTAACCCCCATGGTCCGCAGCTGAACATTTAAACCTCTTTTGATGATCTCTTTACAAATATTTTCTGCATGTTTGCAGGGAGCATTAAAAATTGAATCGACAAATTCAAATGTAACTTTTGGAATCCTTTGGTTTACTTCCTCAATCTCATCCACAATATCAACAATATTCCTCAAACGAAAACGGGTTCCCTCAATTTGAGGATAGGAACAATAAATACAATGGAAAGCACATCCCCTTTTGGTCTGAACAGGATAACTTCCTCGGAGATTATACTGGTTGTAATCAATAAAATGATCAATATTTGCGGGAGGGATTTTTAGTTTTGGGTTCCTGTGGGTAGGATTAGGAAAAAAATGCTGCTTTTTTGTAATAATCTTTTCCGGAAAAATGTCCCTCCCATTTTCTATTCCCGACAACAATACGGGCATCAGGTATTCAGCCTCGCCGACAATTCCATAATCTGCATCAAAATAGTCGAGCATTTGCTTTGGGGCAATACTAAATGCACTCCCTCCCAGTATTAAGGGCCCCTTGAAATTTCTTTTTACAGGATCAGTTATCCACTGTTTAATCCCGGGGAGATACCACTTACACCTACGCATGGTAACATTATCAATATTCCGGATACCAACTCCCACAAAATCAGGTAAAAAATTCCTGATCAGCTGTACCAATTCCTTATCTGTATTCAATGCAGCATCAAAAACTTTTACCTCATACTTCTCCTCCAGGGATGAGGCGATAAGTGATACTCCCAGGGGTGCTACAGGATAGGGCAAAGTTTCAGTATTTGAATTGATAATCAGTACTTTTTTCATGCATGGATTGATCATTAACCATCAAAGATAATCTCAAAAATAAAAAAAGAGATCATCAAAAGGGATGATCTCCTGAAAAATTTATATTGTACTTTCATTATTCATCTCTAAGGCTCTGCGCAGGATTTATGGTAGCCGCTGAGTAAGCCCGGTAACCCACGGTAATCATAGCCAGTAAAAAAGAGATTACCGAAGCGAAGATAAAAACGGAAATTTTAAGATTTATCGCAAACGCAAAATCCTGCAGCCACCTGCTCATCAGGTAATAAGCCAGAGGCCAGGCAATGAGGGTAGAAATAATAATTAATATTACAATTTCTTTTGAAAGCATACTCATGATCCGGGTTACCGAAGCCCCCATCACCTTCCTGATACCAATCTCTTTTGTTCGCTGTTCGGCCATAAACGATGCCAGTCCCAATAATCCCAACAGGGCAATAATAATTGCCAGCACCGAAAACAACATCACAATAAGACCCGTTTTCTTTTCATTTCGATATTTTGTTTCCAGATCATTGCTTAAAAACGAATACACAAAGGGCTGATTGGGAACCAGCTTATCCCATTCGTTTTTCAAAAACTCAATGGACTCCACCACATTCTCACTGCGCATCCTCACCAGAAGATTTCCTGCAACCCGGTCATCCAAAAGGATAACCAATGGCCGCAACTGATGATGTAAGGATTCAAAATTAAAATTGGTAATACCAATAATATTAAGATCAATATTTTGATTGGTTCCCTGGATGAGCGTTATTTTTTTATCCAGTGAACTTTCATCATATCCCATGGTATTTAATACCGCCGAGTTCACAACCACTGCCGATGAATCAGAGGCATAATCTCTTGAAAAATACCGTCCCTGCTCGAGCTCCAGGTTCAGGGTTTGGGCAAAATCATAATCCGCAGCACAAAACCATAAAGCACGTCCCTCGTCGACACTCAACCCTTCGGGAACAAATACCGTATTTCCATAATCCTGTCCCGGGATAGTTGTTGCATAGCTTGCTTTGATAATATCCGGATTCTTTAATATATTCTCTTTGAAAACATGTGCATTATTGCCCAAGGATAAAGAACGTTTAATCACCAGCAACCCTTCTTTTTCAAATCCCAGATCTTTTTGCCGGATGAAATTCAACTGATTATACACCACCAGTGTAGCAATAATTAAAACAATCGTAATCACAAACTGAAATACCACCAGGATATTCCTGAACAACGAATTTCGGGCTCCTGCATTCAACGATCCTTTGAGCACTTTTATAGGTCTGAAAGCAGAAAGATAGAATGCCGGATAGCTCCCTGCAAAAACACCTACAGCAACGCCTATAACGAATAATCCCAAAAGAATCTCCGGATTGGCAAAATAATCTATGGTTAGTGATTTGTTGGTAAACTGGTTAAAATAGGGCAACGTCAACTCAACCAACAGAATAGCAATTATTAAAGAAATAAAAGTAATTAAAACTGATTCGGTAAAAAATTGAGCAATGAGTTGTTTCCTGCTTGATCCTACTACCTTACGAATCCCGACTTCTTTGGCCCGGTTGGCAGAACGGGCGGTGGATAGATTCATAAAATTAATTCCGGCAATCACAATCAAAAAAACAGCAATCACCGAAAAGATATATACCATGGTAATGGATCCATTGGCCTCAATCTCATAATCCAGGTTCGAATGCAGATGAATATCTTTAATGGGTGTTAATTGATACCCCCATTGGTTATCTGATTTCTCAAACTCATCGAGCGATGTTCCCAGGAGGCTTTCAAATTCGGGGCCCACATATTTTTTAATCATCGCCGGGAATTTAGCCTTTAATAAACCAGGGTCATAATCCTCTGGCAGCAGAATGTAAGTGTAATTATTATTGGTTATCCACATATCAAAAGCAGGCGATGATAACCGACTGTTAAGAAAAGGAACGATAAAATCGTAATGGAAATGTGAATTGAGGGGTGCATCAGCAATCAGATGAGTCACCTCAAACAGGGTTTGTTCCTCGCCAAACTCAATCATCTTCCCGATAGGGTTTTGATTCCCGAAATATTTTTTGGCTGTCGATTGCGTCAGGGCAATCGTATTCGGGCGATTCAAAAAGTGTTCCGGATCACCCTCGATAAAATCCACCGTAAAAACCTGGGCATACATTGAATCAGCATACATCACCCGATCTTCAACAAAACTCCGGTCCCTGTACCTGATCATTACTCCGTCCACAAAACTTAATTTTACCGACTTTAACACTTCAGGATAGTCTTCCGTTAAGGCTTCTCCCAAAGGGACACACGACAAGGCCATATTCATATCCTGGCCTGCAACGCGTCCATTCAGGGACACCCGGTAAATCTGACCGGCCTGTTGATGGTAATCTTCATAGCTCAGCTCTTCCAATACATAGAACAGGATAAGCATTGCACTGGCCAGGCCGATGGATAAACCCAGAATGTTAATGATCGAAAATCCTTTATATTTAATCAGATTTCTGAAAGCTATTTTAAAATAATTGGTTAACATAATTCTAAGATTATTGATTACTACATCAAGGTAAAATCAACAGCCATGCCATTTTACCCAAAACAATAATAAACAACAAGTTACATCCGGCTACCTCCCTCCCCGAAAGGATAAAACCTGTACGTATTGGGATACTGTTGTTCGGTAATGAACACAAAAATACCTGCTCATGGATAGCAGGTAATAATGTTTTGAATCTGTTTTTTTTTTAAGCACCTAACAACGACTTTACCTTATCGGCTATCGCTTTACCCTCAGCCTTTCCGGCCAGTTTCCGGGTGGCAATCCCCATCACTTTGCCCATATCGGCCATGGTTGAAGCCCCCACCTCATCAATAATGATTTTTATTGATCCGGTAAGCTCTTCATCACTCATCTGGGCTGGTAAATAATTTTCAATAAGCCGGGCTTCGCCCAGCTCTTTTTCAGCTAAATCCTTACGGCCTTGCTGCTGATAAATCTCTGCCGATTCTTTCCGTTGTTTTACCAGCTTCTGCAAAAGTTTGGTCTCAGCTTCTTCCGACATTTCAGCGGATCCCTTCTCGGTTTTTGCCAGTAGCAAAGCCGACTTAACCGCTCTTAACGCAACAAGCTTATCTTTTTCCCTGGCAAGCATCGCCTGTTTGATATCCTGGTCAATTTGTTGTTGTAAACTCATAATACACTATATTTTAATCCACATTATCATGCAAATACGAATTATTGGGTTTTAACCGGGTGGTATTCTCCTCCTCATCATCTTCAAGAGAATACCTTGACACTTTTGAATCCTTGGAGTGTACCGGCTGGTCAATTTTTAAATTTTTCCGTTTATATGCCGGTTCATTTTCTATCTCATCAATATTATCTTTCATCTTGGAAGATTCCATCCTGCGTTCTTTCATTCTTTCACGGGACTCCTGCAACTTTTTCTGGATTTCGGACTTCCTGGTTTCAACGGCTACTTCGGATTCATTTTCAGGCTGATGCAGTACAATATATTTATCCGATTCGCGGTCTTTGCGCAGATCAAAATCAATGGTTCGTTGTTTAAAGTCCAAACATTCATCAGGGTTATTGTCTGAATTTTTATTTACAGAAGCAACCGGTTCCTTCGATTTGCGGGGTTTAGCCTTAGGTTTCACAGATTCTTCGTCGGCCAGGGTGATCGTTTTCTTGGTTGTTTTCTGGGCATACAGCTCAGGGATACTATTACTTTCGAACCCGGTCGCAATAATAGTTATACTAATCTGATCCTCAAGCTTTTCGTCATACCCTGTACCCCAGATAATATTGGGGTTGGAGCCTACCTCATTATTCACATAATCGGCAATTTCCCCGATTTCGTCCATGGTTATCTCATCCGTACCGAAGGTAATATTGAGCAGGATATTTTCTGTTCCTCCAATATCATTATCATTTAACAAGGGGGATGTTAAGGCTTGCTGAACAGCACTCACGGCCCGGTCGTCGCCTTTGGCTGTTCCGGTTCCCATCAGCGCAACACCGCTATTGGTCAATACGGTTTCCACATCGGCAAAGTCAACATTGATATATCCGGGCACCGTAATAATTTCAGCTATTCCCTTGGCAGCTGTGGCCAAAACATTATCGGCATAAGAAAAAGCTTCCGAGAATTTCAGGTTACCACATACTTCTCTTAACTTTTCGTTATTAATCACCAGCAACGAATCCACGTACTTTTCGATCTCGTTAATTCCTTCAATGGCCTGATCGATTCTTCGTGTACCCTCGAAACGGAAAGGGATGGTAACAATGGCAACCGTAAGCAGTCCCATCTCTTTTGCTGCCTTGGCAATAACCGGAGCAGCCCCGGTTCCGGTGCCGCCACCCATTCCGGCAGTAATAAACACCATTTTGGTATTTCCACTCATCGCCTCGACCACATCATCGAGATTTTCTATCGCTGCCTGGCGACCAATTTCCGGTTTGTTTCCGGCACCACGGCCTTCAGTTAAAGATTCTCCCAATTGTACTTTTACCGATACCGGGCTGTTTGACAAAGCCTGGGCATCCGTATTACAGACGATAAAGTTTACATCCTTAATGCCCTGCCTGAACATGTGGTTTACAGCATTACTCCCGCCGCCACCAACTCCAATTACTTTGATAATTGAAGACCGGTCGACAGGTAAATCGAAGTTCATTAAATCATCAGCCATAATATTTACTTTTAAACGTTTTCAAAAAATGTATATATCCAGGGTTATGAGTCCAGTTCTGTTTAATACATATGTTACATCTCTTCGTCTTCTTCATCAAAGATTTCGGTAAACATTTTTTTCAGGGTATTAATGACCCCTTTTTGTTTTGGTTCCTTTTTCTCCGTCATTTCACCGGGTTGCTCCGGATCTTCATTTTTTTCGGCAACCTCCTCTTCAATAAACAGGTTCTTCCTGTTATTTTCAATGTGTTCATATCCTTTAATGATCAATCCCACGCTGGTAGCAAACATTGGATCGTTAACCGCAGCATCGTTATCATTGGCAAGATACTCTGAAGGATAACCGATTCGAACATCCATGCCGGTTTTAAATTTCACCAACGCCGGAAGATGCTTAAGCAACGCTCCACCCCCGGTAATTACAATACCGGCACTTAAACGATCGAAATATCCCGAATTTTCAATTTCATAAATCACGGCATCCAGGATTTCCTCCATCCTCGATTGAATAATATAAGCCAGGCTCTTAAAAGATATCTCTTTAGGCTCGCGCCCGCTAATTCCGGGAATAGAGACTACTTCCTCTTCTTTCGCCAGATCGCCCAATGCCGAACCATACTGAATTTTTAACAGCTCCGCCTGGCGCTGAAGGATCGAGCAGCCCTCCTTGATATCTTTGGTAACCACATCACCGCCAAAGGGGATCACTGCGGTATGCCGGATAATATCATCATAAAAAACGGCAATATCTGTTGTTCCGCCGCCAATATCAACCAACGCAACTCCTGCTTCTTTCTCATCAGCAGTTAATACGGCTGCCGACGAGGCCAGGGGCTCAAGGATTAAGGTATTCAAAGTGAGCCCTGCCTTGGTAATACATTTACTGATATTACGTGCTGAAGCCACCTGCCCAATTACAATATGGAAATTGGCTTCGACCCGTTTTCCGGACATCCCTACCGGATTTTTAACCCCAATCTCATTATCCACAATATAGTTTTGTGGTAAAACATGGATGATCTCTTCGCCAATATCGATCGGTATTTTATACATGTCATTAATCAGGGCATCAATATCTTCCCGGGTGATCTCATCATCATATGAATCGCGATTAAAATATCCCCTGTTTTTGATACTGCGGATATGTTGTCCGGCAATACCCACGAAAACCTCCTTAATCTCTTTGCCAATAGTAAACTGAACATCTTCTACGGTTTTTTGAATGGAGTTCACGGCTTCTTCAATATTCAGCACAACACCCCGTTTAACACCTTTCGAAGGGGTTTTGCTGATTCCTAAAATATCGATTTTACCGTTTTCCTTTTTCTTCCCGACAATGGCAACAATCTTGGTTGTTCCAATGTCAATTGCGGCTACTAGATCTGTTTTATGACTCATAACATTTATCTTTTAGTACAAATTACCTGATTTTCGAATTTTAAATTGATTTTATCATATTTATTCCACCCGACATGATTGAGTCCCTGGTGGTAAAATGCTTCCAAATTTCTAAATTTCTCCCGGTAATTCCGGATATCCCCAAAGAATATCTGATGGGCGCCCACCCGCGGGATTAATTCAAATTCCATTTCATCATTAACATAAACCTGTTCGATCTGTGCTTTCCAAAACTCATGTTCATCAATAAATTTACAAAGTTTAAATAGATCACATATCATCTTGTTTTTTTCAAATGCTTCTCCCTTTTCATCACAATTTATCCGGTGGGTCCGGTTCACTTCAAAAGGCTCCATAATATTGCCATTGGCAATCAAAACATGCGATGCATATTTGGAGGATAAAGGCATAATGGCTCCCTCCTGGTCGATATAATAACTTTCGCCCTTGTGATTAATAACCCTTACAATGGGTTTGCGTTGGGTAACCTCAACATTGATCTCTCCATTAACATTTACAAATACCTCGGCATTTTTTACCGAGTGATTATCTAACAGATCCTGCTCCAGGATTTTGGTATTGATTGCTGTTATGGGGTTCCCCACCACATGCATATCCGGCTGACGCAAATATTCAATAATATCGCTCTGGGTAACAAACTGATTGATGCTGCTGTCTACAATGGTAACATGAATGGCATTGCAAACCACCGATTGCCGTTTTTTTGCCACAAAGCTCATCGATACGGCAAGGTAGGCAATCATAAAAACCCAGATCAATATACTTCTCAATTTTTTCATACCAATTATTCAAACATTTTTTTTATGGGTTGTACAAGCTCGTCAATATCTCCTGCGCCCAGGGTAATAAGAACCTCTGGCTTTTTCGTTTTTAAAAGTCCGGTCACCTCATTTCTTGTACATAAAATTTTTTCCTGTTTTTTTATTTTATGATAAATAATTTCTGATGTTACCCCGGGGATCGGCTCTTCCCGGGCAGGATAAATATCCAGCAGGATAATTTCATCCAGCAGGTCAAGGCTTTGGGCAAACGCTTCCGCAAAATCACGGGTACGTGAGAACAGGTGCGGCTGAAAAATACCGGTAATCCTTTTGTTCCGAAACAACTCCCTTACCGAGGCGATGGTAGCCTTTAACTCTTCCGGGTGATGGGCATAATCATCAATATAAACAAAATCGTTGCGATAAACCTGATAATCAAATCGTCGCTCAATTCCCCGGAATTTGGGTACCGCATTAAAAATCTCATCCTGGTGAACTCCGTTCAGCCAGGCCGTGGCTATAGCTGCCACTGCATTTTCCACATTGATGCGTCCGGGTAATCCAAGTCTCAGGTTTTCAATGCTCACCTCTTTTCCGATAAAATCAAACCGGTATAATCCATCCTCTACCCTTACATTTTCTGCCCTGAAATCAGAATCCCCCTGCAACGAATAGGTATAAATCCTGAGATCATCCCGGTCTGTTATCAGATCGATACCTGATTTCAAGATGAGTGTTCCTCCTGGTTTTATTTGCTGAACAAATTGCCTGAAAGCATCCTTCACCGAATCCTTATCATTATAAATATCCAGGTGATCGGCATCAATGGCTGAAATAACGGCACAGTCCGGCTTAAGGTGCAGGAAAGAACGATCATATTCGTCGGCCTCCACAACCACCATCTCACTGGCCGAATCAACCACCAGGTTGGTTTTAAAATTTTTTGATATACCCCCTAAAAATGCATTGCATCCAATCCGGGATTGCTGCATAAAGTAGGAAACCATCGTTGTTATTGTGGTTTTTCCATGGGTCCCGGCAATGGCTATCCCATGCTTAGTATTGGCAACCATTCCTAACACTTCGGCCCGTTTTTTCACCTCAAATCCCTGTTGGATGAAATAGTTCCGCTGATTACTTGACGTCGGAACAGCCGGTGTAATCACCACCAGGGTATTCTCTTTCGTTTTAAAGGATGCCGGAATACTATCCACATCATCCGAAAAGTTCACGGCGATGCCTTCATCCTTTAGCCGGTCGGTGATGGGTCGCGAAACCTTATCGTATCCTCCCACCCTTTTCCCCAGGGCATTAAAATAGCGGGCCATAGCACTCATCCCGATGCCGCCAACGCCTAAAAAGTATACATTATATATCTTGTCCAGGTTTAACATACTCCTAATTTTAAAACTTCTTCGGCAATTTTTTGTGCCGAATCGCGTAATGCCATTTCTTTGATATGTTCTGACAAGGTATTCATCTTTTCCTCATCATGTATCAGATCCAGGACTAAATCAACCAATTGTCCCGGGGCTTTTTGGTCCTCCACCCTGAGTGCCGCTTTTCGATTCACCAATGCCATGGCATTCTTGGTTTGATGATCTTCGGCCACATTGGGCGAAGGTACCAGCACCACCGGCTTGCCTACCAGACACAGCTCCGAGATGGTTCCTGCACCGGCCCTGGAAATAATAACATCTGCCAGGGAGTAGGCATAATCCATCCGGACAATAAAATCAAGGACCTTGATGTTTTCATATCCTGATTTTTCAACCACCTCCTTCGCATCATCATAATAATATTTCCCAGTTTGCCATAACAGCTGGATATCACTTTGCCCGATGGGGTCCATATGGGTCAGGATACTTTGGTTTATGGTTCGTGCACCCAGACTGCCCCCAATGACCAACAAGGTTTTTTTATTCATATCCAAGTTAAAATGCCGGGCAGCTTCTGTTTTGCTGCCCATCTGTTCCAGCAGGTCCTGCCGGACAGGATTTCCGGTTAACAGGATCTTCTCCGGAGGAAAATATTTTTCCATTCCTTCGTAAGCCACACATATTTTTGCAGCCTTTTTAGCCAGCAGTTTATTGGTTATTCCGGCATAGGAGTTCTGTTCCTGAATCAGGGTAGGTATTCTGCGCCGGTTAGCAATATACAATACCGGTCCACTGGCATACCCGCCAACCCCGACCACCACATCAGGGTTAAAATCACGGATTATTTTTCGCGATATTCCCAGGCTCCGGATCAGCTTAAAGAGAAAAGCAATATTTTTGGTTGTTATCCTCCGCTGTAGTCCGGTCACAGGTAACCCTACAATCTGATAGCCGGCAGCAGGAACCTTTTCCATCTCAATTTTTCCCAATGCACCCACAAACAGGATCCTGCTTTCGGGTTCTATTTGCTTAATTGCATTGGCAATAGAAATGGCGGGGAACACATGTCCGCCGGTTCCCCCTCCGCTGATAATAATATTTTTACGCTTCGTCTGGTTCACTTTCATCTGCTGATTCAGTTTCTACTTCAATGTTCTTGTCCACACTCCGGCTAACACTTAAGATTATCCCCAGGGCTACGCCGGTAAATAAAATGGACGATCCTCCCATACTTACCAGAGGGAGTGTTTGTCCCGTTACGGGGAACAGATGTACGGCAACACCCATATTAATCATAGCCTGGAAGGTAAGACCTATCGTCAGGCCAATGGCTAAAAAGGCTGCAAAGGTACGGTTGCTTTTCCGGACAATTACCCCGGCCCGGTAAAGCAAAAACATATATAAGATCAATACAAGCACACCTCCAAGAAATCCATACTCCTCGATAATGATCGCATAGATAAAATCGGAATAAGGATGGGGAAGGAAGTTTCGCTGAGTACTGTTCCCGGGTCCTTTTCCAAAAAAGCCTCCGGTAGCAATGGCAATTTTACTTTGTTCCACCTGATAATTCCCGTCACTGTCGCCACTCACAAAACTTTCGATCCGGTTCTGCCAGGTTCCCACACGCCCCTCGCTACCGGTAAATACAATGCTGGCAATCAGCAAGGTGACAATAAAAATACCAATCCCGGCTACCAGCAACAGATATCTCATTTTTACCCTCCCGATAAACATCAGGATAAAGGAGGTGGCAAACAGGATTACCGCCGTGGATAAATTCGCGGGCATAATTAAACCGCATACGGCAACAACCGGAATAATCAGTGAAACAACAATCCCGTTAAAATCATCAATCTTATGCTGCCGCATGGACAAAATCCTTGCGATATACATGATTAAGGCAAGCTTGGCAAAATCAGAGGTCTGAATGGTTATGCCCAATCCGGGCAGGGTTAACCAACGGGTTGCCTGGTTAAGGCTGGTACCCATAATAAGGGTAATCGCCAGCAAAAAGATAGCCAGGTACAAAAATAACTGGGAGAGCTTGGAATAAAATTTATAAGGGATCAGATGGGTAATATAAATAATTCCTAATCCTACCATTAACAATACAAAATGCTTTAAAATATAATAGGCTGTATTTCCGCCCTGGTATTTGTATGCCAGAGTTCCGGTAGAGCTGTAAACCGCTAACAACGAAAACATGGAAAGGGCAAAAATTACCCCCCAGATAACTCTGTCGCCCTTAAAATATTTCGATAGTATCTCTGTTAACCTCATACCAATCCCAGATTATCTATAAATCAATTCTTCGTTTCTTACAATTCTCTTACAGCCTGCTTAAATTTATTGCCCCGGTCTTCGTAATTATCGAATAAATCGAAGCTGGCACAAGCAGGAGATAAGAGTACCGTATCGCCTTTTTTGGCCAGGTAATACGCTGTTTTTACTGCTTCAGACGCCGAACCGGTATCAATAATGGTCGAAACCATACGCCCGAAAGCTTTATGGATCTTTGTATTATCCACACCCAGGCAGATTATGGCCTTTACTTTCTTACGCACCAGCTCTTCGAGAATCGAGTAATCATTGCCTTTATCAATTCCTCCCACAATCCAGATAACATCCTCCGGCACACTTTCGAGGGCATACCAGGTGGAGTTTACATTGGTTGCTTTGGAGTCGTTGATAAATTCAATGCCATGGACCTTTAACACCGGTTCTAGCCGATGCTCTACCCCATGGAAGTTACTCAGGCTTTCGCGAATAACCTCTTTTCTGATTTTCAGCACTTGTGCGGAAATACCGGCAGCCATCGAATTATAGGTATTATGCTGCCCTTTTAATGCTAAATTGTGTATTGACATAGTAAAACTATTCTTTTGATAATTGATTGTGAGTTTATTTTCTTCGATAAAAGCTCCTTCGGTATACTTTTCCCGGATTGAAAAGGGAATTTTTTTTGCCGTTAACATTCTTTTTTCTACCTCTTTCCGGGTAATTTCATCATCGGCACAATAGATAAAATAATCATCGCCTGTTTGATTCTGTGTAATGCGGAATTTAGAATTCACATAATCCTGCATGGAATCATACCGGTCGAGATGGTCGGGGGTAATATTCATGAGGATGGCGATCTCGGCCTTAAAATCATACACTCCGTCCAGCTGGAAGCTGCTCAGCTCAAGAACATAGTAGTCGAAATTCTTTTCGGCCACCTGCCATGCCCAGCTTTGTCCTACATTTCCGGCCATTCCCACATTTAACCCGGCATTTTTTAAAATATGATAAACCAGGTTGGTCGTTGTGGTTTTTCCGTTGCTTCCGGTAATACATATTTTATAGGCCTTACAAAAGCGCGAGGCATATTCAATCTCAGAAATCACGGGGATATTTTTTCCCCGGGCCTGTTGAACAATTTCAACGTTTTCGGGAATTCCGGGGCTTTTAATAATTTCACCGGCATTAAGGATAAGCTCCCGGGTATGTTTTTTCTCTTCCCAGGCTATCGAATAGTCATCCAGTACCTGCTTGTACCGGCTTTTAATACTCCCGGAGTCAGACACAAAAACTTCGGCACCATTCTTCCTTGCAAGAATCGCTGAACCAACTCCGCTTTCGCCCGCACCCAAGATAACTATCCGTTTGTTCATGTTTTTATCTGATTTTAAGAGTTACTACGGATATCACAGCCAGTAATATCCCGATTATCATAAACCGCATCACAATTTTTGGCTCCGGATATCCTTTCATCTGAAAATGATGATGCAATGGGGACATCAGGAATATTCGTCTCCCCGCACCAAACTTCCGTTTGGTATATTTAAAATAGCTAACCTGCATAATCACCGAAAGGCTTTCCATAAAAAATATCCCGCAAAGGATAGGAATAAGCAGTTCTTTGCGGATAATAATCGCAAATACAGCAATAATACCCCCCAGCGAAAGACTTCCGGTATCGCCCATGAATACCTGGGCCGGATAAGAGTTATACCATAAAAAACCAATGGTAGCCCCGATGAAAGCACTCATAAACACCACCAGCTCTCCGGTATAAGGAATATACATAATATTTAAATAATCGGCATAAATCAGGTTCCCCGAAACATAAGCCAGAATCCCCAGGGTGGCACCAATAATTGCCGACGAACCGGTAGCCAGTCCGTCGAGCCCGTCGGTAAGGTTGGCCCCATTGGATACCGCCGTTACAATCAGGATCACGAAAATTACAAAAACAATCCATGCTGCTTTCTGGCTATGCCTGCCCAGGAAAGATACCAGGTATTCATAATCAAACTCATTATTTTTTACAAAGGGAATGGTGGTCTTTGTACACTTGATGTCCCGGGTATTTTTTACTTTCTCATTACCGGTCTGGTCAACCCCTTCAACAATCTCCCGGGGGCTTACATTTTGTTTCTCAACTACAGTTTCCCGGATTACCACATCATCACTAAAATAAAGGGTTAATCCCACAATAAGCCCCAGCCCGATCTGTCCGATGATCTTAAATTTCCCTGCCAGCCCTTGTTTGTTTTGTAAAAATGTTTTGATATAATCATCCAGAAAACCAATGGTACCAAGCCACAGGGTTGTTACCAGCATCAGGATGACGTATACATTTAATAAGTCGCCGAACAGGAGGGTAGGAATGATGATGGAAGCCAGGATAATAACCCCGCCCATCGTTGGGGTGCCTTTTTTCTGCATTTGTCCTTCGAGCCCTAAATCACGAATCTCCTCACCAATCTGTTTTTTCCGCAGGAAATTTATTATCCGTTTTCCAAAAATCATGGAAATCACCAAGGAGGTAATTACGGTCATTGCCGACCGGAAAGAGATATACTGGAACATTCCCGCACCCGGAAAATCAAACTGATCTAAGTATAAAAAAAGATAATATAACATAATTGGTTTAGTTATAGATTTCGTTAAAGGTCTGCTGTATGACCTCCCGGTCATCAAAATGATGTTTTACCCCGTTAATCTCCTGGTAAGTCTCGTGGCCTTTGCCAGCAACCAGGATAATATCTTTATTTTTAGCCATTAAACAGGCTGTCCGAATCGCTTCCTTTCGGTCGCTTATGGCGATGGTTTTTATATGGTCCTCCTTTTTCAATCCGGCTTTCATTTCTTCAATAATACGGTTGGGATCTTCGGTCCTGGGATTATCCGAGGTTAAGATCACTTTACTGCTGTGGGATGCCGCAATTTTAGCCATCTGGGGACGCTTGGTCTTGTCCCGGTCGCCGCCAGCACCCACCACGGTAATTAGATCCTGTTCTTTTTTGCGGATCTGGTTAATGGCACGCAAAACATTCATCAGCGCATCGGGAGTATGGGCATAATCCACAATCGCCGTAACCCCCTGCTGCGAACGGATCGTCTCAAACCGTCCTTCAACGGGTTTCATCTGGCTCAGGGTGGTTAATATTTCTGTTTGGTCTAATCCCAGCATCGAGGAGGTGGCATAAACACTCAACAGGTTGTAGGCATTGAAAGTACCAACAAAATAGGTCCACACATCGGTATTCCCGATTCGCAGCAACGACCCCTCGAAATGATTTTCAATAATTTTTGCTTTAAAATCAGCGGCAGCCCTTATCCCATAAGACCTGATATCGGCCTGTGTATTTTGTACCATTACCCGCCCGTTTTTATCGTCGGTATTGATCAGAGCAAAACTTCCCGGTTTGAGCCCATCAAAAAACATTTTCTTGGCTTTGATATACTCTGCAAAGGTTTTATGGTAATCCAGGTGGTCGTGGGTAATGTTGGTAAATACGGCGCCTGCAAAATCCAGTCCGGCAATTCTTCGCTGGTCAATGGCGTGGGAGCTCACCTCCATAAAACAAAAGGTACAACCCGCCTGAACCATCTGATCCAGCAACTGGTTAATTTGTATCGCATCAGGGGTGGTATGGGTCGCATCCATCACCTGGTGGTCAATATAATTGCGGACGGTAGATAATAATCCGGCCTTAAAGCCAAGCTTACGAACCAGGTTGTAAAGCAACGTAACGGTGGTTGTTTTACCATTGGTTCCGGTAACCCCCACCAGCCTGATCCTGGATGAAGGATGACTGTAAAATGCCGAAGCTGCCAGCCCCAGTGTCTCGGCCGAGTTCTCCACGACCACATAACCAATCCTGTGATCTGGATTTTCAGGTAACTGCTCGCAAACAACGGCTACAGCTCCCCGGTCAATAGCCTGTGAGATATATTGATGCCCGTCGGTACGGGTACCTCTCACAGCAATAAAAAGACATCCCGGAACCGCTTTTCGCGAATCGAAAATAATCTCCCGCACAGGAATATCCATGTTCCCTGATTGTTGTTTAATTTCAACCTCTGCTAATATGTCACTCAATGTTTTCACTCCTGTTCTATCCTTTTATTGTATCGACATTCCGAGGACTACATTTTGTCCTTCAATGATTTTTGAACCGGGTTGTATCGATTGTTTCAACACCGTTCCCCTGCCCTGGATTTCAATTTCCAGCCCCAGGTTTTCGAGTATAAACACAGCATCCTTCACTCCCATACCGGTAACATTGGGCATAAATTGCTGATCAATAAACCGGTTCGAAAGTTTTACACACGAATCTTTTTTGGTGGTAAGCACCCAGTCAGAATCTACCTCATCATCATACACATGAATCCCCAGGTTTCTTAATACCAGGTCGAGCTCCTGCTTATAGCTATGCTTGGTATAGGGTACTTTGATATCATCGCTGATTTCAGCCAGCTTGGTACGGTGCATATCAAACCGGGTGGCATAAACCTTATCGGCAATCTCCTTAAATACAGGTCCTGCCACCAGGTTTCCATAGTAAATGTTTCTTGAGGGGGAATTGACCACCACAATACATGAATATTTAGGCTGATCTGCCGGAAAATATCCCACAAAGGAAGCCTGGTAGCTCAACCTGGATTTATCGGAATACCCCGATTCAATATTGGCGATCTGTGCCGTTCCTGTTTTTCCGGCAATTTTATAATTCCTGTTTCTGATATTGGCAGCGGTACCCTGCTCAACAACCCCCTCCAGCATCTTTTTCACCTTACGTAAGGTGGCCCTGGAACATACCGAAGGGTTGATCACTTCGGTATCATACTCCTGAACAACCTCTCCGTGATACATCAAAGCCTTAACAAATTTGGGTTTGATCATCTTCCCGTTATTGGCTATCGCATTATAAAAGGTAAGAATCTGCAAGGGGGTTAACCGTACCTCATACCCGATTGACATCATAGGCAGGGAAACCCCTGACCAGTATTTATCGCCCGGATATTTTATTTCGGGACTACCCTCCCCTTTAATATCCAAATCCAGTTTATTGTTAAGATTCATCCGGTACAGGCGGTTAATAAACTTCTCTTCGCGTCCGGTATAACTTTCCGTTATTATTTTAGAGATCCCCACGTTCGAGGATACTTCAAATACCTCCTGAACGGTAATTTTACCATATCCTCCATGTTTGGAATCGGTAAGTTTCTTGTCATAATACATAATCTCTCCCTCACCGGTATCGATGGTATCCTCCGGGTCAACATATCCGTCTTCCAACGCAGCAATCATGGAAGCCAGTTTGAATGTCGAACCGGGTTCGGTACTTTCGCCAATGGCATAATTATAGGTCTCTTTATAAATCCCCTCGTCCGTCCTCGACAAGTTGGCAATGGCTTTGATCTCCCCGGTTTTCACCTCCATCAGAACCGCTGTTCCGTGGTCAGCCTCATGTTTCAAAAGCTGTTTAAGCAGGGCATTGGTAGCCACATCCTGAACATTCACATCAATGGTTGTGACCACATCCATGCCGTCTTTGGGTTCCACCTCGTTACCGTCATTTACCGGCATCCACACATTGCCCTGGATCCGTTGCATCAAGCGTACGCCTTCAACCCCTTTTAGCTCCTTGTCGTAAGCTCCCTCAATGCCCACAATATTTCCTTCTACCCCCTGGGTGGTATATCCTATGGTACGGGAAGCCAGGTTAACATGGGGCTGTATACGAATATTGGTCTGCAGGGCAATAAATCCTCCCTTGTACCGGCCGCGACGGAATATCGGGAAAGTCTTTAATGCTTTCAGCTGATTATAATTCACTCTTCGCCTGATCAGGTGAAAACGCTCCCCGTTCTTTCGAGCCGTAACCAGCTCCCTCTTGTAGGCAGCTGCAGATTTGTCGTTAAAAAGGCGGGATAAACAGATCGCAAGCGAATCAACCCCCCGGGCAAACGTGCCGTCATCCATTCCCGTACTCCGGGTATCCATACGAATCTCATAATAGGGCACCGAACTGGCAAGCAACCTGCCGTCGTCGGCTAAAATATCCCCCCGGTTCGATTCAACCGTAATATCTTTTAAGGTGAGTTTTTGTGCTTTTTCAACCCAGGTGTTGGCATCAATAAACTGTAAATAAAGAATTTTGCCCACAATAAGCATGGCAAAGACCAGCATAAACAGATATATTACGCCAACTCTCCATACTATTTCCTTTTTTAATGACATAAACTCTCCTTTATTCTTCAATCACAATTTTCCGGGGCGGTTCAACCGACTCTTCCAGGTCGAGCCCCCGATTTTTAACCAGCTTAACTACCTCCGACTGCTTGCTGATAAACATTAACTCAGAGGATGTGGTAATAGCTTCGGCCCGAAGTTCATTGATCTCCTTTTGCAGTTCAGCATTTCTTCGGATCACCTTTTCGGCATGATAGCGGTTGCCAATATATACAAAGGCCAGGATAACCAGAAAAACAATATAAGGCAGCTGGCGGGCCACAAAATCATTGGCAATAAGCGAGCCGTCGAGAAAATCCTTGATCGAGCCGAACTTATGCTCTTTACGCTCCTGCTTCTCATCAATAAACTCTACATGTTTGTCATCGTCTGGTATCATAGCTTCTCTGCAATTCTTAGTTTAGCACTTCGCGCCCTGTTATTCTCAGCAATCTCCTGCTCACCGGGCGTAATCACTTTACGGTTAACCGCCCTGAACGGAACCTTTGTTTTTCCATACAGGTCTTTTTCGGCCTCCCCTTCAAACTTCCCGTTTTTAATAAAGTTTTTTACCAACCGGTCTTCCAGCGAATGGTAGGTAATCACCACCAGCCTGCCACCCGGTTTAATTACATCCGTCGTTTGCAGCAACATCTCTTTCAAAAAATCCATTTCACGATTTACCTCAATGCGTAATGCCTGAAAAATTTTAGCTAAAAATTTATGTTCTGCATGCTTTGGAATAAAGGGCATCAGCAAATCCGTAAACGACTTAATCGTACGAACGGGATTCTCCGCACGCTGCTTAACAATGGCCCTGGCCAGCTTCCGGCTGTTTTTCAACTCACCATACTCCCAGAAAATCCGGGCCAGCTCCTGCTCAGGATATTCATTAACCACATCCCTGGCCGAAACCCTGGCACTCCGGTTCATTCTCATATCCAGCTCGCCATCATACCTGAATGAAAATCCCCTGTCCGGCTGATCAAAATGATGCGACGAAACCCCCAGGTCAGCCAAAACACCATCCACCTTATCGATGGAATGGTATTTCAAAAAATTCTTTAAAAACCTGAAATTGTGATTGACAAATATAAACCGCTCATCCTCCAGGCGGTTTTTCAACGCATCATCATCCTGGTCAAAGGCTACCAGTTTACCCCGTTTAAGTCTCTTTAAAATCTCTCGGGAATGGCCACCCCCGCCAAAAGTAACATCAACATAAATCCCCCGGGGCTTGACCTGCAAACCATCAATACTCTCTGTAAGCAATACTGGCGTATGATAACCCATAGTTTACTCATTTTCCGGATTTATGTCTCCCCCCATTATTTTTTCAGCCAAAGCCGCAAAATCATCCTGGCTTTCTTCAGCTGCATCATACAATACTTTCGACCAAATTTCAATTTTGCCATACTGGCCGGCTAAAATTGCTTCTTTAGAGATTTCTGCAAGTTCAAGTAGTCGCCTGGGAATCAACAGCCGATTATTACTGTCGAGCACAATCTCTGCCGAACCCCGGTAAAAATTTCTTAAAAAATTATTATGTTCCCTGTTATAAGGATTAACTTTGTTTCGAATAATCGCATTCTGGCGCTCCCACTCTTCGATGGGATACAATACCAGGCATTTTTCAAAAATGTCTTTTTTAACCACAAAGCGATTCTGGGAAGCAGTATCCATCTGCTTCTTTAACGATGAAGGAAAGGTAACCCTGCCCTTTTCATCTACCCTGCAATTGTAATCACCTATAAATGTGGTCATAAAAAAACACCTTAATTAACTTGTAAAAATATATAAAAATTTACCACAATTTACCACTTTCTCCCATTTTTTACCACTTTGTTGATAACTTTTCCTGTTTCCCTGAGCTATACAATGATTTAAGGAAAATAGTCTGGCTATATCTTGCTTATATACAAGTACTTATAAAATACCGGATTTTTACTTACTTCAGCATAACATATTAACAAATACATTGTACCGGGCAATGGAGATATTTTTTGTATTTTTGTTTCCGACAATTAAGTTGACGATGAAACAGGAAGATATAATCTCTGAAGAGCAACAAAAAACCGCCCGCTATGCCAAGGCATTTTCACACCCGGTAAGAATTTTTATTTTACAACACCTGGGCAGGCAGTCGTGTTGTTACAGCGGCGATTTGACCGAAATACTCCCCATTGCCAAGTCCACCCTGTCGCAGCATTTAAAAGAGTTAAAAAAGGCAGGGTTAATCCAGGGAGAAATTGAAACCCCCAAAATAAAATATTGTCTGAATAAAGAAAACTGGGAAGAAGCTAAAAAATTATTGTTAAAATTTTTGCGCTAAAAAAATTTTCATACATTTGTTCGTAGTTTTACGAACTACAAACACACCAACAACTAAAATTATGGAAATCAAAGTATTAGGAACAGGTTGCCCCAAATGCAAAAAACTGGAATCAAAAACCAGAGAGGTGGTAGCCGAAATGAAAATCGAGGCAATCGTTACCAAGGTAGAAGATATCTCAAAAATCATGGAATATGGTGTAATGCTTACCCCGGCCCTGGTGATCAATGAAAAAGTTGTTTTTTCAGGACAGCTTCCATCAGCGAGTAAAATCAAAGAACAAATCGCAAAAAACCTATAAAAAATATGAAACGATCCATCTTATTTACGATTGCATTGATTGCAGTAAGCATGAACTTTTCGTGCACGGCACAAACCAATAAACAAGAAAAAGACGAAACCGGTATTAATACCAAGGGAGTTGAAGTATTTTATTTTCACTACACCCGTCGGTGTGCAACCTGTAATGCAGTGGAAGATGTTGCCAAAGAGGCTATCGATGAATTATATGGCAACAAAGTACTATTTAATGCCTATAATCTTGATGAAGCAGATGGCAGGCAAAAAGCCGAAGAAATTGGCATATCCGGACAAACCTTAATTATTGTAAGTGGCGAAAATAAAATCAATATTACCAACGAAGGGTTTATGCATGCCAGAACAAATCCGGAGAAACTGAAAAACATCATCAAAGAAAAAGTTGATCCATTGTTGTAATATGGAAGAATTTTTAAGCCATGCGATGAGCAACAGCTCATTGCCTGTTTTATCAGCATTTTTACTTGGGCTGATGACAGCCATCAGCCCCTGCCCGTTGGCTACCAATATTACAGCCATCGGATTTATCAGCAAGGATGTTGAACACCAGAAAAAAGTTTTTAGAAACGGATTGGTTTATACTTTAGGCAGGGCAATAGCCTACACTTTGCTGGCGGTCATCATTTTTATCGGTGCCGATCAGTTTAAGCTCTCCGGTTGGTTTCAGCAATACGGTGAAAAAATACTGGGGCCTCTCTTAATTATTATCGGCCTGTTTATGCTGGATATTTTGAAGGTACGATTTCCGGGAATGAGTGGTTTTACCAAACGATTCCAGGAAAAGGGGACCAACAGTTCCTGGGAAGTTTTATTGCTGGGCATTGTGTTTGCACTGGCATTTTGCCCTTACAGCGGGGTGCTTTATTTTGGCATGTTAATACCAATGACTATCAGCAGTGCTTCGGGATTATATTTGCCGGTTGTATTTGCTTTTGCCACCGGGATTCCGGTGATTATTTTTGCCTGGTTACTGGCTTATACCGTTTCAGGTGTAGGCAAGCTTTATAATAGCCTGAAAATATTTGAAATCTGGTTCCGCAGGGTGATTTCAGTAATTTTCATTGTTATTGGAATCTATTACGTAATCATCATCTATTTCTAAAAAAATTTAAAAATAATGTTCGTTTTATTACGAACAAATAAATAACTTATTTTGTATAAAAATTAAAAACTAAATAAAAAATGGAAATTAGAAAAGAACTTAAAATACTGGCATGGATTATCGTAGTTTTTGTATTTGCATACTTCATGCCACTTGAAAGTTCCCGGTTTACCGAAGCCATTCTGGCGATGTTCGATCTGGCCAAATGGTATGCACAGGAGCATGTAATTTTATGTTTGCTTCCTGCCTTTTTTATTGCCGGTGTAATTGCTGTTTTTGTAAGCCAGGGTGCCGTAATGAAATATTTCGGTGCCAAAGCCAAAAAATGGGTGGCCTATACCGTTGCATCTGTTTCAGGTACCATTCTGGCGGTATGTAGTTGTACTATTTTGCCATTGTTTTCAAGTATTCACAAGCGAGGAGCAGGTTTAGGCCCGGCTATTGCCTTTTTGTATTCCGGCCCGGCCATTAATATTCTGGCTATTATTTTAACTGCAAGGATTCTCGGATTTGAGATGGGTGTAGCACGTATTATCGGAGCGGTAGTTTTTGCCGTAGTTATAGGCTCAGCCATGTCGCTCATCTACAGCAAAGAAGAAAAGGCCAAAAAAGAAGAACAGTTAAATTTCCCGGAAAGCGAAGAAAAGAGGCCCATGTGGCAAACCGCTTTTCACTTTTTTACCTTAGTTCTTATTTTAGTATTTGCCAACTGGGGCAAACCTGCCGAGGGAGTAACCGATGGAGCCTGGTACTGGATCTGGTCGAATAAATGGTATATTACTTCTGTCTTTGCTGTTTTATTGATTTATTCGCTCATTGCTATTCTCAACTTAAAATGGCAATATGTTGCATTAGCAGCCATTGTAACCGTCCTATCAGCTTTTATAAGCTCATCTCCGCTCATCCCCATGGTTGTTGGTATTACAGGATTAAGCATTATTACTTTAACCGATAAGCGAGACCCGGACAACAAAGAATGGACACTTTCTTCCTGGGATTTTACGAAACAAATTATGCCTTTATTGGCTATTGGTGTATTGATTGCAGGATTTCTACTGGGATCCACTCACGATGATACAGCCATGGCAGGATTAATTCCTAATGAATGGGTGGCTAATCTGGTAGGTGGAAACTCTGTATTTTCTAACTTTTTTGCATCCATTGTAGGGGCATTCATGTACTTTGCCACACTCACCGAAGTTCCCATTTTACAGGGGTTAATCTCGGCCGGTATGGGTAAAGGGCCGGCACTGGCATTATTGCTGGCAGGACCCTCCCTGTCGTTGCCCAACATGCTGGTAATCCGGGGAGTAATCGGAACCAGGAAAACTTTGGTATACGTTTTGCTCGTAATTATCATGGCTACCCTTTCGGGATTAATTTATGGCCATTTATTTTAACAACCATATGAGGTAACCCATCAGCTAAAAATATTATTAAATTTGCATAATCATTGATAACAAAACAAAACATTTACTGTTTATATCAATGTAAACTGTTAAAAAACCGGATGATGAAAAAAATTATTTCTGCAGCATTTATTCTCCTGGCAATATTCCTCTGCACGGATCAAAATTTTGCCCGGCCGAACAGTGGTCCCAAATTTGAATTCCTGGCCGAAAACAATCGCCTGGTGTTGGATACCATCTACCTGGACTGGACCGAAGAGGTTCAGTTTGATGTGGAGTTCATCAATAAAGGCGACCAGCCACTTGTTGTGTTCAATGTTACCGGATGCTGTGGCACGCAGATTACCGGCTGGACGCAACAACCGGTACTCCCCGGCGAAAAAGGGTCTATCTCTGTCGAATTCAGAATACCTCCCCGTCCCCACCGGATAAGCCGTACCGTAAAAGCACAAACCAACGACCCCGAGGGGGCTAAAACTCTCGATATCATCGGCGTGGTTGCCGAACCAAAAGAAGAGGGCACCATCGACCTGCAAAGAAGAGCCTATTAAAAATCACGGAATTCTTTGCCTTACCATAAAACAATTCAATAACTTCCCGGAGTTTCCCGGGAATCTACCGGTTTTATCATGACTGAACAGCAACGAAAGAAAATCAAAGAGGTAATTCATAGCCAGATCAAAAAAGCAGAACAAAAAATTGAAGAACTCCAGGAATTTACCCAGCCAATAGCTCCCGATTGTGCCATTGGACGTGTTTCGCGAATGGATGCCATCAACAACAAAAGTATTTACGATGCCAGCATGCGCAATACCCGTCAGCGACTGGAACAGCTTAAACAGGTACTTAAACTTACCGGGGATGCCGATTTTGGAATCTGTACCCAATGCAGGCAAAGTATCCCCTTCGAACGGCTAAAAATAAGGCCGGAAATCAGGCTTTGTGCAAATTGTTTGAAAAGGTAAGCAGATTGTTTTTAACTTTTCCAAAGTTTGGAACTTTGGAATAGTTCTAGTATTAATAATCAACCTCAAACCTGGTTACATAGCTTTCAGCTGCTTTCATATGATGACATGCCTTAAAATTAGGAATATCTTCAAATAAATTTAGTACATCTACTTTATTTATTAACGTTGGCCTTGTGCTGCAAATAGCTTTGTAAGATGAATAAAGCCATGTATTAACTTCGTCAGCAAACCCATGGTAAACCGGGTTTAAATGAATATAAACAATCGCCTGCTTTAAATATAATTCTGCAGTAATTTTTTTTCGTTTGAAATTTTTATTAAACAAACTTCCTTTCCGCCCATTTACTTTGTTAAAGGACTGTGTATATGAACTGAAAAAATTCGACAACTGTTTGCTTATAAATTTATTTCTATTAACCTTTTCCAAAGTTCCAAACTTTGGAAAAGATCTTTCTATTTCAGCTTCTTCTTGAATTCTAACTAAGAAATGAAAGTGATTTGGCATTAAACAATAGGCATATGCTTCTGCAATGGGAATTACATATTTTTTAAATTTTTTTAGAAAAAAGCGATAATTATCATCATTTCTAAAAAGATTGTCTGAACCATTAGCGTGGTTATAAATATGATAATAATACCATGATTCTAGTATTTCCATTAGTTGATTTTAAAATGAAAATACAATTTTTCAATGAGTTTTTCAAATTCTATTAACCTTTTCCAACGCTGGAACCTGGGAAAATTCTTTCTGGTTTAATCCGTTTTCTGTAAAATAATTATCCGGTTATTAATTAGTTGCATTTTCCCAAACCCAAAATGTTCTGCAATAAAGTCGATGGTTTCGCGATGATAAAAAGTCACATGGGTATCATCGTTGGTGTAATGCCATAGATGAAACCGGTCGAGCCCTTTCCATAATTGAGTCATCAGGATTAAATAACCCTTTTTTTTCAGGTGTGAGGTGATGGTTTTTAGCTCTTTGGCAGGATGGTAGAAATGCTCAAAACATTCGGTGGCAAAAATAGCATCATACATTTTATCGGGCAGATCAGGAAAAAACAGGGGGTCATAATTGTCGCAAACCAGCCCCTGGCGTTCAACCAGGATACTCAGCGTAGGTGCCGGCCCGCAACCAAAATCAAGGCATTCCATTCCGGCTTCCAGATAATCCATGGCCGGCTCAACCACCTGGTTTAAAAAACGTACATACCCCTGATCTTCGATCCCGTTGTTATGGGTAAGATACCGTGACTTCTCCTCCTCCGGGCCGGGTAAATGCTCAGGAAATGAAAATACCAGCTTACACACCGGGCAATAAAAATATCCCTTTTTGTCAATCCCTTTCAGGGTTTCAAACTCTTCGCGGTGATAACACAACGGACAGGTGGTCATGGCAAAAGCTTTTTGGTTACGGCTAAGATACAACAATTTACCCTCCTGAAAAACAATAATTCACCGGACCGGTCCAAATTAAACAGTAAAAGATTTGAAAGTCTTAAATTATGTCGTATGTTTGCGACATAAACCAAAAGAATATGACCCATAAAAAATCATCTCTTTTTGCTGACGACCTGCAACGTATTGCCGAGCTGTCGAGGGTGATGAGCCACCCTGCCCGCCTGGCGATATTGCGCTATCTGGCCCAGTGCAAAACATGTATTTCGGGCGATATCAGCAAGGAAATTCCCCTGAGCCGCACCACCGTTTCGCAGCATCTGCAGGAACTTAAAAAAGTGGGCCTCATCAAGGGACAAATCGAAGGCTTAAAAGTAAACTACTGCTTATGCGAAAAGTGTATTCAGGAGTTAAAAAAAATGGTCACCAGCTTTTTCCAGGAAATTTCTGTTGAACAAAATAATCAATGTTAATTATGCGTAAATTTTTTGAAGACAGGGGAATCGTATCGAACGGGATTTTAAACCTTTCACCTGCAGAAACCCTGGAAATATGTAAAAAAGGAGGAATTATTTTGGATGTGCGCGAAGATTATCTTAATCGGTACAAAATGTTTGATGTGGAAGAAATTATTTTTTGCCCGCAAAGCATCTTAGCCAATAATTTGCATGAACTACCCAAAGATAAACCCTTAATTATTGCCGATTCAACCGGAATTAACAGCAAAAAAGCGATGTTATTTTTAAAAGAGAAAGGGTTTGAAAATATTGCCAACATGGCTGGTGGCCTGGTTGAGTGGGAACGTGACGGAATGCCTATAAAAGAAGACAAAACAGAACGATTAACCGGTTCGTGTGCATGTATGTTACGCAAAAGGGACAAATAATAATTATAATTGACATCTTATGAAAATATTAATTCTTTGTACCGGGAACTCCTGCCGCAGCCAGATGGCACACGGTTTTTTACAATCGTTTGACAAGAACCTTTACGTCCGGTCGGCCGGCACCGAAGCCTCCGGAAAGCTCAACCCAAAGGCCGTTGCCGTGATGAAAGAAGCCGGCATTGACATCAGCCATCACACTTCCGATTCGGTAGATCTGTATCTGGACGATCAATGGGATTATGTAATTACCGTTTGCGGCGGGGCCAACGAAAGCTGCCCGGCATTTATGGGAAAAGTAAAGCATCGATTACACATGGGTTTCGAAGACCCGTCGGAAGCGACCGGAACCGATGAGTATATCCGGAACGAATTCCGCAAAACCCGCGACAGCATCAAGGATGCTTTTTATAAACTGTATATTGAAGAAATAAAACCCAAATGATGAGCAAAAATTTAAAAGCTCTTGTTAAAGAAAAATACAGCAAGATTGCCAATCAGTCAAAAACACAAAACGAAAGTTCGTGTTGTGGAGGTACCGGTTGTTGCAGTGAGTCAGAAATTAGTATGATTGGTGACGAATATAATCATGTTAAAGGGTATCATAAAAACGCTGATTTAGGACTGGGTTGTGGATTACCCACCGAATTTGCCGGAATAAAAAAAGGCCATCATGTGCTGGACCTTGGAAGTGGTGCCGGGAACGATTGTTTTGTGGCACGGTCAATTGTGGGTGAAAAGGGAAAGGTAACCGGTATTGATTTTACCGAAGCAATGACTGAAAAAGCCCTGGTAAACAATCAAAAATTAGGTTATCCCAATGTAGAATTTATACAGGGTGACATTGAAGCAATGCCTTTGCCCGACGATTCGTTCGATGTGGTCATTTCTAACTGTGTTTTAAATTTAGTGCCTGATAAAGAAAAAGCATTTCAAGAAATTTACCGGGTATTAAAACCCGGCGGGCATTTTTGTGTTTCCGATGTGGTTCTTTCGGGCCATTTGCCTGAAAAAATCAAGCAGGATGCCGAGATGTATGCAGGTTGTGTTTCGGGAGCCCTCCAAAAGGATGATTATCTAAAAATTATACAGAAAAATCACTTTACAGATATTTCTATAGAAAAGGAAAAAAAGATCGAGATACCCAATCCTATTCTTCTAAAATACCTTTCGATGGATGAGCTTCGAAAATTTAAAAAAGAGAGAACAGGAATTTACAGTATCACCGTAAAAGCAAAAAAATAAAATCAAAAAAGATTAACTATGGCATCAAAGAAACAAATCGGAGTTTTTGAGAAATACCTGACCCTGTGGGTAGCCCTGGGAATCCTGGCCGGTATCGGCCTGGGTTATGTTTTTGGCGACACTATCGAGGTGATCAGCAGCCTCGAATTTGCCAACGTAAACATCCCGGTGGCAGTACTGATCTGGCTAATGATCTACCCCATGATGCTGCAGGTGGATTTTACCAGCATCAAGAACATTGGCAAAAGACCCCGGGGAGTGGTATGGACCCTGATCATCAACTGGGCGGTAAAACCCTTTTCCATGGCTTTCTTTGCGTGGATATTTTTCTCGAAAATTTATGCTGCCTGGATCGACCCGGCGCTGGCGGGCGAATATATTGCCGGGGCCATTATCCTGGGGGCGGCCCCCTGTACCGCCATGGTGTTTGTATGGAGCTACCTAACCGATGGCGACCCCAACTACACGCTGGTGCAGGTGTCGGTAAACGACCTGATTATCCTGGTGGCTTTTGTGCCCATCGTGGGGCTGCTGCTCGGCATTACCAATATCAGCATTCCCTACGATACGCTGGTGGCCAGCGTAATTATCTTTGTCGTGATCCCGCTGGTGGCCGGGGGCATTACCCAACGGATACTGGTCAGGCGGCGCGGCGAAACATGGTTTAAGCAGAATTTCTTACCCCGGCTGAAGCCTGTAAGCATTGTTGCCCTGTTAATCACCCTGGTCCTGCTGTTTGCCTTCCAGGGACAGAATATCCTGAATAACCCGCTGATCATATTGCTTGCAGCAGTGCCCCTGGTCATCCAGACCTACTTTATCTTTTTCCTCGCGTGGTTTGGGGGCAGGAAGTTAAATCTTCCCCATTCCACCTGTGCCCCGGCAGCCATGATTGGCGCCAGCAACTTTTTCGAGCTGGCAGTGGCCGTAGCCATTGCATTGTTCGGGTTGCATTCGCCGGCAGCCCTAGTAACCGTGGTGGGGGTTCTGGTCGAAGTGCCGGTAATGCTTTCGCTGGTGGCGCTGGCAAATAAATGGAGGTATTAGGATGATTAAACCATTTTATTCCTTGCCTTGAGAATCTTCCCTCATAAACATCTCAGGGTTAGCAATATAACACATTCCCGGGGCAAGGATAAAACCGATAACAGACCCCAGGATATCAAGAAAATCAAAAGTACTCCAGGGGATAAACATTTGTAAGAATTCAAAAATAACAAACCCCAAAGTGGAATAGAAAGCAATGGCTGTAAATGAATATTTTTTGCCTTTTTCAAAATATAAAATAAAAAAATTGCGATAGCAGTCCAAAAAATATTTGCCCCGGAATTAACGATAAATGAAGAATAACCAAGGGGATTTAATATAAGGGTTGTAAGCAAACCTGTTATCAATAAAAAATAGGGATTTTGTGTATTTGCATGATTTAAATTTTATTGTTATCTGTTATCAAAATTATTATTTTTTAATATATGTACTACAAAAATCTATGGATGTCTCCTTACATCCATAGATTTTCAAATTTTTATCTTCCACGTGACATAGGGACGTAATATGCGCCGTACTCTCCACTTCTACGAAGTTTTTTATATCATTAATCATTCTTATATAAAATACATTAGAAAAGCCTATCAGCAATGCAGCGAAAATAATGAATATTCTCCTTCTTATACATCTTGAAAAACATTTTAATCCATTGAAAAATTTTCAAAACAGGTTTATTCAGAATCAATTTTATTAGGTCAATCTATCATTTTTTTACAAATCCTCATCGGTTTTCGTTCAGTGATTTGATGGTGTTTTCTTATACATATAGGGCTTTTTAAAAATTCTGAAATAGAAGAAGGAAATTCCGGGCTTTTTCAGTCGAATTTCATCGCCTCTTATCAGGTCCCTTCAACACAGGAACACAAAACAAAAAAAAATTTTAGCGGCTTTTCATTACAGGATTTAAAGGCTGTAGCAGATAAACTGCTAATTTCACGGTTGATTGCCGTTCATTTTTCCAGGTTCAATTTCCTGTATGTTCTGAATAAGATCAAGTCCGGAATAATACTTGCCTTGCGCATAGACAATAGGATCAAACAGATCCATGTTTACCCTGCCTTCTTCATTTAACAACCGTTCATCTATTTTTGCATCCACAACCTGACCTATAAATTGCCGGTGCGAGCCCAGATCGTGGTATTCGGTTAATTTACATTCGAGCACGATGGGAAATTCCTTAACATAGGGTGCATTTACGTATTCTGCCTTTACCGGGGTAAGGCCCGTCTCTTCAAATTTGTTCATGTCTCTGCCGGAGTAGGTTCCTGCAAATTTCACATAAGGAACCAGTGATGCGTCGGGGACATTTACCGTAAAAGCCTTGCTTTCCATGATGTTATGGTAGGAATAAGTGGCCGGCCTAAGAGATACCGACACTTTAAAAGGTCTTGAATTGGCTACCCCAAACCAGGCGGCGGTCATGATGTTGGGTGTGCCTGCTTTGTCGTAACTCCCAATAACCATGGCCGGCTCGGGAAACACCAGGTTTCGTTCGCCCAGGGAGCGTTTGGTATGGTTTGTTTTGCCGGGTTCAACCGGTTGCGATTCTTTAAATAAAGCTTTAATGCTTTCGGCCGGAGTTTTTGAATCCTTATTCATAATAAGCAAAACCAGAATAACAACGGCCAGGATAATATTTAGAATTTTTGATTTTTGCATGCGATTTTTATTTTATTACTACTATTTGTTATGTACTTTATCGATTAAACATCCTGTGGGGCAAAAGGCACACCAGGGCTTACTAAAAAAGAGTGCCATGATGGCTATCACTGCAACAAAAACGAACAACGCTGTTCCTGCCACTTTATACATAAAGACCATAAAGGGCTCCAGGTAGCTTAACTCAACGGAAAACCCTAACACCAGGCTTGCAAGGATTAATGTGAGGTAAATTTCTCTTAAAGATAAGGGGCTTTTCTTTAACCTGATACGACGTTTCTTAGCCGGTGATATCTTATTGATCAGTTCCTGAAGTGCCCCCATCGGGCACAGGTAGGTGCAATAAAACCCGGGTTTTTTTAGCAGCGGCATAGCCAACGCCATGATCAACAACAGGGTCGATTGCCAGTTTGTTTCCCAGGGAACTCCCTTTGACAACCAGCCATAGAGTAATTTAATAGAAAGCACTTTCCCGGTATAGATCCCCATAACCAAAAGAACGGCAAAGAGGTATATCCGGCGGTACTTTCTCATGGACTTGTTATAAGCCATTAGCAGGGAGAATAGCACAACCAAAAGAAACAGCAGGTCTTTGGCAATTCCCGCAAAGTCGCGCTTTAAACGGCCCTGTTCCTCATTCAAAAAGCGGGCTGCCCCCTGTCTCACGCCCCGGATAATTGCCTTGCTCGATTCGGTAGCTCCGGAAACCGCATCTACTTCCATCCCGGAAATCTCGTTAATTTTCACACCCTCCCAACGAGCCAACAGCTGATCCTCTTTTATGTAATTCATAAATTCGGTTGTTTCATTGTTGGGTAAGAGCTCAATTTGTGTAATGGTATCACCCTGCATACCGATAAACAGCGGAACCCTTCCGCCATATCCAGAATTCCCGGGAACCAGAATTCCCCTGCCGATTGTATCTTTCCCCGATAATATCAGAAAAATATTTTCGTTTGCTTCTTCCCAGCGACCGGCCTCAGGAAAAACTTCTTTTATGGTTTGTCCCTCAAGTTTGATGGAGTCTCCTTTTTTACCGAAATGAAAATCCCAGCCACTGCTTATTCCTATCACTACGGTAAGAATAATAAATAAAAGATAATGGTATAAACCGGCCTTCTTTGGATGTTGCTTTTTCCTCATGTTTTGTAATCTGTATAAACCGGGCATACACGTGTTGGTTAGGATACCCTTTGGCTTTCTTTCCCTTTTAGCATTAAATGAAATCACCAATAACCCTGTGCATTCATCCTGCATGAACCATCAGTGATATCCGAAAGGAATTGGCAATAATACTTGTTTTCACGGATTTATGCAATAAATTTTCAGGTAAAAGCTCACTGTTTTATCATCAAAATCAAACGATGCAAGTGTTTGAGCATGAAAATCAATTTTCCCGAATTTTAACCGGCCCGATTTATCATTTTTTGGGTAAATAAGGAATGTATTTGAGAAAGCAAAGGGAAAAAAGCAATTATCTTCAAATAACGAAAAATCTACTCACAAACAGTACTAATGAAGGGAAGCTTACAAGTTATCAAAATTGCATTGTGCATTCAGATTAAAAAAGCCTGTCTAAATAAGTAGGCTTAATAAAATAAATTTCATTTTTAGTTTAGTTTAATTAATAAAAAATTATGTTTCATGTTGTTGCTGTTTTTGCTTTTATATTAGCTGTTGTGCTCGTTATTCATTTAAAAAGCTGTTTTAATCAATTCACTTTCAGGCACTAACTTTAATCCTCTTGTTTTTATAGATTTTGCTTTTGTCCGATAATTATTCATATACAGAATATATGCAATATTTCTGTAAGTACGTTCAATTGTCAATCTTAATTCATTATTTTCAATAGGTTTTGTACAATTTGTTTCAAACTCTAATAGATATTTATCTCCTTGTGCAATTTGATTTTGATTATATGATTTGCTTGCTAATCTCAAATAGCCAACTATTTCATGGTTTGTTATTATAGATGATAATGGTTCATAGTTATATCTCTCTTTCATCTGGTGCATCGAATCTATTAAGGCTTTTGCATCGTAAATTCTGTTTAGTTTTTTACTCAAATAGTTTTCAAAAATGATATTTGCATCTCTATGATTCCCTTTAATAGCCAGGGCTTTTGTTACGTATTTCTCGACTTTATCCGAATTTTGGAAATGGTAACTCATCTGAAGATTGTACGTGAAATTAATTTCATCAATTAGATTTTTATTAGTTAATTGAGATACAAGTCTTGTATTTAATGAATCGCAAAAATCTTCTTTATCAATATATTGAAGGTGATGATAAATAATGTTATTAAATATCCCAACAACGACATTCATATCAGTATTTTCGAATCTTGAAAACTGGGCTAAATAATCAATATCTGAAACTTTGTCAAAAGTACATTGCTCTATTTGAAATAACAAACTTGTATGAAGTAGATTTTTTACCTGATAATCAGGAAAAAAGAAATATGCTTTTTGACTTAAATTTAATGCCTCTTCCGGTTCGTTATTTTGCAATTTAGTTAATGCTTTATTATAATATTGAAATCCAGGAAGATTGTCAAATTTTGCATCTCTAACCTCTTTAAACTTTTCCTCAAATATCTCTTCAGTTGATTTATTTTTATACTCTGATTCACTAATAAGTTTTGAAGTCCTAAGATAATTAACATATTGTTGTTTAAACTCACCAGTGAATATCTTTTGTTCAAAACCAGGGTTAGTCGTCTCTATAACAATTGAATTAGATCCCGGATTTGCAACTAAATATACATGATTTGATGAAGCTTTAACTTTGTAAGGAATACCTAAATTATCAAAAATCATTGCATAAAGCATTGACGCGGAAACACAATTGTAAGTTCCTGTTTGAAAAATTACTGGGAAATATTCATTGTCATTGTACTTTTTTAAGAATCTACTGTGAACATTAGAATAACTTAGTTTAATCTTTCTTTTTATCTTTTTAGATTGAATTTTTTTCTTCTCTAAATCTTTAAATACACTCAAGTATATATCTTTTCTCCAACTAGCTTCCTTTTGAGTCATTTTTTCATCGATTGCTAAGAACAGATTGAAGGTATCTCGTTTATGTAATACGAAATTTTCTATTGCTTCTCTCTCGAAATCTGAATGATAACTAAGGTCGGAAAATCGTATTAAAGAATCTGGTTGAGCAAAAACTGTTGTGAAAATGGTGTTTTTAAATATTAAGATTAAAATCAGTCGAATTATTTTATTCATTATATCTAATTTATTTGTAATGTTATTCATTTGCACTGTCCTAATGAGCCTCAACGTTCCTTGGGTAAACTACGTGCGAGCTTATTCGTCTTAGGGCTCATGAGAAAAATTCCGCCCCTGTTCTCCCGATAGTTAAAGATAACTAAATTTGTTGAAAAAACCACCCTCCCGTTTGCCTGTCTGCCGACAGGCAGGTTGTCGTAACCCCGTTGGATCTATTGAAGCAATGTTGTATGGTCCTGCATTTCTAGTCAAAGTTAATCTCGTTTTGCCAATCGAAACCCACTGCATCTTCAGCCCATTCCGGCCAGTGTTTAAACCAATCCGGGGTACGACATTCCTTTACTCTTTCCATCGGAAAATATGGCTTTATATCCAAAACGGGGGTATCTATCTCTGCATCAATAAAAGGCGTATATATAATGCCATTTTCCAGGTCTATTTCATCAACTTTTATTGTACTAATCATAATCGGATTAGGTCTGGCCGGTGCACGGGTACCAAATATTCCTAGTTTATCGGGTGCCTTTTTAAATAACTTTTCTGCAATTAATTTTTCCCGATTTTGCATTTTATCAGTTAAGTGTGCCCACCAAATTACCTGCAAATGACTAAAATCCTCAACCTGTGTCAGTCCTGACAAATAGTTTTTATCCAGCCTGATAGCAGTTTTATCATTTATTCGTTTAACTTGCCCTATAGCACTTACCTGAAATATTTTGTTCATAGTTTACACTTTATTATATGATTATACTTTTTGTTTAATGATATAATATGGCTATTCGTAAGAACAATGCCGGAGTTCCATTAACCCAAATCTAATTGTACCAATAAAAGATTATCTCATAAATATCACTTATGCAATACGTTTTGCTCGCCTGAGCTTTTTTTCCGGTGTTGAAAAACAACCATGGACACTATTGCCAAAACAAGATACAGTAAATTCCAAACCCCAAAACTAATGTACCCTGGTGTGGTTAATACCCAGCCTAAGTCCACTGCGGTCCAAAGGGCACCAACAAGACTAAGAATTCCATTGAGAATGAACAAGGTTTTTGCAAATCTCTCCAGCTTAGTGGCTCCAAAAAAGGAAGCTGCAAACCAGGTCCCCAAACCTAAACTACCATAGCCCCACATTTCAAGCGCCCATGCGAGAGACGTTGGATTACCCATGGATAATGCCCGGAGTATTACCGCCTGATCAGGGGTGTACCCCGAAACCACTGCCGGGATATAGGTCGTCTGAATGATATAATTGATAAATACAATGGCTCCACCTGTGATTCCGAATACTAATCCTGCCAGGGGTAAAGGCCGGGAATCCGCCAGCAGATATATAGCCACTAAAAGCATGAAACTGCCACCAACAAGAAAAAATCCAAAATAAAACGGAAGACTTTGAATCACATGGTAATGCTGGACAAAAACAGCCGCACTCTCCCAGGGAGGTTGTTTTGGCTGAAGGAACAGGGCAAATAATGATGGGAAAATTGTACCAAGTACTATCAGAACAGCACCAACAATCCCGAGATTAAATTTCATTCTGTCATTAAAGTACTCTTTCATAGAAACCTCCTTGTTATAACCTCAATTTTTGGATAATATGATTAAATAATTATTTCACCGCTTTCAATAATTTTTTTTATGTTTCTAATAAACCTGGCCGCTGGTGCGCCATCGATAATATCATGGTCGAAACTAAATGTTAAACATAAATGTTGTCTTTTCTCAAATTGACGATTTTGCTCAACAATCCTGTCAACGATACCTCCGATTGTAATGTTTAAGGTATGCGTTGCAACCGGGATACCCCATCCAGCCCCGCTTCCAATCATATTTGCTGAGGTAACCAATATTGTTCCTGCTTTCTTTTTCATGAATCTGGGGGATTTATCCAGAAACCTAAAAACCAATTGCCTTATCAATGAGGGGATAGCCAGGAAAAGATTTATAGAGCGAAAAACTTCAGCTTCTGACAAATCTTTTTCCTTTTCACTTTTAATTTCCTCTGATATTTCTGCAATGGTTTTGTGATTTGCTCCACGAACTATCATAGCAACAACTTCACTGTTATTGTCAATTTTTCTTTCGATAGTAGTGCTTATATCAACATCATTGAATAGAATCAGTTGATTTTTTTTATTCCTGTAGGCATGCATTATTTTATTTTCATCAACTGCCTTTGATACACAGTAAATAATATATCCCGTGAATGAAATATACTTTTTCGTTTCCTGTTTAATTTTCCGGATATTTTCTCTGGCATTTGTAATATCAACCTCAATTATACTATGGATCATATTTTTACGCCTGGCTGCTTTCAGTACGCCAATAGTAGCTCTTCGAATCTTAGGGTAATTTATTTTCGTGTATTTATCGCTTGGTTTAAACATTTCAATATTTACGACTTTGGTTTCATATTCTGATTATTAATGCAGTTATGCGTAAGTTGCTATTAGATGTCCAGGCCTTTTTTCCACCCCTAATTTACAAACTTTCTCCGATAGTTAAAACCCGAGGCCGGGATTAGAGCATGAGGTGGAATTTTTGCAGAATGTGGATAAATCTCCCCGGGGCGATGAAAGGTACGGCACGCACCAGAACCACTGGTGCTGCCTGGTGGGTAACCCGCCGGGCCGTCCGGCCCGAACCCGGAAACCCTTCGAAACATCCGGCTACACCCATAACCGTTAACCGTTTCTAACGGGCCAAGGGCAACGAAAGCCCCAGGCCTGCATTTAACCCCGACCAGCCCGTAGTTACTTTATTGCCGCTGCTGTTCATTAAGTAGCCATCGTCGGAAGTATCCCCCTTAAGCCTTATCTTCCCCCCGTATACCAGGTCCAGCTCCACATAGGCTCTAACAATCAAAACCCTGAAGGGGTATTCGTAGTTAATCCCGGCACCAATGCCCAGGTCGAGAGATTTGAATTCTGCCTGGTCCGTCTCGGCTTCATCATTGACCATGACTGCCGTTTTCAGGATCAGGGCCGAGGTAGTTACCATTCCCTTGGCACTGAAATAGATTCTTCCCTTCGAAAGCTCCCTGCTGAAAAAATCATACCTGGCCCCGTAGGTATTTCCCCTCAGCTCGTTGGTGAGCCGGAAATAGCCGGAGTAGTCCGCCAGCGATGTTTTGGCCCCGGAAACCCGCTGGTTAAAATAAAGGGATACCCGGTTTAACACCCGCACCCCCACGGAGTATCCATAATAATAGTAAAAATTATCGGTGGTTTCAAAGTTGCTTAGGGGTACCTGGTCAGCCAGCTCGGCATGAAACGTACGTAAGCCGGTTGCTTCGGGCACGCCAAAATTCAGGTCATAAAACAGCTCTGCCTTCTGACTCCTGGCCAGTAAACAGGGTATTAATAACAGCAGGGTAAAAAGAATCTTTCTCATGGGCATTTTAATCTAAATCAACATAAATTCCTTTGGAATGAATCAGTTTCCCGTTTACAATCCACAGGTAATAATAGTCATCATACGGACCAAAGGTTCCCGGATTACTCTTGGAGGATTCGGAACTCACGGAGATAAGCTGGTCGGTAGCCAGGTCATAGATCCTGTGCGAGCCCCATTGACTGGCAATCAGTTTTTGCGAATGGGTGTCGTACTGAAGGACCTGCTGGCTTCCGCCAAACGGAAACGACCGGGTTCCCCCGGTAACAAGGTCTACAATATATATTACATCATAAGAAATATAAAACAGCAGATCGTCGTCAAGAAGAAAATCGTGGGACGGAACATTTACCTCAGCCCTTTTGTCCAGGGTATGATTGTTTATGTTGTATACTGCCCGCTCCGTTCCTGAATTGATATAAACATACTCCCCGTTGGGAGACATAGTCCCCTGGTCAACAGCATCGCCGGAATAAATCAGGGTGTTGGTCTCTAAATCATGGAGGGTGATTTGTTCCTGATCCCGGTCCCATGTTTTCAGGATATTTCCTCTCACTTGTTTCAGCACCGCACTGTTTTCAGCACTAAACTCATTGATGATCGTTAAATGATCCGGATCGATACTATACGTACTCCGGTCGGTATCAAGATACAATTCATTCCTTTCGCTATCGAGAGCAAGTTCCAGAACATCATGACTATACTGGAACACTTTACCCACCTCGGTTTTCATCCGGAGCTCAAAGTCGGCAGAGTATTTATACACGTATACGATAAGGTCTGTACCTATTTTATCTTCAATAATTACTGCATAGTAATTCTGGTTGTTTGGATTGTAAAGCAGGGCCTTCGAAAAAAGCTTTTTGAAGTCAAAGAGGCCAAAAGTCTCTTCGTCACACTTCATCTCATAGGTATCGTAGCCACTAAAATAGATATCATTGCGGTGGACGCTCATACTCCCTGAGTAGGCTTTTCCGAAAACATAAGGAGATTCAACCAGGTATTCTCCCCCCTGGTTATCCCCATAAAATGTTGAGGAGGCATAATAGATCCTGTAAGAATCGAAGTTGGCATAGAGGGGGTGTTTGTTCCATTTGATTTTATAGCTGTCCAAATCCACATAGCTTACTTCCAGGGCCAGCCATTCAGGATCACAGGTAACTGTTTGAGTATTTCCGTAAAGCTCAGTATATTCACTTTCATAAACGATCGCATAGGTTACTTCTGAATAGAGGTCGTAGTCGGGTCTGTTGCTGTTCCGTTCAAACAGTACCGTAGACTGGTCAACATACACGCCCCGGTCAAGCATTTCGTGGGTTAAGGGGATTCTGGTTTCACTTTCTTTGAACCTGAGACTCAGGAATGCATTTACATACTCCGGGTCGTTAATGGGCTCCCACCGCACGGTAATGCTTCCGTTCTCGATATCCGCCCCGGTTATGGCGGGCGGTACCGACGGGTTACGATGAACGATAAACTGAGCCTCCAGGGTTTCCTGGATATATTCTAGCTCTGCCTGGTCGGCAATACTTCCGGTGCCTGAGCTATACACACTTTCAATCCGGAGGGTATGCCTGCCATCGGAATAGTTTTGCGGGGATAAGTAGAATCCCCCCTCCCGCTCCTGCCAGGCAGAGGATAGCTCATTATTGTCGAGAAAAACTTTCAAGGCAACGAACTCCTGATCGGGGTTCCCCTCCAGGGAGTAGCGAATCTGACACTGCTCGTTAATGGTATCCAAAGGGTTAAAATCATGGAACCGGATGCGGTTTTCCAGGACAGGCTCCTTAATATCCATAAAATGATCCGAAGAAAAATCGTAGGTACATCCTGCCAACAGAAGACCTACCACAAGTACTGCTGCTATTTTCATTTATCTTTTCAGGGTTCGGTAAATAACGTTTGGGATTAAATATTAATCCCATCCTAACGATGCAATAATATTACTATTTTATCTATTTTTTAGCATCATTTTTCATTTAAAACTTAACTTTTTTTCGCGGGGCAGAAACAAAACTGCTTTCGGGGTCTCATTTTTCATGATCAATCCCTGGTTTTCCATAAGCTTCCGGAAGGGGAGGTAGTAGCAGCGGGAGGGCACAATGATGCTCTTTGATCCCGGGAGGCCGGTTGCAGCAACCGGCCTCCCGGGATACCTGAATAGTAACCCCACGGTGTATACCGGGAATCAGGCAAAACAGCTAATTATTCTTCCTTTTTTCTTTTTATCAAATAAACAGCTGCGATTATTGCAGAAAGAAGCATAACATAATCCTGGTAGACCCCAAAGTTAATCGCAGCCCCTGTACCAATAATAGCCCAAAGGGTTGGAATAATCAGGATATATTTTGACAACTTATTTGTTGTAATCATTAAGAAACCAAAGGTAAAAATGGTAGTAGGGCATGGTAACCCTAATGAAATTGTATTTACAAAAGCATCTTCCAACAGGTAACTGATCAACGGGTAAACGATTAGCCCAAAAAGAATAAAAAAGTAACCAATCGCTTCTCTTACCTTCCCCGTAAATGAAAATTCAAGCTTTTTCCTGGAGCGTTCAATAAAAAAGAATATCCCCTGGAGAATAAAAATACCGCCAAATCCAAAGGCTGCCTTGTTTATTGAAGTAAAAAATAAAATATGATAAAAAATCCCGGTCCATAACCATAATAAACCCAGGAATCCGGCAATCAGACTATTTTTAAGACTGCTATTCCTGTGCACAAGGATGATGCTCCCTATACCCAGGGCAAGGATTATGAGCTGCATAGGGAATACTGCTGAATTATACTTTTCAAATATCTCAAAAAACTGTGCGGTGGTGAAAGGGGTTTTCATAATAAATACAATTTTTAAGTAATTAAAAATATGATGGTTAAATAAATTTTAGCAATATTTTTCGGCTTACTAGAACAATATTTATGAAGAGCAATCCACCCAGAATGGTATGATAGGCATCCGGGATAATTATTTGATCCGATACAGGAAAGAACCTCAGGGTATGCTCAAAATGCTGATAATAGGATTGAATTTTTTCTTCAGAGGGTTTCATCAAAAGATATTTCCAGTTTGCATTAAACTGGAGAAAACCCCATAACAGCAGAATCAGCAATCCAAAAGAATGGATATTATTCCAACGGAGTAAAAAACCTACCAATAGTATTGCTAAAAACAGTCCGAGCAAACCATACATACTAATTGGGTTGGCATGGCCCTCCGTGGTTAATAAAGGGATATCAAAAAAAATTAATGAATACCAAAGGAATAATAAAATATAAAAAAGATTTGTCAGGGTTAATCGTTTATTATGTTTTTGCATAGGTTTTTATTTTTGATGAGCATGAGGAGGTACCTGCCCGGTCGTTTTCCGGCCATGAACCATTGCAGTGATGTGCATTGCCACATGGGGCAATATGGCTGCCAAAGGATTCATGGTTAATAAAAAAGCCAGGGTCATAACACCATTTCCCAAAAGGGTCCAAAGGACCTTTTTATTCCTGAATTCAGGATAACCTAAGTGATAAACGGCTGTGACAAGAAAACTTGCACCCAGGGCAATGGCTCCAAGGCCAATTGATCCTGTCCAGTGATCAGTCCAATGGGCATTCGCTAAAGCTTCCCTTATGGCTAAAACCGGTAATACGGATAATAATAAGGAATCTACTAAACCATATAGAAATCCCGGCCACAAGAGGTCGCGAAGAAAAGCAATTCCTTTATTCCTTGGCGAAGACGGCTGCGACAAGACATTTCTGACGACTATCACTAAAGCCACAGCAGCACCAGCCAGGCCCCAGTACCAATGGTGTATTAAAAGCTCTGCCATGGATATTTCGGCAGAATAAATAAATACAACGAATAAAGCTCCTGATAAAGGAATATAAAACAATAAATAAGTATTTCGTGGCAAGCTAAGCCAACCTGCAAAAATTGCCGAAACAGAAAATCCGAAAATGGAAGCAATTAAAATCCATAAGTAATATATTTCCATAACCGGGAAAATTTTTGTTGAATACTATTGTTCAAAATAAAAAATTTTAAATCTAAATATCAATGATTAGCAAATACATTTGCCGGGATTTTCGCCGGCCCATCAACCTGGCTAAATAAAAAACCAGAACTACGAACGGTTAAGGGGAAGGTCGGTCCGCGAACAAAGCTACGGATTGATGCAGCGGTTCAGCCCCGGGGATCTAGACTGACTGCGAACCCTTGCCCAGAGCTATGAAAGCGTTAAGGCTTAAACGAAAGGTTTTGAAAAGTTCGCAAATGTTTAACTTTCAAGTTAAAATTATGAAAAACTCTTCACCATCCATGGAATGCATTGCTGGAATGGATATTTTCAGGATTCACCCTGTTTTAAAAAGGGGAAGCTTACACAGGGCGTGTTATGTGGCGTTATTCCATTAAATATTTCAAGTAACCTTTTAAATCTAATTCTTTTCCAGTTGCCCTTTCAACTTTGGATTGCCAACTATACATTTCTCCATCTTTCCATAGTTTTTCCACAAGATAACTCCCAACTTCTGGATTCATGGCATAATTTTCACCGTATTCCTTTTCCATATATTCATGAACCTGCCATGAAATAATATCAGCAATCAAGTAGTTTTGTTCATAGACTGGGTATGAAACATAAGCTAATTGAATCAGGTTTGGTTTTTTTGAAAAGTCTTTATCGACATTAAAAAATTTACGATATAGTTCATTTTTTATCGTCGATGGCTTCTTTTCCGGATGCTTATATAATTCTATTTCAAAAAGCGAATTGACCAACATGAGCTTCAAGTACACTGGGTATATTTCTTTTCGATGGTTCCTGATCCTATCGATAGAAGTCTCATCAAATCCATTTTCTTTTAACCATTCTTTATTTTGAGAGAATTTTGCAATAACTTCAGCCATAGACTCATTATACAAATCTTCAGAATTTCCAGTACACCACTCATATCCCTCCAGTACAGGATGTTTTATTTTAACATTTGTCCAATACAAACCATGTCCTATTTCATGAAGGAGATAGTAAAAACTTAATTCCTTCCTCGCTACTGCTCTGAAATCATTAGGTATATCAATACAGTTACCAAAACCCCCAATTCCTGGGGGCAATTCCGTTATTTCTAAGTGTATCGGCAAATCATTAACTTCAATGCCAATGTTTGAAAGAGTTTCATAGATTAATTTCTCCCTCTCTTCATCCTTGATCACCGGGTTATCATTTATTAAATAGGATTGAATAATGTACTCTTTTAAATCTTCGTATTCAACATCTGAATTATTTGGAAAATGTTCCCCAATGAATACATTATACTCTTCTGTACAGACAGAATCAATTGACAGAATTAAATTTTCAAACCAAACTGTATCAATTCCTGTATTTTGCAAAACCAAGTAAGCATAATTGCCATAGCCTAATTTTTTTGCTTTACTATTTCTTAAATTGATTAACCTGAGAATTGATAATTCCAGCTCATTGTCAGAAATAGCATCTGATGGATATTCTGATAATTGAGTTTCCAGTGAATTTTGCAATTCAATGATTTCTGGGTCAAAATCTACCTGGCCACATAAAACCACATTATTCCATAACGCTAACCTTCTAATCAAGGTGTCATTTGATAGTTCATTTGACTTTGAATACCAGTATTTAATGTTGTGAATTACAGAATCATTTAAAAGAAAGCCAGAAAAAGATTCCTTATAATTGGTCATTGAATTTTTACCCGGATCAGAATAATACTCCCAAACTTCCATTCCAGCCTCAATACAAAGTTTTTCATATGTTGTTTCAAGTCTATCCAATTCATGCATAATGCTTCTTTCATCCAGTTTTTTTATAGGATTGCTATTACATGAAATCAGAATAATTAGAATGCTTCCGATGGTGATTAAATTTCTCATTTGTTTCCTCACTTTGAATGTTACATAACCTTTTAGATAAGCAAGATATATAAAAAATTGTTAGCTAAATCTAAATATTTCCTGTTTGCACGCTCCGCGGGCTTACGGATCGGTTCAGCCCCCGGGGATCATTAGTTGCTGCGAACCCTTGCCTATAGATATTAAAGCTTTAAGGCTTAAACGAAAGGTTTTAAAAAGTTCGCAACCGTTTAACATTCAAGTTAAAATTATGAAAAATTCTTCACCATCCATGGAATTTTTTATGTGAATGGTTGTTTCCGGATTCATCCTGTTTAAAAAGAGGGAAGCTTACAGCCCAATGAAAAACCCAGCTAAAAACGACACTCCAGGATGCCACAACCCGCCCAGAATTTTGCCAATAGCATGTGGGCAACGCAACGATATATCTTATCTAAATAGTTTTAAATAATTTTCAAATACATATGTTCGACTTCTCTGTCCGCCAGTTATCTCCTTTAAGATATCCATTTTTTCTAAATCTGATATCAGCCTATACGAAGTAGGCATCGATATATCAGTTACTTCACTAACTTTTTCTGCATCTATAATCGGTCGTTGATATAAATAATCAATTACCTTCTTTGCTTTGGCTACTCTACTTCCCAATCTCTGTATCTCTGATTCAACCTGCTTTTGTAATTGTAAAATATGATCAAAAGTCTTTATTCCGTTTCTTGATGTCTCAATTATTCCTACCAGGAAAAACTTAAACCACTGGGATAGATTATTTGTTTCTCGGACAATCATCAGATTATCATAATATAATTGCCGGTTTTTTTGAAAGAAATCAGATAAATACAAAACCGGTTTTTGTAGGATCCCCTTACTTACTAGATAAAGTGGGATTAGTAATCTTCCTATTCTTCCGTTACCGTCTAAAAATGGATGAATCGTTTCAAACTGATAATGAACAAGTCCAATCTTTAATAACTCAGGGACAAATAGCTCATGATTATGGATGAATTTATCAATATCACTCATCAATTCAGGAACGGATGTGTGAACAGGTGGAATAAATCTTGCATCGTTTATCGTTGCCCCACCAATCCAATTTTGGCTCGTCCGGAATTCACCAGGTTGTTTTTTCTCGCCTCGAACGCCATGCAAAAGTATTCTGTGGATTTCTTTTATTAATCTTGAAGAGAAGGGCAATTCATCTAACTCATTTACAGCCCATTCCTGCGCATTAATGTAATTTTGCACTTCATCCCAATCCTCTCTCTTATCAATAGGGATATCTTCTTTATCCAATAGTGCTTCATCAACATTTGTCTGTGTTCCCTCAATTCTACTACTTTGGGTCGCTTCCTTTACAACATGCATGCTAATAAACAAGTCAATATTGGGAATATATTTTGAATACATGTCAAGTCTACCCAACTCTCTATCCGACTGGCTCAGCAATTGTATTACCTCCATATCATCAACATGCAATTGTTTATTAATCAAAGATGGCTGGAAGCTTTTATAATATACTTGATTTATATACTGACCGGATTTAAAATTTTTCATCTGGAATATTTAAACAAAGATAGTCATTATTTAAGATTTTGTCAATTTTCTTAAATAGCAAGTTTCTTTATTTAAGTTTTTTATCATTTATTTAACATCTACTCCTAAACTGAGCCTTATTGACAACTCAGCTGGCGCGCATCTTTCTCGCGTGACAAAATTAATAAGTTATCAATTTTGCTGATTCCTCAACAATTTCCAGTAATAAATCCAACCCTGGATAATTTCTTACAGAACTAAACAAATAATCCTCAGTTTTTTCTACAATCGAGACCTGCACAGGCTTTTTAGAAATGTATTCAGGTTTTTCAACGAGGAATTCTTTGCGAAATACTATCTTAACCTGATTACCATCTTGTCATAATTTATATTTATCCATTCTCCTTAGTGGCTTGCCAATTTTCTCAAAATAAGATACCATTCATTTGAAAAAGTTTACTTAAACCCTCTCCTAAAAAGGGGAAGCTTACACACCTTAGCAAGGGCGGTAAATTTTTCGGCTTCACCCCAGGTAATCGCTTCGCTAACTTGTTTAGCACAATATTCAGGGTTGATGCGTTGCACCCTGCCTGCCGGCAGACAGGCATCGGAAGCTCTGGTTGTTACCAACGGTACGTTGTTTGGTTAAAAGTATCTTTCTAATTCATAGAAATTGCCTATCGTATAGTCCGGCATAACCCTGTCATTAAAATGCCAGTGGAACTCCTTATTATCTTTGGGCGAAAACCAAATCGTAGATATACCTGCATTTTTCCCTGCTTTTATATCTACTTCCGAATCCCCTACCATTGCAGTTAAAGCTTTGTCTCCTCTTATCGTTTCTAAAGCTTTATCGATTGCTTCACAATCAGGTTTTAGTTTTTTTACATCATTCCGGTCAATAATAACATTAAAAAAATCAGGCAAATTGAATCTTTCCAGGACCGGATATATTTTTTCTTTTTCTGTTGTAGTTACAATTGCAAATTTTATTTCCTTTTCTTTCAACATATCTAATATTTCGATAACACCTTCATTTAACTGAATATTGCAAAGGTTTTTATTGACATATTTATAAACTTGTTCAGTAAACAGATCCATGTCTGAAACGCCTAGCTCAGGAAATATTTCCCAGCCTTGAAAACCTTTTTTAATAATATTGTCTGGTACCTCAACATTAAAATATGCAAGTCCTGCTTTCATGCCACCAAACCATATTGGAAGAGTATCTGCGAGACAACCATCCCAATCAAAAAGGAAACTTTTATATTTCATAACCATGCCCGTTTCTTGTTTATTTCTTCTTTTTCTCTGAATGCTTGCTCAATATCAATATTAAACCGATTCGCAATTGAGCATAAGTAGATTAAAATGTCTGCAATTTCTTCCTTTACTGAACCTACATCTGAATTAACATCGGTCTTCAACTTCATTACTTTTCGAACAGCTTTGAAGAGTTCTCCCATTTCCTCACCCAAGAGTAAACATTTTTCAATTGCATTTTGATCTATAAAGCCACGTTCTGTTTCAAGTTGCTTAACATAATCCTGATAAGCCTTAAAAGTTGGACTATTCTCTAATTTTAAATTACTCATAACAAAAATTATCTTTATTAACGTTTGATTAAAACAAAGCATTGCTGGTAAAAGCTGTTATAGCGAGATTTTAAAAATATCATTCTACCAGTTCTTTTTCTAAAATAGTAAAAAACTTATCCTTGGCAAACTTCTCTTTCCAGGGAGTATGACCACATTTCTCCAAAGTTATCATTTTAAATCTTTTTAGTCTTTTTGATAATGGTTCTTCAACCCCTTTAACAGGATGAGAATCATAATCTCCGTGTATTGCCACAACTGGACATTCAATAGTTTTTGCACAATCTAGTAATTGACCTGTATCTCTTAATTTTGCAGCTTCTTTCCAAACTGATTGGTGAATTTCCATGTCAACATTAACACCATCATCTTCAACATACAAAATTTCATAAGTATCTGCCAGAGACATCAGTTTACCAAAACGATTGAGTATATTATTTTCCTTATTTCCATTTTTAATCATTTGAAATAAGCTTTCGGCTTCCGTTCTTTCAGATTGCGTTAACCTTTCAAAACGGATTTTCATTAAGTCCATATTATATTTCCTTTCAAATGCACCTGCACTCAATAAAATCAATTTTTTCACCAGTTCAGGATAACGACTTGCAAACAGGAAACCCAGCCATGCTCCCCAGGAATAACCAATTAAAATAACAGGAAAGTTAGCAAATGAATTTAATTGTTCAAATAACTCTTCTATTTGAGCATTTACCGATTTTTTCGTTTGAATAAGTTCTAAAACTCCAAATGCTGAAGATAACTTTTTAGCTACAACCTTTAATTCACCAGCAGCACCTGGCCCACCATGTAAAAGTCCTATTGTATATGAGGGGAATCCGTATCTATTAACTGTATTCACAAGCAGTTTGCACTTTTTTAAAATTCGTTACAACCATTAGCTTAACCAGCTATACTGTTTTTTAGCAAACTTAAAGATAATATAAATTGGCAAAACACCGCCATTCCGCATTTAGGTTGAGGTGTTGTTAGGGCGACGTTGCCTTTCTTACTCCTAAAGATTGGGGGCATTTTTTCCGACATTCATAACATTGCTTTATTGTAAATCCTTTTTCTGTCTTTAAATTAGATAACGGTCTACATAATTTCTGAATTACTGTTTCCCCAGTCAAAGCATTTTGTGGACAATTATCTAAACAAATGTTACATTTAGGCGGACAAACTTCATAATCAGCAAGAGGATCAGATTCAAATCTTCTACTAGTCAATATAGCCCCTATTTGAATCATATTTCCATAGTCTTTATTAATTAATAAATTATTCTTTCCTAACTTTCCTAATCCTGTTAAATATCCAACATGTCTCAAGGACAAAATACCGCGACCTTCTTGTTTTTCATTATCCCAATACAAATATGGATCATCAGTCGGTATTAGCACATTTTTAATTCCTTGCTTGTCAAGCTCCACAGAAATTTCATAAGTAATTAAATCCATTTTCTGCATGGCAAGTGCATTAACATGCGTAAAAGGAATTGGATTACTCGCAAAAAGGGTTTCAGTAGGAAGACCTATTGCAAAAGCAATTACAGATTCAGCTTGAGAATAAATATCTCTCGGATGAAATCCTTTTGGTGCATTTTCAAATCTATCAATAGATGAAATTCCAAATAAATCTACTCCTTTATCAATTGCTATTTTCTTTACTTCTTCTTTTGTCATTCTAATTTAGTTTCAAATTAAAAGCTATGCGCCCTAACCTTTTGCCCAGCAATACAAAAAAACTTCAGGTTAAAATTAAAGATTTCCGGGGTACACGATACGCTAACAAAGCTACGGGTTGATGCACCGGTTTAGACCCCGGAGATCTTGATTTGCTGCGAACCCTTGCCTATAGATATTAAAGCTTTAAGGCTTAGACGATAGGTTTTGAAAAGTTCGCAACG
>JAZBOG010000017.1:0-70238 GCA_036351015.1 Bacteroidales bacterium
CCATTCCGAACAGAGAAGTTAAGCCCACTAGCGCCGATGGTACTGCACACGTGGGAGAGTAGGTCGCCGCCGATTTTATACAAGCCTCAGCTGGTGTTTTCCGCTGAGGCTTTTTTTACTAAATATGAATTATTTTATTTTGCTGCTAGTATTATTCACCAATTTACTCATCTTCTTTATTTGTAACCAAATAAATATCATCTCGTAAATTATAGTATTAACCAAAAATTTTTATTTTGAAAGGTTTTTTATACAATCTGTTAATACCTGTTCTTCTTCTTACCATCCTGTTACTCTTAAATACCTGTAAAGACCGGGAAAAAGAATCTGCTGTTTTTATGAATTCCCTCGAACGAATTCAAAAACGAGGAAAAATCATTGCTGTAACAGATTTTAACTCTACCAACTACTTTATCTACCGGGGGCAGCCTATGGGCTATCAGTATGAATTACTCAAACGTTTTGCCAAACACCTGGGGGTAAAACTCGAAGTAGTGGTCGAAAATAGTGTGGATAAAAATTTCGAAATGCTTCTTAATAAAGATTGCGATATTATTGCTATTAACCTGACCAAAACCAAGGAACGAAGCCAGGTTATTGATTTTACCATTCCACATAGCCAGACCCGACAGGTTTTGGTCCAGAGAAAACCCGATCATTGGAATGAATTGACTAAAGATGAATTGGACTCCAGGCTGATCAGAAATCAGCTTGATCTGGCCAATAAGGTGGTTTATGTCCAGAAAGGAACTTCATATGCCGAAAGATTAAAAAATTTATCGGATGAAATTGGCGATCATATTATTATTATTGAAAAAGCTGACCTGGAGGTCGAACAATTGATTGAACTTGTTGCTAGTGGTGAAATTGATTATACTGTAGCCGATGAAAATATCGCTATGGTAAATCAAACCTATTATCCCATATTGGATATTGAAACCGCAATAAGCTTCCCGCAAAGTCTGGCCTGGGGAGTTCGAAAAGAAGATGACTCCCTCAAAATTGCCATAAATAACTGGCTAAAGAATTTTAAACAAACCCTTGATTATGCATTAATCTATAATAAATATTTTAAAAGTCCACGATCGGCCAAAATTGTCGAAAGTGAATATTATACCATTGCCAGTGGTAAAGTTTCGGCATATGATGACGCCATAAAAAAATATAGCGAAATTGTAGACTGGGATTGGCGACTTATTGCATCATTGATATACCAGGAATCAAGATTTAAGTCGGATGTTAAATCCTGGGCTGGTGCTTATGGGTTGATGCAGCTAATGCCTACTACTGCCCGAAGATTTGGGGTGTCTAAAAGCTCCCCTCCCGAAAAGAATATAAAAGCCGGGATCCAATTTATTAAGTGGCTTGATGAGCGGTTCGAAAACAGGGGGATTACCGATGAAGAGGAAAAAATAAAGTTTATTCTTGCTTCCTACAATGTTGGGTTGGGCCATGTTTTAGATGCAAGAAGGCTTGCCGAAAAGTATGGAAAAGATCCCGATGTTTGGGAAGAAAATGTGGATGAATTTATCTTAAAAAAATCAAACCCTGACTATTATCACGATCCGGTGGTTAAATACGGATATTGTAGAGGATCTGAAACCTATCACTATGTTTATCAGATTTTAGACCGGTACGAACATTATAAGAATATCTTGCCGGTAGAGTAGAACTATCCCGTATTAATTTTTTTTACGACCTCCAGGAATTCGGACATAATCATTGCGGTTGCACCCCAGATAACCAGCTCTTTGGATTTATAAATAGGGGCTGTAAAAGCATGGTCCCCGTAATGAAACTCCTGCTGTGTGCAGTTTTTGGGATTCATTAAATCAACAAGAGGGATTTCCACAATTTTTTCTACTTCATTGGGGTCGCGTATAAATTCTGGAACTTTAGGATAAAAACCAACAAAAGGAACTACATAGAAGTTGCTAACCGGAATATGTAAGGGCGTTAATTGTCCTAAAATATTAACTTGTTTCGGGTTGATTCCAATCTCTTCCATACTTTCTCTCAAAGCTGTTTGCTCAAGGTCTCCATCGCCAGGTTCGAACTTTCCTCCGGGGAAAGAGATCTGCCCGCTATGGGCTCCGTCGTATTCGGTTCGTTTAATACAAACAGTACACAATTGGTTGTTTTTTGGAAACAGCAGGATTAATACTCCTGCATTTCTTCTTTTCGCCGAAGATTGAAAATGCCTGCGTACTTTAGGAGCCATCTTCTCCTGGGCTATTTCCCCGGGAAGCTCTCTCTTAAATTCTTCTTTAAGCCGATTAAAAAAATCTGAATACATTAATATTGCTCAAAAATGATTACCTATTTTAAGATATTGAAGGAAAAGATTTATTTTCTAAATTTTCTGATAAACTCTTCTACTTCAGGGACTCCCCCCTGGTAAATCAGATACCCATTATAGGGTTCTTTTCGGGTTATTTCATCATTTACAGGCGTTAACATGATCTCTTTCACCTTTTGTGGATCATCGGTTTGTCCAAGGGCCCAGCCCAGTTTAATGTAAGCAATCTCGGGCAACATATTTTCTGCGGGGATGACTCCTTTATCCATCAAATCACGGCCTGTATCGTAAACAAACATATGAACATACCCCCAAAGTGTTTGTACGGTCATGTAGATGTGGACCCCTTTCTTGGTAGCCCGTTCAATGGCATCATACAAGGGTTTGTTTACATGGCCCAGCCCTGTACCCGCAATTACAATTCCTTTATAACCGTGGTCAACCAACATATCAATAATATCCGGTTGCATGTTTGGATAGTAGTAAACAATGGTTACTTTTTCTTCAAAGGAGGGGATTATGGTTGCTTTTTTATCTTTTCTCCGGGGATTATAATCTTTTTTGATGGGCTTAATTTCTCCCCATTTTACGGTTGCCAGGGGGACATCCCCAACCGTCCGGAAAGTAGATCGGTACGAAGAGTGCATTTTTCTTACCCTTGTTCCGCGGTGTAAAAACCCATATTCATCCGATGTGGGACCAAACATACAAACCATGACCTCGGCGATATCAGCGTGTGCTGCAGTATATGCAGCATGTATTAAATTTAATGCGGCATCCGAAGAGGGGCGATCGGATGATCGCTGTGAACCAACCAAAACAATGGGAACCGGTGAATTCTGCACCATGAAGGTTAGTGCAGCAGCTGTGTGGCCCAGCGTATCTGTTCCATGTCCGATAATAATCCCATCCACCCCTTTTTCAATTTCTTTTCCAATGGCAATGGCTAAGGCTTTATATTGTTCCGGACCCATATTTTCGCTGAATACAGCAAAAAGTTTTTCGGTGGTGAGGTTACAAATATCAGCCAGTTCCGGAACTGCTCCATAAAGTTCGCCCGGAGAAAATGCCGGGATTACAGCCCCTGTTCGGTAATCCAACCGTGATGCAATAGTTCCTCCCGTACCAAATAGCTTAACGTTGGGTTTATCCTTTGAATAGGGAAATTCTTTTTCGGGGATTTTATAGTTTGCTTTTTGGTACCCCGTTTCTTTCATATCGGTAATCGTGGTAATATCTATCCCTATATTATAACCGGTAGCAATTTTTAGTACAATGTGTTTATCGTCATCATTTTCCGACCGCGGTAATACCGTTCCCTGAAAAGTGCCCCGGGTTGTTTTTATGTTGGTTTGTCCCCAGACCCGGACATTATATTTTTTTAATACTTCTAGTGCTTTGCCTTTGTATCCTTGAAATATATCTTCGCTCATGGAGTTTGTTTTTTGTCGTTAAAAAATGGTTGTTAATTCTGCTTAATGGCTTGTGCTAATTTATCGGGAGCAATATTGCCAACTGCTGTTTTTTGCAGTTCGCCCATGATCCAGTCTACAGCTACATCATCCTTTGAGGATTGTCTTATTTCTTTGAACTTTTGTTTTAAAAAAGGGATCTTCGAAAGAATCTCTTCGTGGGGCAACCGCTTAAAATGAATACTGGTTAAGATGGATTCAAAATCCATCTTGGGATATTGGTAAATAATAGGTAACATCTTTTTGCTCAACTGTATTTCAAGGTTCTTATCCTTTAAAAACTTAAAAAGATCATAGATCTTGCTATAATTAAATGTATTGGTAGATTGGTAATGTCCTTCAATAAATTTTAGCCGGTGACCTATAAATGTTCCAATGAACCTGGGATCCAGTTTAAGCTCTTTTACAATTTTTTCAATCAAGGGATACAGATTGTTTCTTAGGATAAAATTAAAGGTATCTTCCGGAATATCCCACTTTTTCATTTGATTATAACGATCAACAACTTCTGTGGGCAGGTTCTGCCTCAAGGTTTCGATGTACTCAGCTTCTAATGGAATGGGAGCAGAGTCGGTATCAGGATACATCCTGTCAGCTCCCGGAAGTACCCGTTCAAAAATTGTTGTGCCATCGGGAAATGATTTCCGGGTTTCGTTGGGTACACCTTCGAAAGCCATTTTACATCGCTCCTCGATTGTTTCCAGAGCCGTTTTAATATCTTCGTCAGGTGCCCAGAAGATGATTTGTGCATCTTCATCCTTCGCCTCAAATAGCGTTTTTATTTTTTCAAAATTCTCCTTGATAATTTGAGGATTCAGCTCTTCCGAATGCACCATGTTGGGTTTCTCCAAACATGCGATCACCTTTAAACGGTCAGAAATTTCGTCGGCAAATATTTTTCCCGGCTGGGTAAAATGGGAAAGAATGGATTTAAATCCTGGCAAATTAACGGCAATAATCCTGTATTTATCAATTAATCCCTGGGTTATCGGTTCATATTTCAAATCGTAATCCCGGTAATCAATCTCCTGATGCCGGATTTTCCATGGAGAAGGATCGTTGATTTTTTTGTTAAGTTTTTTTCTTACATTTAATAAAGCCCATTGCCTGAATGCTTCATTGTGAGAAAGTTCTGGAATAAGCTTATTGTAGGATACTCCTTTCACCTCTACCCGGGTTCCTCCCCGGCAGCTCACGTTAACATCTTCTCTGCCGGCACCGCTTCCGGTTCTGACTTTGCCGGTACTCCGGTTTAAAAACCGGATATATTCAGCCGCTTCTTTTAATTCGTCCGGGGTGAGCATATCCGGATAGGTAACGGTTTCAATCAGAGGCATTCCCAGCCGGTCGGTTTTGTATACCCGGGTATGCCTGATATCTGAAATTTCGCGACAGGAGTCTTCCTCAATACTCAACTGGATTAAGCGTACGTTTTTGTTTTTTAACGGGATTTCTCCTTCTACCCCTAAAATAGCTGTTCGTTGAAATCCGGTAGGAATACTGCCATCCAGATACTGTTTACGGGTAATATGAACTTCTCCAACAATGTTGAGTTTGCAAAGTAAGGAGATTTCGAGGGCTTGTTCCAGTGCTTCTTTATTGATTTTAAAAGGAGGAGTATCATCAATTTCGTAGGTACAGGCAGTTTTATTGTTGATACGGTAAATAATCTCTTTTTTTGTTTTAAACTCCATTAATGCTGTGCCATCGTATTCCCCAAGCTCACTTAGGGTAGGCCTCATATGACGGATGATTTCTGCATCATAGTTATCATCATGATGATAAATTCCTGCCGGACATCGGCAAAATAATTTTTCTTTGGTTTTAAGTTGTTGATGTACTTCCAGTCCCGATTTAAAACCGATGCGCTCGTAATCCGCTTTCCGGGCCTTTTTTCGGGTTACATAACCAATTTCATGTTTGGTATTCTCATAGTTCTGTTTTGGATTGAAAGATGATGATTCAGCAGGCTTATTTTTTTTCATAATTTGTAACGTATTGTTTTGCAGTGTTATAAGGCGAATTGAACCAGGGGTACCCTCAATTCAATGCCCGTTAAATTAGTAAAAAAAATGGGAGATAGGAAATTTAGTTTAATCAGGATATGAACACCCTGTTCAAATCTATGGATTTCTATTCAAAACGGATGGTTTTCTCAGGGCTTAGCCTTGCTATAATATAGGAGGGTACAACAAGCATTAAAACGGTTATCAGTAACGTACCCAAATTAAGAGCTACTAAATGCCAGAGTTTTAAATTGATGGGGACCGCTTCGAGATAGTAGGAGGAGGGATCAAGTGAAATCAATTGAAATTTCATTTGAAGAAAACAAAGGGTAATTCCAATGATGTTGCCCCAGAGTAATCCTTTGGATATGAGGAAAGCCGATTGATAGAGAAATATTTTCCGTATCGACCAGTTTTGGGTTCCTACGGCTTTTAATATTCCAATCATATTGGTGCGTTCGAGGATCAGGATTAACAGACTTGAAACCATATTGAATCCGGCAACCGCTGTCATAAGGATTAATATTATCCAGACATTCATATCGGTTAGGTTAAGCCAATCGAACATCTGTGGATATTTTTCTTTAATGCTTTGTACTTTTAGTTTAGCTCCTGTGGGATCAAAACTGAAACCTACAATATCTCTAATGTCACGGGTGAGAGGATCCATTTGTGAGAAATTATCAATAATTACTTCGTATCCGCTAATCTGATTCTTATTCCAGTTATTCAACCGTTGAATATGCCCTATGTCTGCCAGGATAAATTTTTCGTCGAATTCGGCCAGGCTGGTATTGTATATCCCTGCAATAGAAAAAACTCTCATTCTTGGAGGATCCTGGATGAAGTAGGCGGCAATCTTGTCGCCGGGTTTTAACTTCAGTAAGTTGGCAATGTGTTCTGAAATAATAATGTGATCGTTTCGGGTAGTGTCGGTAACGCGAAAGGTTTTTCCGGCAACCAGATTCTGTTCAAAAAATGACCAGTCAAAATCAGGACCTATACCTTTTAAAACAACTCCATGAATATCTTCTGCCTTAGTCTTAATGATCCCGGCTTTAATACCAAACTGTTGAATCTGATTTACTCCCTTAAGGTTTTTTACATCCTCAAAAAAAGGTTGGTTTTTATTGATGGGTACTGTTTCATAGGAGATGTTTGTGTCGTAATTGATAATTTGAATATGGGATCCAAATCCGATTAATTTATTGCTAATTTCGTTTTTAAATCCTGATGCTATGGCAACAGCCAGAATCATTACCGCAAGTCCAAGTGAAATCCCGATCACAGCAATGGTTACAATGGGCTGAGAGATCCCCTTCTTTTGTTTTTTCTCGGTAATTAAACGTTTGGCAATAAAAAGTTCGGTATTCAAAATGCTGTATTTTTTGTTTTCACAAATGTAGTAAAATTAAAGTTTTATTGAATACCTCTGAGCCAGTAAATTATTCTTCGATTTTATCAGGTAATGGTAATAAAGTTTATGTTTTGTAGAGAAAATTATTAATTTAGGACTCTGAATTAAACCGGCAAGGAATGAAAAAAGTAATGTATGTATTGATAGGGATTGTACTCTACCATTTGCAGGGGTGTACACATCATAAACTTTCTCGCCAAACCCTGAACATGGAAACGGGGGCTGAGCAAACCGAACAATATATTCCTTATTTAAAAAACAAAAAAGTTGCCGTTGTAGCCAACCATACAACGGTTATTGGCGATACTCACCTGGTAGATTCTTTGCTGGCCCTAGGAATTGATGTGCAGAAAATTTTTAGTCCGGAACATGGTTTTCGGGGAAGTGCTGATGCAGGCGAGATAATCGATGATGAGACAGATCAAAGAACCGGGCTGGAAGTGGTTTCTCTATACGGGAAAAGTAAAAAACCCCAAAAAAAGGATCTGGAAGATATTGATGTGGTGGTTTTTGATTTGCAGGATGTGGGGGTGAGGTTTTATACCTATATCTCTACCATGCATTATGTAATGGAAGCATGCGCCGAAAACAATGTTGAAATGCTTGTTTTAGACAGGCCCAATCCCAATGGTTTTTATATCGACGGCCCTGTACTGGATACTGCTTTTCGTTCTTTTGTAGGAATGCATCCTGTGCCCATTGTTCATGGAATGACGATCGCAGAATTTGCATGGATGATTAATGAGGAAGGATGGTTAAACAAGGGTGTTCAATGTGACTTAAAATACATTTCCTGTAAAAATTATACCCACGATTCATTATACCATTTATTAATTTCCCCCTCCCCGAATTTACAAAATATGCTTGCTGTTTATCTTTACCCCTCTTTAGGTTTTTTTGAAGGAACGTCCTTAAATGTTGGAAGAGGCACAGAATTTCCTTTTCAGGTTTTTGGAGGACCTGCATTACAAAATGTTGAATTTACCTATACCCCCAGAAGCCTGAATGGTTCGAGCAAAAACCCTAAACATAAAAATCAAAAATGTTTTGGGGTTGATTTACGGGGTATTGAAAGTAGTCAGTTGGTTTCCTTAAGGAAAATAAACCTTGAGTGGTTGATTTTTGGTTATCAGAACTCCCCGGATAAGGAAAATTTTTTTAATTCTTTTTTCTATAATATTTCAGGTTCTCCGTTATTAGAGGAACAAATTGAAGAAGGCCTCTCGGCAGAAAAAATCCGTCAAAGCTGGAAACCCGGCATTGAAGAGTTTCAAAAAATTAGGAAAAAATATTTAATTTATCCTGACTTCTCTGATTAGATGATAGGGGATAAAAAAACCGAAGCAGGAAGGCCTCGGTTTTTTATAATTGTTGTTGAGAATGTTTATACTGTTCTCCCGGGATAAGCTTTTAATGCGGCTTCCAGGGTTTCCATAGCATGGGCTAAATCTTCTTTTTTCAGTACATAGGCTATACGTACTTCCTGTTTCCCTAATCCTGGCGAGGCATAAAATCCTGAAGCAGGGGCCATCATTACCGTTTGATTCTTGTATTCAAATTCGCTTAAAATCCACTGGGCAAACTTGTCGGTATCATCTACCGGTAGTTTTACAACAGTATAAAAAGCTCCTTTAGGGGTCGGGCAAATTACTCCTTCCATTTTATTTAGTTCTTCAACCATAAAGTCTCTTCTTTCGATATACTCGTTATATACCTCATCAAAATATTCGTTGGGGGTGTTTAATGCTGCTTCACCGGCCCATTGTCCAAACGACGGCGGACATAATCGAGCCTGAGCAAACTTCATGGCTGTAGCAATTACATCTTTGTTTTTGGTAACCATTGCACCTACCCGTGCTCCACACATACTGTAACGTTTGGAAACAGAATCCATCATAATGACATTGTTCTCGATTCCTTTCAGGTGCATCGCCGAAAAATGGGTGTTGCCATCGTAACAAAATTCACGGTATACTTCGTCAGAGTATAAGTATAAATCGTGTTTCTCTATTAGCTTTTGCAGCTGTTTTAATTCCGATTCTGAGTATAAATATCCTGTGGGATTATTTGGATTACAGATAACAATTCCTTTTGTTTTTGGAGTAATCAGTTTTTCAAATTCTTCAATCGGGGGAAGCGCAAAATCCGTTTCAATTGATGATGTAATCGGTTTAACCACCACTCCGGCAGATACGGCAAATCCATTATAGTTTGCATAAAAGGGCTCAGGAATAATAACCTCATCCCCGGGGTTTAACGTGGATAAAAAAGCAAAAGTAATGGCTTCTGATCCACCTGTGGTAATTAGCATTTCGGTATGATCCACATCGATATTAACATTTTTATAATACTGGGCTAATCCTTTCCGGTACGATTCATTTCCAGCCGAATGGCTGTATTCAATAACTTTTGCGGTGATACTTTTTACTGCTTCTAATGCAACTTCAGGAGTAGGAATATCAGGTTGTCCAATATTTAAATGATAAACCTTGCGTCCTTTACGTTTTGCTTCCTCTGCATAAGGCACCAGTTTTCTGATGGGCGATGCAGGCATCTGTTTTCCTTTATCTGATATTTGTGGCATAATAAAATTTTTATTGGATTGTATTATTTTTTTGTTTCGTCCGGCTTTTGAACAGTACCCGTAATTTTAAGCATTATGGGAGTAGTCTTTGCATTGGAGTATACCCGAATGGTTTTTGTAAAGTTACCGATAATGCGGGTATTGTATTTTACCGTAATGGTTCCCTTTTCTCCTTTTTTTAAAGGCTCCTTTGGCCAGGTAGGTGTTGTACAACCACAGGAAGCCCTTACGTTGGTTAACAATAATGGTTCATTCCCCGTATTCTTAAAGGTAAACTCACAGGTTCCGTCACCCTGATATTCAATCTTCCCAAAATCATGGGTGGTTTTTTCAAAATAAATTTCCGGTAGATCTTTGCTGTCCTGATTGGTATTGATCTCTTCTTGTGAAGAAGCACCGAATATGGTTAAATTGGCTAACAAAAGTGATAAAATGATTTTTTTCATAGAGCAAAATATTTTTTTAGGTTACAAATTTACTTTTTATTCACAAAATTAAACATGTTATTAAAAAGGATTTTGTGAATTAATTTATATTTTTACAGACTTTTCAAAAGAATAGATGTTTAATCCTAAATAGTATAATATAAACATGGATATTCCTGCAAAATATGATCCGTCATTAACCGAGAGCAAGTGGTACAAGTATTGGATGGATAATCGTTTTTTTCATTCAGAACCCGACGAGAGAGAGCCTTACACCATTGTAATTCCTCCTCCCAATGTTACCGGAGTTTTGCATATGGGGCATATGTTAAATAATACCATCCAGGATATCCTGGTCCGAAGAGCTCGTATGCAGGGAAAAAATGCTTGTTGGGTGCCGGGTACTGACCATGCCTCGATCGCTACTGAAGCCAAGGTGGTTGCTAAATTAAAAGAAGAAGGAATAGATAAGAATACCCTTTCGCGTGAAGATTTCTTAAAACATGCCTGGGAATGGAAAGAAAAGCATGGCGGAATTATTCTGGAACAGTTAAAAAAGCTTGGTGCCTCGTGTGACTGGGAACGTACCCGGTTTACCATGGATGAAGATTTGTCGCAAAGTGTGATTAAAGTGTTTGTTGATCTGTATCATAAAGGATTAATTTACCGGGGCGTTCGGATGGTTAACTGGGATCCGGTAGCTAAAACAGCTGTTTCCGACGAAGAGGTGAATTACAAAGAAGTAAATTCAAAATTGTATTATGTAAGATATAAGGTCATGGGTGAAGAGGGGTATGTAACCATAGCCACTACACGACCGGAAACAATTCTGGGTGATACTGCCGTTTGCGTTCATCCCGATGATGAACGTTTTAAACATCTGCATGGCAAAAAAGTTATGGTTCCCTTGATAAACCGCCCGGTACCCATCATATTGGATGAGTATGTGGATAAAGAATTTGGTACAGGAGCCCTTAAAATAACTCCTGCTCATGATATTAACGACTATGAGATTGGAGATAAACATCAGCTGGAAAGTATTGATATTTTTAATGATGATGGTACGTTAAATGAAAATGCACAACGCTATGTGGGTGAAGATCGTTTTGTGGTTCGGGATAAAATAGTACAGGACCTCGAAAAAGAGGGACTCATCTTAAAAGTGGAAGATTATATCAACAATGTTGGTTATTCCGAACGTACCGACGCAGTTATCGAGCCTAAATTATCCATGCAATGGTTTTGCCGGATGGAACAGATGGCAAAACCTGCCCTTGATCATGTGATGAACGATAATATTCAGTTTCATCCCCCGAAGTTTAAAAATACCTATAAACACTGGATGGAAAATGTAAAAGATTGGTGTGTGTCGCGTCAGTTGTGGTGGGGGCACCGCATTCCCGCTTACTATCTGCCTGATGGCGGTTATGTAGTAGCAGAAACTGCTGAAAAAGCATTGGCTTTGGCGAAAGAAAAATCAGGAAATGACAATCTTTCGATCGATGATTTGCGTCAGGATGAAGATGTGCTCGACACCTGGTTCTCCTCCTGGCTATGGCCAATTTCTGTTTTTAACGGAATAAATGATCCGGAAAATAAGGATTATAATTATTATTATCCTACAGACGACCTGGTTACTGCCCCTGAAATCTTATTTTTCTGGGTGGCTCGTATGATTATGGCAGGCTACGAATATAAAGGAGAGAAACCTTTTAAAAATGTTTACCTCACAGGGATCGTTCGTGACCATTTACGACGAAAGATGTCCAAATCCCTGGGAAATTCGCCAGACCCGATTGAACTCATGGAAAAATACGGAGCCGATGGTGTACGGGTTGGAATGTTATTATGTTCTCCTGCCGGAGGAGATTTGCTTTTTGATGAGAGTTTAACCGAACAGGGACGTAATTTTGGAAATAAAATATGGAACGCTTTCCGCCTGGTAAAAAGCTGGAAAGTGGACCCAAAAGCTGATCAACCCGAACATAGCCAGAAAGCGATAGCGTGGTTTACCCACCGCTTAAATGCCGAAATTGAAACCATTAACGACCTTTATGAAAAGTATCGTCTCTCCGATGCATTAATGGCTGTGTATAAATTATTCTGGGACGAATTTTCATCCTGGTACCTGGAACTGGTAAAACCGGCTTACCAAAAACCAATCGACCCTCAAACATACGAGCAAACCCTCCGTTTTTTTGATGTTTTATTAAAGCTGCTGCATCCGTTTATGCCCTTTATTACCGAAGAGATATGGCAGATCATGGAAAAACGAACTCAGGGGCAGAGTATAATGACAGAAAAAATGCCTGAAGCAGCTTCCTATGATGATCAGGTTATTGAAACATTCGAACTTGTAAAGGAACTTATTTCTGCCGTACGAAATATCCGGAATGAAAATAATATCCCTCAAAAGGAACTGTTGCCCCTTAAAGTAAATGGTGATTTCACCCAGGGGTTTAACTCATGTATTGTTAAAATGGCCAATCTTTCCCAGATTGAATCTGTTGATCAAAAAATTGACAGTGCCGTTTCTTTTATGGTAAAATCTGCCGAGTTTTACATTGAACTGGGAGATTTGGTTGATGTGGAGGAAGAAATCAATAAGTTGACCGAAGAGTTGGATTACCAAAAGGGATTTTTAAATACAGTGATGAAAAAGTTGAATAATGAACGATTTGTTCAGAATGCCCCGGAAAAAGTGGTAACTATTGAAAAACAAAAACGGGCTGATGCAGAAGCCAAGATTAAGGTCCTCGAGAACCGGATATCCGGTTTGAAGAAGAGTGTTTGATACGCCTGATTCCCAGCCATTAATCTAAAATTGTATTTTATAACATATTTTAAAAAGGACTACAAACTATTGATATTTAAACTTTTCTCAGTAGTTTAGTGGTCCTTTTTTCATCGTAAAAATAAAAAGCAAAAGATATGAAAGAATCAGACATCAGAATGAATCCAAATCCATTGGTTCAGTTTTTAAAGAAACCTGCTTCGGAATTTACACGACAGGATATCATCTATTTTATTGAGGAGAATGAAATTGAAATGGTCAACTTCAGGTATGTTGGAGAAGACGGAAAACTTAAAACCTTAAATTTTGTCATCAACAGCAAGCAGCATCTTGAGGATATCCTTTCCAGCGGCGAGCGTGTAGATGGGTCAAGTTTATTTTCCTATATCGAAGCAGGATCAAGTGATCTATATGTGGTTCCCCGCTTTAGAACAGCATTTGTAAACCCCTTTTCGGACTATCCTACCCTGGATATCTTGTGTAGCTTTTATGACCGTGAGGGTAAACCTTTGGAAAGCTCTCCCGAGTATATCCTGAGAAAAGCGATTAATGAGTTCCGAAAATCTACAGGATTTGATTTTAAAGCGATGGGAGAGTTAGAATATTATATTGTCAGTGAGGTTGAAGAGCTTTATCCGGCCATAGACCAGAAAGGATATCATGAATCCCCCCCGTTTACCAAATTTGGACATATCCGTAAGGAAGCCCTGAGCCTTATTTCTCAATGTGGAGGATTAACCAAATATGGTCATTCCGAAGTAGGTAATTTTGTTAGCGAAGGAGAGCTATACGAACAGCAGGAAATTGAGTTTTTACCCACAGACCCCCAGGATGCCGTTGATCAGCTGATTATTGCCAAGTGGATCCTCAGAATGCTGGGCAGCGAATATGGTGTAAATATCAGTTTTGCCCCCAAAATTACCGTTGGAAAAGCAGGTAGCGGAATGCATGTGCATATGCTCCTGGAAAAAGACGGGAAAAACGTGATGATTGAAAACGGTAAACTAAGCGATAGTGCTAAAAAGATGATTGCCGGCTTATTAGACCTGGCAGCTCCGCTAACCGCTTTTGGAAATACCATTCCTACCTCCTATTTGCGGTTAGTTCCGCACCAGGAAGCGCCAACCAATATTTGCTGGGGTGATAGTAACCGGTCGGTACTGGTACGTGTTCCTTTAGGATGGACCAAAGATACCGGAATGGTTAAAGATGCTAATCCCCAGGAAAAACAGGAGATCCCTTATGTTCCCGGGAAACAAACGGTCGAATTACGTTCCGGTGATGGTTCTGCCGATCTCTATTTATATGTAGCAGGAATCATCGTAGCAGCGCAGCATGGATTGGAAATGGAAAATGCCCTCGGGCTTGCCGACAAATTATATATGAGTATCAACATCTTTGACGAGGAACATAAAGATACCTTAGCCAAATTGGAATATCTGCCTCAATCGTGTTGGGAATCAGCAGAACGCCTGCTGGAAAAACGTAAATATTTTGAAAAGAATGGAGTTTTTCCTTCAGGGTTAATTGAACAAACCGCTGAAAAGCTTAAGTCGTTCGATGATAAAGACTTGAGTGAGCGATTGTATGGTAAAGAGGAAGAGCTAAGAAAACTGGTAAATAAATATTTACATTGTCAGTAAGCATTAAGTATGAAAATATGATTCAGGCACATCCCTTTCCGGGGTGTGCTTTTTTTTAATTGAGTACGTCCGTAAACTCAATATCCTGGGCTGCCAGAACAAAAATCTTACGGGGTATATCTTTCGTATCTGCCTTAAATTGATCAAAATACTCGGAAAATCCATTTTCCGGAGTTTTTAATCCCAACATTACCAGGTCTTTGGTTGCCGACTCTTTTTTCAGGATGTCGCAAAATCTCTTTCCATGAGCAACAATGACCTTTTGTTTAAACTGAAGTCTGAATTTTGAAATGATATCCCCGAGATTCTTCTTTGCATCCAGCAATGCAGTTTCATTGGGAACTACCATTTTAAGACAGATTTCAATATTTTGCCAATGGGGACTGTTTTGCATTAAATGACCCAGAATCATCATTAAGGCTCCGTTTCCTTTGATACCACCCCACCAGATATCAATTGACTTTTTCGATTTGAATCCTAAATGTTTGATATTTTGTAAGATGATAATATTTCTTCTGGATTTATAAAAGTGGCTGATCATTTCCGCATAAGCCTGGTGATGGGATTTCTCTTCGGTATCTCCAAGCAGAACGGTGTTGGGGATCAGCGAACCTAATCCATACGAATTTACCAGCTGTATCGATCCTTTGAAAGGATCTTCGGAACGCATTACACGGACAAGGGTTCGTATGTTTTTATTGTTTAAGTATTCGGTAATTTGTTTTTCGTAGGAGGGGATTTTTTCCTGGGTTACCTTTTCCTGGTTAAGAATTGTTGCTACCGTGATTAACCCTTTTTCCTGGGTTAATCCATAGGCAAAATCAATGAGATGCCATCGTTTGGTAGGTGCTCCTGACAGTACCAGTAAATTGGGTCGCCAGCTTTTTGGGTTGGGTTCGGAATTTAACCGTAACAATGCATACCGTATGATCTGCAAAAGCATTCCGCTTCGTACATCTCCCCAGGTCGCTTTGAGCCGTCGGCGACGTAACCATAAAAAGACAAGTAAAATAAAAATACTGGCAAACACGGTAGCTATCGCATTGATTAAAAACATTACGGCCATGCAGCCGAAGGCTCCTAAAAGAGAAAATATCCAATGGACCTTAAATTTTGGACGGAATGAAGGACTGTTTAGAAACCTTTCAATGCCTGCGGTAATGTTAAGGACCCCATAGGTTGTGAGAAAAAACATAGTAAGTATCGGAGCGATAGCATTTAGGTTCCCAAAATAAACCGAGATGAGGGTAATGATTATGGTAAAGATTGTAGCTCCTCTTGGAATCTGCTCTTTTCCGGATCCTTTTCCTAAAAATGCAAATGCCCGGGGCAGGACCTGGTCTTTGGTTAAAGCCTGCAATACCCTGGGAGCTCCTAATAAGCTTCCTACAGCGCTGGACAATGTCGCTCCCCATACTCCTAAGAGGATGGCTCCCCCCCAAAAAGCAATTTGCTGCATAATCAGTGGATTTTCAACCAGTGTTTTGGCATCGGCCCTGCTGGCCAGGATAATAGGAAGGATCATGTAGATAACATATCCTGTCCCTACAGCCATAAATGTGCCTTTAGGGATTGACCGGGCAGGATTTTTTAAATCGCCCGACATGTTGACCCCGGCCATAATGCCTGTTACTGCAGGAAAGAAAACGGCAAAAACCTTCCAGAAACCTACCGATTTTGCCGCAGGGACACCCCACATCTCAATTTGGGAATTTTCAATGGGGCTTCCCAGAAACAGCGATAGCAAGGACATCGCAATAACTCCAAGAATGAGAAACTGAACCCTGATGGCTGCCTTGGTCGAAAAAAGCGATAAAGTACCTAGAGCCAGTGTTGTAACAATACCCACCAGTTTAATATTTAATCCGGGAAAGATAGAGACCATGCTTTCCGAAAACCCGATCACATATAATGCAACCGAAAATGACTGGGCTAAATATAATGGAATACCAATTGATCCGCCAATTTCCAGCCCCAACGATCGGCTGATCATATAGTAGGCACCACCAATTCGTACCGTAGTATTGGTAGATATGGAAGCAATGGATAGTGAGGTTAAAAACGTAATTGAGGTGGCCAGGGTAACAATCAGCAGGGTTCCCAGTAACCCCACATTGCCTACAACCCATCCAAACCGGAGGTACATGATTACCCCTAAAATGGTAAGAATAGAAGGTGTAAAAACACCACCAAATGTGTTTAGTCCTGCTGACCTATGGGTTTTTTTTGTTGCGATAGTTCTTCTTTAATTTTTTGTGGTAAAAATATCGATTTCTTTTTAATATTTATGGAGCCAGTCTTCTAATTTTCCAGTCATTGTCGTCGAAATAATATTCAATCCGGTCGTGTAACCGGTTTGGGCGTCCCTGCCAAAACTCAAAAGTGTAAGGAATAAGCATAAAGCCTCCCCAGTTTTCGGGCCGGTGTGGGGGATGATGGGCAAATTTTTTTTCATAGTCCGCTTGAAGTTTTTCCAGGTGATCACGATGCGGAATTTCTCTGCTTTGAGGAGATGCCCAGGCACCGATCCTTCGCTTAGCAGGCCGGGTCAGGTAATAATTATCTGATATCTCCCGGGGTGTTTTTTCTATTCTGCCTTCGATACGTATTTGTTTCTCCAGCTCAGGCCAGAAAAAGAGAATACTACCGTATGGGTTTTCTGCCAACTGATGCCCTTTTTTACTTTCGTAATTGGTGAAAAAAACAAATCCCTGATCCATAATCTCCTTGAGTAAAACAATTCGGTTAGAGGGCAATAAGTTTTTTCCGGTAGTTGCCAGCGACATGGCGGTAGGCTCATAAACCCCAGCTTTTATGGCTTCGTCCATCCACTTGACAAATTGCTTAAAAGGATCCGGGTGAACATCTTTTTTACTGAGCTTCTTCTTCATGTACTCGTTTCTAAGTGAATCGAATTTTTTTTCCATAGCAAGTTAAGTTTAGTTCGTGTTTTCAAGTTTTGCATTCTTTATGCTGGCATTTAGCTCAAATCCCAGAAGTAAAGCAAAAGAGTTAAAATATAGCCACAACAAAATAACCATTAAGGTTCCGATGGAACCATATAATTTATTATACTGACCAAAATTATTGACAAAATACGAAAAACCAAGCGAAGTTAAAAGAGCTAATATGGTTGCCAGGGTAGCTCCTGCAGAGATAAATTTCCACTCCGATTTTTTTGCAGGAGCATAATAGTATAGAAAGGATATGGTAAAAAAGAACATGGCAATAATCATAACCCATTTCCCGAAAGTGATAAGGTAATAAGTGATGTCTTTCTCAATGAATCCTAATTCAACCAGTTTGGATAATACCGACTGTCCGAAAATAATCAGGGAAACGGAGGTCGTAACCAGGATAAAAGAAACAAAAACCAAAAAGGTGGAGACCATCCGGATAGCAGTCCAGTTCCTGGTATCAATACTATGGTAGGTGTTGTTAAAGGCCTGAATTAACGCATGAATTGCATTGGTCGAAAAGAATAAACTGGCTAATGCTCCAAAGGATAAAATACCCCCTTTTTTTACGGTTAAGGTTGATACAAGCGTCGACTCCAGGTAATGATAAGCATTGAGGGGTAAAAAATCATGAAATAATTGTAAGATCTCTGTTTGTAGATTTTTTACTGGGATAAACGGAATCAGGGTGAATAAAAAAAGGAGCGTGGGAAAAATCGCCAACGCAAAATTGAAGGCTATGGCAGATGCTCTGGTGGCTAAATAACCGTTTTTAATCCCGGAAAAAAAGAATTGAATAACATAATAGATGGGAACCCCGTTGAATCCGGGAATAGACATCTCCTTAGCCTTATGACTATAGGATTGAATCTTTTGATTAAAAAACTTGTATCTTGTTTTATCCGATGAAGTCATTGATAAAAAACTATTTAATGATCATGTAAATTAAATAGCTTTTAAACTCATATCCAAACTTTTTATCTGATGGGTTAAGGCTCCAACTGAAATATAGTCTACTCCGGTTTCGGCATAAGCCCGGAGGGTATCAAGGGTGATTCCCCCGGAGGATTCTGTTTCGTAGCGCCCCTGTATGAGCTGAACTGCCTTTTGGGTTTGCCCGGGCGTGAAATTATCAAACATGATCCGGTGGACTTTTCCGGTTTTTAGCACCTCCTTCAATTCATCAATCGTTCTTACCTCAATCTCAATTTTTATAGTTTTATTATTTTGCCTAAGGTATTCGTTGGCTTTTTCTATCGCCGGCTGAATTCCTCCGGCGAAATCCACATGATTATCCTTTAACATAATCATATCGTAGAGGCCCATCCTGTGGTTCTCGCCTCCACCAATCTTTACAGCTTGTTTCTCAAGATACCGGAAGCCGGGGGTCGTTTTTCGGGTATCCAGGATTTTGGCTTTGGTGCCGGCTACTTTCTGAACGTACTCATGAGTAGTGGTTGCAATACCACTCATGCGTTGCATAATGTTTAACACCAGTCTCTCCGCCTGAAGTATCGATTGAATATTCCCATGAATAATGAATGCCCGGTCACCCGGATTAATTTTACTCCCGTCAAAAAGAAACTGCTCAAACTTTAAGGTAGAATCTATTAGATTAAAAACCTCCTTGGCAACTTCCAGCCCGGCTAAAATTCCTTCTTGCTTGATCAGTAATTGTGCTTTTCCTGTTGCATCGTCCGGAATACAGGAACGGGATGAATGATCCCCGTCACCAAGGTCCTCCTGAATAGCGTTGCTTAAAATATTTTTTAGAAACTGGTTATTCATTTTCCGTTTCAATTCTTAATTGATGGATAAAAGGTTTGTCGTTTTTGAGTTTGATTAACAGATAAACCCGAAACGTACCATTAAACGTAACCAGCTTGCCTATAGCAAATTTTGATTCTTCTTTTCCCCCCTGATGGACAAACTCAAAACTCTTGGGATAATGCTCTGCAAAAAAATTGTCAATAATCTGTTTGGCCTGTACCTTGCTGTATACATCTTCCTTATCCAGGATAACCAGTTCAATGGTATTGTTAAAATAACGCGAAAGTTCATCAGCATTCCCTACTTTAAAAGCAATGGCTATATCTCTTGGGATTTCCTGACCCAGAGAAAACGAACCCAGATTAAAAAACAAGGTGAAAAGTATGGTTAATGGAATTACTTTTTTTAAAGTTTTCATTGTTTAAGATCTTAAGTTTGCTTTAATAGCATCGCAAAAACCGAACCAATGTTATCATATCTGTTTGGAAAAAACAGATTAAAAATATAAAAAAATGATTGGATTCCCAATTTTTACCATTTTCCATAAATAAATAGTAAATTTCTACCCATTCATAAAATGGTTTCCGAATGAAAGTAAAACTTATCATGGTAGGTAAAACGGTGCAGGACTATCTTGTAGCTGGTGTGAGAAGTTATCAGCAGCGAATAATTCATTATATCCCTTTTGATGCTCAGCTAATTCCCGATTTAAAGAATACTAAAAATCTGCCCGAAAAACTGCAAAAGAAAAAAGAAGGAGAGTTGATCCTGCAACAGTTACAACCCTCTGATTTTGTGGTGCTGCTGGATGAAAATGGGAAATCGTTTTCCTCAGTTGGTTTTGCCGGGTGGATGGGAAAACAGATGACCGGTGGAATAAAAAACCTTGTTTTTGTTATTGGTGGAGCCTACGGTTTTTCTGAATCTCTCTATCAACGAAGTAATATGAAAATGTCGTTATCCAGGATGACCTTTTCTCATCAAATGGTGCGTCTAATATTTATTGAACAATTATACCGGGCCCTGACCATTATTAAGGGCGAGCCTTATCATCATCAATAAAATTATTCAAGAATATAATCAATGATTAATCAATATAGTAAAATGGCTTTGTTTTTGATAGGTATTTATTTGTTTCGCATAGAGCTTGAAAATATTTTATTCCGGATTTAACCTAAAGAATTCAATGAGGATTGATAAAACGATATTGCAGAATAAATACTTTTTGGCGTTTCTGGCATCGCTGGTTGTTGCTGTATTCCTGAATTTTAATATTCGTAATGATGCCCAAAAAACCAACGAGCTGGAGAACTTTCAGTCCAGGGTTCTGACCCAGCTCGAAAAAGCAACAGATTATATTGATCTTTTGGAATCGGAAATTAATCACCGAAGTTTTGAAGAGTTGATAGCTTATCCTAAACTTATCCCCGCCAACTTTTTTGAAAAAGAAGGGATTGTTCTCCTGGGATATGTTAATGATACCCTGAAGTACTGGTCGGATAACCTGGTTCCGGTCAGTCATATCAAACCCGGTGAAAAGATGCAGCAATCATTGATTCAGCTGGATAATGGATGGTATGTCTCAAAATACAGGGAGGTGAATGAGGTCAAGATCTGGGCCCTGGTATTGATAAAAAACCAACATTCCTTTTCCAATGACTTTATTCAAAATAATTTTCACCCCCTTTATAATTTGTCACCCGGATACGAAATATCAGTGAATCCTGATCAGGGTTATGCGGTCAGTGATCAGCACGGGAATTATTTATTTTCTTTGACCCAGGACAAAGAATATGGATACCATGATACCTATATCAGGCTGGCCTCTGTGTTCTATCTGCTGACCTTGCTTTTTTTCTTTGGTTTTGTTTTTTCGGTAGTCTTTAAAATTCACTCAACATCCAAAAGACGTATTGTTTTATTCGTATTGTCAGGTTTGATCATTTTGTTGAGAGGGATGATGCTTACCTATAAAATTCCTTCAGTGTTTAACCACCTGGAATTGTTTCAGCCTCATCAGTTTGCCATTTCATCGTTGATCCCTTCCCTGGGAGATTTGCTCTTACATGCTGTTATTCTATTATTTGTTACTGTGATTATTTATAAAGAATCAGGGATCAGGTTTCTTGGAAACAGGTTTTTGCGATCAGTCTATTTAATCCTGGCAATAATTATTCCTTTTGGGTTTTTTCTTTTGGAACATTTTTTATTTAAAAGCCTGATCCTGCATTCGAGTATCTCTTTTGATGTATACCAGTTTTTTGACCTGTCGGTATATAGTCTAATTGGTTTTTTGATTATTGTCTTGCTCTCGGTTAGTTTATTTTTAATCATCGATTGTTTTGCCCGCAATTTCAGGGAGCATTTTCAATTGAAAACATTTACTTTTTTCTTCTTCCCCTTGATTGTCGTCCTGTCTCTTTTTCTTCCCCTGTTTGATTTTAAGTTTGAGGTATTTTCCATCGTGTTTTTTGCCTTTTTTTATTTTTTCATTGTATTCATCCGGATTAGAAAAAAGGTCTTCTCCTATGGTGTTAAGATGTTTTTATTGTTGCTTTTTGCAGTTTATACCGTTACGTTTATAACCATTGTAAGCCGGCAAAAAGATCAGGAAACGCGGAAGGTTTTGGTGGTTAACCTGGCCAATGAACACGATCAGGTGGCTGAAATGCTTTTGGAAAGCCTGGAAACCGAAATTTTGAAGGATACCGTCATCCGGGATTTATTAACCTGGCATATTCAAAACGAAGGGGCTATTTTAGAGTATTTACAAATGAACTATTTTAGTGGATATTTCCGAAAATACGACCTTCAGATTTCGGTTTGTAATCCCAACGACGAGTTAACGGTAAATTACGAAAACAGTACTGATATTGTTCATTGTTATTCTTTTTTTGAGAACCTGATAACCCTGGAGGGGAATAAACTACAGGGAAGTAATTTTTATTTTTTGGATAATTTAAACGGTCGGATAAGCTATTTTGGAAAACTCGTTTATCAGAAACCGGAATGGAACCAGGAGGTTTCATTATTTATTGCGCTGGATTCCAAGTTGATCAGCCAGGAGTTGGGGTACCCCGAGTTATTGCTCGATCAGAAAATGAGCGGATCAACAGTATTGTCGAATTATTCCTATGCCAAATATAAGAATAATCAGCTGATCACCCAGTCCGGGGAGTATTCCTATCAGTTAACCTGCCCCCGGGAATGGAGCACCGAAAAAGAATTTTATTTTACCAGTGATCAGAATTTTGAACACCTCATCTATAAAATTGATGATGAAACCAGTATTGTGATCAGTAACACAAAAATTACTTTTATTGATATCCTGGCATCCTTTTCCTATATTTTTGTGTTTTATTATATGTTATATACCCTTACCTTTTTTATCCTGCGGTTTCCTCACAATGTAAAATCATTCCGCTACGATTTTAAAAACAAGATAAAAGTATCCATGATTGGATTGCTCTTTCTGTCCCTTATCCTGGTTGGTTCAGGTACATTGTTTTATAATTTTAAGCAGTTTGAACGTAATTTATACGAAAGTATTGGCGAAAAAATGCAGTCGGTACTGGTGGAAATGGAACATAAGCTGGGGGGAGAGTATGCTCTGGATGAAGATTATGCCGATTACCTAACCTATCTGCTGAACAAATTTTCCAGTGTGTTTTATATCGATATCAATCTTTACGACACCGACGGAACTCTTTTGGCATCTTCAAGACCCCAGGTTTTTGAAAAAGGACTGATGGGGAAGAAAATGAATGTGGAGGCTTACCGTAAAATGGTAGTCCAGAAAATGGGAAAATATATCCATAAGGAACGGATTGGTGAATTGAGCTATTACTCGGCTTATGTCCCTTTTGTGAATGACTCCAACGAACTGCTGGCCTATATTAATTTACCCTATTTTACCAAACAAAGTGCCCTGCGAAAAGAAATTTATACCATTGTGGTTGCTGTAGTAAATATCTATTTCTTTCTTATTTTGTTGTCAGTTATTGTTGCCATTTTTGTTTCCAACAACATTACCCGTCCTCTGCAGCTGATCCAGGAACGGTTTCGCGCAATTGACCTGGGCAAAAAAAATGAACCCATCCACTACGAAAGCCAGGATGAAATCGGAAGCCTGATCAAAGAGTACAACCGGATGGTGAGTGAATTGTCCGAAAATGCCGAAAAACTGGCAAAATCAGAGCGCGAATCTGCATGGCGTGAAATGGCCAAGCAAATTGCCCACGAGATAAAGAATCCCTTAACCCCGATGAAACTCTCGGTTCAATACCTGCAAAAGGCCTGGAAAGAACAAAATCCTGATTTTGATCAACGGATTCAGCGATTCTCGAATTCATTGATTAGTCAGATTAATAACTTGTCGAAAATCGCCACCGAGTTTTCCAACTTTGCCAAGATGCCCCGGGCAAAAGCTCAAAAGGTAAATATTATCCAAAAGCTCGAGGAATCCATCAGCCTGTTTGAAGGTTCACAGCCTGTAGATTTTATTTCATTGTACAATAAGGATCAGGAAATTTATGTTTTTGCCGACCCCGAACAGGTGTTAATCGTATTTAGTAATCTCATTCAGAATGCAATACAGGCCATTCCCAACGAGCGGAAAGGAGCCATTCACCTGCAGGTTGAGCAAAACCCTGATTTCGTAAAAGTTCTCGTGAATGACAATGGAGTTGGAATACCTGATGAATTGAAAGAAAAACTTTTCAGACCTAATTTTACTACCAAATCCAGCGGAATGGGACTCGGCCTGGCCATTGTGAAAAATATCGTGGAGAACTCCGGAGGCTCCATTGGCTATGAGACCCGCCTTAACCAGGGGACCTCCTTTTTTGTCACTTTCCCTGCCTTTATCCCGGAATAGTTAACTCCCGCTGAAAAAAAATACCGGATTTTAATTGAAAAAAAGTTTTAATAATCAATTAAAATATTTATATATTTGTTATGGATAGGTGAGTTTTTAAAAAATTAGGCTTTGAATCAGAAACATTTTTTCATTATACTTTTTTCCTTTTTAGCGGTTTTTTCAACCGGAGTATATGCACAACCCGAAATATCGGGAGTTATTAACGATTATACGAAAGTAGATTCCATTTTTTCTTCCAAAGACACCCTGCTGGTTGACGATGCTTCGCTGTTTTCTGCTGGCGATACGGTAATGATCTACCAGGCTAAGGGGGCCGAGGTTTACCTGAATGATGATCTCTGGGAAACTATTGGTAGAGTTTTTCCTTATTCAAATATCTTTTCCTCCGGTAAATATGAAATTATCATTATCGACCAGGTGATTGAGGTAGAGCAAAAGGTGGTACTGAGGGTTGCCCTGGCCAATCATTACGATGTGGGGGGGCAGGTACAGCTAATCCGTGTACCTTCTTACAGCAATGTGAGGATTACCGGTACTCTCACCTGCGATCCCTGGGATGGAGAAAAAGGGGGCGTACTGGTGCTCTTTGCCAACGATACCATCTACCTGGAAGCCGACATCGATGTGTCGGGTAAAGGGTTTCGTGGTGCCAATCCGGTTTTGAGTGATGGTGTTTGTGCTATGGACGATTCTCTTTATTTTTACCGGTATGTTTATCCGGAATCTTCTGATAGTGTAGGACGAAAAGGGGAAGGAATTGCCCAATACGATCCGCTCTATGCCAAAGGAATTAGTCCCTGGGGCAATGGTGGAGGGGGTGGAAATGGCCGTTTTACCGGAGGAGGCGGTGGAAGTAATGCTTCTGTGGGTGGTACAGGAGGAAAAGAAGATACCCTTTCCTGTGGTCCATCTCCCGCTTACCTGAATGAAACAGGGACCGACGCATGGACAGGTCTGGCAGGTAGAGGAGGTATGGGGATGTTGGTTCCTTTAGGACAAATTATTAATGATTCGACAATATTTTTTGGAGGAGGGGGTGGTTCCGGTACCTATACCAGCGATCTGGTTGCTGCAAAAGGTGGAAATGGTGGGGGTATAATTATTATTCTGGGAAAATTTTTGGTTGCCAATAATTATAAAGCAATAGCCAACGGAGAGAGTGTTACTGGTGTTTCTACAGCCTCCGGAGCCGGGGGCGGTGGGGGAGGAACCATCGTCTTTGATGTGGACTCGGTACAGGGACCATTAAAACTCTGGGTACCCGGAGGAGATGGAGGGAACACCGAAGGAGCCAGCTTGTCCGGTCCGGGAGGTGGTGGTGGCGCAGGAATGTTATTCTACGGAAATCCTCTCACAACAAACATTAGCTCTCAACTATCAGGAGGAGATGCAGGAAGTGTAATTGATCAGCCTTATATTGGAAAATATGGAGCTCTTGATGGAGGTAACGGTGGGCAAAACCCAATTGTAAAACTCCCCCTTACCGGATTTTTGTTTAACTCCATTAGCGAAAGTCATGCCGTATGTTCGGGCGACCGGCCCAACCTTATTTCCGGTTCCAATCCACGGGGAGGTGATGGCACCTTTGTCTATTCTTGGGAACACAGCCCCGATGGAATTAATTGGAACACCATCGCCGACTCAACCCGGAAAGATCTCCATCCCGGGCCACTTTCCGATACCATCTATTATCGCAGGATCGTTGAATCGGCAGGAATTGTTGATGTTAGTGCTCCCATAAAAATTGTGGTGCACGAATGGATTGTCGGAAACCAGATTTTCCCTGACGATACGGTTTCCTGTATTGGAAATATTGCCGACACCATTACCGGCACAACGGTGCAAATCGGAGGAAATGGATTTTATAGCTATTTCTGGCAATCCAGCTTTGACCTGAACAGCTGGAATCCCGTCGATCAGCTTAACGACACGGTTTGCCTGCCCGGAGAAGTACTGGATACCACATTTATCCGCCGCGTGGTTCAGTCGGGTGCCTGCATTGATACCAGCCGCCAGGTACAGATTATTGGCCTCCCTCAAATTGAAAATAACACCATTTTCGACCACCAGGAGATATGTTTCGGTCAGAAACCCGAAGAAATTACCGGTGATCTTCCAACCGGGGGATTAATGATTCAGGATTCGGTTAGAATCACCTGGCAAAAGAAACCTGAAGGCCAAAGCTGGGAAACGATTGAAGATTCATCACGCCTGGATTTTGCCCCGCCAAACCTTGTGGAAACTACCTATTATCGTCGAATCGTGGAATCCGACGATTGTATGGATATCAGCGATTCGGTGAAAATCAATGTGTTGCCACCCATTATTAAGAATACTATTACCAATAATTCTGTCATTTATACCTGCTATAATACGGAGCCAGAATTGTTAACCGCCCAGGTTCCCGAGGGGGGTGATAATGAATATCATTACCAGTGGATTATAAGTACCGATGGTACCTTGTGGACAGACATTGCAACCGGCGGACAGGGCCAGAATTACCAGTCGCCGGCCCTCATCCAACAGACTTTCTTCCGGCGGATTGTCCGTTCCGGACAGGATAGCTGTTGTGTGGATACCAGCAATACCATTACCGTTAATATTCATCCATTACCCGTTGCAACCCTTGATGATTTTGAAGATACCATCTGCAGTGGTGAGGAAGTAATCCTTCATTTTAACATCTCTGCCGGACAGCCACCCTATACCCTTGCTTTTTCGGATGGAACTGATATCACAACGATAAATAATATCGATGCATCGGAAAAAAATTATGCAGTTAATCCAGCAACATCCAGTGAGAGTAATTGGTTTAATTATTCCATCGAGGAGGTTTCCGATGCCAATGGTTGTTTCGCTACCGACATGACCGGGTTGACGGAGATTCTTGCCTATGGGTGGCCTGAATCCAATGCAGGTTCTTCGACTGAGGTTTGTGCTCTATCTTATCAGATGAATGCCTTGTCTACCCTTGGCGAGGGAGTCTGGAGCCAGCTTGAAGGAGCAGGAAATACCACTTTTGAAAACTCTGTGCTTCCTACTACCACTATCGCTGTAGAAGCAGCTGGAGAATACACCTATCAGTGGAAAGAGACCAACTGGGAATGTGCCGACTCTGCCACCGTTGATATCATTTTATATCAAAGCCCTTATGAGGTGGATGCAGGAACCGATACTACCTTGTTTTTTACCCGTGAATATGAATTGAATGGATCCTATACTAATCCCGACAATGTTCACGAATTAACATCAACCTGGAGCCTTGAAACAGGATCCGGATCAATTGTTAACCCCAATGATACGGTTACCCTTATCGAACAACTGATCGATGAAAGCCAGTCGGGAATCAGGGTATTATGGACCGTTGAGAAAGGGGTGTGCGAAGTGATTACCGATACGGTAAATATTACCATAAATCCCATATTTACCCCAACAGGTTTTACTCCAAACAGCGACGGGGTAAACGATTACCTGCAATTTACCGGGCTGGAATTTGCCGACGAAAACAAGCTGGTAATATTCAACCGCTGGGGAACAGAAGTATTTAGTGATGATAATTATTCCAATAACCCCGGATGGGATGGTAAAAATGAAAAAGGATACGATTTACCTGACGATACCTATTATTATATTTTAACAGTGGTGAATGTTGACCCGGAAACAAACCGTAGAATCAAAGATACCCATAAAGGGTTTATTGTTATTAAAAGGCGCTAATGAAGAAATATTTTGTATTACATATAATATTTTTGTTGGGATTTATTTTTATTTCATTATTCTCGTTATCTCAGGATAATGGAACAAACGATGATTTAGCCATAGGCCAGCGCTACGAACCTGTATACAGCCAGTATGAAGTGAATGGATTGGCCATAAACCCTGCCTATACCGGAAGCCGTGAATGTTTCAGTAATATTCTCCTGTACCGGAATCAATGGATGGGCTTTGAAGGAGCCCCGGTTACCCAAACCTTAAGCAGTCATGCTCCATTTAAGGATGAGAAAAATGCTGCCGGGTTATTTCTTTTTCATGAAAAAATCGGGGTTACCGATTATTACGAGATCTATGGAAACTATGCTTTCCGCTTTAAACTTGGCCCTGGAAAGCTTTCGTTAGGATTAAAAGCCGGAGCCACTTTTTACCAGGGAAATTTTGCCGATATCAGTGCTAACCCCCTGGGAGTGAATGATGATATGTATTTGGAAAATGAATCGGATTTTCTTCCCAATTTTGGGGTAGGTGTTTATTATTATAACGATCGTTTCTTTGCCGGGGCATCTGTTCCTAAGCTGTTGTCCTATAAGTACAGTGGAAGCGGTAAAGTGATGCAATCCGATCCCGAAAATTATGATGTTCTGGTGTCTGCCGGTGTGCTTATCGGAAATTCCGACCAGATTAAATTTAAACCCTCCTTTTTGTTACGCTATCGGCTTAATAATACTTTACAGGTCGATGTCGGGGGGAGTTTTATCCTTGCTGAGGCCATTTGGATTGGTGGTTCGTACAGGCATACCAATGAGTTTGTAGTTACGGCTGAATACCAGGTGAATGAGCAGATCCGCCTTGGAGGGGCCTATGATATGTCGTTAGGTGAACTGGCCGGAAGAACCAAAGGATCGATGGAATTTATTTTACGATACGACTTTTTATACAGAATCAGAGCGGTAAGTCCGAGATATTTTTAACATGGGAACATTAAAAAACATAGGAATATTTATTTTATTGTTGGGTTTGTCTATCCCGCTGGAGGCACAGGATTACTCCATTAGCCAGTTGCCTTTTAATACCAATAAATACGATGAGTTTGCACCGGTTTATTTTCGTGGAGAGGTGGTTTTTTGCTCCAATCGTAAGAATACGATTTTTGTTACTTATCTCGACGAAAGAGATGATCTTCCCCTGTATGATCTCTACCGGGTTGAGGAGGGGCGCGAATCCTGGGGCGAACCTGAACTTTTTGACAAAACCTTTAAGAGTAATTTTAATGTGGGACCTGCTACCTTTAACAGCACCGGCTCTGAGATTTATTTTACCCGGAATAATGAGGCAGATAAAAAACTGGGAAATTCCATTGAACGGCACAATAACCTGGGGATCTATATTTCCAGGTTTAGCCGCTATCGTGGAGGATGGAGCCAGCCAACACCTTTTGAATATAATGATCCCAAGCATAATTTTGCACATCCCGCGCTAAGCGAAGATGGACAATATTTATATTTTGTATCCGATATGGAAGGCGGATACGGGGGGACCGATATTTATGTCTGCGAACTGGAAGGAAGCAACTGGGGAGAGCCGCAAAATCTTGGCCCTCAGATTAATACCGAAGAGAATGAGTTTTTCCCGTTTATCCATAGTTCAGGCAGATTGTACTTTTCTTCCGACGGGCATGAAGGGGAAGGCCGCTTAGACATATTTTATTCCGAAAAAGTGAACGGCCAATGGCACAAACCCATTGGAATGGACCCTCCCATAAATTCCCGTTACAATGATTTTGGCTTAATTATTGACGCTTTTCAAAAAAGTGGGTTGTATTGCTCGGATAGATCCCGTATGTCTGACGATATCTATTCTTTTGCCCCACTCTATCCCATGTTTGAAAATATTACCAAAATGCAGGAGAACGATTATTGTTATGTATTTTATGAGGAGGGGGCACAAAGCCTGGACTCTACTACTTTTGCCTATCAATGGGTGTTTAGCGATGGAACTAAAATCAATGGCGAAGAGGTGGAACATTGTTTCGAAGGCGAAGGGGACTATACCATTGAACTGAATGTGATTGATGAAATTACCGGCGATGTATATTTTAACCAGGCAACCTATCAGCTCTCCATTGAAAATATCGAACAGGTATATATTAATGCCCCGGATACGGTTATGGTTGGTAAAGAAGTAGAATTCGACGGACGACAAACGAATCTTAGTGATTTTGAGATTGCACGTTATTACTGGGATTTTGGCGATGGCAGAAAAACAAGAGGAATTGAAGCCACCCATATCTATACTGCCCCCGGAAGTTATATTGTTCAACTAGGGGTGGTCAGTAAAAACGACCGGGAAGGCAACTCCGAAAAACAGGGTGTATATAAAAATATTGTGGTCGTCGGACAGGGAAAAGACCGGCGACGTGGGGATTAATGTTTTTTATTGTATTGTACGTATAATTATTGTGAGTAAAACAGGTTAAATTGACTGGATATGAAAAAATTGATGATTACACTATTCTTCTTAATGGCAGGATTACATTTGTTGGCACAACCGGTACCTGCCGAAGATGAGAATATACCCTACCTGATGACTTTTGGGCCCAGGGCAGAAACCTCCTGGGGTGATGATGACTTTTCGCAAACATTCTTTGTGGTGATCCCCGAAGAACATAGCAGCCCGATTTTTATCCGGGTTTTTGATCCCGATGTGGGAGGAGAAATTGATGAGATTAATGGCTTCTGGGATACCAAAATTTCCTATGCCATCTATGGAGGTACCGGAGCACATGAAAATGAGGATGCCAAAGGGATTGATCCCGTTGGAGATTACCGTAGCGGAAATATGCTGGCCACCAAGGTGTTTGGCGAAAATCCGCGCTACGATAACAACTGGTATACTTTTGGCCCGTTTAATCCCACCGAAGGTGAACTGGTAAAAAAATATGGCGGATATATTTTTAAGATCATTTGCGAAGGGGTGGAAGGCGATGATGGGAATATGTATCGTTATTTTGTGAGTACCTCTCCCACTGAAAATATTCGGATTGAAGGAGCCAATGCCTTTGCCTACGAGTATAGTTTCCGGATGCACAATGACCCCAATGAGGTGTCGCATATTTACCCCTATATTGATGATCGTACCATTTCGGTGGAACAGAAAAATTTTGACTGGGATAATGACGGAATGATCCGCGTGGTTTCCGTAGCCCGTCAGGGCTTATTATGCAAAGCCTCGGGAGATGACCTCTGGGATCAGAACCAGTTTAAAATCCTGGATGAGGAGATCGGAACCTCCCTGGACTTCCAGTTTATTAAACGGAAAAATCCACCGGTAAAAAATAATAACGTGGTAATATCGGTAAAAAACCAGTACGGCGAACTGTTACCATTCTACACGATTCCTATTGGCGGTGTGCCAAAATATAAATACTCCATTGGAGTGAAAAAGAAAAATAATTAATCAATTGGTTATATGTTTCATTCAAGCTTAAAAATTTCCGGATTAATCTTTTTCCTGGTATTTCTTGCACAATCTGTATTTGGGCAGACCTACCAGTTTAAAGAGTATAATATCGAAGAGGGATTGAGCCATCCTTTTGTTTACACGATCAACGAAGATGTAAACGGTTTTTTGTGGATCGGTACTGGCGAGGGACTTTGCCGGTATGATGGTTATAATTTTATGGTGAGCGAGGCCGATGATACCCTGGCCAGCGGATTTGTTACCTCCAGCTTTCTTGGGAGCAATGGAACCTTATGGTTTGGTCATAATTCGGGAGAAATAACTTATTATGACGGAGTCCATTTTGAACGTTTGGAAACCAACGATCTGTTTAATAGTTCAATCACCGCTATGGATGAAACCAGCGATGGCACCCTCTGGATCGCTTCGCAAAATAACGGGCTGATCCGGGTAGATAAAAATTACAACATTGACACTTTTCAACAATCTTTCCAGGGGAAAATTATTTATGCCCTGAAAACGATTGATAATAATCAATTGCTTGTGGGAACCAGTAATGGTCTGCAATTATTCCGGTTACACGAAAACTATCTTGAAGAACAATATGCGGTTAAAGAATTATCCTATATCCCGGTACAATCTATTGATCAGGACGAAAAAGACAATACCTTCTGGATTGGAACTGGCGATGCCGGTTTCTATAAGCTAACAGGAATAGGAGAATCCTTTGATTCCTACGAACTAACCAATACCGGGGAACGCTATGGACTGGAATATGAAAATGTGCAATCGGTTACCCGGGATAATGAAGGCCGTTTATGGATCAGTACTTTTGGAAGCGGTATTTACCGGTTAACCCCCGGGCAGGAAGGTGATCCTGCCGAACCCCTGGTGAACTATTCAACCCGGAATGGATTATCCAATAATTTTATCAAACAGGTTTATCAGGACTGGGAAGGGAATGTTTGGGTAGCTACCTATGGTAATGGTTTGGCTTATTATGTTAGCGAGGCCCTTTCCTTTTTATACAAAGACCTGGAGGCACTTCAGGGTAATATCCTCTCCCTCGAAGAGTCTGATACAAATTTGTTTCTGGGAGGTGAAAATGTGATGGTTATCATTAATAAACAAAACAACCAAACCCAAATCATTGATCAACGTGTTGGTTTGCCCGCAGATAAGATTACAAGCCTCTACCTGGATCCGATGAATAACCTTTGGATTGGAACCGCCAACGCCGGGGTTTACCAAATGAATCTTGCCACTAACCGGATTACCACGGTGTATAAATCATCCAATTCGCTCGAGAATAATATTAATTGTATTACCGGGCAGACTAACCTGGTTTATATCGGTACCAAAAACGGAGTTGTTGTTTATGATATTCAAACCGGTGAGAAAAGTTTATATAATACCTCACAGGGTTTGCCTCACAATGATATTAAGTGCATCTTTATCGACCACGACAATAACCCGTGGATTGGAACAAAGAGTAACGGTATTTTTGTTTTAAACCAGCCCATGCAATACACCATAGCAGGAAGTATTAAATTAGAATTTACAGCCATTACCCAGGATGTTGACGGACACATTTGGGCGGCAACCTATGGCGATGGAGTATTTAAATTTATTGAAGATACCATTAAATATTTTTCTACCGATAACGGGTTAAAATCAAACTACTGTTATAGTTTAATTGCCGACGATAGAGGCAAGGTATGGGTTGGCCATCGCCTGGCCATGAGCAGCATTGATATTGAATCCGACGAGGTAGTTACATTGGATAAGGACCAGGGAATCACCGGGGATTGTAATTATAATGCAGTGTTGAAACAGGAGGATGGCGTGATTCTTACCGGTACTACCAACGGGCTGGTGAGATATGATAGCTCCAAGGACCGGGAGGTAAATCTTCCGCCCAAGGTGTCGGTTACCGAGATTTTATTCTCCGACGAACCGGTAGACTTTTCCAAACCGATTAACTTACCCTATCAGATCCATAAATTACGAATCCGCTATGTGGGATTAAGCTATAGTAACCCCGAAGGAGTAACCTATCAGTATAAACTGGAGGGCTACGATCTCGACTGGAGCGAACCTACAACCAGCAGAGAAGCTTATTATCCCCGGATTGAAGATGGGAATTACACCTTTAAGTTAAAAGCCTGTAATGCCGATGGGAATTGTATTGAAGAACCCCTGGAAATCCAAATGGTTATTCGTCCTCCATTCTGGAAAACCTGGTGGTTTATTACCCTGGCTATTCTTATCGGGGTAAGTGCTATTTACTTTTTTATTAAGTTTCGTGAAAGAAAGCAAAAGCAATTGCAGGAGTACCTCGAAAAAGAACTCGACGCCCGAACCAGGGAGGTGGTGAAACAGAAGGAAATCCTTGAAATTAAAAACCGGGATATTACCGATAGTATCAATTATGCTCAGCGGATTCAGTCCAGTATTTTACCTTCGGTAAAAACCATCAGCGACAACTTCTCGGGAGCCTTTGTTTATTTTAAACCCCGGGATATTGTGAGTGGCGACTTTTACTGGTACGATAAGGTGAATAAAGATAAATTCCTGATTGTTTGTGCCGACTCAACAGGTCATGGAGTTCCCGGAGCATTTATGTCGATGATTGGAACCACCCTGATCAAGGATATCTGCTTACGCAGCGATGTGGACTCTCCCTCCGAAGTTTTGAAACGATTGGATCAGGAACTGCAGGGTACTTTAAATCAAAATATCGATGCCGAACGTGCCAATGACGGAATGGATATTATTGTTTGCGAAATTGATGTGAACACCCATTACATGAGATTTTCATCGGCCATGCGTCCCCTGGTTTTATACAAAGATAAAGAGCTGAAGTATGTCAGGGGAAATAAAGCCTCTATCGGGGGTGATCCGAAAGCTGAGAAACAGTTTGAGAATATTGGATTCCAGTTGAATGTGGGCGATATCGTGTATATGTTTTCCGATGGATACCCTGATCAGTTTGGCGGACCAAGAGGGAAGAAGTTTAAAATGGACCGCGTAAAAAATATGCTGGCCGATGTATGTGATAAGCCCATGCAGGATCAGCATGATTATGTTGCCAATACCTTTGATGAGTGGCGCGGTAAATTACAACAGGTTGATGATGTGCTGTTTATGGGCGTTAAGATTTAGCCTGCTCCGTATCGTCGATCGTAATAATATTGTTGAGAATAGCATAAATGGTTAAACCCGGAACGGTTTTAATACCCAGCTTCCGGGTTATATTTTTACGGTGTGTAACCACCGTATGGGTACTTATAAACAGTTTCTCTGCAATTTCCTTGTTGGTATATCCCAGGGCAATATATTTAACAATGCTGGCTTCCCGGCTGCTTATCTCTTCCGGTTTCTTATGCTTGTTCTGGTGGGCCTCTTTTTGCCCGATTAAACGGTTTAGTTTCTTTAAAATCGTACTTTGCGTGTCCTCGTAACAGATCGTTTCAGCAAAATGGGAAGGATTAAAATCCTGGTCGGGATTTCTTACTAAAGCAATGGTGCGGGTTTTACATATTCGTTTGAAAGCATCTTCCATCTTATTCTGCTGAAAAAGCGCCGGATTGAGGATAATAAAATCAGCATCGGTATTTTTTAACTGTTGAATAGCCTCCTTCTCATTATCAATACTATCGATCGTCCGGGTGGAGGGGATCTTGGATATTATTGCAGCCAGCCCTTTTCTTATAAGGAAGGAGGAGTCGCATATGATAAAGGATAAATAAGCCATGATGATTATTCAACAATCTTTTTTCGGATTTCACTTTCCATTGCCCTTACCTTGGGTACCAGCACCTTATCTTCAATCCTGGCATGGTCATTTAAATCTTTCTCAAGGGTAAATAACTCATTGAGGAGTTTGTTGCAGAGCTGGAAATCTTTGGGCTGTGGAAGATACTTGATAATAATATTTTTCAGGTCGAAAAGTTTTTCTTCAATATTGTCATGTTCGCTTTCAAATACATCAATCGAGTATTCTTCCATTAGTTTTAGGGTCTCTTCATCTGCCCGGTTGGTATTGAACGCTTTTTCTATGGCCAGGGTATAAGGGAAAACAATTTCGTCTTCCCGTTGGGTATGATTGAGCAGTTCCTGTTTATAGTCGTTAAAAAATTTCTTGAGGAGATTAAGATTACTTTTCTGGGTATAACAATGATCGGCCATCTGTTTCATGAGTTGCTCGATATCAGGTACTTTTACCTGGTGGTAATAGTCGTGGGTTTTTTTCAGATAATCGTTGATCAGCGTGATGGAAAATGTTTGCAGGTGTTTTCTGGGAAAATAATCCTCGTTGACAAATGTATTTATGATTTCAAGAAAAAAATCAAGGTCGACCCCATGATGTTGGCAAACATTTTCAACAGACTGATCGCCGAAACCCAGCTCAATGCCAAAACGGTTTAAAACCGTAAGGGTACTGTAATTTAGATGAATTACATCGGCCATCTTATTTTCTTTGGTAATAATCATCTTTTTGGTCTTCTAAAGTATATTATACAAACAATAAGTTGTGAAAATTGTTAAATCCATTCGGAAACAATGATCTCAGGTGTCGATTCAGTATTACTCTTGTGATTCGCCCGATCGTAAATATAAAAATCAAACCGAAGGGTATCGTGGGGAAAATTGTTAAAATAAATTTTTATTTCAATCTCTCCTTTTAAGTATTCACGATATTCACCTCCCTCCATGTAAGGGATAATATATCCAATGGTAGTGTCGCGCACAAACCCGTTTTTTTGTTTAAAAAAACGGGTAATAAATGCATTGTATGTCTCGGTTGAAGTAGTATCTGTTATTGAATCTGCATTAGGGTCCAAACCGATATCCCCGTCACCGTCGGTAAATGAAAACGTTAACCGGCCGATGGTATTTTCAAAACCATTTTCTGTTTCTTCGGCCAGGGTAAAATTTTTATACCTGATCTCCGGAATATCCGGGTATTGATCTTCCTTTTCACAGGATATTCCAAGGATCAGTAATGAGAGCAGGTATAAAATTTTTTTACGCATGCAACTATTTTTTTCGCATATATACCTGTACCGGAGCCCCGGTAAAGGAAAAATGATGACGTAGTTTATTTTCCAAAAAGCGTTTGTAAGGATCTCTTACATACTGGGGTAAATTACAGAAAAAGGCAAAGGCCGGGTAAAAAGTATTTAACTGGGTAACATATTTAATCTTTATATACTTTCCTTTTACCGAGGGGGGAGGATAGTTCCTGATCTCCTCGAGCATGATCTCATTCAGTTTAGCCGTACTGATTTTTTTCTTTCGGTTGGCATATACATTCCTGGCCTCTTCCAGTACTTTATGGATACGCTGTTTGTTTACCACCGAGGTGAAAATAATGGGAACATCCGTAAAAGGGGCAATTTTTTGTTTTACCTGTTCTTTGTATACTTTGGAAGTATTATTTTCTTTCTCAATCAAATCCCATTTATTGATCAGGATTACCAGCCCCTTCCTGTTTTTTTGAACCAGTTTCAGGATGTTAAGATCCTGTGATTCTATTCCATGGGTGGCATCAATTAATAACAGGCACACATCAGCTCTTTCAATCGCCCGGATGGACCTGAGTACGGAGTAATATTCCAGGTTTTCATTGACCTTTCCTTTTTTTCTTAATCCGGCAGTATCCACCAGATAAAAATCATGATCGTATTTATTGTATTTGGCATAAATAGAATCTCGGGTAGTGCCGGATATGGGGGTTACAATGTTTCTTTCTTCGCCTATCAGCGCATTGATTAACGACGATTTACCCACATTGGGTCTTCCCACTACTGCATATTTGGGAATATCCTCTTCGTCCTCTTCCGTGATTTTTACATTTTTAATTTCAGTCACCAGCTCGTCGAGAAGTTCGCCGGTACCACTGCCGTTAATGGCCGACACACAAATGGGGTCACCCAGTCCGAATTTGTAAAATTCGTTGGCATCAATGATCCGTTGGTTATTGTCTACCTTGTTAGCCACCAGGAGTACTTTTTTGTTGGTCTTTCGGAGTATTTCGGCCATCGCTTCGTCCAGGTCGGTAATCCCGTTGGTAACATCCACCAGGAAAAGGATGACGTGGGCTTCGTCAATGGCTATATTTACCTGTTTTCTTATTTCCTCTTCAAAAACATCTTCGGAATTACGTACATATCCTCCCGTATCAATGACCGAAAATTCCTTTCCCGACCATTCGGCTTTTCCATATAACCGGTCCCGCGTAACACCGCTGGTTTCATCCACAATAGCTTGTTTGGTTTCGGTTAACCGGTTAAATAAGGTCGATTTACCTACATTAGGCCTTCCTACAATTGCAACAATCATTTTTTTATCAGGTATTAATAAATTAATTTTTCTATAATCTTATCCAGCTCCACAATAATTTCATCAGCAGCCTTTAGCAGCTGAATTTTCTGTTCCTCCAGTCCCGGGTCGTTGAACGTCTTCATTTTCTTTAATTGCGCTGCAGCCTTGATCGCCTGTTTATGACATTCTCTTAAATTATTGGCAAACTGTTCATTTTCCTTCGCTTCCATCGCTGCAATAAATTTTAATGATACAGCACCGGAAGCCTGCTTTAAAGCGATAGTGTCTGTTTCAGGCTTTTTTTCTTCGAGGCTTTTTATTAACCCGATAGCCTTTACGGCAAACTGGTATGTTTTCGTTTCGAGGTCCTGCATTTTTTATTAATTATTGTACCCAAAGTCATTCAGGTTTCTTTCTTTATCTCTCCAGTCTTTGCTTACCTTAACAAAAAGCTCCAGAAAAACTTTCTTTCCAAAAAATTGCTCCAGTTCTAAGCGGGCATCGGTGCCTGTTTTTTTCAGGGCCTGCCCTTTGTGGCCTATAAGGATTCCTTTCTGCGAAGGGCGTACAACATTTATCGCTGCAGCGATACGTAAAAGTTTCTCCGTTTCCTTAAACTCTTCTACCTCTATCTCTACCGAATAGGGAATCTCCTTCCGGTAATTGTACAAAATCTTTTCACGAATGATTTCCGAAACAAAAAAACGTTCGGTTTTATCTGTCAGTGCATCTTTCGGATAATAGGGTGGTCCTTCGGGCAGCAGTTCAATGATTCGCTTAAATACCTGGTCCAGGTTGAATGCTTTGGTCGCCGATACCGGGAAAATCTCTGCCTGGGGCAATATCTTTTTCCATTTATCCACCAGGGCTTCCAGCTCTTCCTGATTCGACAGGTCGATCTTGTTTAAAAGCAGCAAAACCGGAACATTGGTTTGTAATAGTTTATCGATATATTGTTGATTCTTGTCCAGCTTTTCCACCACATCGGTAACATACAGGATGATATCCGCATCTTCGAAAGCACTTCCCACAAAACGCATCATCTTTTCCTGTAGCTTATAACTTGGTTTCAGGATTCCGGGCGTGTCGGAGTAGATAATCTGGTATTCCTCGTTGTTGACGATCCCTAAAATCCTGTGACGCGTAGTTTGCGCCTTGGGCGTGATGATCGATAATTTTTCACCAACCATCTGGTTCATAATGGTTGATTTTCCAACGTTGGGGTTGCCAATAATATTTACAAATCCTGATTTGTGCGGCATAAATGTAAGCTTAATTTTAGGTACAAAGATAAGAGAATTTTTTGCTAACCGGTGATATAAAGTTTTTGTTCTGCAGCATGATTTACAATCCAAAGGTTAAACTTAGTTTGTAGGCAAAATTATCGGCTGTTTTTTCGAAGGCATAAGGGCCATACCGGTAAAAAATGCCGATCCCGTATCCTAAGAACGATTGGGTGAGGATGTTGTTGATCAGTATGCCCCCTTCGAAGTACCCTTTCTCAAATGTTTTTACCGGTACTGCATATTGATTCCTGTTTCCCGAGAAAGAGCCGAACCCCAGGTTATGAACCAGAACCCACCGGGGAGCAAAGGTTTCGGTTTTAATCCACCGATTTCCAAAATCATGTTTTACAAACAGGGAAATAAACCGGTCGACAAAAAATTCATTCATCCGCATGGTACCAAAGCTATTTGCGGCCTCCAGGCTAAAAGGCTGATAACTTCCATGCCCGTTGTAGAGTTTGGTTAAGGGCACATCTCCTGTGGTTAAACCTCCCACAAGAGCCAGGCTGCTTTTTCCCAGGGTTCTGAATTTTAGGGTTTGGGTTACTTTTGCTTCGTACCGGGTATAGTCAAACTCTCCCTTAAACCAGTGAGTTCCCCTGATAAGGTTGGCATAAAGGATGGGATAATCGGTGCCCAATGAATATTTTGCCTTTAATGTTTGCATATATTTCTCTTTATAGGCATAGCGGATGCGCACCCCGACTTCGCTAAACCCGTATTCGCTGGTGACAGTTGTGGAAAGCCCTTCATTTACTAAATTATCGTGAGTAGTAATAAACGACTGATTCAGAAAAAGCTTCATCCTTAGAAATTTTAAGCTTAATAAGCTGAAGGACACTTCAAGTTTTTCTTCCAGGTCCATCGTTTCAATCATATACTTACGGTATATCTCCGTTGATGTAAAATCAGATTTTTCCAGAAATTCATATCCACCCTTCTCTTTTACATCATAAAAGTAGGAGAGATGAAGTGTACTCTCAGTTTTCCGGTGGAGATTCAGGAGCAGGTCTCCGCCATATTTCCATCGTTTATCTTTAAATCCATACCCAAAATAACCACCCACCGAAAAGTAGGGTGAAAGTTTATTGTTGGTCATGACCCCCAGTCCGAGCCGTAAACCCTCATGTTCGTTATAATCGACCAGCCTTTTCAGGGGGAGGTCGAAGCATTTTACCGGCAGGTTTCCATTGATTAAGGTTTCGAAGCCGGAAATTTTTTGTTCCAGGTTCAGAGCCTTACTCAGGCTGTCCATTGTCCGGTAGGTTTCTTTTTCGATCTCCTCCAAAGGTTTTACCCTTTCTGCATTCCAGAAAGCTTCCGGCTGCCGGGGAGCCTCCGGGCTAACCTTAACCTCTACAGCTCCGAAATCTTTGGGGCTTATTTCGGGGTTGATCTGGATATCCTTAATGTATGAGGTTCCCAGGGCAACCATATCATACCCTTTAACCCCGGAAGAGGAAGAAGCATCTTCAAATATGATTTTCGTTATCAGCTCCCGGGGAAACCAATGTTCACCATTTACCCTTTCGTAATTCTGCGTGATCTCAATTTTCATGCCCTGGTCCTTTTCTAAAGGCTGGGCAACTACCGACTGAATAGCATAACCGTTGGTGTTAATGTGTAAAAAACCTTTGAGCCCCTCAAAATGTTTGCCTTTCTTCGGACGGTAGGAGATCACAAAGATGCTGTCCCCATCGTGGTTGAAGAGGGTATCCTGTAACAGGAAAAAATAGCGCTGGGTGCTGTTCTTGCTGATGGGGTTAAGGTAACGTTTATCCAGAATCTCAAAAAAATCGTTATAAAAAGAAAAAGACTGAACCTGCGAGGCGATTAACGAAAAGATCGGGTCTTTAAATCCCGATACTTTCGAAGCTACAATCTCTTCGGCATACCGGTCCGGATGTAAAAACTTCTTCTGGTTAACTGTTTCGATAAATAATAGATGTTGTTTTGCGGTATTTTCATGGATAAATGCACTGGTGATGGAGTCGGGTTTTATTTGATCATTGCCTTCAAACGTAAAATACATCTTATTATACGATCGAAAAGCAAAGGAGCGTAAACTTTCCGGGTTGTTCAGAGGCCTGTTCCGGATTACTTTATCTATGATCCGGTTGGCAGGATTTTCTCCCGGCAGGATGACCACCTCTTCCAGGTCGAAAGTTACAGGCTCCAGTCCGATGGTAAGGGGTTGATCCATCTCAGGCTGAACAAGCAGCGTGTCGGAAAGATAACCCAGGTATTTGATGCAAAGCTTATGTCCTTCCCGGACATTGGATAAAGTAAATTCACCATCAATATTGGTGGTTGTTCCCATGCGTGTATTCTCCACATAGATATTTACAAATGGCAGCGGCTCTTTGGTCCTGGCATCTACCACCAGCCCCTGGATATTCTGTGAAAAAAGAGAGTGCGAAAAAATTGATGCCAGGATGAAAAAACAAATTCTTTTGAACATGATATCGAAGGGTGTGCTTAATTCACGAGGGTGAAAACTTTTATTAGGGATTGGCCTGTGGTTTAATTAAATGATTTTTTTTTCAGGTTGGCAATTTCCAGGGGTGTTAAAAATCTCCATTTGCCCCGGGGCAGGTTTTTCTTGGTTAGCCCGGCAAAATATACCCGGTCGAGTTTTTTTATCTTGTAGCCCAACGACTCAAAAATCCGGCGTACAATTCTGTTTTGCCCCGAATGGATTTCGATGCCAATTTCCGTTTTGTTCTCCTCGTTAACATAGCTGATGGCATCGGCTTCTATGTAGTCTTCATCCAGTTGGATTCCTTCCACAATCTGTACCATGTGCTGTTTGGTGACATCCTTATCCAGCACCACATGGTATATTTTCTTTTTTTTGTAACTGGGATGGGTTAGTTGCCTGGTAAGTTCTCCATCGTTGGTGAGTAGTAATACTCCGGTAGTGTTTTTATCCAGGCGTCCAACCGGATATACCCTTTCGGGACAGGCTCTTTTTACCAGGTCGATCACCGTTCTGCTGGCATGTTTATCCCTTACGGTAGATATTACGTCTTTGGGTTTATTGAGTAAAATATATACTTTTTTTTCCCGGCTTACAACTTCTCCTTTGTACCGGATAACATCCTTTGGATGAACCTTTATCCCCAGCTCGGTTACTTTTTCTCCATTAACGGTGATCAACCCTTTTTTTATCAGGTCGTCGGCCTCGCGGCGTGAACATATCCCTGCATTGGCAATATAGCGGTTTAGCCGGATGGGTTCGTTATAACTTCTGCTTCTTTGTCCTGGTTTTTGTATGCCTTGTTTCTTGCGGGTTGAAGATTGATCAAATTTTCTTTTGGGTTTATTGGGATTACTTTTTCTTCTGTTCTCCATAGCTTTTTGCTAATGATTTAAATGATAGGTAGTTTAATGCTTTTTGCAAAGTTAATATAAATATCTGTGCTAGTCAGCTATTTTGGGGGTAATCTTGATCATTTTAAAATATTCGGGTGAAAATTTTTAAAAAAATCTTTCAAATCAAAGGAATTATCTATCTTTAATGGATTTTTTTTAAACGAAGAAACCAATAAAAAGTCTAAAAGATCATATGACCTTAATTAAATCAATATCAGGAATACGAGGAACGATAGGCGGAAAATCCGGTGAGGGGTTGAGCCCGATGGATACGGTGAAATTTGTTTCGGCTTATGGGCAATGGGTTAAACAACGGCATGGTACCGGGCCATGGAAAGTGATTGTTGGCCGTGATGCACGGATATCGGGCCCCATGGTAGACCTCCTGGTGACAGGTACGTTAATGGGGATGGGGATTGATGTGGTTAACCTTGGCCTTGCCACAACGCCTTCTACCGAGATTGCGGTTACCGAAGAAAAAGCTCAGGGGGGAATTATTCTTACGGCAAGCCATAACCCGAAACAATGGAATGCTTTGAAGTTACTAAACGAAAAAGGGGAGTTTTTATCGGCTGATGATGGGGAGGAAGTCCTGCGCCTGGCAGATAATGAACGTTTTGTTTATGCTCCCGTGGATGCCCTTGGAAAGCTTACTCAGCGAAATGATATCCTGGACATTCATATTCAGAAAATTATTGATTTGCCCCTGGTGGACCTCCGGGCGATTGAAAAAGCAGGTTTTGTTATAGCTGTTGATGCCGTAAATTCTGTCGGAGGGATAGCCATTCCCAGGTTACTGAAGGCCCTGGGAGTAAAACAGGTGGTTGAATTATACTGCAATGCTACAGGCGATTTTCCCCATAACCCGGAACCGTTGCCCGAACACTTAACCCAACTTTCGAAGGTGGTACAGGAAGAAAAGGCTCACCTGGGAGTGGTGGTCGACCCCGATGTTGACCGCCTGGCGATTGTGAACGAGGATGGAACCATGTTTGGTGAAGAATATACCCTGGTAGCCGTAGCCGATTATATCCTGCAAAATAAAAAAGGAAATACAGTTTCAAATCTTTCATCTTCCAGAGCTTTGCGTGATGTTACCCGAAAATATGGGGCAAACTATTATGCCTCGGCGGTGGGAGAAGTGAATGTGGTCCGTGCCATGAAAGAAAACCAGGCAGTGATTGGAGGCGAAGGAAACGGAGGCGTGATTTATCCCGACCTGCATTACGGACGCGATGCCCTGGTAGGTATTGCCCTGTTCCTTACTTACCTGGCAAAATCAGGAGAAACATGTTCTGCCTTTAGAAAAAAATACCCCCACTATACCATCGTAAAAAATAAGATGCAGCTGACCCCGGAGATGGATGTGGATAAAATTCTGGATGCAGTAAAAAATAAATTTGCCGCCCACGAAGTTATTACCATTGATGGTGTGAAAATTGAATTTGATCAGGGATGGGTGCATTTGCGCAAATCAAATACCGAACCCATCATCAGGATTTATGCCGAGAGTACCGACATCAGGAATGCCAATAAGCTGGCTGAGGAGGTGAAAAATGAAATTCAAAAAATGATCTATTAATAAATGATTAGTATCCAATGAAACGTAAACATTACTTTTTAATTGCCATCTCCCTGGTGGTGGTTGTTACCATTATTTATTTCAGCTCAGGAAAAGAGCTGCAACAGGAACAGCTTACCGTAAAGGCTGAAAAGGGAGAATTTGAAATTTTGGTTACCGTAACCGGAGAGTTGCAGGCTATCAGCTCGGTGGATATCATGGGCCCCTCGGAGTTGAGAAACAGCCGGAGCATCCGGATCCGGGATATAAAAATCCAGGACCTGGTAGCCGAAGGTACGGTCGTTGATTCGGGTGAGTATGTGGGATCCCTGGATCGTTCAGAGGTAGGGACTACCCTGAAGGATTTTGAGGATGAGCTGGAAACCGTTGAGTCGCAGTACCTTAAAACCAAATTGGATACCACCATGCAACTGAGGGAGTTGAGAGATCAGCTGGTAAACCTAAAGTTTTCCCTGGAGGAGAAGCAGATCGTGCTGGATCAGAGTAAATATGAGCCTCCGGCAACTATCCGTCAGGCAACGATCGACCTGGAAAAAGCACAGCGTGCTTACGAACAGGCAAAGGATAACTATCAGCTAAAAGTACAACAGGCCAAGGCCAGCATGAATGAGGCTACCATTGAGCTGGAAAGAGCCCGGCGAAAAGTGCAGGAGCTGAATGATGTGCTGAAAAAGTTTACCATTTTTGCTCCGCAGGCAGGAATGGTGATCTATAAAAAAGAGTGGAACGGACAGAAGCGAAAGGTGGGATCAATGATCAGCCCGTGGGATCTTACCGTAGCTACACTCCCCGACCTGTCGGAAATGTCTTCCAAAACCTATGTCAACGAAATTGATATCAGCAAGGTAAAAGAAGGACAAAAAGTCCGGATCGGTGTGGATGCCTTTCCCGAAAATAAGTATACCGGCATTGTGTCCGAAGTGGCCAATATCGGGGAGCAGCTGCCGAATACCGACGCCAAAGTCTTCGAAGTGCTTATCCATGTGGATCAAACCGACAGCATCATGCGCCCCGCAATGACTACCAGCAACCAGATTATCACCGATGTATACCAGGATGTGATTTATATTCCTTTGGAAGCCCTCCATAATGAGGATAGTTTAACGTTTGTATATACCACATCCCATAAAAAACAGGTAGTTGTAACCGGTGCCTCCAATGAAAATTATATCATTGTTGAGCAGGGACTGGATGAAGGGGAGGAGGTATATCTTTCGGTACCCGAGAATATTGAAAAGTTCAGGCTTGCCGGGGAAGAGCTAATTCCTGTTTTGCAGGAACGTGAGCGGATAAAAAGGGAGATGCAGGACAGTAGCCGGAACCCTTCACCTAAAGAACAACGGCCCATGCGGGGCAAAAGAAGAACCCAATAACCGGTGAAACGATGTTTAGAAGATATTTTCATGATATTGAAATCGCTGTTGAATCCCTGTTGGATAATAAACTGAAATCTGTATTAACGGCCCTGGGGATCATCTTTGGAACTGCTGCAGTAATCAGTATGCTGGCCATTGGCAGTGGCGCTCAGCAGGAGATCCTGGAACAGATTAAGATGGTCGGAGTGAATAATATTGTCATCACCCCGGTGGTGGATCTTACCGGGGGTGAAGATGGGGAAAACGGCAGCAATGGAAATGGCGAATCACAAAAAGAGAAATTCTCGCCCGGGTTAACCATGAAGGACCTTGAATCTATTCAAAAGATTATTCCTTCGGTTCATAAGGTGGCTCCCGAGATTGTGGCCAACTCGTATGTTGTTCAGGGAGGACGTAGAGTTGCCGCCAAGGTGATCGGGGTAAATAACGATTATTTTGATGTGTTTAATATCCAGCTGGCCCGGGGAACCTTTTTTAGTGGACCGCAAATTGAACAGGGACTTCCGGTATGTGTGATCGGTGCCAATATTAGCTCCAAGGTGTTTAGTGATGTGGATCCTGTGGATCAGTACCTCAAATTTGGCCATGTATGGTTAAAGGTGGTGGGAGTTCTCGAAAAAACCGATGTAAACCTTTCTGCAGCCGAAAATATGGGCGTAAATATTGTTAACGATAACGTGTATATCCCGGCCCAGACCATGTTACTCAGGTATAAGAACAGGGCTTTGGTAAATTCAAAAAGCCTGAAAAGTGTTTCAGGATTTACCAGTGGATTCTTTTTCACTTTTTCCGGAGGACAGGAAGAGACCTCGTCCAATTATCATCAGCTGGATAAGATTATTGTACAGGTTGACGAGACCGAGCAGTTAACTACTACCACCGAGATTCTGAGCCGGATGTTGTTTCGCAGGCATATGGAGGTAAAGGATTACGAAATTACCGTACCCGAGCTGTTACTCAAACAACAACAGCGCACCAAGGATATTTTTAATATTGTGCTGGGTGCTATTGCTAGCATCTCTTTAATTGTCGGGGGCATTGGTATTATGAATATCATGTTTGCCACAGTAATGGAGCGGATCAAGGAAATTGGCATCCGTTTGGCCCTGGGGGCCAAAAAGGCCGATATCATTGCCCAGTTTCTTTCCGAAGCGATCCTGATCAGCGTTTCGGGGGGATTAATCGGGGTGTTTTTGGGAATCCTGTTTTCCAAGTTAATCACCAAATTTGCAGGAATCCTGACCATCGTATCTCCCGGAGCCGTAATTATTGCCTTTGGTGTTAGTGCGGTGATCGGGGTGATCTTTGGGTTCTCGCCCGCCAAAAGAGCCGCCGACAGAGATCCGATTGAATCGTTGAGGTATGAATAAATTTATGGATTAGTTTATGAAAAATATTAATTTGTTAAAAGCTTTACTCATTTCTGCTGTCATCACTTTTTTTATGATGGATAGTAAAGCCCAATCAACCATTACCGAAGAACTAACCTTTGATGAGGTCGTGCAACTTGCCCGCGAACAGTCGCCCGATGCCATTATGGCGAAACACCGCTTCCGGGCCAGCTACTGGGAATTTAGAACATACAAAGCCGATTATCTGCCCAATTTGTCGCTAAGTACTACATTCCCTGAATTTAGCAGAGCAATTAAAAAGTACCAAAATCCCGATGGGACTTATTCTTATGTTGAAGATAACCTGAATAGTTCTACGGTAAATTTAAACCTTAGACAAAATGTGGGTTTTACCGGTGGGCAGATTTTTGCCACCTCCAACCTTACCCGCCTCGACGAGTTTGGCGGAGATGATATAAACACCTCTTTTCTTTCCACTCCAATAAGTATCGGATACCGGCAACCGGTAATGTTTTACAACGAGTATAAATGGCAAAAAAAGATTGAACCCTTAAAATTTGAAGAAGCCAAAAAAGAGTATGTTACTTCGCTCGAAAATGTAGCCCTGAAAGCCGTTAGTTATTTTTTCGATTTGGCGCTTGCACAACAAAACCTGCAGGTGGCAGAGGTTAACTATTCCAATGCCGATACTTTATATCAGATAGCCGAAGGCCGGTACCATATCGGTACCATCGCCGAAAATGAACTGATGCAGATGGAGTTAAGCCTGCTGAATGCAGGTTCGGACCTTAATGCTGCCAGGGTTGACCTGGAGATCAGGAAATTTCAGCTGAGATCATTTCTGGGGTTTAATGAGAAGGTGAATTTACAACTGATTATTCCCAAAGAGATTCCTGAATTAACCGTGGAGGTCGAAGATGCCCTGTCCAAAGCCAACGAGAATAATCCGGATATTCTTGCTTTTGAACGACAGCTGATCGAGGCCGAACGGGATGTGGCGAAAGCAAAATCAGAAAAGGGTTTGCAGGCCGACCTGTTTGCCAGCATCGGATATACGCAGCAATCGCCGGAGTTTTCTGAGGTATACGTCAATCCCCAGGATCAGCAACGGTTTACCCTGGGCCTTGAGGTACCCATCCTGGATTGGGGATTGGGCCGCGGACGCTATAAAATGGCCCAGTCGAGCCAGGAGGTTGTTAAAACAACCGTAGAACAGGCTAAAACAGACTTTGTGCAAAATGTATATTTGAATGTGATGCAGTTTAATTTACAGGACGACCAGGTGCTGATTGCCGCCAAAAGTGATACCATTGCTCAAAAACGCTATGATATGACCAAACAACGTTTTTTGATAGGCAAAGTGGATGTACTCGACTTAAATGTTGCCCTGTCGGAAAAGGACGGTGCCAAAACAAATTATATTGCGGCTTTAAGAAAATACTGGTCAAACTATTACACGCTTCGCCGGATTACCCTTTACGATTTTCTGAAAGATCAACCCCTGGATGCCGATTTTGACGAACTGATCGAATAATACCCGGGCTGAGGATGAATGATTATATATTTTTTATTGGAAATCTGTTAATCTTAAATCTTTTAAAAGTGTGTTTCTAAAAAATAATTTTATCTTTGCACGATAATTTGTATAGAAAGTAAATAATATTCATAAAATTAATAAAAACAGAATAACAAATGCAGATTAAAGGAGCTATTCGATTTTTGGCTATTGCGTTAGCCATTATTAGTATTTATTACCTTTCGTTTACCTGGGTTACCACCAGCATTTATAAAGATGCTGAGGAGTATGCAAAAGAATATGCAGCGAATCACCCCGACGAAGAAGTTGAATTGAATGATCTGGAATACCAGTACCTGGATTCATTATCGGGCGAAGTGGTATATAACCTCGGGATCAGAGAGTATACGCTGAGAGAGTGTCAGGAAAGAGAGATTAACCTTGGGTTGGACCTTAAGGGAGGGATGAATGTGGTGCTTGAGATTTCTGTCGAAGATATTATTAAGGCACTGGCCAATAACAGTACCGATACCACCTTCCGACAAGCGTTAAGCCTGGCCAAGGATTATCGTCTGGAGAGTCGTGAGGACTTTATCACCTTATTTGGCAGGGCTTTTAACGAAATTGACCCCGATGCCAGGTTGGCAGCTATTTTTAATACCATTGAGTTAAAGGATAAGGTTGATTTTAATTCAACCAACCAGGAGGTACTGGATGTGATCCGGGCCGAAGCGCAGGATGCGATTGATAACTCATTTAATATTCTTCGTAGCCGTATCGACCGTTTTGGTGTGGTACAGCCCAATATCCAGCGACTCGAAGCCGCCGGCAGGGTGATGGTTGAATTGCCCGGGGTAAAGGATCAGGAGCGTGTCCGCGACCTGCTGCAGGGAACGGCAAATCTTGAATTCTGGGAGACCTATAATAATACCCAGGTTTATCCTTTCCTTCTGCAGGCCAACGAGAAAATTTATGAGCTGGAGCAGGCCCGCAAAGAGATGGAACCGGAAGAAACGGTAGAAGAAACAGCAACCGTTGAGCAAACAACCGAAGAGGCAGCTGTGCAGAAAGATGGTGAAGAGGATTTGTCCCTGCTTGATCAGATTGAGTCGGAAACAACCCAGGAGGATTCAGCCGCTTTAACCGATGCTCAGATTAGCGAGCGCTATCCTTTATTTTCGATTTTACGGCCCAGCATCAACCCACGAACCAATCAGCCGATGGAAGGTTCGGTGGTAGGTATGGCCCATTATAACGACACGGCAAAAGTGAATGAATACCTGAATATGAAGCAGGTACGTTCCATATTCCCCCGCGATATCAGCTTTAAATGGAATGTTAAAGCCTATAAATATGACGAAACCGAAAGTTTCTACGAATTACATGCGTTGAAAATTACCGGTAGAGACGGCAAACCGCCACTTGACGGAGATGTAATTACCGATGCACGTTCTGAATTTGACCAGAATACAGGGAGTGCAGAGGTTTCAATGACCATGAATGCCGATGGTGCAAAGGTATGGGCACGGTTAACCAAAAACAATGTGGGTAACTTTATTGCCATTGTACTGGATGATTATGTTTACTCTGCACCACGCGTGAATCAGGAAATTACCGGTGGACGTTCTTCCATCTCCGGCGATTTTACCGTCGAAGAAGCCAAAGACCTGGCGAATATCTTAAAATCAGGTAAATTACCTGCTCCTGCACGGATTATCCAGGAAGAGGTAGTTGGACCATCGCTCGGACAGGAAGCGATTAATGCCGGAATGAAATCATTCCTGATTGCCTTTATCGTTGTCATGATCTATATGGTATTCTACTTTAGCCGTAAGGCAGGATTGGTAGCAGATATTGCATTGCTGGTGAATATGTTCTTTATTCTGGGGGTCCTGGCATCACTGGGAGCCGTATTAACCCTGCCCGGGATTGCTGGTATTGTATTAACCATCGGGATGTCGGTGGATGCCAATGTGCTGATCTATGACAGGATCCGTGAAGAACTGGCAGCAGGTAAAGGCGTGAAACTGGCAGTAAAAGACGGGTATAAAAATGCCTATTCTGCCATTATCGATGCCAACGTTACCACCCTGTTAACTGCAATTATCCTGTATACCTTTGGTACAGGTCCTATTAAAGGTTTTGCGACCACCCTGTTGATTGGTATTATCACTTCCTTATTTACGGCGATCTTCCTTACCCGCCTGATCTTTGAGTGGTATCTGAAACGTAATAAGGAGATTACCTATTCAACCAAATTAACCGAAAATGTATTAAAGAACCCTACTTTTAAATTCCTCGAAAAACGTAAACTTGCTTATGTTGTTTCTGCAATTTTAATTTTTATTAGTCTCGGTTCATTATTTACCAAAGGGTTAAATCAGGGGGTTGATTTTACCGGTGGACGAACTTATGTGGTACGTTTCGAAGAACCTGTTAATACTATTGAAGTAGCAAACAGCCTGGAAGAACAGTATGGATCCGCACCTGAAGTGAAAGTGTTTGGTGAAGAAAACCAGGTGAAGATTACTACAAAATACCGTATCGAAGAGGATGATGTGGATGTGGACAAGGAAGTTGAAGCTAAGCTTTTCGAAGGATTAAAACCTTTCATCCAGAAAACTGATATTACCTTCGACGATTTTAACTCGGACTATAAGATGAGTTCCCATAAAGTGGGGGCAACCATCGCAACGGATATTATCTATAAATCGTTGGTTGTTATTGTTCTGGCCCTGATTATGATGTTTGTTTATATCTTTATCCGGTTTAAAAACTGGCAATATGGGTTAGGTGCAATTACGGCATTGATCCACGATGTACTGATTATTTTAGGAATCTTTTCGTTAGCTGCCGGAGTGTTGCCCTTCTCGTTAGAGATTGACCAGGCATTTATTGCAGCAATCCTTACCGTGGTAGGTTACTCGGTTAACGATACAGTGGTTGTATTTGACAGGATCAGGGAATATACTACCTTGTATCCTAAACGCGACCGCCATACGATCATTAACAGTGCATTAAATGGTACCTTAAGCCGTACCTTTAATACCTCTCTTACAACCTTTGTGGTATTGTTAACCATTTTCTTACTGGGTGGTGAAGTCATCCGTGGATTTGTATTTGCCTTACTGGTAGGTGTTGTTGTGGGTACTTATTCTTCGTTATTTATTGCATCTCCCGTAGTTTACGATACGGTACATAAGGATGCCCATAAAAAGAAATAAACATTTCCCATAGATTTTATTTAAAGCCCCAATTCTTTGGGGCTTTTTTGTTGTTGCAACAAAATGTATATTTGTAAAAAATTTTTCATTTATGTACAGGATGTTTCTTTTTATTAGCGGACAAGAGATCTTTATCATCCTACTGGTTGTATTGTTGCTTTTCGGCGCCAATAAAATCCCCGAGATAGCCCGTGGCTTGGGGAAAGGAATGCGCGAATTCAGAAAGGCTGCCGATGATATTAAACGCGAGATGAATAACCAGACCAATGATTTTAAAAAAGATCTCGACGAGATGAATGACTCAATCGAAAAAACGAACGACGACCTCAAAGGATAAACCATGGATTTACTTTTTTTACTTGCCGGATTGCTTTTATTGATTTTTAGCGGGGATTTTTTAGTGCGCGGAAGTGTTTCTCTGGCTGCCCATCTCAAGGTTTCCAAACTGGTGATTGGGGTTGTTATAGTTTCCATAGGAACATCAGCTCCCGAGCTTGTAGTTAGCCTGGATGCAGCCCTGAAGGGGCATCCGGATATTTCGGTGGGGAATGTGGTGGGTTCAAACATTGCCAATATCGCTTTAATCCTGGGGTTAAGCGCAATCATTCATCCGGTGAAGGTAAAAAGAAAAAGCGTGCCTGCCGATTGGCTGGTGATGATGATTGCCAGCCTCTTATTGCTCGTTTTTAGTGTGAACTTAAAACTGCAGTTTTTCGAAGGGATATTAATGGTTCTTCTATTGACCCTTTATATTGTCCGGTCGATCACCAAGTCAAGGAAAGAAAAGTTAACTTCCCTGGAGACTCCGCCCAGGCCACAATATAAACTCTGGCTTTCCCTTTTATTTGTGCTTATTGCTTCGTTGGGATTGATCTATGGAGCAGAGTTCCTGGTCAAAGGTGCATCCGCTATTGCCCTAAAAATGGGGGTTGACGAACGGGTGATCTCGGTATCGGTCATTGCCCTGGGAACCAGCCTTCCCGAGCTGGCCACTTCGGTGGCTGCTGCTGCCCGTAAAGAGATGGATGTGTTTATTGGAAATATTATCGGATCAAATATCTTCAATATCTTTGCCATTCTTGGAATAACCAGTATTATTACCCCCATTGATGTGAATCCAATGGTGCTGCAATTTGATATCATCTGGATGCTGGCTTTGGCATTGCTTTTGTTTTTATTTATTTTGCCTTTGCGAAAAGGAACCGTTTCCCGCTGGAAAGGGCTCGTTTTTTTATCCATTTATGTCACCTACATATATCTTGCTTTTACCACGGGAATACTTTAATTTTATGACTCGTTTTTTTGTTTTGATAGATTATACACGATTGCTTGAAAAAATATGATTGTTGCAAAAAATATTACCAAATCGTACGGCGATTTACAAGTACTGAAAGGCATTGACCTGACCCTTGAAAAAGGTGAAATTATTTCTATTGTAGGACCCAGCGGGGCCGGGAAAACGACCTTTTTGCAGATCCTGGGAACCCTTTCGCGGCCCGATTCCGGGGAAGTCCTTTACGAAAATGTGAATCTCAGCAAACTGAAGGATAAACAGCTGGCATCCTTCCGGAACCAGAATATTGGTTTTGTTTTCCAGTTTCATCACCTTCTTCCGGAGTTTACGGCCCTGGAAAATGTATGTATCCCGGCCTACATCCGTAAGATCCCTAAACTTCAGGCCGAGGAGAAAGCCAGGGAGATTCTTGATTTTTTAAAACTGGGACACCGGCTCGAACATAAACCCAGGGAGTTGTCGGGAGGCGAGCAGCAACGGGTGGCTGTTGCCCGTGCTTTGGTTAATGATCCTACCGTAATCTTTGCCGATGAGCCTTCGGGAAATCTTGATACCCAAAACAAGAAGGAGTTGCATGAACTCTTTTTTTCCTTGCGGAAAAAATATAACCCGGCCATTGTTATTGTTACCCACGATCATGAGCTGGCCAATACCGCTGACCGTAAACTGACCATGAAAGACGGAATATTTACCGGAAACTGATGGATGAACATACACTCAAAGATTTTCTGGACGAGAAATATGAACACTATAATCAGCCGCAGTTTATTGATACCGATCCGGTGCAGATTCCCCATCTTTTTGCCGAAGATCAAGACCGTGAAATAGCCGGATTTCTGGCGGCTACCATTGCCTGGGGGCAACGAACAACAATCCTGAAAAATATGGTGCGCCTGTTAAACCTTATGGACAACGCACCTTATGATTTTATTCTCAACCATCAACCCCCTGACCTGGACCGTTTTCGTCATTTTAAGCACCGAACGTTCAATGGGGAGGATTGTACCTTCTTTATCCGGTCGATAAGAAATATCTGTATAAATCACGGGGGATTGGGTGTCCTCTTTCAGGATTTATATCTTAGGCATCAAAACATTTTTGATGTACTGGTAGATTTCCGGAAGGTATTTTTTGAACTGTCGTTTCCCGAACGAACAAAAAAGCATGTGGCCAACGTGTTAAGAGGTGCTTCGGCCAAACGACTGAACATGTACCTTCGGTGGTTTGTGCGGAAGGATCACCGGGGAGTGGATTTTGGGTTGTGGAACAGGATTCCGGCCCGTAGCCTTTTTATCCCATTGGATGTTCATACCGGCAATGTTGCCCGAAAACTGGGACTGCTCCAGCGCAAACAGAACGACTGGAAAGCCGTAGATGAATTAACGGGCAGATTACGTACCTTTGACCCTGAGGATCCTGTAAAATACGATTTTGCCTTGTTTGGCCTGGGGGTTTATGAAAATTTTTAATTCGTGAGATTATGGCCAATGATTATTTTAAGTTTAAGCAGTTTGTTGTTTACCAGGAACGGTGTGCCATGAAAGTGGGTACCGATGGGGTATTGCTGGGTGCCTGGGCGGGTGTGGAGAACGCAAACCGGATTCTGGATGTTGGTACCGGTACCGGGCTAATTGCGCTGATGCTGGCCCAACGTTCGAACGCTTCCATTGATGCCCTGGAAATAGATGCCCGGGCATGTGCCCAGGCGCTCGAAAATATCAATCATTCGCCCTGGGCTGAAAGGATCCATGTGATTCATCAGTCTTTTCAGGATTTTTCTGAAAAAAACGCAGCAAAGTATGACCTGATCGTTTCCAATCCACCCTATTTCCAGAATTCACTCACAACTCCCGATGCCAGGAGGACCCAGGCCAGGCACAATACCGATCTGCAGCTCGATGACCTGATCGGAGGAACGCTCCAATGTTTAGCCCCAACAGGGACCTTAAGCCTTATCCTCCCTTATCTCGAAGGAAACCTGCTAATTGCCGGGGCCGCTGAAAAAGGATTGTATTGTGTACGTAAAACCAATGTGTTGCCCAAACCCGGACGGAAACCTAAACGGCTGCTGCTGGAATTTCAACGAAACAAAAAACCATTGTTCGAACAAAACCTGGTGATTGAAGTCAGTAAGCGCCATCAGTATTCCGATGACTATAAGGCATTAACCAGGGATTTTTACCTGAATTTTTAAGGTGTTGATTAACTTGTTGCGTTGATAGATCCTTGAAATTCCAGTTTGTTTGGGAAGCTACCCATAAGTTTCATGCAGGTATTCCTGCAACAACGCCAGGGCTTCGGGCATATTGTTCCGGGCAAAGCCTATCCTGAAATGATTCCCCGGATCATCATAAACCGACGAGGGGAGAAGCATCACTCCTTTCTTTTCAACTAATTCATTGCAAAATGTGTCTACCGCGATCGTACGATCTAATGTAGGATAAGCAATGGGGCCTGCTTTGGGTTTGCTCCAGGTAAAGAGGTGGTTGAAGCGGGAAAAAAAACGGTCGAGGATTCCCAGGTTGGAATGAATGATTTCCAGGTTTCGACTTATGATCTGTTCTTTTGCTCTGAGAGCTCCTAAAGCCAGAATCTCACTGGGAGCACTGTTGCAAATGGTGGTATAGTCTTTAAAAGCTAAAAATTTCCTGAGCAGATTCTCGTTCTGCGTAGCCAGCCAACCAATTCTTAATCCTGCCAGGGCAAAACTCTTCGACATCCCGGACAGGGATACGGCATTGTTATATAGATCACAGGCCGGAGCTATCCTGTCTGAGGGATGATGTTCCAGAAAACGATACATCTCGTCCGAAAAGACCATTATATTTCTTGACCCGGCCAGGTCAAGGATCTCCCTGAGGTCATTTTCTTTTAAGGTTGCCCCGGTTGGATTGTGAGGAAAATTGATAACCACTAATTTTGTTTGCTCCCGGATCAGATCCTTTAGTTTATGGATATTGAAAGAAAATCCATCTTGTTCCTCCTGAGTCCAGCGAGATATCTCGCAACCGATTGCCCGTGCAACTTCGTACAGCGACTGGTATCCCGGGAAAGTGGTAATGATATGATCTCCCTTCTCCAGGAGGCAGTTCATTGCAATAAAGATACACTCTTCAGGAGCGGCGATAAGAATATCATCAGGGGAAATCGTTTGATACAAACCGGCAACTTCTTCCCGCAAAACAGGTTGTCCCTGCGATTCGGTATATCCCAGCTTAAGGTGGCTCCAACGGGTTAAGGTGTCCTGATCTGCCAGGGAGAGCAGCTCTTGGAGTCCCAGCGGCTCGCAATCCGAACAGGATAAAAGATAAGGTGCCGAAAACTCATACCGGGCAAAATATCTTTCAAGTTTAAAATCTTTTATTCTCATGGGTTGAAACTCCCTTTAGCCACGCTAAAGATACGAGTTTTATCGTTGAATAAAAAAAGCCACCGGGGATTATGCCTGGTGGCCTTGTTGACATTTTAACCTGTGGATTTATTCCAGATCGGTCTCTTCTTCAATAAAATTAATTCCATACGCTTCCAGCTCTTTCAGCACTGGCTCATAAACATCTTTCATGGTTGGAACAACCACCCCCCTGCGATCAATAACTCCGGTAAGGAGGAGTTTGGTGGCAATAGCTACCGGAATACCGACAGTAATTGACATGGCCGTATGCACCTGGTCTTGACCCATGACTACCAGGGAGGATTTTATTCGTTTGTTTTTCCCGTTTAAGGTATAATCAAACTGATGTTGCATGGCAATCATATCCTTGTCGTTTTCTCCCAAAGCCCATTTTTCTTCCAGTAATTTTTGCAGGATCTGGGCCGGGGTGGCATTGGCGACATCAATCTTTTGGTCTTCGAAAATACCCAGCCAGGCTAATTTTTTAAATATTTCGGAGTTCTTTTCGATCCCGGTATAGTCGCAGATTTTTTGTTCTACCGGGTCCTTTTCATTATGTGGAAGGAAAAGGTTGATAAACTCCCGGTAGGTTAAATTCTCAGAATTTTCAATGGTATAGGTATCATCGGTTGCACCCAGTTGAACAAACACATCCCATGCAGCACAATATCCCGGACGGCGAAGGGTGCCCCTTAATATCGTGGGAATGTCCTGCAGATTATAGGTTTCGCGATAGCTTAAGGAATCCCTGTTGGGATACATCTCAAACTCACCCACATCGAGAATCGACATCTTCTCAATCCTCCTGAATAACTGGTTGTATGGTACATATTTATAGTTGCCATGGTCAAGGTATTGCGCTACAGACTGACCGGCAACAACAACATTTCTTGGATTCCATGTAAATTTATAGTTCCATGGATTGTTATCGTACTCAGGAGCTACCAGTCCACCGGTACTTGATTTAAAGGCCTGCATCCGGCCACCCCTGGCTTTGATCTCATCAATCACTTTCATGGCCGACATATGATCGATCCCCGGATCAACACCGATCTCATTGAGCAGTAAAAGATCCTTTTCCAGGGCCTGCTGATGCATTGCTTTTATTTCTTTCGAAACATACGATGCGGTGATCATATGTTTGCCATACTCAACACATCTTTCGGCTACCAGGGGATGAAAACGAGCCGGTAACATCGATATCACTACATCGGCATTTTGGATCTCTTCCACCCGCTGGGCTTCATTGAAAACATCGAACGCAAAGGCTTCTCCGTTTTCATGCCCACTAACTTTTCGCCGGGCAGTTTCCGCCGACATATCACCTACACGAATCTTCCAGCCGTATTCTCCTGAATGATCAAGCAGATATTTGATTAAACTGGATGAAGAAAGCCCCGCTCCTAAGATTAATATTTTTTTCATAAATCGATTAGTTGTTTAGGGTTAATGAAATAATTACTGCTAAAGTAAAATTATTTTTGAGCAAGAAAAATGGTTTTTAACAGGTAACCCTGAAAAGATTGTTCTTAGAGATAATCTGTTTGTTTTAATCGAAAGATTATCAGGTGTTTGGTATTATGTGCCAGGGGTTCTAAAATAAATGAAAAAAGGAAAAAAAGAAGTGTCCCTTTGATTTTTTTTATACATAATTTTGTTTTAAAGAAAAAGTTGCTACTTTTACCCTCAACGGAAAAATTAACCCCTAAAATTTTACCTGAGAAAAAAAAGTAATTTTTTTAGTCCCTGTGCAAGCAGGGACTTTTTTTATGTTTTTTAATAGACCGATCAATCCACAGGAAAATCTATCGGACAACCTCTTCGTAAAAAATTCTGAGGGCACAATCCGGGAAGTAAATTGTTAAATAATAATTGGTTTGAAACCTGAAATTATGTTAAAAATTCCCTTTTTTTGTGTAATAAAAATGTTGATTTTTGTATAACACAAAACAGGGAGGAGGAGAAATTGTCTACAGAAAAGAAATATGCAGAGACTCCTTTGATGAAACAATATTATCAGGTAAAGAGGAAACATCCTGATGCCATATTATTGTTTCGGGTAGGAGATTTTTATGAAACTTTTGGGGAGGATGCCATTAAGGCAGCCGAAATTCTTGGAATTACCCTAACCAAAAGAGCCAATGGTACAGCCTCCTCGGTAGAGCTTGCCGGTGTCCCTTATCATGCACTTGATACCTATTTGCCTAAACTGGTACGTGCCGGTCAACGGGTAGCGATCTGTGAACAACTTGAAGACCCTAAAAAGACGAAAAAGATTGTAAAACGTGGTGTTACTGAGTTAGTAACGCCCGGTGTATCGTTAAATGACAATGTGCTTGAACACCGGGAGAACAATTTTTTGGCCTCGGTTCACCTGGATAAGAATGTGGGTGGTGTGGCCTTCCTGGATATTTCGACTGGTGAATTTCTCACGGCCGAAGGTAGCTTTGAATATATTGATAAATTGCTTAACAGCTTTCATCCCAAAGAGGTACTGTATGAGCGAAGCAAACAGCAACGGTTTGTAGAGCTGTTCGGAGATAAATTTTATACCTATAAGCTCGACGATTGGGTGTTTACCGAAGAGAATGCCACGGATAAACTGCTTAGGAAATTTCAAACCTCTACCCTAAAAGGATTTGGGGTGCAGGATCTGAAACTGGGAATTATCGCAGCAGGCTCTGTTTTGCAATATCTTGAAATCACTCAGCACGAGAAACTTCAGCATGTTAGTACGCTTTCCAGGATTGAGGAGGATCACTATGTGTGGCTCGACAAATTTACCATCAGGAACCTGGAGCTTTTTTATTCAATCAATGAGGGAGCAAAAACCTTAATCGATGTGATCGACCAAACGATTTCCCCCATGGGAGCACGTTTGTTAAAACGTTGGGTTGCGTTACCCCTGAAAGATGAAACTCCTATCAGGGAGAGACATGATATTGTCGAATTTTTATTACATCATCCAGATTTTAAAGAACTGTTAGCCGATCATATTCAGGAAATTGGTGACCTGGAACGGATCATCTCCAAAGTGGCTACCGGCAGAGTAAACCCGCGCGAAGTGGTTCAGCTTAAACATGCCCTGTCGGCTATCGAGCCGATTAAAAAAGCTTGTTTATCCACTGATAACGTAGCCCTAAAAAAGATTGGTGATCAGCTGAACCCTTGTATTACCATTCGTGAACGAATAGAAAAAGAATTGCGTGCTGACCCCCCGGCATTGCTCAGTAAAGGAAATTATATGGCCGAAGGAGTTTCGGATGAGCTGGATGAGTACCGTAAATTAGCATATTCGGGCAAAGATTACCTGATACAGATTCAACAACGGGAAATTGAACGTACCGGAATCCCCTCCTTAAAAATTAGTTTTAACAATGTTTTTGGTTATTATATTGAGGTAAGAAATACTCATAAAGATAAAGTCCCGCCTGAATGGATCAGGAAACAAACCCTGGTGAGCGCCGAAAGGTATATTACCGAAGAACTCAAAGAGCTGGAAGTTAAGATTCTTGGTGCCGAAGAAAAAGCCCTCGAGCTGGAGCAGAAGCTGTTTGTTGAACTGGTAACTGCCCTTGGCGATTATATTTCGGCCATCCAGCTGAATGCCTCGTTAATTGCCCGTTTGGATTGCTTGCTGTCGTTTGCCCTGGTAGCCGGCGATAACAACTATGTTCGCCCCGAAATGAACGATACCGATAGTATCGATATTAAAGACGGACGGCATCCGGTGATTGAAAAAATGTTGCCTGTTGACGAGTCCTACATTGCCAATGATGTATACCTGGATAATGATCAACAGCAGATTATTGTGATTACCGGACCCAACATGTCGGGTAAGTCGGCCCTGTTAAGGCAAACCGCCCTGATCGTGCTGCTGGCTCAAATTGGCAGCTTTGTTCCCGCATCGGAGGCAAAAATCGGCCTGGTAGATAAGATCTTTACCCGCGTGGGAGCCTCGGATAATATCTCACTGGGTGAATCTACTTTTATGGTCGAAATGCACGAAGCAGCGAGCATTTTAAATAACTTATCGCACCGGAGCCTGATATTACTCGACGAGATAGGGCGGGGAACCAGTACCTATGATGGAATCTCTATCGCCTGGGCGATGGCCGAATATATTCATGAACATCCCACGGCCAAGGCAAAAACACTTTTTGCTACCCATTATCACGAGTTAAATGAAATGGAAAAATCGTTTTCCCGGATCAAAAATTACAATGTGTCTGTTAAAGAGCTGGATGATAAAGTAATTTTTCTTCGTAAACTCCAGCAAGGAGGGAGCGAACATAGCTTTGGTATTCATGTGGCCCAAATGGCCGGGATGCCCAAAAGTGTAGTTAATAGAGCCCATGAGATTCTGAATGAGCTTGAAAATTCAGGGCAAACGGATTCCCTGGCCAAACCGGTGGGCGATATTGCCCAACATCGCGAAGGTTTTCAAACAACCATCTTTCAACTCGACGATCCGGTGTTGAAACAAATCCGTGATGAGATCGCTAAGTTGGACATCAATAATTTAACTCCTGTTGAGGCATTGAATAAATTGAATGAAATTAAACGCCATATCGGGTTAAAATAAAATTTTAGTTGTTTTTTGGGATATATTTTTTTGAAGAACAAAAAAAATAAATATATTTGCATCCGCAAAACGCCAGAAGGGCGAAGTGTACTTTAACGTATTGAAAAATAATAATGCGAGAATAGCTCAGTTGGTAGAGCACGACCTTGCCAAGGTCGGGGTCGCGGGTTCGAGTCCCGTTTCTCGCTCTAAAAGAATCGTTCTTTTCAATGAATTTAAACGCCCAGGTGGCGGAATTGGTAGACGCGCTGGACTTAAAATCCAGTGGCCATACTTGGCTGTGCGGGTTCAAGTCCCGCCCTGGGTACCCGGTAGCCGATGACATTTTATGTTGTCGGCTTTTTTATTTCAGCACAAATCATTATTTTGGCAGACCCAAAAATACTTTTGCTGTAACCGAATGAAAAAAGGTAAACTTTTTATACCCACCCTGCTGTTTTTATTGATATTAGCATCCTGCCAGTATGATAATGCCGAAGATTTATATCGTTCCCGATCCTCAATAAATCCTGCAGATACAACGCATAATGATACCGATACTGTATGTGTCACCCCAAAGATTTTATTGGATATCCCTTTCCATGGTGCGATTGATGATAATGGTGAAGATGAAATTGTTGTTGTTGGATATGGGAATCCTGAGCTTACCCACGACCGGTTTAACCAACCCGGCCAGGCACTCTATCTTAATGGTGAAAATCAATACCTGGAGCTGGATTTAGGAGTACAGGATTCTATTGCTGTTTCCTTTTGGTTTAATTGTGCTTCGGGCCGAAGCAATTTTTCCTCATTATTCGATTATGGTGTAAACGCAGTTAAAACGAATATTGATGGTTATTCCGGTGCAACCTCGTTTATGGTTACGGCTTTTTATAATAACCTGGATGAACTAAATACCGATTATTATTTTCAGTATTATACCTGGTATCATATTTATGTTTCTGCTTGTAGCCGCCCCGAAATCTATGTAAATGGACAAAAAGCAGGTGCTGTTAACCGGAGAATTATTTTAAATTTAACATCAACCAATTTAATCATTGGTAAATCGGTGATGGAAACCACCGCGAATGAGGTCTTTTTTCATGGCATCATAGATGATATCAAAATATTTAACTATGGCTTAACAGCTCAGGAAATCAATGAACTATATTCAAATGGCCAGGTGTCCTTAAAAGATCATCCCCATGAAACACTTGAGTAAACCCTTTTTTTTGATATGCATTTTTAGTGTCCTTTCCATTGTTTTGCCTGCTCAGGAAGATGATTGGGATACTTTACTTGAGGAAGAGCTTTCCAGGGCAATGGTTTTTGAAACTGCTGCCTTCAAATCATCCAGGATTTTAAATGGTCTTTCTATTGAAAACCTCCCCGGAAAAGGATTGGATCTCCGTATTGCTCATCGTTTTGCCGAGTTTAATACTACCGAAAATAATTTTTTTGGATTGGACGAAGCCAGCACCTATTTTGGTTTGTATTATGGCCTAACGGATAGAATGAATATCGGTATTGCACGTGCAACCTACAACCAGACGAACTATGGTTTTGCCAGGTTTGCTGTATTAAGACAGTCAACAGGTGAAAAAAAGATTCCATTAACGCTGGCTTTAACCTCATCAATTAACCATACTTCAAAAAAATATCCAGATAAAAATCGGGATGAGGATTTTATTTCACGTTTTGATTATACCTATCAACTTTTAATTGGACGAAAATTTAATGATCGGATATCTATACAGCTTAGTCCTACATTGGTTCACCGCAACCTGGTTGAAACTACCCAGGAAAACAATGATCTCTTTGCTTTGGGAGTAGGGGGGCGGTTTTTGATTACCAGGCGGGTAGCCTTTAATGCCGAGTATTATTGGGTAATAAACAAGGTTGCTCGATATGGATATAATTTTTATGATCCGGTGGCTATGGGATTCGATATTCAGCTTGGGAGTCATGTGTTCCAGCTTATGGTTACCAATGTAGCTGCCATGACAGAAAATAAGTTTATTGGAGAAACCACATCGAACTTTTTTCATGGCGATATCAGGTTTGGATTTAATATCTCCCAGGTTTTTTCCTTAGGAAAAATTAAAGATTAGATTTATGAGCAAAATGTTAATTTTTAGTGTGCTTATGTTTTTTTGCTTTTCTTTGCCAGCACAGGATGTTTATTTTACCCGTTCAGGGCATATTTATTTTATTTCAGAAACCGATGTCATTGACATCGATGCCGATAATCACCAGGTAGCGAGCTTTCTTGATATTGAAACCGGAAAAATACAATTTGCCGTGTTGATTAAAAGTTTTCAGTTTTCGTTGGCTACTGCTAAAGAGCATTTTAATGAAAGTTATATGGAGTCGGATAAATTTCCACAAGCTACTTTTAAAGGGAAAATTAATGATATGAATACGATTGATTTAAAAGAGCAAGGAGTTTACCATGTTCATGTTACCGGGGAAATTACCATTCGTGGAATCACAAAAAACATCACAGTCCCTGCTGAAATCCAGGTGTCAGAGGATGGGGTGAATGCCGGTTCTGTGTTTTTACTGGCTATAGCCGATTTTAATATCAGGGTTCCTAAAGTTGTGGAACATCGCGTTGCAAAGCAGGTAGCCGTTAAGGTAAATATGGATTATACTCCCTATAAAAAGTAAAAGGATGATCGGTAAAAAAAGAATTTTGCTAATTGGTATTGTGTTGTTAATTACAGTGTTTACCCTGTTTTTGTTCCGGGTTTTTAAACCAGCCGGAAACCTTCATAACGTTGAGCCGGATTTTATAGTTACCTCCAGGGAATTAATGAACGATTTTTCTGTAAATGAGGTTCTGGCAAACTCCAGGTATGTAGATAAAATCTTGTTGGTTAAAGGAGAAATTGAAGAGATTATTGATTCCAATGATGAACTGATTATTTTATTAAAAACGGATGATATGTTCTCCGGGATTAGCTGTCGAATGGAAGATCCTGAAGATGTAAAAGCCGGATTATTAAAAAACGGCCAGCGCATTATTATTAAGGGACAATGCGCTGGTAAATTAATTGATGTTGTTTTAAATCATTGTGTTATTGTTGATGATTAATATTTACCATTGCTCTGAATTAGCCAGTTCCCAGGCATTTAAATAAGTTAGTTTAATAATGTTGGTCATCTTTTTCCAGTTAACATCATGGGTTCTGTCTTTTGGAGTGTGATAGGTTACAGGGAATCCAGCCATAAAATACATTACCGGGATATTTTTGGCCGAAAAGGAGGAGTGGTCACTGCCGCCTCTTGGTTTTTCTGCAGGACGATAATTGATATCCAGGTTAAGTCCTTGTTCTTTGAGATGTCTCTGGGTCATGGATTCGAATGCTGGAAAGGACGAAGTATATACCATGCGTGCCTGGTTTTTTAATGTGTCGTTTGCCGAATCTTTACTGATCATATCAAAGTTGATGTTCAGTTTTATCTTTTCTATTGATCCACCGTAAGGGTGACCGGCAAAATATTTTGAACCCAGCAGGCCTCTCTCTTCCCCGGTCCATGCTGCAAAGACAATACTTCTTTTGGGTTTTACCCCCGCTTCGGCAAAGGCTTTGGCCAGCATCCAAACACCGATGGTCCCTGAGGCATTGTCATCGGCACCATTCCATACAAAACCATCGTTTGCCCCCAAATGATCATAATGGGCTCCGATTACAATAATTTCATCTTTGTTTTCACCCTCAATGACTCCCAGTACATTTCGGGTTTGGATAATCTCTTTCTTCACCTGGTGGTTAATGGTAAGCTTTACTCCTTTAATCTTTCGGGAGGCTGGCTTTAAATCCCGGGCAACATTTTCCTGAAACTCATGAAGATTGATATTGCTATTCTCCAAGAGTCTGGTAATAATCTGGGGAGTTACATAAATCTCCAAAAGCTCATCTTTTATTGTATCGCTGGGTAATATCAGCCGGTGTTCATAAATTTTGGCAGTGGGTTGTTTGTTTCTGGATGTTTGTTTAAAATCTTGTTCTGTAGCCATATACCTGGTAAAATCTTCTTCGGGGACTTCAATTACTCCTATAGCTCCTTTTTCGAGGGCAATTTTATTTTTATTGCGGTTCAGATAATACTTAAAATAGCGGTTATTGACATGAAATTTTTTATAGGCCTTTGAGTTTACATGGTTATGTCCCGGGTAACCTGAAAGCCTGATAATAATTTTGTTTTTAACATCTACTCCTTTAAAATCATCGTAATTGTTTTCCTGATCCACAAATCCATAGCCAACAAATACTGCTTCAGCAGAAAAAGAGGTATTGTAAGGAATGGTGTTAACATAAAAATCCGTTTGATCATTAAAGGTAATTGTCTTATTATTTTGTCTGTCAGTAAGCGATAGAGAGGTGTTACTTTCAAGAAGTTTGGTCATATAAATGTTCTGGAAGTAGGAGGTGTATTGTTCGGGTCGTATGCCCATAAAATATTGTTCCCGGCTGGGGTTGGTCGTTTCCTGATCGCCTGCAGGCGATATGTTCATGAATTGTAACATGCTTGCCAGGTAGTCGGCTGCTAAAAATGCCCCCTTTTCTCCGGTGGCACGTCCTTCCATCCAATCCGAGGATAAAAATTCCAGTTGAGCTTTTATCGCTTCTTCGTTTATTGCCTGAAGCCCTTTTTCCCTGGCCGAGTTTTGTGAAAAAATGGAAAGGGAAAGCAATGAAAAAACGATGGACAAAAGAGTTAATTTTCTCATAAGTTATGTTTTAAGGTAAACTATCTCTTTTGACTTAACAGGGTGTGGTAAAGTTTAAAGCATCCTGTCAGGTTTCTGATTCCCATACGAGTGCTGCGGCACCCAGGATGGCTGCATCATTTTCGGGCAGGGAGGAAGACAATAGCTTTACCTTATTTTTATAGATCGGGAAATTAAATTCTTCCATGTATTTTTTGGTAGGTTCAAAGATTAATTTTCCTGCATTGGCTAATCCCCCAGCCAGAAAAATAGCTTCAGGACTTAAGATGGTGATTGCATCGGCCAGTTTCATCCCCAGGATTTTACCGGTAAATTCAAAAGCTTCTATTGCCAGCTGGTCGCCATTCATGGCAGCTTTATAAATCTGTTCCGAGGTAATCTGGCGGTATGAATAATCGCGTAATATGCTATCCATCTTGGCTTTGGATAATAATTTTACCACCGTTCGTTTTATTCCTGTTGCAGAAACATAGGTCTCCAGGCATCCTCTTTTGCCACAACCACATTCACGGCCGTCATGGAATACCGTAGTATGACCAAACTCCCCGGCAAAGCCGTCGTGTCCCAGGATGAGGCTGCCATTGGCAACAAAACCGCTTCCTAAACCGGTGCCCAGGGTAATGGTGATAAAGTTTTTCATGTTTCGGGCTCCGCCATACCTCATCTCACCTACAGCAGCAGCATTGGCATCATTGGTGAGGTATACCGGAAGATTAATTTTCTGAGCTAACAGATCAGTGATAGGAACAATGCCCTTCCAGTTTAGGTTGGGTGCATGCTCAATGGTTCCTTTGTAATAATTTCCGTTAGGAGCTCCAATACCTACACCCGAAAGCTCATGACCGGAATCCAGACCTGCCGTGGCATGATTTATTCGTTCTGCCAGGTATTTTATAAAATCATTAATATCCCGATAATTATCGGTAGGAAAAGATTCTCTTAGCTTTACTTCTCCTTGTTCGGTTACCAGTCCGTACGATACGGTTGTCCCTCCTATATCAATCCCAATGGCTAGTTTTTGCATAGTGTGAAAATAATTTATCAGTCATTTGGTATTCCGGAAACAAAAATACGAATATTGATTTGGATTTCTTATCTTTAACCTGACGTATTCATAAATAATTTTTTCAAAGTTATATGAATAGTACAGGAAAAATAAAATTTAAAAAGAATGTGTTATGAATAAACTGGCCAGAAAAGTTGAAAAAATTATTATTTATACCCTGATTGTGATGATGGCAGGTATCCTGATACTTGCTACCATTGAACTGGGTTATTATTTGCTACGTAGTATTATTTATTCCGATTATTTTCTGATCGATCTGGATGAGCTGATGGATCTTTTTGGTGTGTTTATGTTGGTTTTAATTGGGATTGAGCTTTTGGATACCATCAAGGTTTATCTGCGGAGTAATATTGTCCATGTGGAGGTGGTTGTATTGGTTGCTATTATTGCCCTGGCAAGAAAGGTGATCGCATTGAAAACTGAAAATATGGATGGAGATAAGATTATTGGAGTAGGTGTATTGATTGTAGCCCTCGGGGTTACCTACTACCTGATTAAACGTGCTGGTTTAATGGCCTGTAAGATGGATGATGATAAGGACGATCCCCGTGAAGCACTGGGTAAAGGGGATGAAGATGAGATGTAACAAGTTGTTCGTTGATGAAGATCTTGGCAGTATTTTTGTTTTACGATAGAATGATTTAAACCATAAGCTGATGAAAACTGTTTTTACAACCCTCGTTTTTCTAGGTGTATTGTTGGTATTGCCCGGAACCATGCATGCACAAAAAAAAGTGACCGAGATAAAAATTACCGGCATTCAGGGTACTGCACTGGGGAGTGATAATGAAACGCCTGCCCAGGTTACCCAACGAGCCATCAACGAAGCAAAGGTTGAAGCCTTAAAACAAGCCGGGGTGGAGGAAAGTATTGCCTCGTTTACCGATTATTTCCAGGCCGAAGATAACGAACGATACGAAGAACTGTTTACCTCCGATATTTTGTCCGATATCCGGGGTGCGGTAAAAGAGGTGGAAATACTGGAAGAGAACCGTTCTTTTGATGAGTCGGGCCGTATTCAGGTTGATGTGCTCATTAACTGTACCGTGGTAAAATATATTTCAGAAAAAGATGTGGCCTTTGATGCCTGGATTGATGGAGTTGGTATGTTTTATGCCAATGGGACAAATCTGAAATTTAAAGTGAAACCCTCGAAAGACGGGTATGTGATAATATTTATTTTTAGTGAATCTGATGCTTTTCAGCTGTTTCCCAATGAATATGAGCCTTCGTATTTGCTCCAGGCCAATCAATCCTATTTTTTCCCTTCCGAATTGATGGATTATACGTTGTATACCGATAAAAAATCCGAGATTCACCGGATGGTTATGGTGTTCATGAAAGAAAACATACCCTATACCCGGGAGGTGAAATATAAAAATATTGTCGACTGGATCTTTTCCATTCCGCCTGATATGCGTGTGATTAAATCATTTGGTTTCAGCGTGGTGAATGAGGATAAGATGAAAGATTAGAATCACCGGGTTATTGGATCCCATCTTGTCTTAATCCTTCTTCCGGATCAGGGTTAACCCGTCCCGTAATGGTAAAATTACCTTTTCTACCCGGGGGTCCTTTTTTATAAATTCATTAAATGCAAATATTCCACGGGTATAGTCATCATCGGGTGTTTCCAGTTCAATTACTTTTCCGCTCCATAGAACATTGTCGGCCAGTATATAACCCCCGGGTTTTACAAAATTAAAAATGGTTTGGTAATAATTCAGGTATTCCCGTTTATCTCCGTCGATAAATACCAGGTCAAAGGTTTCGCTGATCCGGGGGATGATCTCCAGGGCATTTCCAATGTGTAATTTTATCCGGTCTTCAAGTTTCGCTTTCCGGAGATATTTGCGGATAAAACACTCCAGCTCATCATTGATTTCAATGGTATGCAATACCCCCTTATCGTTTAACCCCCGGGCTAAACAAATAGCCGAATAGCCGGTGTAGGTGCCAATTTCGAGGATCCTTCCGGGATGGATCATCCGGCTGATCATCTGTAAGATTTTCCCCTGCAGGTGTCCCGAAAGCATACGCGGACGCAAAACCTTTAAATGGGTCTCCCGGTTTAGCTCCGCTAACAACGGATCTTCCGGATCGGAATGATCCAGGATGTATTGCTCAATATTGAAATAGAAGTCGGACATGAATGAAATTTTTAAAGGCTTACAATTTTAAAATAAAACAAAGATTTATACAGGATATATATGTTTTATTACAGTTATCCAGCCTTTCCCGTCCCCATAGTCATCGGAATCCGGGATGTCGAAGGGTGAATGTCGAATATCATTACTGATAAATCAGCATCGATAATTTTTCTTCGTTCAACACTTCATTGGCTATTTCCTGAATATCTTCAACGGTTATTGCTTCAATTTTCCGGCGAATATCTTCCAGCCGATCCACCCTGTTAAAAAGCAAATAGCTTTTGCCCATGGCCAGGAGCAGATTGGCATTGTTCTCGGAGTTAATGGCTATTTGTCCAAACAGCTGTCGCTTGGCTTTCTTTAATTGCATTACTCCCAGTGTTGTTTCGCGCAGCCGGGCAAACTCTTTTTTTACCAGCCGGATGCTTTTGTCAAGATTCTCCTTGTCGGTGCCAAAATAAACGGCAAAAATTCCGGTATCCGAATATGCTGTATAGTTGGATTCCACATGGTAGGCATAACCGTATTTTTCGCGTAATAGTAAATTTAATCTTGAGTTAAGCCCCGGGCCACCCAGAATATTATCCAACAGGGTCATGCCGATTTTCTTCCGGTCGTGGGTGTTGTATGCGATATTACCCAGAATACAATGTGCCTGATGTGTCCTTTTTTGAATGGATTTTACCTCGGGAGTGTAGTGATCAAATTGAATACGTTCTTTGGTCCTTGGATTGGGCGGTATGGACCCAAAATATTTCGTTGCCAGGCGGGTCAGTTTTGAAAAGGGAATGTTGCCCACAGAACACAATACCATCTCGTTGGGATGATAATTTTTTTGAATAAATGATTCAATGTCCGCTTTGGTAAAGCGGCGTAAATCCCTGGGATTTCCCAGGATGTTTTTTCCCAGCGGCTGGTTTTTATATACCAGCTCCTCAAAGTCATCGAAGATCAGCTCCGCCGGGTCGTCGTGATATGATTTGATCTCTTCAATAATCACCTCCTTTTCGCGGGTAATCTCTTTTCCCGGGAAGGTTGAATTAAAAGTGATATCCGCCATAAGCTCCAGGGCACGTTCGTAATCGTTTTTTAAAAACGAGGTGTGAATGGTGGTATCCTCTTTGGTCGTATATGCATTGATCTCGCCACCCACATCGTCGATACGGCTGAGGATATGGTAGGCTTTACGTTTTTTGGTCCCCTTAAAAATGGCATGCTCAATAAAATGGGCCATCCCATGTTCATGTTCCTCCTCGTCACGCGAACCGGCATTGATTATCAGTCCGCAATGACCAACCGCTGAATCCGAATGTAAATGGATTATTCGTATTCCGTTTTCCAGTGTATGTTTCTCGTAGTCCATCGATTTTTGTATCTGCTGCAAAATTATAAAAAACGGTGAATCAATGTGGTAAATGTTCAGAGAATAATTGAAAGAAAAGAATTTTTAAAAATTGGGTAAAAATATTTTGTAAAAGCGATTTTTCCTTTATATTTGCACTCGCAATTGAGCAAAAAGGTGCCATAGCTCAGTTGGTAGAGCAACGGACTGAAAATCCGTGTGTCCTTGGTTCG
>JAZBOG010000018.1:0-103325 GCA_036351015.1 Bacteroidales bacterium
AGTTATCTACTTAAACCTCGTCTTAAAAAGGGAAATCTTACAAAATACCGGCACAATAAAACCGGAATTGGTGGCACAAATCGAACCGTGTTATCCAGTGCACCAGTAATATGGAGCTAAGGTTAGAAAAACATCATCATGGACAGGTACACTATACCAAAGATAAATTACCCGTAAAATTTAAATAAGAATTTTCATCCTTAAAAAATCAAAGGAAACTTTAGTAAAAAATTCCGGAACGGTCCAAAAAACCATCTGGATAAGTCATTGCGAGATCCCGATAGCTATCGGGAGACGAAGCAATCTTTTATCCTTTTTAAAGATTACTTCGTTACACGCGTAATGACCTCAGACAACTTTTGGGGACCCTTTGGGTTATTTCGGTATGAGCATATCCCCGTTCCGGTCAAACTGTGCCACTATTATTCCCCCCAAATCATCAGACAAAGATTATAAATGAAATTTACTCAATGAAATTACTACCCTCCAAAGGCACTTCCCGATAATCCGGCTTGTCATTGAATTTTCGGGAAGTGGCTTTTTTAGTGACTTAACAAATTGAATTAAGGGAGAAAATATTAAACATTCTATCTAAAGAGAATTATAATACTCTCTCATTTTTTGAGACATCAGCTTTCTTCGCATCATTAAAAAATCTGGATAATCTGAAATATCCATTTCAAAAATATCTTCAGGGATACATTGCGATTTTAAATTAACTTTCAATTCATCTAAATTATCAATTGCACCGTAAATTTTATCCCCGTTTTGCACTTGATCGAGAAGCTGGTAAAAATATTCTTTTGGCGATTTTTTACCTACCTTAATATTTATCTCTTGTTGCATCAATACATAATTGGCAATTTGATTATATTGTCCCCGATTCAATCCGTTTTTCTTCAAGTATTCTTTTGGAAATAAATGGTGAATGTCTCCTCTATGGGTAATCAAGTCCTTAACCAATATACTTTTTGAAAGAAATCCTTTATCATTGGCAACAACCTGAGATGCCAGGTATACATAAAAATATGGACTTGATGCAACGGATGTATTTAATTTCTGGATTAATTCTGCATTCCAAAAAGCATCTGAAAGTTCTGCTTCTTCCTTTTCATGCATATAATCATTAAATGGCCTGCTAGAAATTTGCTTTATATCAAAATCAAATAAAGATTCAGGTGATCCAGAATACCGCCCTGTTAACAGAGAATATACATACCATTTTCGAACGTAAGACTCTATGTGTGCCGGATTTTCTTCTTTTTCTTTAAGCTTTAAATAAACTATATACGCAAAATTGATAGCATTAATACTTCTTATCATTGCTGGATCAACAAATCCGGCCGATCGAAGTATCATCATAAAGCGTTTAAAATTGGTCTCGTTCATGAAATCAACTACACCTTCACTTAACTTACTGAATGATTCTTTTGCAATTTCTTCTTCGTATGTCCTTGTTTCAAAATTTCTTCCACTTAATAAACTAACTAGATCAGATAATCTGCCTCTATTAAATTTACTGGTAAATGCAACCCGTAAAACATCTGAGTAGGTTGGATCATACAAATCTTCTCTGTCATTTTTCAGCCAGGACATTTTTGAAAAGTAACCTGTGTTTTTAAATTCTTTATCGTTTTTTTGTAATTGAGAATAAAATTCCGGAGCAATAGCTAAGTGACTAAAATAATCAATGGCCTTGCGCAAGTTTACACCATCATATTGCTCACTTGCAGCAATTTTGGACATAGCAAAATCGGCTTGACTTAATACCACTCCCTTACTATTTATTCTTATAAATATCTCTGTAACCGTTTCAATATCTAACTCATGATCGAGCTCAATCAGACCAACTTGTTTTTGGGGTATACTAATTAAATTTGTAAATGCCTTTTCAACCTGTTCTTCATTTGCCTCAGGATTACTTTTTAAATAATTTCGAACAAGCTTTATAACACCAATTTTTCCATTTGTAACATCCGAGATGTCAGCAATCCATGTTTTATCTTTTGCAATTGCCGGATTATGAACTTCAAACCGTTCATCCAAAGGGTTGAAAGATATCTTTATTTTAATGGTTCTATAATCTTTACTTATTACTTCATCGCCGAGTAAGGCTGCTTTCAAAGCCGTAATTCTTTGCTGTCCATCTATAAGTATTTTATGTGTATCGCTTAATGTACCATCCTTTAATCTAACCTTAGGGTTTCTCCAGGTAATAATATAACCAACAGGAAATCCTTGATATAATGAATCCATTAGATCTCTGACCTTAGAGTTATCCCAAACAAAAGGTCGTTGTATCTCAGGAATAGCAATTTCGCCTGATTTAATCCATGTTAAAACTGTTTCTACTAATGGTTGATTAACTGAATACTTTTGTCCTTGCATACTAAATTTCTATTTTATTTTTTGATACTTCTTAAAATTCTCAGCCTGTTCAAAAATTTCAACATATACTTCATCTCTCTCAACAAGCTACCAATTGCTCCGCCAACAATTTTGCCTGTTCTAATACGGTTTCTGTCGCCAATTTTTGCATATCTGGTGGATAACCATATTGTCGTAAAGTGCGTTTTACAATAACTTTAAGCTTAGCTTTTACACTTTCTTTAATGGTCCAATCGATGGATGCATTTTGGCGCACTCTTTCGGTTAGAACAACGGCAAGTTCTCTCAACTTGTCTTTTTGCATTAGTTCCATTGCGCTTTGATTATTTGCAACTGCTGTATAGAAAGCATACTCAAATTCGGATAAATCCATTTCTTTTGCTTCGCTATCCATATTGACAATCTCCTTGCTTAAATGGATAAGCTCTTCCATGACTTCAACGGCTGTCAATATTTTGTTGTGGTATTTTTTAATGGAACTTTCGAGCATCTCCATGAGAGATTTGCTTTTTACCAAGTTTGTTTTTGCTTTGGCTTTTATTTCTTCGTTTAGTAGTTTCTTTAAAACTTCCAGTGCTACATTTTTATGCTCCATCCCTTTTAATTCCATCAAAAAATCTTCGGACAGAATGGAAATATCGGGTTTTTTTATTCCGGCTGCATCGTATACATCAATCACTTTATCAGAAACTAAAGCCTGATCAATAACCTGACGTATGGTTGTATCAATTTCTTCGTCTGTTTTGCCTGTGCCTGTTACATCAAACTTGGCTAAACGAGCTTTTACCGCCTGAAAGAATGCTACTTCGTCTTTTACATCCATCGCCTGTTCGTGGGGAATAGCAATGGCAAAAGTTTTTGAAAGTGCGGCTACTTCGTTGATGTATCTTTTCTTGCCATTTTCCAAACCTAAAATATGTTCTTCTGCTGCAAGTATTATAGACAATTTTCGGGAAGTACCGGCTTCAAAGTATTCTTCGTATTCAAAACCCCGCCTATTCGGCGGGCAGGCATGATACATATTAGAAACAATCTCCAATTTCTCAAGCATCATTTGCACTGCTTGTTCCTGTGCAATGGCAGGATCGCCTTTACCACCAGAATCAGAATAAAAAGATAAAGCTTTTTTAAGATCGGATGCTATTCCGAGATAATCGACAATTAAACCTGCCGGTTTATCCATATACACCCGGTTAACCCTTGCAATGGCTTGCATGAGGTTATGCCCTTTCATTGGTTTATCCAGATACATGGTGTGCATACAGGGAACATCGAAACCCGTTAGCCACATATCGCAAACAATAACCAATTTAAGTTCATTTTGCGGGTCTTTCATTCGTTCGGCAAGCATCTTTCTTTGCTGCTTTGTGGTATGATGATTTGACATTTTCGGACCATCAGAAGATGCGGCTGTCATAACCACTTTAATCTCTCCTTTATTTAAATCGTCGGAATGCCATTCGGGTCGTAAATGTATGATTTCTTCGTAGAGATCGGCTGCAATTCGGCGCGACATGGTAACGATCATTGCTTTACCATAAGAAACTTCCTGCCGAGCTTCAAAATGGTTTACCATATCGTTTGCAATGTTTTTTAAACGATTTTCGCTACCAACTAAGGCTTCTAACTGAGTCCATTTTGCTTTGGCTTTCTGCGTATCCGTTAAATCATCCTGAGAAAGTTCCTGGTCTAGATCTTCAACCAGTTGTTTTCCTTCTTCGCTTAAATTAACTTTTGCCAAACGACTTTCATAATAAATGCGAACCGTTGCGCCATCTTCAACCGCTTGTGCTATATCATAAATATCAATATAATTTCCAAAAACTGCCGGGGTATTAACATCTGTGCCTTCAATTGGCGTACCTGTAAATCCAAGATAGGTTGCTTTTGGCAGCGCATCGCGCATGTACTTGGCGAAACCGTATACAATCTTTTTACCCACTACATTTCCTTGTGCATCTTTATCGTCGATGGTTTTTGCTCTGAAACCGTACTGCGTTCTGTGTGCTTCGTCGGCAATTACAATAATGTTTTTACGTTGAGAAAGTTCTTCGTACACATTGCCATTTTCGGGCTGAAACTTCTGAATGGTCGTAAAAATAACTCCACCCGATGATACTTTTAACAGTTCCTTTAAATGCTGCCTGTTTTCGACTTGTTTGGGTTCCTGCCTTAACAATTGGGTTGATGCTGCAAAAGTATCGAAGAGTTGATCATCTAAATCGTTACGGTCGGTAATGATTAAAATGGTTGGATTATCTAAAGCCAGAACAATTTTACCCGTGTAAAAAACCATGGACAATGATTTTCCACTACCTTGTGTATGCCAAACCACACCACCTTTCTGGTCACCTACAGGTTGGTTTTTAACACCGGCTAAACCATAAGATTCTGGAGATTCGTTTACCATGTCTTTTGAGACACTACTCACCGCGTCTTTACTATATCCTGATGCACGTAGTGTTGATTCAACGGCTGCGTTTACAGCATAATATTGATGATATGCAGCTAACTTTTTAACGGTTGATATGGTTAAGATACCTGTTTTTAAATCTTCTTTTTTTGATTTCTCGAAAACAATAAAATGACGAATTAAATCCAATAAAGTTTGTTTGTTGAGCATGCCTTTAATAAGCGTTTCCATCTGACCCACCAAATGCGAAGCTTCCTGTTTACCATCGGCGGATTTCCACGCCATAAAACGGTTTATATCGGCTGATAAGGAACCAACCTTCGCTTCCAGACCATCGGAAATAATATTGAAAGCATTGTATGTAAAAAGACCGGGAATTTGATATTTATAGGTTTCCAGTTGTTTGTATGCCGATTTTATGGTTGCCGATTCGTCTGCTGCATTTTTCAGTTCCATTACAACCAAAGGCAAGCCATTCACAAACAAAATCACATCAGGGCGTTTGCCGTGCCTGCCGGCAGGCAGGTTGTGATTGTTTTCGATAACTGTAAACTGATTAGCAACAAGAAACTCATTGTTTTCGGGATTATCAAAATCGATCAGCCAAACCAAATCGCCCCTTTGATTGCCATCTTTTTGATAATGCACCGTGATTCCTTCGGTTAAGTAACGATGAAATTCTTCGTTATTGGCAATTAGTTCGGGTGAATGAATGCGTTGAATAGTTTTTAAAGCTTCTTGTTGTGCTTCTAATGGAATGGATGGATTAATTTTACGAATGGCATTTTGCAAACGTTCCGTTAACAAAACCTGGTCGTAACTTGCTCGTTCAGGTTTTGAACCATCCGGAGAAATATCCGGTGCGTAGATGTACTGAAAACCTTGCTTTTCGAGCAGCTCAATAGCTAATTGTTCTATGTTGGATTCGGTAATTTTATTCATCTGTACTTCTCTCCAAATTAACGATCATAGGTATATTTGACTTAATTGCTTTACCTGTTACAATAGCATGGTATTTTTTAAGATTAGGTAAAGCTTGCACCAAATCTTTACCTATGTAATTCCCAAGAAAATTAAAACTTGTTTCATCAAAAGCTTGAAATGAAATTATTGTATTACATTGAGTAAGCACAGTTTTAGATACATTTGCAGTTCTTTGAGCAATGACGAACAAGCCAACACCATACTTTCTTCCTTGTAAGGCTATCTGAGACATCTTATTAACTAATGCTTTGTTTGCACTGTAATCGCCATAATCTCCTAAGAAAGTTGTTTCAGGAACAATGGTATGAGCTTCTTCTAATATTAAACATATCTTTTTATGCCCGACATTTTGTTTTGCAAAAGTAAATATCTCTTGCAGCAAGCTATTAGTTTCATTTAAAGACTCGGTAGTGTTACTAACACTGCTTAGTTCAATAAGGCTTATTTTATCATTCTCAATTACTTCATCAATTGTGGTAAAATCTTCTGTTTCTTCATCATCAAACTCTATCTTCCATTCTCCAGTAAAATCAACACAAATAATTTTTGTATCTTTTTGTAGTTCTTTAATTAGAATTCTTGTTAAAAAAGATTTACCAGCTCCAGTAACACCTAAAAGTGCTAAATGGTGACTAGCAGCAGTATGCAAATCTATAATCGAAGGTAAAGTAGTATTTGGAATTGTTCCTAATTCAAACTCTGGATACTCGAATGTTGGGGTTTCAATATTTGTTGTATTAGCCAAAAAAATTGGTGTGTTTATTTGTGGCAGCCATCCATATTTTTCAAAAGACATTGTACTGCAATTCCAAGTACCCAACTGTATTGCTTCTCCTTCAATAAAACCCGATTCATTCTTATTTTCAAGTTTTTCAAAATCTGTTATACCGCCAAAAACCTGATAAAATATTCTTGTATTTTCAATTGTTAGTTCCAAAAGGTCTCCTTCTTGTAAATTGTTAACCTTTTTAGAATACTCAAATTTTATCACTCCAATTTTTGAGCCTTCAATAACAACACCAACAAAATTGTCAACATTTAAAAGTTCTGTCATTTGATTTTTTTCAGATAAGTTGGAAATTTTATAAACCGTGTTTCTATTAAATTTGCTAATATTTTCCTGGTGAGTCGAGTATATAGTTAGAATCTTTGCCCATTTTTGAGCATTAAGATTATAAGTGTCGAAAATAAAACCATTACTAATATTGTTTTTTGTTTTATCCATCCGATATCGAAAGCGTACAATATCAAATTTGTTAATATTGGTTTTGTCTTCAAATAACTTTACTAGAAACATGTTATTGGATTGAACACTGAAAATTTCTCCTAATGCATCCTTGTTTTTCTCTTCTTTTTGTAATGAGAAATTGCTGTGAATGCGTTTCGTATCAATTAACAGTAGAAGCCCCCAAAGTAAAAGCAGAATATAAAAATAAGTATCAGAAAAAGATACTAGCAATTCAGTTTTGTATAAATACATTATTGAAATAAAAACTACTGAGTAGATTACTTTTCCTTGCCCAAATATAACTGCAATTGATTTTAATTTAGATGAAACTTTATTTTGCCAAGATTCTTCGCTCTTTTCGTCATTTCTTAATGCCATGGCAACAATTGACATAGTGATTAATAAAATTATAAATGTTATGAAGCACCACCAGAGTTTATTACTCTTAAATGACTGTTGGATTGATAAATAGACTAAAAATAAAGGAATTGAATTGGTAATTACATTTTTTGGAGAGGAATAATACGGTTCGATAAACAATGCTGAAAATAAAATCATAAACAACCCCGAATAAAACCAAACGTTTTTTACATCAGGTGTTGGTAATAAATTTTTTGTGAAGAAAAAATTTAATGATAGAAATGCTATTACACTTAAAATAAATAATATAAATCGATTGGTTAAATAGAAGCGGATCTTATTCATAGTATAATTATTTAGTTTGGAATTAGTCCTACTTTAAGATTTAATTTATCCCTAAACTCATCAGGAATATCATACCAATGTTCTGCAAGAATATCCACTAATTGTTCGCCATTAATTAGCCCTATTCGTGGAAAACCTGGTTCAACTGCAATCTCTTTTGCCCTTTTCTGATAATCGGCTGTTGTAATAAATGCACCTTGTCCACCTGCAGGTATATTTGCCCTTAGTGCTTTTACAACATTTGCTGAGATGTTTGCACCTAGCTTATACCTTTTAGCTTGGACGAACAATTTGATTTTTGCCATGTTAGCAACATTTAATTCACCAGTTGCATCCACACCTCCATCTCCAACTTTACCTTTATGTTCTGATCCTTCAAAGCCTAAAGCATTTAAAATATGTGTAATTAAAATCTCAAATTCCTGATCATCTAATTCCAGAATACGATTTAAAATAGTAGTATAATAGTCAAATTCTAATTTCTTCTCACTTACCGGGATTAACTCAGGTTTCCCAATTGTAGTAAAAAAGTTTTTCTTATGACTAATATAAAAAACTGTCAATGATGAACGTATTGTATTTTGAAAGGGAACAGAAAATTGACTTCTCTGTATTGGTTCTTTATTCCACTTTACCCTTTTTCTTTGTAAATATGGACATCTATCAGAATCATCAGCATAAAAATATGCATCTTCTTCAACAATGCCATAATATATAAATTCAGTATTTTCTGCAGGAGTGATTACATAATCACCAGATTTTATATCAAATAAAAATCTTGCTATTTGTCCAACTTGTTGTCCAATAACCAAGTTACTTTTATCATTAGGGTGAGCTTCCTTATAAAGTGGATATAATTCTTCTTTGGATTTAATATCAGACAAATCATTATCGGAAAGCCATCCTATAGCAACATATCCACCATCGAGAAAATGCTGAGTAAACTTTCCAAATTCAGCTCTTACACAATATAAATTATTCATATCAAGAATATTTAATGTTTTCCACTTTAGCGATTATAACTCTTTTTTATAAATTACTTCTTTAAAATTATTTTTTCATTAAAACTATTAATGATAAGAAAGAAGTAAATCTCTTTCAGCTTTAGCAAAATCCAATCTTCTTTTATTATTTTTTGCTAACAGCATTCTTTTTTCTACTTCTTGCTCAGAGTATTTATCACCTTTATTAGCATCTTGTAAAAATTGTTGGTCTTCCGTGTATGTCAATTCTAGTTCACTAATTAAATCATCATATTTTTCAACTAATCTTTTTACTTTTGTTTCCATTTTTTTATTTTACTTATAAATACTATCTATTTTAAAAAAAATCCTATTTGCATAAAATTTTTATTCCACTTTAACTTCTCCACTCATTAATTTTGGTAATAACATATCTCGAAGTGATGTTAAAGACTCAATTTGATTACAATTAGCAATAACTTTATCATCAATAGGTTTTACTTGCAATTGGAATTTTTCAATTGTTTTAAAATCAGGAATCATAATTTCTAATGCTTCAAAATCAGACTTGCTTATTGATCCAAAAACAGTTCCTTCATTATTGAACTGTTTTATCTCATTCATTAATGATCTTAGTTTAAAATACGTATAAGTATAATATTCTGGATTTGCTTTATATCTAAAAGCTGCAACTCCACGACCAATACAGCATTCTTTTTTAGCCATATTCTGAGCACCTACAGGTGCTCTTACACTAATAAGAGTATCAAATGGTTTAGCAAAACGTTTTGGATCCTTTGTAAAAACTCTTTCATTTGGGAATCGAAACCCAAAGTCCGCATTACCCTGAAACATTGGAGTTCCGTTGCCAATTTCATTAAATGAGTTCCCCGGTGGAGATTGCCCCATAGTAAAATCAAATTCATCTGGTAATTTTCCTAATTTCCAATCTTCTTTCGCTTCATCCACAAACCACTGCCTAAAAAGCGTTTCAGCCATGGCTTCCAAGGTTTTGTTTTGGCGATGGAGTAAGTCAATTTTGTCGTCTAAGCTGCTTAGAACTGATGCAATGGCTTTTTGTTCTGGGAGTGGGGGAAGTAAAATATCTATATCTTTTACTACACTACCTGAAATTTCTGTAAAAGTTGTACCCGTACCTATTGATTCCAGATATTCTTTATTGTTTTTAATCCAGTAATAAATAAATAAGTTATTAGCAATTTCAGCATTAACTACGAAACTTTTAAATCCTTGATTTGTACAAATTGGATTCGAAGCAATTGCAACATAACCGATGGGTGCTCTTGAAGTTAAAAGAACTGTTCCTTCTGGCATTAATTTAGCAGACGATTTTCTTAATCCTTCTTCCGAAATACTTCTTTCTCCTTTTGAGATATAAATTCGTTTATAATTTGTTAAATCTTTTGGTGTTAACCATGATATATCACCATTCCAGTATTCCGAAATTGATGTACTTGGAGTACCACCACCTACTACTTCTGCTATGTCAGATATTTTAACTTCTTTCCACTCACTCATGGTCAAAAACTTTTAAGTAAGGTTCGAAAATAAATATGCGGTTTCGGGTTTGCCCGGTAAGCTCCTTTAAATACCCTTTTTGCTGCATTAGCTTTACCAAATCGTTAGCCGCTTTAAAACTTAAGTTACATACATTGGATGCTTTATCAATGGTGGTTACCGGATTTACAAACAGTGCTTGCAATAAAACAAGGGCTGAATTGCTCCTACGCCCAAAATTTGCATTTATGTTATTTTCTATGCTCTCTTTCAATTTTAAGATATTCGATAAGGTTAGCACAGCCTGTGTTGCTGTTTGCTCAATACCTACCAAAAAATATTTTATCCACTGCAGCATGCTGTGGTTTGACCTGACAATACTCAAATTGTCGTAATATAAACCTTTGTTTTTTTCAAAATAGGATGAAAGATACAATAGTGGTTTATCTAAAATACGTTCGCTAACAAGATAAAGTGTAATTAGCAATCTTCCGATACGTCCGTTACCATCTAAAAACGGGTGAATGGTTTCAAACTGATAATGTGCAATGGCAATACGTATTAGTGATGGAACACTTAAATCATCGTTATTTAGAAACTTTTCCAAATCGCTCATTAAGTCATTTACCATCTGATGTTGAGGCGGAACAAAAACTGCATCGGCTAATGAGTTACCACCAATCCAGTTTTGACTAGTACGATATTTGCCGGGTAATTTATGCTCTCCGCGAACACTGCACAATAAAATTTTATGTGTTTTCTTTAATAAACGAGATGATATTGGTAAGGTCTTTAATTCTTCAATGGCAGTATTTAACGCTTGAATATAATTATTCACCTCTAACCAATCGTTTTTACGATCAGGACTGATCTCTTCTATTGGAAGTATTGCCTCATCCATATTGGTTTGTGTTCCCTCAATACGACTCGATACAACCGCCTCTTTGGTTACGTGCAATTGAATAAATAAATCAATATTGGGTACCAATCGTGCAAATGAATTTAATTCGCCTAACTTAATTGCTGCTTTCTCCAATAACCTGTTTATAACAGGTGTTTTCCATACCCACTCATCATTTATTAGTGTTGGCACAAAATACTTGTAGTTATACCCTTTTTCAAAATGCCCTGATTGATATTTTTCTATTTCTTTCATTTCTAAATTTTACACAAAGGTAAAACATAACTTTTATTATTTTACTTTAAAGTCTAAAAGTAAAATATAAGTTGTTTTATTTTACTTTCATTTTGTCTAAATTTTCAAGTATTTGCTTATTTAGTTTTTCTTCTTCCTTCAACTGAGCTTCGAATTCTGCTTTTAACTGTGTAAATCGTTCTGCAAAATTGAAGTCATCTACTTCATCGGCTAAACCGACATAACGCCCGGGAGTTAATACGTAATCCAGTTCTTTTACTTTTTCGATTGACGTTGAATTACAAAATCCTTTGATATCCTGGTAATCTCCATCTATATTTCTCCAGTTGTGGTACGTGTCGGCAATGGTTTTGATATCTTCTTCGGAAAGTTCCAACGTACGGCGGTTTATTAAATGACCTAAGTTCCGGGCATCAATAAACAGAATTTCTTTGCTTCGGTCTCTGAAATTACCATTTGTTCTGTCGCGATTAACAAACCATAATGCAGCAGGAATTTGAGTATTTAAAAACAACTTTGCCGGTAAGTTTACAATACAGTCAATAAGATTGGCTTCAATTAATTCTTTGCGAATTTCGCCTTCTCCTGAAGTTTTAGAGGTTAGTGAGCCTTTCGCCAGTACAAAACCTGCCTGTCCGGTTGGTGCTAAATGGTAAATAAAATGCTGTATCCAGGCAAAGTTTGCATTGCCTACCGGTGGAACACCATATTTCCAACGACCATCTTTCCGGAGTAATTCGCCACTCCAATCGCTTACATTAAACGGTGGATTAGCAATTATATAATCGGCTTTTAAATCTTTGTGTGCATCGTTCAAAAAAGAACCTTCGTTGTTCCACTTTACCATGGAGCTGTCTATACCACGAATTGCAAGGTTCATTCTTGCCAGTCGCCATGTAGTTTGGTTACTTTCCTGTCCGTAAACAGAAATATCGTTTATCTTACCCCGATGTTCTAATACAAACTTTTCAGACTGTACGAACATTCCACCGGAACCACAACAAGGGTCAAAAACGCGCCCTTTATATGGTTCTAACATTTCAACCAACAACTCAACAACACTGCGTGGTGTGTAGAATTGTCCTCCTTTCTTTCCTTCGGCTAATGCGAACTCTCCTAAGAAATATTCGAACACATGACCCAATATATCAGCACTTCTGGCTTTTGCACTACCTAAAGCAATATTTCCAACGAGGTCGATCAATTCACCTAAACTTGTGGGATCGAGATTTTGTCGTGCGTAAACTTTTGGAAGCACCCCTTTTAATGATGGGTTTTCCCGCTCAATGGCATCCATAGCATCATCAACAGTCTTTCCAATTGTTGGCTGTTTGGCATGGCTTTGAAGAAATTTCCAACGTGCCGATGGTGGCACAAAGAATACATTCTCTGCTTTGTATTCGTCTTTATCTTCGGGATCTGCACCTGCATATTCGCCTTTACCAGCTTTTAACTTTCCATATAGCTCTTCGAATGCATCCGAAATGTATTTTAAAAATATTAAACCTAATACGATGTGTTTATACTCTGCGGCATCAATGTTCTTTCTGAGTTTGTCTGCTGCTTTCCAGAGTTGCTTCTCCAAGGGTTCTTCTTTGTTTCCGTTCTTCTTTGCCATTATATATTTTAACTTATCCTTATTTAATCGAACCTAAAATTACTAAAAACAATGGAAATGCTAAAAACTTTACAGATGTTTAATTCTAACAATCTATTATTTAACAATCGTTTTTATACAATTAATGATTTATTCTTCCTTTCGTAGTTCAAATATGCGTTATAAGTGGTAATAATATGAAAGTAATAATCATAATTTTATATACATTAATTAAGACTTTGAAGATAATTCTGTCTTTCCCGAAATTTCTTTAAGGAATATTTTGCTTTTGTTTCCTGATCATCCCATCGATTAAAAAAACTAGAAGTAAATTCCCAATCAATTAAATGGTAATAGGAATCTTTTTTTTTTAATGTAATGCCATTCCCCTTTTAAGGTATTAAATTCATGTTCAGAAGCACCTACTCCTAATTTCAAATAGCCATCAAATTCTTTAATAATAGCTTCACCCGATAAAAAAATATCATCTGCAAAACCACAGATTACTAATTCGTAAGCAGGTAAATATCCAATTGCCTTTATAATTTTATTTCTTTCGGTTTTTGAAGTAATTTCAGGTATTTTAAACGCTATGCTATAAGCCAGGGAAAAACTATTGATATAGTCAACATATTTCAATAAAAAAATCTGTTCACGCTCAGTTAATTTGTTTTTTAACCATGCATCTATGCAACCGCCATTCATATTGTTTAATTTAAAAAAGTTATGATTTACATAATTTTCTTTGAAGCAGTGTCTAGGAAACAACTCTTTTGCAAGCTGAAGCATCGGTTTACTGATAGCTCGTGAAAATTGCAGATGTGTTAGGTTTTTATCGTTGGGTTATTCTAATTTTTCATTCGTTAAATCAACTTTAATTATTTCAGTCATTTCAGGTAATTTAATTTTTTCTGCAAATTCAATTTCTGATTTGCCCGCTACAATATTTTTAGAATATTCGTTTGTATACAATATGTTTAATTCCCCAAATCTGTCATTTATGGTTTCATCATGTACTTCAAGTTTTGACCTTAGCAAATGAACAAACTTCACTTCATTTTCATCATGTTGTTCATCAGCATTGATTATTCGTAATGCAACTTCTAAGACTAATAATTCCTGGATTGGGTTAAGCTTTGTTTCTTTCAAAGCGGCAAATAATTCTTCTATTACTTTGGTTCCTTTTTGTTTAAGGTCTGCGATTAATAGTTTTAATTCATCGGACAAATCAACTGCCGCAAAAAAGGAAGTGTTTTTATCCATTATCCTAAGTTCTTCAATCTCCCGGTCATCAATATGACCATCACAAGCCATAGTACAAAAGGCAACCTTAAATAATATTTTTTTGAAATCATTTTTATCCATAATTATTGTTTTTAAGTTAAGAACTATCTGAAACCTATAGGTCTTCGAGGTTCAGATTCATCTTTATTTTGTTTTTTGTCTTCTAATTTCTCCCTTAAAGCTTCATATCTTTTAATTTCACTAAATGAAATTGATGGTTTCGTCTCTGAAATTACTTTATTAAATATTTCCTGTGTAATTCTTTCTTTTGTTTTCAGTGCTAATCGAGATGCTTCGTCAACAAGAAATTTAATGTCACTTGACATATAATTTTCTGTCATTTCAGCTAGTCTGTCATAATTTAAACCTAAATCTATTGGCCTTTTCTTTAAATAGAGTTCAAACATTGCAATTCTTGCTTTGAAATCGGGTGGCGGTAAATAAATAATTCTATCAATACGACCTGTACGTAAAATTGCAGGGTCAATCTTTTCAGGTCTGTTAGAGGCTGCAATAACAAAAATGCCTTTTTCAGAACAATTTGACATTTGGGCTAAAAATTCGTTTACCGGACCAGATTGCATTTGATGCACATCACCTTCCCGACTTGGGACTACAGCATCAATTTCATCAATAAAAATTATCGTTGGTGCTTTTTCAGCTGCTTCCTTAAATATTTCTCCAATTTTTTCCTCTGTTGCATTAATGTATTTACTTTTTATATCCGATGGCTTAAGTTGAAGAAAATTGAACCCAACTTCCTCCGCAAATTTTTCGGAAATAAAAGTTTTACCACAACCGGGAGGACCATATAAAAGCATGCCGTTTGGAATTGTAATTCCATAGCTTTCGTATAATTCCTTTTCATTTAAGGCACGAATTACATCATTGTATAAAATATCTTTAAGGTTTTGCATACCAGCAATAGCTGAAAAACCTTCTCCTTTTTTCTTGTTTACTTTTTGGCTATTTATTTCTTTTTCCTCGTCATTTATTAGCACTTTTTCTCCTTTAAGAGCACTTATAAATTCATCCGCATTTTTAAACCTTTCTTCAATATTAAGCGCTAATGCTTTTTTTATTACACTTTTTAAATGCTCATCCTTCAATTCATCCACACCTTTAATACCAAAATTTAATTCTTGTTGACGTTTTTCGTTTATGGTTTCAATAAATTTATCCTGTGTATGTTGATATTTAGGGATTTCAACATACCAGGGTGGAATTCCCATAGTCAAGTTATAGAGCAATGCACCAACAGAAAAAATATCACTTTGTGGAGTAAAAATCCCATTATATAATTCAGGAGCAATAAAAAATGGAGATAGACGGCTTAAGTCAAGCGAATTGCTTTTGCTCGTGATATACCTTGCAAAACCAAATTCTGCTAAAATTGGTTTTTCCGCATTTGAATAATCCAAATAAATACTATTTGGATTTATATTATTATGAATTATACAATTTGAGTTTTGATGTATTATTTGAAGTATTTCAAGTAAATAAACTATAACTGGGACAGCAGAATATTGGGAAAAAGTGCCTTCTCTTTCCAATTTGTCTTTTAGTGTTTCGCCACTAATAAAATCTAAAACAATATAATGATAGCGGCTATTTTTGTATACATACTCTCCGTTATCAATAAGTTTAATTGTACTCTCAAAATTTAATTGAGAAAGTATTTCTACTTCAAAAAGGTTGTTATTTGAAAAGTCATTTCTCGAAAGCTTAGAACTATTATATAGTTTTAGTAGGTAGGTTTTACCATTATTCCCTTTGACTCTGTATTTTTCACAAAAAGTATCTCCACCTATGAAAAATTGAATCTCATAAGTAAAGTTGACCAATTTGCCCTTATTTAATAATTGTTCCATTTAAAAAGCTTCTTCTTGTGAACTTGGTTTTGTGCTAAAGTTTCCACTTTGTTGCAAAATAAGCTCGTATTCTAAAATATTATTATTTAACGTTTGGGGATTATCTTTACTAAAATGTTCTTCACTAATAAATCCCCCTTTTAGAGTACCTTTTTCTGTTTGTTTCATCACTTTATCTGGATTCCAGCCTTTTCCATAATAAAAAAATGGTTGATATGTGCCATTTGGCATTTCAAAAGTGCATGAATTTGATGCTCGAATATATGCGTGTTTTACAACTTTGCCATTTCTTTTAATTAGTACTAAAACCTCTGACGAACTTGGTGTTTTTACTTTAATCTGTGAACATCCCCATTCTTTACAACTCTTGTTATGCCCATATAAATAAGCATATGGAGTTGATCCATTTGCTAAACGATTGTTAATGTATTTTTCATAAATAGCTTTTTCCTTACGCTCCTTTTCAAGTCTTATCGCATTTAAACTATCCTTTATGGCTTTTTCTCTTGCAAGCTCCTCCAATCGTTTTTTTTCCTGTTCTTTTTCTTCTAACTGTTTCGCAATTTTTTGTTCTTCTCTTGCTTTCTTTTCTTCCTCCGATAAGCAGGAGGAAAGCATGCTAGAAATAAATATTATAATGATTACTAATGTGACAATTCTCATAATATAGTTTTTTAACCAATTAATTCATTTCCACTAGCACCTCCAATAATTGGTTCATCTGTTTCTGGTAGTAGTTTGAATAATTCAATAACAATAAGACGTAATCCTTCCTTCGTAGGATTATTTGCAGCCATTTGCAGGCCTCTGTCCAAGGTCATTCTTGCTCTATTCCTGTCTTTCCAATCCAATGTATCAAATTCATCATTGAAATTCTTTAGATACATGATTTCCATCTGAGCACCTAATCCCTGGTCAACAAGGGCAAAATCTAATTGACGCATATTATCAATCATTTCTTGGGCAACTTTTACATTTTCCTCTTTTATAATTTCAGAAATCTGTTGCTTATATTGTTCCACAATTACACTTGTCTTATCATTCCCAAATTCTTTATTTGTTTCTTCTAAGCGGTAATAAACATCCTTTAATTCTTCTTCAGTTTTAGGCCATTCGCTTGCGTTTTGTATATCATCAAGGGTTCTAAGTGAACGCCTTAAGCTTTCAAGGACATCTCTTTTACGGTCATAATCGCTTTTTCCTTGCTCAAAACGTTTTTTTGTTTCTGAGATTTCCGCATCAAGCTCATCTAATTTTTCTTGGTCAGAATAAACCCCTTCTTGTTTTATTATGTTAAGTGTTTGTTGGGCTTTGTTTATTTCGTTTTCTAACCAGTCTGTTGGAACTTCTTGTCTATTTTCTGTTTCTATTTTCTTTTCGAAAGTAAAATCTAAATATGGGAAGAAAGCTGAGAACTCCATCCTTTCAGACTTATCAACTTTAATAGTTAATTCTACGTCACTATTTTCAGGAAGAAATTTCGGCAAATCCTCTCCAGTAATGACTACATCATAAACATGTTCTTGATAAATAGCTCGGGTTCCATCAGATTTATCTTCTCCTTGATAAATAGGTATTTTTAGGTTATCCTTTTTAATTCCTGGTCTGATTTGTTTCTGAGTTTTTAAGTTATTTGCTGTCCCTGTAGCAGGTGTAGATAAATTTCTTTCCAAACCTTTTATACTTCTCAAAACAACTTTCCCTGAGGCACGACTTTTAATTTCTACACTAATATTGTAAGGCAAGGTTGCACTTCCAATTTTTGAGCCTTGAATAATTGTAAAAGATGATGGTTCACTTGGTAATAAATCACCTTTTTCATTATAGGTAAAAACCTCAAAAGCATTGGCTTTTCCTGTATTTAACTGCACTTCGATGATATCTCCTTTTTCATCTATTTCCGTTTTCCCACTAGACCATGCTTTATCACTTCTTACAACATCTACAAAAACTTTTTCAGGTATTTCTCCTTCTGTTTCTTCTTTAAGAATTTTTACGGTTACAATTTCTTCTTCCTCTACGGTAGTTGATTCATAACCCAGTCCCAACTGAATTTTTGTTTTATCTCTTTGTTGTTCTTTTATCGCATCAGATACATCCACAGTAGAAGCAAATAATGCTGCACCTTTGGAAACAACTGTCATTGGGTCAACGCTTACATCAGGTTTTATAATTTGTTCTTCAAGCATTTGCCTTAAGATGGGAGAATATGTAGGCCCACCAACAAGAATAAGATTATCCAATGCGTTATTCTCAATATTTTTCCTTTCTAAAAGACTTAAAGAAATACTTATTGCTTTTTGAAATATTGGTTCCAGCGTTCTTTTTAATGATTCTTGATTTACAGTTAAATCAATTTCAATTTCCTCACCATCATCATCTTCACCAGCATCACCCGGGTCAACGTATAGATTGTATTCTTCTTTAAAGGATAACTGGTTTTTAATTTCTTCTGCCCAAAATTTTAAAGCATCTTTAAACTTTTGCGAACTTTTATCATCACTTAAAATTTCAGTTATAGAATGATTTTCTTCAATGTGAGGTATCATTATTTCTTCAACAATAGCATAATCAAGATTTTTACCTCCTAAATAATTGTCTCCTTCGGTATCTATAACTTTCATGATACCTTCTTCAACTTTTAAAAGGGCAGCATCAAAAGTTCCACCGCCAAAATCAAATACTAACCAATGTCCATTTTTACTTTTGGCGTCTAAGCCATAGGCCATGGATGCCGCAATTGGTTCTTGCAATAACTCACAATGTTTAAAACCTGCTAATTTTGCTGCTCTTAAAGTAGCATCTTTTTGATTAACAGTAAATTTTGCAGGAACAGTAACAACTACTGAATTAACACTTTCATCTGTAACATATGATTTTAAACCCTTTAAAACTTCCGCAGATAAGTCTTCTGAGCTATATTCCTTTTCCATATGAGAACTATAATATTTCTTATCTGTTCCCATTGTTCTTTTAAACTCAATGAATGAATTTATATCTGTTCCTTTTGTTAATGCTCTTTGACTTTCACTTCGATATGCACGAAATGCTCCATCTCCAACCAAAACAGATTTTTTCCTGTTAAATGCAATACAAGATGGTGCTGTGTCTTTTTGGACATCTGTTTTTTGAATTACAGGTTCTCCATTTTCCATTCTTGAAATTGCGGAATTCGTTGTTCCTAAATCTATACCGTAGTCTATTTTTGTTCTTGCCATAATATTTAATGTCTTTAGAGTTTTAATTCTGTGAAACATCAACTTGTGCTCTTTGAATTAGCACATCATTATAATTAACTTGTGGTTTTATAATACGAGTTATGATTTTTTTGCCGGACGGGATAGATTCATCATCAATAAAGTTAATCACATCAATGTTCATTCTATCATCATATTCTTTATCTAACAATTGAACCATATCATAACCATTTGCTTTAAAATTGTCTTTGATTCTTTCTATACCTTTTACAAGTGGTTTGATTCCTTTGGTATCAGTATCCATTTTTGAAATATTCTTTTCAATACGCACAATTTCATCAGCTACCTTTAAAGCTAGAGTGTGGTCTCCTTCTTTTCCTGAACCAGAATTACTATTATTGATAATTTTCAACTGTGTTTCAAGTACTTCAATCAATTTACTGTCAAGTTTTACGCCTTCTTCTTCAAGAGCTTTTCTTGTATCTTGCAAATTGCTGTCTAAATCGGTTTTCTGCTTGAAGATCTGTTTTCTTAATAAAACAAATACAAGTATAACAAATATGGCGACAACTAATATTGCAATAATCCAGTAAAGTGTGTTTTGACTAATTGTCTTATTTAAATCTTTTATATTTTGATTTGTGGCTTTATGCGTTTCATCAATTTTGACACCTAGTTCATCCGCTGTTGTTTTTATATTCGCAGAATTTGACCTTATAATTTGTTGTAAACTATCAATTTTTCTTTCTGTAATTTGCTTGTAAGCATCAAAATCCTTAATTAATTGTTGATTTTCCCTTTGAAGAACATTTTGTGTATTAATTAAAGATTGACTTTCTTTTGCAAATGCTTTATTTTCAGCCTTGATTTGTGTAATACTCTCTTCCAATGCATTTACCTTACCGGAAAGTTCATTTATTTCTTTCTGAAACGATAAACTATCAGTTTGAGCAAAAATATTGCTTACTGAAAATGCGATTAATAATAGTATAAGTTTTGCTTTCATTATTTTAATTTGTTTACAAGTTTATCTAATAAGTCTCTGATTAGTTTATTAATATATCTTTGATTTTTGAGTATTCTTACCAAATGCGGTGAAGTGGCATAGTAAAAACCTATAAATCTCCTACCGAGAAAAGACGTTGCTAATGATTCATCTCTGAATTTTCTTAAAGTCTTTACTTGTGGGTGGTCATAATCTCCGTAAACCATAGTTGCAATATAACAGCCGCCAGAAGATGATGACCTGGAAGAAGAGCTATAAGAACGTGATGTTCTTGTAACGGCATCTAATTGAGATTTAATACTTTTTATTGTTCTTTTATTTGTATCAAATCTATCCCTAAGTTCATCAATCATATCAAAATATTCCATCTTATCAATTACTGCTACTGCTGCATCGATAGTTGCAGGTAAAGTAATTAGTTTGGTTCTGTCATATTGTAATTGAGACTGCTCTCTATTTACAACTTCTATTATCATCCCTAATGCATTGTTAACTATTGCACTACTTATTTGTAAATATAACTCATCATACCTGCCAAGCTCATTCTTTATATTTGATAATTTCGGTGTACAAGCAAGAACCAAATCTCTCGAATTGTCAACTGAATTTGACAGATTTTTAAACCGCTGCAATTTATTGGTAACAAAAGCTATATCTTCAGCTACCGCCTCTTGTCGTTGCCTGTTTGGTTTATCATCAACCCACTCTTGAATTGAAGACATCGCTTCATTAATCCTGTCTTTTGTATGGCCTGTTGCACCTATTGATTTAGCATATTTTGCTATTCTATAAGCATCATCTCCCGGGTCAAATTCAGTATTCTCATCTCTATGTTCATTAAAAAATTCGATAGAGCATTGTAAAATTTCATTAGCTAGTTTATTAGCAATCATTTGAAATTGAACATTTGAAGCCCCCATCATTTTTTTCAAACTCGACAAGTCCTTTTTAGTTTTTTTATACAATTCTTCCCCATATTCTTCTGCATCTCTCGGATTATCTTTCCTTTTTCTTGATATTTTCTCAATATTGTTTTCAATGTTTGAAATAGGTACTTCTGTAAATTTTGAAGAGACATATTTTTGAATACTTGAAGGAAATGAGTCAAAAAAAGAAATCAAGTCATTTGTGGAAATACCATTGTTTTTATTTAGGTATGGTTTTAATAGTTCAATTACTTCATCTACAAACTTTTTACTAATATCGACCGGATCATTTGAAACTCCGTTTCCTGTTACTATTTTAGAAAAATCTTTAAGGCTCTCAGAATGTATTAAAATGCCTTTCAATGAAATCCCAGCCTGTAAAATGTATTGGTCAATCTGATTTTCAACCGTAGCTAATGCAATATAAAGTGTTGAAAGATTGAGATAAGAAGAAAAATTCTTACTTGTAATTTGGTCTTTTAAAGTTTTATTCCATATTTCTATTGCTTTTTCTGTTTCATTTTCTTTGAGATTGTTAAACGCTATTTCATCAAATCGAGTATTTTTCACAAACCAAAACAAGGAATAGAGTATTTTTTTATGGGATTGTTCAATTTTATTTGATGCTTCTTGAATATCATCAGGTGTTCTAGAAAAGCCCCCGATAAATTCAAAGTCATAATCAAATGATTTTGTTTTTCCAACTTCCGCGTATCGTTTGATAATACCAATTTGTTTTTGCAATTCTTTTTCTGTTGCGTTGCTAGTAAGACCAAGGATTCGAAAAGGATTCTGTTTAACTATATTCATAATGTCTTATCTTTTGGGTGCGTCGGCAAAATTTTAACTCTTTTGCAATTTTTGGCCTGTGCATCAGCCAGTGCGAATTGCAAATGTGTTGAAATGTGCGTTGGCATTTTATGATTTACTTTCATTTTATCCAGTTTTTAATCAAATTTGAATTCATTCTTAGCTTTTTCCTAACATATTTTATAGTCATATTTATTCTCCTATATTAATTTAGAAAAAAACCCTAATACAAATACTAAGTTAAAAAAAGTTTAGCAGCCTGTTTAATTTTTTAACATGTTTTATAAAACCATTAATTGGTTATACACTGCTGTTCGATATGGTTTTCCAATAAAAAATGGTTATATTCGTTATCCTGTCATGAAAAGGATTCTTCTGATTATAATCTCCCTGGTTAGTCTGCAATTTCAGAATTTTGCCCAAAAAATAGACTACCAAAACATCGATTATGGCTATCTGGAGCAGCAGATAAAGATCGGGATCGACGGTTTGCGCGAAGAAAAAGGCCTGCCTCCCCTGGCAAACGATTCGATTCTCTTCCTGGCGGCACAACATCATGCTGAATATTTGTTAGAGACCGATAATACCGGGCATTACCAGCCGGAAAACCCTGAAATGCGTACCCCTCACCAGCGCATTGTTTTTTATGGCGGGAACTTCCCGGGCACTGCCGAAAATGTGGCCCAAACGTACCTTTTTACCCCGGTAGGCGAAAAAGAGCTGCCGGAAGAACATGTGGTGCTCACCGACTACCGCGATGCTGCCAACCACCTGGTACAAGGATGGAAAAACTCCGAAGGCCACTACCAGAATATCATCGACCCTGGCTTTAACAGTACCGGCGTGTCGGTAAGTTACAACCCCAAAACATTGGCTTTATATGCGGTACAGACCTTCGGAAAAACGGAAAAACCAATTCCTGCTCCACAGGATGAGCTTCCGGTTTTTACGGGTGATCCGCTTTCTCACAAACAATTCCCGGCTCCCCAACCTCACCGCCGCCATGCCTGGAAGATTAAATCCGGAGAAAAAATAAAAGATGCCCGCCATTTTGACCTCTTTGTAAAACGTCTCCAGCCCAGGGATATTCAACTGGAAATAGCCAATGATTCGGTGATCATCCGCTTTACCTCGCCCCGAAAACTGCGGAACCTCTTCAGGCACAAAAAAGACGGACTGGCACTGGAGTTTGTTGCCCTGAACGATTACCTCAACGATTCGATCTATTATACCAAACCCTCCCGCCGCAACGGCGCATGCATCTTTAATGGTACGGTACCCCCACCCCTTTACAAACAAACGCTTAACCGCGAAATACGAAGCCATCTCCGAAAACGAACGAAGGATTTCCTGGCGATCAATTTTGGAAAAGTACCTGAAAAATTTCTTAACGACAGCCTGTATGAAATAAACCTCATCCTCCTGAAAAAGAACAAAATTCATCACATTATACCCTTTTACCATTTTGAAAAGGGCTTATGTTATTACGACTTACATATGGATACCCTGCCCTATCGTTTTCGGATCAGGGAGGTTGAACCCGACTTTAAACCCAATTACGATACGCTGGTGCGCAAGGTGTATTTCGAACGGAACGAAACAGGAATTCCCGATTCCATGGTACAGCAAATTCAACGGCAAATCGGGAATAAGGAATACGAACCTTTCCTGGGGATCATCACGGCTTATGCCAGCGTTGAAGGGCCCGAAGACCACAACAAAAAATTATACCGGCAGCGGGCAGAAAATATCCGGAACATCGTTAAGGAAGCGTATCCGGATAGTTTTCCCCTGTATGTGCATACCAAAGAGAACTGGGACCTGTTTAAGAGACAACTGCACGGAACCAAATACCAGTTTTTAACAGACAGCCCTGCGGCCTTTGTAAAAAGATTCCTGCAGTTCGATCAGCCCATGGCCGATCTCGACAGCCGCCTGAAACAACAGCGGTATGTTAACCTTTACCTGGTAAGCCGCGAGATCCTTACCGAAGAGAAAAAAACAGAGATGGCCTACCAGCAATATCTCCGGATATATGAAAAAAATGAAGCCCGAATCTCCTCCGGAAGTTATTATATCTCCCCAAAAGATAAAGAGCAGCTGTCGGATTTATCCCATTACCTCTATTCGAAAATTATTAAAGATGAGTTTCCCCTCTTTATTATGCACTTGCTGCCCAAAACATTTACCTATAAAGATGGAACATCCAAAGACCAGTACAAGGAGTTATTGTACGACTGGTATAAATATCTTATCACCTATGAAACCGAAGGGGATTTGAGTAAAAAATACTACCTGTTAAAGGAACTGGTTGATGAGAAAGATCCCGGCCTGGTTCCCACGTTAAACTATTTTATTCTAACCATCGATAAACGTTACAGAGAACAGATTAAAGGGGTTGATTATATCAATACCGGCAATCTTAAGATTCTGAAAAAGAAGCTGGATGCGATTCAGCCCGAAGACTCCATTCCGATGGTTTACGAGATGAAGCTGTATTATCACTTTTCGGTGCTTCATACGCACTACTTCGAAAATCCCTATGCAGATTTCTCCAGGTTCAAAAAATCACTGGAGTTCATTTATGATCATGTCAGGGATACTGCACTCCATGAGCAGGGGCGTTACCAGGTGGCCCGGTTCCTCACCTTTTTCAATCAATACGATTATGCCCTGGATATTTTAAGCGATCTGTATAAAACAACGGAAAACCAGGAAATTATCCGGGCATACCTGGTGTTGTACTATTCAATGGGCAATAATCCCTTTACCAATAGTGCACGTTATTTGCTGGAGTGTGCCGCGAGGCTGGATTCGGAGGAATGGTGCAAGCTTTTTACCGGGAAAACACGAATCAATTTCCAACTGTTGGATAACGAATTTATACGTGATATCTATTGCCGGGAGTGTGGGTGTGAATGAACAAGCGGAGACCCGACAACATATCGGCACTGGCGGATAATCTCTTCTAATTCTTTTTGCCATATTAATTATTTTATTTGTGTTTTATAAATTTAGTATAAATAAACGCTTTCCATATATTTGCAATCAATTACTTAATTTAAAAATTAATGAAAGCGAAAATTACCTTTAAGCAATCCAATTCCAATTATAGTCAAGAATATGCTGATACATATCAAGAAGGAAAAGAAAGCGAAAATAACAGGAAATATAATGAAAATACTTCATATCAAATTGATGATATAAAGAAAACTCATGTAAACGAAAATGGCATAATAACATTGATGGGAAGATTTGTAGACACAGAAAAGGAATATAACATTGAAATTCCTGATATGTATATTGTTGAGTTTACGGACAAAAATACTGTTGTATACCAATTTGCTGTATCAAATAGTATTTTAAAGGATTTTACAAATACAAGACGTGGTTTAAAATATGGGTATTTCTATTTTGAATTAAATCCTGATGTTAAGTTTAAGCGTTTGCAACAATATGAAACTATTTATTTTTCTGTTGAGCATATGTCTATAATATTGGCACAACTGCAATAAACGAATTAATAACTTTTAATATTATCTGGCTTAATTCAATTCGTTATGCAACCAAAAATGCTCGATTTCAGGTTCGGCAAGACTGTTCTGTGTTGCGCCTGCGGCAGAACACTTGCCTTGGTCTTTACGGGTTCTTAAAGCGGGCTTAGATTTGCTGATCGGATTGAAATAAATTATATTTATTACCAACTAACAAAATCCCTTGCAATATATTGAATTACAAGGGCTGTTGATACTGAAACTAAATATATTTGTTAGCTTAAAGTAACCGACAAATAATTTCAGTTCGATATTACACTATTTTAAAATACTATCTTTTATTAATCATTTCAACAATACTTTCAATTCCAGGATGTTTATTTACATCAAATTCTATTGAATTCCCATACACTTCCATATGCCATTTATAGTTATTTTTACGCGCATTATAAAATCTTTGAATTTTTTCTTTTCTACTATTTAAATCTCCTACAATGTATCCTCCACACACTCTTTCAATTCCATATTTAAGAATTAATTCAATAGTTTTATCATTTTCTATCCATAATGCTTTACTTCTAATTATACCATGAAGCAGTTGCATATTCACATTAATTATCGAAAGATTCTCTTTAACAAAAGCATTAGATAACTCATTTTTGTGTGCAAAGATTCTCATTTCTGGGTTTTTAGTAATTCCAACATAAAACTTACCATTTTTAAACTCAAGAACATACAAGTAAATTCCAGTTTCTTGACTTCGTTTTATTATTTTTTTACTCATAGTAGTAGTGTCCGACTTTATCCACCTGGCTCCGGTGTTTTTAATTAATAATTCGGAACCATCACTGAAAATCGTTTTGAATTCGAGCAATAGAAATTCGTATAAATAGCGTTAGCGGTTTTATGCCGGATTTCTATTGAGGATTGAGGATTGAGAAATGGCACTGCGGGCTCATTTCAAAAGGATTTTCTAACTTCGTAACAAATTATTCATTAAACCCTTTCCATAGCTTAATTTAACCGATTGGTTAGAAATAAAATTTAAATGGTGTGAGATTAAGGTCTTTTATTTTTACTTGGAAACAGCGCTTGACTGTGCGTAAAAATAAATGTCCTTGAGGATAAAAAAAGGCTCATTCCGGGAATTCAATGACAAGCAGGATTATCAGGATGTGCTTTTTTATGTTATAGTCTTTATTCTAATCTTACTCCTTTCATTTTTCTTTTTTCAATGTCTATTTTGTTAAGAGCACTTTTTTTTATCATTAATTTTGCATGACTGCCATTAGGTTGGATATAATATTCTTTTCCTTCATACATGATCATTCCTACATTATTATTCCATTCGTTGGCATAAATTTGGTATGGTGAAAAATCGTATCCACCTTTAGGTTTGCCAAAATCTAAAATTTTGTTTGGACCTTGTTCAAAAGCAATACTAAGTTGATTACTATAAATATGTTTGCAGACACCTGGAGTTTTAGGTTTTAAAATAATATAATGAATATATTTCCCATTTTCTAATTTAACCTCCCCCGATTCTACCTGTGTCTTGCCGGATTCAAGTTCACGTTTTAATGTTAATTTAACATCATTATAATATTGTAAATCCTTTAGTGAAATATTTGCACCTTCAACTCTTTCTCTAATTTCTGAAGTAAAATATACTTTTGGAGTACAACTTGAAATGATAATACTCAAAATTAAAATTGTAATTAATGCTTTTGATTTCATATCGATCTGATTTATTTTATAGTTAATCTCTTCGAACACATCGAACACGATAACAGTCTGTTTTGGGAATTGAGCAATTCATGCTATTAGAAAATTCATTATTACAAATCCGACAAGCATCGGAACTCTCACTTCCTTGACTGTTGCTCCAATAACAATCTATATAAAATCCACCAATAGTTTCTTCTACACTAATTATAGTTCCTAATTCGTTTGCATCTGGCAAATACCAATCGTCAAACCCATAAGCTTCTAAATTACTACAGATATTTAGTGCTTCGTACCAATCATTATCATCGCCATTATCAATAGGATAAACATATAGTGTACCATTATAACTTACACTTGCTAGATTATTTATTGCATGAAACTTACCTATATTACTATACTGAACCCCTAGATTATTTTTTGCATATGCTCTAACATAATATGTTGTATGCTCAATTAGTCCTTCCATATCCGTCGAAAAATTATATAATCCGCTACCTAATGATATTAAATTATCGTCAATAGTTGGATTGCCTAAGGTATCCCAACAAAATCCTGTTTCAAGAATTTCTAAACCACCATCATCGCTAATACCTGATTCTAATCTTGCGGAACAAGAAAGAAAAGTCGTAATATCAAGATTTGATAGGGTCGGAATAGAAGCTTCAATTGTAGAATTAATAACTACGTCTCCATAGCTTGTCCCATTTTGATTTGTTGCATAAGCTCGAATATAATACAAAGTTCCCATTTCCAAATTTTTTATCTCACTACTAAATTCTCCAACATCACTACCGTCAGTAGTTTTATTATCATTAATTGTTGGATTTCCTGTTTTATTCCAGCAAACTCCTCGACTTGTTACAACAGCACCTCCATCATTTATTACATTACCACCACAATCAAAAGATGTCCTTGTAATATTCGTTATTTCACTGGTCGTTATAGCTGGCAATGTTGATTTTGTTATGGTTGATAATTCATTTCCATAACTTTGCCCCTTACTATTATATACATAAGCACGGATATAATATTGAGTTCCTGGATTAAGATTAGAAATTTCAATTTCATAAGTTTCCTGTTCCGAGTTCGATGTTAGAGTATTATTATATGATATAGTCGGATTACCTGAAGTATTCCAACACACGCCTTTTTTTGTAATTTCTGAACCTCCATTTGATTCTATTTTACATACACAAGTTATGGTAGATGAAGTTGTACTTTCTACAGATAAAGTTGATACTTTAGGAAGATTAACTTCTGTAGTGATTGAATCAACAATAAAGTCGCTAATATTATTCCCTGCAACTGAATAAACCCTATAAAAATATTTAGTTCCAGGTTGAAAAATAGTATCTAACCAAAAAAATGTTTCTTTATCAATTAAATCCGAAACCTTTGTCCAATTATTATTTTCTCTTTTTCTATCAATATAAAAACCATCTATGTTAGTTTCAATTGCATCCCATGTTATTTCAATTGATGTATTAGTTATTTGAGCAGAAGCAATATTTAACGGAGTAAATACGGAAACAGGACATTCTGGATCATATGGATTGTTCCAGTCCCTGTTTTCACAATTGATAACAAGGATTATTAAGAATAGCCCAATAAGTATAAACCTGTATTTAATTAATATATTCATAATAAAAACTCACTTTGTAGCAATGAATCATTTATTGCTCCATTAATAAAAACTCTTGTTGGATTACCTGTTATAACCCCATGTCCATTATCTTCATCATATGTGGTTAAATGTTCTCCATATGTACCTTGTTCTAAGTTATAATGATTTGGATTATTAATGTAGTTTGGACAATTAATTATCAATAAACCGCCTTCTCCATTTTCTCCATCATTAAGTCCCTGATAACCGTCAGCTCCACCTTTTTGCCCTGAGACTAAGAATTTAGGTGGATAAGCTTCATTAAATACTATATGATTCGCGATAATTACAAGAACACCGCCACCATAACCGCCACCACCGCCACCATATGATGTGGATATATAATTTGCACCAGCGCCTCCATTACCGCCTCCACCTGCTGCATTTCCACTTATATCTTTTCCTAATCTATATCTTCCACCTCCTTCTCCTACGAAACCACTAATACTCGAATTACCACCATCACCACCATTTGGTTCTCCAGAATATCCATAAGCTTCATGATAACCTCCACTACCACCTCCATAACCGCCGCCGCCGCCGCCAATTCCAACTCCTGAGCCTCCATTTCCTCCTTTCCCAAATGTATTCGGAGCTAAAAAATATTCGTCATTTGATGGATAATTAAATTCAATTATCGGATTAGTAGGAGCATTTTCATAATAACCATTTCTAACTCTTATTACAGCATTTTTACCTAAAATTAAGGAGTCTGATACTTTTAAAATAATTTGAGATATGCCATAGCTTGTCACTTCAACATTATCTCTTATTATTAAATTATCAATTTCTACCAATGAGTAATAATATCCAGAACTTGATTTTAGCTGTTGATCTTCATTCCATATAATGTGTGTAATTTTAGGTGTAGTGAAAGAATAAATATCACTATATCCCATTCCTCCATCTTTATCTGAATGATTAATATGAGCCCAAGCCCTAATGTAATAGTTAGTATTATCATCTAATGATAATTCGTATATAAATGATTCTCCACAATCTTCCCAGTTGTCAAAACTACCTTCTATATTAGAAAAGCTGTTATCTTTCGACCATTCTAATCCGTAATGATTAATCGGACCTCCTCCATCATTTACGTTTACAATACAAGTCGCTGATGTTTCAGTAATATTATTAATCTCAATGTTAAGTTCTGGTGTGAAATAAGGTGTAATCTCTGTTTCTACAAAATTACTCTCATTATTATTGGCTTTAGCATAAAGTTTGTATTTATGTATTTTCCCTCCTTTATTCACATTTACATCCTTCCATTCAAGGTTGGTATTATCAATGGATGCAACTATCATAAAATCTTCATAATTAACGCTTCGCTCAATAACATATTCACTAAAATTATCTGAACTTACATCCCAAATTAAACAAATAGCATCTTCATAATTATTTTGACTTGCTTTCAAATTAAAAGGAGACCATAATTCAAGTTCACATTCAGGATCATAAGGATTATCCCACTCTCTATTATCACAAGCTACATAGATTAAAGAGATTATAAATAAAATGATATAAATCTTTTTCATAACTTACAGTTTAAAAAGAATAATTAATCGACAATGAATAGGCATTTAAGCCATAAGAAGGATATAGTTTAAGTTTACTTTTTGCTTTCTTGTATTTTGAGTTTTGAATAAAGAATTCCACTAAACATAGTCCTGCTGCTGCAAAAGCCACAGGTGTTATGATATCATAAGTTTCTATTTTTTCGTGTAAATCGGATGCATTTGTTGTTGCAGTTTGGTACTCGTCATATAACTGATTTGATTTTAATAATGAATAAACTCCTATACCAGAACAAGCTATTGTTGAACCCAACCATATATTTCTATTTATTTTATATTTTTTAACTAAAATTGAAGGGTCAACTTCCATTTGTGCATTAACCAAAGTATTTTTATTTTCTTCAATTAATACATTTTGTTTTAATGGCAAATAGCCTTCTTTTTCAAGTCTTAATGAATGCCTGCCAATAATTAAAGGAACTGTGATATTTGTTTTTCCTTTTAAAGAATTATTAATAAAAACATTGGCTCCCAATGTTTCATTATTAGAAGAATTAACAATTAAATTTCCCAATTTGGGCTTTAAATTAAAATGCAGCAAAGTATCATCTCCCGCATTTAAAATGATGAATTTTTCTTCAGTGTTATATTTTTCTCTTGTCGCTTTTACAATATATTTACCTTCTTTCAGGTTATTAAAAACATAATAATTATTTCCTGCTGGTTTATTATCCAACCAAATTTTAGCATCCGGAGCATCTACTCTTATTATTCCATACTCGTTTGTTACAGTAAGCTCATATGTTTCTAATTTGTTCAGCTTATTTCTTAAATTGTAAGGTGTCGGTAAGTAAGAATCTTTTCGTATTACAATTTGATATTCATCAGGTGAAACCCAGACCCACGTTTCTCCCTTCTTTTTTTCAATTCGTTCATATCCCTTACCTGTTTCAACATCAAAATCACCTAAATTATGTTTAATAATTAAAATTGAACAATACTGACCATTAACATCTTTCTCTTTATTTATTCTCGCAGATGGATTACCATCTAAATGTTTAAAGTCTTTAATTATTAATTCTTGAGAAATAGAATTCTGAGTAAACATTATAAATAAGGATAGTACTGTAATTATTTTTTTTATCATACTATATTATTAAAGTTAAAATGTATCAAAATGAAAATCGGCTAAACCGTATATTGAACCATCTTTATTCTTTTTTGGTTGCCAGGTTCGTACGTGAATAATTGGATTTAAAGTATCTCTTAAGTCAAACAAGAGAAATAAATATCCTTTGTCGGCATAACGTTCAGATGTGTAATGTTGAGCAATCTGAATACCATAAATATTAACATCCTTTTTAGCTTTTTTTACAACATTATCTTCAAAATGAATATTGACAAATTCATTGTGAGCAAATACACTTTTTAAACGATTTATATATTCGCTTTTGGTATATCTTTGATATTGTATAGCACTATCCGATAAGCTTGAATAAAAAATATCAGACTTTGTGTTCCTTTTTATTACATTACCTACAATTATTAACGCATCGTCATCAAAAACTTTTTCCAAATAATCTATTCTTTTTAAACAATATGCTGTTTTATAATTTTCCATAAATCGAATGAGAAAGAATTTTTCTTCTTCGTTAGCAAATCGTTCATCTTTTGAAAGAATATCATTAATTGCCACCTGACTTAAAGAGAAGTTTATATCATGAATCTTTCCATCTTCTTTTGTTACAAAAACTACATTTTCAACAAACTGTCTATTTTCAGTAAAAGTAAATTGCATAGGTATTGAACGTACAATAAACTCATTATTTACCTTTACAATTTTTAATTCGTTGTTTTGTTTCAGCAATTTAGCATCGCCATATTTTATTAACTTGTTATAAGCTTCAATTCCTTCTTGTGTAAATAGATTTGGATCTGGATTGAGTTTCTTTTTTTCAATGGACTGAACAAGGGTTTTTATTGTAGATTTTATATTCTCGTTGCCAGAATTTTCAAAGGTTAGTCCCCTAGTTTTAGTGGAAATAGGTTTATTAAACTGAGATTTAATTTCACATTGGCTAAAGTAAGGTAAATCAATTTCAGATGCAAAAACACTCTGGACATCTTTATCAAAGTAACCTTTATCTTCATACCTATATTCAACTCTAATGGTTATTTCTCTATCTTTTTTTTGTTTATCTCCGTAATATTCAACAAAAGCCAATCCATTATTTGCACCAATAGTTCCAGACCAACTATTGCCACTTCTATAGGTATAATCTAAATTCTGTATTTCTCCATCTTTATATTCCAGGCCTAATGTATATTTTGAATATTGTTCTTCAGGATTATATGTGTTTTCGATTATTCTTAAATTTATATTTGAAAAAATCTCGTTAATCTTATTAGGTAAATATATCTTGAATAATACCGAATCATTGTTTTGATGAAAATACATGCTGTTATATTCCGGATGACTTCTTAATAAAATATTCGCCCAATAAAAATTTCGAAGAGCATCTCCAATTTGATATTTCCATTCCGAGCGGATTCCTTCTTTCGTATATTCAAGAATTGCTTTTTTTCTGTCTTCAAAAACTTTATTAATGTCTGCCTTAAGAATAAATCTTATAACAGTATAAATACCGTTTTCTTCGTATTCAATCCGCTGAACATTATTAAGAGATGTTCCAGAATATGTTTTTACAACGGATTTTGCATATTCTTTATAATCAAAATTTGATTCTGTTTGTATGTATTCAAATGAGCTCTCCACAGTTACGCTAATTTGACTTACTAAATCGCTTAATGCATTCTTATCGGCTTTTTCATATGAGGGAGATTCTCCAATACCATAAATATATTCTCCTGACTTTTTTATTTGGTCAAATGTTATCGTTTGAGAATATAAGTAATTTGAAAAGCACAGAAAAAAACAAAAAACTAACAATTTATTATTCATATAAAAATTTACTTTAAAGTCATTTAAACTAAAATTACATCTTTTGTACATCATTCAATCAACTTTATATTATGCCAGTTATCTTTAAGCGCAGGACTAACCAATACTTTAGGTGTCTGTTCTTTGCTATTTATTTTAATCGAGCTTAAAGCCACATTTTCGTACAAATAATCGCTTAATTCGCCTAATGTTATATTTCCTTTTGTTTCTTGTAGTTTTTTAAGCAAATAGTAAGTAAACATACCATGTTGTTTTTCTTTGTAGGGTAAAGAGCTTTGAATATCGCTGCTTGAAGTAAATGCTATACAATTTCCTGTAATGATATTTTCTTTGGGCTTTATTTTTACACCACGGGTAGCCAGTAAACCCTGGTTTCGCGCACCACCTGTAAAACAAGCATCTAAAAATACCAGTACCTGTTTTGCATCATATTCAGTTAATTTCTCATATAACCAGGATAATTTAACACCATCATCAATATTTTGAGCCGATACATCAACCGGCATTATATACGCTTCTTTGGTTGTTTCGTTTGGTATACCGTGACCGGCATAATAAAAAATCACTTCTGCTTTGCCCTGGGTATACATCATCATCTTTGAAATCTTATTTACTTCTCTCTTTATTTCTGTGCCAATAGCATTCTTTAATAGAAAAATATTTTCTTCGGGTACTCCCAGGGTATTTTTACAATATTGGGCAAAAATTTCGGCATCATTTACTGCAAAATCAACATTAACCTCACTGGATAAATTGGTCTGGTAAGTAGTATAATCTTCGTTGCCAATGATTAGGGCAAATTTATAATCATCTTTATAATTTGTAACTGGGATTTTAGTATCAACATCTATTTCAATCTCTTTTTTGCTTATTTTCTTTGCTTCAGATTTGGGATTAGTTGTTAATTCTTCTGCAACTGAATTATCTATTTCTTGAGCTTTGATTTCTTCTATTTGACTACCAATAATAATTTTTTTATTATTGATTTCAGTTTTTACATGACTAGATTTATTAAAAACTAAATCTTCCTCTAATTCATTGTTTTCATCGGGTAAACCAATTATATTATTTGCTTCTAATTGAAGTTGATTTTTTTTATTAATAAAACGAATTTCTGGTTGAATTATAGATTCTGAAATTGAAAACTTTTTATTATAATTCAGAGCATATTTATTTTCCAAAATTATGCTTTTATTAATATCTATAGACTTATTGCTATTTGAATAAATCCCATATTTCTTATTAAATACTATATTAGAATTTGTTATCGTTAAATATGAGTATTCACTAAAAATTCCCTCTTTTGAACCGGTAATTAAACTATTAATAATCTTCACATTTGATTTTTTCTCTATTTTAATACCACTAATACAATATTCTATAATACACTCAGAAATTGTTGGTGAGGATTCGGATGTACAATAAATGCCATGCCTGGAATTTGATATTTTGGTATTCGATATTCTAGGGCTGCTCTCATGGATAGAAATTGCACCCCAGGCATCGGTAAATTTGTTATAAATATTTATTTGCCCTCCAGAATGTTCTAAAATACAATAACTAAACTCTGAATAATCAGATTCAGATAAACTAATGCTTCCCCATTTTCCCGGATCATTGGTTTTAGTAAATTTTATAGGGTTATTATGAGTACCTAATGCTTTAATTGTTCCATAAACGATTATAGTACCCACTCCTTTTTCCATATCCTCAGTAGCTTTTAAATGGATTTCTGTCCCAGGTTTTATTTTTAATACTCCTCCATAGGGTACAGTAACTTCTCCCATAATAATATAGGGGGAATTTTCTTTTGTCCAAATTCCATCTACTTTACTATTTTCAGCAATATAAGTTTGTGCGTTAAGCTGAATTGAAAATATTAGCAGGATGATGATTATTAATATTTTTTTCATAATGGTATCTTTTTATTTTTCATTCTATCCAAAAAGATTTTTTGATTTTTTATTTTAAACCTAAAATAGTTGTCTTTATTCATCTTTAATTTTCGGGAAATAATTCCTTCTGATTCATAATTTTCATGTTTTAGAAAATAAGACACACAAAAATCTTCCGCTGTAATCTCTCCACTAACCGGAATTTTTCTCCATTTATCCTGAGTTAAATCCACAATTCCGTTAATGTTTTCATTTTCAATAAAGTATTTGTAATGAGAAATTTCTTCATCAATATTTAATAAGACGTTTACCATACAAATAATCTGTTCGTCTTGTAAGTCATTCATATATAGGTTTAAAGTTGTTTGGGAATTAACGACTGTAGATAAAAAGAAAAGAATAAATAGTAAAATGAACTTCATTATAAATATTTCAATTAAACTAATTTACAAGATATTGCTTATTAGAATTTTGAACAATAGTCAAAAATGACTATTTTTAATAATAAAACATTTATCACTATGAATTTAATAGAGGAAAGTATTAAAGATTATGCCAAAATTGTTACGCAAATTAAAATTAAGCCCGAAAATGTGGATTATAAAATAGCTGAACAGTACCTTCCTTTTTTCAGGCTTATCGATGAACTTAAAACCAGCATTATTATAGTTACTGATTTTTATAAAGGGAATTATTTTTATGTTTCTGAAAGGTTTAATAAAATGTTTGGTTTTAATAAAAGCAAGGCACCGGATATGAACCAATTATGGTTTAGAAAAAGATTCCATCCGGATGATTTTATTATTAATGTTGCCGGAACAGAATTTCATAAATTTATTATGAAACAACCTCTTGAAAACAGAAAAAACTTTAAGTTAACGCACGATTTCAGAATGAGAAATGAAAGCAATCAATGGATTAGGTTACTGGTTCAGGATTATATTCTGGAAACCGATAAACTAGGAAATCCATGGCTTATCATGAAATTATGTGACACATCTCCAATGCAGGATGTAAACGCACCTGCAACTTCGGTTTGCAGAGATATACTGAACAATGAAATTGTTTTTTCTCTTGAAGGAAGTAAACACATAACAGAAAATATTTCAGTACGCGAAAAAGAGGTATTAAAATTAATTGCCGATGGCATGAAGAGCAAAGAAGTTGCCAATAAACTTTATATAAGTTCAAATACAGTTAATAATCATAGAAGGAGTATGATTAGCAAACTTAATGTATCAAATACTACAGAAGCAGTTAAATTAGCTATCAAGCTTGGGATTATTTAGGAAGTATTTACACTTTTTTTCTTCATATCTTATATCTATTTCATTTAATACAATTTTTTCAATCTCATAAAATCAAAGTGTAAGCTTTCCCTTTTTAGAACAGGGGTAATGTAGACTTTTTATAACACTATTGAATTACAAATCAACCTAAAGGCAGGCAATCCAATAATAACCCAGAAAGGGCATAGATTATTATAAAACTAAACGTAAATAGAATAATTAATAATGCTAATGTACTTTACCGAATTTTAAATTCGGCAATGAAAGAAAGAGGAAATACAATTTCTGCTTAGCAGAGTATTGCCGAACGAATTGCGGGCATATTTCCGCAGCATGGTTTGTCCCTGCCAGGAACTCTTCCGGTGCCTGCTGCGGGGCGAAGGGTGGTTCTTTTTACCCCGGGTTAAAACCCGGGCTGGTTTGAACCGTCAGATTCTTAAAGTCTGCAAAGAAGATTTTCAGGGTTTCAGCATTGTTTCAACGCTTAAAAAATTTCTATCAGCCGGTAAGCCAGGGAATCTGCTAATAATCAAAAAATATAGATTGCTTCATACTGACTTTCATCGTCAGCATTCGCAATGACCTTTGGAATTCGTTTTAGCCATCTTCATGTACAAACCCTCAGGAGCCTTTCAGTGAACCCGCGGACCAAATCTTCTCCACCCTATAAAAGAAAAAATTTATAAAAAAAATACCCTCCCGGGGTCCACTCGCAAACGTTTGAAACAATACTTACAGGTTTTTTAAATTTATTATAAACATCTGCTTACTAACGAGATACATTGTTTCTGCCACTTTTTTATGGTATATTTGATGGTATTATCAAACCTGAAAAAATCACTAATTCTAGGACCATCAAGAACCATGAAAAAAGAAAAAAAAGCACTGAGTTTCTGGCAGATATGGAACATGAGCTTTGGATTTTTAGGAATCCAGTTTGGCTTTGCCCTGCAGAATGCCAATGTAAGCAGAATTTTTGAGACCCTTGGAGCCAAGATAGACAATATCCCCATCCTGTGGATTGCTGCTCCGGTAACCGGACTGATTGTTCAGCCCATCATCGGGCACCTGAGCGACAAAACCTGGACCCGTTTAGGCCGTCGTCGGCCCTTTTTCCTGGTAGGAGCCATCCTGGCCTCCATCGCCCTGCTCATCATGCCCAACTCACCCACCCTGTGGGTGGCTGCCGGGATGCTCTGGATCATGGATGCTTCCATCAACATCTCCATGGAGCCCTTCCGCGCCTTTGTGGGCGACAACCTGCCCTCGCACCAGCGAACCATCGGCTTTAGCATGCAGAGTTTCTTTATCGGCATTGGCGCCGTGGTAGCCTCCTTCCTGCCCTACATCTTTACCGAATGGCTCAATGTGCCCAATACAGCTCCTGCAGGAGAAATTCCCCTGTCGGTAAAACTATCCTTCTACATAGGAGGCGCCGTATTCCTGCTCTCGGTACTATGGACCGTATTTTCTTCCAAAGAATATTCGCCCGAAGAGCTTGCCGAATTCGAAGATAAAGCCCTCGAAGCCAGGATGAAAGAGGTAGAGCTGGCCAACATCAAAAACTCAAGGGGCGACTTTAAAAACGGGATAATCTTTCTTGTTGCAGGGATCCTCTTCAGCATCGGGCTCAACTACATCAAGGTGGATAAAGAGGTTTACATCTTTTCGTTCGGGCTCATCATCTTCGGAGTCCTCGAGCTGCTGAGCGGAATCTTAAAGCAACGCGGAAAACTGAAGAATGGCTTTGTGGCGGTAATCTCTGATTTTAATACCATGCCCCTCACCATGAAACAGCTGGCCGTGGTCCAATTCTTTTCGTGGTTTGCTCTTTTTGCCATGTGGATCTACACCACGGCAGGGGTAACCAGCCACGTTTACGGAACTACCGATCCCACCTCTGCCCTGTATAACGAAGGAGCCAACTGGGTTGGGATATGCTTCGGAATTTACAACGGCTTTGCCGCGGTTTTTGCCTTTTTACTGATCCTGATGGCCAGGCTCACCAACCGGAAGATTACCCACTCCATCTCCCTGATCATCGGGGGAATCAGCCTGGTTTCCATCTTTTTTATCGATAACCCCACCATGCTGCTGGTTCCGTTTGTTGGTATCGGATTAGCCTGGGCCAGCATACTCGCCATGCCCTATGCCATCCTAACCGGCTCGTTACCGGCCCATAAGATGGGTGTTTTTATGGGGATCTTCAACTTTTTTATCGTGATACCCCAGATCCTTGCCGCCAGCATCCTGGGATTTATCGTCAAAAAATTATTTAATAATGAGCCGATTTATGCCCTAATCCTGGGAGGCATCTCGATGATCCTGGCCGGGATATTTGTTGTTTTTGTAAAAGATAAAGATTAAGGAGTGGTTATGGGAAACATTAAAGCGGTAATATTCGACCTGGATGGTGTCATTGTCGACACGGCGGTTTTTCACTACCAGGCATGGAAAAGACTGGCCCGGGAGATGGGCTTTGACCTTACCGAAGCACAGAACGAACAGCTGAAAGGAATCAGCAGAATGGAATCGCTGGATATCCTTCTGGGGATCGGAAACATCGGCCCCCTTGCGGAGGAGGAAAAGCAACGGCTGGCAACCAGCAAGAATGAGTGGTACCGCGAGAACATCCTGAAGATGACTCCCCGGGATATTCTGCCTGGGGTACAGGATTTCCTCGAATCCTTAAAGAAAGCCAACTACCGGATTGCCATCGGCTCCTCGAGCAAAAATGCAGGAACCATCCTGGAACGTATCGGCATGAAAGATACTTTTGATGCAGTGATCGACGGAACCAGGATCAGCAAATCAAAACCTGATCCCGAAGTTTTTCTCAAGGGAGCCCGGGAATTAGATATCCCACCCGAACAGTGTGTTGTTTTCGAGGATGCCGAATCGGGTATCGAAGCAGCCAAAAATGCGGGGATGAAAACCATTGGTGTGGGTAACCCTGAAAACCTGCCTGAAGCCGACCTGGTGATTCCCGGCTTGGAAAAGGCAGAGATCTCAATCATAGAAAATATTTAAAATCATAAAAAATCCTTCACAATGAACGAATATCTTAAACATGATGAATGGTGTATTATAGAAGAAGGTTTTACCCCGGAAAATCAGCGCTCGTCGGAGAGTATTTTTTCGCTGGGAAACGGACATATTGGCCAGCGGGCCAATTTCGAAGAGCACTATAGCGGCGACACGCTCCAGGGAAATTATATCGCCGGGATCTATTACCCGGATAAAACCAAGGTAGGCTGGTGGAAAAACGGGTATCCCGAATATTTTGCCAAGGTGCTGAATGCTCCCAACTGGATCGGCATCAACATCTTTGTGGGCAAGCAAGAGCTTGACCTGGCCAAAGTAACGGTGAAAAATTTCCGCAGGGTACTGAATATGCAGGAAGGAACCCTTGAACGTACGTTCTATGCCGAATTTCCAAACGAACAGGCCATTGAGGTTACCGCCAAACGGTTTTTAAGCATCACCAAAAATGAGCTGGGATGTATTCAATACCAGATCAGGAGTATCAATGTGGACGACCAGGTAACCATTGAGCCTTATGTGGATGCGGATGTGATTAACGAGGATGCCAACTACAACGAGAAATTCTGGGAAGAGGTGGCTATCGAGAGCCGGCCTGGCGAAGCCTATGTCACGGCCAAAACCAAAAAGCTCGATTTCCATGTTTGTACCAGCATGAAGTTCAGGATTGAAAAGAACAAAACCGAGATAAGCAATACGGTAAAAGAAACCAAACGCAAGAAATATGTGAGTCAGAAGGTTACCCTCGGGTGCAAACCCGAGGATGTGATCACCATCACCAAGTATGCTTCGATCACCCACTCGGAGAATCATGCCCAAGACCAGCTGACCATTGCGGCACACAACAACCTGCAATATGCCGATGAAAAAGGGTTTAACCAGCTGTTTACCGATCATGCCAATGCATGGAAGAAGAAGTGGACCACCAGCGACATTAAGATTGAGGGTGATGTTGCCGGCCAGCAGGGGATCCGTTTTAACATTTTTCAGCTCAACCAGACCTACACCGGCGATGACGAACGCCTAAACATAGGTCCCAAGGGATTTACCGGCGAAAAGTATGGGGGAAGTACCTACTGGGATACCGAAGCCTACTGCCTGCCCTTCTACCTGAGAACGTCGGAACAACAGGTGGCCCGGAACCTGCTGCTCTACCGGTACAGACACCTGCCCAAGGCTATTGAGAATGCCGAAAAATTAGGGTTCACCAACGGTGCAGCCCTCTATCCCATGGTTACCATGAACGGCGAGGAGTGCCACAACGAGTGGGAGATCACCTTCGAAGAGATTCACCGCAACGGGGCCATTGCCCATGCCATATACAACTACACCCGCTACACCGGCGACGATTCCTATATCGAGGATTACGGGCTGGAGGTGCTGATTGCCATCAGCCGATTCTGGGCACAACGGGTAAACTTCTCCAAAGAGAAACAGCAGTATGTGATGCTGGGAGTTACCGGACCCAACGAGTACGAAAACAACGTGAACAATAACTGGTATACCAACACCATTGCCAAATGGTGCCTGGAGTATACCCTTAAGATGATCACCAAAGTCCAGTCCGAAGCCCCGGAAAAATACAGGAAGCTTAAGGAAAGGATCCGGTTCAACGAGCTCAGCGAGATCGGCAAATGGACCAACATCGTCGACAAGATCTATCTTCCCGAAAACGAAGAGCACAACATCTTCCTCCAGCAGGACGGATTTATGGATAAGGAGATCATCCCGGTGCAAGATCTTGATCCCGGACAACGGCCCATCAACCAGAAGTGGTCGTGGGACCGCATCCTGCGTTCGTGTTATATCAAGCAGGCAGATGTGCTGCAGGGACTGTACTTTTTCGAGGATCATTACAGCGAGGAGACCATCAAAAGAAATTTCGATTTCTATGAACCCCTTACGGTACATGAATCATCGCTGTCGCCTTGTGTACACACGATCCTGGCAGCCAAGCTGGGCTATAAGGAGCAGGCTTATGATCTGTACCTGCGAACCGCACGGCTCGACCTGGATGATTACAACAACGAGGTAAACCAGGGATTACATATTACCAGCATGGCCGGAACCTACCTCTCTATTGTGGAAGGGTTTGGCGGCATGCGGGTCACCGACGGGGAGTTGCATTTTAACCCGTTTATCCCGCCCCAGTGGAACCGGTACTCATTTATCGTGAAATTCAGGGGAATGCTTATAAAGGTTGAGGTTTCCAAAGAAAAAACCATCGTTTACAACCAGCACAACAAAAATACTAAAATCGTGGTTCACGGGGTGGAATATACCATTCCTGCCAACGAATCACTGGAAATTCATTAGTACCATGAACCGGAATCATCTGTTGATCATTTTATTTCTCCTGTCGGGAATGTTCACCTCCCGGGCACAGGTTATTCAAAGGGCAGAACCGCCCAACTGGTGGACAGGGATGGAAAACCCGCAACTGCAGCTCATGATCTACGGGGAGAATATTGCTACCTGCAACGTCTCCATCAGCCCGGAGGGGTTGCTTCAATCTGTGGAAAAAACAGAGAATCCCAATTACCTTTTTCTGAACCTTACAATACCCAACGATCTGTCGCCTCAAACCATACATATCCTGGTAAAAAAAGAGGGAGAGCTGATCGGGGATTTTCCGTATGAACTGAAAGAAAGGACACAAGACCGGATACAGCACCAGGGATTTGATCCCTCGGATGTTATCTACCTGCTCATGCCCGACCGGTTTGCCAACGGGGATTTAAGCAATGATTCCAGGGAGGGGCTGCTGGAGAAAGCAGACCGCAGCAATCCCGACGGACGGCATGGCGGAGATATCCAGGGCATCATCGATCACCTGGACTACCTGGACGAACTGGGGGTTACCACCCTGTGGATCAACCCTTTGCTGGAAAACAACCAGGAGAGCTATACCTATCATGGCTATGCCATCACGGATTTTTACCGGGTTGACGGGCGGTTCGGGGATAACGCACAGTATGCCGAACTGGTTACCCAGGCCCACCAAAGAGGGCTTAAGATCGTGATGGATGTGGTTTTAAACCACTGCGGGATCAACCACTGGTGGATGAAGGACCTGCCTGCCCGGGAGTGGATACATCAGTTTGATGAATATACCCAGTCCAACTTCCGTTCGCCGGTACTCACCGACCCCTATGCATCGGCCGAAGATATCCGGCGTCAGCAGGATGGATGGTTCGACCGGAACATGCCCGATTTAAACCAGCAACATCCGCTGTTGGCCACCTACCTGATCCAAAACACCCTCTGGTGGATCGAATATGCAGGCATCGATGGCATCCGCCTCGACACCCAGCCCTATGCCGATCCGGCAATGGTTGCCCGGTGGGCCCGGGCAATCAGGGACCAGTACCCTGACTTTACCATCCTGGGAGAGGCGTGGCTGCAAAAGATTCCCATTACCGCCTACTGGCAGGAAAATCCTGATCCCAAAGACGGATACTCGTCGAACATCCCGGTGATTACCGATTTCCCCATGCACTACGCCATAACAAAGGCTTTCGGCGAAGAGCAGACCTGGACCGAAGGGATGGCCCGGTTATACTATATCCTTGCCCAGGATTTTGTGTATGCTGACCCGTCAAACACCCTGGTATTCCTGGATAACCATGATGTTACCCGCATCTTCTCGTCACTCAACAAAAGCCCGGAGAAACTCAAGATGGCCATGGCCTTCCAGCTAACCACACGCGGAATACCGTCAATCCTTTACGGTACCGAGCTGCTGATGGAAGGCTATGAACACGAGGCTCACGGCAACATGCGTAAGGATTTTACAGGCGGATGGCCCGAAGACCAACGGAATGGCTTTACGGCTAGGGGACGAACCGACGCACAAAACGAGATTTACAACTATTTACAAAACCTGCTGACCTGGAGGCAAAATCAACCTGTGATCCACCAGGGAGAGCTCACCCATTTTATCCCTGAAGATAATGTTTATGTATATTTCAGACACCTGGACAAGGAGGTGGTGATGGTTATCCTGAACAACAATGATCGCCAGCAAACCCTGGACACAGAACGTTTCCGCGAGATCATGGAGGGATACCGTTCGGGAACAGAGATCATCACCCAAACAGAACTTAAAGAGCTGGATCAGATCCGCCTCCCCAAAAAGTCAGCCATGATCATTGAACTTAAGCCATAATTAAAAAAAATTGCCATGAAAAAATTATTTATTCCCTTATTTATTGTATTCAGTGTTGCATGCACCCTGCAGAAGACAGACCTTCCTGCCGGATCGGAGATGTACGGGCTGGCACAACCGGTATCGGTTGATGATGAAGGTCAGGAGCTATCCCTCCGGGGAATCTTTAAGGATCCCCAAAAGATTGATTCAGTAAGTGTTGCGGGCTATACCTACAGCCTGTCAGCAAACCATGAGCGGATAGAGCTCACTCCCGGGCCGGAAGCCCGGCCCGTTGAGGTGTTAAACGTATGGATCGACGGGTATTCCCATGCCCTGGTATTGCTGCTGGACAAAAAAGTAGCCTATACCTTCCGGCTTAAGGATAACCAAAAGCAATACCATTCGGTTCAGGTAGCAGGGAACTTTAACAGCTGGACTCCCTCAGGCGATTTCATGCTGGAAGAGGAAGAATGGACCTGGACGGTACCGTTGGCTCCCGGAAAATACCATTATCAGCTGGTGATTAATGATGAATGGATGCTCGATCCACAGAATCCGATCAAGGAGAGCAATAATATCGGGGGATTCAACTCGGTACTTACCGTTCCCGATCCCGCCGAAGATGCACCGAAGCTGCAAACCCACGCTTACTCCGGGGATGAGATCATCATTACCCATACAGGAGGCGTTTCATCGGTAATTGCCCTATGGGATAATTTCACGATTCCTGCAACTATCGATAACCAGGAGATTATCCTTCGGATCCCTGAAAATGCCCAAAACAAAAAACGTTCTTTTATCAGGGTGTGGGCCCTGAACGAGCACGGCAGATCGAACGATATCCTGGTGCCGCTGGAAGATGGAAAGGTATTGAACGACATCAACCAGGTTACCCGTAAAGATAAGCATGCCCAGGTTTTGTATTTTATGCTGGTGGACCGCTTTCATAACGGAAACCCGGGCAACGACGAGCCGGTGGATGATCCGGAGATCTTTGAACGGGCCAACTATCATGGGGGCGATATCGCGGGCATCACCGAAAAGTTAAACGAGGGGTATTTTGACGAGCTGGGGGTGAGCATGATCTGGCTCTCGCCGATTACGCAGAATCCACTGGAGGGGTATGTTGAATTTCCGGCTCCTCACCGCAAATATTCGGGGTACCACGGCTACTGGCCGGTAACCTTAAGCACGGTGGATCATCGCTTTGGAACCTCCGGCGAATTGCACCAGCTGGTAAACAGCACCCACCAGAACGGGATGAATATCATTCTCGACTTTGTATCAAACCACGTACATATTAAAAATAATATCTACCAGGATCATCCCGACTGGGTTACTGTCCTGGATTTACCCGACGGGCGCAAGAATATCCGTCTGTGGGATGAGCAACGGCTAACCACCTGGTTCGACACATTTATTCCGTCGCTTGACTTTACCCTTCCGGAAGTTACGGAGCTCATGTCCGACTCGGCCATGTTCTGGGTACAGGAGTACCAGGTGGACGGATTCAGGCATGACGCCACCAAGCATATCCCGCTGGATTTTTGGAAAACATTAACCTACAAGTTACGGTCGGACACCCGGAAGGATTTTCTCTTCCAGATCGGAGAAACCTTCGGCAGCCGTGAGCTGATCGGCAGTTATGTTGGTCCCGACATGCTCGACGGGCAGTTTGACTTTAACCTTTATTTCGATATGCGCAGTAACCTGGCCACAGAGGAAGAGTCCATGACCAAACTCTATCAGTCGTTACAGGAGAGCCTGAAGTATTACGGCCATCACTCGCTCATGGGTAACATCACCGGGAATCATGACCTGCCAAGGTTTATCTCGCTTGCCAGCGGGGCGATGGCTTTCGACGAAGACGATAAGGAAGCCGGCTGGAACAGGGACATCCGGGTGGAAGATACCCTGGGCTACTACCGCCTGTTGCAGGTTACCAGCTTTATCCATACAATTCCCGGAATCCCGGTAATCTATTATGGCGACGAGATAGGCATGCCCGGAGCCGGGGATCCCGACAACCGCCGCCCCATGAGGTTCGAAAACCTCAACCGCTTTGAAAATTTTGTTCTCGAGAATACCCGTAAGATCGTCCATCTCCGCAGAAACAGCCTTCCGCTGATCTATGGAGACATGATCCTGCTCCATGCCGACGACCATACCATGGTTTATGCACGAAAATATTTCGACGAGATGATGCTGATCGCCCTTAATAAGTCAGGCGAAGAGAAAGAGCTTACCCTGGAAATGCCGGCATCGCTGAAAGCCAAAAAATGGACTGCCCATTTTGGCAACGGGGTTAAACAAACCAGTAATCAAGAGCTTATTCTTAACCTCAAACCTTATGCTTTTGAGATTTTGAATAATTAACCACGAAAGATAGATTGTCAATTAAAATTTCTAAGTGAAATTTGAGTGGAATTAAACCAAAAAAGCGGCACGGGAACGTGTCGCTTTTGTTTTATGATTGAGGGGATCGGTTAAAGATCAGTCCCCGAAACTTATTCCTACTCCCCTGGCATTACGCATAAGGGCGGTATCGAGGGTAACAAAGTTTGGTTTTTTAATGGCATCCTTAAAGGGCACCGAGGTGATATGCGGATGCTGGTAGGAAACCATCTCGCCGAATTTGCCGTCGAGTACCATCTGAAAGGCATGCACTCCGAATTGGGTGGCCAGCACCCGGTCGTAGGCAATCGGTACTCCTCCCCGCTGGATATGGCCAAGTACGGCTTTACGGACATCGTGTTTTAAGCCGGCTTCTTTAAGCTCCTGTTCAAGCCGCGAAGCAGCCCCGGCAAGTTTTACATTTTTATAACCAATCTCGTTGGTTTCCACCTTGGAGATATCTTTTCCGATCGCACGGGCTCCTTCGGCGATCACAATGATGGTAAAGCCACGGTCGCGTACAAATCGCTGATTAATTTTCTCCAGGACCTTATTCACATCATACGGGATTTCAGGGATCAGGCATATTTCGGCACCCCCGGCAACGGCAGCATTCATGGCAATCCAGCCGGCATTTCTCCCCATCACCTCCAGGATCATCACCCGGTTATGGCTGGCAGCAGTAGTTACCAGCTTATCTACCGATTCGGTAGCAATCTGGACGGCGGTCTGAAAACCGAAGGTTGAATCTGTGGCCGACAGGTCATTATCGATGGTTTTGGGAACCCCGATAATATTCAATCCTTTTTCGAACAAAGCCTGGGAAATCTGCTGGGAGCCGTCGCCACCGATATTAATCACGGCATCAACGCCCATATACATTAACTTCCGGATCATCTCCTCGGAACGATCGGCAGTAGTCCATTTCCCATCCTTGTCTTTTACCGGCCAGGCAAACGGGCCTCCTTTATTGGTGGTTTCTATAATTGTCCCTCCCTGGAAATGAATACCGGCAACAGCTTTCTCATCCAGCACCTTGACTTCGGTGGGTTCCCAAAGAACTCCATTAAAAGCCTGAATACTTCCTAACACTTCCCAGTCTTTCTCCTGCGAAGCACGTTTCACAATGGCCCTGATCACGGCATTTAATCCCGGACAGTCTCCACCTGCTGTTGCAACTAAAACTCTTTTCATTAGCATTAAATTTTAATGGATTAATATTTTTTTATTTGATTGGAAAAACATCATGTTTTCCTTAAATAACAAGCAGTTCATGTATAAAAGTCGCTTATTTTTTGTATCTTTAAAAAATAAACACAAGAAGATGTAAATGTAATAAAAACCATTGATTTATCACAATTTAACCATGGTTATATTCTAAAATTTCAAAATTATTCATCATGAAAACAAAATCCTTTTACAAAGCAGGAAAAACCCTGTTAATACTATTCTTATCGATCGTTATCATTGGCGGATGTAACAATCCCCCGAAAGGAGAACAGCAATCATCCGGGTTACCGGAAACCCAACCGCCCGAATGGAGTAAAAACGCTGCCATCTACGAGGTTAATATCCGGCAATATACTCCCGAGGGCACCTTTAATGCATTTGCCGGGCATATTCCAAGGCTTAAAGAGCTGGGGGTGGATATTTTATGGCTCATGCCGGTACATCCCATCGGAGAAAAAAACCGCAAAGGGTCGTTGGGAAGTTACTACTCCATTAAGGATTACTATGGGATAAACCCTGAGTTTGGTACCGAAGAGGATTTCCGCAACCTGGTAAATCAGATTCACGAGGCCGGGATGTATATCATCCTCGACTGGGTAGCCAACCACACCGCATGGGACAACCCGCTGATCAACGAGCATCCCGAATGGTATACGCAAAACGAAGAAGGGGAGATCATTGCCCCGGTAGACGACTGGACCGATGTTGCCGACCTGAACTACGACCGTCCCGAGGTACGTGAATATATGACCGATGCCTTAACCTACTGGGTGGATGAATTTAACATCGATGGATACCGATGCGACGTCGCCGGGATGGTGCCTACCGACTTCTGGAACCAGGCCCGCAGGGAGCTTGATAAGATTAAACCGGTATTTATGCTGGCCGAAGCCAATGAGCCGGAGCTGCACGAAGAAGCTTTTGACATGACCTATGCCTGGGATATCCATTTTCTTTGGAATGAGATGGCCCAGGGAAAAAAGAATATGGCAGACCTGGTGAACCAACTGGAAAAGGAAAAAACCAAATATCCACAGGATGCTTATCGTATGCTGTTTACCAGCAATCACGACGAAAATTCGTGGAAAGGAACCGTTTATGACCGCCTGGGCGATGCCACAGAGACCTTTGCCGTACTGTCGGCTACTCTTCCGGGTATGCCCTTAATTTACAGTGGCCAGGAAGCCTGCCTGGATAAAAGACTGAAATTCTTTGAGAAAGACACCATCTCCTGGGACCAGGAATGCTCCATGTTCGACCTTTACCAAACACTCCTCACCCTGAAAGAAGAGAATGAAGCTTTATGGAATGGAGCCTGGGGCGGATCCATGGAAAGAATTGCAACGCCGGCCGACGACCACATCTTTGCTTTCGCACGCACAAAGGGTGAGCACCAGGTGGTTACCGTGCTGAACCTATCGGAAAATGAGATCGATGTTGAACTACCGGAAGACCTGGAAAATAAACAACTGGTTGAGGTGTTTTCCGGTGAGCCTCTGGCCTCCAGTTACACGATGAAACCCTGGGGATATAAAGTGTTTACTACGCCGTAAACAAAAACCATTAACATAAAAAAACATCCGGTAGCAATCTGCCGGATGTTTTTTTTAGGCGGAAATTAAATCACTATTCTTCGATCAATACCACGGTATTTTTGGATTGTTTGGCTTCCAGCAGCGCCTCTTCGGCCCGGTGCTTAATCTGCTCCGGGGTATCATCCTTGATGGAAGTGGTTATTCCCATACTGATGGTCAAATGAACCTGCTGGTCATCAAGTTGAAAAGGATGATAGGCAATAACCCTTCGCAGGCGGTTTCCTATCTCCTCAGCCTGTTCCACCCCGGTATTACTAAAGATTAATACAAATTCATCCCCGTTTTTATAGCGGAAAAACAGGTCGGTTTTCCGGATGTATCCTTTGACCAGGTTAACAAAATCCTGCAGGATGTGATCGGCCTTCGAATACCCGTACTGATCATTATAATTTTTAAAAAAATCAATATCGAGTAACATAAATACAAAATTTTCCACATCGGGTTTTCGCATCAGAAATTTGATCTTTGAATTCAGCTCCCGGTGATTAAAAACTCCCAGATCGTCAGATATGGCAAGGGTTTTATATCGATCAACCCTGCGATTAAACATCCAGAAGATGATAAAAAAGATGATCAGGATGAGTATGGAAACTAAGATAATTGTATTGATATGAATACTTACCATCATTTGGTTTGTTTGTTTTTACGTAAATAAAATCCTTTCTTTTGCAGATAGTCGTAACGCATATTTTTCCCGGGTTCATAAACCATGGCCATGATACTATCCTGCCCCTCCTTGATGGAGGCATAATCGGCAAAGTCGAGGGTACGGATCACCGCCTCAAAAACACGCAAAGCTCCTGAGTGGTCGGCTAGAAGGATCCGTTTTCCCAGGTTGGCTTTTACCAGCTCCACAAAGCTGTTGGCAATCCGCCAGTCGGCTTCAATTAAAGACTCTCCCTCGGGATAATGGAAGAAACGGTTTTTGAGCATCTCCTTGATTTTTTGTTTCTTTTGCTCTTCGGAACCATCCATTCCCGGGCCATAGATCTCCATCAATTTCTGAGTTACCTCTTTCTTTTTCTTATGGGTTAGCGCACCATATTTCTGGGAGTTTAAGCCATATACCGCATCAAAGCTGATGTTGGAATATCCGGCTTCCTGCAGGAAGTAGCGTGCAGTTTGTTCGGTATTTTCCGACTCACTGCCAAAAACCTGGATAGGTCGTTCTTTGGAAAACATCCACAGGGGATATCCTTTCTGCTCCAGGGTATCGACAATCACCTTGAAGTCTCTTCCCAGATCGCGGGCAGTTTCTATGCCTTCGGGTTTCAGGTTATTCCCGATGGCTCCGCTGATTCTCCGGTTGTTTTTCCACTGGTCCCAGTACCCAGAACCCACAAACTCGGGGTTGTCGCCACCGGATTCATGGACCGATTTACCATGCCGGATGACAATCACCTGGGTTTGATTTAAAGGAACATAAGCCTGGGGAAAAATTGGAATCCCTTTTCCATTGGGCAGCCAGACAATCCCCTCCTGCATCATCAGGCCACTGCCGTCGTCGAGCACCCGTCCGACGGTACGCATCTTACCCCCGGGGTTAATCTGCATATCTTCTTCGGCCAGCACAAACTTCGAACGATAGCGGGTAAACGAAGCCCCGATGGCCGGAATATGCTTTGCTGCCAGGATATCGCTAAAGCGATTGAGGGAAAAGGTCCTTAACATCAGCCTTCGAAAACTGTCGTTTTTAATCAGCCCGTTCCATGCCAGAAAAAACAGATGAGGACTGGCTTTAGGGATATTCTTTTGGATAAACTCATATTTATACTTGATATAAAACTGGGGGGATACATCGTCGACCAGTGAAAGAAGGAAAAAATAAATATCGCGTCCGATCACTTTCAGACGGTTAACAAAATCCTGATCCACATCATCAATAGAGAGGTCCAGTTTTTTCCCGTAGATATATTGCAAAAATGCCACATCATTTTTCACATCCTGAATATAATAGGAATTATGAAATTCAGCATGCTCTCTTAAGTGCCCGGTGGTTTTTATCTTTTCCAGGGCCTGTTCATTCAGCTTTGTATTTATTTCTTTCGTTGATTTCTGCGTACTTTGAACTCTTTTCTTCTCTTCCATTCTTATTCTCTTTTTAAAATTTTACCTGTATAAATCGATTCGTCGGTCACGATCCGGAAGAAATAGATCCCTCCGGGAATTCCTGTGCTATCATACCTGATTATCTCCTGCCCGTGGATCGAACGGGAAAAAACCTGTTGTCCCTTCGTATCATAGATATATAATTCACCTTGTCGGGGTGTAATTTTTCGAACGTCAAAGTTAAAAAAATCTGCGGAAGGATTTGGGTATACATTAATTTGCTGATTCAAAGCCACCTCGTCGTTAAAGATTCCGGTAGGCTCTGAAGGGAAGACAGGTTGTTGCAGCTTTTGATCGGAATAAAACCTGTACTCCCCGGCCTTGAGGCTGATCATCTCCTCCTGGTGAGCTACCTTAAGGGTATCGCCCGAATACAACTCATACCACTGACCGGTAGAAGGGAAACTGGCATTTACAAAGGCTGTGGTAACATCAAAATTTCCAAGAATAACCACATTCATATCCTCCCCATAAAGGTTTATGGATTTCGTATTCCCTTCCTCACTGATCGTAAAATCAGCGGTTCGGAACACCTCATATTTTTCTTTTAACTGAAACAGGGTTTTAAAAACCAGGTACAGCCGGTAACGGTCATCCTCCTCATAATAATTCCAGAGGATTGGTTTATTACATACCCTGCAGGGGTAATCGATGGAGATATCATAACCCAGCTCCCCGAACTGCCAGATCATTTTTGGGCCGGGAACAGGAACAAAGAAATTGGCTGCCAGCTCAACGCGTTTCAAGGCAGTTTCCAGCGAAGTAATATCATAGCCACTGTAGGAGTTGCCATAGGTTAAGTTCCTGTACATCAAACGTTCCTCGTCGTGACTCTCCATATAACCCACCAGGTGTGGAACGCTCCAGCCCCTGTCCTGATAGGATATTCCGCTGAGTTCCGAAGCATATCCCATGCCAGCCTGCCCATAGGGGTAATTCATATTTCCCCACAAAAGCATTCCTTTTTCGGCCAGCACTTTCTCCTCGGAATTATCGGCCAGGTGTTCCAAAATAACATGGGCATTGGGATTAACTTCCCAGATTTGAAGAGCCATCCGTTCCAGGATATCAATCCTGGACTGGTCATAGGTCCACCCATCGCCGGGGGTGTTGGTAAATCCCTTGGTAAAATCGAACCGGAAACCGTCAATCTTATACTTCTCCAGCCAGAAACGATTTACCGAATCTACAAATTCTTTGGTATAGTCACTCTCATGATCAAAGTCGAACCCCCACGAGTAGGTTTGATTGGGTGATGTTGTATTATACCATGGATTCTCGGGTGTAGGCTGGCCATAATCACCGGCTTCGGGATCAAAATACATACGTACCAACGGAGACTGCCCGTAGGAATGATTGAGAACCATATCCATAATTACAGCAATACCCCTTCCGTGACACGAATCCACAAAGGCTTTTAGATCTTCTTTGGGACCATAATATTTATCGGGAGCAAAATAGAAACTGGGATTATACCCCCAGCTTTCGTTGCCTTCAAACTCATTAAACGGCATCAGTTCAATGGCATTGACTCCCAGGCTATCCAGATAGTCCAGGGTATCGATTAAGGTTTGATAATCGTGTGCAGCAAGAAAATCACGGATCAGCAGTTCATAGATGATTAACTGATCTTTTTCCGGAGGATCAAAAGCGGTATTCACCCACTGGTATTCATCCTGTGCGGTTTGCACTACCGATGCTATCTGAGTGGTTTGTGATTCGGGATATTCAATAAGTCCCGGATAGGTGGATTCCGGAATATACTTATCGTTGGGGTCGCTGGTCTTTTCGGTATAAGGATCAGCAATTTTCAGAGTTCCATCGATATAATACTGAAAAATATATTCCTGCTGCGGGGTAAGGTTTCCAATGCCCAGCCAGTAATATTCACCATCAGGAGTAACATTCATCATAAATCCTTCCTGAACGCGCCAGTCGGTAAAATCACCCAGCACAAAAACATACTCCTTAAACGGGGCAAACAACACCAGCCCCACCGAATCATCGGCCAGGTAGTTAATTCCTTTTTTCCATCCCGCGGGTAATTCAGCCACCTGGTTACTGCCACGGACATAATAATACACCGAATCAAATACCGTTTCGTCGGTATTTTTAGCACCCACCTTTATTTTATGGGATCCCTCGATATTTTCGATATGCTCAACGCTGATTGACATCCCCTCCACTTCGTCCAGCAATACATCATCAATCCACAGGTACATGGAATCCGACTCATTGGACGAAGCGGTAATATTCACCGTATCTCCCGGCTCAATAATCAGATCCTCGGCGGGAGAGCTGATATTGATACTCAATCCGGGAGGATACACCTCGGCAAAAATATCGCCTCCATCAGCTTCCCGTGCAACAATCGTCCCGTTTGAATTCCTGAAGACAAAAGCAAGCTGATAGACCTCTTCGCCTTCAGCAACCTCATAAAATTCGTTGATACTGGGAGTAATTTCCAACTGGTAGTAGTTGTCTGATACCTTTGTCAATTTTGCTTTCTCTGTATTTTCGGACCATTCGGCAATAACATATTGCCAGTTGCTGGGGCTGGAACTGTTTTCGGTAATCAACCCGGTATGTGCATAAATATCACCGTCAAAATCCATGAGGGCCTGATTTCCCCGGGTAGCATCAAAGTACACCGTTACGGCATTCCCCGCCGTGGGAAATTCAGGAACGGTAGTTACTACCTGTGCATAACCTGAAACAAACAAAGAAAAAACAAAAACAACAACTAAAATTCCCTTTTTCATGAACATCATTTCTTTCTCCTTAATAAAACAATTAATTTTTATGTATCAATAGAATAGCCTGATCAGGTTCCAGGGCAACCTCAACCGCCCCATCCTCAGTATGATACACTGCTGAGTGATCGAATGCATCAACAAAATCACCCTTTTTATAAACAGGAATCTCCAGGATTTGTTGCTGATCCGACTTATTAAAGGCAGCAATAATTTCATCCGTATCATTATAGCGACTGTAGGCCAGGGTACGGTTCGCATCGTCAACCAGCACAAAATCCAGTTTGCCATATACCAAAACGGGGTAGTTTTTTCTAAGCTGAATCAACTGTTGATAGAAATTCAACAGCGCGGTATCCTGTTTCACCGCATCTCTTTTCCTGGTTTTGTTCATGGGGTGTGTCGTTTCATCCTGGTATTGAATATCGGACCATACCATAGGCTTCCGGGTACATGGATCGTCAGCTCCCCACATCCCCACTTCGTCGCCATACCAGATATGCGGAGCACCAATATAAGTATACTGATGCATTAGCAGCATTTTTTGAATTTTACGGGTATGCTCGCCCGGTTGATCAATTTTATACTCCGGATTGTCCCAGGGTTTGGTTTTATATTTGTACTTCCCGTTGTTATATAATGAAGTAGAGGTCCTGGGTGCATCATGGCTTGCGGTTAAATTCATCATAGCCTGCATGTGATCCATGGGGATCTGCTCAAACTCCTTTTCCAGGGCTTTAACCAGTTCTGAGGGTTTCATGGGTTCCGGCGCATCGGCAAAGAAATTTCTTGCCGGCCGGTACCAGTGGTAATGCATTACGGCATCGAACATATCGCCTTGCAGGTAATAATGAGGCAGTAGCAGTTCATCGGGCCATGATTTCCACCAGATTTCACCGACCAGGTAAGCTTCGGGGTTCACCGATTTAACCATCTGCCGGTATTCGCGCCAGAATCCTACCGGCACTTTTTCGGCCACATCCAGTCGGTAACCATCCACTCCATCCGAAGGATCACCATCCTTATTGGGGTCAAGCCATCGTTTGGTAATACTAAATATATGCTGTTTAACGGATTCACTATGAAGGTTCCCTTTTAAAGGGATCTCATCGTGTGTGCCAGTAATATCTTTTTTTATTTCGGGCATAATCTGTACACCTGCCCATCCGCTATATTCAAATTCATTTTCTTCCGTTGCCGGATCATCAAAGCTTTTTATTTCATACCAGTCGGCAAATTCTGAATCTTTTCCTTTTTCCATAACATCTTTAAAGGCCCAGAATTCTTTCCCGGTATGATTCCAGGAGTAATCCATAATAACTTTAATATCCCGCTGATGACATGCTTCAATAACCTTTAAAAAAAGCCTGTCGGCATGGGTCCATTTCCAGGTGGAGGGATCTGCCGGATCCTCACTTTCAATAATTTTCATATCTTCTTTCGGGTTTGGCCCGAAATTACGATCGATATGCCGCCAATGCCGGGGGTCATATTTATGCAGGGAGGGAGAGTCATTTAAGGGGTTGAAATAGATCGCGGTTATGCCCATGGATTCCAGGTAATCCAGTTTATCCAGCACACCCTGCAGATCACCTCCATAACGGCGTAGTTGCAGGTTATTCCACTGATCAGGTAATGGAGACTGGCTGAAATAGTCGTCAGGAGAATACCAGTCGCTGTTCCAAGGTGTTATTTTCCAGTTTCCGGGAATGCTATCGGGGTAAGTTCCTGTAATATCAAGTGCTGTAGGGTCGTTGGAAGGATCGCCGTTTCTGAAGCGTTCGACAAAGATCTGGTACCATATGGCCTCCTTACTCCATTGAGGAACATGGTTCCCTGCCGGATCATTTTCTGACACAGTATTGGTGTTCTGGTTACAAGAAAAAAATATTCCCGCAACCAAGAACAAAGGAATGATCAATTTAATTTTCATAGCAATTGCTTGTTGGGAAAAAAGCCCGCCTGATGGCGGGCTTTAAGTAAAGACTTCTGTTATAAATTTTGAGTAATTGAACCAGCGCCGGTACGGAAGTTTAATTCAACCGTATTGGAACCGGCCGGAACGTTAACTCTCTCCTGGTCGGGTCCATTGCCTCTGAATTCAATTACATTGCTCAGAACGATAAATTCAGACTGCCACCAGTCGGTGAAATAGGAATGCCATGCATACATTCTGATCTCGTCGGCGGCCAGGTCTTTGGTAATGGTGATGACCTCGTTCACATTATCAACGGTGAACTTAGCATCCGGATTTGCAGTATCCCAGCTACCCACGGTATTACCGATCAAATAAACTTCGGGTTCAGCAATGGATATGAGGTTATTTTCCAGATCAACCACCACCATATAGTAACCTGCGGTACCGGGTACGGGGACATTGGTTCCACCAATAGAATACTCGCCTCCTCCCAGGTCGGCATCATAACCAAAGTCGTTGCCCCAGTCTTTTTCAGGAGCAAACTTAAATCCTCCGGTTTCGTTCATCCACACAATCTTCCAGAACAATTCGGGGTGGCTGTGGACAGGAATCATGGGTAAATCGGTATTTGCCCAGTTCCAATCACCCACACCATCACCAATCATATACAGTTCGGTGGGTAAGGTTGGGACTTCGGTAAAGGTATAAATACCCTGTTTCAGGTCTACTTTAATTTCCCAGGTTTTATCACCGCCATCAAAGGCAATGTTTCCATTGGCATTCTTCGGTCCGATGATTCCTGAGTTTCCTTCTGACTGGATATTGGCCCACTCAAGGTCACCCCAATCCTGCTGACCGATGAACTTAAACATTGCACCATCTTTCAATGGTTTTTCGATGGTATACACTCCTTCTTCAACGCGGGTAAATGCAGGAGCATTTAAGGCATCCCATACCCCGTCGGTGGTATTGTAATCACCCACCAGGTAAATGGCCGGGTAATCATAGGTGTATGTTTCAGCACCGGCAACATGCTCGGTGATGTTTAAGCTGCTCATCAGGTAATCAGCCTCGATGCGATACCATCCGGTGGTTCCGGTGAATAAGAAGTTGTGATCTTCGTCGTTGGCTTTTTCCACATTCTCGCTCAGGGTGATTAAACTTCCCGCATTGTAAGTATTATCATCCGTATTCTGTGCCTTCAGGAAGCGGAATTTCTTGTCGTTTTCCAGATAGGCATACTTAATAAACTTACCTCCATCCTTTAACATGGCCAGGGAGGTATCAGCACCCCATCCTACTGCTGTTGCATCACCGAAGATATAGAGTTCATCGGGTACGGCAATATCCTTGTAGGTTGTAACGGTAAAAGGATAAACTTCGGAATAAACCGAATCCAGGTCGGGATGGACAAAAGCCTTCACCCTGAGTTCAAGATCCAGGGTATCCAATGGGCTAAATCCATTTTCGAGCAACCTGCTATTTAAAAGTCCTACTGTAATTACAATGGAGGTATCAGAAGTTACCCCGGGAGCAATCTCAAAGAATGAGTTAAAGTTATTTCCCTGTTCATCCACCTGAATGGCATAATGAGTAACAAGCCCCTGCCCTTCGTACATAACAGCAGGATTCCAGGCTAAAGTATCCCATGCTAAACCTTCGTTCTGTTTTAAAAGTACAGCATCTTTATTATCAATCGTATCGATCAGCACCGGTGCTGCATTATTGAAATCCTTGGGTGCCGGCGGATTATCAAAGTCGTCCTCAGCACACGAATAGATCAATGCAGCCATGATTATGATCAATAAATATTTTATTTTATTCATTGTTCTAAAAATTTTTAGTTTTTAATTAATTCGTAGGTATATTTCTCAGGATTGCTTAGGTCGAGGTAAACGGTATAATTTCCTGCTTCGGGTACGGCAATATTTTTACCCCCCTCTTCGAGGATTCCGTCTCCTTCATCATCCCCGTAGTTAAGCGTCCAGGCATCATTTGCTCTGAATTTAATTCCGGTATCATTAAGATCCCCACTTTGGGTCAGATCCAGGGTTACTTTCAGTTTCCCGGCTTCAGCATCCCATTCCATATTGGTATCGGTATCCCAACCACCGGGAGTACATGATCCAATAAGTCCCCAATTACGCAGTTCGGTGGCAATGGTTGCAGCCAGGGTGTCCACGGTCATCCAGTACATTCCTTCGGTGGCATTGGTTAGCTCAGGTCCGTCAGCTGCAATGGTTCCCTCGGTTGCTCCGGCTCCAAAATAAGTTTCAGGAGTCTTGTTTAAGAGGAATTCTGCATTTTCGGTTAAATAAATATAACCAACATATAATTCATCTTCGTCCAACGAATAAAGGGTTGGAGCTGAAGAGAAGTCCCATTCAACCAGCTGGTGGGTCCCGGTAACGTATAGTTTCGGTTTCCCGGCATCGTAGGGAGTTAAGTAAAAAGGAACAGGATCCGAATAAAGCGTGCTGATATGTTCAGAAACACTTGCTTTTACCCGTATTTCCACATTGGCTTTTACCAAAGGAGGGTAATAGTTATCGGCCATGTTATACATCTTGGCATTTAACTCTTCTACCAGGACATTGAGTTCCGTTTCGCTGGCGGTATTAAATTCAAGAGGATTGGCAAAGCCATTTCCCAACTTATCAATCTGAATGGTATAGGTTGTTGCCAGGGGCTGTCCGTAATCGGCTTTTGTCCAGGTCAGATCAACCCATTCAGCTTTCAGAGAATCTACATCGGTAGTATCTTTAACTAAAACGAAGGACTCATCGGCAGTGATTCCGGAAAGTACCGGGGCGACAAAGCTACTCTCTTCAATCTTAGTTAAATCATCATCTTTTTCGCAGGCCATAAAGGCGAAAGCAAAAATTGAAATAAGTGTTAAATATTTAAGAATCTTCATAATTTATTTCGATTTAAAGGATTAATAACCAGGGTTCTGAACCAGATTAGGATTTGCACTTAAGTCAGACGCCGGTATGGGGAAAAGCTTGTATTTATCATTGGTGGCTGCTCCCTCTTTAATTTTCCCTTTCCAGGGCCACAGGTAGTTATCACCGGTAAACTGATCAAAACGGATCAGGTCAGTTCTACGGTGTCCTTCCCAGTAGAGTTCACGGGCACGTTCGTCCAGGATAAAATCCAGGGTAAGTTCACCTGCAGTAATATCGCCGGAGTCATCGCCATAGGCTCTTCCTCTCAGGTCGTTAACCAGCTGCAGGGCTTTCCCGGCATCTCCTCCGGAACCGCCTCTCAACACTGCTTCGGCATACATCAAGTAGATATCTGCCAGCCTGAAAACGGGCCAGTCAGTATCGGTCCACTCATCGCTGGATGCCTGGGCACCGGTGGAAGTTACATTTTTAAACTTCACTAAACCATATCCCTGCTCGAAGATACCAATATCATCAATCTCGAGGGTATGGTCACCAATATAAACCATAGACTCCCAGGTTTCGTTGGCAGCATTAGCATCTGCGAAGGTACGGGCCCTGGCATCGTTATTCAGGGTAAACTTCTCGATTAAAGCTTTGGTGGTTCTCAAACCTCCCCATCCTGCCGATACACCATAGTTGTCGAGCAGGTTGGTCATTGTACCGCCAATGGCGGCATGAACCAGGTAATTTGTACCCCCATAGGATTTCGTAGCCTCACCATCATGCCGTATCGCAAAAATAATTTCATTGGTCTGGGTGTGATTGTCGGCTAAAAAGAGGTGAGAATAATTGGAAGATAACGAATATCCTGCTTCGATGATTGAATCACTATAGGTAATACATTCGGTATATCTTGGTTCGCCAATATATACTTCGGCATTTAAATACAGCTTTGCCAGTAATGCCCAGGCAGCTGCTTTATCGGCACGGCCATAATCAGCCATTCCAGGCTCGCTCATCACATCCTTTATTTCAAGAAGCTCAGATTCAATATATTCAAACAGCTCTTGCCGGTTGGTTTGTCTGGGGAAAAAGGCTCCCGGCTCATCTTCCTCGGTAACAAAAGGAGGATTGGCAAAGAAATCCATGGCATACCACCAGGATAATGCTCTTAAGAAGCGAGCCTCAGCAGCATGCACTTCAAATTGTTCCATTCCCTCGGTTCTTCGGACAAACTCGTTACAGATAGCTACCTCAAACATAATCCGGTTATACAATCCGGCAATAAACAAATCAGAAGCTGACCAGGTATGGTAATGAAAATCCTTAATCGTCTTATCATTCCATCCAACCACAGCTTCGTCGGTAGTAAGTTCCTGTGCCATCCATACCTGACGTAAGTAATGCGACTCACCTTCGTCACCTGTAAGTACGTCTGGGATTCCTGCAGGTCCTTGTTGTCCTGTAACCGAAAATCCTGCATAACACTTGGCTAAAAGCTGTAAATATGCAGTATCACTGGTAAATACATTATTGGGTGTTAAAACATTTTCATCCAGTGGTTCAGTGTTCAGATCATCGATACAAGATACAACAAGCAGGGATGTTATCAACATCATCCCGAAAAATATTACTTTTTTAAATTTTATATTCATGATTATACGTTTTTTGTATTTCTAAAATCTTGCACTTATACCTAAAAGATATATTCTGGGCCTTGGATAAATATTATTATCAATTCCTCCCTGTATTTCAGGATCAAGACCATCGTATTTCGTAATGGTTAATGCATTCTGAACGGTGGCATAGATTCTGAGCCCCACGCCGATATTATTTAAAACCGGATTGATCAGATCATCCAGCGTGTAACCCAGGGTGATATTATCCAGTTTTAAGAATGATGCATTGTGTAAGTAGTAATCAGAATTTGGTTGCATTGAAACAAATTCTGTATTGTAGATATCTGTCGTTAAGTTACCCAGGTAATCGTTGGTAAAAATATTATCATACCGGGCATTGTCAGAGCTTACATTATCGTAAACATAATTATTGAAATGAGCCCTTGCGTTTAAGCTAAAATCAAAATTTTTATATTCTACCCGGGTAGAGAATCCCAACATCATATTAGGTGCCGGATTTTGAGCGAAATATTTATCCTCATCATTAATAATGCCATCCTCGTTGCGGTCAACATACAGACCTTCGATAGGATTTCCATCGGCATCATAAACCTGCTCATAAACAAAGAACGTATTGATGGCATGTCCCACGACATGTTTCTGAATGGTATTTCCGGTAGCACCACTAATGCCTCCCACATCTACGCCCTTGTAATTGGGGTCGTCAAAATTGGTCAGCCGGGTAATTTCATTGTGGTTATAACTGAAATTGGCTCCTATACTCCAGAAGAGATCTTCCTTATCGAAGGCAATCGCATCCAGGGATAATTCAACTCCGGTATTTTCAAGGTTTCCAACATTGGTAGTAATCCTGTCGGCAAAGTTGGTACCGCCGGCAATAGGAATATCATTCAACAGGTCTTCGGTATCTCTTTTATAAAGCTCAAGAGAACCATTCAACCGGTTATTGAAGAATCCAAAATCAAGTCCAATGTTATAGGTTGTAGTGGTTTCCCACTTAATGTTAGGATCGTAAGCACTTGGCTTGAGGGTATAATAGGAGTTCCCTCCGAAATAATAGAGCGTATTCTGGTCACCTCTAATAAACAGGGGCATATAAGAATAATAGTTATCCCCAATATCCTGTTGACCGGTTTGTCCGTAACCCAATCGAAGCTTTAAATTACTAAATACATTCAGGTTTTGAATAAACTCCTCTTCAGATAAACGCCAGGCCAGGGCCAGTGAGGGGAATAAACCCCAACGGTTATCTTCGGAAAATCTGGACGAACCATCTTCCCGCAAGGTAAAGGTTAATAAATATTTTTCCTTAAAGGTATAGTTTAAACGTCCGAAAAAACTTAACAGCAACAAATCACTTTCATCGGGAATGATTTTCGGTTCTCCGGCGTAGGTCAGCACATCATCCTGAGATGCGAACCAGAAATACTGGTATGAATAACCACCCATAATATCAATTTTACTGTCGATATCGGGCAACTCTTTCTTATAATTCAGATAAAAATCGAGTAACTGATTCTTCTTCTCCTGGGTATAATGCTTTTTAATTTCTGTTCTTCCATAGGAATACCAGGAGGCTCTGGGATCAATATTTTTATCTCCCTGTGCATCGGAATAGTCATAGCCTAATTTCAGCGTTGCTTTAAGTTCCGGTAAATAATGGAACTTATATTCAAACTGAAGGTCGCCGATATACCGGTTTACATTTGACTCGTCGTAGGTATAATCCAGCTGGGCCATAGGATTGATGGTTGCCAGGTTATTGGGCATGTTGGAAGTATTTAACCAGGCAAAATATCCGCCATATAAACCCACATCATTATACTTGGGCTGGGTTGGATCCATACGGACAGCTCCTCCAATAGCACCTTTATCGGCAAAACGGTTTTCGATATGTGAGTATTTTAATCCCACATTCACTTTTAAATGATCATCGAAAAAGCTGGGAGAGAGCCTGATATTTCCGGTAGCTCTTTCATTGTTACTGGTTTTCAGGATACCATCCTTATTGGAATAACTTCCTGATACCCGGTAAGGGATGTTAAAAGCAGAGCCGGTAATTCCCAGGTTATGTTCCTGACCAATGGCAGTCTTATAGATCGCATCCTGCCAGTCGGTACTTGCATCTCCAAGTCTGTCGGCAGCACCGCTGGAAATTATTCCATCATTATCCAGCTGGGTTACCAGATCCCTGTACTGGTCGGCAGAAAGCACATCCACAGTTTCTTTAATCTCACTTACCGATACATTGGATGTATAGTCGATGGAGAAATCAGCACCTTCAGTACCTTTCTTGGTAGTAATTAAAATGACCCCATTGGATGCCCTGGAACCGTAAATAGCAGTAGCCGATGCATCCTTTAAAACCGTAAAGGTTTCAATATCATTCGGATTAATGGAATTAAGCGTATTGCTCATTCCGGAAATGGTTTCATTATCTACAGGGATTCCATCAATAACAATCAATGGATCATTGCTTGCCGTAAGAGACGATCCTCCACGAATCCTTATCGTAGAGTTACTTCCCGGGGCACCCCCTTCGGAGATAATAGACACTCCGGCAACTTTCCCGGATATTAACTCCTGGGGTGAAGTAATCGACCCCTGATTAAAATCTTTGGCAGAAACCGTCGAAATAGCTCCGGTAGCGTCATCCTTGCGGACCTGACCATAGCCAATCACAACAATCTCTTCCAAAAGCTCTGTTTGTGGTTCTAGGGCAACATTTATTACCGTTTTGTTGCCTACAGTAATTTCTTGTGTGGCATAGCCTACATAAGAAAACATCAGGACAGCATCTTGTGGTACGGTAATCGAATAATTGCCATCAACATCCGTAATTGTACCAATTCCTGTGTTTTTCTCCTGAATAGTAACTCCCGGTAAGGACATACCATCATCGGCATCCGTAACCGTACCTGTTACTGTAATCTGAGACAAAACAATGCCAGGAATAAGAATTTTAAGTAATGTTAAAATTAACGTTAAGCGAATCTTTTCCATGTTTTATTAAATTGTTTTTAGGGTTAAATTTTCTTTGTTAAAATTACAAAACTGCCCTGCCAAAATCAATCACATCATTATTATAATCAAACGCTTAGAACAGATCAATACTCTTAAAAAGGTTATTTCAAACGTTTGCGAAATGAATTTAGAGAAACGATAACTTTTTTTAGTTTTTTTTATTTCTCTAAACTTTTTCTTAAATTTTGGATAAAATATTTGAGAAATGAATTCATTTTCCTTTATTTCATAGCCGAAATTAACTTTATTTTTTATACTATGAAAGGCCATCAGGTGACCATCAAAGACATTGCAAAAATTTTACATATTTCACCTTCCACGGTTTCCAGAGCGTTAAAGGATCATCCGGATATAAACCCGCAAACCAAGAAAAATGTTAAGGAGTTAGCAGAAAAACTGAATTACAAACCCAACAAAGTAGCCTTAAGCTTACTGCAGCAGGAAAGCAAGATCATCGGGGTCATCATTCCGGAAATTATTCATTATTTCTTTTCCACGGTGATCAGCGGAATAGAAAAAGTGGCCAACGAATCCGGTTATCATATCATTATTGCCCAGTCCAACGAATCGTATTACAAAGAAGTAGAAAATGTACAGGCTTTACTTTCCAGCAATATTGATGGTTTTATTATCTCGATGGCCAAAACCACCATGCAGTTCGATCATTTTAAAAACATTGAAGAAATTGGGGTTCCCATGGTGTTTTTTGACCGCTCATGCGATGTGGTAAATGCCGACCGGGTGATTGTTGATGACTTTGATGGGGCTTATAAAGCAACCAAACATTTAATTGATAACGGATGTAAAAATATTATTCACCTGGCAGGCCCCTTAAACCTGGATATTGGCAAGAAAAGAAAAGAGGGTTACCTGGCTGCCCTCAACGAATCAAACCTGCCCATTTATGATTATTCGATCCAGATATGTGATACCAAGGAGCATGCTTTTCAAATGATTCCTGAGCTTCTGCGGCGACAACCGTCGATTGACGGTATTTTTGCGGTAAATGATCTTACGGCTGTAGGCGCAATCAAAGCCATTAAGAGCATTCATAAGGATGTCCCAAAGGATGTATTGGTCGTTGGATTTACCAATTCATTTATTTCCCAGATTTCAGATCCGGAACTTACAACCGTTGATCAAAAAGGGTTTGAAATGGGTCAAAACGCGGCACGCCTGCTTTTAAAAAGAATTCAAAGCAACGAAAACTATGGACCGGTAACTACCATTCTGAATACCGAACTGGTAGAACGAAAATCAAGCAGAAGAAAATAAGTTCAAATAAAAGCAACAAGAAGAAACCTGCTGCTCTTGGTAGCGAGAGGCGGACTTGAACCGCCGACCTCATGATTATGAATCATGCGCTCTAACCTGCTGAGCTACCTCGCCAAATTTTTTATTAAGCATGATGATGAATCATGCGCTCTAATCCCTACAAATAAAAAGCAAAACTCGCTATCATTTTCGGGTTGCAAATATAATATTTTATTTTATCTTTTATAATTTGCATACTAAATTTCTAAAAAAAAATTTATATATTGCAGTGAAAGAAATGAAGTACTATTTAAAATGTATGGGTAGATGAAAAATAAATTTGAGCTTGAATATTCCCTGAACTCCTCCCCAAAAATATTATACACACGGCTGGTAACCCCAGCAGGCTTATCAGAATGGTTTGCGGATGATATTAATATTAATGGAGACATTTATACGTTTATCTGGAACGGTGCCGAGCAGTCAGCCAGATTATTAACCAAAAAAGACAATCAACTGGTAAGATATCAGTGGACAGAAGAGGACGAAGACACCTTTTTCGAATTCAGGATCCGAAAAGATGATCTAACCGGCGAAGTAGCCCTTGTAATCACTGATTTTGCCGAAGATGATGAGAAAGAGGATGCCATTGATCTTTGGGATTCTCAGATCGCCGAACTAAAACACACCTTAGGCCTTTAGAGTTTCCATTAATTTAAAGCATTCATTCCTTCCATTTCCATAAAATAAGTTATTTTTGTAGTCGTTTTATGATGTATATAAATATTTATTGGCGATAGTGAAACGATTACACCTCTTTATATTAAAATCATACCTGGGACCATTGGTGCTTACCTTTTTCATCTCCCTGTTTATCCTGTTGATGCAATTCTTATGGAAATACATCGACGATCTTGCAGGAAAAGGATTAGAGTGGACAGTAATTCTTGAATTAATTGTCTATGCCTCTGCCAGGCTGGTACCTATGGCTCTTCCCCTGGCAATTTTGCTTTCATCCATCATGACTTTTGGGAATTTCGGGGAGAATTTTGAGTTAACAGCGATAAAATCGGCAGGGATATCGCTCCAACGATTTATGTCCCCCCTTATTTACTTAATTATCGTAATAAGCATTGGTGCATTTTTTTATTCCAATCATATTATCCCCTATACCAATCTGAAAACGGTAGCACTTATTTATGATGTAAAAAATCAAAAACCGGAGCTACAAATAAAAGCTGGGATGTTCTATAATGGGATTGACGGCTACAGTATCAAAATCGGCAAAAAGAATCATAAAACCAATTTATTGGAAGATCTTATGATCTATGATCATACCAATAATAAAGATAATGTCCAGGTTACGGTTGCCGACTCGGGTTATATGCGCATGACTGCTGACGAAAGAAACCTGATCCTGACATTATATCATGGATATTCGTACGAAGAAGTAGAAGAGAATAAAAGAAGGAAAAAAGAGAAAGTTTACCCCCATCAACGGCATAAATTTGAAAAACAAACGGTATTTATTGATCTTAGCGGGTTAAATTTCGAACGAAGCGATGAAGACCTATGGAAAAACAATTTCCAGATGCTTAGTCTTGACCAGCTTGAATTTGCCGAGGATTCGTTAATCAATCAGTTTAATGAACAAATACAAAACTTTTCGAAACATCTTACCCGAAGTAACTATTTTAAAAATGAGCTTTTATTCACGAAAGATGTGGAAAGGTTTAACCGTTCAGACAGGAAGAACACGGCAATAAATAAGGAACTTCCTGAGGATCGAAGACCTAAAAACGAAAACCGCAGAATGCAGGTTAAGGAAAAAGTCAATCCGCCCGCTGCCGTGGACACATTACTTTCCGACACCATCCATTCATCAGCAACCAAAGATTCCACAGCCTCCCCCAGCCCTTCCTATCATCCTGACAGCCTTTATCAGTCGATAACCCTGAACCAGAAAAAAGAAGCCATTGCCAATGCTTTAACCTATGCCCGGGCGACCCAGAATCAAATCACCAACAGCAAAAAACAGTTCGACTATAAGGCTGAACATATCCGGAGACACCGGATTGAGTGGCACCGAAAATTTACCTTATCGTTTGCCTGCCTGGTTTTCTTTTTTATCGGAGCTCCCTTTGGAGCAATTATCCGGAAAGGAGGGTTTGGAACCCCGGTAGTAGCTTCAATCCTTTTATTCATCCTGTATTACATGTTATCCATTTCGGGAGAGAAATTTGTACGGCAAGGTGTAGTTCCTGCCTATGTAGGGATGTGGCTCTCATCTTTTATTTTAGGACCACTGGGGATTTTTCTGACCTATAAAGCCACTACCGATTCAGTAATTTTAAGTACCGAAGCATATACCACTTTCTTTAAGAAGATATTTTCGCGGTTTACAAAGAAAAAATCATAGATGGAGATCTTACAAATAGCAAATAAAGCAACATTTCCCCCGGATGGCGGATCGTTGGCTATTTTAAGTCTTGCCCGTGGATATGTCAAAAACAGTCACCAGGTATACCTCCTCAACATGGAAACCCCTAAGCATTTTAACAATCCGGGTTTGCTTGAGCCCGAAATTAAGGATAAACTATTGGTACACGGGGTTCGGGTGAATACCCATCTTTCCATGATCAAACTGGGACTTAACCTGCTTTTTTCGAATAAACCTTATATTGCACAACGATTTATTTCCTCAAAGTATACCCGCGCGCTAAAAAAACTTATCTCGGTAAAATCATTTGATATAATCCAGGTCGAAGGTCTTTATATGCTTCAATATATCCGGATCATAAAAAAAAACTTTTCCAAAAAGATCATCTACCGGCCACATAACATCGAGCATAAAATCTGGGAAAGAAATGCACAGGAAACCCGGTCGTTTATTAAAAGAATATACTTTAAAAACATGGCCCGGCGCCTAAAGAAACTAGAGCTTTCGTTATTAAACAGCTATGATTACCTGCTGCCTATTTCACCTGCCGATGCAGAAATCTATACCGACTTAGGCAACACGAAACCCGTGTGTATAACTCCCTTTGGGATAGACTTTCAAAAATTACCAACCCCACAACCCGGGAATCCGCAACAAAATATTATCTTTATCGGAGCCCTGGACTGGATTCCCAATCAAAAAGGGATCACCTGGTTTATAGATCATTGCTGGGATAAACTTTTAGAAACAGGATTACAAACAGAGTTATTGATTGCCGGAAGAAATGCCCCCGGATGGCTGGTAGATTTTTTAACCAATAAACCGGGAATAAAATATCTTGGGGAGATTGATAATGCCCATGATTTTATGATTCATAACGGCCCATTAATTGTTCCCCTGTTTTCGGGAAGCGGACTGAGAGTAAAAATTATTGAAGCCATGGCTTTGAAAAAATCTATTCTCTCAACAACAATTGGAGCGGAAGGAATACCTTATACCGACAAAAAAAATATTATCATTGCAAATAATGCCGATGAGTTTATCCGGGGGATAAAGCTATTGACCAATGAACAGGATACCTGCTTGAAAATCGGTGAGGAGGCGTCAAAACTGGCAGCTGAAAACTTTGATTTAGAAAAAATTGCTCATAAAGTATTAAATTTTATTAATTAATTGTTTTGGAAACTTTCTTCTGGATATTATTGCTCCTGATTGTTTATTCATACCTGGGATATCCTGTTCTCCTATGGCTCCTTAATTTTTTCCACAAAATCTTTTCCTCGCCGTCAGATAGAAACAAAACAACAGAATATCCTGAGGTAACCCTTTTCGTTGCTGCATATAACGAATCTGAATTTGTTCATCAGAAGGTAAACAATAGCTTTACCCTGGATTATCCAAAAGAAAAGATATCCCAGGTTTGGGTTACCGATGGATCAGACGATGACACGGTTGAGCAATTAAAGCATTATTCCTCTGAAATCACCCTCTATCACCAACCCGATAGGAAGGGAAAAACAGGAGCCATTAACCGGGGTATGCAATTTGTAAAAACCCCCGTGGTAATCTTTTCCGATGCCAACTCAATGCTGAACCGGGAAGCTATAAAAATCATTATTGACGAATTTAAGGACCCGAAAGTAGGCTGTGTAGCCGGAGAAAAAAGAATTGAAGCCGGCGAAAGAAACAGCGCAGTCCATGCCGGTGAAGGCATCTACTGGAAATACGAATCCTTTATCAAAACCTGCGAATCCAATATGAACTCGGCAATGGGTGCTGCCGGTGAACTATTTGCCATCCGCACATCGCTTTTTACTCCCATTAAAAAGGATACCATCCTGGACGACTTTACCATATCGATGCAAATTGCTGAAAAAGGGTATCGGATAGCCTATACCCCCCATGCATATGCTGCTGAAGAAGCATCCATCAATATACAGGAAGAATTTAAACGTAAAATCAGAATTGCTTACGGGGGTTTTCAAACATTATTTCGGCATCTCAGTCTTTTCAATTTATTTAAACACCCTTTGTTAACATTTCAATACTTCTCCCATAAAGTATTACGGTGGCTTATTATCCCTTTTGCTTTACCATTCGTATTAGCTGTTAACGTTTTCCTGCTTTTTTACAGCTCCCATCCTGTTTATTTCATTTTTATCCTCCTGCAGTCAGTTTTTTACCTGCTGGCCCTGTTAGGATTAATCTTTCAGAACAGAAACCTGAGGTTAACCTGGATTTTTGCTCCCTATTATCTGCTCATGATGAATTATTCCGTCATCCTGGGATTTTTCCGGTATTTAAACAAAGGGCAATCGGTAAACTGGGAGCGAGCCAAACGCAAATAAAAAATCACAGGGAGAAATGAAGAATCCCATTTTTTAAAATATTAAATAATCTTTTTTTAGGGAAATTTATTCACTTATTATACTTTTGCAAAATATTTATTGATTCTAAATAAAAAAAGATGTCTGGTAAGAATGATATACGAAGTAAGCTCAACACGATAGAAGAAGCGATTGAAGATATAAGGGATGGAAAAGTAATTATTGTTGTAGATGACGAAGATCGTGAAAACGAAGGAGATTTCATCGTTGCTGCTGAAAAGATCACCCCCGAGATTGTGAATTTTATGGCTACACATGGCAGGGGGTTAATATGTACTCCATTACCAGAAGAACGTTGTGAGGAGTTAGATCTTGAATTAATGGTGGGGAACAATACCGCCTTACATGCAACCCCTTTTACGGTATCGGTAGATCTTATCGGACACGGATGCACCACCGGAATCTCGGCATCGGACCGGGCAAAAACCATTAAAGCGTTGGTGGATCCAGAGACAAAACCCGAAGATTTAGGGCGTCCCGGACACATCTTTCCGCTGAAAGCAAAACAAAAAGGAGTTATTCGCAGGGCCGGACATACTGAAGCTGTAGTAGACCTTACCAAGCTGGCAGGGTTAAAACCTGGTGGAGCTTTAGTAGAGATTATGAACGAAGACGGCACCATGGCCCGTATGCCTCAACTGCTGAAGATTGCAGAAAAATTCGATTTAAAGATCATCACCATTGAAGATCTTATTAAATACCAACTGGAAAAAGAAAACCTGATTGAACGTGGAGTACGGGTAAAATTACCCACGGATTATGGTAATTTTGACCTGATTCCCTATCGTCAGATCTCCAATGGACTGGAACATGTTGTATTGATTAAGGGTTCATGGACCAGGGACGAGCCCGTGTGTGTAAGAGTCCATTCATCCTGTGTTACCGGTGACATCTTCGGATCACATAAATGTGACTGCGGACAACAGCTTCATGAGGCCATGCGAAAGATCGATAAGGCGGGTAAAGGAGTTATCCTCTATATGAACCAGGAAGGAAGAGGAATCGGTCTGTTTAATAAGATTAAAGCCTATAAACTGCAGGAAGAAGGGATGGATACGGTAGAGGCCAACATCGAACTGGGCTTTGAAGATGATGAACGGGATTATGGTGTAGGAGCAAGTATTCTAAGAGATCTGCAGTTGGGAAAAATAAAATTACTTACCAACAATCCTATCAAAAGAAAAGGACTGGAAGCTTACGGTTTAAAGATCGTAGAAAATATCCCCCTCGAAATTGAGCCGAATGAACATAACCGGTTTTATCTCGAAACCAAACGAAAAAAAATGGGACATACCCTGGAACTGGTAAAGGTAAAACCCTACTCCCCAAAAAAGGATTAATTCAGACGTTCGGGGGGAATTTCATTTTTCAGAATCAGGTATAACTCTTCGGGAGAGATGTTGTTTTTCTTTGAAAAATCCTCAATGGTTTGATCTTCACTATCAACCTCGAGGTGAAGTTTACGGGCCACCTCCAAAAAATCTGCATAGGTAAGATTAAAAAGCTTACCAACAAACTGTTCTACAGTTAGCTTCTCCGGATCGGGAATATCAGGGCGTTCAACACGGGTCCCAAAATTTTCGGAAAGGGTATTGCCTGCCTTTATCACAAAACGAAAAGGATCAATATTCATCAGTGTTCCGGTAAAAACCACAAGAGTAATTGCCACGGCAATCAGGATTTCTTTGAGATAAACAAATTTCAATTTCTCCGCGAAAAAATAGGACCACAGTAATACCCAGTTAATTTTAAAGATATGAAGCACAATAAAAATAACAAACAGGTAAGAAAAAATTGTATGCTGCTGCTCCCATTGTGATTTGGTGAGGCCCAGAACATCCCATCCAATCCATCGTGCCAGGCTTCCTTCAGGAGCAATATATAATACAACACCTGAGAACATCATCACAACAAAAGAAAAAAGTAAGGCAATACTTATAAAACCCGCCCAGTTAAATTTTTGATTCATTAGATACAATATTAATCTTGTTCATAAGATAGATTTCAATAAAACCAATAAGTTTAAAAGAATATGATAAATTTGTCCAAAGATAATTAAATAAGAATAGAAATGAATAAACGTCAACTGCGTATTGTATATATGGGAACCCCTGAATTTGCGGTAACTCCTTTAAAAAAACTTATCGAAAAGGGTTATTCTGTTGTAGGTGTGGTTACCAATCCGGATAAACCAGCAGGACGTGGACAGAAGATCAAAGAATCGCCGGTAAAAATTTTTGCCCGAAAGCATAATCTACCCATTCTGCAACCCGAAAAGTTCAGGGATCCTAAATTTCTGGAGGAGCTGAGAAATCTAAAGGCCGACCTGCAAATAGTAGTCGCTTTTAAGATGCTGCCCGAGGTGGTATGGGCCATGCCCCCCAGGGGAACCTTCAATTTGCATGCCTCTCTCCTGCCCGATTACAGGGGAGCCGCCCCAATAAACCATGCCATTATTAATGGTGAAAAAAAAACCGGAGTAACCACCTTTTTTCTCACCCATGAAATTGATACCGGGAGTATCCTCTTCCGGAGAGAAGTACCCATTGCCGGGAATGACACGGCAGGAGAGTTACACGACCGGCTGATGGAAGCCGGTGCTGAACTGGTTGTTGAAACGACAGATGCCATATTATCCAACAGTTACCGGCTAATCAACCAGCATGATCTGGTGGCTCCGAACCAACCCATAAAAAAAGCTCCCAAGATCTATAAAAACGATTGCCGAATCAACTGGCTCGATTCGGCTGAAAAGATACACAACTTAATTCGTGGGTTAAGCCCTTACCCTGCTGCCTGGACAACCATTACCAACAAGGATGAATCCCTGCAGCTTAAGATCTATGCCTCGGAAAAAGAACTAACTGACCATCACTACTCTCCTGGTGAGATCATAACGGACCATAAAAGCTTTGTAAAAGTTGCCTGTAAAAATGGACTGATTAACCTGCTGGAGATTCAGCAGGCAGGGAAAAAGAGGTTAACCACTGCTGATTTTTTACGGGGATTTCCAACAATTGACCAATGGCATTGTTTAATCGACGAATAATTTTTCGTTCAATAAAAATATTTCTCCATGAAAAACTACGGCTCGGATCAGAAAACAGCATTACAGGCAAAAGTAGATGCCCAGAAACTGGCTTTTGGCCCCATTATGTTTCAGGCAATAAAAGCATTGCGTGACTTTGGCATCCTGGAACTCTTATACCATCATGATGAAGGATTACTCCCCCGGGAAATCAGTGCCACAAAGAATATTCCGGAATATGGTGTTAAGGTGTTATTAGATGCAGGGTTAAGTGCCGAAGTAGTGATGTTAAAAGAGGATCGCTATTTCCTCACCAAAACCGGGATCTATTTTATCAACGATCCCATGACCAGGGTGAACCTCGATTTTGTAAATGATGTTTGTTATCAGGGCATGTTTATGCTGCAAGAATCCATTATTAACCAGAAACCCGAAGGGTTAAAAATTTTTGGTAACTGGCCAACGATTTATCACGGGCTGTCGAAAATACCCGACCAAGTAAAAAAAAGCTGGTTTGCTTTCGACCATTTTTATTCCGACCATGTATTTTCGGCTATCCTGCCCGAGGTTTTCAAAAATAAGCCCCGCAAAATCCTCGATGTAGGGGGAAATACAGGAAAGTTTTCTCTGCAGTGTGCACAATATGATCCCGACGTTGAGATATCGATTATGGATTTGCCTGGTCAGTTAGAGGTTGCCCTGGAAAATGCAAAGCAACATGGCCTGGCAGACCGGATCATAGGTTTTCCTGCGGATATCCTGGACCATACCCAGCCATTTCCTGAAGGATTTGACATTCTCTGGATGAGCCAGTTTCTGGATTGTTTCTCGGAAGAGGATATTGTTGAAATATTGCGCAGAGCATCACAGGCCATGGGTGCAGATGCTCAACTCTTTATCATAGAGACCTACTGGGACCGGCAAAAATATGATATTTCCACCTATTGTTTAAATAACACCTCCTTATATTTTACAGCGCTGGCCAATGGGAAAAGCAGGATGTATCATTCGGAGGATATGCAAAAAATGATCGAAAAAGCCGGTTTAAAAATTACAGAGTCGATTGATGAACTGGGAATAAGCCACACGCTATTTAAATGTAGCAAACCAGCCGGTTAAAGATCATCAAACTCAATAATTTCGGATGATTTATCTGGAGTTTCCCCTTGGGGTTCGGGTTTTCGTTTCCGGAGCCAGAGTTTCTGGCCGGGTTCAGGTTCGGTTCCCATGGTCATATGGTTCTTCTCATACAGTTTTTTGAGCTTAATCCCATACATTTGGGATATTTTATACATGGTTTCTCCTTCGGCTACGGTATGATAATCGAACCCATGTTCGGCCCTGTTGCGTTTGGGTTGCAGATATAAAATCTGACCTTCTGAAAGTTCGGCTCCCTGCTCCAGTTCATTATATTTGTATAGCTCCCAGGCTAAAAGTTCCAATTCGTTGGTTAAGCTTTTAAAAGTATCTCCTTCTTTGACAATGATATAGTCGATCCTGTTTTTATGATAAATCGTATGTTTTTGCATGGATACCTTAAAATTATCCACATCGGCCAGGTCCGTATTTTCTTCATCCCCGACAGAGGTATGATCGGCAGTAAGATGAAGTGTTCCTCCCTGATCAAAAACATACAGCTGATTGTCTTCAATAATTTTAATTAAAAGATGGGCATAGGTTCTGCTGGTGGCATATCCTGCCTTTTGCAACCCCCTGGCCCAGGCCTTATAGTCGGTTGGTTCCAGGTCGAATAGAAAGGAATAACGGCTGCCGTTAACAATAAATTCAGAATGGTCGATATACGATTCATAAACCGATTTATATCTTCTGAAACATTCACCCCGTCGATCATCGTCATGGTATATGGTTCCCCCCTGCCAATCATTGTGGCACTTAATGCCAAAATGATTATTGGCTTTCCGGGCCAGGGTGCTATTCCCATTGTCGGATTCCAGCATCGCCTGGGCCAGGGTGATACTGGCCGGAATACCACTCCTGTTCATCTCATTAATGGCTAAATCCTTATAGTTTTCGATGTAGTTTTGCCGGCTTAAGGAGGTGTAACCCGTTGATGTGTTGGGTACCCGTTGAACTTTACAGGATACAATAGCGAGTGGGATTATGAATAATAATATCCGTTTTTTCATATTTTTTTTGTTAATTTGAACAAATGTAAAAAAAGTTAAGCTTTTTCATAACATACACTTTTTTTAAATAACTTAACGCAAAATGAAAAAACAAATTATACAATCAGAGTTAATTGATTATTTTTCAACCGACGAACTAAATCCGGAACACCAAAAATTAATTGCCGAAGCCAAAGAAGCTGCAAAGAAAGCGTATGCCCCGTACTCAAAATTTAAGGTAGGGGCTGCAGTTTTACTTAAAAATGGGGAGATTATCCAGGGGAATAACCAGGAGAATGCAGCTTATCCTTCGGGCTTATGTGCCGAAAGAGTTGCAATTTTTTATGCCAATTCAAAATTCCCCAATGTACCAATAACAGCCATTGCTATTACTGCTGTAACCAGATCGGATTTCGTTAAGACACCGGTTCCACCCTGCGGTTCTTGCCTGCAGGTGATGCTTGAAAGTGAAAAAAGAGCCAGTCAATCCATCCAGGTAATTCTATACGGGCAGGAAAAAATTACGGTAGCAGATAGTATTAAACAGTTTTTACCGGTTAATTTTAACAAGGATATGCTATAAGGTTTACTTTTAGTATTTAGCTAAAATTTTCCTGAATTCTGCATTTGGGATAGTGCCATCCGGATCTTCTGAGTACTCTGGCTTAAGACGGTTTACAAAGTACATTTCAAGCTCGACCTCATTCTTTACCTGGATTTTGCCACGATAGGTACAATCAAAATAATTTTGAATATACTGATAGGTATCTCCTGATACGTTAACTTTTCCTACTTCGCCCGACTGTTCCATACGACTGGCTTTATTCACCGCATCGCCCCATATATCATAAGCAAATTTCTTTTTCCCGATCACCCCGGCAATAACTTCCCCGGTATGAATTCCTAAGCGCAACTCCCAGGGTTGTTCATTATTCTTTAACTTTTTTTCCCGAAAATCATTCATAAATTTTTGAATTTTCAACCCTGCCAGGGTAACATCAATGGGATTACTTTTATTTCGCAGGGGGAGCCCTCCTGCACACATATAAGCATCCCCGATGGTCTTGATCTTCTCAATAAAATGATCCTCAATAATTTCGTCAAACTGCTGAATATATAAGTTCAGTTCTTTAATTAACTCCTGGCTATCCATGGTATTGGTCAGATGGGAGAAATCCTTAAAGTCTGTAAACAGAATTGTTACCAGCTTGTATTGTTTGGATCGGGCAAAACCTTTTTTCTTTAGTTGCTCTGCGGTTTCAAAAGGCAGAATATTCAACAAAAGTTCCTCCGACTTTTTCTTCTGATCTTCAATAAATTCCTTTTGTTTTTCTATCTCTTTTCGCTGATTATCCAGCAGGAGGTTGGTACTTTCGAGATTTTCTGTTAAGGTTAATAAATTTTCATTTTTAGCTTCCAGTCTTTCTTCGGCTTCTTTTAGTTCACTAACATCCGATTCGATGGCAATGTATTTTATAATCTCATTTTGTTCATTAAAAACCGGGGTTAACGACGTTTGAATCCATTTATACTCACCAAATTTAGTTTTCCACTTACACTCATAGGAGATACTTTCCAACCTTTTTTCCTTGCAGGTATTAATGGCATTGAATAATTTGGGATTTTTCTCCTTGTCAAAGAGTGTTTTCTCATATTTTTCCCGGAATTCATCGAATGTATAACCATACATTTTCTCGAAGCCATCATTTACCCATTCGATCCAACCCTCTGCATTAATGATGAGAACACCGGTAGCAGTTTTTTTGGCTACGATCGATAGCTCACGAAGCAATTCATGTTCTTTATAAATAGCATGCTGGAACTCTCTGCGGCTTTCAGCAGCCTCCAGGCGCATTAACAGATCATCTCGTTCGAAGGGTTTACGAATAAAATCAACAATTCCGAATTCAAATACGCGGTCAAAATTGGTGCGAGGAGTATAATCTGTGATTAATAATACCGGAATATCCTGAAGCACCTTGTTTTGTTTAAGCGACATGATACTTTCAATGCCTTCTTTGACAAGGGTTGCCTGATTCACTAAAAGAATATCCGGTTGATGTTCAAGAGATTTTTTATAGATTTCTTTTTTCGATGCCTTGATTAAAAGAAAGCTGCCGCTTTCTGCCTGAAGGATTTCCTCCACTTTTTCGACAGACTCCTGATCATCATCAGCTATCAGAATTTTATATTCCATGTGATTTTATACGGTAATAAAAAGTATTTGTTAATTTAAAAAGCTAAAGTTATAATTTTATGCTTAAAAATGATGGGTTAAATCAATTTTTAAAACCACAAAAAAGGATGTTCGTCAAATAATATGCACCATTGATAAATGATCGGGAGGGAATTAAAAATTGAGTGAGATTGAAAATTTTGGAATAAAAATAAAATAATTTTACCTTTAGTAAATTTTTAAAGACCAACTGATATCAAGAAATTAATTGTATACATATCAATCCTGGGATTCATTTTATCCACCTCCTATGCTCAACAAATCCCGGAAAATGTTCAAAACGAACTTTCCGGTTACCAGGATCTTATTCGCAAATACAGGGATGAAGGAAACCAGCATCTTGAGTTGGAATATTTAAATAAAGCAGCCTTTTTATGCTGGAATAATCAATTATTACCTGACGCGATTAAATATTTCGAACAGGCCATTGAGATTAACAAATCCCTAGCAAACAAAAACGGATTACTTTTAGGATACAATTATTTAGGGATGCTTTATGGCGAAATGAATCAGCACCAGGAGGCACTGGATTATTTTCAAAAGAGTTTAAGGATCAGCCAGGAGACCAATAATAAATCGAGCATTGCATCGGCACTTATTAATATTGCACAAACCCAACAACTCACCGGCAACTATCAGGCGTCAAACAATACCGCACTTAAAGGGGTAGAAATTGCCAAAGAGATCAATGAATTGAAATACCTTCGTACGTTCTATGGCATTTTGGCTGAAAATTATAAAGAATTGGGCAACTCAGCCAAAAGTATCGAATACTTTGATCTCTTTGCCTCAATTGATCAATTCTTAAAGAACCAGGAGATCAAAACGATTAAACAAAAATCAAGCGAAGAGGTAACCAAAGCTCAGGCTGAAAAATCCAAAACGGAACAAGAGCTGATTAAGCAAACCGGGAAATTAAAAGAAACCGAAGATTCATTAGCCGAAGTGGAAGCCATTTCCAGGGAACAAAAAATGTTGTTAGAGCTTAAAGAGCTGAAGATCAGCGAACAGGAGGCGCAGTTAAAACTTGAGCGATTCATTAAAAATATTTTTATTTATGGATTTATCGTGATCCTGGTTTTTCTGTTAGTTTTAATCTCTCTTTACCGGAAAATAAAAGTTCAAAAAAACCATATCCAACGACAAAAAGACATCCTGGATCTTCAACACAAAAAAATCAATGCAAGTATTCACTATGCTCAAAATATTCAACGGGCAATATTGCCTGTTGAGAAAGAGTTACGGAGGTTTTTTGAATATTTTATTATTTATCGTCCCAAAGATATTGTTTCGGGCGATTTTTACTGGTATGCCGAGATTAACTCCACGCTTTACCTGGCGGTAATTGACTGCACAGGGCACGGAGTCCCCGGAGCCTTTATGTCAATGATCGGTAACCGGCTCTTTAATGAGATCGTTTTGGTTAACAAAATTTACGATCCGGCAAAAATTCTAACCATCCTAAATATTAAAATTATTGAAGCATTAAGACAGGATGTAAGTGAAAATAATGATGGAATGGATGTTTGCCTGGTTGCCATTAATTCACACAACGACCAAAGGAAAGTATTATTCAGTGGTGCAAAAAGGCCGTTGCTGGTATATAAAAATCAATCCAAAGAATTCATTGAAATTAAAGGCGACAGATATTCCATCGGGGGGTATAAAAAGAGTGAACAAACCAAGCAATTTACAACTCACGAAATTGACATTGAATTCAATGATATTTTGTATCTTTCGTCCGATGGATTAATCGACCAAAATAATGAAGCAAGAAAACGTTTTGGAAGCTCCAGGTTAAGAGAGATTCTTACAGACAACATTGCTCAACCCCTGTCGAAACAACAAGAAATTATAGAAAATAAATTAGATCATTTTCAGGGTAATGTAGAACAAAGAGATGATATAACATTAATCGGTTTAAAATTATTACATAATGATTGACCAGGCTATAATAAATCAGGATCTTTATAAAAGAACACTCTTATCTTACCGGGGGCCATTTTACATTGAACTGATTTCGGTTTTCGGAACAAATATTAAAGATTTTACCAAAGAATATGATAATGCACGAAGAAAGCTTTTTAGAATATTTATTGAACTCTCACAAAATGTTTCTTATTATTCCGAGAATTTTCATATGGTCAATAATGTACAACGGATTGGATTAGGAGAACTGGAACTAAAGGAATATGAATCATTTTACACCTTTACTACCAGAAACAAAGTAAAAAATTCTGATGCCCAGATTCTATTTGAACGATGTAAGCTGGTTAACCATTCGGATCAGCTTGAATTACGACACTTAAAAAGAGAACAACGCATGAATTCGCCGGGAGAAAAGTTTGGTGCAAGAATTGGTCTTATCCAGGCTGTCATGCTATCAAAAAACCAATTAAAATACAAAATTGATCAAATTGACGATAATTATTCATTTTTTTCGATTACCGTTAAAGTAGATAAAAACTAAACAATAGATGTTATGGAAAATATTACCTTAAAAAGCTCACCTGATACCCCCTATTTTCCTGAGGTATATTTTGATGCTGATGCAGGGACCTGTGAGATTTCGGGTGAGTCATACATGGAGGAGACCTACAAATTTTATTTACCGCTAATTACCTGGATTAAACAATACATCAAAAACAAAAACCAAAAGCTTGAATTAGTCATTAAGTTAATTTATCTGAATACAAGTTCTACAAAATGTATTTTAGATATGCTTGAAGTAATGAAAGAGTATGAAGACCAGGGAGGAGATGTAAAGGTAATCTGGTATTATGACACGAACGACCCGGACATGGTTGATGAAGTGGAAGACTTTGAAGTAGAATCAGGAATTAAGATAGAATTGCGGGAGTTTGAATCATAAATCACACTTCAACAGATAGGATAAGTAAAAAAGCAGGGAATAAAACCCTGCTTTTTTTAACTAAACACTAACCCTGTTTTTATTTAACAAATGAAATCCATCCATAAGGATCCGGTTCGTCGCCATACTGAATGGCAACCAGCTTGTTATAAATTTTTGTTGATATCGGACCCGGTTTTCCGTCTTTACAGAAAGTATATTGTTTATCCTGATCAATATCATAAATTTCGCCAATGGGCGAAATAATTGCAGCAGTACCACAAGCACCTACTTCATCAAAGGTGTCCAGCTCGTCAACAGCTATTTCACGTCGTTCAACTTTTAATCCCAAATCTTCGGCCAGTTGCATTATACTCATATTAGTAATCGAAGGTAAAATGGAAGAAGATTTTGGGGTAATGTAGGTATTGTCTTTAATGCCAAAGAAATTGGCTGCACCAATCTCGTCGATATATTTTTTCTCTTTTGAATCCAGGTACATGGGTGAGCCATAGCCAGCTTCTTTGGCTTTAACAACGCCACGAAGACTGGAGGCATAATTCCCGCCCACTTTAATATCACCTGTACCAAGAGGTGCTGCACGATCAGAATCACGAACCACGGCAATCTTTACCGGATTAAAACCTTCCTTAAAGTAGGGCCCCACGGGAGTAACAAATACAGCAAACAAAAATTCATTGGCAGGCTTAACCCCAATCTCAGCCCCGGAACCAATCAACAACGGACGAATATACAATGCAGCCCCGGTTCCGTGGGGAGGAACATATTGTTCGTTGAGTAATACCGCCTTATCGATCGCCGCTTTAAAAATCTCTTTAGGCACAGGCTGCATAAAAATACCCTGAGCCGAGCGCTGCATCCGTTTAAAATTCTCCTCCCAGCGGAATAATCTGATCTTACCGTCTTTACCCCGGTAAGCCTTCATTCCTTCAAACGCCTGTTGTCCGTAATGCAGGGCTGTTGCAGATATATGTAGGTTTAAATACTCGGAGGAAGAGATTTCTAACTCCCCCCATTGACCATCGCGATAATAGCACCTGATATTATAATCTGTTTTTCGATAACCAAAAGGTAGTTTACTCCATTCTAAGTTTAACATAACCATTCGTTTTTAAATGAATAAATAAATTGTACTTCAAAGATATCAAAAATTGATATTTATCATAGAGAAAAAAGAGTATTTCACAACATAGAAACCTTATAACCTTATAAATATCAATTAGTTAACATAAAGACAAAACAGGCCGAAACGTTCAATGAATCGGCCTGCAAAAAATCCTGTGTTAAGAATTAATTAATTCCTAAATTTTTTAATAAAGCATTGATTTCAGGTTCACGACCTCGAAAGGCAACATACATCTCCATCGCCTGATCAATTCCATTTTTTGCCAGGACATTCTCTCGGAACGACTGAGCGGTTTCCTGGTCAAAAATGCTGGTTTCTTTAAAGGCTTCAAAGGCGTCGTTATCCAGAACACTTGCCCAGGTATAGGAATAATATCCGGCATCGTATCCACCCATAATATGATTAAAATAGGTGCTTCGGTATCGGGAATAAATTTCAGGAATTAGTCCAATACTGTTGAGGTATTCTTTTTCAAACTCCATAACCTTAAGATCAGGGTTTTCCTCAGTCATCATATGAAATTTCATATCCAGCAACGAAGCAGCCAACACCTCTGTCATAGCAAATCCCTGGTTAAAGTTAGCACTGGCATGTAACTTTTCGATCAATACATCGGGAATGATTTCACCGGTTTTATAATGTTTGGCATACATTTTAAGCACTTCTTCTTCAAAAGCCCAATGCTCCATGATCTGCGATGGCAGCTCAACAAAGTCCCAGGCGATATTTCCTGCCCTGTAGGAAGATTCAGAAAATATTGCATCCAGGGCATGGCCAAATTCATGAAACATGGTTTCCACTTCATCAATACTTAATAAAGCCGGCTGGTCTCCGCTGGGACGGGTAAAATTGGTAACATTATTAACCAAAGGAGTAATTTCTTCTCCGTCAAGGGTATAATAGTGATCTCGGAATCCACCACACCATGCACCCCCTCGTTTACTTGCCCTGGGATGCATATCCATGAAAAACAAGGCAATATGAGATCCGTCAGCTTCTTTGACCTCGTAAACGGTAGTTTCAGGATGAGGAACCGGAATACCATCAATAGGAGTAAAGGTTATGCCATACAGTTTATTGGCTACTTCAAAAATCCCCTGGCGCACATTTTCCAGTTCGAAATAAGGTCTTACTTCACTTTCGTCCAGGTCATATTTTTCTTTTCTCAATTTTTCGGTATAGTAAAACCAGTCGTATGGAGCCAGCTTAAAGTCACCCCCTTCTTGATCAATCATTGCCTGTAAAGCAGCCCGCTCTTCCTTAACCTTGGGCAAAATACCATCCCACAACTGATTCAATAAATCAAAAACATTTTCAGGATTCTGGGCCATTCGGTTTTCTGTTCTTATGGAAGCATGATTATCATATCCCAGCAATTTTGCACGTTTTACCCGAAGATTTAAAATCTTCGCCAGATTTTCTTTATTGTCATACTCATCATCATGATTCCCCTGGTTTACATAGGCATCGTAAATTTCTTTTCGTAACTCCCGATTGTCTGCATATTGCAAGAAAGGAATCATGCTTGGCTTTTGAATGGTAAATACCCACTTTCCTTCCATTCCTTCCTGTGCAGCTGTTTCAGCAGCAGCATCGACAGATGCCTGGGGCAGTCCTGAAAGATCTTCCTGATCTTCGATCACCAGTTGGAATCTGTTCACTTCAGCTAAAATATTCTGACTGTATTGTAAGGTAAGACTGGATAATTCCTGATTAATCTTTTTCAATTCTTCTTTCTTATCCTCAGGCAAAGCTGCTCCACTTTGGATAAATCCCTTATAATCACTTTCCAGTAAAAAGAGCTGCTCTTCATTTAAATTAAATTGTTCTTTGTTATCATATACTTCTTTAAAGCGTTCGAAGTATCTAGGATCAAGACTTATCTCGTCGTAATGAGCGGATAACTTCGGATAAATCTCCTGGGCAAGCTGCTGGATTTCATCTGAAATATTCACATTATTGAAGGTTCCAAAAACATTACTTACTTTACCTAACAAACTTCCTGCGTAATAGGATGCTTCTACCGTGTTTTGATAGGTTGGTTCATCGGGGTTTGTAATGATTGCTTCCATTTCGTCTTTATGCTCTTGCATAGCTACTTCAAAAGCAGGAGCAAAATGCTCCATTTTAACTTGTTCAAACGGAGGTACACCATATGGAGTATCCCATTCACTTAATAAAGGGTTTGTTTCCTTTTTACTACAGGATACCATAAAGATCCCGATGACTAAAATGCTTAAAAAAAATTTTTTCACAAGATTTCATTTTTAAAGTTAATAGTTGAATTAATTTCTCAGGTTATTGGACACAAATCGTAAAGATTCGTTTAATAAAAAGGAACAAAAGTAATGATATTTCCCATTATATTAAGAATTAAAATCCTGAAATATAATTTTAATCATTGCTAACTTTCCATTTTTTTAGTTATTTTAAGCAGTTGAAAAGCAGAACCAAACCCAAAAAGAGATGAGTAATAACCGACGAGATTTTTTAAAAACGATAACCCTTGGTACCGGGTTAATTGCCACCGGAGTAACAGCCGCCTGTTCGATTTCTGACCGCGACAGGAAACAATTCAACAGAACGGCCTCCCAGGATTTCAACATGTGTGGTTACCGAGCACCATCCATTGATCGGGTAAGAATCGGGTTTATCGGTTTGGGGATGCGAGGCCCCGGAGCTGTGATGCGAATGGCTCATATCGAAGGGGTTGAAATTGCTGCACTTTGCAATAAATATACAGATCGTGTGGAAGCGACCCAGGGTCTTTTAGCTAAAAATGGGTTACCCAGGGCTAAGTCTTTCAGCGGTTCAGAGGACGCATGGAAAGAATTGTGCGAAGCTCCGGATATTGACCTGGTATATATATGTACGCCCTGGAGTTATCACACTCCTATGGCTGTTTATGCCATGGAAAACAATAAACATGCGGCGGTAGAAGTTCCTGCTGCCAAAACCATCGACGAATGCTGGCAACTGGTTGAAACCTCAGAAAAAACAAGGAAACATTGCATGATGCTTGAAAACTGCTGTTACGATTTTTTCGAGCTACTTACCTTAAATATGGCCCGTAACGGTTTCTTTGGAGAGATTGTGCATGGTGAAGGAGCGTACATTCATGACCTGAGATTTTTAAATTTTGATAAGGAAGGGTATGCCGATATGTGGCGGCTGAAAGAAAATACCCGCAACGGGAACCTTTATCCAACCCACGGACTGGGACCTGTTTGCCAGATCATGAATATCAACCGCGGCGATCAAATGGATTATTTAACCTCCATGTCGGGAAAAGATTTCCAAATGCAACAAAGAGTCAATGAACTTGCCCGTGAAGATTCTTTTTTTGAGCCCTTTGCCGGCAAGGATTACCGGGGAAATATGAACAGCACCCTAATAAGGACTCATAAAGGGAGGACCATCATGGTTCAGCACGATGTAACCTCGCCCCGTCCTTACTCGAGAATCCACCTGGTAAGCGGAACGCAGGCGATGGCCAGGAAGTGGCCCTATCCTCCTAAAATTGCCCGAGGTCATCAATGGCTTACTGAAAAAGAAATCAGGGAATTAGAACAAAAGTACACCCCCCGGATTGTTCAACGGGTTGGAGAAATGGCCAAAAAAATCGGTGGGCATGGGGGAATGGATTTTATCATGGACTGGCGGTTAATTGATTGTTTACGCAACGGGCTTCCGCTGGACCAGGATGTTTATGATGCGGCCCTCTGGAGTGCCATAGCCCCTCTAAGCGAGTGGTCTGTTGCCCACCGTTCCGACAGTATTGATGTACCAGACTTTACCCGCGGGGCCTGGAAAAAAAATAATCCGGTTGATATTTCTCTTGCCGAGGGTGGATCAACCGGAGTAAAGAATTTACAAAAAGAATCCCGGAAAGTGCAACTGGAAGTTTAGTCTAGGCCAGCCGGATTTTGGGAAATACATCAGGGATTCTAATGTTTTCAGGGATAACTTTTATGCCGGAAAAGCTCTGCAGGTATTTCATATATTTCATTTTATAATAATCAACTTTTAAATCCAGAATAACCTCGGCAACACTTTGTATCTTTGTTGCCCGATAAGCTTTTGTTCCGGCAAAAGCAAACCCTTCATCCAGGTTACCCTGAGCTGCATTATGCAGGGCCTGAGCAATACAATAAGGGGCATTTTTTGCATCGCACGATTTCAAGCATTTCCAGGAACATTTAAAAGGTTTAGTGTCTCCGGAATTAATCCGGTCAACAAATTTATTGCGAATAGCCCTACCGGGAAGGCCAACCGGACTATTAATCAGGGTGATATCCTTCTCCTGGCTTTGAATATACATTTCTTTAAATTTAACGGAGGCATCGCATTCGTTAGTGGTTACAAAACGGCTGCCCATTTTTACCCCTTTGGCTCCTTTTTGCATAATATGATAAATATCCTTCCCGTCATAGATCCCTCCGCCAGCAATCACCGGGATTTCCTTATGAAAATCATTTTCAAAGGTTTTTAACACCTCAACCGTCTCTTCAACGATAGACTCCAGAGAATCAGGTTCATTCATCAAATCCTCCTTTTTAAATCCCAGGTGTCCTCCGGCTAAAGGGCCTTCAACAATAACAGCATCAGGTATGTGGTTAAAATTTTTTGCCCAGGAAGTAAAAATCAGCCGTGCTGCTTTGGCGGAAGATACTTTGGGTATAAATTTCGTGGGGATGTTCTCAAATCCTCTTTCTAAGACATAGGCTGGCATTTTCAAGGGTAATCCAGCCCCTAAAATCATCACATCAATCTCTTCTTCGAGAGCTACTTCAAGCAGATCCTCATAATCGGTAACAGCTACCATTAAGTTAACTCCCAGAATGCCACTGGTCATTTTTCTGGCTTTTCTGATCTCCCTTATCAATGCCGTTTTATTGGCTTCGCGATAATTTTTCATGGAACCGGATTCGGTCATTCCAATGGCCACGGCCGAAATTACCCCGATTCCCCCGGCATTAGCCACAGCGGATGCTAATCCGGATAAAGATATGGCTACTCCCATTCCTCCCTGGATAATGGGCAGTTTTACTCTTAAATCTCCTATTCTTAATGGATTCATAGTAATATCTATTACAGTTCTACAATAAATTTTGAGCAAAACTACCGGTAAAATTTTCCCGCTGAAAATAAAAGGGTCGATCTCTTGATAAAAGGGTTTAACAACTCATTTTAGGGGCGAAAATACAGAATACAGGGACGAATATCGATATCTGCAGAGGTGAAAATTAAACCAGTTGTTTCAGTTTGTAGGCAAATTTCTTGGATACAGGTACCGGAAAGTCAATCATGTCGAAATAAATTTTATACCCCTGGATATTTCCTTCTATTTTGTCAATATGATGCATATTTACCAAAAAGGAACGATGGCATTTAAAAATGAAGTGATCATCCCTGAATAACTCTTCAGCTTTTTTTAAGCTGGTGCGAATCATTTGTGATCTTATATTTTTCCCTTCCTTCCAAAAAACCTCGATGTAATTGTTGGCCGCTCTGATCAGTACGATTAAATTTACCTTGACCGATAGGTTATCTTTGGCATATTCGGATTGGAAATGAACAAGTTTATGATCCATGGATTTATTTTCCTGCAGTTTTTTATTGATCCGTTCGGCTAACCTTAGATTTGACCGGAGCATCCGGTTCCGGTTTACAACGATCAACCCAGTGATGGGTATAATAGCTATAACAATCAGTCCAAGCACCATCCTGAAATCAATCGCAAAGATATCCAGCAGCTTATAGTAAAGATAGTATCCCACAGAGATGGTCGTCAGAATCCAGAGATTCCATAAAATTTCTTTTTTAATATTCCAAACCCGCTTAATAAAGATCCCGGGGAATAAACTGGGTAAAATCAACAGATTTAAACTTAACGAAAGAAAGGTAATGGCAGCCAGACCAAGCACTACATATAATTTCTCCCGGGCATCCATTAAACTCACCTCAAGGGGTTGAAAAAGGTATAAAAATCCTAATACACCAATACTAATAAAAAATATCAGTTTACTGTTATATTTTAAATCATCGTTAAATGGATACGGCTTATTTAAGAATTTAAACATTGTTCTAAGTTAAAATATGCATCAAAATTAGGCAATTTTATCCGACAAAATTAAAAACAACCAGATAATCCGTGATTTTGAGAAAAAAATTTTAAAGGGTGCTGATATAGTTGGAGATTCCGTCAAAAACCAGCTGGAGTCCTATGGTTGCAACAATCAGTCCGGTAATCCGGATCAAGGCATTTAAAACATTGATGCGGGCAAGAAATTTACCGATCTGTCGGGCATAGAGCATGAGCAATAGATTCATTATTAAAGCAACAAAAATGGCAATAATGGTTGTTGTTTTTCCATATTGGGCAGGAAAGGTAACTGCAGCGGTAATGGTAGCAGGTCCGGCAATCATTGGCATGGCAACGGGAACTGTTAAAATATCATCCAGATTTATATTTTTATCAATGGTTACAAAAGCACCTTTCTGAAGCCCCTCAATACCATTGTAGAATAATACAATTCCACAAGCCACTTTAAAAGCATAAAGCTGAATATGAAAGACATAATTAAAAATGATCTCTCCCAGAAATAAGAAAAAGATTAAAATAATAAAAGCCGTAAAGGAGGATTTAACGGACAAATACCTCAGCTCTTTTTCATTGAACTGCTTTTGGAGCGAAGTAACCACCAGGATTTTATGAATCGGATTAACCAGGGCAAAAAATGCGACCATACTGCTTAAAAGTAATTTAAACTCCATAACCCATGCAATTTAGTTTACAATTGTACAAAAATAATCCCATAAGGAGTCATCCGGTGTCGGGGCCACAATTTCAACCGGTTCTTTTTTCACCGGATGAATAAATTCAATTTTCCGGGCGTGCAAACTAATCCCGCCATCGGGATTGGAACGGGGAAATCCGTATTTCAGATCTCCTTTGATCGGGCATCCTATTTTTGCCAGCTGACTTCGGATCTGATGATGTCTTCCGGTATGTAATTGTACTTCAAGCAAAAAATAATGATCCGCTTCGGCGATTAACTGATAGGTTAAACTTGCCTTTTTCGCATCTTTCACCGGGGTATTATGAGCAAAAGATTTATTTTTTTGCTGATTTTTAATGAGGAAATGAGTGAGGGTTTGAGACAATCCAGGGGGTTTATTTTTAACAATTGCCCAATAGGTTTTAACGATTTCTTTCTGTTTAAACATCTCGTTTAACCGAGCCAATGCCTTGCTGGTTTTGGCAAACAGCACGACTCCGCTTACCGGGCGATCCAACCGGTGGGTAACTCCCAGAAAAACATTTCCGGGTTTGTTATATTTTTTTTTTAGATAGGATTTTACCTTTTCAGATAAAGGCTCATCCCCGGTTTTGTCGCCCTGCACAATGTCCGACACTCTTTTATTCAGAGCAATAATATGATTGTCTTCGTACAAAACTTCCATTGATCCAGTCTGAAACGGTTAGTATTGTTCCTTATCGTTAGGAAAGTCAAGGGTTTTTACATCATTAATATAGGCCTTAACCGAACCTTTGATTTCTTCGAACAGGTTATGATATCGTCGTAAAAATCTGGGGGAGAATTCCTGGGTAATTCCCAGCATATCATGCAGCACCAGTACCTGTCCATCAACATCACGGCCTGCACCGATCCCTATTACGGGGATGGTTAATTCGCTGGCCACACGGGCAGCCAGTTTAGCAGGGATCTTTTCCAGGACAAGTGCAAAACATCCCACTTCCTGTAACTTATGTGCATCTTCGATGAGTTTCTCAGCCTCTTCCTCTTCGCGGGCACGCACTACATAAGTCCCAAACTTATGAATAGACTGGGGGGTTAATCCCAGGTGACCCATGACCGGTATTCCAGCAGATAATATTCTCTCTACGGATTCAATAATCTCCTGTCCGCCCTCAATTTTAACAGCATGTCCTCCGGTTTCTTTCATGATCCGGATGGCATTAATCAGAGCCTCTTTCGAGTTACCCTGGTATGATCCAAAAGGCATATCAATAACAACCAAAGCACGGTCAACAGCCCGCACCACCGATTTGGCATGATAGATCATCTCATTCATCGTGATGGGCAAAGTAGTTTCGTTACCAGCCATTACATTCGATGCCGAATCGCCAACCAGTACGACATCAATTTCTGCCTTATCAAGTATCCTGGCCATAGAATAATCATAACCGGTTAACATGGCTATTTTTTCACCCCGTAATTTCATTTCATGCAATACATGGGTAGTTACTCTTTTCACTTTTTGATGAACTGACATAATAGTACAATTTAAGTTCCCAGGACAAAACTACAAATTAAAACCCAATAAAGACCTAATAAACAGGAATGAAATTTAAAAAGGGTGACAGGCTGTCTTTTTGTCATAATCCTGGCAATAATTATGGATATTAACTACTGCCAATGCCATATTTACATAAAAAAAAATGAAATCGAAACTGGCACAATCATTGAATCATTGTAAACAAATTATAAAAAGAGAAATAAAAAATTTAAATAATAACATTAAATCTTAGAACGAAATGGGTAAAATAATTGGAATTGATTTAGGAACAACAAATTCATGTGTATCCGTAATGGAGGGAAACGAGCCTGTTGTTATACCAAACAGCGAGGGAAAAAGAACAACCCCTTCAGTGGTTGCTTTTGTGGAAAACGGAGAACGTAAGGTTGGAGATCCGGCGAAACGTCAGGCCATTACGAACTCCACAAAAACAATATCATCTATTAAGCGATTTATGGGTGAAACATATGATAAGGTTCAGAAAGAAATAAACAGAGTATCTTTTAAAGTCGTAAAAGGAGAAAACAACACTCCGCGAGTACAAATTGACGACCGGAAGTATTCTCCCCAGGAGATCTCAGCCATGGTACTTCAAAAGATGAAGAAAACAGCTGAAGATTATCTTGGACAGGAAGTTACCGAAGCAGTGATTACTGTTCCTGCTTACTTTAGCGACTCTCAGCGCCAAGCCACGAAAGAAGCCGGTGAAATTGCCGGGTTAACGGTAAAACGAATTATCAACGAGCCCACTGCGGCTTCGTTGGCTTACGGACTTGACAAAAAAGACCGTGATATTAAGGTTGCTGTTTTCGACCTTGGTGGTGGTACGTTCGATATTTCTATCCTTGAACTGGGCGATGGAGTATTTGAAGTAAAATCAACCAATGGTGACACACACCTTGGTGGGGATGATTTTGACGAAGTGATCATTGACTGGTTAGCCGAAGAATTTAAGAAAGACGAAGGGATTGATCTTCGAAAAGATCCTATGGCACTTCAACGGTTAAAAGAAGCTGCCGAAAAGGCGAAGGTTGAATTATCAAGTTCTACCAGCACCGAAATCAATCTGCCTTACATTATGCCGGTTGACGGGGTACCAAAACACCTGGTAAAAACATTATCCCGTTCAAAGTTTGAACAATTAGCCGATAAGCTGATCAATGCTACCCTGGAGCCATGTAAAAAAGCATTAAGCGATGCAGGAATGCAATCGTCAGATGTGGACGAGGTAATCCTGGTAGGTGGGTCAACCCGTATTCCTGCTATCCAGAAAGTAGTAGAAGATTTCTTTGGAAAGAAACCATCCAAAGGAGTAAATCCCGACGAGGTGGTAGCTATTGGTGCTGCAATCCAAGGTGGTGTTTTAACAGGAGATGTCAAAGATGTACTCTTGCTGGATGTTACTCCGCTTTCCTTAGGGATTGAAACCATGGGTGGTGTTTTTACAAAATTAATTGAAGCCAATACCACCATCCCAACCAAGAAAGCAGAAACATTTACTACGGCTGCCGACAACCAGCCCTCCGTTGAGATCCACGTGTTACAGGGCGAAAGACCTATGGCTAAGGATAATAAAACCATTGGACGGTTCCATCTGTCTGATATTCCACCTGCACCCCGGGGAGTCCCTCAGATTGAAGTATCATTCGATATTGATGCAAACGGTATTATACACGTTACAGCTAAAGACAAAGCAACCAATAAAGAGCAAAGTATACGTATCGAATCATCTTCCGGGTTAACCGACGAGGAAATCAAGCGAATGCGTGATGAAGCGAAGGCCAATGAAGAAGAAGATAAAAAGATACGTGAAAAAGTAGATAAATTAAATACTGCTGACAGCTTAATATTCTCTACAGAAAAACAATTAAAAGAATTCGGAGACAAGTTGTCTGCAGACAAAAAAGCGAATATTGAAAAAGCTTTAACTGAATTAAAAGAAGTACATAAAAATGAAGATTTAGATCAACTGGATGCAAAAACCGAAGCATTAAACAATGCATGGAAAGAAGCATCGGAAGAGATGTACAAAGCGACCCAGGAGCAACAACAAAATGCCCAGCAGGGACAGCCTGGAGGTGAACAGCAAGCTTCATCAGACGATAAAAAAGATGACGGAGAAGTAACCGATGTAGATTTCGAGGAAGTAAAATAACCCAACTCCATATAAATTAAAAAAAGAGTCCTGCCCAAAGGACTCTTTTTTTTTATGAAATAACCTATAATCGTGAACCTGTTGTTCGGTTCATAATTTTTGCCCGAAACCAGAAAATACATAACACCGATCGATCATAGCCGGCCAACAGATGAATCCATTCACACCATCCATCAATAAATTTTTCGGAGCAAGAATATATGCCGGCTAAGCTCATAAAAATGGGCTAAAAAATGAACGACAACGTTCAAAAACCAATACAGTATATTAAAAATAATATATTCTTGTTACTTTTGCAGCAACTTAAACAATAAAACCATGAAATTAAGAAAAAGCATTATAACCCTGGTGCTCCCATTGATCTTTGCTGGAAACGGATTTGCTCAGCAGAATGCATCGGCTGATACCCTTAACCAGTACAACGAGCGGGGACAGAAAACAGGGTACTGGGAAAAATACGACGACAACGGGAACCTCCAGTATACCGGATTTTTTAAAAACGGGATGCCCCTGGGAGTATTAAAACGGTTTGACCCGCAGGGTAACCTGAGAGCAAAGATGTTTTTTGAGGAAAATACAAACACCGTTTTTACCCAATTCTATTATCCCGACAATACCTTACAGGCAGAAGGAATGTATGCCGGACAATTAAAAGACAGCACCTGGAACTTTTATTCTGAAGCCGGATTTTTAATTAATACTGTTCCCTATCAGATGGGCAACAAACATGGAACCGAAAAAAAATACTACGAAAACGGGCAGATTTCTGAAGAATCCCACTGGAGAAATGGGCTTCAGGATGGTTTGACAATAAGATATTATGAAAACGGAGAGGTCATGATGCGTATAGTTTATATGAATGGCCGCCTGGATGGAGAATATTCGGTATTTAACGATCAGGGTCAACCATTAATAACAGGGTCCTATGAAAATAACAGACGGGAAGGAAAATGGAAATATTACCATGACGACGGAACAGTAAAGCAAGAGCTAATCTACCAGGACGGGGTAGCTGAAAACCAGGAAGAGCTGGAACGATTAGAGCAGGAACAACTGGAAATGCTGGAAAAAAACAAAGGAAAAATCAAGGAACCTGCCATCGAGGATTTATTTAACCAAAAACCTCCGCCGGAAAAGAAAAAATAATTCCAGGTTAATGAATAAGAAAAAGGTATTATTAGGGATGAGCGGGGGGATCGACAGCTCCCTGGCAGCCTTACTGCTGCTCGAACAAGGGTATGATGTTGTGGGACTTACCATGCAAATGTGGGACGATGTGGAAAATGATCCCCGTCATCATGATCAAGGGTCATCATCCACTGATTCCATTCATGAAGCAAAAGCAGTTGCTGACCAACTAAATATTCCGCATCATACCGAAAACATTGTCGATGAATTTAATCAAACGGTAGTTTGTAACTTTGTGAACGAATACCTTAACGGTAAAACCCCCAACCCTTGCGTTTTGTGCAATACCCAAATTAAATGGAAAGTTTTACAGCGCAAAGCCAAAGCACTCAATTGCGATTATATTGCTACCGGGCATTATGCCCAGATTGTAAAATCAGATACAGGTTTCCTGTTAAAACGGGCTAAAGATCAAAAAAAAGACCAAAGTTATTTTTTATGGGGGCTAGCCCCGGAGATACTGAAAAAAATTATTCTCCCTCTTGGACAGTATACCAAGGATCAGATACGTAAAATGGCTGCCGAAAACGGGTTTGTAAAGCTTGCTCAGCAAAAAGAGAGTCAGGAAATATGTTTTATTCCCGACAATGACTACCGAAGCTACTTAAGAAAAAATGTGCCGGGCATAGAGCAAAAGATCGGACCCGGGGATTTTATCTCAACAGACGGAAAGATCCTTGGCCAGCATGAAGGGTATCCCTTTTATACCATTGGTCAGCGGAAAGGGTTAAAGATTGCCCTGGGAAAACCCATGTATGTTTTAAATATCAATGCCCGGAATAATGAAATTGTTTTAGGAAAAAGAAGTGAGCTGTATCAAAAGGAGCTTAGGGTAAAAAATTTCAACCTTATGGCACCAATCCCTCCAGATCAGGCAGTAGAAGTTATCACCAAGGTAAGATACAAAAGCGAAGGGATAAGGAGTACGCTAAAAATGGAGGGTTCAACAATCAGGATACATTTCCGTAATGAAGTTTTTGCCATTACTCCGGGACAGTCGGCTGTTTTTTATGCGAACGATATTCTTTTAGGAGGAGGGATCATCGTTTAAACAACTTTCAACATTTTTCGTTAAATTTGTATAGATCAACAAATTTAATATGCAAAAAATACTCCTCTCCTTTCTACTATTCATTGTGTCGTCCCTTGTATTTTCACAGGTCGCTCCCGACCATTACCGGATTTTTTTTACGGATAAAAACAACAACGGGTATTCCATCGACCATCCCGAAGATTTTCTTTCTTCAAGGGCAATTCAGCGACGATTAAGACAGGATATTCCCATCCGGGAAAATGATCTTCCCGTAAATAAAAGTTACCTTGACAGTTTGAAGAAGCTGGGACTCACCATTAAAAACCGGTCGAAATGGCTGAATACGGCCCTGGTTTATACAACAGATCAGGAGTTAATGGATACTTTGGATCAAATCAGTTTTATCAGAACAAGTCATAAAATCGGGAATCAGCTGAATCATGAAAAGAGAGACCTCCCAACAAACCCGGTCAGGGATTACCCCCTGAAGACTGACAGTATCTTTGACTACGGATACGGGACCACACAAATCTCGATGCTAAATGGGCATATATTACACCGCAACGGGAAAATGGGGCAAGGCATGACCATTGCTATTCTGGATGCAGGATTTTATAATGCAGATATCTTACCAGCCTTTGACAGTTTATGGAACAATAACCAGATCCTGGGGACCTATGATTTTGTGGATGGCGACACCGGGGTCTTTGATGCTTCGTCGCATGGCATGAAGGTCCTCTCGGTAATGGGAGCAAATATACCCGGCCAGCTTATCGGAACAGCCCCTAAAGCCGGATACTGGCTTTTGCGATCGGAGCAAACCGAATCGGAGTATAGTATTGAAGAAGATCATTGGGTAGCTGCAGCAGAATTTGCCGATAGTGTAGGTGCCGACATCATCAACACCTCCCTGGGCTATTCCGAGTTTGATGATACGCTGCTAAACTATTCGTACGAGGATATGGACGGGAATTCTGCTTTTATTACCAAAGCTGCTGATATAGCAGCATCCAAGGGGATTCTGGTGGTAGTAAGTGCAGGCAACCAGGGGGATAACGACTGGAGGTATATCACAGCACCGGCTGACGGGGACAGTGTATTAACAGTAGGTTCCGTCAATCAATTTGCTGAACCTTCCTACTTCAGCAGTGTGGGCCCTACCTTTGACGGCAGGATAAAACCCAATGTTGCTGCCATGGGGTATCAGACAGCAATCCAGGGGATTGATGGAACAATTAGTGTTTCCAATGGAACATCCTTTTCTGCTCCGCTGATTTCCGGAATGGCTGCCTGCTTATGGCAACATCTTCCGGAGTTAAATAATATGGAAATTCTTCGCAAAATTGAACAAAGCAGCCACAAGTATTCAACCCCCGATTTTAACAGCGGATACGGAATCCCTGACTTTGGAAAGGCTGCCGGCCTGGTTCAGACCACTACCCCTTCGCTATCCCGGGAGGTAAATTTCAATATCTACCCGAATCCTTTTTTTGACCATTTAACGGTTGAAATTAATACAACCCGAATGAATCAACAGGTTCACATTGAATTATTTAATATAACAGGTCAAAAAATAAAGCAGGTATATATTTCAAAAGAAAATCAAAACCAGTCAAAATTTATCCTGGAGCAGCTTAATGAATTACCCCCCGGAATTTACCTGCTAAAAGTAAGTATCGGAAATCAAAAAATAAGTAAACAAATCAGCAAAATATAATCTATGATACAAAAAATCAGCTTACTGGAACTCAATCAAGCCATTCAGGAGAAGATAAAAATCAATTTTCCCGAAACGATATGGGTAGTAGCTGAAATCAGTGAACTAAAAATCAACCGAAACGGGCACTGTTACCTTGAATTGATCGAAAAAGACGTATTAAGTGAAAACATTATTGCCAAAAGCAGAGCTACGATCTGGGCTTTCACTTTCCGGATGCTCAAGCCCTATTTTGAAAGTGTTACCGGCCATGAACTGGCTTCCGGCTTAAAAATCCTCATTAAGGTTACCGTTGAATTTCATGAATTGTATGGCTTCAGTTTAAATATTACAGATATAGATCCCAATTATACCCTGGGCGATTTAGCACAAAAAAAAGCAGCAACGCTCCAAAGACTCGAAGAAGATGGAATCATCCATATGAATAAAGAGCTTGATTTTCCGGTAGTTCCTCAAAAAATTGCGGTTATTTCGTCGGAGACGGCTGCAGGGTACCAGGATTTTATGCATCAATTGATCAACAACAAGTTTGGATACCACTATTATATCAGACTATTTCCTTCGATCATGCAGGGGCAGCAAGCTGAAGAGTCGATCATTGCCTCCCTGGAAAGCATTTTTCAGCATGAACACTTTTTTGACCTGGTCGTAATCATCAGGGGCGGGGGTTCACAGGCAGACCTGAATTGTTTCAACAACTATAACCTGGCATCGAATGTTGCTCAGTTCCCCATCCCTGTTTTAACCGGAATAGGTCATGATAAAGATGAATCGATTGTAGACCTTGTGGCCTATCAAAAACTGAAGACCCCCACGGCCGTTGCTGAGTATATTATTGAAAAGACACTGAGTTTTGAACAAACCATTGATGGTTACCAAGAAAAAATCTACGAGTTAACCCTGGATTATATCAATCATCAGAAAACAAAACTTGTCCAATCAAGTTCAATCCTTATTCCATTAACTAAAAATATATTATACAAGCAAAACAGCCGGTTTGAACTTCTCCAGGAGAAGTTCAAACATTCCACCCTCCGTTTAATCCGCAACGAAAAGAATACGCTCCAAAGTTACCGTTCATCCCTTCAACATGGTAGCACAAAGAACTTATTTTCGGCAAAAGAAAAACTAAAATTCTATAAAAAATCATTGATCTCTGGATCCAGACACCTGCTCAGGAGCAATGATTCTCTCCTAAAAAACGCTGAAAACAAACGAATACTTCTGGATCCTCAAAACATTTTAAAAAGAGGCTATTCAATCACATATACCAGAAATCGGCAGTTAATTAAAGAAATTCAACAAATCAATATAAATGATGAGGTTATAACCAAACTTTTTGATGGGGAATTTCGTAGTAAAGTAAAGGAAAAAAATAAGAGATAACGGCTATAAGACAGCTAAAACGAAAAATACCAATCAAAACCATATCATAAAATTCCTGAAAATAATATTATGCAAAGAATTACACTACTTACATGTTTACTCCTTCTCATTCAGATAGCTTCCTTTTCCCAGGACACACGACAGGTTATAGACAGCTTAATGATTGAACTGAAAGAAGCTGATGAAAATGAGCAAATTGACATTTTAAATGATATCTCCAGGAATTACTGGAATTATTCCCTGGACAGTAGTTTATTTTTTGCAAATGAGGCTTTGGATATTGCACATATCTTAGATGACCGGAAAGGAATTTCAGATGCCTACAACAGAATTGGCAACGTCTACTATTTTCAGGGAGAATATGAAGTTTCAAGGGAATTTTATCAGAAATCGGTAAAACTAAAAAAAGAGATAAATGACCTCAAGGGAGTTTTAGGGATCTATAATAACCTGGCGATATTATATAATGCAAAAAATGAAACCGATAAAACGCTCGACTATTATTCAAAAGCATTGGAGGTTAGCAAGCAGATAGACAGCAAACGAGACATTGCTTTATTTATGGTTTCGCTGGGGAACACTTACACCCGGCTTAATGATTACAAGCAGTCGATTAAGTACTATTTGCAGGCCCTGGAAATTACCGAAGAACAAAACGACGAGATCAGTACCGCTCAGATATATAATTCCATAGGCAATGTTTACCAGGATGTATCGAGTTACGATTTAGCCCTAAAATACTTCCTGGATGCCTTAAAGATTTATAAAAAACACAACCATCAGCGTGGTATTTCAATGATATACAACAATCTCGGGATTGCTTATCAGAACCTGAAAGAAAATGATAAGGCATTGGACTACTATTTAAAATCCCTGGAAATTGATGTTAAAAACAATTTCGTCCGCGGCCAGGCATCTGCCTATAACAACATAGGAACGGCCTATGATAAGAAGGGAGAAAAAAGAAAAGCCCTGGATTATTACCGAAAAGCGCTTGAGCTTAATAGGGAATTAAATGATCAGGAAGGAATATCCATTGCCTTAAATAACATTGGGCTGATTCAAATCGATCTGGGAGATTACACCAGTGCAAAAGATTACCTGGAACAATCCCTGGAAATAAGCAATCAAATAAATAACACAGCAGACATAGCCAACAATTATAATAATTTAGCCAAGTTATATATTGAAAAGAAAGCCTATCAAACAGCCATTGATTATTTATCAAAATCAATAGAGCTTGCAGGAACAGCAAATGCAAAAGAGGTTTTACTGGAAGCTTATGATTTTATGTATACGATCTATACCCGCCAGGGGAACTACAAAAAGGCACTGGAATATTATAAACTATATGCAAATCTGAACGATAGCATTTTCACCCTGCAAAGCAGCAACAAAGTTGCCGAGCTAAAGATAAAACATGAAACCGAGAACCTTGAAATTGAAAACGAAGTCCTAAAAAAGGATAATCAAATACAACTGCTGGAGTTAAATCGACAGAAAAATCAGAAAAAATATCTATTTGCCTTCACTATCCTGATCCTGGCCTTAGCCATTTTAAGTTTTAGCCGTTTCCGGTTGAAGAAAAGAACCAGCAAGTTATTAGAAACGAAAAACGACCAGTTAAAAAAGACCAATCAGAAATTAAGGGAATCAGAAAAAAATCTCAAAGAGCTTAATGCAACCAAAGATAGGTTCTTTTCGATCATTGCCCACGATCTTAAAAATCCCTTTCAATCCTTGCTTGGTTTTTCAGAAGTATTATATGGGAATATTGATCAGCTTCCCAAGGAGGAAATTAAAGAATACTCCAAACTAATTTATGAATCCTCACAGAACCTGTTCAACTTACTGGGAAATTTACTTGAATGGTCGAAATCTCAATTGGGGAGCATCCAATTGTCTCCGAAGAATATTAATCTAAATGAATCGCTGAATGAAGCTTTAAGTTTATTAAACATATCGGCCCGGAAGAAACAGATCCATATTGAAACCAACATCCCCAAAAGTGCAGGGGTATATGCAGACCAGAATGTATTATCAACCATTTTAAGGAATCTCATCAGTAATTCCATTAAGTTTACAGACCGGGACGGAAAGATTAACATTGAGTCATCGGAAGGGAAGGAACACATTACCATAACAGTATCAGATAATGGAAAAGGAATTAGTGCAAAAAATTTAGAAAACTTATTTCGCATTGACTATAGCTATTCCACAAGAGGTACTGACGATGAAACAGGAACCGGACTTGGACTTATTCTGTGTAAGGAATTAATAAACCAAAGTGGAGGGGAAATATGGGTAAAAAGTAAGCTAGGAGAAGGAAGCGAATTTAAATTTACCCTGCCTAAGGCAAAAGAATAAAATTTTGACGATATAAATTCTTATCAAAATACTGGCTAATATATAGTTAATTTCTTACTTTAGGCTATAGATAAACGTTTTGCATGTACATCAGAAAGCTGTCCATAATCTTATTGCTCATCTCAGGACTTTCGACCTTAAGTTCCTCTGCAAAAATAACAACCCAGCCCGATAGTTTATTAAAAATAATCGAACAAACTCCCGAAAAAAAATCCATCGCTCTTTACAATCAATTATCAGCCATCCTATTGGAAACAGATAAGGAAAAAAGCTTAAGCTATGGTGGAAAAGCACTGGAATTATCAGATAAATATAATGAAGAAAACGAACGTGCAGAGGCGCAGCTTAATATTGCCAATGCCTACTATGAAATGAGCAGGTATCAACCAGCCATAGAGTATTACGAAAAAGCACTGGAATATTTTTACGAACAACGGTCAACCGATCTCAAGATTTTTATCTATACCCGGCTGGGACATGCCGAAAAAAAACTGGGGAATTATGATAATGCTTTATTCAACTATGAAAAGCCGTTGAATCTCTATTTATTAAGTGACGAGAATAATATCGCAGAAGCCTATAATCATATTGGTGTGGTATACCGGTTAATGGGGAGCTATCAAGAGGCCTTAACCTATCACCAAAAGGCATGGGCAGAGTCTAAATCAATAAACGACCAGTACAACCTTTCAAATACAATGAATTATCTTGGAAGTTTGTACTGGAATAACAGCCAATACGACAGTTCTCTCTATTTTTACCAACAAGCCCTGGAGCTGAAGAAAGAACTTAATGACCCCGAAGGACAGGCTAGGATTTTAAATAATATGGGGTTAGTTTTTCTAAGCCAGGGGCAATATCAAAAAACAATCGAAACCCATCAAAAGGCATTAGAAATTAACCACCGGATAAATCAACCAAAGGAAATTGCCAACACCCTGAATTATATTGGGAATGTTTATCTGCAGATAAATCAAACTAAAAAGGCCCTCGATTTTTATCATCGATCCCTGGCATTAAGGGAATCCATTGATGACCTGGAAGGGATTGCCCAGTCTCAAAAAAATATAGCCCTGGTATATCGCAGGAGTGCTGATTATGACCAGGCACTCGAATATATCAAAAAGGCATTGCTTAATTATAAAAAAATTGGAAATAAAGTCTCGATAGCCAGCTGTTTGAACCATATGGGGAATATCTATCAATCGATCGATATGCTGGATCTTGCTTTGGAGCATTATCTTAATGCATTAAAATTAAGGCAGGAAGTGGGTGCACCAGACCAGATTGCAAGATCGCTCAATAACATTGGGATTATATACGACGAAATTCATGAATATAAAAAAGCGCTGGATTTTTACCTGCAAAGTTTATCGATTAAAAAGGATCTGGGCAATGATAAAGAAACAGCTTATACCTATTATGTAATTGGCAACAGTTATCTTAAACTTAACGAGTATAGCACATCCCTTGACTATTTCATTAAATCGCTTGAACTAAGAGAAAAAATGAATGATAAACCAGGCATTGCCAGTACATTAAAAAGCTTAGGCAGGGTTTATCTGGAATTAAACAATTTTGATCAATCCATTGTCTATTTTAACGAAGCCCTGGAAATCAGCAATCAAACAGGAAACATTTCCGAAATCAGCGAAATACTAAATGACCTGGGAAATTATTATCAAACCCTTGGGAATTACAATCAGGCTGCCGATTATTTTATTCGGACCATTGAAATAGCTGAAAAAGCCGACAACCATTACCTAAATGCGCTGAGTAGTCGTAAACTGGGCGAAATCTACTTAAAACAGGGAAGAGATATGGAGGGATTTGATCTGATAAACAAATCATTATCCATCGGACAATTTATTGATCACTTTGAATTAATCAAAAATGCCTATTACTCATTGTATTATTATTATGATGCTCGTGGCGATAAGACCCGGGCACTGGACTATTTTATCAACTACTCGGTGATAAAAGACTCCATCATGGCTAAAAATAATGCCCAAAAAATTTTAGAAATCCAGATGAAATATGAGCTGGAAAAAAGTCAAAACGAATTATCGCGAATTGAAAAGGAGATTTCGGAGCTAACTGCTGAGAAAAAAATAAGAGAGCTGGAACTAAAAAAACAAAAAAATGCCCGTAATCTATCCATTCTGATCGCCCTGATCACTTTAATTTCAGGGGTGATCATCCTTATTCAATATTTGCTGAAAAGAAAAACCAATCTTTTGCTTCAGGAAAAAATTAAAGAAGTTGACCAGTCCAATCAGCGATTAAAAGAGTCGGAAGAACGTTTAAAAATATTAAATGCCACCAAGGATAAATTCTTTTCCATTATTGCTCATGATATAAGAAACCCGTTTAATGCCGTATATGGACTCACCCAGCATCTGGCCAAAAACTTTGATCGTTTCACAAAAGAGGAATTAAAAAACCCCATTGATTTAGTGCACCAGTCGGCAGATGAATTACTGGAACTTTTAGATAATTTACTGCACTGGTCGAGGGCCCAGCGGGGAAAAATGGAGTTCACTCCCAGGAAGTTAAATTTGCATGATATCGTACTTAAAAATATCAACCTGCAGAAGATGAATGCCAGCAAGAAAGATATTAAGGTAATTTCATCCATAGATTCCAGCCAGACAATTACAGCCGATTATGATATGCTTACTACAATTATCAGGAATCTTATTTCCAATGCCATTAAATTCTCCTTTAACCATAGTGAGGTATATATAAAATCGGAAGATTCCGCTCAGGAAACAATCATCTCTGTCATTGATCAGGGGGTAGGGATTCGAAAAGAAGATATCCCGAAACTTTTCAGAATAGATATCCATTATTCGACTACCGGAACCTCTGAAGAACAGGGCAGCGGGCTTGGGTTAATCCTTTGCCGTGAATTTGTTGAGAAACATGGCGGAAAAATCTGGGTAGAAAGTGAGGAAAATAAAGGAAGTACCTTTAAATTTACCATTCCAAAAAATCAGTAAATTTTAAAATATGGCTCACAAAGAACTCTCCTACAACGAAGCAATCAATGAAATTGAAGATATTCTTTCAAAAATTGAGAATGAGGAACTGGATGTTGACGAGCTATCGTCAAAAGTAAAAAGAGTTTCTGTACTCATAAAAAAATGTAAGAAGAAGCTGACCGAAACGGAAGACCAGGTGCAAAAAATTCTGGAGGATATTGAATAAAAATAATATTCAACATTATTGAAAAGTTCTTTTAATGCGTACCCCAAAATTTTAACACTGTCCTAAAAAGGGGAAGTTTACAGTATTATTCAATATGTTTTTAATCGAATGTATATAAGAAGAATTCAATGCTCATAATTATTTCTTCTTGTCTGAATATTGTTCATAAAATTAGAAAAAAACAACTAAACCATTCAGTTATACTTGAACTAATGGAGGTAATCCAGGGATTGTTTATAAGAAAGGTAAAAAATTCAATTTATAGTTTAACACCGATCAGTTTATCATGAGGAACGAGCAGGCATTTAGACATTTCGCGATCAAATACTGTAAAAAAATCTTTTGTAAACATGCCATGGTCTTGTTCATTATCAAATTCCAAATGCATAACATATTTTACTGATTTCACAATCCTGGTAATTTTTTTTGCAGGTGTTCCTTTTTTTACTGTGTCTATATCTGCAATTCTATGTGTTCTTTTCATAATATCGTAATCTTTTAGGTACACATTAGACTGAGCAAAACGATGAAACTCTTTTAGAATATTTTCGAATTGTTCTGTCTTTGATGGTTTCACCTGGAAAATCGCAGTTTCTATAAATTTCATCCTGTTCTCTTTTAATTTTTATTTTCAACCACTTTTACTACTAACCCTGTTCACAGATACGACACATTAAAAAAAGAAGCTGTCCGTTCCGGACAGCTTCTAACATAGGTATCTAAAGAGATTTATTTTTTAGGTCCGGCTAAAGCTTTTCCCGATGGTTTCTCATAAGATTGATAAAGATCAGGATAAGCCTGCATCTTCGCTTCAAAATCAGTTAAGAAAGCTAAGGCAATATCAAATGAGAAGTCGGAATAATCCCAATGTCCAACAGTTATGGTATAGATATCAGGTCTCCATCCTCGAACCCATACACCATAATCATCATAATCAGAATTACCTGTAACATCACCTAAGGTAACATCCAGTAATTGCTCGCTGCAGGTAATCGTACCGTCGGCATGGAACTGGAACCTGGCTGTAATTCCCCAGGCCCAGAAATTCTCAATAATTACACCATACTCAACATCAGGATCTTCGGAAACGGTAACCGAATATGGTCCCCAATCTACGGTTGTACTATCGGCATTTG
>JAZBOG010000019.1:0-349414 GCA_036351015.1 Bacteroidales bacterium
CCCGGGACACGTTAGGCTGGGTGCTATATTGTCTTCGACCGTTACCGTGGCGGTACAGGTCGAGGTGTTTCCTTCAGCATCGGTTACCGTCAGGATTACCGGGTTGTCGCCCAGATCCGAACAGTCGAAACTGTTCGGAGCAACAGTAAGGGTAAGGTTTGCCGCAGCAGTACAATTATCGGTGGATCCATCATCAACATCCGCCCCGGTAATGGATACACTACCCGAGCCATCCAGGGCAACGGTAATGTCTTTACATATGGCTGTGGGGGCAGTAACATCCTCAACCGTAAGGGTCACATCATCACTCCCGGTACACCCGTTGTTGTCGGTTACGGTATAGGTTAAAAGAAATACTCCGTTGGTTGAGCCGGTAAATTCCGGCTCCTGAATATCTGTAAAATCCAGGAAGGAAACATCCCCGGTCCATTCATGGCTGTCAATGGATGAGCCATCGGGACTAAGGGTAGGGTTTCCATCCAGCTCGATGGTTGAATTCGGACAAATCGTAGGATTATCAGGAATAATAGATGCTGTAGGATTCGCTAACTGGGTAAGTGTAATATCACTTCCCTGTTTCACACATCCATTGGCATCAATAACATATATCCGGTAGGTGTCGGCAAGCAGATTTTCAAAAACGCCGGTGGCGTTTGTTGTAGAGTCGTTGTCGCTGGTACGCACGATGGCATAGGTTAAGGCCCCGGTACCCCCGCTTCCGCTGATGGTAATCGTTCCGGTATTGTTGGGGGTGGTACAGCTGTTGGTATAATCAACCTGATCAATAAAAATTTCATCCGGAATATATAATGGAGTAAATACCTTGTTAAATATCTTTTGTGCAGATACCGTTCCACAAAGATGAGCATCATTAATGATGACCTGATAGGTTCCCTGCCCGATATCACTTAATTTTTGATCGTTTTCTCCGGGTAACATTATAAACGAAGAACCATCCCATTTATACCACTGATAGGAATAAGGAGGGGTTCCTCCGGACGGGTTGGCCTGCATTTCTCCATCCTCACTGTCGAAACAGGACAACCCCTTGGTAATAGTAATTGCTCCGGGTAAAAGTTCATCCGGTTCATAAACAGGCACTTTTTGAGATGTAGACCCTTCTTGATCAATAATTTGTATATAATATGGATGCGCTTCTAAACCACTAAAAATATATTCGGTGTTTGAAATATAATCGGATTCTGCAATAATACTATTCGAAGGATCCCAGGGTTGTCCATCCCAAAGCTGATATTTAAAATTTGGTGTTCCGGAAACATTATAAATTCTTATGCTTCCGTCCGATCCCTCAAAACAAGTGACTGAATCAACTTCTAAATCAAAAATAATACTTTTTGCCTCCTTACTGGAAGCATAGGTAATATTATTAAACTCAATTTCCCCTGTTTTAATATTTTTATTAGTTATTGGTTGAGAGGATATAAATGAATTAATATCTTTTTGGATACTTAAATTACGCCCTTCATCTAAATTAAGTTTGGAAAAATATACTGATGAGGATTCCAGATTTATATACTTCTTTTGCTTACCCGACGAAATAAATTGATCACATTCTATTACATTCTTGTTGGCAATTAATGTTCCTTCAATTAATACAATATTTTTTGTTGTTTTTAAATGATTGTCTAATATCCATGAACCCGTCCCTTCTAAAATAATATCAGAATTAAGAGGCTCAGATACGGATATTGATTGTTTTTCATTCGAACTTTTTAAAACAATCTCGCCAAAAAACGCCTGGTTGATGTTTTCATTTACAATGAGCGAACCATGAACATATATGGCTGCACTGGTCCACTGTTTGAATAAAAAAGAGGAGCTTTTTAAGGTAGGCCGATACGTTTCAACCTCCCACCGGAAATCGTTGCAACGAACGATCTCTTTAATCATAACGGTTTGGTCAGGAGAGGTAAACGAGTGCTTGTCAAAAACAACATCATCGTCTTTGGTCGGCACGGTAGCTCCGGGAGTTCCACCCGAAGTTTCAGCCCAATGCTGAGGATCGTTCCAGTTTCCCGATCCGTTTACCCAATAACGATTCTCTGAAAAAGCTGTTTTGGAAGTTGCCAGGGCAAGAAAAACAGTCAGGGATAAAAAAATAAAAATTCTCATATTTCTGAACATGAGCGATAAATTTTGGCCAATTGTTAATAAAATAAATGCAATGTTAATAAAATTTTACGTTTTGATTAAACCTTTTGTTTCAAAATTATTAATTCTCGGGCACTTATTGGGGTTTTTTTATTAACACTTAAAAAAGAAAAAGAAAACGGAAAGCATGTATTTGTTAATAACTTTTTATGGATAAGTTACAAATAATCAAATACTAAACCCTTTCCAACTCCTGAAGAACATAGCGCCTGGTGATGTATCTCACTGGATACCAGGCGGCTAAAAAACCAATCAGAGCAATGGTAACAAAAACAGCGACAAAATCAGTCCAGTTTATTTTTACGGGGTAAGCATCAATAATAAATGAGGCCGAACCCTGAAGCGTTACCAGCTCAAATTCAATCTGCAGCCAACAGATAAATCCTCCCAGGAGAAGTCCGAAAACTGCCCCCACCAGGGTAATTAGCCACCCTTCGGCCAGAAAAATCTTTCGTATGGTTTGTAAATTGGCTCCCAGGCTCCGGAAAGTGGCGATATCTTCTTTCTTGTCAATGATGAGCATGGTTAACGAGCCAATGACATTAAACGAAGCAATGATTAAGATAAAGGTGAGAATTATAAAAATAAACACTTTTTCCGATTTCATAATTTTATAAAATGCTTCGTGCTGTTCATAGCGGTTCTTTATCAGAAAGTCACTTCCCAGGATTTTTCGCAGATCATTTTGCACCTCAGCAATATTCCTTTCTGGTTTTAATTTGATCTCTAGGGCAGACAACTGGTTTTCGTAATCAAACAGATCTCTGGCAAAATCGAGAGGTACAATAACATACCGGGTATCAAACTCCTGCTGAATACCAAAAACTCCGGAGGGGAAGATATAGTTCCGGTTAAATGCCCGGGCAGGATTGGTGGAAATATCCGCATCCCTTTTGGGCACATAAATCACAATGGGATTGATATAGTTTAATCCCAGGGATAAATAATAGGCTACCCCCTGCCCCACAATAGCAAATGGCTGATCCTTGCGGTGTAAAACATACTCCCCGGCAACAATCATGGTATCTACACCCGAAACCTCCCTGAAGTTTTCACTTACCCCCTTAATGGTAGCAATGGTTTGCTGGTCATCATATTTGAGCAGGGCATTTTCCTCAAACGTTTCGGCAACGTTCAAAACTGAGGGATGATTAATGATTTGATCTTTGACACGATCCTTCAGGGTAAAAACTTTCCCGGTAGCAGGAGTAATCTTTATATCCGGATCAAAAGCATTATACATCGATTGAATAACCCCGTCAAATCCGTTAAAAACAGATAAAACAACAATTAACGAGGCGACCCCGATGGTCACACCAACAACCGAAATCATCGAAATAATATTGATTGCATTCCGCGATTTCTTGGCGATTAAATAACGCTTTGATATAAATAATGGAAAATTCAACGGGCTCTTTATTTTTGTTTTTATTTATATGCTTTTACCATCAACCCTGTGCCGGTACGATGATTGCCATTTACATCAAAATAATTTAACACAAAGGCTATTGGATAAGCTAAGATATAATAAACAGGGATGATTATAAAAAATAATTTACTTGTATTTAACATTAAAATTGGATATTTCATGGATAGTTTCCAGGAGATTCTGCCGGGTGCACCATAGGTATAACTACTTTCTATCTTCGAAAACCCTGCAGCTTTTAATTTCTCTTCTATTTCGTACCGGTTATATCCATCGCGTACATGTTCGTCGATAAACGAATGGTCATCCTCATCATGAACATCTGACCCTCCCTGATCAGAGGGCGTCGAAATCAACAACATTCCTCCCGGTTTTAACGAAGCATAAAAATTTTTAAATACAGTAACATCCTCTTCGATGTGCTCCATCACATCTACACTGAGGACTAAATCATAGGCTGAGTCCCGCCTGAATTCAGTTAGGTCAGCATACTCAAACTGCACCCGGTGCGATTGATGAATCTGTTGAAAAAAACGGTTGCAGTCATCAATTTGCTCCTGTTTAACATCCACGCCCAGGATTTTCCAGGATTTGGATTGCCTGGACAGGGAATAGGCATATTGCCCAAATCCTGAGCCGGCATCCAACACCGTGGCAGTATGCCTGTGGTTTTTTTTCCAGGTACGGATCGCCTTTTTAATATGCCAGGTCCGCAATAAAAGCAAATCAAGCAGCAAATAAAACAGTTTTCGTAACCATGGACGTTGTCCGAAAACCTTGCCAAGTCCTTTTTTTATGGGGTCGTATCTCATACTTTTTCTTCTCAGAGGGCCGTTTTACGGCCAGTCGTTATCAATTACTTTAAAAGATTATCAATATTTTCGATATAATCCAGGGAGTCATCAATAAAAAACTTTAGTTCAGGAACTTTTCGTAACTGATGCCTTACCTTCTTCCCCAGCTCAAAACGTATTTGATTTTCGATCGTATGGATGTAATCAATAAAATCCTGCTTATCATCTACGGGGAAGAGGCTGACATACACTTTGGCAATCGATAAATCGGACGATACGCGAACAGTGGTTACGGTAACCATCTTTCCCTGCAATAAGGTATGGCTTGCTTTCTGGAAAATATCACCCAAATCCTTTTGCAATAATCGTTCTATTTTTTGTTGTCGTGTGGAACTCATAACCCTTAAATTTTAATAAATCATATTCAGCTCCAAAATTAATGAAGTTTAATGAATATTTGCGAATCGTAAAGCATTATCTGTTTTTAATGTACGAAATAATAAGTAAATTGCACCATTCTTTAATACTGTAAACGCATAATACCATGAATTTAATTTCTAAGGTTTTCCAAAAACCGGAGGCTAAAAAATATGCCGTGGGAATCGCATTAAGTGGTGGGGGTGTTCGTGGTTTTGCTCATTTGGGTGTTTTAAAAGCACTCCATGAACAAGGAATAGAGCCCGAAATCATTTCCGGCACAAGTGCCGGAGCCTTAGCCGGCGTTTTCTATGCCGATGGTTATGATCCCGAAGAAAGTTTTGAAATATTTTACCATAACAGCCTGTTCCATTTTACCCATTTGTCTATCCCCAATAAAGGGTTAATGTCCATTGAAAAAATGTCGAAAATCCTGAAAAAAAATATCCGGGCAAAAACATTCGACGACTTAAAGAAACCACTGTATGTTGCGGCATCCAACCTGAATGATGGGGTTGTAGAGTATTTCCATACGGGTGATATTATTGAAAAGGTTGTTGCCTCTGCCAGTATTCCCGTTCTCTTTAAGCCTCAAATCATCGGTGGAAAAACATTTGTCGATGGAGGGGTCTTCGATAATCTCCCCATTCAGCCGATTCAGGATCAGTGCAAAAAACTGATTGGCTCCCATGTTAACCCCATTGGTAAAGAAGATAATCTGGACAGCATGATGAAAATTGCCGAGCGCACTTTCCATTTAACGGTTGGTGCTCATCTAAAAGAGAAAAAAGCGCTGTGTGACCTGTTTATCGAATCGGAGGAACTGAAAAAATATGGAATGCTCAGCCTGGATAAGGGTCACGAAATTTTTGAAGCCGGATATAAAATCACCAAACAAATCCTCGAAAATAACAATCCTTTCTAATTCATTATCCAATAATTTAATACAGAGCAATATTATTGTTATTTTTGCTTTTTTAAAACCCGGAAACAGTTTTTCAAATGGACAACAAATTAAGGATTTATAATAGCTTAAGCAGAAAAAAAGAGTTTTTCGAACCCATCAATCCACCCTATGTTGGTTTATATGTATGCGGACCCACAGTTTATGGTGATGCTCACCTGGGGCATGCCCGACCGGCGATCACCTTTGATTTATTATACCGTTACCTGAAACACCTGGATTATAAAGTTCGTTACGTGAGAAATATTACGGATGTGGGCCACCTGGAAAATGATGCTGATGAAGGAGAGGATAAAATTGCAAAAAAAGCACGGCTCGAACAGCTGGAACCCATGGAGGTTGTTGAATATTACACCCACCGCTACCACCGGAACATGGAGGCTTTAAATGTATTACGCCCGAATATTGAACCGAAAGCTTCGGGACATATTATCGAACAACAATTGATGGTTGAAGAAATTTTAGAACATGGTTTTGCCTATGAAGTCAATGGATCCATCTATTTCGATGTGGAAAAATACAACCAATCCCATCATTACGGAAAACTCTCGGGACGTAAAATTGAAGAATTACAGGCTAATACCCGTCGGCTCGAAGGACAGGATGAAAAAAGAAACCCTTTTGATTTTGCCCTTTGGAAAAAAGCAGCCCCGGAACATATCATGCGATGGCCCTCAAAATGGAGCAATGGTTTCCCGGGATGGCACCTCGAATGCTCAGCCATGAGCACGAAATACCTGGGCGAACAATTTGACATTCATGGCGGCGGAATGGATCTGCTCTTTCCTCATCACGAATGTGAAATTGCCCAATCAACGGCTGCCCATGGGAAAGAATCTGTCAAGTACTGGATGCATAACAATATGATTACCATCAACGGCCAAAAAATGGGAAAATCCCTGGGTAATTTCATTACCCTCGAAGAATTTTTCCGTGGAAACCATAAACTCCTGGATAAAGCCTACAGCCCCATGACCGTCCGGTTCTTTATATTACAGGCTCATTATCGCAGTACGGTCGACTTCTCCAATGACGCCTTGCAGGCTGCCGAAAAAGGTCTGGAACGCTTGTTAAAAGCAAAAAATACTCTTCACCAACTGAAACCCGGCAAAGAGTCCTCCCTTAATGTTGATGAACTGGCAAAGAATTGTTACCAGGCAATGAATGATGACCTGAACAGTCCTGTACTGATCGCTCATCTTTTTGAGGCTGTCCGTTTCATCCATTTAATTAAAGAGGGTAAGGAAACCATCCGGGCAAAGGATCTGGAACAGCTGAAAGAACTCTATCAAACCTTTGTTTACGACATCTTAGGATTACAGCAGGAGGAAACCGATCGTTCAGAACTCACAACAGAACTGATCGAAATGATACTGCACCTGCGCCTCGAAGCCAAAAAAAACAAGGATTTTGCCACAGCCGATAAAATCCGGGACGAGTTAACCCGTAAAGGAATAATAATTAAAGATACCAAAGATGGGTTCGAATGGGAATGGTAAGGTTCTGATCACCCGATTCATAAATCCGGTGTTATTCCGGATTTTTTTTGTGCCAAAACGAAACACAATAGTGTTTCAATAAGGAACAGTTTTGTGTTTGTAAAAACACCACCACGACCAATTACTCCCTGTTATTCACACACTTATACTGTTTGGCATATCGCTTGATAAGCTTTTATTAAAAACATTGCCTTATGACCAATTTTAAGATTGCATTACGCATACTTTGGAGAAATAAAAGCTTCTCCCTGATAAACATTTTAGGTTTTTCAATCGCCCTGACGCTCGTAATTATCATCTACCTGTTAATTATAAATGAAATCTCATTCGATAATTACCAGAAACAGGCCGATCAGAAATACCGCATTGTCGCCGAAACACAAAGAGCAAACTTCCGGAGTTTTGATATCAGTCCTCCTTATCCGTTGCACAAAAAGCTGCGCGAAAATGTTCCCGGGATTCTTGATGTTACCCAAATCTATTGCCCGTCTTATTGTAACCTTTTTACCGATTACAAAGCGTTTACAGAAATCGGAGTTACGTTTGTCGATTCATCCTTTTTTAATTTTTTCGAGGTCCGGTGGATCACCGGAAAAAAAACATCAATCCTGGATTTTGGCAAAGCTGTCATCACCGATGAGCTGGCAGAAAAACTCTATGGTGATCAGGACCCCCTTGGAAAAATAATCACCATCAATGGAAGTCTTGATGTAGAAATTGCAGGAATCGTGGAATCTCCTCCAGAAAATACACACCTCCCCTTTAAAATACTTATCGGAATCCGACATTTATCAGAAGACTTTGTCAACTTTAATTATAATTCATGGGGAGCTATGAAATCAGGTTTTTCTACATACCTGTTGAAAAGTCCTGAGGTCCCTGAAAAAACAATCAACCGAACCATTAACCAGGTTTATCAGGAATCCTATAATCCTCCCAACAAATACGAAACCCGTTTCTTTATCGAAGGGCTAAGAGAGATTCATACCAGCTATTATGGGGAGTTGCCGGGTTCCTATACCACACCCAAACCTGCCCTTTGGACCTTTGGCAGCATAGGCTTGTTTATTTTGATCATGGCAACCATTAATTTTGTGAGTTTATCAACGATCCAATCATTTAAACGATCCAAAGAGGTGGGTTTACGCAAGGTGTTTGGAAGCAACCGGATAAAATTAATCGGTCAGTTTCTTATCGAAGCTTTTATCCTCATCATTCTCGCTGAGGTTATTGCGGTGATTTTAACTGAAATATTAATTCCCTCCATTAATAGCATTATGGGCAACACGATCCCTTTAAGCCTTTATGGAAACAATAACTATATCATCATCTTTTTATTAGCCATACTAATATTAACCGGTTTATTGTCAGGGATATATCCCGCATACAATATCTCCTCTTTTAATCCCGTGCAATCGTTAAAGACCAGGCTGAGTTTTTCAACCTCCAAAAAATTCTCCTTATACAAAGCTTTCGTCATCTTCCAGTTCTTTCTTGCCCAATTTTTCTTAATCGGATTGATCATCCTGTTAGCACAGCTCAATTACATTCAAAAGCAGGAGCTTGGGTTCAGAACTAAAAATATAGTAATCCTTGAATATCCCGAAACTGGAATTCATAAAAAACTAAATTTTAAGGAGCAGGTGTTAGCTTTCCCTGAGGTCATCTCGGCAAGTTGTCAACTAGCCCCTCCTTTATATAATTCTAACCATACGTCCAACTTTTCAATCCCGGGAAGTACTGAAAGATATTTTGCCAATATTAAAGCCGTGGATGAAAATTACCGGGAGGTTTATCAACTCAAATTACTGGCCGGCACGTGGTTATCAAAATCAACTTTAAAAGATACTGTCCGCCCAACCATTGTCAACGAAAAATTTATCCTCTCCATCGGACTGGAACAGGCAGATGATGCCGTTGGAAAGCTTTTCAGTCACAGTGGACAAACCCACCAGATAGCCGGGGTGGTCAAGGATTTTAAATTATTTACCGCCCATCGCGAAAACATGCCTGTGGCCATGTTTTATGATGAAAGCCGGTTTTTTCAACTGGGGATCAGCGTTCATCCTAAAGCCATGGATAACCTGACCGATAAAATCGAAAATTTATGGAAAGAACACTTTCCCGAATCGGCGATTAATTACAATAAATACAGCTGGCACCTTGAGTTTTCATACCGTACAGAGCATGTGATAATCAACCTGCTGGGAGGATTAAGCTTTATCGCGATTATTATCTCCTTGTTGGGATTTTTTGGATTAATCAACTTCATCATTAATCACAAATACAAGGAAATCGCAATTCGTAAAACCTATGGAGCAACCACCGGTAAAATCAATCGCTTACTGCTCTTTAAGTTTAACCGGTTGATCATCCTGGCAAGCATCATTGCTGCTCCCTTTGCCTATTTTTTGCTAGGAATGTGGCTAAGAACCTATGCATACAGGATTACCCCCGGAATTACCCACTATCTCCTTTCAACAGGCATTATCCTTGCCCTGGCAACGATAAGCATTTGTTATCAAACATGGAGAGCTTCAAATATCAATCCGTCCACTATTTTACGCTACGAATAAATCCGGTTTATCTGCCGGATTTTGAACTGCCACCTGGTGTGGCAGTTTTTTTTTGCCACAAAAAATAGTAATTTAGTATTCTGGGAATTAAAACCTTAACCACATGAAAAAAGTCTTTATTATCCTTTTTTTCCTTTTTTCTTTTACTGTAGTAAATGCACAAATTCTTAACAAACTTAAAAAATTTATCGACGAAGAAGAGGTCGTTAATATTTTAAAAGATGAACTCATCAATCACCTGGAAAACACAAAAAAAGAGTACGAGGCCATTGATTATAATTATGCTGTTTCCTTTAGTGATAATTCAGGATTGTATGAGAACGAAGAACGGTATATGCGTTACCGGAATATTTTGCTAAAAGTATTAAAGGAGGAAAGCCTGACCGGTGAAACAGCAAAAGAACAGGCCAAAAATCTAAACGATGCCGGAGAAATGCTTTATGCCGGAAACCGTTTTCGGTCGGCCGAATTAGCCTTTATTGCAGCATTGGTTATCTATGAAGATCAACAATTAATCCAGAGCAAAGAGGCTGCACTAACCACAAGTAACCTGGGGTTGGTTTACCATACTACCGGCCGGTATAGTAAAGCCGAAGAATATACCCTAAAAGCACTCCTCCTCAGGCGGGATCGCTTAAAGGATGATGCCGGCTTTGGGGCTTCGTTAAATAACCTGGCTGTATTATATAAGGATATGGGGAAATACAACGAAGCAGAAACCCTGTTTAAAAAAGCAAACAACTGGATTAAAAAAGCAAATGGGACCAATAGTAATCCCTATGCCATCGTTTTAAACAACGAAGCAATGCTCTTTCAAACCATTGGCCGTTATGAGCAGGCTGAACGCCTGCTGAATGAAGCCATTGCTATTGCTGGCAATCATTTAAAAGAAAAATCGCCAAACTACATCCGCTTATATGTGAACCTGGCTATACTATACCAACTCATGGGCGAACTGGATCGTGCCGAACAGATCTACCTGCAGGCCCTGGAATTACAGGAAAAACGAATCGGTCATCAACACCCCGACTATGCCTCTTTACTCAGAAATCTTGCAGCGCTCTACCAGCAAAAAGAAAACTTTGATAAAGTTGAAAATTATTTAACCCGTGCCCGCGATATCTATAAACGAAAATTTGGCTCCCAAAATGCAATATATGCAAAAACAACTTACGAATTGGGTGCCTTTTATCAATCCACCCAGAACCTGGAAAAAGCTGAAATCCTTTTGCTTGAAAGCATAACAACCCAGGAAGAAATTTTAAACGAACATCACCCGGATTATACCCTTACCCTGGAAAACCTGGCGGTCCTGTACTGGCAAAAAAACAAGATGGAAAAAGCTTCTCTCTATTTCCACCAGGTTATGGACGAATACCTGTATCAGATTAACAACTATTTTGCACCGATGAGCGAAAAAGAAAAAGCAGCATTCTGGGCTAAGATACATCCTAAATTTTTACGTTATTACGCTTTCGTTGCTGAGGTAATCGAAGAAAAACCAGCCCTTGCTGCAGAAATGTACAACTTTCACATCCGCACCAAAGGCTTACTGTTAAGTACCACGAACAAAATAAAACATCAGATCTTAACCAGTGGTAATCATAAACTCATTAACACCTACCATGAATGGGTAGATACTAAAAAATACCTGGCCCGTCTGTATACATTATCCGAAGAAGAGTTAAGAAAAGAAAACATAAACCTCGACTCGGCCGAAACAGCTGCCAACAACAAAGAAAAAGAGTTGTCCCGAATGTCAGCATCCTTTGCTGAAGATCTGATCGTTCAATCAACGGACTATAAAACCATTGCCGGGTTTTTAGATGATGAAGAAGCAGCCGTTGAAATAGTCCGTATCCCTGATTATCAATACCTTAAACCAGACACCTCGGTCTGTTATGCAGCGCTTATCCTTACAAAAAAAATGGATTACCCTGAATTTATTGTTTTAAAAAACGGAAAATCCCTGGAAGAAAAATATATTCAACAATACCAGCGAAACATGCAACGAGGGGCCAAAACCAATTCCTTTTTTCAGATTTTCTGGGCCCCTGTCCACGCCCACACCAAAGCTTTGTCCAAACTCTATGTGTCGATGGATGGGGTCTATAATCAAATCAACCTGAACACATTACAGGATGCTCAAGGCGAATTTTTAATGGACAAAACAAATGTCGTGTATGTCCCAAATACCAAGTCTGTGGAAAAGGTGAAAAACTCACAGGCTGCCCAACGGGGGTTTGCTCAAAAAAAGGCCATCCTGTTTGGAAATCCAAATTATGCCAAAGACCTAAACTGGGATCTTGTTTCCGAAATGCCCTTGCCCGAATTACCGGGAACAAAAGTTGAAGTAGAAAAAATCAACCAGATTTTATCCCAAAAGCAATGGATTACTAAAACCTATTTTTCCAATGATGCATCAGAACAAAACCTCAAAGCGGTAAACAACCCTCAGCTTTTCCATATTGCCACCCATGGCTTTTTCCTTCCGGATGTCAGGAAGGCAGACGAAAAAATTTTTGGTGTTGATCCGGAAAAAGCTAAAGAAAACCCGCTCTTACGTTCCGGCTTAATGTTCGCAGGGGCCGACAATACCATTCAGCAACTGGGAAACCCCGAACAACAGTCGTCGAATGATGGTATTCTAAATGCTTACGAAGCAATGCTATTAAATCTTTCGAATACAGAACTGGTTGTTTTAAGTGCATGCGAAACAGGACTGGGCGAGGTGGTGAATGGTGAAGGGGTGTATGGACTGCAAAGAGCATTTCAGGTTGCCGGGGCCAAGACCATCATGATGAGCCTGTGGCAGGTGAGTGATGAAGTTACCCAGAAACTGATGACCCGATTTTACGGTTATTTATTGGAAACAAACAATAAAATAGAAGCTTTTACCAAAGCTCAAAAGGAAATCAAGAAGGATTATCCCTCCCCCTTTTACTGGGGTGCTTTTATCCTGATGAACAATTGATTAAATTTGTGCCGTTTTCAATCATTAAAAGAAATCTAAAAAATGTACCCTTTAACACCGGAAGAAATTTTTACCCTCGAGGATAACACCCGGTTTAACGATCTCGCTCTGAAAATCTTTAATTACCAGGCCGAGAACAACCCGGTTTACAAGGAGTTTCTATACCACCTGGGTGTTAACCTGTCCTCTGTTGATCACTATACAAAAATCCCCTTTTTACCCATTTCGTTTTTTAAATCCCACCGGGTATTAACTTTTCCCGAAAAACACGAAACCGTTTTTTATAGTAGCGGAACCACAGGAAAAACAAGGAGTAAGCATTATATTAAAGAGTTAAAACTCTATGAGAAAAGCTTTAGAGAAACCTTTACCCGATTTTACGGAAAAGTGGAAGATTATTGTATTCTTGCTCTTTTACCTACTTACCTGGAGAACGAAAACTCCTCGCTGGTGTATATGGTCAATCAGCTAATCAATCAAAGTACACATCCCAGAAGTGATTTTTATCTGGATAAAACCGATACCCTGGCCCGGCAAATCGAAGCACTGGAAAAGTCTGGCCAGAGAACAATCCTTCTTGGTGTATCGTATGCTTTAATGGACCTGGCAGAAAAATATCCCATGCAACTTTCCCATACCATAATTATTGAAACCGGAGGGATGAAAGGTACCAGGAAAGAACTTACCAAAAAAGAACTACATCAGTTTTTATCCGGACGGCTGGGAGTGGAAAAAATCCATTCCGAATACGGGATGACAGAACTATTATCGCAAGCTTATTCAAAAGGGGACGGTCGCTTTTTTAGTCCTCCGTGGTTAAAAGTTTTAATCCGGGATACCTACGATCCCTTTTCTCTTGTTCCTCAAGGACGATCCGGCGGAATCAACATCATCGACCTGGCTAATATTCACTCCTGTTCTTTTATTGAAACCCAGGATTTGGGTAAAATAAATCCTGATGGAAGCTTTGAGGTGTTAGGCCGATTTGATAATAGCGATATCCGGGGATGTAATCTTCTGGTGGCCGAATAAAAAAATTCACCCCTGTAACTCCCGGAGTTACCTGCAAGGATGAATTTTATTGGATTAGAACCTGCTCTAAAGATCCAGCTTTTTCCGGATATTCTTCGGAATGGCATCCTTATGTACCATGATGGCTACAGAATGCAAACGCATAAACTGTTCGGACATATACCAATATCCTTCATACTTATGGTCGGTGCCCCACGAATTTTTGGTTTTGTAATATACGGTTCCGTTTTGATCTTCAGCCAATCCTGTAATATGCATTAAATGATCATCGGTAATATTAAATGTTTCAAATTGTTCCTGCCGGTATTCCTGGTCAATAATTTTCTCCTGAACGGGCTGGGTTAAATATAAACGCTCTTCATCTTCTTCATTCTCCACTACGGCAATACTTCCTTCGCGGGTAAACCCTTTATCGCTCATATCTCCGTCCCAAACAAAAGTGTATCCCTCTGTTAGCGAGTAATTCATAATCTCTATCAGTTCATCCAACGGAACATTGTAATAATCATCTTTCGACCAGTTGTCGGGAACCAGTAAGGGTGCCTTCTCGTAATAAGGAACATGAGTATAGGACATGATTTCCACATAATCCTCCGGATTAAGACCTAAATCATTTGCAAAGGAGGTTGGAGTATATTCTTTACCCTGGTAAGTAAATGTTTCAGGATCTTCTCCCAGGTAAACATCTAGGATTGCCCGAAAAGCCTCCTGCCATACAGTGGTTGGCTGCCCTGCTTTTAATACTCCATCAAGAAAATATTTTAAACCCGTGCTTAACTCAGCATGATTGTGAACCTCTGCACTATATTGAATTCCCGGATAAACACTTTCAGGGACTAAACCATGATCAACCATTTCATTGAGCACATCGTGTGCCTGACCACCCTGACTAAAATTAGCCATCCCGTGATTACCAACATACAACCGGGCTTTCTCTTCATAGGCTTTTTTTACAATATACATCTCTGACAAGTCGTAATCCGGCTTGCCCATTCTTAATAGTTCACTTTCTAAAAAAGATATTGTTGAGAAACACCAACAGGTCCCTGTTCTTCCCTGGCTTTTTACGGTTGTGGCCTCCAGATCTACCACCGGTTTAAAATGATATCCCGGATCTTGTGCCAGGGCATTAAACCCCAAAAATAAAACCAGGATGGAAATAAATAATTTTTTCATAAAATAAAATTTTATAGGTTAACTTTTTGATTCATTCCCTCGTTAGATTGAATAACTTTTTATTCGTTTAATATCACTTGTCTTTCTTGTCCACCAATTTCCTGTTCGAATAAGTAGTAACCCCACCGGAAACAATGAATTTCATAACATCTGATGGAGGAACATCAATCTTTCGTACATGCTTTGCCGGGACAATAAAAAGCTCGCCGGAAAAATTATAGGAATGGGGAAAATACACCGATACTTTCTTTCCCTCAATCCCAAGATTTGAAACATCTTCCTGGGTTAAAAAACCTAATTTCTCCAAATCTGATATTAGATTTACTTTCACCAGAACCGGTTGACTAAACTTCTTCTCTTTGCCCACAAAGGCAGATAATAAATCTTTTAACGAGGAATAAATAACCTTTACCAGCGGAGCCTTTTCCATAATCCGGTTAACAATTTTCTTTACCGGTCGGGCCAGGATACTTTGTCCGGCAAGCCCCAACAAGGCCACAAGCAAAAACACCATTAGCAGACTTATGCCAGGGATTGAAAGATGGAGATACTTTTCCAAAAACGGACTAAAAATCCCGTCAAGAAAAACAAATGACTGATATAAAATAAAAACAGTTAACCCAAGGGGGGCAATATATAAAAGCCCCTGCAAAAAATATCTGATTAATCTTTTCATCGTTTAATCCTTTCTTAAGTTGTTAAAAAAATTTACATCTTCTTTAAGACCTGTTGCTGTTCCTTCGTAAGCTTTTCACAAACCAGCCGGTAAGAGTCATCAACCCACTGTAAAATCTGTGGATCCGGTATTTTTCCGTTGATAATAATCAAATTCCAGTGCTTTTTATTCATATGATACCCCGGCAAAACCGTTCCTGGATATTGTTCTCTTAAGATAACTGCTTTCTCGGGTTCACACTTTAAATTAATCCGAAACGCTTCCTCGGTATCGGTTAATGCAAACATCTTACCCATCACCTTAAAAACAAGCGTTGATTCGTCAAAAGGGAATGCTTCGGTTACCCCTTTCTTGGCTAAACAATAATTTCTGAAGTCCTCAATATTGATCATAACAACAAACTGGGTTGAAAAGCATCCTCAATATGCTCAATACTTATTTGTCCGTTAATAATGGTCACGGCTACAATATCAAACCTTACTTCCAGGTCTAGGTCCTTTTCCTGGATATAGGCTTCGGTCGCCTGAATAATATATTTTTGCTTTTTTCGGGTAACTGCTTCTTTGGGATTCTCAAAATATTCGCTGGTTCGGGTTTTGACTTCCACAACCACTAAAAGGTTATCTTTTTCTGCAATAAGATCCACTTCGTTTTTCCTAAACCGCCAATTTCTTTCGCGAATAACATACTGTTTTGATTTTAAGAATTTTAAGGCAACTAACTCTCCTTTTTTTCCCAATTCATTATGATCTGCCATAATTTTAACTATTTTTGCTTTTTCAAAACCAAGATCAGGGATACGACAAAATCTTATTAATTATTTTTATCCTTAAAGATAAATCTTTTTAAACGAATGATAAATTTTCTATTGGGATTAATTTTACTTGTTTCATTGCCGGCGCGTGATTCTGTAACCTTTGAGGGAAAAATTGAGCTGGTGGAAAAGTCGTATTATAGCACAACTTATTATACTTATGTAATAAAAAATAATAACATCAGGGTAGACAAATTTGATCAAAACCATCTAAACATTCAATCCCTCCTGGTAAACATTGAAAATCAACAGCTGGTGGTCTTAAGTCCCTCCAAAAAACTTTTTACCTACCTTAAATTATCCCCCTCTCCCCAGATCCGTCATGATCAGTTTACAGTCATCAAAACAAATAATATTCGCCAGGTAAACGGAACAGATTGTGTACAATGGAGGGTGCGAAATGAGGAACAAAATACCGAAATTACTTATTGGGTGGCTCAAAACAATTTTTACTTCTTTAATGATTTTATTAAGTTACTAAACCGCACCGAAGCAACATTCAACTTTTTTGAAATCATTCCCGACACTCAGGGATTTTTTCCTTTACTTACCGTAGAAAGAACTTTATTACGAAAGGAAAAAAGGCGAATTTCAGTGGTTGAAATAAACCCACAAAAAATTAGCGATAAAACTTTTACCATCCCGCCTGATTACAAAGAGGTAAAAAACTAATCCAACCTAAAACAGGCTCCTTGGGCTGTTACTTCCAACTCTGCGTTTGCCCCCATAACAAGTGCCAGATTGATAGGGATATGTCCTGCCGGAAATTGATAACATACCGGGAAAGAATACTCAGAAACAAGATCACGGATAATTTCATAAGCACTTTTTCCAAAAGAATCCGGATGATCATTCATGCCGGTCATCCCTCCAACAACCATTCCCTGAAGGTTATCAAGCTTCCCGCTTAGTTTTAAATTCATCATCATCCGGTCGATATGATATAGATATTCATCCAAATCCTCTAAAAACAAGATTTTATTCTGTGTATCGAAATCATATTTTGTTCCTGACAGACTATAAATAACCGACAGGTTTCCCCCGATGAACTGCCCTTTGCCTTTCCCCGTTTTATTAAACGGATGTACTGTGTCCGGATAAACATTTTTATCACCAAACAGAATATTCTTTAAGGTTTGTGTTGCCTCATTCTCAGAACCATCCGAAGGAAAATTTATGGGCATCAAACCATGGATACTTTGTATACCCAGCTGGTGGATCCGGGCATGCAATGCAGTGATGTCACTATAACCAATAATCCATTTCGGATTTTTTATAAAAGATGAAAAATTCAGGTAGGATAAGGTCCTGATCGTACCATACCCTCCCCGGGCACAAATAATCGCCTTAACTTCCGGATGATCCATCATCTCCTGAATATCCATTGCTCTTTCCCTGTCAGTACCTGCAAACTGATGATTTTGTTTAAAAATATGTTTCCCGGGGAGGACCTTCAATCCCCATTTTTCAAACACCTGTTTGGCCCCTTCGATCTCCCTGGGTTCAATTTTTCGGGCAGGAGCAACTATACCAATCGTATCGCCCGGTTTTAATTTGGATGGGGTAATCATGCTTTCTTCTTTTGTTCCGTGTAAAACTAACTATTATTTATTTCATGAAAAAAAATATTCCTTTGTATATTTGTCCGGTATTTTAAAATCGCGACAAACCTTAACTATTGATATGAAAAATCCGAAACGCTATCTAATCACCTCGGCCCTGCCCTATGCAAACGGCCCCTTACATCTGGGACATATTGCGGGTGCATACCTCCCTGCCGATATTTATGTACGTTATCTTAAACTTAAGGGAAAAGACGTAGCTTTTATCTGCGGTTCCGACGAACATGGCGTCCCTATTACCTTACGCGCTAGAAAAGAAGGCGTTTTACCCCAGGATATTGTGGACAAATATCATCATATGATTAAAAATGCATTTGCCGAATTTGGCATTGAATTCGATATTTATCATCGTACATCATCCCCGCTGCATCATGAAACCGCCTCGGATTTTTTCAAAACCATGTACGAAAAAGGCGAATTCATTGAAAAAGAAGAAGAACAATACTACGACGAAAAAGAACATCAGTTTTTAGCCGACCGCTATATTATCGGAACCTGTCCGAAATGTGAATATGATGAGGCATATGGTGATCAATGTGAAAAATGCGGGACAAGCCTCAGCCCCAAAGAATTGAAAAATCCCAAATCCCGCTTAAGTGGGAATGCTCCTATCCTGAAAAAAACGAAACACTGGTACCTCCCCCTGGATAAATACCAGGGAGAGTGGCTGGAGCAGTGGATTGACAGCCATCAGCCGGATTGGAAATCCAATGTTTACGGACAATGTAAATCGTGGTTGAATGGCGGGTTACAGCCCCGGGCCGTAACTCGCGATCTGGATTGGGGCGTTCCGGTTCCTGTAAAAGGATCCGAAGGGAAAGTACTCTATGTCTGGTTCGATGCTCCCATTGGCTATATCTCTGCGACCAAAGCATGGGCAGAGAAAAACAACAAAAACTGGAAAGACTATTGGCAAAGTGAGGATTCACGCCTGATCCATTTTATCGGTAAAGATAATATTGTTTTTCATTGCCTGATTTTCCCGGCAATGCTTAAAGCCCATGGTGATTATATTTTACCGGATAATGTTCCGGCCAATGAATTCCTAAACCTGGAAGGGGATAAGCTATCCACTTCCCGGAACTGGGCCGTGTGGATTCACGAATATTTACACGATTTTCCCGGCAAACAGGACGTTTTAAGATATACCATCTGTGCCAACTCCCCGGAACAGAAGGACAACGATTTTACATGGAAAGATTTTCAGAACAGAAATAACAATGAGCTGGTGGCCATCCTGGGCAATTTTGTGAACCGAACGCTGGTGCTTACCCATAAATATTTCCAGGGCAAAGTGCCTGAACGGGGACCATTAACCGATTTCGACCACCAAACGCTGTCCCAGATAGCAGTTATCAAAGACCTCCTGGAAAAGAGTATTGAAAATTTCCGCTTCCGCGAAGCGGTTAAAATCGCCATGGACCTGGCACGTTTAGGAAATAAATATCTTGCCGATACCGAACCCTGGAAAGTATTTAAAACCGATCAGGATCGGGTGAAAACCATCATGAACATCTCCCTCCAGATTTCGGCGGCATTATCCATAATTATCGAACCATTCTTGCCTTTTACCGCGGATAAACTCCGAAAATTCCTGAACATTGATAAATTAAACTGGGATTTAGCAGCCAGTGATCCTGTTCTTGAAACAGGACACACGATTAATAAAGCTCAACTCCTTTTCGACAAGATTGAAGATGAAGCGATTGAAAAACAAATTCAAAAACTGATGGACTCAAAAAAAGCTAACGAAACAGAAAAACAGCAGGCTGAACCAGCCAAAGAAAATATTACCTTCGACGATTTCGTAAAAATGGATATCCGGGTAGGTACGATTCTGGAAGCCGAACGCGTACCCAAAACAGATAAACTGCTTAAACTTCAAATCGATACCGGAATTGATCAGCGAACCGTAGTATCTGGCATTGCAGTAGACCACAAACCCGAAGAAATTATCGGTAAACAGGTAAGCATCCTGGTAAACCTTGAACCACGCAAAATTCGGGGGATCGAGTCACAGGGAATGATCCTGATGGCCGAAGATGCCAGCGGTAAACTAGTTTTTGCCGTTCCCGATGAAAAAACAAGCAACGGGGCAAGTATAAAGTAATTCCGTTTTGTGTTCTCTGTTCAAAGCTTTGAATTCGAAGTTTTGGGGTAATTCTATTTAACCCGAACTTTGAATTCAACCCTTTTATATCCACCTTCTTTGACAGTGGAATATCCTTTCGGACAATTCCTGGTTATACAACCCTTTTCTAAAAATGTAATATTCAAACTACTCCACCCAGTCCCCGTTATCTTTGATCAGCCGGATTAGTTCATCTACAGCCTGCTCTTCGGGAATGTTCTTTTTAATCACTTCTTTATTCTTATACAGCGTAATTCTTCCGGGTCCTGCTCCCACATACCCATAATCCGCATCAGCCATTTCTCCGGGTCCGTTAACAATACACCCCATAATTCCTATCTTTAGGTTCTTTAAATGTGCCGTGCGGGCACGGATTACCTGGGTGGTCTTTTGCAAATCAAAAAGGGTCCGTCCACATCCCGGACAGGAAATATATTCTGTTTTAGAAGTACGGACCCTGGCCGCCTGTAATATTCCAAAGGAGGTATTGACCAGTTCATCCTCAGCAACCAGCCCCTTGTTCTCAATCCAAATCCCATCACCCATACCATCCAGCAATAAACCTCCCAGGTCGCTGGCTGCTTTTAACTGAAGATCTTCCAGCTGTTTTTCTGAGTAAGACCTTTTGATGATGACCGGAATACGACATCCCGCATTGATCAGCTTTAAGATTGCTGCCCTCTGGTCGGCAAACCCATTGAGGTGATCAGTAATTAAAATAAAAACAATCTTTTGTGAATTTTGAATACCCTGTAAATCGTTGGTCGTTATTTGTTGATTGGTGATAGATATGAAATTTAATTTTTCGGATGGTGTTTCAGAAATAAGATATGATTGTAGAGATGGATACAAAGGAAAAACATGCCGGGAGTTAAACCTTTGTTTTCGCCATAAATCCTCATCTACAATAAAATAACCTTCTTCATCGGGTAGTTTCTCACCTTTTAAATAAATATATTCCGGCGATAATTCATTTGTTGTCGTTTTTCCTCCAGCAATCACTACGGGTGGATGATTTCCACCAATATTCAACACCTGTCGGGTAGTATACTTTTGATAATCATAAAAATGAACCGGTATCGGATAAACTGAGGAAGTCGGTGGAAAATCTTCTCTTCCCGAGAAATAGCGGACCAACTTTTTAGCCACCGGAATCTCATCTTCCGGAGGCTCGGTTAATGAAACCCGGATCGTGTCGCCAATTCCATCGCCAAGCAATGTTCCTATTCCCACGGCTGACTTAATCCGGCCGTCTTCTCCTTCTCCGGCTTCAGTTACCCCCAGGTGCAACGGGAAATTCATACCCTCCTTTTTCATTTGTACAATCATTAACCGGTTGGCATGTACCATGACCCGGGTATTGCTCGATTTTAAAGATACAATGATATTTCTAAAATCCTGACGAACACATATTCGCAGAAATTCCATAGCCGATTCAACCATCCCGGCCGGAGTATCTCCCCATCGACTCATAATCCGGTCAGATAATGAACCATGATTTACCCCTATTCTCAAGGCTGTATCATGCTCCTTACAAAGCATTAATAAAGGAATTAGCTTTTCTTCAATTTTCTTTAATTCGACCTGATACTCCTCTTCGGTAAATTCAACTTTTGTAAAACGTGCTCGTTTATCTACAAAATTTCCCGGATTAATCCTAACTTTTTCTACCAGTTGAGCAGCCATAAAGGCTGCTTTGGGGTTAAAATGAATATCCGCTGCCAGCGGAGTAGAATAGCCGGCTTGCCGTATTCCTTTACTTATATTTTCAAGGTTTTTGGCCTCACGAACCCCTGGTGCTGTAATTCTTACGAGATCCCCACCGGCCTGAATAATCCTAAGCGATTGTGCTACGGTTTCGTCTGTTTTTAGAGTATTCGTACTTGTCATGGACTGAATACATACTGGTTGGGTCCCTCCAATTTTAATATCCCCAATGGCAACTTCCTGGGTCAACCGTCTTTGATAGGAAAACAAATTTTGAGTAAAATGATATTTTTCTTTTTCCACCCGTTATCGTATATTAGGATTTTTTTGAAGATACAAAGGTAATGAATCAAAAATAAACGGGCTATTTTCCATAGCCCGTTTTTTAAATCCCTGCAGATAAAAGCTTAGTTTTAATCTACTTTTAACTGAAAGGTCTTTTGAGAAGCATGATCATCCCAGGCATCATGAACAACCATCAGATATTCCTTCCCGGGTTCCAGCTCCAAAGTAGCCGGGAGCTTAACCCACTCTTTTACAGCAACCGCCTGGGTTGGATTTTCTGGATCAACCGATAGTATTTTTATTTCGGGCTGAATACCTTCAAAATCTTTCGCGGAAACTTTCACTTGTGGTTGGGGAGCTACAAACTTAAAATAATCCAGGTCTCCTTTGGGAAAAATTGCAATATCTTTAGCCTCCCCGGGTTCAATCTGGTGGGCATTGGTTAGGGTGTTATTGGGTTCAAAAAGATCAAATTCAGGAATAAAGCTAACCTTAAGATCAAAAGCCTGAGCAATGGCATGATCATCCCAGGAGTCATGCATAATTATATAGTATTTACCAGAATCACTCACAAAACAGGCTTGTGGAATTTTCCCCCAGCCTCTTATCTCTTTTAATTGGGGATCAGACCATTCATCATAGATAACAAACCGTACTTCCGGCTGTACTTCTTCGGGGATATTCTTTGCAACAATTTCAAGATAGCCCTGGGCAGGCACATTTATTTCAAAACAATCCATATCTCCTACAGGATAGATTCCTGCAGAAAACTGTTCTTCCAGGGTTAGCCTATGTGCTTCCTCAACAGAATTATTCGGTTCGGTTGCATCAAACTCATCTAAAATATCAATCCTTACCATAAATTCTTCTTTTGATGTACCATCATCCCATTCATCCTTTAAAACCAGGTAATAATCTCCGGGCTCTGACACAAAAAGAGCATCAGGCACCGGACGCCAGCCCCTTAATTTTTTTTCTTTTTGCTCTTCCCATTCCTGGTATTTGGCAAAACTAACCTCCAGCTGGACTCCGTCAACCTTATTGGCAGACTGTACCCTGATATAGCCCTGTTTTTTTACAGAAACCTTAAACCAGTCCACATCACCCAACGGATCTATGGTTAATCCAAACTCCTCCCCCAATGTAACAGGAGAGGCTTCTGTAATCGTGTTATTCGGTTCCTGATCCCCCCCTTGTTTAGTACAGGCATACATTAGCAATACACATAATAGGGAAATTTTTAACGTAATTTTTAAACTTTTCATAATCATAAGTTTTGGGTTTTCAACCAAAGTTATTAAAAACATTTACTGAACACAATTAATTTAAACTAAAAGAGTTATATATAAAAATTCGGGAAACGGCTGAAGCGTTGTTTTAAAAAGCAAAACTTTGCTAAATTGTAAAACTTTTTTTTAATCCTAAGGATTGAAAATATTATTTCACTATTTTCGTACTTTATAAAATAACAGGTCTATGTCAATACACGTTAAGGATTTAACCAAAATATACGGCACACAAAAAGCGATTGACCATATCAATTTTGAAATAGCTACCGGGGAAATTGTCGGCTTTGTAGGTCCAAATGGAGCCGGAAAATCTACGACCATGAAAATCCTCACCGGATTTATCCCTCCCTCCTCCGGGGAGGCTAAAATAAATACCCTGGACCTGGTCGAAAATTCGCTCGAAATACGTAAGCAAATTGGCTATTTACCCGAAAATAATCCCCTTTACTGGGATATGTATGTCAAAGAGTATCTTGAGTTTGTTTCCGGAATTTATAAACTGGGAAATCAAACAAAACAAAGGATTGAAGAAATTATTGAAAAAACAGGATTAACTCTTGAACGAAAGAAAAAAATCGGGGCCTTATCGAAAGGGTACCGCCAAAGAGTAGGCCTGGCCCAGGCTTTAATTCATAATCCCTCCATCCTGATTTTAGACGAACCCACTTCGGGGCTTGACCCCAATCAGATAATTGAAATCAGAAACTTAATTTCTGAAGTGGGTAAAGAAAAAACCGTCTTGCTTTCAACTCATATTATGCAAGAAGTAGAGGCCATTTGCGACCGTATCATTATCATCAATAAAGGGAAAATTGTTGCCGATGATTCCATTGATTCAATTTACTCCCATTCTAAGGATCAATATATTACAATCGTGGTAGAGTTTGACCGTGAACCGGGTCAGAAACAACTGGAAAAAATTGATTTCGTAGACAAGGTTGCAAAAATAGATAACCAAAACTGGTTAATACAAACCGCATCGAAAGAAGATATCCGTCAAAAAATCTTTAAATTTGCCGTTGAGTCAAACCTTACGGTCCTTTCGATGCAGAAAAAAGAGAAAAGCCTGGAAGAAGTATTTCAGGAGTTAACCCAATAATTCCTATCCACATTTTCAAATCCTTCCTTTTTTTTCTATCCGGTCTATTATTTTGGGCCGTTGGTCAAAGTTTCATTGACTTTTATTTCTACATGCCTTAAATTGAATTTCAATCACAAAAAGGGATATCGGAGATGTTAACCTTGGATTAAACACTTCTATTAACGAGTGCCTTTTCATTTTTTTCGTTGATAGCTGTTATAATCCGGGGTATAGATCATTATATCAAAAATTTATCTCACGAAAAGCCATGAAAGAAAAGCTATCCTATCAGAAGCTGGAACAAAAGGTTCGGGATCTTGAACATATCTTAATTGAATTAAAAAATAAGGAATCTGAGCTTGAAGAACATCGCCAAAAGCTTAAGCTAGCGATGGAAGCTGCAAACTATTTCTCCTTTGAAATTGATCTTACCCAATTAAAAATATCTACTTCTACAGATTTGTATGAAAGTCTGGGTTATCCTCCCGAAACTATTGCCAAACTCATCGAAAAAGCAGGGAGCCTGGTGCATCCGGGAGATTATCAGCAAATGAAAAACCATATTTTATCCTTTCAAAAAAATCAACCCCTAAAGTTTAATTTTGAGTTTAGAATTAAACATCACAACAGAAGATGGATATGGTTCTCTGGTACAGGCAGGAATACGGAATGGGATCAACAGGGAAACCCCTTAAGAATTTTAGGATTATTAAAAAATATTCAGGAAGAAAAAGAGGCACAAAACAAATTAACACAAAGTGAAGAAAAATTTAAATCGTTAGCCACCCTTTTACCCGAAGTTATTTATGAAACAGACAAAAAAGGAAATCTAACCTTTGTAAACTTAAAGGCCTACGAAATATTTGAATATACCCCGGAAGATTTTAAAAAAGGCCTTAATGCGCTACAAATGATTGCTCCCGAGGATGTTGATCGGGCCAGGGAAAATATCCAAAAGGTATTGGAAAAAGACAACTCCAAAGGCATAGAATATACCGCGATAACGAAAAAGGGTAAACGGTTCCCTGTGCTGGTATACTCCAACCCCATCCGGCATAATAAAAAAACAATCGGCCTGAGGGGAATCATTGTGGATATTTCCAGTCAAAAAAATTTAATTAAAAGACTGGAAAGAAGTGAAACAAACTTTCACCAACTGGCTGATAATATAAATGATGCCTTTTGGTTGCGTACACTTGATCATAAAATAATCTATATGAATCCGGCCTGCGAAAAAATCGTTGGAAAACAGTTTAAAAATATTTTTGAAGATTTTAATGAATATGAACAATGGATTCATCCGGAAGATAAAGAAAAAATCATCCAACAAAAATTAAAAAATAACCATTTACCCCAAAAAACCCACCTTTATCAACATCGAATTATCCGGCCCGACGGCCAGGTGAGATGGCTTTGGGTTCGTACATTTCCGGTATTTAATGAAAACGGGGAATTATACCGCCGGGCAGGAATTGCAAGCGATATCACCGAGGAAAAGCTGCTGCTTGAACAATTAACCCTGGCCAAAGAAAAAGCCGAGGAAAGTGACAGACTTAAATCTGCATTCCTGGCAAACATGTCTCACGAAATAAGAACTCCCATGAATGGAATTCTTGGCTTTTCAGAATTACTCAAAGACCCTTTTCTACGGAAAGAAGAAAAAGAATCTTACATTAAAATCATTAACTCTAACGGAAGACAATTATTAAACCTGATTGATGATATTATCGACTTAGCAAAAATTGAAGCTCAGCAGCTAACCATTAACAAAACGATGGTTAGTCTCAATACCATAATGGATGATGTATATCTTCTTTTTAAACAGGAGCAGCAACGATTAAAAAAAGAACATATTAAACTAATACTTAACAAAGAAAAAGTTAGCCCGCACATCTATACCGATAGCATCCGGTTAAAACAGATCTTAAACAACCTGTTAAGTAATGCTTTTAAATTTACTAACCAGGGACAGATCAAGTTTGGTTATCAAACCATGATACACAAAAAAAATACTTTTATTCGTTTCTTTGTAACGGATTCGGGTATTGGGATCCCCCGGGAAAAATCATCCATTATCTTTAAACGCTTTGGACAAATCTATACCGCTGATAATAAAACCCGGCAGGGCACCGGACTAGGTCTTACCATCTGTAAAGGATTAACAGAACTATTAGGCGGAAAGATTTGGTTCGAATCCTCACACGCTGAAACTACCTTTTATTTTACTATCCCGGGGAATAATGCCTGTGGTCAGCATCAGGATGAACATCAAACAACCATCAAACCTTTTGCTAACAAATGGAATAATATTGGAATATTAGTCGTGGAAGACAACGAAGATAATTTGTCCTTTCTTTGTACCCTCCTGGAAAAAAACGGAGCTAAAGTATTTGCGGCCAAAACCGGCGAAGATGCGATTGATATGATTAAAGTTAATCCAACCATACAAATTGTATTAATGGATATCCAGCTTCCCCAGATGGATGGTTTTGAAACGACCCAAAAAATTAAAGCCATCAATCCCAATTTGCCGGTTATAGCCCAAACAGCTTACGCCCTATCAAATGACAGGGCCATATGCTTAAAAAGCGGGTGTGATGACTACGTTGCCAAACCTTTAAAAAAAGATATTTTGTTTCAAAAAATAAATCACTACATTTACAAATAAAAATGGAAATACTATGCAACGTTCATTAATTATAGGTTTATTATCTGCCCTCATTCTGGTTATCTTTGCCTTAAGAAACGATACGGAAGTAGCACTATATTTCCTTTGGGGTGATCCGGTGAAAGGATCTCTGTCACTGATCCTTCTTGTTACAATTATTATTGGAGTCATCCTGGGAATCATTTTTTCCTATCCTTCCCTCCTTAAACAAAAGAAAAAAGTTTCGGAAAATAAGAAGGAAGTAGAAAAATTGAATACTATTCTGGATGATTACAAGAAAGAACATGGCTTAAATAAAAAAGCCCGGGAAAAGGAAGAGGAAGAAAGCAAACAGGATAATGAGGGGGATGCCGAAAAGTAAAAGGCTTATCAACGTACCCGGTGTTTATTTTCTCTTGCCCAGATAATACCGGTATCCCACATTCATACTAAACGTTTGATTATAATAATATTGAGGATCCGGAACCAATTCACTTCCTGGCGAATAGATCAAACTTCTTGCCCATATGATCTCGGCAAAAATGTTGCTATTTCCTTTTTCAAACGAACGTAAATAACCCGCTCCGAGGAAAAAACCTGGTTCTGCTGTATTGGCTGCTCTATCCCGGGTATATTCATAATCATGACCTGAAATGCTAAAATCTCCTTTTTCGGCTGATCCTATCAAAAACCCGTGAAAAACACCTCCCTGGATATAAATAGCACTATTTCTGTAAGGAATATAAAGAGTTAATGGTAATTCAAGAGTTCAAAAATTCTGGTTCCAATAAATTGCACCCTCAACATCCTGGTAATCCTGTAAGTCACTATTCCAAAATACTGAAACATTTACTTTTGCCCCCTTTTGAATATATCCTGTACCAAGGCCAATGGATAAAAAGCGACCCTATGAGTAATCTGCAAGAATACCAACATTAACCCCCGTTTTAAATCGATTACTTGCCGGATGATTCGCATAGAACGTCCCGGAGGATGATCCAATTAAAAATGTTTTGCTTTCCACATCCGGCCCATACATGTTGGCTAGGGTTACCCCGCTTTTTAGAGAAAAGCTTACCCTTCTTTCTGATTGCTGGGCAAAAACAAATGATACAGAAAAGAGTAAAAGGGGTAACAAAATTCTTATTTTCTCCTTATTCAACATTAACTTTATTTATAACGATCAGAATTAAACCCGTTTTCTTTTCTTATCCTTGATTCATCCAACGGATATTGTTTCGTCCATTGACGAAGCCCTCCTTTTAAATTATAAACTTTTTCAAAGTTCAGTTCCCGGCATAAAATTTCAGCTGCTGTTCGGCTGCGGTCGCCATCTTCACAATAAAGATAAACCGGTGTTTGTGGATCCAGGTTAGTACAAAGGGATAGTAGAGATTCTTTATTGGTTGCGAGCAAAGCGCCTTCTATCCTGTTTTTTCGATAATCTTTAAACAATCTCACATCCACTAAAAAAGCTTCCTGGGTATTTATATTTAAATAAAACTCATCGGGCGAAAGATCTAAAAAACATGAATGATGAGTATTTTGTGCATGAACATAGGGAATAATAAAAAAAAGGGTAAGCAAAATAAAAATTTTCTTCATAACTTGTATTTTTATTGCGCCTTTACAAATTTAAAAGATTAAATTAAGGATATTCATTTTTCATCTTATTTAATACGTAAAGCTATGAAAATAGGTATTATCATCGGTCGCATAGGAGGTGTTGACGGGGTTGCATTGGAAACCGAAAAATGGATTGAGGTCTTGCAACGGATGGGACACGAAATCTTCATCATTTCGGGCCAGTTTGAAGGCAGAAAAATTGACTGCCAACATGAAACACGGGTTCAGGAAATGTCGTTTTTTTCACCCGAAAGCTACTGGGAACAAAAAAAGGCTTATTTTAACCCCGATTACGACGAGGATGAGCTCATTGGTCATTTATTACTTTATGCTAACGTTATTCAGCATAAAATTATCGAGTGGGTAAAAAAGCATAACATTCAATTATTGATCTCAGAAAATGCTTCGGCCCTTCCATCACATATATCCATGGGGCTGGCCATTAAAAAAGCAGTTGAAAAACTACAAATACCTACCATTACCCACGATCACGATTTTGCATGGGAGCGGGGTAACAGGTATGTTTCTCCTCATAAAAAAATCAACCAGATTGTAAAGGATACCTTTCCCTTACAATTACCCAATAGTTACCATGCTGTGATAAACCTGCATGCCCAAAAAACATTGAAGGAAAAATATAACCGGGATTCTGTTGTGGTGCCCAATGTAATGGACTTTGACCGTCGTTTTGGAGAAATAACAGAACATAATAAAGAGCTGTACAAGGATTTGGGCCTTGACCGGGAAGATATCCTGTTATTCCAGATCACCCGGATTGTTCGACGAAAAGGGATTGAAACAGCCATCGAGCTGGTTCACCGGTTAAATGATCCTAAAATTAAACTTATTATAACCGGAAACTATGCAGATGATGCAGGTAGCGAATATTATATGGAACTTGTTGAATTAATACACCAGTTAAAAATAAGTAAACAGGTCCATTTTGCCTACCACAGCTTTTCTACCAAGGGGTTTGCCGAATCCTTAAATGAAAAAAATTACTCTCTGTCTGATGCCTATGCCCATGCCCGTGCATGTACTTATTTCAGCACCTACGAAGGTTTTGGAAATGCTTTCGTGGAAGCTGTACTGGCTAAAAAACCCATCTTTGTTAATAACTACCAACCGGTATACTGGCCTGATATTGGCAGCAAAGGATTTAAAACGGTTATGCTCGAAAATAATCAAATTACCGATAAAGCATTGCAGGAAATTCAAAAAATTATTTACAATGATCAATTAAACAAAGAAATTGGTGAATATAATTATCAGCTGGGAAAAAAATATTTTTCGTATGATACCCTGGAAAATAAACTAACAACCCTTATTGATTGGGCTACCCAAAAAAAATAAACTACATTTTTTTTAAACATCTTTCAATAACCTCGGGGCTTAGTTCTTCTTTAATGATATAATTCCGTGCACCGGCTTCGAGCATTTGTTTTATATCTTCCAGTTCAGAATGAAATGATACCGCTACAACAGTAATGTTCCGATATAAATCTATAATTTTTTGGGTTGCTTCAATACCATTCATTACCGGCATCTCTAAATCCATAAATACAATATCTACTGCATTTTTCTGAAGGATATCAATACATTCCAATCCATTCGAAGCTTCCATAATTTTTTCTACACGATCTTTGAAATGTTCCTCGAGAAAAAACCGAAAGGCTTCGATAAATTGTTTATTATCATCTACAATTAAAACAATCATCGCTTTTCTGTTAATAAGTATCCCTTAAAACTGGTACTTTGGTAACCAGCCTGAACTTGAAACCACTGGCTTGATCATAAATTTTATAATCTCCCTGAATAGAGTTTATTCGATGGATAATATTGAATAAACCCATCCCATCCGTATTATCTGAAGCTAAACATTGCTTATCTAAACTAACACCATCATCCTGGTAGATTAAAATTAATTCACTCTTTTTATAATGCAAATGTACATCAATATTTTTTGCCCGGGCATGTTTGATCGTATTATTTACCAGTTCTTTGATTACCCGGTAATAAACTATTTCAGTTTTCAATGGAAAACGTTTCGTTTGTAAATTTGACTTAAAATTTAATCGCAGGATATTTGCTGTTTTCTTAAAAAAAGAATCTATGGCTGTTTTCAAACCATATTTATTTAATAAATAAGGACTTATAGCATTTGATACCTCCCGAACATTATCAATCGTTTCTTTAATCAATTCCTGAAGTTTATTTTTTATATACTCCTGTTTTTCCTTTTCTCCCTCATGGTTGATTGATTCAATATAAACTTTTAAACTCGATAGTACAGGTCCGATTTCATCGTGAATATCGCTGGCTAAACGCTGGCGCTCCCGCTCTTCGGTTTCAATTATCGCTTTATAAATCCGTTGTTCAAATTCTTTTCTTTCAGAGATATCTCTAATAATTGCCTGAACCGTTCCGGGACTATTTAGACCAAAAACATTTAAGCTTACTTCCGTAAAAAAATTTGTCCCATCCGCTTTTTGATGAACCCACTCGAATACTTTCGGTTTTCCCTGTAAAGCTTCTCTTATTTTTTCCCTGGTTTTTTGCCTGGAGCGACTTCCATCAGGTTGTAATTTGGGACTAAATTGGTATGGTGGTTTCCCAATTAGCTCATGTTTGGAAATACCCAAAAGATCCAGAGCTTTTTTATTACAATCGATAAATTTTTCCTCATTCATTAGCATAATAGCATCCCCTGCATTTTCAAAAAGCATCCTGTATTTTTGTTCACTCTCCATTAATGCGAGCTCGGCTTTCTTACGTTGGGTGATATCTTCAATTAGCCCTAACCCGGAAATAAACTGATTCTCTTCACTGTAAATGCACTTAAAAACCCCCTTGACAAAAGTGGTTTTCTTTCCCGTGATAGAAGTATACCAGTTCTCATAAACCTCCTCACCGGATTGAATTGACGTTTTAATTTTGGTTTTAATCTCCTCGTTATTTAACTCTGTAAGCATATTTAGGCCAATCAGCTGTTCTTTCGAAGATCCAATTATTTCAATAAAATTCTTATTACAATCGGTAATTATCCCTTGCTGGTTGTAATGAAAAATACCCAGCGGGGCATACTGAAAAACATTCCGGTATTTTTCTTCACTGTCTCTAAGCGCTTTCTCTGCCGCTTTTCGAACCGATAAATCACGAAACAGGGCCTGCATTCTCCCATCTTCCAGTATCTTCGTGTTCATTTCTACAGGGATTACACGACCATCTTTACATACAATATTTCGCTCCCTTACAATCGTATTTCCCACTTTTACTAAATCGTACCTTAACGGGTTTTTCTCAAGTTCATCTTCGCTAAATAAAAGTTTAATATTCCTCCCGATTAACTCCTCTTTTGTATAACCCGTTAATAAACAAATACTTTGGTTAGCTTCAACAATCTCTCCCTTCCCAATACCAACCAACATCCCATCCGCTGCCTGTTCAAATAATAAACTATATAACTTCTCACTCTGGGTAAGACTTTTTTCGTAGGCTTTCTGTTTGGAGATATCACGCAAAAGTGCAAAAAGATACTTCCCATCCCTGTTAGGAACTTGTGCCAGGCTTACATCTATACCGATTGATTCTCCATTTCTATCAAGATAATCCCATTCGAAACGATGATATCCTTTCGAATAAGCTTTTTGAAACATTGCGCTTACATTGACCGGAAATTTTTCTCCCCGGGACTGATTTACAGTTGCAAAAAATTCTGCTATCCTTCTTTTTAACTCTGTTTTGCTTGAAAATTTAAAAAACCTTAAGGCTGCCTGATTACAATCTATAAACTGGAATTTCCTAAAAATCAATAACGGATCATAGGATAAATCATACAGTAACTGAAAAGATGCCTGGTCATCAAATAAATTTTTGGGAATCATCAGATAAGAAATTTTTAGTCATAAAATAAATCAGCCAGGATATGATCAGAAATCATAACCCCTTTTTCAGATAATTTAAATTGATGATGATTTTGAGTAACAAATCCATCCTTCTTATATTTTTGTATTTTTTTTAGAAAATTATTGTACATGGATCCTTCAAAATTTAATTCTACTTTTTTTATATCTACGCCCCACATCGTTCGAAAAGAAGTTATGATATACTCATTAAATTTTTCTTTAAGGGTTAAAACTTCCTTTTCCTTGGGCACATTTCCTTTGGATATTTCGTATAAATATACACCAAGGTTTGAAATATTCCATTGTCGTGAAGTTAAATCAAACGAATGGGCCGAAGGGCCTAATCCTAAATACTTTACACCCATCCAGTAATTGGTGTTATGCAAAGAAAGAAAACCATCTTTGGCAAAATTTGAAATTTCATAGTGCAAAAAACCATGCGCGGCTGTTTTTTCGACCAAAAGCCTATATTGTTCTAAACTTTTTTTTTCATCAGGTAGCTGAATTTTATGTTGGTCGTACCACTTTTTAAAAAGGGTACCCGGTTCGATGGTTAAATGATAAGCCGAAAGATGTTGAATATCCATATCAATGATTCGGTTTAAATTATTTTCCCATTCTTTTATGCCCTGCTGAGGCAATCCATAAATCAAATCAACCGAGATATTTTTAAATCCCTTATTTTTAGCCAGATCTACAGCCTCCAGGGCTGTTTGTGGAGTATGTGTCCTTCGCATCAGCTCCAGATCATTACGAGCGAGAGATTGTATTCCGATACTTAGCCGGTTAAAACCCAAACGATTTAATGCGCTTAAATAAGCATTGGTTAAGTTTTCTGGATTGGCTTCCAGGGTAAGTTCAATATTTTTTTCTATTCTGAAATGATGATGCAAAGCATCTAAAATTTTATCAAGTTGTTCAATAGAAAGTAACGAAGGGGTACCTCCTCCAAAATAGATGGTTTGTATTCGCTCCTGATCCAGGTAATGTTTTTGTAATTCAATTTCTTGAAGCAGGGCCTGAACAAAATCATTTTTCAATTTTGGGTTAGCCAATGAGTAGAAATCGCAATATGCACATTTTTTGGTACAAAAAGGAACATGTAAATAAATACCTGCCAATAATTTACTTTTCTTGTCCATGGATATATCCCATTACTACGTTGGAAACTGCTCTGGGTTGCGGTGGTAGTGAAAAAACATTTTCTTCATACTTGCTGTTATAAGGTGATATATTCAGGGTTGTTCCATTTACCACCAGAGTACTGCTTCCGCCGGGGTCAAATCCCATGGCCTTGACAAGATCAAACTTTTGTAATATTTCAGCCATATTCATATGTGTAGCACCTACGGATTCCCGAATACGTCCGTTAATAGCCAAAACCACAAGATTACCCTGCTTATCAATGCCGGCTGCAATTTTCGGTCCGCGCATATCGGTATAATCCAATCGTGCAGCCTGTGTTCTTATGGAGTTCTTCGTTTTCCAACCTTCACCCCTCATATCCAGACACATCTCTCCCTCATCAATTAACATAGGGCCTGCTTCAACCGCATGGATTATATTTTCCAAACCCTTTATTGTAAACTCAACTTCATCTCCAACTTTCCAGCCAAAAGGAAATTTATCCTTAGGAAAAGCCAGGGTTAATCCCACGGGGATAATATTAACTCGCTCATTTTCTTTGGTTTCTATTATTTCTTTTATGGTATTTCCGGCTATACGTACAAAAATTTTTCCAAAACCCTGAATTTCATTCGGCCCGTACAACAAATCAAAATAAGCTTTGCTTCCGGCTTTGCTTTCACTATTATACTGATCCTGAGTAAAGTCTACAACTTCTGTTCCACGTGAAACACGGATCCCCTTCGAACAATTGACACGGAACATATCAATTCCTTTGGGAGTAAAAATCAGGGCGGGTTTGTTAAATAAAGGTGGACTCAACACTTTACCATCAGCAATTAATAATCCCAGGGGTGAACCGATATACGATTCAGGTAATCCTAATTTACCAACCAGCTCAGGATTAAGAATATACCCTCCGTTCCAGGCAACCTTTACCTGGCAATGAATACTTTCTTCAAATTTTTTAACAAAGGACGTTACGGGTTGTGGTTTTTCTGAGGATTGGATTACAAACTGCCACTTGGCGCGGTTGAGCCCCACACTTGCAATCACTCCACTCCAGGGCATCTTATCCTCATAAATTCCACTTACAAACTCATAACTGATAACATCGGACTGATCCTTTGATTCCAATAAATCTTTAATGACTTTAGCTACAGGAGACATTTTTATTTGTGCATCCTTTCTCAATATCTCAAATACTTTTTCTTCACCATAACGCTCAACGGCCTGGTTAAATTCATCACTTCTTAAATAATCATGGAAATCTTTTGCTGTTTGCACTGGAGTAGGATAAGCCAGGGTAACTCGTACTCCGGCAGGTACGTATTGAATAAATCCAGTATTCATCGGGATCCCCATAATTGATTCGGTCATCCTGTCTTCAACTTTTCCAATATGAAAGCGATCAATATCAACAATGTCAGTCATTACAGCAGCTTCTGTTCGATTCGAAAGAATAAATCCCTTCTCTTCCTTTACCATTCTTAATACTTTTATCCCTTCATCACCAAGCTGATGAAAATGAATTCCTACACACCACTGTTGAATATTCACAACCCGTAAAATTTTATATTTATACAGTAATTTTAACTCTTCGTCATTCCCCTCTAAAATAAACTTCTCAATACTATTCCGATTATAGTTTTCTATCGTGGTTTTGGTACTGGCCATAATATATATTGGAGAAATCATGTTAAGCCGCTCTTTTAATTTTTCTTCGGTAAGTTCTTCATCAATAGTTAATGCTAACCTTGACCGAACTGCCTGAAGGGCAAAAAATTCTATCTCATTTTTTATAAACTTCCCTGGAAAGTAAGCAATCGGAACATTGGATTGTAATCTCTTGATTAATCGTTTTCGGTCATCAATCGCTAAATAAGTACTGGATGTTAATTGCGATAAAGCCAGATCAAAATCAGTAAAAAAATGGGCATTGATATCAATCTCTGGTTCTTCTTCTCCGTCAACGATATCATGATAAAGCATATTAATTAACCCGCTTATTTCCTGAATGGTAAAATCCTGGTAAGGATAATAATTTTTATTCCGATGACGATAAGGTAACGAATGGTCATGACGAATTGAAACCTCTCCCTCTTTATATAAAAAAATACTTTCTACGGTATTAAAAAATTCATGGATTGTTTTCGTTTTATTTTTATGCCTGTTTTTAAAAAGTAACTGCCTGGCATACTGGAAAGCTTTTCCTCTAAAGTATTGCTCCTCAACCCTGAAATAGCTCGGATCAATTAATGATTTTAACAAAATCATAAACCGTAAACGTCCATATCCGGGTAAATATTCCCTATTTTTTGTATTGATAATACTTTTTAAATCGGAATTTGAATAATTAACCATTTTTTGATAGGTATTTATCGCTTTTTCCGTTTTAAATGAAATGGGCTGTTCTTTTAACTGATAATAAAACTTTTCGAAAATCTCATCAAAATTTAATGCAAGAGCTGGTAAACTATATCTTTTATCAACTACATGCTGATTATGGGCTATAATATGGGTAAATTGATGCGGAAAAAATACACTTTCCATAATTTTTCGGGTATGCTTTTTCGTAATATTCTTTCCGTCAAATTCAATAACCTTAAGCCGGTTCTGATGAGGAAGATGCTCACCAATCACTTCAGAATAAACATTTTCGGGATAATAACGACTGCAAAAAATTGGGGTTCCGCAAGCTGTGGCCTCAATAATCGGTAAACCTCTTCCCTCTGTCTTGCTGGGTAATAACACCAGAGAAGCTATATTGTATAATTCAGGGATGCCTACAGGATCTTCAAATCTCTCTTTAAAACGCTGTTTATCCAGTTCGCTAAATAAAAAAGCTAAAAACACTCTATTTCGAATATCCTTGTCTAATTTTTTTAATAACTGATGAAACCGGTTTAATAACTGCCGGAAATAATCAAAATGCCCTGAAGCAATTGGACCAGTAATTAATAAAGTAAGTTTCAAATTTTTGGTTTCCTTAAAACGGGCATAAAATTCATCTTCGTCAAATAGTTTTTTAACCAGACTAAACCCAATTTCAATTCTTTTCCGGGCAATAATCCTGGTTGGCTGAAGAAAAATAATGTTCTCGTTTAAAAATTTAGGTAATGGCTTTGTTCTTCGGGTTCCAATTAAAATTGGACGCATAGATTCCGGAGTTACCAAATGGCTTTCTATTACATCCTTTACAGAATAGCTAATCAGCGTATCTTTGTATCGGCTGAGAATTTTTTCAAACTGATAAAAGGTATTAATTTTTTTTCTTTTGGTAGTATTCTGATATTCATCAGTATCTACAGCTGTTCCAATTTCAGTGACATTCGCCGGATTGATCCCGTTGATTTTTATTAATCGCTCGGTTTGCTGTTTATTAATGTTTATATGCATCCAAATCCGGGAATCCCAGGGATATAATGTTTCAATAATAGAAAAAAACTCCCCTACATGTGCATTTTTAAAAAAGAAATCCCTCGGACCATCAGGTAAATGATAAACCTTCTTATTGATTTCTTTATTTCCCCCTTCCCAGTAAAAATCATGATTATTATTTAAAACAGGAATTTTTAAATATTCGGAAAGCAAAGTAACAGCCAGGGCCAGGGAAACATTCCCGGGATTTGAACATATATTGATTATATAAAGTATTTGAATATCATGATCAATAATATATTGACCTAAATCATGAACAATATCCAATGCTTCATCCCAAAACTTTTTAATTAATTCATTGTAGGTTTTACTCCCTCTATCTAAATGGGTAAAGAAAAAATCTTTATACAAATTCCATTCATTAAAACCTCGGATTGATTCCAGCTCATACTTGTGAACATATTCTGGGATCATTTTATGAGACTCTGGAAAAAATTTTCCGGCAATATAATGAATGTTAGAAGTTTGATATTTATCTCTAAATATTTGGGTATATTTTTTAACTTCTATACTCACCCCGTCAATGCCATATTGAAAAGTTAAAAAACCAATTCCTGACCGCTTGACTGATGCCTTAAAATCATTAATCCCTCCGGAAAAATTATACGGCGACATTTCCCGGTTTTCTTTAACCCGGTCTAAAAATAATCCAAGGTCAAACCATGTAGAAATATTCTCCTTCTTCAATTGTATAATTAATTTCTCGATGTTTTTCATCGCCATAAATTTTATTTACGGTTGTTTGCTATATGAAATCTTTAAAAAACAGACCTGAAAAGTGAATTGAACAAACAGAAAAAATTTAGCGTCTTATAAGTTACAAAAATTAATTATATCTTCGGGTGTTCTTTTACGAAAACCCGAAATGAATATTAAAAAACTATTCTTAAACTATTGGAAACCTGCACTTATCTCCTTAGTTATATTTTATGGAAGTATGGCTTCTGGGGAAAATATAAATCAGTTTTCTTTATTCAGTTTTCCTTATGGAGACAAAATAATACACCTTTTAATGTATTATATTTTTACAATTACACTACTTGCTTCATTCATACGCGCAGGAAAACATACAAAACTTTTCCAGGTAATCGTTTCTTTTGTAGGTGTAGTAAGCTATGGAATACTTATGGAAGTTGTTCAATATTTTTTTACCCAAACCCGCTCTGCAGAAATTTTAGATGTTTTGGCTAATATAACCGGATGTATAGTTGCTCTCCTTTCCTATCCAAAAATTAAAAAATATCCCTTGCTAAAAATTTTATAGTCCTATTTTTCCGTCCGATGCTTCAATTTCCTTTTTCAAATTTTCGATGGACTCATTATTAAAAAGATCATAAATTTGCTTACTTATCGGTTCATATTTATGATGAATAGGACATTGAACATCATCGTGCGCTGTTGGTTTACAGGTTCGTAATCCAATCAAACAAGTATTAAAAAAATCAAGACCATCAATTACTTCAACAATATTTAATAAAGTAATCTCCCTGGCCGGTTTAGCTAATCCAAAACCACCATGTGGCCCTTTCGTAGAACTAAGTAATTTATTTTTAGCTAATGTTTGTAAAATTTTACCTAAAAAAGGTGTTGGAATTTCAAGCTCCTTGGAAATCTCCTTGATTCCAATTTTTTTCTCTTCACCACCATTCAGGGATAAATAAATTACAGCTCTGATGGCATATTTACATGTATTAGATAACATCTTGAAATATTTTTTATTGTACAGGAATTTTTGCTATTCGTCGTTGGTGCCTTCCACCTTCAAAGTCAGTATTTAAAAAAATTTGAACAATCTCCTGGGCTAATTCATAGGAAATATATCGGGCAGGTAATGAACACACATTGGCATCATTATGTAAGCGGGCTAATTGAGCTATTTCTTTATTCCAGCATAATGCCGAACGTATTCCCTGATGCTTATTAGCAGTCATACTTATCCCATTTCCACTTCCGCAAAGTGTAATTCCATAAGTAAATTCTCCGGCTTCAACAGCTTCTGCTAAAGGATGAGCAAAGTCAGGATAATCAGCACTTTTGTCAGAATCAGTTCCAAAATCCCTGATGGAATACCCCTTTTTTTCCAAATAATCTTTTAGTAGTTCTTTAAATGCAAACCCCGCATGATCACTTGCTATTGCTATGGAAATTTTTCTTTTGGATATCATAAATTATCAAATACTTTCATTTTATGCACTCAAATTTAATGAATATATTTATTTATTTTAAACTATTTTAAAATAACAATCCTAAAAATATTTATTCTGTTGATTTATAAACAGAACATATTATTTAATCAAATTAATCGTTTAATCAAATTGATATAAAAATTTAATTTTAAATAAAATAACTATTTTTAAATAATTTGTTCCTTTCTGTTAATTTCTTGGTTGATTATTGTTAAATGAATGTTAATTAAAGTCAATAAATTTTAAAAAGTAGTTTTTGATATTCTAAATAGGTATCCTATATATAAAATTTTAAGATTTATCAAAAATATTTTTTTAGTTTTGGCTCACAAAATCCAAACAAATTTTTAACAGCTAACGTTCATTTTTTAACGGAAAAGTTTTCAATAAATGCCTCCATTAACAACATGTTAATAACTGATTTAATCAATTAAAAACCATATCTATAATAGTTATATAAATTGTTAAAATCAGTTTAAAAAGTTTTTAATAACGAAAAAGTCAAACAGAAAACAATAATTTTTACAACAATATTAACAGGATATCATTATTATCATAGAGTTTTAAAATTTAATCTTATTAATAATTATTTATAAAATGGGTGTTGAAAAAGATATTTTAGAAAAAGGATTTATCGATGAAAAACCTGCAAATAATCTTAATATTCTTGAAGAAATCAATCGATTAAAAAAAGAAAAAAATGCGATTATTTTGGCGCATTACTACCAAACTTCAGATATTCAGGATTTAGCTGATTTTGTAGGCGATAGTTTAGCACTATCTCAAAAAGCGGCAGATACAGATGCAGCTATTATATTGTTTGCGGGAGTCCATTTTATGGCAGAAACAGCAAAAATACTTTCTCCCCAGTCGAAAGTATTAATTCCTGATTTAAATGCCGGATGCTCCCTTGCAGATTCCTGTCCATATGATGATTTTGAAGCTTTCGTTAATAAACATCCTGATCATTTGGTTATTTCTTATGTGAATACAACAGCTAAAATAAAAACGTTAACGGATATTTGTTGTACTTCTACAAACGCATTAAAAATTATAGAATCCTTACCAAAGAATCAAAAAATTATCTTCGCACCCGATAAAAATCTTGGCAGTTATATTCAACGGGTTACCGGAAGAGACATGTTTATCTGGGATGGTGCCTGCCATGTGCATGAAGAATTTTCTCTCGAAGCAATTTTAAACTTAAAAAAAGTATACCCTCAGGCTAAAGTTATTTCTCATCCAGAATGTGAAAAACCGGTTCAATTGGTTTCTGACTTTGTAGGATCTACTGCAGCCCTTTTAAAATTTACGCATACAGATCCAGGTCAGGAATATATCGTTGCTACTGAATCAGGTATTTTACATCAAATGAAAAAACAAAATCCTGAAAAAAAATATATTATTGCCCCTCCAAAGGACTCTACCTGTGGATGTAATGATTGTAATTTTATGAAATTAATTACTGTTCATAAGATTTACAATACCTTGAAATACGAACAACCTGAAGTAATCCTGGATAATAATACAATGAAAAAAGCCCGAAAATCAATTGATAGAATGTTGAAAATTTCACGACAATTGAACTTATAAAACAAATAATTTAAAAGAAAGCAGGAAATTAAACCCTGCTTTTTTTATATCTTTAATGAATTAGATAAATTGTTTTTTTTGTGAAAAGAGTATTCTTTTTTAACATTTTATTTTTTATGGTCTTTTTTGTGTATGCTCAAACACAAACTGATACCATATATAAAGAATATTTGCACGGGAATGGAAAAATAGCAAGTAAAGGGTATTTGGTCAATGGAAAACCCGAAGGCATTTGGAAATCTTATCATATGAGCGGGGTAAAACGTTCCATTGGTAAATGGAAAAATGGTAAACTCGATAGTACATGGATTTTTTTTAGTCATACTGGGGATACCTCTGATATTATTAATTACAGGATGGGTAAAAAAAACGGATATGCCATAACTTTTTACCCTCCAACAGCGAACGGAAAAATATTCATTCAATCCAAAGAACTGTATGTTAATGATAAAAGAAGCGGAAAAGCATACCACTACTTTTCTAATGGACAGCTTAAAAAAATTATTCCTTTTTCCAATGATGTTAAAAATGGTCTGGCATTTTCTTTCGATTTGGATAGTAATATCGTAGCAATTACCCGTTATCGTAACAATCAGATGATTCTTCATGAAGAGATTAACCGGTATGATGAAAATCAAAAGAAAACAGGGGTTTGGAAATCTTTTTATCCTGGGGGCAATATTAAAGAAGAAATACAATATTTGAACGGTAAATTAAACGGAGTTTATAAAATTTATCATAATAATGGACATTTGATTAATGTTTTAAATTACGAAAATGGAGAAATTGTTAAGAAATCGGATGATTTTTCCACTGAAATTGATCTGAGAGAAAAATTTGATGAGGATGGTAATCTCATTTTTCAGGGAAGCTATTTGGATCAAAAGCCTATAGGTGTTCATCGAACATTTGATCCTGAAGGCAATGTAATAGAAGCAAAAACCTATAATATTTATCATCAACTGGTAAGCCAGGGTATTGTAACAACCGATGGAAAAAAGGAAGGACCCTGGATTGATTATTATCCAGAAGGAAATAAAAAAGCAGAAGGATATTACAACAATGGATTAAAGAACAATACCTGGATTTATTATTATCCAAAGGGTAGTGTTGAGCAAACCGGATCCTACCAAAATGGAAAATTATCCGGTCAGTGGAAATGGTACTATAGAAACGGAAATTTACGTAAAGAAGAGTATTTTATCTTTGGATTACTCGACGGAGAATATATTGAATATGCTGATTCTGTCCTCCCTGTTATCATTGCAAAGGGGAATTATATCCAGGGAGAAAAGGAGGGTAACTGGATTTATGATATCGGAGACCAAAAAGAATATGGAAAATATGTTCTTGGAATGAAAAATGGAAAATGGTATCGTAAATATAAATCCAATGATACCCTGGCTTTTGAAGGTTTCTATTTACAAGACCTGCCCGATGGAAAACATATTTATTATTATCCTAACCAAGAGCTAAAAGAAATTCAATATTATGATACAGGAAAAAAAATAAAATCATGGGTTAAATACGATGAAAATGGAGAAATAATTCTCGTGGTTCAGTATCGTGATGATGAAATATATAAAATTAACGGAGTAAAATTAAATCTAACAAGGAACAACGATAAATAGATTTGTTACATTTGTACAGAATTTATTTTCCATGGAAGAATTTAATATTAGAGAAGAAAATTTTTTAGATCGCGATAAGGAGTTTGAAATAAAACTTAGACCTTTAGATTTTGATGATTTTAAAGGACAATTTAAGGTTGTTGAAAATTTACAGGTTTTTGTTAAAGCAGCCAAAATGCGTTCAGAGGCCTTAGATCATGTTTTATTACATGGTCCTCCGGGGTTAGGGAAAACCACCCTGGCAAATATTATCGCCAATGAATTGAAGGTCAACCTTAAATTAACTTCCGGACCTGTTTTGGATAAACCTGGTGATTTAGCTGGATTGTTAACCAACCTGGAAATAGGAGATGTATTGTTTATTGATGAAATTCACAGGTTAAGTCCTGTGGTCGAAGAGTATTTATACTCCGCCATGGAGGATTATAAAATTGATATTATGATCGATAAGGGGCCTAGTGCTCGAAGTGTTCAAATTGACCTTAACCCCTTTACCTTAATTGGAGCTACAACCCGTTCCGGATTATTAACCAGTCCCTTACGAGCCCGGTTTGGTATCAGTTTGCATTTGGAATATTATGATCATAGTACCTTAAGTACCATTATCAAACGGTCATCCAATATCCTGAATGTTGATATTGCACCCAATGCTGCCGATGAAATTGCCTCCCGGTCCCGTGGGACTCCTCGAATTGCCAATGCACTATTACGCCGAGTACGTGATTTTGCTCAGGTAAAAGGAGATGGTAAAATTGATATTAATATTTCCCGGTACGCCCTTAAAGCATTAAATATTGATAAACATGGTCTGGATGAAATGGATAATAAAATTTTATTAACCATTATTGATAAATTTAAAGGAGGACCTGTGGGAATAAATACTATCGCAACCGCCATCGGCGAAGAAGGAGGAACCATTGAAGAGGTTTATGAACCTTTTTTAATTAAGGAAGGTTTTTTGAAACGTACACCACGTGGGAGAGAGGCGACTGAATTTGCCTATAAGCATTTAAATCGGATTCAGGAACGGGGAAATCAACAAAAATTATTTAATTAAAAGCATTTGATATTTTTTCAAGTCTTTTAATATCAAGCATTTTAATTTTCCTGCCATTTAAATCAATCAATTGATCCTGTTTAAATTCTGAAAGTAATCGAATCACTGATTCGGTTGCTGTACCTACAATATTGGCTAATTCTTCGCGGGTAAGTGAGATCTGTAAAACCTGATCCTCATCCAGGTCAAATATATCTTTTAAATTTAACAATACTTCAGCGAGCCTTTCTCGTACCGTTTTTTGAGCAATATCTGTGATAAATGAATTTGCTTCACCTAACTCCTTACAGGTCTGTTGCATCATGGCCATCGAAAAATTACCATTTGTTTTTACCAGGCTAATTAATGTTTCACCAGGAATAAAACAAAGTATGGCGTCTTCAATAACTTTTGCTGAAGAACAGGCTAATTCGTTGCTTAGTATGGAACGATATCCAATGATATCCCCTTTTTTGGCAAAAGCGATAATCTGTTCTCGTCCATCAATCCCGGTTTTATAAATTTTTAAAATCCCTGAATGTATACAATAAAAGCCATTGGTACGGCTACCCTCATGATAAATAATGCTTCCCCGTTTGTATGAATTACATACTTTTTCTTTTTCGACCTTTAAATGTTCTTCGGAAGACAGAAATTTAAAGATTGAATCAATATCATTAATGCAGTTTTCGCAAGATGGTATGTGATCACGGGTTTTCATTAGCTCACAAAATTAAATCCCTTTCGTTGGATAAAATAGAATACACAGTTTAATTTGAATCTTAAACACAAAATTAACTTTTTTGTTTTATAATTAAGGAATTTGGATTATATTATTTAACACTATATTTGCAAAAATATTATAATATAAAAATATATACAGATATGGAAACTTCATTAAATGTTAATTGGATTGATGGTATGGCATTTGAAACAAATGTAAATGGTCATAAATTAGTTATTGACGCCGGTGGTGCTGTAGGTGGAAAAGACCGTGGTCCCAGACCTAAACCCTTAATGTTGCTAGCTTTGGCAGGTTGTACCGGAATGGATGTTATATCCATTCTCAAAAAAATGCGTGTTGAACTGGATGACTTTAGTGTTGAAGTAGTTGCCAATAATACCGATGAACACCCAAAACATTATGACCGGATGAAAGTTATTTATAAATTTTGGGGAACTGATTTACCCGAAGATAAAATTCATAAGGCCGTAAATTTATCCGAAGAACGTTACTGCGGCGTTAGTTTTGTCTATCGGAAATATGTAAAAATGAGTACTGAAGTGCAGTTAAATCCAGAAAAATAAGACAAATAGTATACAAAAAAACCCTGCTTCGTTTTGTGGCAGGGTTTTTTATCTGTTTATCTTTTGATTTAGTAGGCGGATTTGAATTGGTTTAAAAAACGAACATCATTTTCAAAGTATAGGCGAAGATCATTAATCCCGTATTTTAACATGGCTATTCGTTCAATTCCCATTCCGAAAGCAAATCCGGTAAACTTTTTACTATCGATATTACAGCTATCCAGCACATTGGGATCAACCATTCCACAACCCAAAATTTCAAGCCACCCGGTGTATTTACATACATTACATCCCTTTCCATGGCAAATATTACAGGCTACATCCATTTCTGCCGAAGGTTCCGTAAAAGGAAAATAAGAAGGACGCAGACGGATCTCTGTTTGTTCTCCGAACATCTCCTTTGCAAAATATAACAGTGTTTGTTTTAAATCGGCAAAGGATACATTTTCATCGATGTATAAACCCTCTACCTGATGAAAAATACAATGGGCACGAGCACTTATCGCTTCATTTCTAAAAACTCGTCCTGGAGAGATTGTCCGAAGGGGAGGTTGAGAATTTTCCATTACTCTTACCTGAACCGATGAAGTATGGGTGCGTAATAAAATATCCGGTTGTTTCTCGATAAAAAAGGTATCCTGCATATCTCGTGCAGGATGTTCTTCCGGGAAATTTAATGCAGAGAATACATGCCAGTCGTCCTCAATCTCGGGACCTTCAGAAATAGTAAAACCTAATCGCTTGAAAATATCAATAATTTCATTTCTCACAATTGAAAGCGGATGACGGGTACCCAGGACTTCCGGATCTCCCGGTAAACTTAAGTCGTAATCAGAAATACCTTCTGATTTTTCTTCAAAGGAGGCTTTAAGTAAGTTGATTTTTTCCTGGATGGTTTGTTTTAGTTCATTTAATTTCTGGCCTACCTCTTTCTTGTTTTCACGTGGAACATTTTTAAATTCATTAAAAAGATCATTTACAATCCCTTTTTTTCCCAGAAATTTAATTCTGAAAGATTCAATTTCCTCCAGGTTCCCGGAATCAAATGTTTTACTTTCTTCAAGATATTTATTGATTTTATCAATCATAATGCGTTTATATTATAATTTTTTTATTTTCATTGGGATATCCTTTATCGGGCGATCATTTTTGTCGGTTTCTACAGAAGCTATTTTATCAATTACATCAAGTCCTTCAATGACCTCTCCAAATACCGTATAAGCCCCATCCAAATGAGGAGTCCCTCCAATGCTTTGGTAAATCTTTCGTTTAGCATCCGGAATTTTATACATGCCTTCTCTTTTAAATTGCTTTTCTGCCTTTGCTCTCGCTTCCCTGACTATAACCTGATAATCAATGGATCCTCCGGTTTCGTAAGCTTTTTGTTCTGCCTCTTTTATGTTTCTGGTTACCATCCTGTTTAACCGGGAAGCATTAATCCGGTCTTCAACCTTTTTTATCTCCTCATCACTAAAAACTTTTCCCTGTACAATATAGAACTGTGAACCAGCTGATCGCATTTCAGGATTTACATCATCCCCTTCACGAGCCGCAGCAATGACCCCTTTTTTATGAAAAATTGTATCAACAAATTCAGCGGGGAGTGTGTACCCCGGACCCCCATTCCCTAATAATTCACCGGGTTCAGCATGGCGCGAATCAGGATCTCCTCCCTGGATCATAAATCCATTAATAACCCGATGAAAAAGTATACCATCAAAATAGTTTTGTTCAATTAGTTTTTCGAAATTCTCTTTATGTAATGGTGTTTGATCATATAATTTAAAAATCATATCACCATATTCGGTCTCTATTTTGTAGAGTTCTGCTTTTTTTTCTTTTTTGATCGGAATATCACATGTATTTGTCAATAAAATAAAAGAAAAAGCAATTAAAAAAATTTTTTTCATCGTAATTTAGTCCATTATTTAAAAAAGCAAAAATAGCAACATTTCATTAGAATTAAAATAATCATCATGAAAACCAGATTTTTCCTGATTTTTCTTTTGTCTCTTTTTCTTTCCCAGATTTCTTCTTCACAAGATCAAAAAGTGGGTTTGGTTTTAAGCGGGGGTGGTGCTAAAGGGTTAGCTCATATCGGGGTGATAAAAGCACTGGAAGAAAATAATATTCCTATAGATTATGTCACGGGAACATCTATGGGAGCTATCGTTGGAGGGTTGTATGCTATTGGTTATACCCCGGCTGAAATGGAACAGTTGGTGTTATCCGACGATTTTCGTAATTGGGCATTTGGTGAAATTGAAAAAGATTATATTTATTATTTTAAACAATCTCCTGTTGCTGCAGATATGGTTAATTTTAAAATACGAATCAAAGATTCTACAGCAAAAGCCGAATTACCAAGTAATTTAGTGCCTACACATCAAATGGATTTTGCAGCCATGCAAATATTTAGTGCTGCTAATGCCGCAGCAAATTACAATTTCGATAGTTTATTTGTTCCTTTTCGGTGTATTGCTACAGATATTTATCACAACAAAGCAAAGGTTTTCCATCGGGGGAACCTGGGATCCGCTGTAAGAGCTTCTATGACCTTTCCCTTCTATTTTAAACCCGTAGAAGTGGATAGCATCTTGTACTTTGATGGGGGGATGAAAAATAATTTTCCTGCTGATGTTATGATTAATGACTTTTCTCCTGATTATATCATTGGAAGTAAAACTGCAGATAATTCTCCGAAGCCTGATCCGGATAATGTTGTGGTTCAACTGGAAAATATGCTTATGGAAAAAGTAAGGTATCAACTTCCCCAAAATGGGATATTAATTGAATCCCAATTTACCAATGTGAAATTATTGGACTTTGATAAGGCTCAAAGAATTATCCAGAAAGGGTATGATCAAACCTGTGAACTGATAGACAGTATTAAACAGTTAATCCCTGCCAGAAAGGATAGTATACAACTTGCACAGGCAAGAGCTGATTACCATTCTAAATTATCTCCTCTGGTGTTTAAAGATGTTTCCATTCATGGATTAAACCATAAAGAAAGAGATTATGTTACCAAAAGTATTTTTCAACGGGATTCGGTTTTTTCTGTTCAACAATTTAAAAAAACCTATTTTAAACTCCTGGCCGATGGGACCATCTCCTCCATATACCCAGAAGCTTATTATGATCAGGACAGTGAATCTTTTCATCTAAAACTTAATGTTGATGAAGAGAGCAGATTTATTGCACGCGTGGGTGCCAATATATCATCCAGTTCCATCAACCATGGTTTTGCCAGTTTACAATATAATCAATTGGGAAAAATTTCCCGATCAGCATATGCCAATATTTATTTCGGTCGTCTCTATAGTTCTGTTATGATACAGGGCCGGGCCGACTTTCCCTCCCGGATACCTGTTGCTTTTACAGGATCCTTTACGATGAATCGGTGGGATTTTTACAGTAGTAGTTCCGAACCTTTTTTCGAAGATGTCCGCCCTCCTTATCTCATCCAAAATGAAAATAATTTAAAATTGGCTATGCTTACCCCGCTTACTACAAATTCCATGTTTCGGGCCGAATTTTCTTACGGATTTATTAGTGATGAATATTATCAAACCATGGAGTTTTTTAAAGCTGATACCAACGATTTAACAGATTTTGACTATATCAATTTTAAGTTAAACCTGGAAAAAAACAATTTCGATCATAAACAATTTCCAACGAAAGGTGTAAATCAGGTGTTAAGTTTTAATTATCTTAAAGGAACCGAAAAATTTATTCCCGGATCAACCTCTGAAATACCTAATGAAATTGAAGATGAACATAATTGGTATAATCTTCAATATTTTAGAGATGAATATTTTCAGTTAGGTAAATATTTTCATTTAGGATATCTGGTTCAGGCTTCATTTACTAATATGGATTTTTTTAGTAATTATACTGCAACCATGCTAAATGCCAATGTTTTTCAACCGACACCCCACAGTAAAACGATGTTTCTTGAAAATTACCGTGCCCATTCATTTCTCGCAGCTGGGATCAAACCTGTTGTTAACTTTACCGACAAAATTCACTTTCGGGCTGAAATATATGCGATGATGCCTTATCAGAAAATTGTAAGCGGAAATAATAAACAGGCAGAATATGCAGAACAATTTAATAATTTTACCTATATCGCCTCTACTTCTCTGGTTTATCATACTATATTTGGACCAGCAAGTTTAAGTCTTAATTATTATGATAAAAGAGAGAAGAAGTTTTACTTTGTATTTAATTTTGGTTATTTGTTATTTAATAAACGAGGGTACGAATAAATAAACAGTTACATTGAGTCAGATAAAAAAATTGGCCGGACAAACATTAATCTATGGGTTAAGCAATATGCTTGGCCGATTTTTAAACTATTTGCTTGTTCCGCTTCACACACTTGTTTTAGGGAAGTTTTTTTATGGCAAACTTACTTATATCTACAGTAGTACAGCTATTTTATTGGTGATTTTAACCTATGGATTAGAAACGGGTTTTTTTCGGTTTGCCAGTAAAAAAGAGGAAAAATATGATACTGTTTTAGGAACCAGTTTATATTCTATTTTATTTTCTACTGCTTTTTTTCTTCTTCTTTCTTTTGTGTTTAAACACCAATGGGCCGATTATTTTGCAATAGATAATCACCGGATCGTTTATTATTTTATTTTAATTATTTCCTTTGACGTTATAAATGCTATTCCCTTCGCCAAACTCAGAATTGATGAGAGACCGGTAAAATTTATGATGATTAAAATTATTGGCATTGGCATCAATATCTTCATTAACCTTTTTTATCTTTATGTTTGTCGTAAATTTTATCAGCTGGGTGCCGATAACTTTTTGGCCCGTATTTACCATCCTGATTTAGCTTTAGAATATGTACTGTTAGCAAACCTGGTCAGTAGCGCTGTTACTTTTTTGTGGTTATTGCCTGAAATTTTTAAGGTAAAATTAACCTTTGATTTTACCCTTCTTAAACGTTTGTTAAATTATTCATACCCGATTTTATTGATAGGTTTAGCCGGGATGTTAAATGATAATATTGACAAGCTTCTGATCCCTAGGCTTATTAATCATCCTAATCCGGTTGAACAGTTGGGAATTTACGGGGCTAATTTTAAACTCTCTGTTTTAATGGTTTTATTTATCCAAATGTATCGTTATGCAGCTGAACCGTTCTTTTTTAAAAATGCAGAAAGTAAGGATGCTCACGAACTTTACGGTAAGGTAATGACCTATTTTATAATTTTCGGATTATTCATATTTTTAGGAGTCAATTTTTATATAGATATATTAAAATATTTTATCGACCAGGCCTTTTGGGAAGGATTACGGGTAGTCCCGGTTCTTCTCTTTGCAAAATTATTATTTGGTATTCTTTTTAATTTATCTATATGGTATAAGGTTACTGATCGTACCAAATATGGAATTTTAATTGCCGGAACTGGCGCCATAATTACAATTTTTGCCAATATCCTGTTAATTCCCAGGATTGGTTACTATGGTTCTGCCCTGGCAAGTTTAGCCAGTTATATCGTCATGCTACTGATTTCATATTATCTTAGCCGGAAATTTTATCCCGTGAAGTATGAGTTGAAAAAAATAGGTGTTTATGTGTTCATTGCCCTTGGCTTATTTGTCCTTAGCCAACTAAACATTTTTTATACTAAAACGATTTATTATTTTACCGTTACTCTTTTTATCCTCGGATTTGCAGGATTTGCATTTTATAAAGAAAAAAAATCTATGTTTTATGAAAATTAATATTATCAATCAGTCAAACAACCCACTTCCTGCTTATAGTACAGACCATTCTGCAGGAATGGATCTTCGGGCATATCTTAAAGAGCCTGTTACTTTAAATCCCCTGGAACGAAAATTAATACCAACCGGTTTATTTATAGAACTTCCGGTAGGTTACGAAGCTCAAATCAGACCTCGTAGCGGCCTGGCCCTAAAAAAGGGATTATCTGTATTAAACAGCCCCGGTACCATTGATGCTGACTATAGAGGAGAAATTGGTGTCATTTTAATTAATTTATCTAATCAGAAAGTTGCTATTGAACCTGGAGAACGAATCTGTCAAATGGTTATAGCCAAACATGAGCAGGCGATATTAAAAGATGTACATCTGCTGAATCAAACCGGGCGGGGAAGTGGCGGTTTTGGAAGTACTGGTGTTAAGTAACGTTAATTTTTTTTAAGACTGTTTACCAAAACAATTTGATAACCATTTCTGCGTTTTGGTGTTACATCATATATAAATTCATACGAAAATCTTTGTTCAATGAAAATTAAAAATTTGCTATACTTTATTATTGGTTTGGTTATAATTACTTCTTCATGTTCGGTTCAAAACACCACCCAGACCGATCTGAAAAAAGTTACTAAAGAGTTAAACGATAACGAGGAGTTAGAGTATTACTATATTTTTATGGAGGCTAATCGTAAAAAGCTTTTGGGTGATTTAAATGCTGCTTTAGCCCTTTTTTACCAGTGTCTTGAAATAAAACCACAAAGCGCCGCAGCAATGTCTGAAATTTCTCAAATCAATGAAATTATTGATAATAATGAGGTCGCTGTTAAATATGCACAAAATGCCGCCCGATTAGACCCTGATAATAAATGGTTTCAACTAAAACTGGCCCGCTTATACATCAATAATCAGCAATATCAAAAAGCGATTAATGTTTACCAGGAATTATATGAAACTTACCCCCAGGATCTGGAAATTCCGTATAACCTGGCTGCATTATTTCGTCAAACAAACCAACTTCAGAAAGCCATTGATTTGTATAATGATATTGAAAATCAAACCGGTATTAACGAAACCTTGTCTATCATCAAACAAAGGTTATATTTACAACAAGGTCAAAAAAATAAGGCCTACGAAGAAATCAAGAATCTTATTAATCATTTTCCCAATCAACCTCAGTATTATGGTATTTTAGCCGAAATGTATACCAATGATAATTTATTTACCAAAGCCGAAGAAAATTACAAAAAGCTCTTTGCCATTGATAGTACTAATACCCTGGGACAACTTTCAATCATCGATTTTTACAGAAAAAAAATGGATTATGATAATGCATTTAAATATATTCACAAGGTGCTGCATAATGAAAATATTGACTTTCAGGCAAAAGCAATGGTGTTTATTTCCCTTTTAAATAATTCTCAAGAACTTAATATTTATTTTCAACAAATTGAAGATCATCTGCTGTTATTCAGACAGCTATATCCCGATAAAAAAGAGTCACACACCCTTTATGCAGATTATCTGATACGGATGAATCAACTGGATAAAGCCAGAACTGAACTTCAAATGATCGTAGAGAAGTTTTCTGTAAATCAGGCTGTTTGGGAACAGTTGTTATCTTTATACAGTTATCAGAATAAATTCAAAAAACTTTATGATGTTTCAAGTACTGCAATAGATAGCTTTCCTCAACACGCTTTATTTTACCTTTTTAAAGGAGTCTCTGCTTCTCAAATTGAAGAATACGATACTGCCCTTCAGGCATTTAAAAACGGTTTAAAATACGTAGAAAATAATACCGATCTTGAATATGATTTTTATACTTATCTTGCTGAAAATTATCATGAAACAAAGGACTATGATAAATCAGACTATTATTTTGAAATGGTAATAAAAAGTGATTATGCTGACTTATATGTATTTAATAATTATGCATATTATCTATCCTTACGTGAAGTTAAACTCGACTATGCTCAGGAATTGAGCCGAAAAACAATCGAAGCTGAGCCGGAAAACAGTACCTATCTAGATACCTATGCCTGGATATTATTTAAACAACAAAAATATCAGGATGCTCTTTTTTATATTCAAAAGGCTTACGATTTAGGAGGATTCGAAAGTCCGGCAATTGTTCATCATTTTGGAGATATATTATATTTTACTGGCGACACAGCAAAAGCCATTAAGATGTGGAAATTAGCAAATGACCTCGGGGATACAAGTAACGAATTATTGTTTAAAATTGAAAAAGGTAAAATTCAAGAATGATATCCAACAGCCGTTTTATTCTCATAGTTTATTTTTTTTTAATATTCGCAGTTTCCGCCTGTAGTATCACAAGCAAAACCGAAGTATCCTCTGAAAAGACTGTTCTTAGCCCAGAGGAAATAGATGTTCAGATTAAAAAAAACGCCTTAAATACTGCAGGTATCGTCATTAATGGAGCGAAAATAAAAATAATACAAAATAATCAAACTCAAAGGCTGCGTGCGAATTTAAAGAGTATACCCGGTGAATCTATGCTTATTTCTCTTTCCAGTTCTTTGGGAATTGAAATAGCACGAGCATTAATAACACCCGACTCCATCAGGTTCATCGACCGGATCAATCGCAATTATTTAATCGGATCATATTCAACTGTCGCGTCGATTTATAATATTCCTGTTGATTATAAACTATTACAGGATGCTTTGTTTGACCTACAATCTCTCTATTTTCAATCCTTTCATTATCCCACAAAAAATTATAAACCTAAAGATGGGTATTTTCAATTTTTTAAAGAGGACCATCAGATTACGTATCATTTTAAAATAGATCAAGATAATTTTTTTATTTCCCGCGTTCAGTTGAATTTTCATAATTTACCCAAAATAATCACCCTGGATTATTCAAATTATACTAAATTTGATCAGTTTTTCATACCGATGGATATTTCAGCAACTATATCAGATCAGGACAAAACAATTCAGGTGAATATAAATTATTCTGATATGCGAATAGAACCAGTACAAATAAAATTAATTGTACCCTCATCGTATCATCGAATATATCCGTAACTGTATTAAGTATTTACTGTATGAAATATTTTCTGGTTATTTTTTTATTATTTTTTTCTCTAATGGCTATTAGCCAAACCCGCGAAGAATTAGAAGAGAAAAAGCAAAAAACAGAGCAAGAGATAAAACTGGCCAATGAACTGCTCGATCAAACCCAGCAATCAAAATCCGCTGGATTAAATAAACTGTTGATACTTAAAAAAAGGATTGGACTAAGAGAACAATTGATTAATGATATTTCAAATCAAATTAATTACTTAGAGCAGGTAATTAAAGATAAAAATAAACGAATCAATCAATTGGAATCTGATTTGAATAAATTAAAAAGCGAATATGCCAGGATGATTTATTTCGCTTATAAAAACCGAAATAATTATGACCGTTTAATGTTTATTCTTGCTTCCGACGATTTCAATCAGGCCTACAGAAGAATCAAATATTTTGAACAATATGCTAAATACCGTAAAAAACAAGCTTCCTTAATATTTGCCACCCAAAAAACTTTGGAATATGAAATTGAATCCTTAAAACAACAAAAGAGCGAAAAAGAGGATCTTTTAGTACAAAAAGAGAGAGAAAGAAACGCGCTTACCAATGAAAGAGTACGAGAAAATCAACAGGTTGCTCGCCTTAAATCAAAGGAATCCCAGTTAAGAAATGAGTTAAGAAAAAAAGAAAAAATCCGCGAGGATTTGGAAGTTAAAATTGCAGAAATTATAGCACGCGAAGCGGCTAAAAGAAAATTAACTGCCCTCAGTGCTTCTGAAGAAGCTATCTCCGAAGGGTTTAGAAATTCAATGGGGAAACTGGCATGGCCTATCGATCAGGGAATGATTATTCGTCCCTTTGGACAAATTAATCACCCTATTCTTCCAGGGATTAAAATTAATAATGAAGGGGTTGATATTAGTACAAAAAAGGATTCCAGGGTAAATTCAGTATACGAAGGAGAGGTTACCCAGGTTTTTGCCGTTCCCGGAAACAATATGGCGGTTATTATTCGTCATGGCCATTATTTAACCCTTTATTCTAACCTGGTAAACGTAAGGGTACGCAAAGGTGATATTATACCCAGGGGGTATCACATTGGCGATGTGTATTACAATGAAGCAGATGAGGAAAGTTCGATTTTACACTTAAGAGTATATGAAGAAACCCAGGTGCTGAATCCCGAAAAATGGTTATCCGGGCAATAGAATTGCTGGAGTATTTTGTTTTTTTACAAAACTTTATATCCAAAAACGAAACATATTGATAGGAATTTAGTATACAAAACAAATTGAATCATTTATTAACCATAAATTGATGTGCTAACAACAAATGTGAAAATGGAAAAAAGCATTTCTATTCAATCTAAAATTGAAAATATAAATATCATTGAAAAATTGATTGATGAGGTTTCCGAAGAGGCAAAAATCAATTCTGAAATATACGGAAAAATGCTCATAGCAACCGTTGAAGCGGTTAATAATTCTATCGTTCACGGAAATAAGGAAGATGAAACCAAAACGGTTACCGTTACCTTTTCCATTAATGAAGATATTATTTGTATTTTTATTGAAGATGAAGGTCCGGGATTTAATTTTCAAAAAGTACCGGATCCCACAATCCCCGAAAACATAGAAAATATTCATGGCAGGGGGGTGTATCTTATGCGTCACCTGGCTGACCATGTCGTTTTTCACAAAAACGGGCAGAAAGTAGAGATTCAGTTTGATTTAACCTAATATGGAACTGCAATTTTTTTACGAGGATACAGATTTTACCCTTTCCCATAAACCAATGCTCAAACAATGGATTAAAGAAACGATTCTTCTCGAAAAATTTCTTCCCGGCGTGATTAATTTTATTTTCACTTCCGATCCTTATCTGCTTAATATTAACAGGCAATACCTTTCTCATAACTACTATACAGATATTATTACGTTTAATTACTGTTTAGACACTACCCTTAACGGTGATATTTTTATAAGTATTGATACCGTACAAAACAATTCTATACGTTTTGATGTTTCCTTTGAGGAAGAACTTTTTCGTGTTATGATTCATGGAGTATTGCACTTAATGGGTTATGACGATCAAACAGAGGAACAAAAAAAACAAATGCGGAAAAAAGAAAATGATTATTTAGATAGATTAAAAAAACTTTTCTAATTTTCGCGAAAAATTAAGTTTACCATTATGTTGCCAGCTTATGATGTTATCGTAGTAGGAGGAGGCCATGCCGGTTGTGAGGCAGCGGCAGCATCAGCAAACTTGGGCGCTAAAACCTTGTTGATCACAATGGATATGACCAAGTTTGCCCAGATGTCCTGCAACCCTGCTATGGGAGGAATTGCAAAAGGACAAATTATTCGCGAAATTGATGCTCTTGGCGGCTATTCTGCTATTGTTACCGACAAAAGCATGATCCAGTTTCGAATGCTGAACCGATCCAAAGGACCGGCGATGTGGAGTCCGAGAGCTCAATGCGACCGAACGCTGTTTACTATAGAATGGAGGAAAATACTGGAACAAATTAAACACCTGGATCTCTGGCAGGACCTGGTGACTGAACTTATTATTGAAAACGGAATCGTGAAGGGCATTAAAACCAAATTCGGAGTGAAATTTTATGCCCGTACAGTTATCCTGACCAACGGTACTTTTCTGAATGGTATTATGCATGTGGGAAGAAGAACGGTTGAGGGTGGACGCGCTGGTGAAGCTCCTTCCAAGGGAATCTCTGAACAACTCGAAGAATACGGTTTCCAGGTAGGACGCATGAAAACTGGAACCCCGGCAAGACTTGACGGAAGAACGATAGATTTTTCCAAACTCCAGGAGCAAAAAGGAGATGATGATGGAGGACAGTTTTCTTTTATCATTCACCCACAAAAGCCACAAAATCATAAAAGTTGTTTTATTACCTTTACACATCCTGATGTTCATAGCATTCTCGAAACCGGTTTTGAAGAATCTCCGTTGTATAACGGAACGATTGAGGGAATTGGACCGCGCTACTGTCCCAGTATCGAAGATAAAATAGTAACTTTTGCTGACAAGGATAAACACCAGCTTTTTCTTGAACCCGAAGGAAATGATACCAATGAATATTACATCAATGGATTTTCTTCTTCTTTGCCTTTGCACGTCCAGTTGAAAGCCCTGAAAAAAATTCCCGGACTTGAAGACGTAAAAATTTATCGCCCGGGGTATGCCATCGAATACGATTATTATCCGCCCACTCAGCTTTATCATACCCTGGAAACAAAAAATATCCAGAATTTATTTTTTGCAGGACAAATTAATGGTACTACCGGATATGAAGAAGCTGCAGCACAGGGGATGATGGCAGGAATTAATGCCGTGATGAAATTGCAGGGAAGAGAAGAATTTGTTTTGAACCGCGATCAGGCCTATATCGGTGTTTTAATCGATGATTTGGTAACCAAGGGTGTTGACGAACCCTATAGAATGTTTACCTCCCGCGCAGAATACCGGATTTTGTTGAGGCAGGATAATGCTGATATACGCTTAACAGAACTGGGATATAGGCTGGGTTTGGTGCAGGAACAACGATTCGGGTTACTTAAAGAAAAAATACAACAGCGCGATCAACTCATTAAATTTGTTAAAACCCATAGCGTCTCGCCCGACCAGATCAATCCTTATTTGGAAAGCATTGGTAGTTCTCCGCTCAAACAAAAACGTAAACTAGTAGATATTTTGTTACGTCCTGAAGTTACCCTCTGCGAACTAAAGAAACACATCCCGCCCCTTCAGGAGATCGTTGACAATATACCCACCCGACAGGCAGAGGTGGTTGAGTCCGCAGAGGTTTTAATAAAATATTCCGGATATATCGAGAGAGAACAACAGATGGCTGATAAGTTAAAAAGGCTTGAGCACATTAAAGTTCCGCCTACTTTTGACTACAATCAAATATCGTCACTCTCAACGGAGGCGCGGCAAAAACTAAAAAGGATAAAACCCAAAAATATTGGTCAGGCTGCACGCATTAGCGGCGTATCTCCCTCTGACGTCAGCGTCTTGCTGGTTTACATGGGAAGATAGTGTTCCACGTGGAACGCGAAACTGTTTTATAGCTTTGTTCCACGTGGAACAAAAAAATACAAAAATATGGCACAATCGTATGTTGTTTCAGGAAAGGTGGTGGATGTATTCCTCCGGAAGATTATTAATGCCGATCTTTATGTTCGGGACGGCTTAATTCATGAGATTCGGGAATCCTCCCGGGAATATCAAAAATATATTCTCCCCGGTTTTGTGGATGCTCATGTGCATATTGAAAGTTCGATGCTGATCCCTTCCGGATTTGCACGAGCGGCCGTAAGGCAGGGTACCGTTGCAACGGTTTCTGATCCTCATGAGATTGCAAATGTGATGGGAGTTGAAGGAGTTCGTTTTATGATCCGGAATGGGGAAAAAACACCGTTTAAGTTTTTTTTCGGCGCCCCTTCATGTGTTCCTGCAACACCCTTCGAGTCCTCTGGGGCTGTAATCGATTCCGGGGAGATCGCGCGGTTGATCCGGAATGAGGATATCTATTTCCTGGCTGAGATGATGAATTTTCCTGGTGTGATAAACAACGATGCTGAGGTGCTGCGGAAGATTAAGTTGGCCCAAGAAGCCGGGAAACCGGTAGATGGACATGCCCCTGGATTAAGCGGAGAAGGATTGAAAAAATATGCAGATCAAAATATTTCTACCGACCACGAGTGTTCGTCCATGGAAGAAGCCCTTGAAAAAATAAAAGAGGGAATGATGATTCAGATAAGGGAGGGAAGTGCGGCAAAAAACTTCGAAAACCTTTTTCCATTGATTCATGACTACTCTGATAACATTATGTTTTGTACCGACGACTGTCATCCCGACGACCTGATCAGAGGGCATATCAATAAAATTGTTGCCAGAGCCGTTGAAAAAGGAGCTGACCTGTTTGATGTTTTACATGCTGCCCTGATTAACCCTGTAAAGCATTACAGTCTAAAGGTTGGCTTGTTGCAGCCGGGTGATCCGGCTGACTTTATTGTTGTTCCCGACCTGAAAACCTTTGATGTGGAGAAAACCTTTATAAACGGAGAGTTGGTTTTTGAAAATAACAGGGTTCTGATTCCTCCGGTCGACGAACAGGCAGCGAACTGTTTTAATGCAAAGAAACTTTGTCCTGAGAATATATTCGTTCCTGCAAAAGGAAGAAAAATCAATGTCATTGTAGCCCGGGATGGAGAACTTCTTACCGGCCAGGAGCTCGTGGAAGCTAAAATCGAAAATGGTCACGTCGTTGCTGATACCGATCACGACATCCTGAAAATTGTCGTGGTTAATCGATATACCCCTTCCAAACCGGCAGTTGGTTTTGTGAAAAACTTTAACCTTAACCGGGGGGCTATTGCTGGAAGTATTGCTCATGACAGTCATAATATTATTGCCATTGGCACGAATGATAAGGATATTGTCCAGGCCATTAATACGATTATTGACTATAAAGGGGGAATTGTTGCTTGTGATGAGAATGATCTGGAAATACTCCCGCTGGATGTGGCTGGATTAATGTCCCGGGAAGATGCCGAAACGGTAGCTCAAAAATATGACCGGGTTAGTAAAAAGGCTAAAGCCTTTGGTTCTCGGCTTAATGCACCCTTCATGACCATGGCTTTTATGGCTTTACTCGTAATTCCTGAGTTGAAAATTGGAGACCAGGGATTGTTTGATGTATCTAAATTTGAATTTTCATCATTGTTTGGTGAATGATGTTGAAAGAAAAAAAAGAAAAATTTAAACCCCTCCTTTCTGTCCTTCCGGATAGTCCCGGAGTATACCAGTTTTATAATGTCCTGGGTGAAATCATCTATATTGGGAAAGCTAAAAATATTAAAAAACGGGTTACTTCTTATTTTTCAAAAGATCGCTATGAAAACAATAAAATCCGGGTTCTTGTTTCCAGAATTGACAGAATAGAATATATTGTTGTGGAAACAGAATCTGATGCTCTGTTGCTTGAAAATAACCTCATAAAAAAATACAGGCCGCGCTATAATGCCATGCTTAAAGATGATAAAACTTTCCCCTGGATTTGTATTAAAAATGAAAATTTTCCCAGAGTATTTTATACCCGGAATGTAATAAATGATGGTTCAACCTATTTTGGTCCATATACTTCTACTTATATGGTTAAAGTTTTACTCGACTTGATTCGTCAAATTTATCCCCTCCGGAACTGTAATCTTAACCTTTCTCCTGAGAAAATAGCAAAAAATGAATACAAACCCTGTCTTGAATATCATCTTGGGAATTGTAAAGCCCCGTGCATCGGACTACAAGCAGAAGAGGATTACGATCAATCCATTGAAAATATTAAGCAGATTTTAAAGGGAAACATCCATCAGGTAATTGCTTATTTATACAAATTAATGAATAATTATGCCGTTGATTATAAGTACGAAGAAGCCCAGTTAATTAAAGAAAAAATTGAAATACTTGAAAAGTATAAAAGTAAATCTACCATTGTAAGTCCTTCGGTAAAAAATGTGGATGTTTTCTCAATTTTGGATGATCGAAATGTAGCCTATGTTAATTTTTTAAGAGTGGTTGAAGGTAGGATTGTGCAGGCCCACACTGTAGAATTAAAGAAAAAACTGGATGAACCTGTCGATGAATTGCTGGTTATGGCAATTGTTGAATTAAAAGAAAGAATTGGTAGTGGTGCCCCGGAGATTATCATTCCTTTTTCTGTTGATTTCCCGTTTAACAAGGTAAAACTTACCGTACCCAAACGGGGAGATAAAAAATCACTGCTTGACCTTTCTCAACGTAATTTGAAGTATTACCGGCTGGAAAAACAAAAAAAATCAGAAAAGAAAAAAGAAAAATATTCCGGGAACCGATTAATGAATCAGATCAAGAAAGATCTGAATTTGACTGAACTGCCCCGACAAATTGAATGTTTTGACAACTCGAACATTCAGGGAACAAATCCGGTGGCCGCTTGCGTTGTGTTTAAGAAAGCCAAGCCAAGTCCGAAGGACTATCGCCATTACAATATTAAAACGGTTCAGGGAGCCAATGATTATGCCTCGATGGAAGAGGTTGTATACAGAAGATACCGTCGTTTGCTGGACGAAAAAAAGAGCCTGCCCCAGTTAATTGTTATTGATGGTGGTAAAGGACAGTTGAATGCAGCTGTTAATAGTTTAAAAAAGTTGCAGGTGAATAAAAATATTTCGGTTATCGGAATAGCAAAACGACTGGAGGAAATTTTTTTCCCGGACGATCCGGTGCCTTTGTATCTTGATAAAAATTCGGAAACCCTAAAAGTGATCCAGTATATCCGCAATGAAGCGCATCGCTTTGGTATAAAGTTTCACCGAAACAAACGATCGGGGAATTTCATTAAAAGCGAACTGGAGAATATCCCCGGAATAGGTCCCAAAACCATCCAACTATTGCTTAAAAAGTTTAATACCATAAAAAAACTACGTGCCGTAAGCCTCGATGAGATTTCCAGTGAAGTAGGACCAGCCAAAGCAAAGCTTTTGTACGAATATTTTCATCATTAACGGAATGACTATAAACTTCTGGTGGGTGTAGGCCTGCCGTTAGCTAACAGGCCTTCCCTGGCCCTGAGCCCAAGAATAGAGTGATAACCACTCGGAACATGAGATAACTCCGGGATATTGTAAAGAAAAGGATACAATGGTATGGAAAGAATTGTTAATGATTTGATAATCCTCAGGTGAGAAGATGTTAAAATAAATTCTTTGCGACGAGAGGAGAAAAAATTATCTCGTTTAAGCCGGAATAATAATGAATTCCTTTTATCTTTGCTGCTGATTTGATAAATTGTTTAGTGTATGCCCTCAATAAAACATTCTGATCATAATTTTCCGGCAAAGAATGAATTTTTATTCCTGGCTGATACTATTCCGGCCGGACAAAATCACAGGGCCCAAGACACTTTATTTCAAGAGAAATCCGTAAAAGATACGCTAAGCCAACAAGACACTGCGTTTAATCAGGAGAGGGGGTTAAATCTGCAACAGATTGATTCTATTTTGCGCAAAAGTGAAGAACGTACCCGACAAATTGAGCTCCAGCTAGAACAGGAAAAAGAACACCAACAAAAAAAAGTTTATAGACCGACAATAGATACGGCTAAAATTCTTTACCGGGAATTTGGAATCGCCAACTTCCCGGTAAGTGAAAGACTTGGTCAGGACCCTTTTCACCAGAACCTGTTTCTTCATTTTAAAGCAGTAAGACAAAACCCTGAACACCCCAAGAAAACAGTATTTATTGAAGAAGCTTCTTCAAATGAAGGAAAAACCAGAACCTATTCAGAAAAAAGCCCTGAAAAAGCTGTAAAACCGTTACCTTCCAACCTTAATAACCAGTTCGACTGGGTTACCGTTTTGTTAATTGTTACGCTTATTTTGTTTGGATGGATTCGATTATTTCATAAAAAATATCTGCTTTCCCTCATCAAATCAACAATAAGTTATCAGGAAGCTCACTCCCTTTACAGGGATAAGAATTCACTGATGCAAAGAGCTTCCTTCATAGGGAATTTACTTTTTGTAAGTAATGTTTCTTTGTTTGTTGTTCAGTTATCCCGGTACTTTGGTTTAACGTTTTCGGGAGTGGCTGAATATGAATTGTATCTGTTTTCTTTTACATGTATCACCGGATTATATGTTTTTAGGGCTTTGACCTCAGGGTTTATTGGGTTCTTGTTTTTGAAACAGAAGGTATTTGCAGAGTATTTTCATCATGTAAATATCTATACTAAAAACATTGGACTGTTTTTGTTTCCTGTTATTGTTGCTCTGCAGTTTTTAACTTATGAATACCTTGATTTTATCGTTTATATGGGGTTTGGGATTGTTCTTTTTTTCTATATTTTTCAACTATTAAGGTCATTTCAAATAATTAATCGAAGGAATGTTTCAATTTTTTATATGATTTTGTATCTTTGTGCTTTCGAATTTGCGCCCTTTTTGATTCTTTACAAAATGCTTTTAACGCTTGTTAATTAAAGCGTTTTCGAATTTTGTAAACCAACAAATTCAAATAACTATACATGAAAATTAAAACGATTTTAGTATCACAACCGGAACCAAAGAATGATAAGTCCCCTTATTCCGAACTTGCCGAAAAAAATAATCTTAAGATTGATTTCAGGCCGTTTATCCAAGTAGATGGGGTAAGTGCAAAGGAGTTTCGCCAATCGAGAATTGATATTCTTGCCCATACCGGAGTGATTTTTACAAGCCGAACCGCGATTGACCATTTTTTTAGAATCAGTGAAGAGATGCGTCTATCTATTCCGGATACCATGAAATATTTTTGTATTTCTGAAGCTACCGCCTTGTATTTACAAAAATATATCGTTTACAGGAAAAGAAAGATATTTTATGGAGATGGAAAATTTGGAGATCTTATGGGTACCATAAAAAAACATAAAGAGGAAAAATTTTTAGTGCCCTTATCTGATATTCATAAAGAAGAAATTCCTAAAAAACTGGAACAGGCCCGGATTAAATATACCAAGGCCATTATGTATCGTACGGTAAGCGCCGACTTATCCGATTTGTCGGATGTAAACTATGATATGCTCGTATTTTATAGCCCTTCAGGAATAAAATCGTTGCTCGAAAATTTTCCTGATTTTGAACAAAATAATACCCAAATTGCTACTTTTGGTCCCAAAACGGCCAAAGCAGTTAAAGATGCCGGGTTAAAAGTAAATGTAAAAGCCCCAACCAAAGAGGCTCCCTCCATGACCATGGCCATCGACCAGTTTATTAATAATCATCAAAAAAGTAAGAAATAAGTAATATTGTTTATCAGAAAAGAGGGAAGTGGATACTTCCCTTTTTTTATGCGATAAAATTACCCCAGGAATTGTTTATCTTTGAAAAATATTTGATTTGTAAATTAAATGACAACGCAAAAGTTTTCAAGGCACGAAAGGTTAAAAAGCCAAAAAAAAATCCAACAATTATTCGAATCCGGAAAACAGTTTTATCATTACCCTTTTCGAATCATCTGGAAGACTGAAGAGCAATACAATCCTGAAGTTCCAGCACAAATCGCCATAAGCGTTAGTAAGCGCAACCTTAAAAAAGCAGTTGAACGAAACCTGGTCAAACGAAAAATAAGAGAAGCCTATCGGAAAAATAAATGCCTGTTATACAGGGAGTTAGACAGGGTTGAGAAAGGAGTTTTTTTTATGGTAATTTTTAATACTTCTCTTTCAGATAATGATATATCCATTGATAATGAGTTGGTTAATGCGTTGAAGAAATTGTCAGGTCAGATAATTTACCAAAACGGATAAACCAGGCAAGTTAAAAATTGTTAATATTTATCCAATAACGGTTTTTGGACCGATTAATTTTTAAATTTGCTGCATGTTCAGGAAAAGGAAATTCAGAAAAATAAGTTCTATGAAAACAAAAAATATTTTTATCAAAATCATTGTCCTGATTCTGCTTACAGGAATAACTTCGGCCGTTTTTTGGGGGTTTAAAGAAGGTGATGATTTTAAGATCGCCAAAAGCATGGATATTTTTTATTCTCTTTTCAGGGATGTAAATGTTTACTATGTGGATGAGACAAACCCTGAGAAAATGGTTGAAACAGGCATTCATGCAATGTTGGAAGAGCTGGATCCCTATACCGTTTATATCCCGGAAAAGGATATGGATGAATTTAATTTTATGACTACCGGACAATACGGAGGAATTGGTGCATTGATCAGAAGTACCGGTGAGTTTCCGGTTGTGGCAAAACCTTATCAGGGTTTCCCCGCTGACAAGACCGGATTAAAGGCGGGGGATAAAATACTGGAAATAGACGGTGAGCCGGCGAATGAAATTCCTTTAGACGAGGTAAGTGAAAGATTAAAAGGAGTTCCTCAGACAACGGTAAAATTACTTATTGAACGTCCATATACCGGTGAAAAAATGGAAAAAGAGCTTACCCGGGAGGAAATTCAAATTAAAAGTGTTCCGTACTATGGTGTCGTGGATAATCATATTGGTTATATCCGGATGACTAAATTTACCCCCGATGTTTCCCGGGATATTAAAAATGCCCTGAGAGAGTTGAAAACAGAGCATCAGATACAGTCCTTAATTCTTGATTTGAGAGGGAATCCCGGAGGATTGTTAGGGGAAGCTCCTAAAATATGTAATTTATTTATCCCCAAAGGAGAGGAGATTGTATCTACCAAAGGAAAAACAAAAAAATGGAATCAAACCTTAAAAACAACCCAGGTTGCTTATGATACGGAGATTCCATTAGCGATTCTTGTCAGCCGGACCTCGGCTTCGGCTTCGGAAATTGTTGCCGGCGCAATACAGGACCTGGATCGTGGGGTGATTGTTGGTCAACGGACTTTTGGTAAAGGATTGGTTCAGACAACCATCCCTTTGAATTATAATGCCCAGCTTAAAGTGACAACTGCAAAGTATTATATTCCCAGCGGAAGATGTATTCAGGCGCTTGATTATACCCATCGAAACGAAGATGGTAGCGTGGGACATATCCCGGATTCATTGATCTCTGAATTCAAAACACGCAATGGAAGGACTGTGTATGATGGAGGAGGAATCAGACCTGATGTAGACGTTGAATCCGACGAGGTAAGCCCCCTGACGATTAGCCTGATTGCTCAGAATGTGATCTTCGATTTTGCCACTAAATTTGTATACGAAAATCCATCAATCCCTGGGGTTGAAGATTTTGCTATCACGGAAGCTGTCTATAAGGATTTTGTTTCTTTTGCCCTTCAACAGGATTTTACCTATGAAACCAGGAGCGAAAAAGAGTTGAAGGAATTAATTGAAATTGCTAAAAGGGAAAAATATTATGAAAGAGCCCGTAAAGAGATTGAAGCCTTACAACTGGAACTGATCAATGATAAAGAAGAAGATTTATATGCTTTTCAACCGGAAGTTATTCAGTTTTTACGCGACGAAATTGTAGGTCGTTATTATTATGAGGAGGGACAGATTAAGGCAAACCTGAAGGATGATAAGCAACTGGACGAAGCAATAGAAATATTGAAGAATAAGGAAAGATATCATTCCATACTTTCGGCTGAACAAACTCAGGAACAAGAATAGTCGATCCTGCCCAGGCATTTTCTTTTGCCCTTTTTTAGGAGAAAACAGGAATGTTGAATAGTAAAAACAGGACAAAGGGGCTTGTTTTTCCCACAAATTGAGGAATATTTCTGGATTTGAGCATCCTAGTGTAAATCTTTTACAGCAATTGTTTGCGCCGAAAGGTGTGGTATAGGATGATCAGAGAAATGATAGCTGCCAGAAAGTCTGCAGCAGGAAAGGCAATCCAGACACCATCCAGTCCAAGCCCTCCGAGTTTTGGAAGAATCAGGATCAGGGGAGTAATCAGCAGTACCCATCGCTGTATTGCCAGAATAAAAGCTTGTTTGGCCTGTCCCATGGCCTGATGAATACCCATAGACATGGTCGAAACCCCCATTAACCACATCATTATTACCACAATGCGTAATGCCCGGGGACCCTGGGCTAAGAGCTCCTTCTCCTGGGTAAAGAGGGTAAAGATTTCCCGGGCAAAGATCTCGAAGATGATTACTGCTAATGCCCCATAAATTAACGAATATCTGATCACCAGGCGGATTGTTTGTTTAACCCGATCGTATAATTCGGCACCATAATTATAACCAACAATGGGTTGCATGCCCTGGTTTAATCCAAAGAGAGGCATCCCAAAAAATAATGTGGTTTTGTAAATAATGCCAAAGATGGCGATGGCCATATCTCCCCCCAGAGTCCCTAGAATATGATTAAGTATGATGTTGGCAAAGCTGCTCGAAGAGCGCATCCCAAAACCCGATAAACCTACAGATAGAGAGGGTTTTAAAATGTCTTTCTTTAGTTTTAGATTTCGCCAGTTAATGGATATCATGCTCCTGTTGCTTTTAAAATAAGCGATCAGGTATAATAAGGTGGCAAGCTTTCCTGTAATGGTAGCCCATGCTGCCCCACGGATACCCATATCCAGGGGAAAAATAAAGATATAATCCAAAACGGTATTGACTCCAATACCCAACAGCATACTATACATGGCTTCACGGGCGAAACCCTCCGCCCGCAAATAATTGCTGGTACCCACACAGAAAGGAAACCATAACATGCCAATGAAAATAATTTGACTATAATCATGGGCATAGGGGAGGATGCTTTCTGTGGCACCAAAGGCCCGCATAATCGGATCCGTAAATAGAATCCCCAGACTGCTGAAGAAGATTCCAACCAGGATGATAAGCAGGAAACCATTCCCGGCAATAGCATTTACTTCCTCAACATCCCCTTTTCCCAGTTTTCGGGAGATCAATGTGGACGTTCCAATACCGATCATGTGGGCAAATGAAGAGATGATAGCAATGATCGGTAAAACAATAGCAACAGCTGCAATTCCCAAAGAGCCCACGCCACGGCCTACAAAAATAGTATCTATGATATTGTATATGGCATTGGCAAACATACTTACCATAGAGGGTAGTGACAGACTGAACAGGAGCCTGCTTATTTTGTTACTTCCCAGTTTGGTATAGTTTTCTGCCATTTCTTGTGCATTTAATCGCAGCAAAGTTAACCAACAATGTTGTTCTTTTATAAACAATTGTGATTAATGATCCCTTTTGTATTCGATAACCCGTTATTGGCAATAATACAATAAGAATAGTCGCAAATGATTAGATTCACTCCCTGTCTCCGGATGTCTTCCTCTGGTTCATGTGAAAGCAGGCATGCAGTAAAAGGGGTGTTTGCCGCTTTGTTTTTTTATAAAGAAAGTTTTATCAGTGAAGAACAGCTCGATCAGTGGATTTAATTTCCTGAAGCTGCGTTCCATTTTACCCGCTATGAAATGCTGAAAAACTTGGGAAAATTGAAAATCTGCAGTTGCCTAAGCTGCAACAGAAAAAAGAGAGGATTCGGTTGCTGCTTAATGCCCCTGGTGTGGTTGTTTAACTTAGTGCGCTTCCAGCCAGTTTTCACCGGTTCCTAAATCTACAGTGAATGGAATGCTTAACTTGATGGCATTTTCCATCTTTTCTTTTACTAATAATTTAACCTGTTCTAATTCAGGCTTATATACGTCAAAAATCAGTTCGTCATGTACCTGGAGAATCATTTTTGTTTTCAGGTTTTCTTTCTTTAGTTCATGAAAAACATCGATCATGGCCAGTTTTATAATATCTGCGGCAGACCCCTGGATGGGAGCATTGATGGCATTTCGTTCAGCAAAACCTCGTACTGTTGCATTGCGTGAATTGATATCTTTTAAAAATCGTTTTCTGCCCATTAATGTTTCCACGTATCCTTTTTCTCGGGCTTCGGCTATACTTTTATCCATAAATTCCTTTACCCTGGGGAATCCCTTAAAATATTCATCAATTAATTGTTTGGCTTCCGTACGGGGAATGTTTAACCGTTGCGATAACCCAAAGGCAGAAATTCCATAAATAATCCCAAAGTTTGCAGTTTTTGCTTTACGGCGTTGATCCTGGGTTACTTCGGACAGATTTTCCACGTGGAAAATCTTTGCAGCCGTTGACGTGTGGATGTCTGTATTATTTTTAAATGCTTTAAGCATATTTTCATCCTGGCTCATATGAGCCATCAGACGAAGCTCGATCTGTGAATAATCTGCCGCCAGTAAGATATGATCCTGATCCTGGGGAGTAAAAGCTTTCCGGATTTCCCTTCCCCGCTCTTCACGGATCGGGATATTTTGCAGGTTCGGATTGTTCGAACTTAAACGTCCGGTAGCTGTAACCGCCTGGTTGAAGGAGGTATGAATTTTACCCGTTTTCTTCTGGATTAATTTTGGCAAAGCTTCAACATACGTTGATAACAGCTTTTTTACCGAGCGAAAATCTAATACATCGTTGATAATGGGGTGCTTATCTGCAAGTTTGACCAGGGTTTCTTCGCTGGTAGAATACTGTTTCGATTTGGTTTTTTTTGCATTCGGATCTAATTTAAGCTGATCAAATAATACTTCGCCCAGCTGTTTGGGGGAGGAAATATTAAAAGAAACTCCCGCCTGCTTAATGATTTTTTCTTCAATATTAATCAGCTCTTTATTAAGTTGTTTGGCATAGTCATTTAATGCTTTAGTGTTAATTTTAACCCCGGTGCTTTCCATTTCAGCTAATACCGGGATTAATGGCATTTCAAGGGTTTCTGCCAGTTCGGAGAGTCCGGTTTTTTCCAGCTCCTTTTCGAACAGCTCTTTGAGCTGATAGGTTAAATCAGCATCTTCACAGGCATATTCTTTTAATTGTTGGAGAGGAACATTTCGCATAGAACCCTGTGTAGCTCCTTTTTTCCCGATTAATTCTTCAATTTCAATCGGTTTATAACCCAGGTATTGTTCCGAAAGATAGTTGAGGTTATGACGCAAGTCTGGCTGTAAGAGATAGTGAGCAATCATGGAGTCAAAAATTTCTCCCTCCACATCTACTCCGTAGTTTTTTAAAACCAGAAGATCATACTTGATATTTTGTCCGATTTTTTGAATGTTTTTATCTTCAAAAACCGGTTTAAATTCATTGATTATTTTTTGTGTCTCTGCTTTATGCTTCGGTAGGGGGATGAAAAAAGCTTTATGGGGCTTCCACGAAATGGAGAATCCAACCATCTCTGCCTGGTGGGGATTGATATCGGTGGTTTCGGTATCAAAACAGAACTCTTTCAGGTTTTTTAGCTGGGAGATAAGTTCTGTTCTTTTTTCCTGATCATCAACCAATACATATTCATGGTCGGTATTGGAAATATCCTTCGTTTCTTCCTTCTCCGGAGGTTTTGAATCATTGTCCCCAAAGAGAGAACCCTGCATTACACTCCCGGCCTGAGTTGTAATGATCTCCTTTTGGAAAAGTCGCCGGGCAGTACTTCTAAATTCCAGTTCTTCAAACAACCTGGTTAGTACTTCTTCGTTGGGGTCATCCAATACCAGTTTATTTACATCAATTTTTACCGGAACGTCTAGTTTTATCGTTACCAGCTCCTTCGACAGCATTACCTGTTCTTTATTTTCAATGAGCTTTTCCCTTTGTTTTCCTTTAATTTCATCAATGTTTTTATAGATATTTTCAATACTTCCGTATTTTTCGATTAATTTTATTGCAGTCTTTTCCCCTATTCCCGGAGCTCCGGGAATGTTGTCCGAGCTGTCTCCCATTAATCCCATGATATCAATAATCTGGTCGGGGTGATTAATTTTGAATTTCTCGCAGATTTTGGGTTTGTCGATAATTTCCATATCCCCTCCGGAGCGCCCGGGTTTATACATTTTGATATGATCGGTAATTAACTGCCCGTAATCTTTATCTGGAGTCATCATGTAGGTGGTAAATCCTTCATTTTCAGCCTGCCTGGCCAGGCTTCCGATCACGTCATCGGCTTCGTATCCGTCTACCTGAAGGATCGGGATATGAAATCCTTCGATAATATTTTTGATATAAGGAATGGATTGACGAATGTCTTCAGGCATTGCTTCACGGTGGGCTTTGTATTCCTTATACATTTCGTGGCGGAAGGTAGGGCCCGGGGGATCAAAAACAACGGCTACATGCGATGGATTTTCTTTAGCGATTAAATCGATAAGCGTATTTGTAAAACCATAGATCGCCGAAGTATTTAGTCCCTTGGAATTATAACGCGGATTTTTTATAAAAGCGTAATAAGAACGGTATATTAGTGCATAAGCATCAAGTAAATAGAGGTTTTTAGACATAATGTAATGTTTTTGTTTATTTGCCTTTAAAAGCCGGGTAATCAATTTAACGACCAAATTACAACTTCCCGTGCAAAAATAATAATGGTTTTAAAAGATAATTGATTGGTTGACGAATCCCTTAACCCGAAAATCAATAAAAAGGAGGGATAAAAGCATCGAAAGGGTGAAATTAAAGCGTTATTGGTGATTATTTACAAATTATCCTCTGCATACCACTCGGCATAAGAGGTCCCCGTTTCATGAAGTTTAATGCTGTGAAGTGTTAAGCTTTCTGGTAGTTTTTTCATGATTTTCTGGGCAAAATCCTCCACCAGGTTTTCGCAGGTTGGCTGGTAGCTGGTTATGTATTGTTTGGTAAACATCTTGTTTTCAAGGCAGTTTAGGCTTTTAGCGGCCTCTTCCCGGATGATGATGGCATGGTCCAGCGGATGAATGATTTCGGAATGAACAATTCTTTTTAAATCTCCAAAGTCAATTACCATCCCGTTTTTGGGATTTCTTTCATCGGCGATAGGTTCGCCCAGAACAGTGACAAACATCTTATAGGAATGGCCGTGGATATTGGCACAGGCGCCATCATAATTCCAGAGTGCATGAGCAATTTCAAAATTAAACTCCTTGGTAACCCTTATTTTCGCCATTTGATAGTATCCTTTTGTGATATGAGTAAATACAAAAATATTATTCGTTTGTTTAACAAAATTCAGAATAAACATAAAACCACCCGGTAACGGGTGGTTAGTTTATCTGGTTTCACCCCTGCCAAATTAAGGATTCGTACACTTACTTACACAGTTTACAATATTGCTTAGATTGGCATGTTTTAAAAAGTAATAGGTGTTTTTTCCTTCCCGTTTGGAACATAATACTCCTTTATCTTTTAAAATTCCTAAATGATGAGAGGTGGTCGACTGTTCAATGCCAAGCAGTTCATGTATTTCTGTCACCGTAAGTTTCTTTCCGTCTTCAAGGTAATTCAGGATAGCAATGCGCATGGGATGAGCAATTGCTTTCAACATGTTGGCTGCTTCCTCTAACTGGTCAATGGTTAAATCTTTTATATTCATTTTCTTTAACTAAAAAATTATTAATTAGACAGATGCAAATATATAAATATCTCATTTTTAAATAATGATTTCCATCGATTTTTTTTAGCATAAAGAATTGTCTTTGAGCATATCCTCGGATAAGTTGGCAGAAAACGATGAATTCATGAACATCAGGATATGTTTGTTGTTTTAATTTTTGCTCAATGAATTAATTTGTATATTTGAAACCATAACCATAAAAAGAATGGCTGTTGTCGATAAAATAAAAGCCCCCATAAAAGAGGAAATGGAAAAATTTGAACCATTCTTCCGCTCCTCGATGCAAACCAACGTGCCTTTATTAAATATTATTATGAATTATTTATTGAGGCGCAAGGGAAAGCAAATGCGTCCGATGTTTGTTTTTTTAACGGCAAAAATGTTTGGGGAGGAGGTGACAGAATCTACCTACACCGCCGCATCCTTAATCGAGCTTTTACATACGGCAACACTGATTCATGATGATGTCGTTGACGAAGCCTATGAACGGCGAGGTTTTTTTTCCGTTAATGCTCTTTGGAAATCGAAAATTAGTGTTCTGATTGGTGATTATTTGCTCTCCAAAGGACTTTTAGTAGCCGTGGAACATAATGAATATGAATTGCTCAAGATTGTATCCGTCGCCGTTCGCGAGATGAGTGAAGGGGAATTGTTACAAATCCAGAAATCCAGGAAGTTAAACCTTACCGAAGAGGTTTATTATGAGATTATCCGCAAGAAAACCGCAGCACTCATTGCTGCATGTACTGCCTGTGGTGCTAAATCCGCCGGGATTCAGGAGCATTTGGTGGAAAAAATGTGGCAGTTTGGAGAATATGTGGGAATGGCCTTTCAGATTAAAGATGATTTGCTTGATTATCAGAACAATGGAAAAATTGGGAAACCCTCAGGGAATGATATTAAAGAAAAAAAACTTACCCTGCCGATCATCTATGCTCTAGAGCACTCATCCAGCGAAGAAAAAAAGAAAATGTTGAGCATTGTAAAACGACATCACAAGAACAAACATAAGGTGCAGGAAGTCATAGATTTTGTCATTGCCAGGGGAGGGATTGAGTATGCCTCCAAACGGATGAATGAATATAAAGAAAAAGCCCTGGATCTTTTGGATCAGATGCCTCAAAACATTTCCCGGGATGCCCTGCGGGATCTGGTTAATTATGTGGTAACCCGCAAAAAATAATGCATTGGACTGTTTTTCAGTAGCCCTGGCGAACGGATTAATCCGTTCTGACTCTGCAAATTTATCCTTCCGAAGCCGATGAGTCTCCGGCTACCCAGCCGGTTGAATAAGCCAGTTGAAGGTTGTATCCTCCGGTTTCTGCATCCAGATTTATTATTTCCCCGGCAAAATAAAGCCCTTTTGTTTTTTTGGATTCCATGGTTTTGGATGAGATCTCCCGGGTTGGCACCCCTCCTGCGGTGATAATTGCTTCTTTAATCGGCCGGTGACCAGAAATTTTAAAAGCCATATTTTTGAGGGTGTAGCGTATTTTTTTTCGTTCTTTACTGCTGATCTGGTGACAGGGTTTCTCCGGATTTACTTCAACAAGATCCAGGAAAAAAGGGATCAAGGCTGCTGGTAACAGTTGACGAAAAACAGTACTCACTTTTTTCTTGCCGTGTTCATCGAATTCACGAATTAAACGCTGGTTCAGTTTTTTATCATCCAGGGCTGGTTTTAGATCGATATAAAGATCAATAGAGTTGCCCCGATGAAGTTCAATAACCACCCTTCTGCTTAAGGTTAAAATAATCGGTCCGGATAGCCCAAAAGGCATAAACTCTAATTCGCCGAAAGCTTCAGCATCCTTTTTGCCATTGACCCATACGGCCGCAATCACATTTTTTAAGGTTAATCCCTGTAAATTTTTTGGGATACTCATTTGGGTCTCCAGGGGGACAAGAGCAGGAAGGGGTTCTTCTATTGTGTGTCCGGCCTGTTTTGCAAGCAGGTAGCCATCACCTGTAGAGCCGGTAGCAGGATAGGATATACCCCCGGTAGCCAGGATAACCCTGGGAGCAAAAAAACGGTTGTGTTCAGTAATTACCCCTTGTATGGTATTTTCCTGGATGTTTAGTTTTTGTACAGGATGCTTCCGGTAGATTTGCACGTTACCCTTTTGGTTCCATTTTATCAGGGCATTCAGTACATCCTCGGCCCGGTCACTCTCCGGGAAATACCTTCCTCCGCGTTCCAGCTTGCATACAACACCATATTTTTCGAGCAGCTGAAGAATTTCGTTTGAAAAAAAACGGTGGAAAGCATTTTTTAAAAACCGACCATTGGGGTAAATATGTTGAATGAACTCATTCAGAGGCTTATCGTTGGTGATATTACACCTTCCTTTGCCTGTAATTCTTAATTTCCGGCCTTCCTGTTGCATTTTTTCGAGGATTAAAACTTTTTTCCCTCTTTCAGCGGCCCTGCCGGCTGCCATTAACCCGGCAGGGCCGGCTCCGATAACAATAATGTCAAAATGTTCCATAAGGAGCAAAGATAGTTTTTCTCAAAGAATCATCATGAGTAAAAATTTACAGGCCTGTAAAATCCCGCCGGAGGGAATGATCCATAAGAAAACCAGCAAGCAGGTTTTGGGTCGGGTTAATTTGATTTACTAGATGAACTGATGCAGAAACCTTGTTAAAAATAGCTTATCTGTTCCTGATAAATTTCACTTAACAGGTTGTTTGCCAGCCGGCTTGCTCCGATCCTGAAAAGCTCCGGTGTTAGCCATGCTTCACCCAGGTTTTCCTGGACAAGGGCAAAGTAGGCCAGGGCATCTTCCGGGGTTGCTATCCCTCCCGCAGGTTTAATCCCGATTTTTTTGCCGGTTGCTTCATAAAATGCACGGATCGCTTTAGTCATAATGTAAACAGCATCCGTTGTCGCGGCAGGAGATTGTTTTCCGGTGGAAGTTTTGATAAAATCGGCTCCGGCCTCCATAGCCAAAAGGCTCGCTTCCCAAATTTCCTGAGGCGAACGCAAGGCTCCTGATTCAAGAATTACTTTAAGATGATTGTTTCCAATGGCTGATTTTATGTTTTTTATTTCATTGAAGCAGGTATCGTAGTTGCCCTCGAAAAACGTTCCCACGCTGAGTACAATGTCTACTTCACTGGCACCTGCTGTAATGGCCATTTTACATTCTTCTACTTTTATCTCCGCGAAGGTTTGTGATGAAGGAAATCCTCCCCCTACCGAAGCAATCTCCACCTCTTCGACCGAAAGGTTCTGTTTTACTGTACTTACCATGTTGGGATAAACACAGATGGCTGCCACATTAGGAATGTCTGAATAGTGTTTCTTAAAGGCATTTACTTTTTCACAAATTGCTTTAATTCGTGTGCTATTATCCTCTGTATTTAAGCTGGTTAAGTCAATTAAGCTAAATAGTTTTTTAAATGTTTCGTTTGTTGCGTACTGGTGACTGTTATTCGCAATTACGGCTACTTTTTGCTGAATGTTTTCCTTCAGGAAATCAGCCTTGTATTTTCTCAATAAATCTTTCATATATAATAAGTATAAGGATTTGCTATTTTTTTAATTTATTATTCTGATGATGTCTCGTTGCATCACGCCGGGTTTTCTTCTCCAGATTCCTGATTAAAGCATCCGTCAAATTTACATCGGTTTGATTTGCTAAGCAAATTAATACAAAAAGAACATCTCCCATCTCTTCGGCCAGGTCCTTTTCCCGGTCAGTTTCTTTAAAAGACTGTTCGCCATAGGTGCGGGCAATGATTCGGGCAAGTTCTCCGACCTCCTCGGTGAGCAGGGCCATGTTGGTTAGCTCATTGAAATAGCGTACACCATACGTTTTGATCCACGCATCAATCTTTTGTTGTGCTTCCTGTAATGTCATCCTCGCTAGTTTTTATAGTATAATTTACTTTGATAATTGTTAAAATTTTTAAACTCCTCCAGTTTGAGAACCCCGGCTTCTTCAAACCCCAGCTTCTCATGGAAATTCATAGAAATTTCATTGGTATGGGGCTGGTCCATCACAAAAGCATAAAAAGAGCAGTTACTGTATTTGGCAAAAAGGTTTTTGTAAAGAGCTTCCCCTACGCCCTGTTTTTTATAGGTCTTATCTACGGCGATCTTTTCTACATAGAGAAGATTTTCATGATTCTCCAGAATTTGTTTTCTAAATTTATCATTTCTCCAGCTTACCTGCTGAAGGATCTCTTCGCCAACAGAAGGAGACAATTCGATAAACCCCAAAATTTCATCATTTCCAAACTTTCTGAGCACATAATATTTATAACTTTTTTGAATTCGTTCCTGAATGATGTCTTCTGTCATTTGGGTGATCATAAATGCCTTATTTTTTTCCGGATCATAATAACTGTTATTGATATCGGCAATGATCTCAAAGTCCTCAGGTTTTGCTATATCAAGGCTGTATCGGGGAGCATTTTTAACCTGTTTAAAACTTATCTTTCGTACCAGAATAAAGAGAATAATTACTGCTAAGCCTTGAAAGAATAGCTCAACAGAGGAAAAGGGATATTTTAATAATAAAAAAAGCGTTGTAAACAGGGCAATAGCGACAATTTTTTCGGCAATCCAGGTTTTGTTTTTTGCGATATAGTTTCCTTTGTTCTGGATGATATAGTTGATTACCCACGATAAATCCAGCAGCGATAATATAATAAAGATAACAGAGATATTATAGGGTTTGTTGTAAAAAAGAAAAAGAACTTCCAGGTTAATTAAAATCAAGAAATCAATAATAAATTCTGTTTTTGAGGAAACCACATTGTCGCTTAAAAACTCGGTCCAGTCCCACCAGTATAATAAAACAATTCCGGTGACAAAAAGTCCCATGATCAATTCAAATTTGTTGTTTAAATCAATTTGCTGGACAAAGAGAACATTTCCTAAGCCTATTCCCAGCAGGATGGCGTACATTTCATTTACAAATGCACCGATAAATTTGTTGTTTTTTATTTTGTTTGACATCATGTTATGTTATTTAGTAAGCGACAGGTTTAAGATGATCTGGGATTATTTTTACCCCGGGCAAGAGAAAAGAAAATACCCATAAAGCAAAGAACGGCAAAAATTATGAAGGCTGTTCGCAGGGCATTAATAAATGCAACATGGTTGGAGGGATTGATTTCTACTTTCCCAATAAAAATGGAAAAAATCATCATCGCGATTCCCATGCTCGACATTTGACCAACCAGGCGCATGGTACCTAAAGTACTTGAGGCGATACCATAATATTTTTTATCTACTGCTCCCATGATCGCATTGGTATTGGGTGAAGAAAAAAGTGCATACCCCACACCAAACAAAACAAGGATAATACTGATAAAAAGGATACTTGTATCCAGTCCAATAAATGCAATGATGAATAAACCTGCAGATATGAAAGCCATCCCGATGGACGCTATTTTTCCGGGATCCATTTTGTCTGACAACTTTCCGGTCAGGGGTGAAAAAATAGCCATAAGCAGGGGTTGGATCACCAGGATTTGTCCGGCCTGTTGGGGGTTTAATCCTTTGATATACTGGAGATAAAGGCTGAGCAGGAATCCTATAGCAAAGGTTGCACTATAATTAATTAATGCAGCATAATTCGAAAAGGCAAAAATTTTGTTTTTATGAAACAACTGAATGTTGAGTACCGGGTAAGTTTGTTTTTTTTCAAAAAGAACAAAAAGGGTTATTCCTGCAAATCCCAGAAGGGTAAAAACAGCTCCGCTTATACTGGGTAACTCTCCAAACCCATACATTAAAGCAATAATTGCCAGGCCATAGATCATTGAACCCTTCCAGTCAAATTTTTCTCCCCGGGCATCGGCCCATTCCTGTTTCAAATAGATAAAACTGAGGGTCACGGCAATGATTCCCAGCGGGACTGTAAACAGAAAGATGCCCTGCCATCCCCAGGATTTGGTTAAGTAGCCCCCGATAAAAGGCCCCAGGGTTAACCCTGTATATACTGACGCAACGGCTATTCCCAAAGCTTTTCCTCGTTTTTCCCTGGGGAAAACAGACGTAATTATGGCCATGGCTGTACCGAAAATCATCGCTCCGCCAATCCCCTGGATAACTCTCCAAAAGATTAAGCCGTTTATTCCCTGGGACAGGGCACATAACAGGGAGGCTATGGTAAAAACAATCAGGCCGGCATTCAGGACTTTTTTTCGGCCGAAAAGATCGGCTATCCGGCCAAAAGGAGTTAAAAAAACTGCTGCCGAAAGCAGGAAAGAAGTGGCAACCCAGCTTAGGGTCACCGCATCTGCCGAAAATGCTTTGCCAATGGAGGGTAAGGCAATATTGGTTGCTGATCCGATAAACGGAGTGGCAAAGGAAGCAAACGAGGCAACCACCAATGTTGCTCGTTCCAAAAGTTTTTGTTCTGAGGATGCCATAACCTATGCTTTGTTTTTGGTGTCTATCAGGATCGTTACCGGTCCGTCATTGGTGAGTTGTATTTGCATGTATGCCCCAAATTCACCGGTTTTAATTTGTTTACACAGATCTGTGCCCAACTGTTTAATTAATTGCTCATACAGCGGAATCGCAATTTCGGGCCGGGCAGCCTGTTGGTAAGATGGTCGGTTTCCCTTTTTGGTCCGGGCATGCAGGGTAAACTGACTGATGGTCAAAATTTCCCCGTCCACATCTTTTACCGATAAATTCATGACACCCTCCTCATCATCAAAAATCCGTAACTGGGTGATCTTGTTGCTTAACCATTGAATATCCTCTTCGGCATCTTCGTTTTCTATACCTACCAGGATCATCAACCCTTGATTAATCGAAGATTTGAGTTGACCTTCCACGGAAACAGAGGCTTCGGTAACCCGCTGAATAACTGCTCTCATAAAGAATTTTACTGATTTGGTTTTCGAATATTTGACGAATGTAAAAAAATAGAATGAAAATAGAAAGACTGTTTGTCGAATTTTTTGTAACATTACCCCCCTTTTTTCAGAAAAATCACAACCTAAATCCATCAAATTATGAAGATCCTAAAAAAAATCTTTATCGTTTCGTTATTACTGGTAGTTTCTCAGAACTTTTATGCCCAGGCCCCAGAGGGGTATTATGATAGTGCAACCGGAACGGGATATCTCCTTAAAACCCAATTACATGATATTATTAAAGACCATACGTCCTTATCCTATACCCCCGGAGTTTGGGATGCTTTTTATACTACAGACGTTCGTCCGGATGGGTATGTGTGGGATATGTATTCCGATGTACCCGGAGGGAGTGCTGATTATTATTATACCCTGGGCTCAGATCAGTGTGGAAACTATTCCGGGGAAGGGAGCTGTTATAACCGGGAACACTCATTTCCAAAAAGCTGGTTTGATGATGGATACCCCATGTATACCGACTTATTTCATCTTTATCCTACCGATGGTTTTGTTAACGGGCAACGGGGCAACTACCCTTTTGGCGAAGTAGGATCCATTGAATGGGAGTCCTCCAACGGAAGTAAGGTGGGAACGTGTAATTACCCCGGTTATTCCGGGACTGTATTTGAACCCATTGATGAGTATAAGGGAGATTTTGCCCGAACCTATTTTTATATGGCTACCCGTTATGAAGATATTATTGCAGGCTGGGAATTTAACGAATCGAATGGGAACGTAGTTCTGAATGGTACATCAAACCAGGTATACGAAGAGTGGTATTTGGATATGATTATTGAATGGCATACCAATGACCCGGTAAGTCCAAAAGAGCTTGACCGGAATGATGCCGTTTATGCCCTCCAGGGGAACCGCAACCCGTTTATTGATCATCCCGAATTTGTGGCTCAAATCTGGGGAGGAGGAAATGTTCCTCCATCCATAGCAGAGATTTCTCTTTCCCCGCAAAACCCAACCTCCACCGAGAGTGTCTCGGTTTCGGCCACTATCACTGATGCTGATGGAACCATCACCGGTGCCTGGCTCAACTGGGGATTAAGTTCAGGAAGTTTATCCAATACCATCAATATGTCCAATGCTTCGGGTGATACCTATGTGATTGATTCTCCAATCCCTGCCCAGGCCGACGGAACCTCCGTCTATTTCCAGCTGGAAGCAGAGGATGACTCTGCGGCTACAAACACCTCCGTGATCCAGAGCTATACGGTTGGAGACCCCGGAACACTTCCCTTTCAGGAGGACTTTGAAACCGTAACAGAATATCAGCCGGTCGACATCAATGGCTGGACACAATACATCGAAGCCGGCACCGAAACCTGGGAAGGAAGAGGATATAATGGAAATCTGTATGCCCAGTTTAGTGCTTATAGTACGGGAGAAGCATCAACCATTGGTTGGTTAATTACCCCTGTACTCGACCTGACAGGGTATTCCGGGGTAATCTTTTCGTTTAAAAGCAAGGATGGATACTACAACGGGGATCCCCTGGAGGTGTTGATTTCCACCGACTACCCGGGAACCGGAAACCCCAACGGATATTCATGGGAGGAACTGAATCCGGTGCTTTCAACGGGAAGTACCGGGGGGTATGCAGACAACTGGACCGCTTCGGGTGAACTCAGCTTGAATAGTTATACCGGAAATACCGTTTATATTGCATTTAAATATACCGGCGGTGATCCTTCGTTAACAACCACCATGCAAATCGATGACGTGTTGGTGGAAGAGGGGACAGTTGCCAACCAAAATCCAGTGATCTCATCGATTCAGTATACCCCAGAATCTCCGTCCTCGTCCGAGGAGGTAAACGTATCAGCCTCCATTACCGATGCCGACGGAACCATCTCTCAGGCCCGGGTGAACTGGGGATTAAGCGAAGGAAATTTAACCCATACCATCGGGATGAACCCCGCCTCCGGGGATGTGTACACCACGGAAACGGCGATTCCTCCCCAGGACGACGGCTCCACGGTTTATTTTAATGTGGAAGCGGAAGATAATCAGGGCGGATTTACAACCACAATGGTGCAAAGTTACCAGGTGACAGATCCGGAAAACCAGGCGCCGGTTATTTCTGAGGTACTAGTTGACCCTGATAATCCCACGGAAAATGATGAGGTGTCCATCTCGGCTTCGGTTGTAGATCAGGACGGGACAGTTGCCTCGGTTCTCTTAAAATGGAAAAAGGATGAAGATGTTTACCAGGAACAGAATATGTCTTATGCTGACGGAAAATACTCCGGGCAGATTCCCCGGCAACCCTCCGGAACCACCATTCACTTTATCATCCGGGCAACAGATGACCTTTCGGCCGAATCAACGCATGAGGATTCCTTTGTGGTTTCACAGGCTAGTGCCGTAGATCAGTTGTCTGTGGAACAAGTGAAAGTATACCCTAATCCGGTTACGGATCAAATGAATATTGCTATCCCGGGCTATTCCGGATCGTTAACCGTTAAATGGTATGATGCCATTGGTTCTTTAATCCGGATGGAACCCCGTAAATTGTTTAATCAGAAAGGGACCTTTAGCCTTGACGGGATTGTTCCCGGAGTCTATTTTGTTGGAATAACAATGGATTCGGGAGCAACTATAACCCGACGTGTAGTTGTATATTAGAAGTTTTTGATGTTTTCTTTATAAGGCGATTCTGTACACAAAATGGTGTCGGTTAACCGGAAATGGGATCGTGCTTTCTGAGGAATCTCATTCCACAGGAGCCCGTATTTTTCACTTCCCCGGAAGATGGCGGCAATGGGTTGATGGTTGACACCTGGTTTTTGTATTGATAATAAGGGAGAGAATTGCTCCATCTGTTTCCCGTAAAATCATATTTTTTTATTTTGTTACCTTTCAGCTCCTTTTAAGGAGTATTTTTTGGGTTGAATAAAAGGGAGAGAAATTTGGGATATTATAATTTATTGTTTATACTGAATGGAATATTTATCATACTTAAATTATAAATTTAAATAAAAATATATAAAGTGTTATTTTTTATAATATTAAAATGTATTAATTAAAAAATAGTTGAACTATGCATATTGTAGATTTATCCATTTTTATCCTGTATATGATTTTAATGTTGGGGGTAGGCTACTTTTTTCTTCGTCGCAATAAAAACCCCGATGATTATTTTGTAGGGGGGCGGTCTATGGGGAGCTTGCATGTTGGCCTTTCGGTGGTAGCCACCGATGTGGGGGGTGGTTTTTCCATTGGCCTGGGAGGACTTGGATTTGCAATGGGGCTCTCAGGGTCGTGGATGTTATTTACGGGACTGATCGGGGCATGGATCAGTGCGGCACTCCTGATTCCCAAAGTTGCTCAGCTGATGAAAAAAGTTAAACTTTTTACCTTTCCACAGATCTTTGGTACTTTTTATGGGAAAAGGGTGGCATTGGTAGCAGGAATTATTTCAGCCATTGGATATATCGGTTTTACCAGCTCACAGATTCTTGCCGGAGCCAAACTAGCTGCAGCATCATTTGTGGGACTTAATATGAACAGTGCTTTAATCATCATGGGAGCCATTGCTGTATTATATACTGTAATGGGAGGATTAAAAGCTGTAATTTATACCGATACCATTCAATGGATTATTTTAATGAGTGGACTAATTCTTATCGGGATTCCTTTGGGATACCATGCCATTGGCGGTACTGAAGCCTTACGGGCAACGGTTCATCCCGAACTGTTAAAACTTACCAACGTTACGTGGCAGCAACTGGTAAACTGGGGGGTAACTATTATTCCTATTTGGTTTGTGGGAATGACTCTTTACCAAAGGATCTATTCCACCAAAGGGAAAAAACAGGCCCAAAGGGCCTGGTATATTGCAGGTGTTTTTGAATGGCCTTTGATGGCCTTTATGGGAGTTACCTTAGGATTATTTTCGCGGGTGGCTCTGGATCAGGGGATGTTCGCCGAATTAGGCTATGCAACTTTTGAAAGTATTGATCCGGAAATGGGCTTACCCTTATTATTAAGAACCATTTTACCCGTAGGATTGATGGGGTTAATGATGTCGGCCTACTTCTCGGCGATCATGTCGACAGCCGACAGCTGCCTGATGGCTGCTTCTGGGAATGTACTCACCGATATTTTAAGCAGGATATTTCCTATCAAAGAAGATCATAAAAGCCAGTTAAGGATCTCTCAGATATTAACATTGGTTATTGGTGTATTAGCCTTAATATTAGCCTTAAAAATGGAGAATGTTCTGGAATTGATGCTTTATTCCTATGCATTTATGGTTTCCGGGTTATTTATTCCATTGCTGGGTGCTTTTTTTGGAAAAAGGAAGAATTCATTAGCGGCCCTCTGGGCCATGATGGTTGGTGGCTCGACGACCCTAATTCTTACCGAGATGAATGCTGAACTACCCTTAGGTCTGGATGCTAATATTTTTGGGATTTCTGCATCTCTGGTAATCTTTTTATTCTTAACCTACCTGTTCCCTCGCTATTCAACCTATAAAAAATTATAATCCAGCAAATGGTTTGAATTATCCAAGGAAAGTACCGATAGAAAAAGGGTTGACGTTAGCGCCAACCCTTTCCATTTCAGTGAATAACAAGTGATTTATTCAAAAAGTTCATCTTTTAAACCGGTATTGATTTTAACAGAGTCCACTTTTAATTCAAGGTTTTGCATTCCTGTAATTCGAATGAGGGTGGGGTATTTAATACCATCAAAAATTTCATAGTTTAAATAAAACTGGGTTTGTGTCATTTCTCCCTGAGGAGTGGCAACTTTTTGTTTGGTTTGAATTTTCAGACCGGACTCCACATCGTAAAAGTCATATTTGACATCTCCGGTTGGAGATTCTACTTTTATCTTGTAAGCATCCTTTTCCTGAACACTTTCAATGCCCGATAATTCAAGGTTTATTCCCAGTTTATCATAATTAAGTTCGGGGTTGAGGGTGGACTCAATTTTAAATTTTTCGAGTTGTTCTCCTTCAATTTTTTGTTCTCCCTGGAAACTTTTAACCACAGCCACTTCTCCATTAAATTTTTGTTCGGTAATCACATTGCCGTTCATGGACATTTTCATGGAATATTTGTTGGGAGCTTTTTGATAGGTTACCTGGTTTATTTTCATGCCACTCATTTCGGTACTTGCATTTACCGTAATATCTTCCATCGCGGCAAGCTTTTCTTTTCCTCCGACAGCTTCCACATAATTGTCAATAACTGTTTGGGCAGTAACTCCGGCGGGAATTTTTATCTCCTTTTGTTCCTGAACCGGTTTACCATAGGCATCATATACTTCAATGTTCCCGTCTGCATCGAAAGGTTTGAGGCGGTCGTAGAGCTTCTTTTTATCTCCCACCACGAGAATGATAGCATGTTCCGGGGTAATATATTTTTGAGCCATCTGTTGTACCTCTTGAATGGTTACTGCATTGAGTTTTTCCAGGTATGTAGCGTAATAATCTTCGGGGAGATTATATCTTTGGGTATTAAATGCAAGACGGGCAAGGGTTTGAGGTCTTTCCAGAGATAAGGCAAACGTTCCGGTGGATACATTTTTGGAAAGTTCCATTTCATCCTCTTTTACGTTTTCTTTCCTGATACGGTTCATTTCGTAGATAAACTCGGTAATAGCACTATCGGTAACCTCGGTACCCACTTCTGCCCCTGCTTCAAAATATCCGGCTAAAGGATCGGCCGAGATCGATGAACGAGCCCCATAGGTATAACCTTTATCCTCGCGAAGATTTTGCATTAATCTGCCGGAAAAAATTCCTCCTCCCAGGATCTGGTTGGTTAAGAAGGCCGGAATATAGTCTTCGCTTCCTGGTTTTAGGTTGATGGGATAGGTGATTTTAATAATCGACTGCACAGCATCTTCCTTATCCACGATAGCCACACGTGTCCCCATGTTTTTATTGGGGAACTGGTATGCGTGCTCAGGAACATCTCCTTTTTCCCATTGGCCAAAATATTTTTCAGCAGACTGTTTGGCCTCTTTTTCTGTAATATCACCTACAATAACCAGGTAGGCTGTATTGGGTTTATAATATTGATTATAATAATTGAGACATTTTTCCTGGGTAATGTTGTTAATGGTTTCTTCGGTTTGGATTTCGCCATAGGGCAGATTCGGATAACGTAACTTTTGAGCAACCCGATTGGCAATAGCCCCAGGGCTGGTTTCCGAGGATTTTAAACCTGAGATGGATTGTTTTTTATTTTTTTCCAGCTCAGACTCAGGAAATACCGGATTGAGTAATACGTCCGACATTAATCCGAGCAGCTCTTCCGAATGTTTTTTTAGTGAGCGGGCATAAATTCCATTGGAATAGGTGTTTAAGGTTGCTCCAATAAAATCAACCTGCTCATCAATTTCTGCCTTGCTTTTGGTGGTCGTTCCGGCCCGCAGTAAATCTCCCGTTGTACTAATATAACCCACTGCATCTTTTTCCATTACCGGGTCCACATCCAGCGTAAGCTGATAGGATACCACAGGGACTTTATGATTTTCTACAACAATGACATTTAAACCATTGGATAAAGTAAAAGTTTTGTATTCGCCAATTTTAATTTCCGGTGCTGGTCCCGCTTTAGGTCTTATGCTTCGGTCAAGCTGTGCTTTCGCCGGGGCGATCAGGATGATGGCCAGAAATAGGGAATATAGAATGTGTTTCATATTTTTCATGGTTAATAATTTTTAAAAGGTGAAAAGAATTTTATTGTTTTTTCGGCAGATAATACAGAACAACCCGGTTATCTTCCCGGAAATATTTATTGGCTACCCGCTGAATATCCTCTTTGGTAACCGCCATGTATTTATCAATCTCTGTATTGATCAGTTGAGTGTTTTTGAAAAAGACATAATTCATTGCCAGATTTTGTGCCCTGCTGGCAAGAGTTGTATTGCTACTCACAAACTGACTTTCAATTTGGTTTTTTACTTTTTCCAACTCCTTGTCGGAAATTAATTCATTTCTCACCTTTTCGATTTCCTGGTTAACCGCAGCTTCCAGCTCTGCCGGATCAACGTTCATATTGGGGATGCAATAGGTTAAGGCCAGACTTGGATCCTCAAAAGGTAAAGGAAATGATGCGGCAAATAATGCCAGCTGTTTTTCGTCTACCAGGGTTTTGTATAATCGAGAGCTTTCACCTCTCGATAACAGGGTTGCCAGCATATCTACTGCATAGTAGTCATCACTCCCCATGGCCGGCAGGTGATAAGCCTGAATTACTGCAGGGAGCTGAATGTTGTCATATACCGTGTCTCGTATTTCTTGATGCTTGATGGGTTCAACAATCTCCGGTCTGTAGATCTCTTGTTCTCCTTTAGGTATTCCGGCATAATATTTTTCTACCAGTTTCTTGGTTTCTTCCAGGTCAATATCTCCTGCAATGGTTAATACGGCATTGTTGGGAACATAAAACATATCGTAAAATGCCTGGAACTCTTCATCTTTAGCCGCACGGATATGTTCCGGGTCACCAATGGTTGTCCACCGGTAGGGATGTTTTTCAAAGGCCCGTTTACTTGTTTCGATTAAAATGGTCCCGTAAGGTTGATTTTCATAGCGTTGCTTGTACTCTTCGATCACCACATTTTTTTGGGTGGCAATGCCTACAGAATCAACTTTGGCATGAAGCATGCGTTCTGCTTCGAGCCATAGTCCCAGCTCAAGCTGGTTCGAGGGGAGAAGTTCATAATAGTATGTGCGGTCGCTTGTTGTATTTGCGTTAAGTACCCCTCCCGCTTTTTCTACAATTTCTGAATATTCTCCGCGGTCAATATTTTTCGTACCCTCAAACATCAGGTGCTCAAAAAAATGAGCAAATCCTGTCCGGTCGGGTTGCTCGTTTTTAGCCCCAACATGGTAGGCTACCGTTACAGCAACAATGGGAACACTGTTATCCTGATGTAATATAACATGCAACCCATTTTCCAGGTCGTACTCAACAAAATCAATTTGGTTCGTCTGGGAATATAAGCTCAGACTCAAAATTCCCAACACCACAGTTGTAATTAAAGATTTGATTTTCATGGTTTTAAATTGTTAAAGTTTATTTTTAAAGGTTAATAAATTATTTATTCATTCATCGTATTTTTATTGTTATCGTCCGGTATGTAATCCAGGATATCCCCCGGACTGCACTCCAGAACTTTGCATATGGCCTCGAGCGTTGAAAATCTTATGGCTTTTGCTTTTCCACTTTTTAAAATCGATAAGTTGGCAATGGTAATATTTACTTTTTCGGAAAGCTCTGTTAATGACATATTCCGTTTGGCAAGAACATTATTTAAATTTGTTATAATGGGCATGATATCGTATTTTAAATCGTTAATTCTTGTTCTTTCTTAATTTCTAAACCAATGCGGTAGATTTCTGCGACAACCAGTACAATCAGTGCCCAAAATAAATCGATGGAAGCATCTAAGTTAAGTCTAATGGTAAATGCCTGGTCGAAAGCAATAATTTTTTTTAACCAAAGAAATTTAATAAACAAGGGATAACTTATTTCCAGGATCGCCGATACAAAAATGGCAATCGCAATTTTACGTATTCTCCAGGTATTTTTGTGATGGAACGGATTTTCGTCTTTTAATGAGGTGCGGATGGAGCGAAAGATTTTCCAGAGTAAATAGATAATATAAACAGCGACAGCTAAGATCAGTGTAAAATAAAGATAGTTTACAACACCGGTAAAACCGTAAGGATTGTCCACATTAAATGAAAAATAGGCTTCGTCGATAAGGATATTATATTGTGCCCCGCTTCTTAACTCAACCGTAGCCTCTTCATGAATTTCTATGGGAACATCAATCACCGGATAGAACGGTTCAAAATCCGGTTTGAAGAGGGTAAGAAAAAATAATACCAATGAAATCACGATGGATAATAATCCAATACCTAAAAAGATAGATAGTAAGGTATAAATAAAACCAATGATCTTCTTGTTTTTAACTTTTTGATATTTTGTCATACAGATAGAGGTTTATTGAATTAGCAAAGTAAGCGATTTTTATTGAAAAACAATAAAATTTTGCCGATACCGCTTAAATCAGACCATTAAAAATAGTTAAATAGGATCAAATTTTCAATAAATGAAAAAAAGTTTTGCATATCCGTTAAGTTTTATTTAACTTTTCCAATCAATTATTATTAATATTCCGTTGTGTATAAACCGTTAGAATTATGGAAAAAGACACTTTGCTGGTTCCCTGGGATTTTACAGAAGTAGCTGAAAATGCGTTACAACATGCTGTAAAAATTTCGAAGCACATAAACAATCGAATCAAATTAATCCATGTGGTTAAATCCATAAAAAAAGGGGAAGAAGCGCTTAATGAATTGAATAAAGACATTGAACGCCTGAATGTGAAATATGATGTGCCTCTTGAGCCCCTGGTTTTAGAGGGAAGTTTGTTTCATGTAATTTCCGATTATGCTTCCGAAAATAATGTAAGCATGGTTGTTATGGGTACCCATGGTATAAAGGGAATGCAAAAGTTTACGGGAAGTTATGCCTTAAAAGTTATTGTTGGCTCCAAAACACCTTTTATTGTTGTTCAGGGACCTCCTTCCAAAAAAGAGATTTTTAAAGATATCGTTTTTCCGCTGGATTACCGCTCCGAGGCTAAACAAAAACTTCAATGGGCATTGTTCCTGGTTAAGAATTTTGAGGTGAAAATCAATATTATTGTCCCCACCATCAAGGATAAATCGTTAAATTCAAAATTAATGGCCAACGTTCACTTTGCCGAAAAGATTCTGGATAAATACGATTGTGATTATGAATTACATAAAATTGAAGGAAGTAATTCTGCCGAGGAATCCATTGCTTTTGCTCAAAAAGTAGATGCTGATCTGATCTTGATTATGACGACAAAAGGAATCGGATTAACCGATTATGTTTTGGGAGCTCAGGAACAATATATCATTGCAAACTCTGCTAAAATCCCGGTTATGGTCGTTAACCCAAGGACCGATCTCAGCCGTTACGGAAGCTTTAGTGCTACCGGCGGATAGAAAATATTTTACGTAAAGCATAGAAAAGCAAGGTCTTACAAACCTTGCTTTTTTGCATATATTTCGCTAAAAAAGATTATTTTTGCCTCTCATTTTTAAAAAATTATAATCATGTCATTTATCACTAAAGAGAAATTTTTATCCAGGGAATGGTTTTATAATTATTCGTTAATTGCCCTTGGATCATTTATTCTTGCGGCCGGATTTGTCTATTTTATAGATCCACATAAAATAGTTCCCGGCGGGGTTTATGGAATTGGTATTGTTGTGAAAAATATTACCAGTGAAATGATGGGGAATGGAATAAAAGTACCCTTTCTAAAAGAACCTATTTTTAGCGATGGCCTGGGAATCGGTTTTGTCGGGTTGATGTTGAATATCCCTTTAACAATTTTAGGAATAAAAGTATTAGGACCCCGGTTTGGGGTTAAAACGATCGTGGGGTTTGTCCTTTCATCCATTTTTATTGATTTTTTAGATGAAAATTTTGACGGGGCCCTGGTTGATGATATTCTTTTATCCTGTGTGTTTGGTGGTGTACTTATCGGATTTGGACTGGGGTTGATCTTTAAGTCCAAAGCAACTTCCGGAGGATCGGATATTATTGCCATGATTGCGGCTAAATATACCCGGATGTCCCTGGGCATTCTGATGATTATTGTTGACTCGGTGATTGTCTTTTTAGGACTAATTGTTTTTAAAGACTGGAAAATACCGCTTTATTCATGGATCGTGATCTATGTTACCGGAAAGGTTATCGACGCAACCCTTCAGGGTGTCAGCTATGATAAGGCCTTGTTTATTATTTCTGATCAATATGAGCAAATAAGAGATAAAATTATTAATGACCTTAATCGTGGCGGTACTTTAATACATGGAGTAGGGATGTATAAAGGGCTGGATAAAAAAATAGTGTTTACAAATGTTAACCGAAGAGAGCTGGCTATGTTGCAGGATTTTATTAAAGAAGTTGATCCCTCAGCATTTATGACCGTAATCGATGCCAATGAAATTATTGGAAACGGTTTTAAACCGATCCGTGAAGTGTAAATATAAAAAAAGCCGGCCTTTAAGCCGGCTTTTTGATTATTTAATATGACTTAAATTGATAAAATCGATATAGTTGGAATGATGATCACCAAATATTTCTACCGATTCACCAATAATTTTGTAAGTACTTTTTTCTCCGGCAATTTTGCTAAATAAAATCTGATAATTAGTGCCCTTTTCGTCAACCATGAGAATGTGGGATAAGTTATCATGAATATCCGCAGCAAGCTTTTCATGGCAGATCGGACAATAAAAATCATATTTTTCTCCTTCCTGGATCCTGAAATCCTTATGTTGTACTACCGAATAATTACCCAGCTCCGGGTTCATCAGGATTAACCCGGAATCGTTATGGCTTGTTTCAGCAGCTAAGATGATGAATTCTCCTACATTTAAGTAGCCTTTGCAATGGGGACAAATAAAATCATTTTTCATGGAAACACCTCCTGGTTGTTTTGGGTTTATGGTTTGAATGGTATTTTTTTATACGCAATGACATAAATATTGTTTTCCTTTTCATGATAAAATCTTTGAATATCATTTGTTTCATGGATTAAAGGTATAAAAAATATGAACGGAAATCCATTCTGTAAATATTTGATTGATGTTTAAACTTTTGTTAAATTTAGCTAAAATCTAAAAACACAGGTCATGAAACAATTCCAGCAAATTGTTAATGAAAAAAAGATTGCCTATTATGACACCCAAACCTCCGGACTTCCTGTAGTTCTTATTCATGGTACATCTCTGGCTTCTGTAATTTTTATCCGGCAAATGATTGATCCCGGCTTATCCCAAACCTATCGTTTTATTGCCTTAGACCTTCCCGGATGCGGGGATTCGGATAGTGCAAATAATCCTGAAAATGACTATACCATTCAAATGCTGGCCAGTGATATCGTGGGATTTTGTAAAAAATTAAACCTGAACTCCCCGGTTTTTATCGGACATGATTTTGGCGGAAATGTATTACTCGAGGCATTGCCAGACCTGCCTTCAGCTAAAGCCATTGCATTGGTTTGCAGTGTACCTTTAACCAATCCGCTTACCCCGGGCATGTTTTTACCCCATCCGGCGGTACCTTTGCTTTCCAAAGCCGGGATTGACGACAGCGATATCCATCAGATCGCTGCTTCTTTGATGGAACCAGGGAGTAAATATCCCGATTTCTTACCCGAGCTCATGCGCATATCCGATATCCGGTATCGTGAAGTTTTCTTTAATTCCTTAAATGAAGGTGCTTACCGCGATCAGTATGCGTTGCTTAAAGAGCTGAAAATTCCGGTAGCCCTGTTCCTTGGTGAAAAAGACCAACTGATCAATGCGGATTATCTGAAAAACATTGCCATCCCACGGTTATGGCATAAAAATATTTTAACCATTAAGGATGCCGGACATCTCTGTTTTTACGAAAATCCTGCCGATTTTAATACAACCATTAACGGTTTCCTTCAAGAGATTGTATAATTTAAATGATAGATTATGAAAAAAATCATTCTGCTTATTCTTGTCTTTGGTGTTCTTGGGTTAATCTTTGGTTATCTTTTTTTTGGAAAAATTGGGGGTGAATACCTCGACCTTAAATTTTTATTCAAGACCCCGGATAATCCCCTGGAAAATTTTGGACGTAAAGTTGCCGGCATCCGGGAAATAAAACAGAATATCCTGATTTCAGGAGGAGTAGGTGCAGTGGTAGGTATTATCCTTTACTATATCCGCAGAAAATAATTGTTTGCTGCTTTTCCGGAGAAGATGTATTTTACTTTTTTGTATCCCCGGTAGAGGGATAAGGGAAGTGCTGCTATCCATCATGCGGCGGCATTTGTCCAGCCCCCGGGAGACCGCCGGATAGCCGGCGGTAAAAAAGGGGTTGGGGATAAAAGTTTTATCCCTTTGATATTTAATTACCTGGACTATTGGAAATATCGTTTTTGTTGCTAAATTTATTATCTGATAAAATTAGTATTCATTTAATCAATAACCCATGAGAAAAGTTTTTTTTGTAGCAGGATTTATCCTTATTTCCTGCTATTTTTTGGTAGCGCAGGAATGTACATTTTATTATCCTGCCACCGAAGGGGCCAAACTGGAATATACCAGCTATGATGCCAAAGACAAAGTTACCGGCAGCAGCGTTCAGGTCATTCAGAATGTGGTTGAGAATGCAGGAACCCTGAAAGCAACCATCAATGTAGAAGTATTTGATAAAAAAGAGAAAGAGTTAGGAGCCAAATCGTTCGATGTGAAATGTACTGAAGGAATTTATTCCGTGGATATGAAAAGCTTTTTGGATCCTTCAACGATGGCGGCTTACGAGGAGATGGACGTGAAAATAAACAGTACAAACCTTGTAATTCCTTCGAACCCGGGCATTGGAGATGTTCTCCCCGACGGGAAGTTGGAGATTGATGTATACAGCGAAGGAGTGAAAATGATGGGAATCAGCACTGAGATTACCCAGCGGAAAGTGGAAGGTAAAGAACAGGTAACTACTGAAGCCGGCACGTTCGACTGTATTAAAATTACCTATACCATTACAACGAAGACTATGTTTAGCGTGAGAGTAGAAGCTGCGGAATGGATCGCCGAGAATGTGGGAACAGTAAAAAGTGAAACCTATTCGCGGGGTAAAGTCATCGGATATACCTTGTTAACAGGAATAAAAAAATAAAAAGGGTTGTTTAGCAGCCGGTTGAAGCTGTGCTGAAAATTTTAAATAATTTTCAGCACAGCTTTTTTATGGTTTGATAATTTTTTCGCTTTTTACAGTTTGTCCCAGGGGGTTTTTAATAACCACAAAATACACCCCGCTGGCCAGATGATTAATGTCAATCTGTTTGGGACTTGAGGTAAGGATCAGCTCACCCCCCATGGAGTATAGTTCCACCGTATAGTTTTCCGGGGCTTCAACAGTCAACAGCTGTTGGGCAGGATTGGGGTAGAGTTTAATCGTTTCGTTAAGTTCAATCTCGGGAATAGCGGTAGTGGTTGTATCTTCCTGCGGGTTATAAATGGCCTCGGCAAATCCGGGATGGTCGACAAAAGGGTTTCGGTTGCCCTGGTATGAGTATACTACCTCGTTGCGATTGCGTTCAAAATCATCTACCGGATCCTCTTCGTTCCATTGTAACAGGGTCGACAGCTTCCCGAAAAAGGGAGTATCCGTATCTGTGCCGGTATAATCCACCAGCTCCAGGTCGGGATCACCATTTTCTCCTTCGTAGCGGGTTGCCATGTAAAACATCATGCGGGCAACATCTCCTTTCACGGGGTCTCTTGGTTCCCACGAGTCGGAGTCGGTATTGCATTCGGTAGCTTCATGATGAGGTTCTCCTCCGTTATCAAAATCTTTTGTTCCCCGGGCTGAATTTACCGAAATATCACTTGGACGCAGATGGTGAGCATCGCGGTAAGCATCCTGCGATTCACTGGGGAACCCATGCGACTTGGCCCAAATATGCTCCCGGTTCCAGCCCGAACCCGAATTGTATTCCTGGGCCGCATCTACCGACCATCCGGTGTATATTAGAATGACATGATCCGGATCGTCCGGATCCCGGTCCGACTCTTTCAGAATGTCCCACGTATCTGTGCTGCTTGATGTATAAGGATAATCGGTATGGTCCTTTATGATTTGGTACAGGGTTCCCTTTAACTGCTCGCCCTGCAGGCCCTCGGTTCGGTCGTAATATCCTTCGGGTATTTGAGCTACACCAATCCACGAAACCAGAAGCAATAGGAAAGTGAAAATATTTTTCATTAGATATGTAATTTGGGTTATAAGTTTAATCCTACGTGAAATCAAAGCGAAGGTTACTGTTTTTTTGTTTACACAAACAACAGCGCAATCAAACCCGTTCACGATGAGAATGATATCATCTCATAAAAGAATAAAAAAATAAACGCTTAAGGGAGAAAAGATAAAACTATTTTATTGTTTATGGAGAAGACCAAAATAGAACAGTGAACTCCCTAAAAAAATATTAAAAAGAGATTAGCAAAAGCCGCCTTAAAAATAGCGGCGGGCTTCTGTTGTCTCGTATGGTAGCCCCAACAGGACTCGAACCTGTATTTACAGTTTAGGAAACTGTCGTTCTATCCCTTGAACTATGGGGCCAAAATTGCCTGACAAAATTAGAGAATTTAATCACTTCTACAAAATTTTAATGCCCTTCACTTTTTTTTTACTCTTTTGTCATCCGCAGGATCAGCTTTTTCAGGAAAAAATAATATTTTTAGGGAGTTCGTTTTTTTTTACAATTAAAACAAAAGATGAGAACCATTATTTTTTTGACAGCCTTCCTGGGGATTTTTAGCCAGCATCCGTTAGCAGCACAAAGTAATCAACCCGTTGTGATTGATGAGGATATTCAGCTTTTGGAGCTTGCTGATTCCATATTTATTCATATTTCCTGGCATCAAGATCACCGTTTTGGACGGTTTCCGTCCAATGGAATGCTCCTGGTTCGTAATGGAGAGGCCTTGATGATTGATACCCCGATGGATCAAGCAAAAACCGAAAGGTTGGTTCGCTACCTGCACGATTCTCTCTCTGTTAGAGTAACAACCCTGATTATTGGTCATTTTCACGACGACTGTATGGGAGGATTACCATATTTGCAATCCCTGGGCGTAGTATCAATAGCATCTGATCTCACCGTAAACCATTGCCTAAAGACCGGACGTCCGGTTCCTTCCAGGGCTTTTTCCGAATCGCTGGAGTTTGATTTTAATGGCGAAACCGTAGACTGTCGTTTTTGGGGTGCGGGTCATTCGTTCGATAACATAACCGTTTATTTTCCCCAACGGCAGATCTTGTTTGGTGGATGCCTGGTAAAATCGTTAGCATCGAAATCCCCGGGCAATTTATCTGATGCAGTGATTCATCAGTGGGAATCAACTATCCGCAGGTTGATACAAGGTTACCCGGACATGAAGCTGGTAATTCCAGGGCACGGGAATTTTGGCGATACCACCCTGCTGACCCATACCATCTACCTGGTAAGGGAATACCAGGGGTTGCCTTAACTCGTTCTGTTGGAAGGATCTGTCTGTGATCTAATTTTATGGAATAATTTAAAGCGGGAGAAAAATGCAACCATACCAACGATTACATGGGCAAAAAATCCTGCCCAGAATACACCGGGAAGGCCATGCACCCGGGAACCAATTCATGCCCACGGGACATGTAAAATGATCATTCGCAGGATGGCCAGTCCTCCAGCTACAAAAACCAGTACAATCAGGGCTCCCATCAGCAAGGCTCTGCTGGCCATCAGTTTAACATTATCGCGATGTTCGATGATAATATTCCTGGAGATGAGTGAACTGGTTCCAATACCAATTCCCTGCGACAATCCGTTGATAAATATGATTACAGGAAAAGTAAAACCAATAGCAGCCAGCAGATGTACCCCTCAGCTGACCAACAAAACAGGTGTCTGCCAGGATAAAATAACCATCCCGATCATCCCCGGCAGCATGGGCAGCTTAAGCGGGGAAGCTGTTTAGGGATATTTCCCCGGGCAAGGTTTTTGTTTATTTTTCGCATGGATGGGATTTTATCCTTCATACAAAAATTATAAGAAAGCTGAATTTTTATATTTTAGGATATAAAATGCATAAAAACGGATTGTATAACAAGAGTATTTTACCCGATGAATAGCTGTAACTTTTTGTTGAGCTTTACGTCCTTTTATTAATGATAAGAATTTAAAGATGAGAAAAATTATTTTGCTGTTATTCCTCGGTTTGGCTTTTGTCTTCAGCTATTCGCAAGGAGTTAAAGGAAAAGTTACGGATTCAGGGGGAAATCCCGTTGCTTTTGCTACCATTTATGTTCCCGACATTTCCAGGGGGACCACATCAAATATCGAAGGTGACTACAGGCTTGAGCTACCTGAGGGGGACCACCGGCTGGTGGTACGATACCTGGGTTATAAAACCCGTGAACTGGAGGTTGAATGCTCCGGCCAGGAGCAGTTGATGGATATTGTATTGGAAGAACAAACCTATAAAATTCCCGAAGTACGCATCCTTGCCAGCGGTGAGGATCCGGCCTACTACATCATGCGAAAAGCAACGGCCATGAGTTATTATTACCTGAATCAGGTAAAAGAGTACTGGTGCCGCATTTACCTGAAAGGATCGGGAAAGGTGGAAGAGGTTCCCCGTTTGCTGAAAAAAACCCTGGCAAAGGAAGGAATTGAGCAGGGGAAGCCCATTGTGGTAGAAAATATTACGGATGTACATTTTCAGCTCCCTGACCTTTTGGAAGAAAATACGGTATCGCTGCGAAGCACTTTTGAAAACAACGAGGTTTCGCCCATGAACTATATTACCCTGTCGTTGTATAATGATATTGACGGAGTGATTTCGCCACTTAGCCCTGATGCATTTGCTTATTATAAGTTCAGGCTTGATGCTTCTTTCTATGAAGGAGATTACCTGGTACATAAAATCAGGGTGATTCCGCGGCGGGAAGGCTATGATTTATATTCGGGATATATCTATATCGTCGAGGGTTTTTGGCATTTACACAGTGTGGAGCTGCAGCTGGAGCAAAAAATGTTTACCCTGAAAATTAATCAGGTATATACTCCTGTAGAGAAGGAGGTGTGGATGCCGGTAAGTCATGACTTTGATATCGATGTGCAAATTATGGGGATTGCCTTTACCTTTAAGTATGTAGCTTCGGTTTCCGGTTACCGCATAAAGCTTAACCAGGATCTGGATCATGGTATGTACCATAACCTATTGGCTGAAGCCCAAGAGAATCAACGCGAAATGGAGGAGGTGATCCGAGAACAGCAAAAACCCCTGGCAGAGCTCATCCGGAAAGAAGATCTCACCAAAAAAGAGTCCCGGAAACTAAAAAAGATGATCAAGGAGGATGTGTCCAGGACGATTCCTGAAAAAGACCTGGAGATCAGGGATCTGTCGCATGTTGAGGATAGTGCCACCATGAGGAGTATGGCCTACTGGGACTCCATCCGCCCGCTTCCCCTGACAACAGAGGAAATAGAAAGTTACCGGATGAAAGACTCTGTTCAGCTCCGGATGGAAACGGATTCAACCTTTAAGGACTCGATTACCCGGAAAGATTCCCGTTTTCAATGGAATAAGGTTTTGACAGGTGGTACGTACCGGTACGATAATGGTCATTCGTTCAGGTATGGTGGTTTGTTTGATTTTTCCCATATAGATTACAATACGGTGGATGGTCTGAAATATGGAATGTTTTTTTCGTATCGGCACGAGAACGATGAAGGTAAATATTTCAGAATAAATCAGCAGGTTGATTATGCTTTTGCACGCGAAAGAATGACCAGCGATATTAGTACATTGTACCGTTATAACGGGATCAGGCGAGGATACCTGTTTTTATCCGGAGGGCGCAGAACATCCGATTTTGATAGAAATAACGGGATATCTAAAAACCTGAACCTGCTGACGACTCTCTTTCTAAAAGAAAATTATCTGAAAATATACGAGAAAGATTATTTTTATATTGGTCATCAGTCGGATCTTGCCAACGGCCTGGAGCTGTTTACAGGATTTGAATATGCACAGCGACGGGAACTTAGAAATCATTCCGATTTTTATTTTACCAATCCTTTCGGTCAGGAATTTACTTCGAATATTCCTTCGGCAGGAGATTTATCAGCAGACCGTGTTGCCAGGCATTCTGCATCATTAGTAAGGGTTAGGGTCAGGTATACCCCCAGGTATTTTTACAGAATCAACGATGGGGCAAAGAGGTATGTACACTCGAGATATCCTACCTTCACCCTGCAGTATAACAAAGGAATAAAAAACCTTTTTGCGAGTGACGTAAGTTTCGATCAGCTTGAATTTTCGGTTAGACAGGGCTTTTCTGTCCGCAGGATTGGTGGGTTAACCTACAGGGTTACTGCGGGTACATTTTTACGTGACGAGAAAATATATTTTGCCGATTACAAGCATTTTGCCACAAACACTCCTTTTCTAATAGGAGCCTCTGAAGGGAGTATGTTTCGCTTGCTGGACTATTACAATTACAGTACCCGGAAAAGCTATTTCGAAGGGTTGTTCTGTCTTGAGAATGACCGGATGCTGTTGAAAAGGTTGCCGGTATTGAACAAAACCCTGATGCGTGAAGCCCTTTATGTGAATTATCTGGCGTCTACCGGCAACAAGCCTTATGTTGAGGTAGGTTATGGGTTAAAGCAAATATTTCTGATGTTTAGTTTGGAGGTGTTTGCCGGGTTTAAAGGAACTACCCATGAATATACCGGGATAAAAGTTGGGATTCCCTTTGTCGGGCGCAGCGGGAATACCATTTCATTCGGGGGGTAAAAGATAGCATAAACCCCAACGGGGGATGGAAATCGTAACTGGATGAAAGGGGTTCATTTTCCGCGGCATGTGGAGAGATCTGCAAGAAATCACCTCCGTTACCTGCCGCGGTTTTTTTTGACAGGATCAAATCTATCTGAGATAATGTCCAGGGACAAAAGCCGCAAGACATTTCTTCTGGATTCGTTTGACAGATAAAATTCAATCCGTTCTTATGAACGGACTAACCCTCCGGGGCCTGCCGAGGTTATGAAGAAGCAGCCTGCTTTTACCGGAATGACAGAACCTGTCTGAATTTTATTCATTTCCTGATTTACAAATCTGCCAATTTACCGTTAAACAAAATCTTTTTATTATTTTTACAGATTCTTACATCGAATCAGGCTAATATGAATACAATTGATCTTGTTTTTGCCATTTTGTTTTTGTGGAGCGCTTATCGTGGTTTTACCAAGGGATTTATTGTACAGCTGGCCACCTTGGCGGCTTTGTTACTTGGAATCCTGGGTGCAGTGATGTTTTCAGATTTTACCTCCTCCCTGATCATTAAAAACTTTGAAGTTTCTGGCCAGTACCTCCCCCTGATCTCTTTTGCAGTGACTTTTATCGTGATTGTGATAGCGGTTCATCTCCTGGCGAAACTTTTAAATAAACTGATCGATGCCATTGCCCTGGGAATTGTTAACCGGATCCTGGGGATGCTATTTTCATTGTTAAAATATGCTTTTATCATCAGCATTGTCCTGGTATTAATCAATAAAGCCGATGAAAAGTATAGCTTTATTCCTGATGAAACCAAGGAAAATTCTTTATTCTATAAGCCGTTGTCTGACTTTGCCCCAATGATTTTTCCTTATCTTCATTTTGATAAATTAAAGAAAGAGCTTGAAGAGGAAAAAGATAATTACAGTGTTAATGTATGAAAATAATAATCACATAAAAGAAAATATGATATGGATACAAAAAATTTAGGATTTGATTCAAAACTGATACATGCAGGAGATTACAATGATGCGATGGGCAGTGCTGTAACACCGATATACCAAACGTCAACCTTTGCTTTTCGTAATGCCAAGCATGGAGCCGACCTATTTGCCGGAAGAGAAAAAGGGTTTATTTATACCCGGATAGGAAATCCAACCATTGAAGCGCTGGAAAATAAGTTAGCCGATTTGGAGAATGGATGCGGGGGAATTGCCCTGGCTTCAGGGATGGCAGCGGTTACCACCGCTTACATGACCTTCCTTGGACAGGGAGAACATATAGTTTGTACCAGTGCCGTGTATGGACCCAGCCGTGGTGTTTTGGAAAGTCATTTCTCCCGTTTTGGTGTTGAATATACCTTTGTGGATACCTCGGATGTTCAGTCGATTGAAAAAGCTATTCAGCCGAATACTAAATTGTTGTACCTGGAAACCCCAGCCAATCCGACCATTACGCTTACCGATATTAAAAAAGCGTCAGCGATTGCTCATAAACATGGAATCATGGTCGTGGTGGACAACACCTTTAGCAGTCCTTATTTACAAAAACCTCTGGAATTAGGTGCGGATGTGGTATTACATTCACTTACCAAGTTTATCAACGGGCATGCTGATATTGTTGGGGGAGCATTAATTGCCAAAGATCCTGAGGTATACCAGAAGCTTCGCAAAACCATGACAATGATGGGTGGAAATATGGATCCACACCAGGCCTATATGGTGATTCGCGGAGTAAAAACATTAAGCCTGCGGGTAGATCGAGCCCAGGAAAATGCCATGAAAGTTGCCGGGTTTCTCGAAAGTCACCCCAAGGTGGAATGGGTTAAATATCCCGGATTAAAATCTTTCGCGCAATATGATCTGGCGCAGGAACAGATGAAAGGCCCCGGAGCCATGATCAGCTTTGAGTTAAAAGGAGGATACGAAGCAGGGGTTACCCTGATGAACAATGTTCACCTGGCTTTGCTGGCAGTTTCATTGGGAGGGGTTGAATCCCTCATCCAACACCCGGCATCGATGACCCATGCCGGAATATCGAAAGAAGCAAGACTGGAGGCTCATATTTCCGACGGGCTGGTTCGCTTTGCTGTGGGTATTGAGAATGCCGAGGATATTATCGACGATCTGGACCAGGCGTTGGCCAAGATTTAAAGTAACCATTAATACTAATAATAAGCTTTTCCAACGTTTCTAACGTTTGGAAAAGCTCAAATAGTTAAATAAATGAATTTTGTTGAGGAACTGAAATGGAGAGGCATGATTCATGATGTCATGCCCGGAACAGAAGAGCAGCTAAAAAAAGAGATGACTGCGGCATACGTGGGGATTGATCCTACGGCAAACTCTTTACATATTGGTCATTTGGTGAGTGTTATGATGTTGAAACATTTCCAGGCGGCAGGCCATAAACCCCTGGTACTGGTAGGGGGTGCCACCGGAATGATTGGTGATCCCTCGGGGAAATCACAGGAAAGAAACCTGCTGGATGAGGAAACGCTACGTTATAACCAGGATTGCCTGAAAAAGCAGCTGGAAAAATTGCTCGATTTTAGCAGAAACAAGGACAATCATGCCGAGATGGTAAATAATTATGACTGGATGAAAGATTATTCTTTTTTGGAATTCATCCGGGATATCGGGAAGCATATCACCGTAAACTATATGATGGCCAAAGATTCGGTAAAAAAACGGATCGGCGAAGAGGCCAAAACCGGTATGTCTTTTACCGAATTTTCCTATCAGCTGGTTCAGGGTACCGATTTTTGGTATTTATATAAAACAAAAAATTGTAAGCTGCAGATGGGGGGATCCGATCAGTGGGGAAATATCACCACTGGAACCGAGTTGATCCGCCGCAAAGAGGGGGGCGAAGCCTTTGCGCTTACCTGCCCGCTGATTACCAAAGCCGACGGGAATAAATTCGGTAAAACCGAAGAGGGAAATGTTTGGCTGGACCCGGAAATGACTTCTCCCTACAAGTTTTATCAATTCTGGGTGAATGTTTCCGATGAGGATGCCGAAAAGTATATTAAGATTTTTACCATGCTAACACAGGACGAAATTGAATCAATCGTTGAGCAACACCGGCAAGAACCACATCGCCGGCTATTGCAGCAACGACTGGCAAAAGAGGTTACGGTGATGGTCCATTCAGAGGAGGATTACCATACAGCTGTTACTGCATCAAAAATATTGTTTGGAAAAGCAACCACCGATGAGCTAAAAAAACTGGACGAAAAAACTTTTCTTTCGGTATTCGAAGGAGTGCCTCTCTTTGATGTGGATCGGGCAATAATTGAGTCCGGAGTGAATGTGCTTGACCTCCTGGCCGTTGAAACAAAGGTGTTTCCCTCGAAAGGAGAACTGCGAAGGCTGATTAAAGGAGGGGGGGTAAGTATCAACAGAGAAAAAATCTCCGATGATGAAATTTCTGTTACTGCTGACCGTTTATTAAACGATAAATATCTTTTGGTGCAAAAAGGCAAGAAAAATTATTATTTGATAAAAACCATCTAAACACGCATGGCAAAATTAATCATTAAGCGCAAGAAGGAGTGGAATAACCGGGCCCGAAAATTTAGACTATATATTGACGGGGAAAAGATTGACCATATCGGCAACGGGGAGATTAAAGAGTTTGAACTGGATTCGGGAAAACATACTGTGACCGCTAAGATGGACTGGATGAGCAGCCCTGAATTTGAAGTAGAACTTTACGGGGATAAATCTAAAACCATTGAGATTTCCACGTATAAACTCGGAAGGTACCTGATTCCTTTTTTGTTTGGATTATTGGTTTTGGCTTTAGTGTTAGAACATGTTTTTCATGTTGAGGTGAGATTTTTATTCTATTTTTTTATTCCGCCACTTTTAGTATCAATTTATTATTCAACTTTTGGCCGGAAAAAATTTATAGAAATTAAAGAATGGGGAATCGCATAAGCGGTATGTGTTTGATTGCAAACTATTTACAATAATAATTTAAAATTATCCATATGGCAAAGCTAATTCTTTCGCGCCGCAAAGAGTGGCAAAACAGGGGACGTAAATTCGGGATTTATATTGATGGCGAAAAGGCAGATGTGCTTGAAAATGGAGAGATCAAAGAGCTGGAGCTTGACCCGGGAAAGCATACCGTAAAGTTCAAGATGGACTGGATGAGCAGTCCGGAAAAAGAGTTGGAGATCTCTGAAGAAAAGTCAAAAAGTGTTGAAGTTAGCGGTTTTAAATTGGGAAAATGGTTGTATCCACTGTTTTATTTGGTGCTGGCACTTTTTTTTATCATCAAAGTTTTTTTAGAAAAAACGATTGATGAGCTGGTTTATATTATGATACCCCTGCTTGCAGTTTATTTGTATTACCTAACCATAGGCCGGAAAAAATACCTTGAAATCAAAGAATTATAAATGAATGGACACAACAAATCACACCTATAACTTTAATGCTATGGATATAATTCGTTTTATTTTTAAACATAAATGGCCCATTATTACCATTACCCTGATAGCAGCAATAGCTTCAGTGATTGTTTCATTGATCATTGAGCCCAAGTTTAAATCGTCCGTGATTTTTTATCCCAAAACACAGGTTGCTGCTTCGCATGCATTAACCACCAGCGAACTGATTGATCCGGATGATCACATCATGAATTTTGGCGATGAGGAAGCTACCGAACAGTTGATACAAACGCTTTATTCCGAGGACATTCGTTTCAAAATCATGGATCAGTTCGATTTAATGAATCATTACCGGATCGATGCAGCGGGTGACTATCCGATGACCAGGCTTCATGAAGAGTATTCGGATAATATCCGTTTTAAGCGGACCGAGTATATGGCAGTTGAGATAGAGGTGATGGATACCGATCCGCAAATGGCAGCCGATATTGCCAATGAACTGGCAGCCCTCCTGGATTCAACCCTGAATAAAATGCAAAACGATGTGGCCGTTGAAATTTATAAGGTGGTGGAGAGTGAATACAAGCTTTTGCAGGATGAAATCGATGAGTTGGAGTCGGAGCTTAAGAAAATTCCGGAAACCAGTCCCGAGTATGCCTCCAGGATTCTTCAGCTGGAGCTTGAGAATAAACGGTTGAGTGAAATCAAGGGGAAATTGGCCGAAGCCCGGGTAAATGTTAACCAGCAGTTACCCCGGAAATTTATGGTAACCAATGCCTATCCGGCCGAGAAGAAATCCTATCCGGTGCGATGGGTAATTTGTGCCGTTACAACCCTCTCGGCCTTTTTATTTGCAGTCCTGTTGCTTCTGTTTATTGAACGGTATAAGGATCTATTTAAAATTAAATAACCGGTATCTTGCAAACCAAAAAAAACAAAATTTTTTTTTATTCTTTTTCGCTGCTTTTTATTGCTGTAAACCTAATTTTTATAGCAAATGATATTTATTATATTGCTTTTTTACCGGTAATCCTGTTATTTGTTTTTGCCAGCTTTGTTTCGTTAGATAAAATCCTGCTGGCCGTTGTATTTTTTACCCCTTTATCGGTCAGGCTGGATGATCTGGTACCTTCCATTCCGGTAAATCTCTATTTGCCCACCGAACCATTACTAATAGGGGTATTGTTTATCTTTATCTGCAAGCTTCTTCTCGATGGCTTCCTGGATAAAAAAGTGCTGGTACACCCGTTATCGGTTGCCATTTATTTTCATTTATTCTGGATTCTGCTGACCAGTTTTACCAGTACCATGCCGGCGATATCCTTTAAGTTCTTTTTGTCGCGCCTTTGGTTTGTGATACCTATGTATTTTCTGGCAACCCAGCTTTTTAGAAAGCTGAAAAATATGGAAAGGTTTCACTGGCTTTATATTCTGGCCCTGGTTGTTGTGATAGGTTATACGATCTTCCGGCTTTCGGGATATGGATTGGATAATCAAAGAGCTTCGAACTGGGTGGTTTGGCCTTTTTTCAGCGATCACACTTCCTATGGAGCAATGCTGGTCATGTTTATTTTCCCGGTGTTTTATTTTTTTATCCGGCAAAAAGAGGATTTATTAAAAAAATCATTATCTGCATTGGTTTTTGTAATTTTTGTGCTGGGTATTATCTTCTCCTATACCCGGGCCGCCTGGCTTAGTTTGTTTGCAGCCATCGGGTTATTGATTATTATTAGGTTAAAAATAAAAATACGAACTGTTGCCTTTGCAGGAATTGTGGTGATTGGTCTTTTTTTAGTGTTTCAACAGAATATTTTGTGGAAGCTGGAAAAAAACGAAGCTGAATCTTCGGGTCAGTTTTCGGAACATGTTCAGTCGATGGTCAATATTTCCTCCGATGCCTCGAACCTGGAGCGGTTAAACCGGTGGAAGTGTGCGCTCCGGATGTTCCGGGAGAAGCCTTTCTGGGGATGGGGCCCGGGGACATATATGTTTCAGTATGCTCCTTTCCAGTTTTCGTACGACCGGACCATTATAAGCACCAACTTTTCTGACCTGGGAAATGCCCATAGTGAATACCTGGGGCCCCTGTCCGAATCAGGCATTTTAGGAATGGGGTCTGTTCTGCTGATCGTATTTTTTGCTTTCCGTACCGGTTACCGGGTATATCACCAATCCCAATCGAAAATGGTAAAAGAACTGGCCTTGTTTATTATGCTGGGATTATCTACCTATTTCATTCATGGACTGCTGAACAACTTTTTGGATACGGATAAAGCATCGGTTCCTGTATGGGGGTTTATGGCTATGCTGGTGGCCCTGGATGTTTATCACAAAAACTCTGTAATTAAAAGTTGACATTGAAATATTCTTTACCTTTGTAATGTTTTTTAAATGTTTGTATGCATTCTTTACTGATTATTCTGGACTCACTGGACGAGTGGACCCCGTTTTATGATACTCAAAGTATCATCACTGCCAAGGAATACCTGCAAAACGAATACCTGAGCAACCAGTCGCACCTGGTACTTAACCTAAGCAACGACCTGGGGTATAATACCGAAGGATATTACTGTTCATTACTTGCCAAAGCCCGTGGGCATAAGGTTATTCCTGATGTGGAAACCATCAACCGGCTGAATGCCGAAGCTTTCGTTCGGCTGGAGAAGCCTCTGCAAAAAATCTGCTATCAATACACAAAAAAAAATAACCCGGAGAATGGGTTGTGGCAGTTTGACATCTATTTTGGAACCTGCAAAGAAGAGGGACTGGAAAAGATTGCCCGCTATCTTTTCGAGCAATTTCATTGCCCGGTGTTAAGGGTAACATTAAACACGAATGAAAGAAACCAGATTGAATCAATAAAACATGTGCCCATTTCCGGTTTAAATGATAAGCAGCAGGATTATTTTGCCGAAGCTCTGGATAATTTTAGCAAAAAAGTTTGGCGTGAGCCCAGGGCTAAGAAACCTTTTCGGTACGACCTGGCGATTCTATATGATCCTTCGGAGGCATTCCCTCCCAGCGACCGGAGGGCGCTGAATAAATTCATGGACATTGCCAAAAAGATGAATATCAATGCAGAGCTTATTACCGCCGATGACAGCACCCGCTTGATGGAGTTTGATGCCCTGTTTATCAGGCAAACCACATCATTAAACCACATTACTTACCAGCTGGCTCAGAAAGCAGCACAGGCCGACATGGTGGTGATCGATGATCCGGTATCTATTATTCGCTGCACCAATAAGGTTTACCTGAAAGAATTGCTCGATAAGGAGTCGGTTGCTGTTCCCAATTCCACCCTTTTATTCCGGTCCAGTAAAAATTCCTTCGAACAGGTTTCCCGTCAGCTGGGATTACCTATTGTGATTAAAACTCCTGACGGATCATTCTCCCATGGGGTGAAGAAAGTGAACAACCGACAGGAGTTTGAAAAAACACTGGATGAGCTGTTTCTGCAAACATCCGTATTGCTTGCACAGGAGTATATTCCCACAGAATATGACTGGCGTATCGGGGTGTTAAATAAAGAACCTATATATGCCTGTAAGTATTATATGGCCAAAGGGCACTGGCAGATTTATAATCACAAAATTTCCGGAAAGTCCAGCTCCGGAAATTACGATACCCTGCCTATTTACCAGGTGCCTAAGGTTGTTATCCGTACTGCGGTTAAAGCAACTTCCCTCATAGGGAAAGGACTGTATGGGGTCGATTTAAAACAGGTGGGAGAAAAATGTGTGGTGATCGAGATTAATGATAACCCAAACATTGATTATGGCGTGGAAGATGCTATTCTGGGCGATGAGCTGTATGGTAAAATTTTGCGTGAGTTTGTCATCCGTTTGGAACAAAAACATGCCCAATGAAAACCTTCGGAAAATTTAAGATTGAAAAGGCCAGGCCTTCTGACCTCCCGGATATCCTGATGCTGGAAAAAGCAAGCTTTTCTGCCGATGCCTTTACCCGACATCAGTTTTATTATTTTATTCATCAATCGAAGAGTAACTTTGTAGTTGTTCGAAACAGGCAGCAAATTCTGGCTTATCTGATTATCCAGATCCGGAAAAACAGCCGGAAGTACAGAATATATTCCTTGGCTATTGCTCCCAATGCCCGGGGGATGGGAATTGCAACCCTGCTGCTTGGGTATGCCGAGCAGTTAGCCATAACCCATAAGATTAAAAAAATAAAGCTGGAGGTGAGTGATAAGAACACCGCGGCAATCAACTTGTACCAGAAACAGGGATACCGGAAAACAGGAGAGAGATCAGGTTATTATGCTGATGGGTCAGCAGCCTGGATCATGGAAAAAAATATGCCCATGGGAGAAGATTAAACCAATCTCTCACAAAATCATCCTATATTTGTGATTTATAAATGTTTATTGTACGATCAAATTTTTGTATATGGTTGATTTTTTGTTGCTGGTAACCGGGCTCTCTGGTTTTATAATTTTATTTTATACCGCCCTTATTTCATATACCGAGAAAGAATTCCGGGCCGCCAGGATCTCCCTATTCCTATCCACAGCCTGGCTAATCCTTTTTCTGTTGACTTTTTGGTTTAATTTTCCCGGCAAAGAAACGGTATCTTTTTTAATCCTGGGTGGGGTTTTCCTTGGATTTATCGTGATTGTTCTACCCATTAATCATCCTGTAAAAGAGCCGTTCCCCACACCCGTGGAAAAACATGATGAGCGGGATGTGATGTTTTCAAGAAATGAGTTACAGCCAGGTACAAGTCGGTATGATGAGTATTACAATAAAAACCCTGAAAGAAAATCCCTGGATGGGAAGTTCAGGGAAAAACCCGGGCTTCTCTCTTCGGGTTCATTGATGTACCATTCTGTGATGTTTGCTGCAGCAGAGGCTACTTTTGAAACCATTGAAGCTTTAAAACCATGGGTGAATGGGCCGGTTGCAGAAGCAAAGATCCCGGTCAATCCTCCGGAGATCAGCAATTATATGAAAAGATGGATTAAAAAACAGGGTGCTCATTCGGTAGGGATTACCGGGTTGAAAAATTACCATCTCTATTCACACAAGGGGCGGGGTGATCTTTATGGAAAAGAGATTAAAAATACTCATTCTTATGCCATTGCACTGACGGTGGAGATGGATCATGAGATGATTCAAACGGCGCCCAAGGCTCCAGTTACGATGGAGTCGAGCCAGCAATATCTTACTTCCGGGACCTTGGCGGTTCAGCTGGCTGCCTTTATCCGCAGACTTGGTTATTCAGCCCGGGCTCATATCGACGGGAATTACGAGTTGATATGCCCTTTGGTAGCCCGCGATGCGGGCTTAGGAGAAATCGGTCGTATGGGATTGCTGATGACTCCTTTATTAGGACCACGGATCAGGATCGCGGTTGTTACTACCGATATGCCTTTGCCTACAGATCAACGCAAGGATTATTCTTCGGTAATTGACTTTTGTAACCGATGCAAAAAGTGTGCGGATGCATGTCCCTCGGCTTCAATACCCCATGCAGGCAGAACAAAAGAAAAAGGAGTTTCGCGCTGGAAAATAAATTCCGAAAGCTGTTTTACCTACTGGTCAACGATTGGAACTGACTGTGGAAGATGTATTTCTGTTTGCCCCTATGCACACCCCAACAGTCCAATGCACAATGTTATTCGTTGGGGAATTGGAAATTCAACCCTCTTCAGACGATTTGCCCTGTGGATGGATGATCTGTTTTATGGAAGAAAACCGAAAGCCAGCCCCATTCCTTTCTGGTTGAATCCTGATTGTTAAAGCGAGAGTCTTATCGCTTCTTTCTTCTCCGTTGTTTTCTTAATCAGCAATAGTTGAAAATGAGCAACTTTGAGGTGTGGGGAGTTTTTACCAGGAGCTGTTTGTTCGCCGAAGAATCGTGAATACATCCGGATGATTTTTTTTCATGATGAAATTGATTGCTAACTTGCCAAAAGAATTTTACTTTTATAGTGTAATAAATCCATTTTTAAAATGAAGCGAATTCGTTTATCTCTGCTATTCATTCTTTTTTCTGTTTCAGTCCTCTCTGCAAATAGTACAACAGATACTTTAACCCGTTATGCAAATGAGGATGAAGCCCGGCAAAATATTTTATTATTGTTGGAACTTGCCGAGACAAACCGGAGTATGAATCCTGAAAAGGCCTTGTTTTATGCATTGTCAGCCATTAAAATCAGCGAGGAAACCAGCAATTACGAATTATGGAGCAGGGCGGAATATTTGGCAGGCTTCGCACATTATGTTCAGAATGATTTTTCGGAAGCTATCGAACATTTTGAAAAATCCCTGGAGTTGAGTGAAAATCACAAACTTACCGAGAGAAAAGCAGCGGCTTTGAACCGGCTGGGAAACACCTATCAACTGATGGGACAATATGAACAGGCATTAAAGTTTTACCAGCAAGCATTAACCATTAATAAAGACCTGGACAATCAACTGGAGATAGCAAGGAACCTGACTAACCTGGGGAGTATTTACCGATTGTTTGGGAATTATGAATTGGCTATAAATCAGCATCTTGAGGCCCTGGGGATCTACGAAGGGCTTCAAAATAATGAAGGAATAGCATGGTCGGCCTTAAATATTGCACGATTGTTTAAAATGATGAAGAATTATGAAAAGAGTATCGAATATATTAATCAGTCGCTTGATATTTATCAGTCCATAGAAGAGGAAAACCGTGTTCGGGTTGGGGTAACTCTTTGTTTAAAAGAGTTTGGGGATGTATACTATGAAATGGGGGATTTTGATCAGGCGGTGGAATATACCAACCGGGTTCTTCGGATGAACAGGCAATCGGGAAATAAACTGGGAGTTGCCAACTCCTTAAGCATGTTGGGGAAAATATATTTTGATGCCGGGGAGTATAACAATGCGACTTCATTTTTAGATCGGGCAAAGGCATTAAAAGATTCCTTAAATGATTACACCGAAACAGCTACGATTTTAAGGTATCTGGGGAAAATAAATTTGATTAAGGGAGAAGTATCCCTGGCCAGCAAAAATTTAAAAAACAGTCTCCATTTTGCCCTTCAACAGAATCTAAAAGAAGAGGTGAAAGAATCTTACCTGGCATTGTCGGAGCTCTATGAAAAAACGGGAAATACGTCCAGGGCCCTGGAATATTATAAATTGTATACCGGGTTAAAGGACAGTCTTAACAATCAGAAAATAAACGAACTGGAGCTTCAGTACGAGTTTGATAAGATGCAAAGACAAGCTGAATTTGAGCAAAAGCAAAAAGATGCCGAACAAAAAGCCAGGCTTCAAAAACAGAAAATATATACCTGGGTATTTGTGGTGGGTTTTGTTTTTCTTTTCATTTTTTCGGTTTTTATCTATAAGAGTTATCAGCGGAAAAAAAGAACCAACATTATGCTTACCCGGCAAAAGGAGGAGATAGAGACCCAGAAAGATGAAATTGAAGCACAGCGTGATTTTGTTACCAGGCAACGGGATCAAATAGCCCATCAGAATGAGATCATCACCGATAGTATTGAATATGCCAAAAGAATTCAAAGTGCATTACTTCCTCAGGATAGCTATCTGGAAAAGATTCTGGCTCGTCATTTTGTGTTTATGAAGCCCAAAAATATTGTCAGTGGAGATTTCTTTTGGGTTACCGAGAAGCATAATAAAACCATTGTTGCTGTAGCCGACTGTACAGGTCATGGAGTGCCAGGAGCTTTTATGAGTATGTTAGGGGTTGCCTTTTTGAATGAAATTGTAAATAACAGTTCTGCCGTTCAGCCCCATTTGATACTTAATAAATTACGGAACTATATCATCGAATCATTACACCAGGAGTATGGATATTCCGGATCCAAGGACGGAATGGATATGGCTTTGATTACCATTGATAAATCCTCGTTAGCGATGGAGTATGCAGGAGCTTACAATCCGGTATTTATTATTCGTAACGGAAAACTTCACGAGATTAAAGGGGATAAGATGCCTATTGGTATTCATGCGGTAAAGGTAGATAAAGAATTTACCAGCCATCAATATCAGTTGCAGAAGCAGGATGTTCTTTATCTGTTTTCCGATGGCTATGTGGATCAGTTTGGAGGTAAAGACGGCATGAAGCTTAAGATGAAACCCTTTAAGGAGCTCCTGGTAAAAATCTCAAGAGAGCCCATGGATAAACAACAGAAAGCTTTGGAAAGCTATATGGAAGAATGGCAGGGCGATTATTCGCAACTCGATGATATGATTGTTATGGGAGTTGGCGTTTAATCTTCGTTGATTTCTTCGATTGCTTCAGAAACATTGATAACATAGTCGGCCAGTTTTTCACTTTCTGAGATCAGGTCGTTGTAAATAATTCCGGTTTGATAGCTATAATCTTTTTTCTCAACACTTTTCAGATGTTCTTTCTTGAGTTTATTCCGGTAATGATTTATTTTTTCCTCAATTTCCAGGGCTTTGGTAATATCAATCAGTTTATATCCTTTTTCCAGGTTTTGAATCATTTCGGCAAGAGCTTCGGAAACCAGGGTGAATATTTTTTCGATATGTCCGGTTTGTTTTTCACTGAATTTAACTTTCCAGTCGCTCTTTCGCAGGAGTGTTTTTCCCAGGTTATAGCAGCTGTCGGCAATACTTTCAATATCCGAGATAACTTTTAACATGGCTTTGATACGTTTGGAGCCTTCAATGCTAAGTTCTCCTTCCGAAACTTTGGTCAGGTAAGTGGCAATTTCCACCTCCATACGGTCGCTAATTCCTTCGTATTTTTCAATTTTGCTATAACGTTTATAGAATTTTTTATCAGAGGATTCATGAAACATCTTTTCGACAAAGTGGAACATTTTTTCTACCCTTTCACCAAATACGGTAATTTCTTTTTTGGCCTGATGAATGGATAGTTCCGAGGTCGACAACATCCCTGTGTTGATGTATTTTAACCGGAATTCTTCGGTATCGTCGCGCATAGGGACCAGCCTGGTTACAATGGATTGAATCATCCGGGTAAACCAGATAAATAGCAAGGTATTGGTTACGTTAAAGGTTGTGTGGAAGATCGCGAGAGCAACCGGTATGGCATGAGCCGATTCGTAGGGAGAAACCCCTCCGGTTTCTGTTATAAACCAGTTGATTCCTTGCAGAAAATAGTTGAAAATAAAGGAGACCCAGATCACTCCTAAGATATTGAATATCAAGTGGGCACGGGCTGCCCTTTTGGCCGAAACATTGGCCACGGCAGCAGCAATGTTTGCAGTAACTGCCGTTCCGATATTTTCTCCAAGAACCATCGCTGCAGCGATGTCGAAAGATATCCATCCGTTGTTGCACATTACCAGGGTGAGTGCCATCGTAGCACTGGACGACTGAATAACAATGGTCAGGAGGGTTCCTATGGACAGGAACAGCAGGTGAGACCAGATACCCTCAGCAGTATAGTTGCTTAGAAAGGCTAAAATTTCCGGATTGCTTTTAATATCGGGGACTGAAGCTTTTAAAAAGTCAAGCCCTAAAAACACCATGGCAAAACCAATGATGAATTCTCCCCAGAATTTATTTTTTCTGGTTTTTGAAAAAAGAAGCGGAAAGCTCACCCCGATCAAGGGAAGTGAAATAATGCTAATATCCACTTTAAAACCTAACAACGAGATTAACCAGGCGGTAACCGTAGTACCTATGTTAGCACCCATAATTACCCCTATCGATTCGGATAAAGCCAATAATCCGGCATTCACAAAACTTACAACCATTACTGTTGTTGCCGATGATGACTGGATAAGGGTCGTAATTAAAAAACCGGTAAACACCCCTTTTACCGGATTTGAAGTCATCTTGGCCAGAATATCACGCATTTTATCGCCGGCTACTTTCTGTAGCGCTTCACTCATCAGCTTCATTCCATATAAAAAGAAGCCCAGAGAACCGATAAGGGTTAAAAAATCTAATAACGAGTAATTCATAGGTTTATGGATTCAAATGAAAGGAACAAAACTATAAAAAAAATAGATTATGAATAAAGTAAAATTAACTTTCAATTAACATTTTAATAACACAGGGGTGTGGAGGAACTAGTATAGCCGGCCAAATTGCTCAGGCATTCTTAGGGTGTATTTTTTTAAAAAGATGAAACCATATTTTTTTTCCGATTATAATTCTAAATTTGAGCAAAATTTGACATCATGTATACGTTAAAAGATTTTCAACACATCATCCATGAAGCCCTTTCTGTAGAGAAGATTGTAAAAGAACCTCAGACATTATACGATCCCATTAACTATACGCTGGAGTCGGGAGGTAAACGAATTCGTCCGGCACTGGTACTCCTGGCCTGTAATCTTTTTACAGAGGATGTTCAAAAAGCGATCCGGCCGGCCCTTGGGCTGGAGGTTTTTCATAACTTTACGCTATTGCATGATGACATTATGGATCATGCCGAAATACGAAGAGGAATCCCTACAGTCCATAAAAAGTGGGATGAGAATACAGCGATTCTTTCCGGCGATGCCATGCTTATTAAAGCATACGATTACTTTCTGGAGGTTGATTCTCCCAACTTCAGGGAAATATTAAAGGTTTTCAATCAAACCGCACTTGAGGTTTGCGAAGGTCAACAATATGATATGGAATTTGAAATGCGGGATCAGGTTGCAGAAAAAGAGTACCTCCGGATGATTGAGCTCAAAACATCGGTTTTGTTAGCCGGGGCACTTAAAATTGGGGCTTTGCTGGGAGATGCTCCGGCGGTTGATGCGGATTTATTATACGAGTATGGGAGGCATCTGGGCCTGGCTTTCCAGTTGCAGGACGACTTGCTGGATGTATACGGCGATGAGAAAGTATTTGGTAAACAGATTGGCGGGGATATTGTATCCAATAAAAAAACTTTTTTATTAGTAAAAGCCTTTGAACTGGCAGGAGAAGATGATTTGAATTTGCTGGAATACTGGATGCAAAAAGAACCGGCAGAGAGGGAAGAAAAGATAATAGCGGTAACCCGCATTTATGATCAGTTGAATATTCAGGAAATTACCCGGGAAAAGATCCTGAGTTTAACACAGAACGCACTGAACATATTGGATCGGGTTGAGGTAGATCATTCCAAAAAGATTGAATTAAAAAATCTGGCTGGGAAACTGATCAACCGGAATGCATAGGTTAAAAATGATACCATATCCCCGGTGTAAAAACCAGTTGATGTGCCTCTGAAAGAATATATTTTGCTTCGGCAAAAATTTCTGTTCTGGAGCCTGCTTTAAACTGAATCCCTCCGCCCAGGTTAGCTCCGGGAATCAGGAGAAATTTCTGATGTTTTATGGGACCTTCGATTGAACTGATATGATCGTCATTAATGTTCCATCCACTGCCATGGAATCCTCCAAGGAGGTAGGCATAAAAATCATTTCTGCTTCGGTAATTTAAAATATAGTGAATATCAATATTAAGAGCAAACACGGTGGTCGTTGATTCTCCTCCCAGCGTGAATTCTATTTTTTGGGGTAAATAGAAATTAAGATGCGGCACCAGATCCATTTTTTTATTCAGCTTGTAATTTCCCCGAAGGTTTAACCCCAGGGAGTTGTTGGTATATTCGAGACCTTCATATTCAATGTTATTACCCATGGCCAGGGTTAATCCTCCGCCTAATTTATTTATTTGAGCTGAAGTTAGTGGAATGATTCCCAGGATTAAAAAGAAGGTTAGGATTATCGAACGGTAGTTTTTCATGGGATAATGATTTAAAAAAAGGGATATTCAGCAAATGAATATCCCACAAATTTCTTAAAAAAAAGAATAATTTAAAATTTTTACAGGGCAAATAAAACGCCAACATTAAATACGGCTTCGTCGTAATTGCTGATTATGTATTTAAATTCGCTAAAAGCACTCATGTTGGGACTAAAGTTAAAATTAACCCCCGCCCCTGCGTTAAGACCTGGCTTGGTTCCTGATTCAGTATCATCCAGATAAGGACCGGTATACTTAGCTGAATAATGGGTTATATTCAACCCTCCGATGGCATAAAAATCGAAATCACCGGTATTCCAAAACGCCCAGTTTCCGTCAATATCAATGGCCCAACGGGTATATTTCCAGTAGGTTGTTGTTTTTGGGATAAATATTCCAAACTCAACAGAACCATCCAGGTTTTCCAGAAGCATATCCAGCCCGTAAGTTCCTTTAAACTGTAATCCAAAGGGAGGATTGTCAGTTTCTAAAACAATTCCACCTCCTAACTTAATCTCTTGTGCATTGGTTTTTAACGAAGAAATGCCGGTCAAGAGCACGAAAGCAAAAAATATTAGCATTAATTTCTTCATAATGTTTAATTTTAAGGATTAGTAAATGATTTTAATGTATTTATCAAAATCTGTACAATACTTACAGCGAATTTATGAAAAAGTTCGAATCGATGTATCTAAAACAGAAAATAATCGTATAAAAAAATTAAATTTGTAAACCAGAATAATCATTTACTTCAAAAAACCAGATCATGTCAAATCATTCAGGACGAATTATACAGGTTATAGGCCCTGTTGTTGATGTTAGTTTCGAAAATACCGATGCAGAACTTCCGAATATTCACGATGCCCTGGAAATACAAAGAGAGGATGGGGCTGTTTTAGTCATAGAGTGTCAGCAGCATATAGGAGAAAATACCGTTCGCTGTATTGCAATGGACTCTACCGACGGGTTGCAGCGAGGGATGGAGGTAATTGCCACCGGGGCGTCCATTAAAATTCCGGTAGGGGAGAAAGTTAGAGGCCGGTTAATCAATGTTATCGGAGAACCCATTGACGGGATAAGTAAACTGGATAAAACCGGAGGGTACCAGATTCACAGCAAAGCGCCTGAATATGTTGATTTGACGACAGAAAAGGAGGTATTATATACCGGAATAAAGGTTATTGATCTTATAGAACCCTATTCGAAGGGAGGAAAAATTGGTTTATTTGGTGGTGCCGGTGTTGGTAAAACGGTATTGATCATGGAGATGATTAATAACATTGCCAAGAAATATTCAGGGACTACTGTTTTTGCCGGAGTCGGAGAACGTACCCGGGAGGGAAATGATCTTCTCCGGGAGATGATTGAATCGGGCGTAATTAAGTATGGCAAGGCGTTTGAGGAAAGCATGAAGGCGGGCAGCTGGGATTTGACAAAAATTGATTACGAAGAGTTAAAAAATTCTCAGGCCAGTCTGGTGTTCGGCCAGATGAATGAGCCTCCTGGAGCAAGAGCTACCGTTGCTTTAACCGGGTTGACACTGGCTGAGTCTTTCCGTGATGGAGACAAAAAATCAGGCAAAGGAAATGATATCCTGTTTTTTATCGATAATATTTTCCGATTTACCCAGGCAGGATCTGAGGTATCGGCATTATTAGGCCGAATGCCTTCGGCTGTTGGATACCAGCCCACGCTGGCCACTGAAATGGGAATGATGCAGGAACGGATTACCTCTACCAAGCATGGTTCCATCACCTCGGTACAGGCGGTCTATGTGCCGGCCGATGACCTTACCGACCCCGCTCCGGCAACCACCTTTTCGCACCTGGATGCTACAACAGTATTAAGCCGGAAGATCTCAGAGCTGGGAATTTATCCTGCTGTTGATCCGCTGGATTCTACCTCCCGCATCTTAACTCCTGAAATTCTGGGGGATAATCACTATCAAACTGCTCAAAAAGTTAAAGAGATCCTGCAACGGTATAAAGAACTCCAGGATATTATTGCCATTTTAGGAATGGACGAACTTTCCGAAGATGATAAAATTGTGGTTCACCGGGCACGCAGGGTTCAGCGATTCTTATCCCAGCCTTTCCATGTAGCGGAAGCGTTTACCGGGCTTAAGGGGGAGTTTGTAAATATTGAGGATACCATCAGGGGGTTTAATATGATCCTTGACGGAGAGGTTGATAAATATCCCGAGGCAGCATTTCAGCTGGTAGGAACCATTGAACAGGCCATTGAAAAAGGAGAAAAAATGCTTGCACAAGCAAAGAAAAAGCAATAACTTACAGTTTCAAATAATTGATCATTATGGATTTGGAGATTATTACGCCCGATAAAAAGGTGTATTCCGGGAAAGTGAATCTGGTTCAGGTGCCCGGGACCAAGGGGTTGTTTGAGGTGCTTGAATATCATGCTCCCATTATCTCTACCCTCGAAAAAGGGAGGGTTAAGATTGTGGAGGGCTCGTCTGAATCGTTTTTTCATATTGACGGAGGCGTAATCGAGGTGAAAAATAATCGGGTGATTATTTTAGCCGAGTCCATCAAAGAGTAAGTTATTTATGAGGAATCTTTTCGTTTTTCTTTTGTTGTTCTTTTGTGGGACCCATTTAGGTGCCCAGGAAAAAATATTCTTTACTGCACAGGACGGTTTAAGGGTAACCGCAGATTTATACCAGATCAATCCTTCCAGACCATATGTCATTTTACTTCACCAGGCCGGATATAGTCGTGGCGAATATAAAAATACTGCCCGTAAAGTGATTAAGTTCGGATACAACTGTTTAGCTGTTGATTTACGATCAGGGGGTGAAGTGAATTATATTCAAAATCATACCGCTTTGGTCGCGGTGCAAAATGGTTACTCCACCGACTATTTAAGCTCCAAGAAAGATATCGAAGCAGCGATTGAATGGGTCAAGCAACGGAGCGATAAACCGGTGGTTCTTTTTGGCAGCTCTTTTTCGGCGTCTTTATGTTTGATGATGGCAAAGAATAACCCCGATGTTGAGGCAGTGGTTGCCTTTAGTCCCGGAGAGTTTTTTGAACCGGAAATCAGTTTAAAGGTTGAACTAAAAGACCTTGAAAAGCCGGTTTTTGTTGCGGCATCACAACGGGAGGAACCGTATATAAAAGAGATGTTTCGTTTTGTCCCTTCCGCAAATAAAACGATATTTGCCCCTGAAAAAGGTCCAGGAGAGCATGGTTCCAAATCATTATGGAGTACAAATCCAACCAGCAAAGAGTACTGGCTTGCTTTAACCATGTTTTTCAGCAAAATACGTTAGTAAATAATGCAAAAAATTCGTTTTTTAATTATCCGTTTCAGCTCGATAGGAGATATTGTATTAACCACCCCTGTGGTTCGGTGTTTGAAAAACCAGCTCGATGGTGCAGAGATTCATTATCTTACCAAGCCACAATTTCGTGAAATCGTGGAAGGAAATCCCTGGGTCGACAAGGTCCATGTTTTGCAAAAGCCCTTTGCGAAAACCATTCGTGAGCTAAAATACCTTCATTTCGATTATGTTATTGATTTGCATAAAAATCTTCGTTCCTTTAGGGTTAAAAACCAGCTAAAAATCATCTCTTTTTCTTTTGATAAGCTCAATAAAGAAAAATGGTTGATGGTAAATTTTAAGAAAAACAGATTGCCTGCACTTCATATTGTTGACCGCTACTTAAAAACCCTATCTGTTTTTGATGTGCAGAATGACGGGAAAGGATTAGACTACCATATTCCGGAGAAAGACCGGGTGGATGTAAGATCCTTATCGGAAGAACTGGTTGATGGGTTTGTGGGGGTCGTGGTTGGTGCGTATCATAATACCAAAAAACTGACTCCGGAAAAAATCATTTCCATTTGTCAAAAAATTGATCGGCCGGTTGTTCTCCTGGGAGGCCCTGCAGACCGTGATGATGCTGAAAAAATTAAAAAGGCGGTGGGCCAAAATCTTTATAATGCCTGTGGTATATTTAATATCAATCAATCCGCTTCGCTTGTTGAACAAGCGAATGTTATTTTAACCCCCGATACCGGATTAATGCATATTGCCAGTGCGTTTAAGAAAAAGATTGTATCGGTTTGGGGAAATACGATTCCCGAATTTGGCATGTATCCTTATCTCCCCGACCCGCAATCTGAAATTATGGAAATCAAAGGATTAAAATGCCGCCCCTGTACTAAAATCGGATTTGCCCAATGTCCCAAAAAACATTTCAAGTGTATCCTGGATCTGGATGTTGATTATATTGCCCAAAGGATTCGCGCATTGTATTAGGATTAACGCCTCAAGCTTTAGTTAAGAAGGGGACCAGGTTTCTAAAAACTATACCTGAACCGTAAAAATATTAACGTCATTTTATCCGTTTGTCCCCCAAACTCCCCTTCAAATCGCTGCCCATATAACGAACATTCGAAATTGTCGCTGGCTGAATAGGTTACCGAAGGCATTAAAAAATAACCATTCCCTAACGACGGGAAATACATCCCGGCTAACGAGGCATTTACCAGGGGATGAATTGGATAGGTTACCTGTCCAAACCAGGAGAATTTGCTGTAGGACATGGTTTTTACCGACATGGGCATAAAATAGAGGTTATTAAAACTTGTGAGGTCTAACTGTTCGAAATAGCCATTGTAAATGCCTTCGAACTGAAGGTATAATGAGTTGTCGAACATATAGTTTGTTCCAGCACTCACCAGAACAACTCCTGATGAGTCTGTTGAATTATGTTGTGGATGAAAATAGCTTACTTCTCCGTTAAATCCAGCCTTTTTAATGTTTCCCGACCATCCTGCCCCGATTACAAAATCGGTTGAATCTAAAATACCTCCCATCACCTGAAGGTCGTACCCCCTCGTATTGAACCGGTATAGTCCTGCCGCTGTTATATTATGGTTTTTATCCATTTTTACAGCGACCTCTGCAACCGAAGTATAACTGGTATAATATTGTAATCGTAAGGCATCGCTTCCGGGACGTTCCTCATAATCGAAATCGAAAAAGGAGTAAACATTAAAAATATCGTTGGGGTTCCAGGCAAATGATTGTCCCCAGTTGATCCGTTGCCGACCCAGCGTAACTACCAGGCTGTTTTTGGTATACTGAAAATAGGCCCGGTCAATGGAGGTGTTTATTAAAAATGATCTTTCTTCTATCACATTGGCTGTCAGAAACCCGAGCAGTCCATTATCCTGCTCAATCATACGGGCATATCCAGGGATTTTTTCCAATAAATCGCCATAGATTAACCGGTTTCTTGCTTCAACGGCAAGGGTGAATTGACTGTTTATGTACCACCTGAAATTCAGGCGGTTATGTACCAGGTTATCTGCCAGCCATAAGGAATCTATATCACTGAACATGGCTGTATTCATGTATTTGATATATCCGTTCAATTCCATCTTTTCAAAGATCGATTCATTTTCTTGAGCACTTAGGATCCCGGAAAAGAATATAAAGAACAGAACAGGAAATATTTTTTTCATCATCATTCAATTTTTTTTAAACAGCTCTCAGGATAGATTTGCCACTCTACCTTCAGAGGCTAAAGCATAAATTTTACCTTAACGTCTTTTTTCATCCGATACTACATGTCCATCTTCCACGGTTATTACCCTGTGGGCTTTGTTAACAACACGTTGGTCGTGGGTAGAGAAGATGAATGTGATTTTTTCTTCTTTATTAAGCTGCTCCATAATATCGAGTAATGTTTCGGTTGATTTGGAGTCCAGGTTAGCCGTGGGTTCGTCGGCTAATACAAATTTTGGTTTCGATGCCAGAGCCCGGGCAACAGCTACCCGTTGTTGCTGACCTCCTGATAGTTTGGAAGGACGGCTGTTTACTCTTCCACCTAACCCGACAGCAGACAATAGCTCTATGGAGCGTTCTTCCCGATCTCTTCTCTTTCTACCCTGTAACTCCATAATAAACTCAACATTTTCTTTGGCGGTCAATACCGGGATCAGATTATAGGCTTGAAAAACAAAACCAATATTTTGAAGCCGAAAGTTAATCAGCTTCGAGGAGCTTAGGTTTCCTATATTTATTTTATCTACCAGGATTTCTCCCTGGGTGGGCGAATCCAACCCGCCGATTAAGTTGAGCAGGGTTGTTTTTCCTGAACCCGAGGGACCTACGATGGCAGCAAATTCACCCTCTTCAAACGACAGGTTAATGTTATCTACTGCTTTTACTTTAATTTCTGAATCGTCGTATATCTTCACCAGGTTTTTTAATTCTAAAATAGTCATGATTGTTTATGGTTAAAGTTATTAAATCATTGGATTATTGATGTTTACATTTCTATTCGTAAGGCATCAGCAGGTTTAAGCTTTATGGCTTTTCGAGCAGGGTAAATTGCAGCGATCAATCCTGTCAGCATTACCATGAGGGTAACAACCATTACTGTTCCGAACCCAATTTCGGGGTAAATAATGGCATCAAACCCCAGAGAGTTTAGCCCTTCGGCCCATAACGACAGGTCGAGACCTGTTTGAGCTGTAATTGCCGTTAATATCAAAGCCAGTATGATTCCTACAACCCCTCCGGTTAATGACAGGTAGATTGTTTCCAGAACAATCATTAAAAATACACGACTTTTGTTCATCCCTACAGCCATGAGCATCCCGATTTCTTTTACCCTTTCCAGGATCACCATGAGCATCGTATTGACAATACCAAACCCCAAAGCCAACAAGATGATTACAACAAAAACATACATCATCAGATTCATGCTTTCATTCATCATTTTCATGTCGGGCATTATTTCCAACCAAGACATGACCTTCAGGTCAGGAAGTTCAGTTTTAAGTTCACGGGTTACCATTTCTTCCATATTGTTTTCTTTGAGCAGGACGGCCAACTCGTGCCCGGCCCCTTGTTCTATTTGAATTAATCGACTTAAGTCTGAAGCCCTGACAAAGGCTTTTCCTTCATCATAAGATGAATTGGCTGTCTGATAAATTCCGGTAACCCTGAATGCCCCGCCGGTCAATGTGCCATCCATCTCTGTAAGGGTAATAACAACCTTCGAGCGAAGTTTCACCTTTAGTTTGTCTGCCAGTTTTTTGCCGATTACAATCTGGTTTTTCTTTGATTCTTGGAAATAGTTTCCTTCAATGATTTTTTCGTGCAAATTCGTCACTTGTTGTTCTTTTTCGGGTTTAATCCCTACCAGCTGAACTCCCGAACCTGTTTCTGCCGAAGATATCATGCAGGTAGATAAGATTCGTGCAGTGACCGCTTTTATTTCTGGTTTTTCTTCAATGGAAGATTGCAACTGATGAATGTTTGGGATATATTGGTGGACATCATTGGTTTCAATATATTGAGGATGGTGGATCTGGATATGTGATATTTCAGTGTTGATTACTGCATTTACTCGTTGATTAACCCATCCAAACATGAATGCGATGGTGTAAACACCGGCAAAAACCCCCAGCGCAATCGCGGAAATAATTACACTGCTTCGGGTTTTGTTTCGCCAAATATTTCGCCAGGATACGGACCAAATCATAATCTTATAGGTTTTAAAAGGTTGATAAATTAAGCTCGAAGAGCTTTTGTTATTTTTAGGTTTTTAACTTTAAAAACCGGGTAGAATGATATTATCATGGTAATAATGAAAACGGTTAATGCCTGGTTTATGAATACCGAAGGAGCTGTGCCGAAAAAGAGGTAGGGCTCAAACCCATACTGAAGATAGGCCTGCGCAAGCTCCTCAGGTAGAGGGATGGGTTTTTCCACCAAAAACAGGATCACGGGGATGCTGGCTAAAAAACCCGTAATGACACCAATAATTCCAATCCACAGGGTTTCGTAGAACAGGATCAACGAAAGTTTGATTTTTTGCATTCCAACCGCTACCATTACCCCCAGTTCACGCCTGCGTTCGGCAACCATCATGATAATGGTTCCGAAAATTCCAAAGCCAATAACGATGTATAAGATGGCTTTCATTACCACAGCCCCGGCTTTATCACTTTCCAGAAACTGAACGATTTCAGGATTTAACTCCTGCCAGTTTAGAACAGCATATTTACCTTTAATTATCTGGTTCAGCTCTTTTTCGGCCCGGGGAACGTCTGCGTAACCTTCTACCATAATCATGAGCGAAGACACTTTTCCATAAGCCGAATAAAATTCCTGCGCTGTTGATATATCCATAAAAACACCAATATTGTTCAATTGGGGGGTAGCAAACTTCAGGATTCCTCTTACCGGGTAAAGACCTGCTGCAGTAACTCCATGGTAACCCTGGCTTATGAGCACTAGCGTGTCATTTATGGTTAATCCAAGATGTTTGGCAATATTGCTGGATAATAATACCCCCTGATCGCCTTTTTTTAAAAACCGGCCCTGATCTATCCAGTTTTGCAGGTTTGAAATATATTTATCCTTTTCCGGCTCGAAACCAATAACTGCACCTCCCCGGGTATTAGGTCCCGAGGACATTAAAGCGAAGGATTCAAGCCGTTGGGATATCCTGGTTACTTTATCCACCCCGTTGATTTTTTCCAGCATTTCCTGGGTTGGGGAAAAGGTGTTGTTGATTGATTTGTTCTCCTGGTAATCAGGGTCTTGTATTTGTATGTAACCAGAAGATAGTTTTACCATCATATCAATCATATTCCCATAGGTTCCATCCTGGAGCGAACTCATCAGGGTAGAGATCAGTACACCAAAAAATATGGATGCCACCGTGATAAATGTCCTGCGTCTGTTTCGCCAAAGGTTTCTCCAGGCAATTTTTATTTTATTCATAGCCTTAGATTTAAAGTAAGTTTAATGAACTCTTTTCATATTTTGTAGAGAAAAGAATGATTCGCTGATCTCTATGTTAAATTCCATTTTATTTATCGTTACTACCGTTTTTTGTTGGTTTTTATCGGCAGGGATAATTTCTACTTTGGAGGGGATCCTTCTATCATCCATTTTTTTTACGTCCGAGGCAAATTCAGTTTTAACCAGGGACTCTTCTTCATCAAAATACTCAGATTTCATCATTAGATACTCTTGTTTGCTGATCCATTTGATTACCTTTCCCCACACCACGGCAGCCTCCTCTTTAGGAATCATTTCAATGATCCAGCATTCCCATCCGTCGATGTTTTCGGAGCCTGTAACAGTATGGTTATAATCAACCACCAGGGATGATTCTTTTAGAATATCGTCGTTGGTATAATCCGAACCCATCCAGCCATCAGCCATCATCGAGGGTGGGAGTTTGATCATCCGGTTGATGGTGGGCATCCAGTTCCACATTTCAGTTTTTCTTTTTAAAAAGGTTTGTCCTTTTTCTTTGGCTGGTGCAGTAATCAGAGTTAGTGCAAAATCCCGGTCCAGCGTCCAGTTTTTAAATTCTATGGTTCGCTCCCAGGTAGGACGGATAATTTGCATAGTCATCTCGCTGTAACTTGATTTTTCGCCATTCCACTTTTCGTCGGCCTTTTTTACAATTTCTGTTGCATCCTGAGCAAAAATGAGTGCCGGAATCATTAAAAATAAGGATACAATTATTCTTTTTTTCATTTTTTGGAGGTTTATAGGGTTTTTAAAAATTTAAAGCAAATAAAAACCAAATTTTTCGTCAATTTGTATTTCTTTACTTTTGTGCTGCTTTTCTTTATTAATGAACATATCTTTAAATTTGGCTTTGATTTTATCTAATAATTCGTCGGGAAACATTTCCGGAGCAAAAGCATACATTAATGTAAAACCTTTTACCAGAGAAGAAAACATAACGATAGCCAGCTCCGGATCTTTAAAGTTTTGCTGACTAAAATAATTGAGAATCAGCTTTTGATTATCCTGGGTTCGCTGGTTCATATTTTCTTCCATCAACAGTTTCATTACATCTTTTTGCACCGACAATTGATAAAAAAGTTTCCACTCTTGTGGATTGGAGGTAAGAACTCCGAAAAAGCGATCGAAAAAGCCTTCAGCTTCTTTTTTTGTAATTATTGCATCATGATTGGGATCGAGCATATCAACGGTCCGGTCGATGATGTCATGGAAAATTTTAGCAAGTAAATCTTCTTTACTTTCAAAGTAATTGTAGATAAGCCCTTTGGAGATGCCTGCTTTTTTTGCAATTTTGCTAACTGATGTGGTATGAAATCCTTCATTAGCGAATAACTCTAAGGCCGTTTCCATGATCAGCTTTTTTTTTGATTTTCTTATTTCTTCGTATTGTTTGGGTGTTCTTGGTGACATAGTTCATTGGTTAAATAGAAAGACAGAATGAATTAGGTTTTTTTGAATGAACGGTTGGTCAAAGTTAAAATATTTTAAGTTAACCACGCAAATTTTTAAGGTATTTTTTTTATTTTTATTTTTTAGCCAATAAATAATTCATTAATTTACAAGATATTAATTTGATTCTGCAATGGATAGTTTAAAGAGAGCCATTTTATTATGTGTTTTACTATTGTTTCCTTCCGGGCTTTTATTTGGGAATCAGCCGGATATCCATAATCATTTTAATTTTCCGGATAGTATCCTTCAACAATCGGAGCAAGCACAAATTGGCTATATCCTGGATTCTGCAGAAAAATTAATAAACATCGACTATACCCAGTCGAGGGAACTGATCACCTTAGCCCGACAGTATGCCGATAGCCTGAAAGATGAATGGCAATTAGTCAAGGCTCTATTTTTACAAGGGAAATTGAATTATGCCAATGGAGATTTTTATGAAGCGGAAGAAATTTTTCAGTATCTATTGGATCAGCATAAAGATTTACTGGATAACCATACCCTTGCAGAAATAAAGCATGCCCTGGGATTAACCTATATGCGGTTTAATAATTATAACAAAGCGATCAATCTGATTCAGGAGGCGTTGTTTAGCTATGAGCAAACAGAAGACCGGCTCAATATAGCTACAGCCACGAAGGATATTGGAGTTATCTATTATTATTTAGGAAATGAAAATTCCGCGTTGGAACAGTATCAAAAAGCCTTGATGTTGTATCGAAAAATTGGTAATGATCAAGGCATTGCCCAATGTTTGAATAATATTGGTATGATTTTCAGGCTTAAAGGGAACTATGCTCTTGCCATAGAATATTTAGAGAAATCCCTGGAAATAAAATATTATTTGGAAAATGAACCCGGCATAGCCAATGGATTAGGTAATATTGGTCATGTTTATGCCTCGGCAGGAGATTTTGAAAAAGCGATTGACTATTACAACCAGATGCTTGGGAAGTGGTTGGAAATGGATAATTTAAATGGCATTTCCGAAGCGTATAACTATTTGGGCGAAGTTTATTTAAGGATGGAGCAACCCAAAAAAGCGATCGCGGTATTACGTAAAGGCAATCAAATCGCGTCTGAAAATAAGCTTAAACAAAGATTAATTGATAATTATGAGCTTTTAACGGAGGCTTATGAAAAGGATGGTAACTATAAAGAAGCTCTTGCTTTCTTCAAAAAATATAATTTAAGTAAAGATTCATTATACGAAAATTTAACCAATCAACGAATCTCTGAATACATTGCACGTTACGAAAAGTTAAGGGCAGAAAATGAGCTGATCGACCAGGAACGAAAAATTTTAAAACAGCGTTTTCAGATTATAATAACCTTAATCATTCTGGTAGCGTTGATGGTATTCTTATTCATTTTATATCGTCAAAACCGGACCATTCGAAGAAAAAGCAAAAAGATTCAGAAAATTAACCAGGAGTTGGATTTTCGGGTACAACAAAAAACTTCGGAGTTACGGCTAGCCCGTTTTTCCATTGACCTGGCTTTTGATGCAATTATCTGGATACACAAAGACGGAAAAATAATCTATGTTAATCAGTCGGCATGTAATATGTTGTTTTATTCCAAGAAAGAACTGGAGGGAATGTATATTTTTGATATAGTTGCTGAGTTTACCCATGAAGTATGGGATGATTACTGGGACCAAATCAAACAAAAGGAATCGCTGGTTATTCAGTTGAATTATCAGACCAAGAAGGGAAGTGAGATTCCGGTAGAAGTTGTGTTTAATTTCAGGGAATTTGAGGGCCGGGAATACAACTTTACCTTTAGCAGAAATATTGTGGAACGAAAAGTAGCTGAAGAGAAATTAAAAAAGGCCAAAGAGAAAGCGGAGCGGTCAGACCAACAAAAATCGGCATTTCTTGCTAATATGTCGCATGAGATCCGAACTCCCATGAATGCGATCAATGGTTTTTTAAGCCTGTTGACAGATTCTGATCTAACCCAGGAGCAAAGGCAGGAAATTACTGAACTGGCCAGGACGAGTAGTAATGATCTTTTACATATTATTAATGATATTATTGATATTTCTAAAATTGAAGCCGATGAACTAACCATCGAGAAAGCGCTGTATTATGTCAATGGAATCCTTCAGGAGATTTATGACTATTATCTGAAAGACCTGGGTTATTTACATAAAAAGAAGGTAGAACTGAAATTACAAATAGATGACCCCGATTCAATGAATCAGCTTGCAGTATATACCGACAGGTCCAGGTTTAAGCAAATTATGCATAATTTAATCAGCAATGCTATAAAATTTACGGATGAGGGAGAAATTGTTTTTGGATATCAGCGAATTGCCTCCGGAGGAAGAAAACTGCTCAAGTTTTTTGTTAAAGATACTGGTATAGGTATACCGGAAGAGAGTCAGGAATATATCTTTAATCGTTATAGTAAGCTTGATGATCAGCGGAAAAAAGTGTATAAAGGAACCGGATTAGGGTTAGCCATATCCAAAAAACTGGTTCACATGCTGGGAGGAAAAATTGGTGTTCAGTCTGAAATTGATAAAGGATCGGAGTTTTATTTTACTTTACCATACAAAGTTCTTGATAGCGGAGAAAAGAAGCTGTTTTATACTCCGGCAAAGAGTATGAATGTTGACTGGAAGGATAAGGTAATTCTTGTGGTTGAAGACACCCCCTCCAACTACCTTCTTCTTGAAAATTATTTAAAGTCTACCAATGTCCAGATTTTTTGGGCAAAATCGGGGAAAGAAGCCCTTGAGATATTTAATGAAACGGAACACTTCGACCTGGTACTTATGGATATACAACTCCCGGGAATCAATGGGTATGAAGTCACCAAATTAATGAAAGCCCATAACAAAAATATTCCCGTTATTGCGCAAACAGCCCATGCTCTGTCAGGAGAAAAAGAGCTGAGCCTCAGGGAAGGCTGCGATGATTATATTGCCAAACCATTTAAAAAAGATGCCCTAATTGAGTTGTTAAGTAAACATCTCCAGGAATAAGCGATTATTTGTATCCCTGTAATGCCTTTTTACGCAGGGTGTATTTTTCTTTACCCGAAAGTTCCTGACCTGAAGGGAAAACCGATTCTTCCCAGGCACCATACATCGGATTGGGTAATATAATAAATTTTTTTCCAAAGAGATCCTGCTGTTCTTCAACGGTGCCAAAACCATAGTTGTCGGTACGGTCTTCGAAAATATCAGAGAAATCCCCCAGGTTATCTCCTAAAAGAAGAATAATCTCATAGTTTTGAGCAACCACTTCGCGGCGTAACTTCTTGCTGCTGGTAGTTGATTTTAAGAACAGGTGGGCGCTGTCGGCAAAAGCAAAGTTTGCCTGTTGAAGGTTTTTGAGGGTTACATCAAACTCATCTACACTTCGGTTGGAAATATAAAAAACCTCCACGCCTTTTGATTTTGCAAAACATGTAAATTCAACGGCCCCGGGTAAGGCTTCGGCCATGGTCTTTGCTGTCCATTCCGTCCATCGTTCTTTCGTATAACCCTTTCCGGTCTTCACACAATTTGCTTCGAAGGGACTATTATCCAGCATCGTTTCGTCGATATCAACAATAACAGCACTCTTTTTCTCTTTTTTTTGATTGTTTATTTCCTGTTCAATCCGGTATTTTGCCCAATTGAAACTTTGATGATATAATGCTTTCATTTCTGCCGATTTTTGATACCATAACACCGACATGATTAGATGATCCTGTGTGTTTGGTGGTTCAGGCCGGGTAGTACAGGATAAGAAAAGGCAGGAAAGAAGGATTGTTAGTAAAAATATTTTTTTCATAATAAAAGGTTTTATTTTTGCACAGGATAAAGTTAAGGATTAATCTAAAATTTTTAAAATAGTTGTAACTTTTCCAGTACTTAAACGTCCTACCAACGAAATAGAGTAAAAATCGGATGACTGTAGATCAATACAATAAGAGTGTAGATTTATATGCAGATGCTGTTTATCGGTTTATGCTGAAGAATATTCGTCAACCCGATGAGGCGAAGGATATTGTTCAGGATACCTATGAAAAATTATGGGTTAGAGCAGCAGATGTGTCATTTGAAAAAGTAAAGGCTTATTTGTTTTCTACGGCTTACCATACCATGATCGATAAGATCCGAAAAAATAAACGGATTTCTTCGGTAGAAGAATATGGGGGTTTAGATCCTTTACATGATGAACAGTATAGCGATCTGAATGAGGTTTTGCATGAAGCTTTGAATAAATTGCCTAACATCCAGCGGTCAGTAATTTTATTAAGGGATTATGAGGGATACAGTTATCAGGAAATTGCCGAGATCACCGGTTTATCGGAATCCCAGGTTAAGGTTTATATTTACCGGGGCAGGCGCGCATTGAAAGAATATATTGGAAGCATAGAGGTTATCCTTTAGGAGGTTTAAATGAAAATGAGCATTAATAGAAATAACTACGAAGTATTCTTTATGGATTATCTGGATGGAAATTTGTCTCCCTCCGAAGAAGAACAACTGTGGATATTTCTAAGGCAAAATCCTGATTTAAAACTTGAGTTGGAAAGTTTTGAAAATGTACCTCTGCCGGATTCCTTTGCCCCATTTCCTTCAAAATCAGCCCTCCAAAGGACTTCTTTATCAGGCAGTCATCAGGATTCCAACTTTGATGATCTGTGTATTGGTTATCTTGAGGGGGATTTAAATCCCGGAGAGAAGGCTGCTTTTGAAGAGTTTCTGGAGGTACAGCCACAAAGAAAAAGGGAGTTTCAACGCTATTTGCAAGTTCGGCTGAAAGCCGATCAATCGGTTACTTTTCCCCATAAACAACGGTTAAAAAAAACAGGATTTGTTTTGGGGTTGAAAACTGTTTTTCCCTACCTTGCTGCAGCCGCTTCTTTGGTGTTAATTATTGCCCTGTATCTTTTGGTTCCTGGTTCGCAGGAATCCCGAAACAAGAATCAGATCACCCATTTTGAGCGAAATCCTTTGCAAATAGAACCAGTTGAAAAAGAAATTGAGATCCAGGAGCCTGCCAAGGAGTTCAAAAACCAACCAATGGCACAAATGCAAAAGGATCCGGTTCCAAAAGAGAAAAAGAAGCCGGCTTCTGATCCTGCTGACCGGGTCATGCTAAAGGACCTCCATCCCTTAACTGCTATGCAAGCCTTGCCGGTAGAGCCATTTGATCAAAAGCAATTGGCTTATTCGTTGGCAAAAACACATACTTCCTCACCTGATAAAATAATGGATGGCAATTCTTCTTTTAACCGCAGTGAAGATGATTACCAAAAGATTACTTCATATATCGCCGAATCGGTTCAGGAAAAAATCTGGAAAAATACCGATGAAGAACAGCAGGAGTTTGAGTTGTTTGATATTGCCCGCTGGGCTGTAGGAGGGATTAACCGGTTAACAGGAAGTAACATGACGCTGGAAAAGAAATACAACCAGCAGGGAGTGGCTGAAAAAATAAACTTTAATTCTAAGCTAATTGCTTTTTCTGCCCCACTTAAAGAAAAATAAAAAATTGCTGTAACAAAACCGAGAGGTTATCCGTCCTACCAACAAATCATCCATAAAAAAGTAAATAAAATAAAAAATTTAATATTATGAAAAAAAGTGTATTATTCTTAGCGATGTTAATCTTTGCTTTAGGTGTTGTTGCACAGGAAGACAGCACAGAGGTTGAGGTCATGAAAAAAGAGCTGAAGAAGCAGAACAATGACACGACCAATATCCGATTGAAACGGAAAACCGTGAAAATTATTGAAAATGATGAGGCGGAGGAAACAAAAATCTATGTTATTAAGAACAATAAAGAGGACTGGGAGTATATCTGGGAGGATGATGACCGCTTTAAGGGTTCCTGGTCAGGATTTTCCATGGGACTAAGTAATTTTGTTGACCAGGATTTTTCCATCAGCCGTTCAGGAGACGATGAATTTATGGATTTAAATACCGGTAAATCGTGGAACATGAACCTGAATATTGCCCAGTATAGTGTAAATCTTGTGAATAACAAGTTCGGACTGGTCACCGGATTGGGACTTGAGTTTAATTATTACCGGTTCGACCGTGAAAACTCCATTCAGAAAGATCTAAACGGGGTAATTATTAACCAGGATTTACCCGATACCTGGAATATTGAGAAGTCAAAATTTTCAACTACTTATGCTACTCTTCCCATTCTTCTTGAAGTACATACCTCCTCGTCCAGCCACAAAGGCATTGTTTTTGCTGCCGGAGTCATTGGCGGAGCCAAGTTAGGTTCCAATACCAAGGTGGTATATAAAGAGGATGGCGATAAAAAGAAAGATAAAGTGAGAAATGATTATAACCTGAATCCATTCCGGTATGGAATAACAGCAAGATTAGGAGTCGGCGACTGGCTGGTATACGGAACGTATTACTTAACCCCTCTGTTTGAAAAAGATAAAGGGCCTGAACTGTATCCTATTAGTGTTGGTTTAGCCCTTTCCTTCGAATAAATAATTAAAGAATATTTTAATTATAAGTCACCATAAAGTGGTGACTTATTTTTTTTTATAATTTTTTAAATAAAATTATATTTAATTAATTAGTTATATTATGTTGTTAAAAAGTTAGTTAAATATATTTAACTATAAAATAGTTTAAAATATTTTTAATTATTTTTTGCTTTAACTATTTTTCGTTTTTTATAAACCTTTATTGTATCTTTCCGTAACTTATTTTAAGACAAAATTCTATAATTATTTTATTATATGAAGGGAAAGATATATTTTATAATTTTCTTTATACTCCTCACCCAGTCCCTGCATGCTCAAAATAGCTCCCTGGATAGTTTTTTATTGAGTCATGAGCAGGAGCATGATACCGTGAAAATAGATTTGTTATTGGATGAGTATTTTCCCAGGTATACCCGGGGAGTTGTACTTGACGGCGAGCAATGCCTGAATAAAGCACTAGAAATTGCCGAAAAGTGTAAATGTATGTGGCGAAAGGGAAGGGTTCTGCTTAAATACGGAGATTATTATAAAATCTCGGGAGATTATGGACAGGCTGTGGATTATTACCTGGAAGCCCAAAAAATCTTTAACGGATTAAACAAAGAGAAAGCACTTGGAACCGTTTACAATAACCTGGGAGCTACCTATGAAAGTATGGGCGAATATGATGAAGCCATGGCAAACCTGATGGAAGCATTAAGTATCTACGAATCGGTCAACGATTCCATGAGTATTGCCAGGACCTTTGTTAATCTTGGGTTGCTTTATTTCCGGCAGGAAGAATATGATAAGAGTCTTGAGTTTTATAATCGTTCTTTGCAACTGAAGCAATCGTTAAGTGACCAGGAAGGTATTGCTTTACTTTATAACAATATTGCCATTGTAAATTATTATACAGAGAATTATGATAGTGTAAGGTATTATTTTCAGAAAGCCTATAATATTTATAAGCGGGAAGGGAACAAGAGAAGTCAGGTCATGGCCTTATCGAACCTGGCAGAGATTTACAATGTATTGGGACAAAAAGACAAGGCCCTTGAAAGCTATTTTAATGTTTTAAAACTGGAAAAGGAGATGGGCGAAAAGGCACAGGTTGCAAAAACATATTTTCTCATTGGGAATTTGTATTATAACCGGGAAGAAATTCAAAAGGCGAAGAGCTATTTCTTACAGTCGCTTTCAACAGCAAAGGAATTAAATGCTTTGGTTGATATTAAGGATGCATGTTATTCATTAGCGGCTCTTTATAAAGAGGAGAATGATTATGAATCGGCCCTGGAATATTTTGAGCTATATCATATTTACAATGACAGCATCTTTAATGCAGAGAAATCAAAGCAAATCAAAGAAATTGAAACGAAATACGAAACCCGAAAAAAGGAGCAACGGATTAAAAACCTGGAGAATGAAAAAATTATTCGTGATTTAAGAATCAAGAAACAACAATTCTTTATTCTTTCTTTTGTTCTTGGGTTATTGGTTATTTCAACCTTTCTGTTGATTTTATTTAATCGAAACAAAAAGATTCGTTTAGCCAAGGATAAACTTACCTATCAGAAAAAACAAATTACCGACAGCATTGAATATGCCAGCCGAATTCAAAATGCGATCCTCCCACCCAATGATTACATCTGTCAGTTAATTCCTGAAAATTTCATCTTTTACAAACCGCGGGATATTGTGAGTGGTGATTTTTATTGGGTTACAGAAAAGAATAACAAAATTGTACTGGCGGTAATTGATTGTACCGGGCATGGTGTTCCGGGTGCATTTATGAGTATGTTGGGTGCAGCCTTTTTGAATGAAATTGTAAATACGGATGACGAACAAAAGGCCAATACTATTTTAAACCAGCTTCGGGATAGAATTAAAAAGTCGCTGCATCAAACCGGAAGGGACAGTGAGATGAAAGACGGAATGGATATCTCACTATGTATCTTAGATCAACAAAACGGGATCATTCAGTTTGCCGGGGCCTACAATTCGTTATTTTTGATCAGTAACCATCAGCCGACAACCATCAAAGGAGATCGTATGCCTATCGGGATCTATTTAAATGAAAAGAAATCCTTTACCAATCATGAGATTAAGGTACAGCCCGGTGATATGCTGTATATGTTTACTGATGGTTATATCGATCAGTTTGGAGGAAAAGATAAGCGCAAATTCCGGATTGCTCCTTTTCGTAAGATGCTTGTTTCTATCCATGAGAAACCCATGGATGAACAGAAACAGATCCTTGAAAAGGAGTTTTACCAATGGAAAGGATCTATGGAACAAATTGATGATGTTCTCGTATTTGGTTTCAGAATTTGATGGTTCACCAGAAGATTTATTATCTTAGCCAAAAATTAATTATAAACGATAAAAACAGACCATTATGAGACTTCTTTTAATAAGTAATTCGACCAATGCAGGGGAAGCATATCTTGATTATCCCAAACATGAGATTCAAAAGTTTTTGGGAGACAAGGTTAAGAAAGTATTGTTTATTCCTTATGCAGCTGTGACCTTTTCGTTTGATGAATACCAGCAGAAGGTACAGGAACGTTTTTCTGAAATCGGTTATGAGGTGGATTCGATTCATCATTACGATTTTGACAAAAAGAAACAGGCCCTTAAAGATGCCGAGGCCATTGTTGTGGGGGGAGGGAATACTTTTCACCTGCTAAAGCTGATGCAACAACAGGATTTACTGGAAACCATTCGTTACGAATGTTTAAAAGGAAAACCATACGTGGGATGGAGTGCTGGTTCAAATGTTACCTGTCCGACCATATGTACTACCAACGATATGCCCATTGTTGAGCCTGAAAGCTTCCATGCCATTAACCTGGTACGTTTTCAGATTAATCCCCACTACCTGGATGCCAATCCTGACGGTCATGCCGGAGAAACCCGAGAACAAAGAATTAATGAGTTTCTGGTAGCTAATCCTTATATCTATGTTGTAGGTTTACGCGAAGGGACCATGTTAAAGATTGATGATGCGAAGGCCCAGTTAATTGGCCCACGCAACGCACGAATATTCAAGCACGACGAAGAACCCCGTGAATTGGCGCCGGGGGATGATTTTGATTTTTTGTTTGAATAAATTTTTAAAGGAAAAATTGATAGAAAGCTGTCTTCTTTATTAAGACAGCTTTTTTATTGAATTACAGTGTTTTAATAATATCCGGTTTTTTGAACGGAAAGCTTAAACGAACCAAATAAATTTGGTTGATGAATCAGAATCCCTGGATGAGGGACTATTGTTTTTCTGTCAGGCTGATGGCGAACCCGCCCCCTTCTTTCATCGCGATCTCCAGGAGGGCGTTTTTTGAGACCTCTTTTTTTTCGATGGCAATGGAAGCCGGGTTTTTCTGATAATGACTGTCCTCACGGTCCCGGTAGATGGTAGCCTCATAGGTTTTGTTTTCATCTAAAAAGTGAAATGGAACAACTACGGTTCTGGCCTTTTCATCGGTAATACCTCCGACAAACCAGTTTCCTGTGTTTCTTTCTTCCCTGGCGATGATCACAAAATCACCCACCTCGCCCTGCAGGGCGAGGGTTTGCTCCCAATCGACACCGACCTCCTGGATGAACTGAAAGGCGGGATGATTTTCATAATTTTCAGGGAGGTCACAAGCCATTTGAAGGGGGCTGTAGATCACAACATATAAGGCGAGTTGCTTGGCCAGGGTTGTATTCACCTGATTGTTTTCCCTGGTTGGCAGGGTCAGGTCAAAGACGCCCGGGGTAAAATCGACAGGGCCTGCAAGCATTCTGGTAAAGGCAACGATGGGAAGGTGTTCGGGAGGGTTTCCACCGTCTGGGGACCAGGCGTTAAACTCCTGTCCTCTGAGTCCTTCCCGGGTAATGGCATTGGGGAAGGTCCGCCGAAGGCCTGTTGCCTTTATCGGTTCGTGTACATTGACTGCGATCTTATAGTGGGCTGCTTTCTCCAGTGCTTTTTGGTAGTGATTAACCATCCACTGGCCATGGTGATATTCTCCTTTGGGAATAATTTTTCCCACATAGCCGGATTTTACAGAATGAATTCCCAGGTTGCTCATGAGCTTATAGGCAGTGTCCATTTGTTCTTCGTAGGTTCTCGGAGCCGCAGAGGTTTCGTGGTGCATGATTATTTCCACGCCCCTTTCCTTTGCATAGCGTACAACTTCTTCCAGGTCATAGTCAGGGTAAGGGGTTACAAAATCAAATACCCCTTCTCTGTCCTCAAAGCCAATCCACTGTTCCCAGCCGGTATTCCATCCTTCTACCAGCACCCCTTTGATTCCATGTTTTGAGGCAAAATCAATGGTGCGTTTGGTGTTTTGTGTTGTTGCCCGGTGTCTTCCATGCCCCTTTCCCGGATCGATCCATTTTCCTGTTTTTTCATCACGGGTCATGCCATAATCCCAGGATCCTATATCCACATGCATTTCCCACCATATGCCCAGGTATTTTTTTGGTTCAAACCAGGGGATTTCTCCTAATTTATTTGGTTCGTTGAGGTTTACAATGAGGTTGGATACGATGAGGTCCGTTGCCTTACCTGCAATTTGAAGAGTTCTCCAGGGTGTTTTGAAGGGCAATGCTCTTTTAACCTTATAGCCCAGCCGGTCGGAACCAACCAGCTCGCTGGTCATCTTCAGGTTGACGGGGTCAACCTTTAAGGTCATGCTTGCATAATCGAGCAGGGCTGCTTCGTGAATACTAAGATAGAGGCTGTCGTGGGTGCGCATGGTAACGGGAGTGTGTACTGCATTACTCATGATCGAAGTATGTCCGAGGCCGGGAGCATCCTGATGCCTGAGGGCATCAATTTCAGATACCTGGGTTGTATTGTACAGATGTTCATAGCTGTCCCAGTCGGCAGGAATCCACCAGACAGTATGGTCTTCTGTTAGCTGAAAGGAAGTGTTTTCTTCCAAAATCACCAGGCTGTCTACTCCTTGCTGGGGTAAAAATTCATAGCGAAAGCCTATCCCGTCGTCATAGGCCCGGAAGCAGATGTTAAGCTGACGGAAAGGGGAGGTTTTTTCCTTCAGTTTTACGGTGAGCTCGTGGAAATTATTCACGACCTGCCGCTGTTCACCCCAAGGCATCTCCCATGTTTCGTTCCCTGAAACAGTAGCAGATGATACGAGGATGAAAGAATCTTTTAGCGGTTCCTGGTCTTTTAGGTCAAAGCTGATATAAGAGGTGTCGATGATGGTTTTTCCCTTATGCATTACCCGGTAGTAGGGCTGCCCTTGTTGGGAAAGATTAAATTCAATGGTATTGTTTTTACCGGGTGACCTGACCACCCTTGCTGTATCCTGGCTATTGCAGCTCAAACATGCGACTAGCAGGATTCCCGGAAATAATCTGAACCCATTTTTCATCGTTTTTTTATTTAGATTGTGTTTATTTGAATAAAAAGGTCAAAGCGTTATCGACAGCGGAGCTGAAAGTGAAAGACAGGTTTGTTAATCAATCAATTAAAAATTTTATCTGCCGTTCACGGCAAAACAAATAACTGTTGATGAACTCATTGATCCTTAACGCAGCGCACCGACCAACCCTGAGATTTTTTGCCGTATCCCCAGCTTATACCGTCGAATGCACTTCCCACTTGATGGTTGGAAGCCAGGGTGTCCCAGAGTTCTCTGCTGTTGCACCATGCGCTATAATCGCCCTCGAGGTTGAAGGTCCCGGTGCCGGGTTCCCGTCTGCCAACCGGAAGAGCATTAAAGCCATAAATATCGGTTCCGTTACCCTCGTCGGTCCAGCCGGTTGTTGATTTTAAGGCTTTCCCGACCTGTCCTGAATAGCCATCATTTTCAATAAAATGTACCAGTTCAATCCATTCCATCTCACTGGGCAGGTGCCAGCCATCGGGGCAGGCTCCCTGTACCCCGCTGGGGTTCGAAGTGCTGCCTATTCCATCATCTCCCATGGCTGCTGCCCAGGTATATAAAACACCATGCCGGTTGGTTGTATCGTTGTTATAATAACAAAAGGCATCATCCGTATTGTTATCTTTTAAATTTGACCATAGCGTATTATGGGTTTCAAGAGGAATGGGCGTTCCATCAGGATAATGGGTTACCCGTAGGTTCTCGGCCATCCATACCTGGTTGCCTATCGTTATAATATTGTAATAATTTCCATCATAATCGGTTATGGCATTGGTTTGATAAGTTGTAAAACTTAATTCGTTGCCATAGACTTTACCTTCACTATTAGTAGCAAAGGAGCGGACATAATATTTTGTATTAGCACTTAAACCGGTTAAATGATTTGTAAAACGACCAGTCCCTGAACCATTGGAAGTATGTTCATCTGCAAGTGATGGGTTGTTGCCGGTACTCCAGCAAACACCCCGGGCTGTTACGGAAAAACCACCATTATCCGTGACTTCTCCCCCGATAGTGGCGGTGTTGATGGTTATATCTGAAACAGGAGTCGTGGTTAATACCGGCAATCCATTGGTTGTCATGATTTGCAGTTGATCACTGTAAAGGATGACCTCTTCTATCTTAACATATGCTTTTACAAAGTATGATGAAGAAGGAATGAGGTTTTCCATTTGATCACTGAAACCAGCATTGCTTGTTGTTTCATGTTCTGTTTTTTCATTGTCTGTGGTAGGGTTACCCGTTGTATTCCAGCACAAACCATAAGTCGAAAAACGATAGTTGCTGGTATTGGATATCTGGCAGGATAAATCAGCCGAGGTTCCGTTAATTCTATTTTGTGTTAATGTTAACGTTATGTTTTGTTTTAACTCCTCTTCCAGGTCAGTACTATCATCATTATTGCAGCTCCAGAAGTACCACAGGGAAGAAAGAATTAATACCAGAAGCAAAGCCTTTTTCTGTTTCATCATTCAATAAATTAATTCATCTTAAAATTTCATGGAAAGATAAAACTTTTTGACAGAATAATGATAGATATTATCTTAAGAATAAAATGCTTCCGATTAATTAACCCTATATGAGGGAATGGAGTTCAATAATTTAAATGATAAAACTCAAATAACCATTGAGTTTTATGTATATACTTTGCCCATGATTCGTAAGTCTGGGTTTGGTAGGAGAAATCAACATTCAATATGCCTGGAGAAGGAAAACGGCCCCAAAACAATCCTAAATTAATAAATTTACTTCTTATTTGCATCAAATTTATGGATTGATCGTCTTTAGGTTGTAACTTTTTTTTGCGACCAGGCGTCGTATTGTTTGAAAATAACATTATAATTTTCCTCTAAGATGATAAAAAATTTTTTTCTTACGGCTTACCGTAATCTTATTAAGAACGGTTCCTATTCTTTCATTAATATTTTAGGATTAACCATTGGGCTGGCTGCAGTGATCTATATTTTTCTATTTGTGCGATTTGAGCTGAGCTACGACAAGATGCATGATCATTATGACCGGATATACCGGGTAGGCGTCCGGGGGATGCTGATGAACAGTGAGATCAACCAGGCCATTACGGCTGCCCCTATGGCCGAAGCCATGCGGAATGATTATCCTGAGATTGTTAGTACCTGTCGGCTAACTACTGCCGGCGACTGGTTAATGCGTTATGAAGACAAAAAGTTTAATGAAAGGCATTTGTTCTTTGCCGATTCTACTTTTTTTGATGTTTTTTCGTTTCGCCTGATCAAGGGAGATCCCCAAACAGTGTTAACCGAACCCCGGAGTCTGGTGTTAACCGAGTCAACTGCAAGAAAGTATTTTGGAGAGGAGGATCCGGTAGGGAAAACCATAAAGGTAGAAAACGATTCGTTATTATATAAAGTTACCGGCTTAATGCAGGATCTTCCTGAGAATGTTCACTTTTCTTTTGATATGCTGGGGTCTATGTCGAGGCTCGGCGGGAGCCGGAGCACTTTTTGGATATCCCATAACTATTTTACCTACATCCTTCTTCAGGAAGGCACCGATCCAGAGGCTTTTGAAGAGAAGATGCAAGGGATGGTTGATAAGTATGTAGGACCCCAGATCGAGCAGGCGTTGGGGGTTAACCTGCAGGAATTTGAAAATTCCGGGAACTCGTTCGGGTACTTTATTCAGCCCCTTACCGACATTCACCTTCACTCTGATTTACAATATGAAATTGAGCCGAACGGGAATATCCTGTATGTTTATATTTTTATTTCTGTCGCACTATTTATTTTAATCATTGCCAGCATTAACTTTACCAATATGGCTACTGCACGAGCATCGAACCGTGCGAAAGAGGTTGGAATAAGGAAGGTGTTGGGAGCCGTAAAAAAGCAACTGGTAGCCCAGTTTATCACCGAAGCATTCCTGATAACCCTGGTATCCCTGGCTCTGGCAGTTATTGCGCTGGAAATCGTCATGCCAGGGCTCAATAATATTACCCAAATTCCTTTAACGATAGAATATTTTAGCTCATGGTATATCCTTCCTGCATTGTTGTTATTAATTGTGCTGGTTAGCTTTATGGCCGGCAGTTATCCTGCTTTTTTCCTGGCCTCCTTCCGGCCGGTTGCCGTATTGAAAGGGAAGCTGAAGATGGGAGCAAAAAGTGGAATGTTGAGGTCAGCCCTGGTAATTGTTCAGTTTGTGGTATCCCTGTTTATTTTATTATCCACCTATACTGTAACCGACCAGCTCAATTATATGCTCAATAAGGACCTGGGTTTTGAAAAAGAAAATATTTTAATGATTCGCAGGTCTGATGCATTACGCAATCAAATAGAATCCTTTAAGGCCGAGCTCAAGAATCTTCCCGGGGTTGTTGATATTACCAGTGCACGCAACTATCCGGGGGTAAATTTTTCAAACAATGCCTTTTTTAAGGAAGGAGAGCCGGCCAATACCTACCTTCTCAATCAGGCGTGGATAAGTTTTGATTATGATAAAACCTTTGGTTTTCAGATGGTGGACGGACGTTTTTTTTCCAGGGATTTTCCTACGGATTCCAGTGCCATCGTGATCAATGAATCGGCGGTAAAATCATTAGGTTTTGAGGATCCTGTAGGAAAGAAACTCCTTTTACCCTCAGGGGAGAATGAATTTCGTCCGCTTGAGATTATTGGGGTCGTGAAAGATTTTCATTTTAAATCGTTACATACCTCCATTGAACCGGCTGCCTTCACGCTGTTGCCGGGGAACTGGGAAGGGGTTGTTTGTGTTAAATTAAGGCCTGAAAATATTCCTCAAACGATTCAGTCCATCCAAAATACCTGGGAAAGTTTTACTGCCCAGTATCCATTCGAATATTTCTTTTTTGATGATCATATTGAGGATTTATATCAGGCTGAAAAACGAACCAGCAGTATTTTTGTTATTTTTTCACTGCTTTCGGTTGTGATTGCATTTTTTGGTTTGTTTGGCTTAATCTCATTTATCACCGAACAACGGAAAAAAGAGATCGGGATAAGAAAAACCTTTGGTTCATCGTCGTTATCTATAGTGGTAATGATCTGTAAGGATATTCTAAAACTCATTGTTATTGCAACCATTATCTCCTGGCCTTTAGCTTACTGGGTGATGAACAACTGGCTGCAGGATTTCTCCTACAGGGTAGAAATCCATTATCTCATGTTTTTGATTATTCCTTTGGGAACCATGATATTGTCGTTAATGGTTGTTATTTATCAGACTTTAAAAGCGGCCTTCAAAAATCCGGCAGAGACCTTGAGGTATGAATAGGTTAAACAGAGACAAGAGAGGCTCAAGAGATATAAAAAAGAATAAAAAATGTTAAAAAGTTAATTATCATTCGATTCACAGATAAATATTTTTTAACTTGTAGCAAATTAAGTTATTGATCGTCTTTTAATCAGAAAATCTAATTAATAAATGAAACCCATAAAATAAAAGCAATATGGTTATGATAAAAACAAATCAACTGGTAAAAATATTCCGGACCGATGAGATTGAAACCACGGCATTAAACAAGGTGGATTTGGAAGTAAAGAAAGGAGAGTTTGTAGCGGTAATGGGACCTTCCGGATGCGGAAAATCGACCCTGTTAAATATTGTCGGTTTGTTGGATAACCCCACCAGCGGAGAGCTGTGGTTCGACGGCATCGAGGTTTCCCGTTTTAAGGAGAAACAGCGTACTGAGCTACGAAAGTCAAATATTGGCTTTGTATTTCAAAGCTTTAATTTAATTGATGAATTAACTGTTTATGAAAATGTGGAGCTTCCCTTATTGTATTTAAAAGTATCTGCCAAGGAGCGCAAGGAAAAGGTTGAAGCTGTGCTGGAGCGGATGAAAATTGCTCACCGCAGGAAACACTTCCCCCAACAGCTGTCGGGAGGACAGCAACAGCGGGTGGCTATTGCCCGTGCGGTTGTAGCTAATCCGAAGCTGATCCTTGCCGATGAGCCTACGGGTAATCTTGACTCAGCAAACGGAGAAGAGGTAATGAAACTCCTGACCGAGCTTAACCAGGAAGGAACCACCATTGTTATGGTTACTCACTCACCATCGGATGCTGAATATGCCCACCGGATTGTTCAACTGTTCGACGGATACATTGTTACTGAAAATATCACTAAAATTTTATAATAAAAGATATTTTTTCATGTTTATTAGGGGACAAGTTTTTTGTCCCTTTCTTTATGGATAAGGGGTTATTTAAGATGTAATTTAAAATATTATCAAGATGAAAGCAAGAATTATAATTACAGTACTGCTTAGTTTAACTTTTTTTGCCGGTTATACCCAAAAGAGTATAGAAAGAGACCTGGCATCCTACGATAAGATTGAGGTTTTTGGAAATATCCAGGTGTATTTAAGCCAGGGAAAGGTTGGCACCATCACGATTGATGCCCGGGAGGTGGATCCTTCCGAGGTGGTTACCGAGATTAAAGATAAGCATTTAAAGATTAAGATGAAGTCTAACTTATTTGAGGACGTGACGGTTAAGGTATTTGTTAATTACCAGGAACTAACGGAGATTACTGCACATGGAGCTGCAGAAATTATTGTTAAAGACAGGTTAAAAACGGACCAGCTTATTGTCCTGGCTACCAGTGGCGGCAGAATTACCCTGGAAGCCCTGTTAAATTCAGCTAAGCTTAAGGCATATCAGGGAGGACATATCGATATTACCGGACAAGCGAAACTGCAGGAGTCATTTATTAATACCGGTGGAGTTCTGTCGGCTGCCAATTTTGCGTGTGAGGAAGTAATCATTAAGATGAATACCGGAGGAAATGCAGATGTTTTTGTGAGTCAAAAAATCGATGCCCGGGTTAATACGGGGGCTTCGTTATCGGTCTATGGAAAAGCCAAACAGGAGATTTTAAAAACTTCGCTGGGCGGTGAAATCATTCAGTGGAACGAATAATCCATAAAAAAGGGCTGATATCTAGTCAGCCCTTTTGGATTATCCAAAAAACAAGGAATTACTTATTTCATCTACTCATCTTCTTCATCGTCGAGAAAATCCTCATTATTACCAAATAAGTCAAGGTCCTCAAATTCTTCAATTTCATCAAAAATTTCCTTTTTGAAATATTTCTTTTTTTTGGAACCATTCACTTTTTTAACTTTCATTTCTCGTTCATCATCAAATGATCTGTTCTTCTTCGATTTCTGAAAATTTTTGTTTGATTTCATGGATACACGAATGTTAGTTAAAATTTAACATATAATAAACTGATTAGTATAAGATTATAAATCTATGGATGAGGGGTTTTACCTATATATCTGTATTTTTTTGAAGAATTTTTGTATACTCAATAAGGTTTTTATTTCATAATGCAAGTTAACTAAATTTTTATTTTTCAAAAAATTTTTATTTAAAAAAGAAGGTGAAATTTATTGTTGTTTAACGTGTTTAGCATCCACTACTTTGTATAATTTATCTGATCTTCGGATAAAGGTATCCAGAGGTATGGAGCATTTTTCTCCTTTGGAAGCGACAGTAGTATTTTTGTCATTAACACGGATCTCCTTAACCGTTGTTTGTATTACTCCTGTTGTAGGTCCTGTGATTAAGATTTCATCACCCACCGAAAGCTGGTTGGTTTCGATGAGGAATTCGGCTACTTTTATTTTGGTAAAGTAGTTGGTTCCCTTACCAATATATATTTTACGTTTGGTAGCCCTGGAGCCGTATTTATGGCTCCATTCACCCAAACGTTGTCCCAGGTAATAACCATCCCAGAATCCCCGGTTAAAGACGGAGGATAGTCGTTTTTCCCAGATCTTAATTTTTTCCTCGTTATACGTGCCGTCAAGGCAGGCGTCTACGGCCTGATTATAGCATTCACTCACGGTTTTAACATACTCTGGCGGGCGGGCCCGTCCCTCAATTTTTAGCACCCTGACACCCGCATCCAGTACTTTATTGAGAAAACGGATGGTGCTTAGATCCTTGGGGGACATGATGTATTCATTATCAATCTCCAGCTCATTTCCAGACTCTTTTTCGGTAACGATATATGCTTTGCGGCAGGTTTGCAAGCAAGCACCTCGATTTGCCGAGAAATTTTTTTCGTGAAGACTTAAATAGCATTTTCCCGAAACTGCCATACACAAGGCACCATGGACAAAGAGCTCAATTCTAACAGGATTTCCCGAAGGGCCTTTTATTTTTTCCTGTTGGATGGTGCGGGAGATCTCGGCAATTTGATCGAGGGTTAACTCCCTGGCTAAGACAACCACATCGGCATACCGGGCATAAAAACGCAGACTCTCGACATTGCTGATATTGAGCTGGGTAGAGATGTGTACTTCAACTCCTTTTTGCCGGGCATACTGGATTACGGCAATATCCGATGCAATAATGGCGGTTACCTGGTTTTCCCTGGCAGCATCCACAACTTCCTGCATCAAAGGGATTTCATGGTCATAGATTACGGTATTTACGGTTAGGTAAGATTTTAAGCCATGGGCCTCACAAATCTCAACAATCTTTTTTAGATCCTTAAAGGTGAAATTGTTGGATGAGTGAGCACGCATATTCATTTTTTCAATGCCGAAATAGACCGAATTGGCTCCTCCTTGTATGGCCGCCATAAGGGATTCATAGGATCCCACCGGGGCCATTATTTCGATATCATTTCTTTCCATTGTCCCTGCAAAATTGTTGCTGCAAATTTAATTCATTCTAAGGATAATCAAGCAGGATGAATTAAAAAAAGGGGAAATATCAACCGGAACATTCCAGGAGATTCAGGCAGGTTGTCAGGAGCATAATTTTTTAGGGGCTTCAGCATAGGGACAAGGAGGATCATAATGGAATCCATTTATTTTATCCTTAGCGGTAAACTTCTGGTAAAGTATTTGATATACAATCTGAGGAATTTGTATTTTTGCAGGCAAAAGCTGAACCCAGTGATACAAACGATTAAATCCATAGCTGTCGGGTTAATCCTTGGAGTAATGATCTTTCTTGCCATCTCCGGGATAATTACCTATTTTTATCAGGATGAAGTCAGCTTATATCTTGTGGAGGAGTTGAATGAACAGGTTTCTTCGAATATTGAAGTGGGAAAGGTAAAGTTTTCTGTTTTAAAAAAGTTTCCCAAAGCATCCATAGAGCTCGAAAAGGTTTACGCCTCCCCGCCTGCCGGTTATTTTGCCCGGGTGAATCAACATCCGACAGACACCCTTTTTTATGCCCAAAGTATTTTTATACAATTTAACCTGATGGATATTTTCAATCGAAACTATCATATAACTGATATTCATCTCAACCGGGGGGATTTGCGTTTGTTGGTAGATCATTTGGGCGAGCCAAATTATATTTTCTGGGAAACACCCGGTGAAAATAAAAAGTCAGAAGTGAGTATTGATTTAAAAGGAGTGAAAATAACCAATTCCAATCTGCTTTACTACAACGATATAACTAAAACCACGTTGATAACTTCTATAGATCATCTTGATTTTGAAGGTAATTTTACGCATCAAAATTACCTGATGAAAATTAGTACAGACATGTTTGTTGATCAACTGGCTGTGGAAGAGATTGAATACCTTGAGCATAAGAAAGTACAAGCTGATGTAAAGTTAAATATTGTTGGTGAGGTTAATCATATTGAGGATGGGTTACTTACGATTGAAGATTTAAAATTTAATATATCCGGAGATCTTCATCGGGGTGATTCCAAGAAAATTAACATTGGGGTAACAGGGAGTCATTTACCGCTGAAGTCTGTTTTGAAGCATCTCCCCTCGTCGGTTGTAAAGGACTTTCCTGCTGTCCAGGCACAAAAGGGGGAGGTGTCTGTTAATCTGCATATTGCCGGGGATGATATCCGGGTTGACCGTCCGTTGATAGATGCTGATTTTAAAGTAGAAAATGCCCGTATTTATGATACAAGAAGAGGTCTGGAAATTCAGGATTTCAATGCAGAAGGAAGTTTTACCAATGGGGAGCAGAAAGATCCGGCTTCTACGCACATAGATTTTAAAAATGTTAAAGCAATTCTGGGGAGCAGTAAACTAAAGGGGCAAGTGGCCCTAACTAACCTTTACGACCCCTCCGTGAAAATGGAGCTTTTTGCTGAGTTGAATTTTGAGGATATTCATCGGTTTTTTAGCAAGGATACGTTTGCTTTACTGAAAGGATTTGCAGAGACACATCTGAAATTCCATGGAAAATATGCAGCATTGCAACAGTTGAAATTTTCAGATTTATTTACCTCATCCTATTCGGTGGACTTAACGCTCGCTGATGCAGCCTTTCAGTATAAGGGTAATCCTGTCAGGCTGGAAGATATTAATGGAAATATTGAGCTTAACCGGAACCTAAAAGCTGAAAACCTAACCTTTAGAATTGGAGATAATGATTTTATCATTGACGGGTATATTTCTAAGCTCTATGATTATTTTCAGCATCAAAAAATGTTTCATGTAAATGCACGGTTAAGCTCACATTACATTAATCTTGACCAGCTTTCGACGTTGATTAAGAAGAAGGACAAGGATCATGAGGCCATGGTGTATCGTTTACCCGAAAGGCTGGCTCTGTCTTTAAAGCTTGATATCAGAAATTTTGAGGTGGGTAAATTTATGGCACAAAATATTCGTGGCGACTTAAACTATAAACCACGAATGATCTCTCTGCACCAGATTTCTTTTAATTCGATGGATGGATATGTAAAAGCAGGGGGGGTTATTACTCAAAAGTATAACCATGATTTTCTGGTACACATGCAAAGCAGGTTAAATGAAATTAATATCCAAAAGCTATTTCGCTCGTTCAATAATTTTGGACAGAATTTTATATCGAATCAAAACCTGAAGGGGAGTTTAACCGGGGAGGTATTCTTCTCGTCCGAGTGGAATGACCGGTTAAAGATTGACAAAAAAACGGTTCTGTCAGAAAATGATATCACGCTAACCAATGGAGAACTCATTGATTTTGAACCGATGTCAGGGTTATCAAAATTTATCGATGTTCAGGAGTTACGGCACATTAAGTTTTCAACCCTGAAAAATCAAATTACCATAAAGGATGAAAAGGTTTTCATTCCCCAGATGGATATTGAATCCTCGGCCATTAATATCGCTGCTTCCGGAATCCATGGGTTTTCTAATGATTTTTCCTATCGCTTAAAAGTATTGTTGTCGGATGTAATTTCCGGAAGGTTGAAACGATCGGTCAGGAGGCATAGTGAGTATGAAAATATTGAGGATGACGGATTGGGCCGTACTACCCTGTTTTTATTAATTGAAGGCAATCCGGATGATTATAAGGTTAAATATGATCGTAAAGCAGCAAGGGAGGAGTTAAAACAAAACATCCAGCAGGAAAGAACAACGTTAAAAAAGATTTTCCGGGAAGAGTTTGGCTGGGGAAACACTGACACTACAGGAGAAAAGAGTAACGAAGGCTCAGCCAGCGAAAGTTTTGAAATAAAATGGGAGGAGGAACAAGAGAAAACAACCGGAGAAAATGAAACCATTAACCATAGCGAGCAAAAATTTATTATAGAATTTGAAGAAGATACAATCCAATAAAAATAGTTACAGGATTTTATATACTTTTATGATAAACTTATCGTTACACTAATTATTAACCTTAACAAAAAAAGTATTGCATTGAACATCTACACCAAAAAACAAAAGTGGAAACTTCTTCTTTTATTTGTAGCCATCCTGATTGCTGCGGCATCCATATATACTACCAATAACCTGGTAAAGCAATTATCGAAAGAAGAACGCAAAAAAGTTGAATTATGGGCACTCGGAATGCGTCAGCTTTCCGGGTTAGATACCCAGGAAAAGGATTATACTTTTATCCTCGAAGTGATTAAAAATAATGAAACCGTTCCGGTTATTTTAACGGATAAAGAGGGCAACATTGTATCTACAAGAAACCTGGATCCTGACCGTGAAGATGATCCTGAGTATTTAGAGCGACAACTTGAAAAAATGAAAAAGGAAAATGCTCCGATTGAAATTATTCTGCTTAATGGGAATAAAAACTTCATCTACTATAAGGAGTCGGTTATTTTAACCCGGTTGTTTTATTTTCCGATCATTCAGTTTGTGGTGATGATCATTTTTCTGCTGGTAGCTTACCTTGCTTTTAGTACCTCGCGAAAAGCAGAGCAAAATCAGGTATGGGTAGGTATGTCGAAAGAAACGGCACACCAGTTGGGCACTCCGACATCCTCTCTCCTGGCAAATTTGGAACTGTTAAAACTTAAACATGCAGATCCGCAAATTGTCGAAGAATTTGAAAAGGATATCCATCGGCTGGAAAAAATAACCGAACGTTTTTCAAAAATCGGATCGGTCCCCAGGTTGAAAAAACAGGATATTGTTCCTGTACTTATCCATGCGGTGAATTATATAAAAGCCCGTTCCTCCGGCAAAATTAAATTTCAATTTAACTTTTCGGGCAATGATAAGATATTGGTGCCGTTTAATGCTTCATTATTTGAATGGGTTGTTGAGAATTTATGTAAAAACGCCATTGATTCAATGGAAGGAGAAGGAACAGTTAATGTAAACATCGAAGACAGGGTTCAATTTTTATATATAGATATTAAGGATGAAGGCAAGGGCATTCCCAAGTCAAAATACGGCACTATTTTTCAGCCGGGTTTTACCACCAAGAAGAGAGGGTGGGGATTAGGATTATCCCTTTCGAAAAGAATTATTGAGAGTTATCACAACGGTAAAATTTTTGTATATCATTCAGAGTTGAATAAGGGGACAATTATCCGGATGGTATTAAAAAAACACTAAATGTGAAGGAGGGTAGAAGGGCAGAACGTTAAGCTTTGGCAATTTTTCTTTTTTTATTCAAATATAAATTTATACTTTTGCACGATGTAAATTTTTGTGAGGTGGATAATTTGAGAAAATATAGAATTGATTTTCAGGGATTAAGCGAAGGTGTGCATGAGTTTATTTTTGATGTGGATAATACTTTTTTTGAAAGTATCAGTTATTCAGACATAAAAGAAGGCACCCTTACCACAAAAGTAGTTCTTACAAAAAAGACGCAATTGCTTGAGCTGGAATTTAACATTGAGGGATTTGTAAACATTATTTGTGACCGTTGCCTGGATGATCTGAAAATGCCTGTTGAGTTTGATGGTCAGCTGTTTGTGAGATTTTCAGAAACGGAGCAGGAAAATACCGATGAAGTAATGTATTTATCTCCCGACGATCATGAGGTAGATTTGGCACATTATATTTATGAGAGCATCCGGTTAAGTTTACCTCTCAAATGTGTACATCCGGATGATGAGAACGGAAACAGCACATGTAATCCGGAAATGTTGAAAAAGATAGAAAATTTAAAAAGAGATCATTCCGGTGAGGGTCCGATTGATCCGCGGTGGAATGATTTGATAAAATTAAAAGAGAATTAATATTAATAATAGTAGTAGAAAATGGCACATCCAAAAAGAAAAACATCGAAACAGAGAAGAGACAAGAGAAGAACACATTACAAAGCAACTGCACCAACGGTTGCGACATGTTCGAATTGCGGTGCTACACACGAGTATCACAGAGTATGTCCCGAGTGTGGATACTACCGGGGACAGTTAGCTGTAGAGAAAGAAATTAAAGCCTAATTGCATAGTATCCGTATGAGAATTGGAATAGATATTATGGGTGGTGATTTTGCTCCTGAAGCGGCTGTTTTAGGAGCAATTTTAGCTCATAAAGAGTTATCATACGAGGATCGCCTGGTTTTAATTGGCGACGAAGCCCAGATCGAGGCGCTTTTAAAGCGGGAAAAGGTAAGCCCCGAAAAATTTGATATTGTTCATGCTTCTCAGGTGATTGAAATGACTGATCACCCGGCCAAAGCTTTTGCTAAAAAACCGGATTCAAGTATTGCCAAAGGCTACAAGCTTCTGACAACCGGACAAATTGAAGGTTTTGCCAGTGCCGGAAGTACCGGAGCGATGATGGTAGGAGCTATGTTTGCTGTGAAAGTTATTCCCGGAATTATTCGTCCAGTAATCACTGCAGCGATTCCCAAACCCGATGGCAGATTTTCGCTTATTTTGGACGTAGGAATTAATCCCGACACCAAACCGGATGTTTTATACCAATATGGCATTCTAGGATCGCTCTATGCCAAAAATGTGTATAATATTTCCGATCCCAAGGTGGGGTTAATGAATATTGGCAGTGAAGAGGAGAAAGGAAACCTGGTAGCCAAATCGGCTCATGAGTTGATGAAAGACACTTCGGATTTTAATTTTATTGGCAACGTGGAAGCCAATGAAATTTTTGCTGAAGACCGGGTAGACGTGATTGTTTGTGACGGCTTTGTGGGGAATATTATTTTAAAAGAAGCGGAAGCATTTTATGCGCTTATTAAGCAAAGACAAATCCAGGACGACTTTTTTGAAAAGTTAAATTTTGAAAATTATGGGGGAACTCCAATATTGGGAGTCAATAAAAATATTGTAATCGGCCATGGGATCTCACGTGAAGTGGCTATAAAAAATATGATTCTCCACACCAGGGAAGTGGTTGAAGCAAAACTTTCTGATAAAATAAAGGAGGCATTTCAATGACAAAATTAAGAGCAACGATTACCGGTATTGGAGCATATGTTCCTGACTATATTTTAACCAATGATGAGTTGAGTAAAATGGTTGATACATCCGATGAGTGGATCATGACCCGGATTGGGATTAAGGAGCGGCGGATTATAAAAGAAGAAGGAGAAGGGTCATCATTTGTCGGATCAAAGGCCGTAAAACAGCTTCTTGAAAAAACGGGAACCTCCCCCGAAGAGATTGACCTGGTTATTTGTGCGACGGTAACCCCTGATCATCAGTTTCCAGCTACAGCGAATATTATAAGTGATAAGGTAGGGATTAGAAATGCTCACAGTTTTGATTTAAATGCCGGATGTTCAGGATTTTTATATGCTTTAGATACTGCCTCCAAATTTGTTGAAGCAGGAACACATAAGAAAGTAGTAGTAGTTGGTGCAGAAAAAATGTCTTCTATTGTAGACTACCAGGACCGAGCCACCTGTCCTATTTTTGGGGATGGAGCAGGGGCTGTTCTGTTGGAACCAACGACTGAAGATATTGGGATTGTAGATTCGATTTTACAATCGGACGGAGTGGGAAGAATTCATTTACATCAAAAGGCCGGGGGTTCTGTAAAACCAGCATCCCATGAGACCGTTGATGCCCGAGAACATTATATTTACCAGGAAGGGCAACCCGTATTTAAGTGGGCTGTATCCAAAATGGCTGATGTTTCGGTAGAAATGATGGAACGGCATGGAATTTCTCCCGATGACCTAAACTGGTTGGTTCCTCACCAGGCCAACATGCGGATTATTGAAGCAACAGCAAAGCGTATGGGAATTAAAAAAGAACAGGTAATGATTAATATCCAGCGCTATGGAAATACTACTGCCGCTACTTTACCACTGTGCCTGTGGGAGTGGGAAGAGCAGTTAAATAAGGGAGATAACCTTATTTTAGCCACTTTTGGAGCAGGATTTACCTGGGGTTCCATGTATGTAAAGTGGGGGTATGACGGGAAAAAATAAATATTCAATCAATCGATCAGTTCAGCATCCGGGATACTTTATTCCGGATTTTTTTTATTCAGGAGAGTAGATCTTGTGTGCAAACTGAATAAGTAGTTCTGCATTTTTTTCGAGAGTATATTGGGGCATCGGGAATGTATAGAAATCCTGATTTGTTCTTTTTTGCATGCCAAAAGCATATGTTTTATCGTAGTACAACAGAACGATTTCAATGGCTTTTTTAAGATTCCCGGCATGAATTGCTTCCAGAGCTTCTTTGGTGTGTTGACCGCCTAGTCGTTTGCTGATTTTAAGGATTCCGTGTTCAAGATCTTTGGGGTTATAGCCTGCATATTCTTTTATCAGACGTTCCACCCTGCTTTGTTTATCCAGGTCAAATTTTATGAGCGGTGCTTTTCGCATTTGATCAAACAGTTCACGGGGGATCCAGTTGGAACCGATGGAATGGCTTTCGTCTTCGATCCATATTGGCCTGGAAAGGTCAAAACTGAGCCATTCATTAATCAGTAGATTTTCAAACTGTTCGTTGGTCGGCTGTTTTTCCTCCCCGAGGGCACCAAATGCAGAGCCTTTATGATTAGCTAAATGTTCTAAATCTAAAACCTGCTCCCCTTTTATTGCCAACTCTTGTAAGATGGCTGTTTTTCCACTCCCCGTATATCCTCCAAGGATGATTAATTTTTGCCCTTTGGAGAGCTGGGATTTGCCAAATTTCCTGTAAGCTTTATAACCACCTTCGAGGAGATAACATTTTATCCCTGCTGTTTCGAAAAGCCAGGCCATTGAAGCACTGCGCATTCCTCCCCTCCAACAGTAAACCAATAGCTGGTTGCTGTGGGCAATTTTCCGGGCTTTTTCAGCAAAGAGGCGAAGTTTGTACCCAACAATTTCCAGTCCTTTAAAAACAGCAGGTTCACGCCCTTCCTGTTTATAGGCTGTGCCTACCAAGGCTCTCTCTTCATTATCAAAAATAGGGATATTCATCGCTCCGGGAATATGTCCTGTGTCATATTCGCCGGGTGACCGAACATCTATCACAGGAATATGCCTGGCGAACTTATAAAAGTCTAAAACCCCTAATTTTTCTGGCATGTTGTTGGAATTAGACTACGAATGTACTTAAAATAACCATAGAAATAAAATTCCTGAGGGTTTTCATATTCCCCTGGAGCAACCCTAACAATGGAATGGGCTCCCGGTCCGCGGTCTTTCTTTTCGTCGAAGTGGGAGATAGTTCGTTTTTTAGGTTATCTTTCCAGAAAATCTCCTAAAATAGAGCGACTTTCTTTACGGGCATTTCCTCCCAGGGGTGCTAGCCGTTGAATGAGTTTACGTATAGGCATGGACTGTAACCAAACCCTTCCTGTGCCCCGAAGGGTTGCCAGGAATAGGCCTTCTCCGCCAAACACCATCGACTTTAAGCTACCGGCACTTTCAATGTTAAAGTCGATTTGGGGCTCATAGGCCACAATACAACCGGTATCAATTTTTAGTGTTTCATGCTGCAGGGTTTTTTCTATTACTGCGCCACCTGCATGAATAAAGGCTTTACCGTCGCCTTCGAGTTTTTGTAAAATAAACCCCTCGCCACCGATAAATCCACTACCTAACCGGCGGTTTAAATGAATGGATATTTTAGTCCCCAGAGCAGCACAAAGGAATCCATCTTTTTGGACAATAATTTGCCCTCCACTGTTTTTTAGATCGACAGGAATAATTTTACCGGGATAAGGGGCCGCAAAAGCTACTTTTTTCTTACCCAATCCCTGATTGGTAAAATGAGTCATAAAAAGGGATTCCCCGGTAATTAATCGGCTGCCAGCGGATAATAATTTACCCATTACTCCTTTATTAGGCGCCGAACCATCTCCTAACCGTGTATCAAAAGAAATACCATCCTCCATGTAGGTCATCGCTCCCGCTTCGGCAACAACGGTTTCCTGAGGATCAAGTTCTATTTCAACGAGCTGGATATCATCTCCAAGAATTTTATAATCAATTTCATGTGCAGTCATTGGTTTCTGATTTGTTAGATTTTTTAGTTATTCAGCGTTTCGATTCTGGTGTGCCTTAAGAGGGTTTATGCTCATTAGACTGTTCAGAGAACCAGCGAATAAGAACCTTTTTAATCTCTTCGATTCGAACGGGTTTTGCTAAATAGTCATTCATGCCGCTATTAAAAGCCTGGGTTTTATCCTCTTCCCTGGCGTTGGCTGTCATGGCGATAATAGGAAGCTGATAACCCATGCTCCTGATTTCTGCGGTTGCCTCAAGCCCATCTTTTTCAGGCATCATAATGTCCATAAAAATAATATCAAACGAATTTTCCTTGATTTTTTCCACACATTCTTTTCCATTTTGAGCAATGGTTATTTCATATCCCAGGTTTTTAAAAATGGTTTGTGCGACCCTTTGGTTGATGATATTGTCCTCGGCTAAAAGAATATTAATGTGTTTTTTTAGTTTATTTAACTCGGGTAATTCTTTATCTTCAAAGTTAAGTGATGGGAAATTATCCTGTAAAATCTCGAAAACTTCCGAGGCCTCGTAAGGTTGGATCAGATAGTAATCCACACCATTCATTCTGCATTTTACATAATTCCCGGGCTGGTCATTAGAACTGACAATACCGATAATGATTTTATTTGTTAACTCTTGTTCATGGAGTTTTCGGGCAAATTTAATCCCGTTAAAATCGGCATTATCCTTGATCATTACCAGGTGATAGGTTTTTCCGTCACCTTCAATTCCTTTTTCTATTTTTTCTATGGGGTTATCTTCCGGTTTTATAATCTCATTGTTGGTTCCAAAGCTTTCAAACAACCGCAGAAGATTTTTTTCTTCATCCGACTGGTTATTAATGATTAAAACATTAATCTGCTTATAATCTTTTATGGATGAAAAGTCAGTATCTTTTTTCAATTTTTCGTTAGAATAAACCTGAATTGTAAAAGAAAACCTAGAGCCACTATATTGCGGATCGTAGGAGATTGAAGAGGGGCTTTCCACCCAGATTTCTCCTCCCATCAATTCAACCAGTTGTTTGGAAATGGTAATTCCCAGTCCGGTGCCTCCAAATTTGCGGGTTGTAGAACCATCGGCCTGAGAAAATGAAGCAAAGATATCTTTTAACTTCTCTTTTGGAATTCCGATCCCGGTATCTTCAATAGAAAAGAGAAGAGTAAAAGATCCGTTGTGTTTTTTATCAAGCTTGGCAGAAAGAACAATTTTACCTTCGTAGGTAAATTTAATGGCATTCCCAATAAGGTTGGAAATAACCTGTTTTAACCGGAAGGGATCACCAATAACATGATCCGGAACATCCGGGGTAATGTTAGAGATGAGTTCAATATTTTTTTCTTTTGCTTTGGGGGTAAAAAGAGCAACAATAGCATCCACTTCTTCCCGGACTTTAAATGGTGTTTCTTCGATAACCATCTTTCCGGCTTCAATTTTGGAAAAGTCCAGGATATCGTTAATGATGGATAATAGCAGGTCGGCTGATTTAAGTATAATTTGAACAGCCTCTTCCTGTTTTTTATCTAAATTTAAATTTTCCAGGGTATTGGCCATTCCGATAATTCCATTTAATGGCGTTCTTATTTCATGGCTCATTTTAGCCAAAAACTCAGATTTAGCTTTATTTGCAGCAACTTCTCTTTTTCGTGCGATTTCTATGGGGGTTATATCGATAAAAGCTTCGAGGGATATTTGTTCTTCGTTCAGGGTGAAAGGAATCTCTTTCTTATAAATAATCACCTCGTTATCATTATCATCATAATAGACATACTGGTTGAGGTTCTCGTTGTAGGTAAAGGATTCTGTATCTTGAAAATTCCTTGAAACCAGGAACTGGTCGGTAATTTTTTGTCCAATTAACTCATCGGCCGATTGTAAACCAAAAATTTGTTTGGCTGTATTGTTTACCGATCTTACAATCCTTTCCTGGCTTAAGGTCATGATGCCAATAGGAAGTGACTCCAGCATTTCTTTCATGGCTTTTTCCGATTGCTGGATTTTATTTTGCTCGAGATTTTTTCGTCGGATAAAAACAATAAAAAAGATGATAATAAGAATTAAGATAAAAAAGGTGGTGAAGGATACAATGACTGAATTTTTGATGACAGAGTCAATAATAATTTTAGTTTCAAGGGAAAAGATGATTCCCAAATCGTTGGCAAGTATCCGGATGGGATAATAAGTTGATAAATATTCATTGGTTTGGTTATTCACGGTTACCTTTTGTCTTATGGTTCCATTAAAACCATTGTTTAATTCGTTGATTATATGATCCAGCTTGTGTATGGTAATCGTATCCCTTGACAGGTTATTGGAAATCAGGTTTCCCTTTAAATCGATGAGCCCCTGCCACAGGGTTTCTTCCATGGAGTAGTTTTCAAATACCGAATTAATGTAATGGTCAATATCAACCTTAATTAGTATATTTAACACGGTTTCATTATCATAAAATACCGGAAGCAGGTAAGTGTATGTTCCGTCATTATTTTGGAGAACCCCTTCACGGTCTTTCAGTTCGGTTTGTTTTTGAGAGATATAATAATCGTTAATAAAATGGTTGGTTTTATCCTTAAAAAGGCTGAACACATTTTTATGGTTATCAATTAGCTTAATGTTTCGAATTAATTTCTGGTATTTAAAGTAGAATAGTTCAAGTTTTTTTATTTTTAGTTCAGCACTTTCTTTGTCTTCGAAAAAGTGGGCTAAATCTGATGAAAAAACGATATAATTAATTTCATTTTCAAATTCATATCCCGACTGCTCAATCTCCCAGCCACAGATTTCTGTCTGATTAATGAGCATGTTGGAATGAAAATCCAATTGTTGTTTATAGATATAATATCCATAATAAGCATTGGTCCCTAATGCTATGATGATAATAATGACAATTAAGTAATAAAATTTCTTCATGATTTGAGTTCCTTAATTCAATAAATTATTTTAAGCAATAACCAATTGGTTTCTGTAATTTCTGCTTTGTAAATCGTATGTTTTTTCCCATCTATAAAAAAATTTTCTTCCAGAGAACCATCGAGCAGGTTTTGTATTGCTTTTTGTATTTTTTTATTTTGATGGTTTGCTAAAGATGGTGAATGGTACATCAAAGTATTCTGGGTTAATGGTTCGTAATAAGAAAATTCACGATACATGGGGATGTTTAGTTTTTTTGCTCCATTGGGAGTCGTGCAGATAACTTCTCCCTTTTTATTGGTTAAAATTAATCGTTGTGTGGGATGATTAAAATATTTCTGCAGAATATTTTTAACTGGAATATCTACGGCAACAATTCCCAAAAACCGGTCATGATAATATAGCGGTTCAACACATGAGATTACCCATCCCTGCCCCAGGAGATCGGCATAGGGGTTGCATACCCAGTAAGATTTTTCATTTAAAAAAGGCTTATGACAAGCTTTTTGATAGGGAAATCGTTGGGTTAGGTCTTTAGGAGAGGAAAAGCAACCAGGGAATTCGGTGTATGGATAAATTCGTAAAAATGAATGGGGGTCTAAAAAATAAATTTGTCGGACAAAATCATGGTTATCCATAAACCGGATAAATAATGAATCCATTTGTTCACTATTTACGATCAGGTTTTTTAAGCTGTCGGTGAGCGATCTGTTTATAGGAAAATAAATAGCAGAAGATTGTTTTTGATCGGGGGTATAAATGAGCTGGTTATTTTTTAGCGTATATTTTTTGTTGTCCCATTCCACGGAATTATCAAACGGAATTTTATATTTAAAAGTCAGGGTAAGATCTTTAATATCACTCGATATTTTTTGAAGATCTGTATTGATTTTATTGGCTAATTGTTTGAATTGGGTATATTTTAATTCTTTACCTTCCTTGTCTTTACAGCCGGATAGAGTAATTATGGCAGCTATGAAAAAGAGACAAATTATTTTTTTCATAAAAATCAGCAACCCCTTTAGAGAATTAAAGGTACAAGTTAATAAAAAATTTGAAGAGGTGAATAAGAATTATGATGAAAGGATATGATTTGAATTTGAAAGGGTTATTAATGTTTACAAACGATGTTTAGTCTCCTTATCAAATAAAATATTTAAATAGTTATTGTAACGCATGGGGTGGATAGCTCCCTGTTCAACGGCACGTTTGACGGCGCATCCGGGTTCATGAACATGGGTACAGTTGTAGAACTTACAATTTTCTGAAGCTTTAAATATTTCGGGGAAATAATGAAAGAGTTCTTTTTTTTGGATATCGTAAAGACCAAAACCACGAATTCCGGGGGTGTCAATGATTTTACCTCCCGGAGCCAGGTCAAACATTTCAGCAAAGGTGGTGGTGTGTTTACCCGATTTGTGGTAATTGGAGATCTCATTAATTTTTAGATTGAGCGAGGGATCAATGAAATTGATTAATGAGGATTTTCCCACGCCGGAGTTACCTGCGATCAGGGTTGTTTTATTTTTTAAAATCCGGGCAACCTGGTCCAGGTTTATTTTTTGGGTTACCGAGGTTTGGATACAATCGTATCCAGCCAGTTGGTATGCAGTGATATATTCTTTAAGCTGTTCTTTTTCCTTTTCATGGTACAGGTCAGTTTTATTGAAGATGAGTCTGGCAGGGATTTCATAGGCTTCGGCAGTAATTAAATAACGGTCGATAAAAATGGAATACGTCACCGGATTTTTCAGGGTGACAATGAGGACAGTCTGATCTATATTCGCGGCTAAAATATGGGTTTGCTTCGAGAGGTTAGTAGATTTCCTGACAATATAATTTTTCCGTTCCCGGATTTTTTGGATGATCCCGGTGTCCGTATTGGGAGGAATTTCATAGTTTACATAATCACCCACAGCAACCGGGTTTGTACTTTTAATTCCCTGGATACGGAGTTTCCCACGAATGGTACATAAGACGATTTTATGGGTCTGGGTATCTTTTACCGTATACCAGCTTCCGGTTGATTTTATGACTAATCCCTGGTTCAAGCAAAAAGTGTTTTAGTTCTCTATGCGAAAATAAAAATTATTTTTGCAATCGTTTACGTTCATGCTCTTTTAAATAGATTTTTCTTAACCGGATGGCTTTGGGAGTAATTTCCACATACTCATCTTCCTGGATATATTCCAGGGCTTCTTCGAGTGAAAACTTAACTGGTGGGGCAAGCTTTACCTTTTCATCAGATCCGGAAGCCCTGACGTTGGTTAATTTCTTTGTTTTGGTAATATTTACCCCCAAGTCACCTGCCTTTGCATTTTCTCCAACCACTTGTCCTTCGTAGATTTCTTCCTGGGGCGACACAAAGAATCTACCGCGGTCCTGCAGTTTATCCAGGGCATAGGCTATTGCTGTTCCCGTTTCGATGGCAATTAACGATCCTGCCTGTCGTTTTTCGAACTCTCCTTTATAGGGTTCAAACGCCTTAAAGCGGTGTGAAATTACAGCCTCCCCGGCAGTAGCCGTCATCATGATATTTTTTAAGCCAATAATTCCCCTTGAAGGGATGTGAAACTCCAGGATCACCCGGTCGGTTTTGCGTTCCATGTTCATCATTTCGCCTTTCCGTTGCTGGATGATTTCAATGGCTTTTCCTGAATAATCTTCCGGGAGGTCGACGGTTAAGAATTCAACCGGTTCGCATTTTTCTCCCTCAATTTCCTTGATAATTACTTTTGGCTGTCCAACCTGTAACTCATAGCCTTCACGTCGCATGGTTTCAATAAGGACCGAAAGGTGCAATACCCCGCGGCCATAGACATTAAAGGCATCTGCCGATCCGGTGGGTTCGACCCTTAAGGCCAGGTTTTTTTCTAATTCCCTTTCCAGGCGATCTTTCAGGTGTCGGGAGGTTACAAATTTCCCGTCTTTTCCAAAAAAGGGCGAGTCATTGATGGTAAAAAGCATACTCATGGTTGGTTCATCGATGGCAATAGGATCCAGCCCTTCCGGATTTTCATAATCTGCAATGGTATCGCCAATCTGGAAATCTTCAATTCCTACTAAAGCACAGATATCTCCGGCATCCACCATTTCTTCTTTCTTTTTTCCGAGCCCTTCATACGTAAGGAGTTCTTTAATTCTTGTTCGTTTAAGGGAACGGTCTCTTTTCACAAGGGATATCTGCATCCCTGCCTTAAGGGTTCCTCGCAGGAGTTTGCCAATGGCAATTCTTCCTACATAGGGAGAGTAATCCAGGGAGGTGATCAGAAGCTGAGGAGTACCTTCGTAGGTTTTAGGATCGGGAATATGTTGTATGATCGATTCCATTAAGGGAATGATATCCCGGGTAGGTTTTTGCCAGTCATCTGACATCCACCCTTGCTTGGCAGAGCCGTATATTGTCGGGAAGTCCAGCTGTTCTTCGGTTGCATCCAGGTTAAACATTAAATCGAAAACCTGTTCCTGGACCTCTTCCGGACGACAATTTGGTTTATCCACCTTATTGATAACAACAATCGGCTTTAACCCCAGGTTTAGTGCTTTATGAAGTACAAACCGGGTTTGGGGCATGGTTCCTTCAAAGGCATCGACCAGCAGAAGAACGCCATCGGCCATGTTTAAAACCCGTTCAACTTCACCCCCAAAATCTGCGTGTCCCGGGGTGTCAATAATATTGATTTTGTACTCTTTGTAGGTGACCGAAACATTTTTGGAAAGGATGGTTATTCCCCGTTCCCTTTCCAGGTCATTGCTATCTAAAATTAGATCGCCAGGATTTTCGTTTTCTCTGAAAAGCTTACCCAGCAATAACATTTTATCTACCAGCGTGGTTTTTCCGTGGTCGACATGTGCGATTATGGCTATATTTTTGATTTTTTGCATATTCCGTAAAATTTGAGCGAGCAAAGGTATATCTTTTTGTGATATTTAGAGATAAAAACAGATAAAAAGATGATGGGTAAAAAAACATCCGGAAAGATTGAGTTTTCCGGATGTTTTTGTGGTATTTTTTTGTTTTTTTAAGGTTGCCTTGTGGTAAAACGGCCAAATGAATTCTCCAGGTCCTGTTCAATGGATGCGGCTAACTCCGGATCTCCGTATCGTTTGGCATAATCAGCCAAACGTTGAAGATAATGGATGCTTAACCGTTGTTCATAGTCAAGGGATTGGGCAAATTTGGGAGGCAAGGAGAAATAATAGTTTAATTCCTCATTGCTTATGGCCGCAAAGTCTTTTACTAAAGAGTCTGCTTCTTCCTTTCCATTGGCCAGGTAAAAAGCCTCAATCATATCCAGGGTAAAAAGATCATAGGGGATATTGGACCTGGGAGTAAGTTCGGCACCTCTTTGCAACACTGTTAATGCTGAATCTTTTTTGTTTTCCTGCATTAACTGATGCGCAAGCCGGGTAAAGAGATTCCTGATTTTAATTACAGAGATGGTTCGTTTGGTTGTATAATCCATCCATATCTCAGGATCGTTCATGTTCCCCCATTTGAACTCTTCCATGATTTTTTTGTACATGATATCGGAATCAATTCGTCCGGTTTCCAGGTATCCTTTGGAGGGAGTTTTAATAGGGACCAGCCGGTAAGCAAAACCTTCCTGTTGCAGATAATCCTGGAGGCCAATATTCCCGTCACCCGAGGTGGAGACAAAATAGATGGGTCGTTCCCAGTTATTGTTAGCCAACAGATCCAGGATCATCATTTCACTTTTTACAATGCGTTGTTTATTGATCTGAAATTTTATTTCGGGAACAATCTGGTCAGCATCTTCGGGGTTTACGGTTCCATTGGCCACAACTTTAGCCGAATCAACAGGGACAATGATTTTATTGGTCGGGAGATAATCAATCCATTCATTAGCACCTACCTGTAGTTTAGTTCTTTTGTCATCACTTTTTAGAAAATCGACCACCCGGTTTACCTCAACATAATCATTTACCCGGTCGTTAATGTATATGACATCACGGACGCCATTCAGGTATTGTTCGTGAGTCATCCCAAAGGGTAAGGGTTCGGATTCATAAGCTTTTTGTTTCATCTGATCGATATACCAATGCGTGCTTAACAGGGATAAGTTTACCACGCGCACATCGGTTCGTATCCCTTCCACTTCCTGTGCATACCAAAGGGGGAAAGTGTCATTATCGCCATGGGTAAATAAAATGGCATTGGGCGCACAGGAATTCAGGTAGTTATAAGCAAAATCCCTGGCCATATACCGATCCGACCGGTCATGATCGTTCCAGTTTTCTTTGGCCATAATTCCTGGCACAAAAACCAGGGACAGGGTGGTTGCCAGGATTGCACTAAATACGGCGTTGGATCTTTTCTTAAAAAAGTGGTAAATACCGGTTACGCCAATACCAATCCAGATGGAGAAAGCATAAAACGATCCGGCATAGGCATAATCCCGTTCCCTGGGCTGCAGGGGGTACTGGTTAAGATACACCACAATGGCTACTCCGGTAAACAGGAAGAGTAACAATACCACCACAAAGTCGTTAAAATGACGTTTTAAATGGAAGAAAAATCCAATCATGCCAAGCAACAAGGGTAACATATAATATGTATTCCGTGCTTTATGATTCTTCATGCTCTCAGGAAGGTTATCCTGAGGGCCGATGAGTTTATTATCAATAAAGTTTATTCCAGTAATCCAGTTTCCGTTTAATAATTCGCCATGACCCTGGGTGTCGTTTTGACGACCGGAGAAATTCCACATGAAATAGCGCCAGTACATGTGTCCCAGCTGATAGCGGAAGAAGAATTTCAGGTTTTCTCCAAAGGTTGGAACGTGTCTGATTTCCTGTTCTCCCTGGTAATTGGTTATGGTTACTTTTCTTCCTTTGATATCCGCCCATTTTTTATATTCTTCAATATGTCCCGGGTCTGGACTGTACATTCTGGGGAATAGCGTGGTAAACCGGTCATCATATTCATACTCGTCGTTGAGGCTGTATGATTTTACATACTTACCATCTTTTTGCCGGTAGGTGTGGGGTGTTTCGCTATCCACAACAGGGGCATTATAGTATTGACCTTTAAACAGGGGTCTGCTGCCATATTGTTCCCGGTTGATGTAATGCAAAAGATTAAATACGGTTTCCGGATTGTTTTCATCCATAGGGGGATTGGCCATAGAGCGGATTACAATCATGGCAAAACTGGAATACCCGATAACAATTACGGTAACCCCTAACAGGATAGTGTTTAGGATTACTTTTTTCTTTTTGGAGGTGTAATATAACCCCCAAATGATTAACCCCAAAAGCAGGACGATATAAAATATTACACCTGATTTAAACGGAAGGCCAAAGCCATTCACGAAAAGAAGGTCAAACCAGGAGGCTCCTTTCACCAGGCCAGGAATAATAACATACATGATAGAACCCAGGATAATCATCGAAACAATAAAGGCCTTAAATAAACCTGCCCGGGTTATTTCGTATTTCTTAAAGTAGAAAACAAAAACGATGGCAGGGATTGCCAGGAGGTTTAACAGGTGCACCCCTATGGATAAACCCATAAGGTAGGCAATTAATATTAACCACCGGTTGGAGTATTTTTCATTGGCAATATTTTCCCATTTAAGGATAGCCCAAAAGACAAAAGCTGTAAATAAAGAAGACATGGCATATACCTCACCTTCAACTGCCGAAAACCAAAAGGTGTCGGAGAAAGTATAGGCAAGGGCTCCCACGGCTCCGCTACCAATAATAATAATGAGTTGTGCCAGGGTAAGGTTTTCGGAATCTGGAAACATTTTTTTAGCGAGGTGGGTAATTGACCAAAAAAGGAATAAGATAGTAAATGCACTGGCCAGTCCGGACATGGCGTTGACCATCATGGCAGCTTTCGTAACATCCCCCCCCGCAAAAAAAGTAAAAAACCGGGATATAATCATAAAAATCGGAGCTCCCGGTGGGTGACCTACCTGCAGTTTGTATGCCGAGGCAATAAATTCACCACAGTCCCAGAAACTGGTGGTTGGTTCAATGGTTAAAAGATATACGGTTGCGGCGATGAGAAAAACAATCCATCCGCTGATTCGGTTGACAAGTTTAAAATGATTCATTGGGCAGCTAAAATTTTATAATTTGTTTCAAAGCTAATTCAAATTCTGATAATTAATGGATTAAACAGGCAATTTATTGCATGCAAAATTAAAAAAAATGGAATGCATAAAAATTTTGCTTCGAAAATACGTAATTTAGCCAAATTCTAAAATTAATTTTCGTTGAATAAAAAAGGTTTGAAAGATGTCGAAAAAGAACAAGAAAAGCAGAAAGAATGTTGTTTATTCAACCAATCCCGATTTTGAATATGAATATGAAGGGGATCATGAACAGGAAGAGACCCTTCCTCCCGGAGAACAAAAATTAAAAATATATCTGGATACCAGGGCTAAGAAACGAGGAAAACAGGCAACCCTCGTAAGCGGATTTGTCGGAAGAGAGGATGATTTGAAAGATCTGGCCAAGCTGCTTAAAACAAAATGTGCCGTGGGTGGTTCTGTTAAAGAAAAAGATATATTAATCCAGGGAGATTTTAGAGAAAAAGTTGCTGCATTATTGCAGCAGGAAGGTTATAAAGTCAAAAAAATTTAGTTTAACGATCGATGAAAAAGTGTTTTTTTATTTTTATAATGGTTGTATTTGCCTTAGGGGCAAATGCCCAGGATACATTAAAGGTAATGCATTACAACCTGCTTTATTATGGAAAGAATTATTATGAATGTGATAATGGCACCAATAATATTGATGATAAAAATGAATCTTTAAAAGAAATAATTAAGTATGTACAACCGGATATTTTTTCGGTGAATGAACTGGATGGAGAGGGGGATCCTCCGGTTGAGGATGATGCTAACTATTTGCTGGAAAATGCTTTAAATGTTGATGGAGAAAAGAAATACCGGAGGACTGAATTCCCCGAAATTTTTTTAGCCAACACCGTTTTTTATAATTATGAAAAACTAACCTTAAAAAGGCATTATCCGTTGAGTTTTTATTATTCCGGAACCCATAAGATTTTTAATGTTTATCAATTTTATTTTAATGGAGAGGACCTGGCTCAAACGAACGACACGGCTTTTGTTACCTGCCTTGTGGCTCATTTAAAAGCCGGTTCGTACGATGACAACAGGGAGCAACGTGATTTTGAAACCCGGGTAATCATGAACTATTTAAAAAACCAGGAAGATCCCGGGAATATTCTACTGTTGGGAGACCTTAACCTGTATTCTCCCAACGAGAAGGCTTTTCAAAACCTGATCAACCCAGATTATCAAGAATATACTTTCAATGATCCGGCAGATCAGATTGGTGAATGGAGCAGCAATGAAGCTTATCGAATGGTTCACACCCAATCCACGCATACCTGGGGCGATTGCTATTCTTCCGGTGGATCGGACGACCGGTTTGATTTTATCCTTACTTCGGACGATCTGATGAGTGGAAGCAAAAAGATTCAATATATCGATAATTCTTATAAAACCATCGGACAGGATGGAAGCTTTTTTAATGATGCATTAAATGTTGCCACCAATGCAAGTGTACCGGTGAATGTTGCACAGGCATTGTATAATATGTCTGATCATTTGCCCGTTTACCTGGAGCTAAGGGTTGACCAAAATGCAACCAGCCTGAATATTTCCAATGTATCCTATTTGCCTGAAAATCCAGGAAGCAACCAGCAGGTTTCTGTTTTTGCTGATCTTACGGATCAAAACGATACGATTGATGAGGTAAGAATAAACTATGGATATTCATCAGGAAACTATAATCATCATTCGGTGATGGCGCTGGATAAGTATATCTATACAGGAATAATTCCTGAACAGGAAGAGGGCACTGAAATATTTTTCCGGGTAGCCGGATACAATGAGATGGACGAGGAGGTTGTCGCCAGCAGTGAATTCCATTATACTGTATCAGCTGCTACAGCTATTGATTTAATTTCCCCGGGGAAACCAAAGGTACACATTGTTAATCCTTCGCAAGGGCTGTTAAAGGTTGTAACCGGTGCGATTACTAATCAAAACCTGCTGGTTGAATTAATCTCGACCAGCGGAGAGATTTGTTTCCAGGAATCCCTAAGAGTCACAGAAAACAGCGATTATGAATTTCCAGTTCATCACTTAAGGGATGGTTTGTATATTGTAAGGCTCTTCGGGGAAAATGGATTTGTTTATACCCAAAAGGTGGTTATTCAAAAATAAATTTATGCGCTATTATTATCGAATAGCAGTATTGTTGATCTATTTTTTTGCTTGTTTTTCCTCCTTCGGGCAATTTTATTCTACCGGGCAGGATCCTCTATCCATAAAATGGAAACAGATCAATACCGATCATTTTCAGATTATTTTTCCTTCGGATTATCACTCTTCGGCTCAGAAAATTGCCAATATTCTGGAGTATTATTATCAGCGGGTGGGTGAAACCCTTGATCATTCGCCCAAAAAAATCTCTGTAATTGTGCACGCCCAGGCAATTCGTTCAAATGGTTATGTTTCCTGGGCCCCGAAACGGATGGAATTGTATCCTGCTCCGGCACAGGATATGTATCCGGGAGACCGGCTTCAACAGCTGTGTATTCATGAACTTCGTCATGTGGTTCAAATCGATAAGCTAAATCAGGGAATAACAAAGATTTTATCCCTGGTATTTGGCCAGCAGGCCACCGGATTGGTTGCCGGGCAACTCCCCATGTGGTTTTACGAGGGTGATGCGGTTGCTACTGAAACAGCTTTTTCTTCATTCGGCCGGGGGCGACTACCTTATTTTAAGCAAGGAATCCGGACTATTTTGCTGGAAGGTGAAAAGGAATTTAGCTTTGATAAGGTGTTGCTGGGTTCTTACAGAGAATATGTTCCCAACTATTATGAGTATGGGTATCAGTTTACGGCATATGTGAGAGCCAAATACGGAGCAGAAACGTGGAGTAAAGTTATTGACCATGTGGCCAGGCATTCGTATACCCTTCTGCCTTCCTATTTTGCGTTTAACCGTGGATTGAAAAAACATACCGGGTTATCACATCGAGAAGTTGTTGATGAGAGTATTAATTATCTTGACAGTTTATGGACCGCTGAGTCTAAGGACGAGAGATATACTTCCTCCCATTTTATTCATCCTGCAAAAAAGGATTATGAAAATTATATCCATCCACAGTCTAGAGGCAGGGGTGAAATTGTTGCCCTGAAGAAAGGCTACTCCCATATCCCTCAATTTGTTATATTATCTGAGGGAAAAGAGGAGCTATTGTGGGAGCCGGGCCCTTTAATCTCCGATGATTTTTCGGTGTCCGGAAAATTTATTGTATGGGCCGAGTACAGACCTGATGCAAGGTGGCATAATAGAGAATTTACATCTATAAAATTGTTTAATATTGACAGTCAGGAGGAAAAACTGGTGGTGGATAGGGTTCGTTATTTCAGCCCGGATATTTCAGAGGAGGCTAATAAAATTGCGGTTGTTGAAGTGACTCCCGAGCACCAGTATTTTTTAAATATTATTAGTACGTTTGATGGGAAAGTCCATCTTCAGATTCCATCACCCCAGGGTAATTTTATTCAGCGTCCCCAGTGGTCACCCAATGAAAGATATGTTTATGTTATTGAAATTCAGGGAGATCAAAAACAAGTAAGCCGGTATGATTTTGCGGATCGGAAGTGGGAACCGGTTTTTGCACTTCCGGGGGTTGATATTCAAAGGATCCTTCCTGGCTCAGAATATTTGTTATTCCATTCAACTTATAACGGAACCGATAATTTGTATGCCTACGATTATGGTCTTCAAAATTTTTATCAACTTACCCATTCAAAGAATGGGATTGTGGATTTTGACCTGGGTCCGAATGAGAGGTTTATTTTTGCGAGTGAATATACTTCGCAAGGATATGGTGTTTCTGAGATCCCTTTAGAGAGAGCACTATGGCATAAAATTACGTTTAGAGATATAGTCAAGGACCCTTTTGCTAAAAGGTTATCTGTCCAGGAAAACATGGAAGGAGATTCCCTGGCGATTCCAGATCAGGAGTATACCATTCAAAAATATTCGCGGTTGTCGAATCTTTTGTATTTTCATAGCTGGGCGCCTTTTTATTTTGATTATGAGGCGTTTAATGTACAAGATATTTTTGCGGATCCTTCCTTGACAAGAGACCGGCTTTATCCCGGAATGATGCTTCTTTCGCAAAATAAGTTAAGTACTATGGAAACCCAGCTGGGATATGCTTATAAAAACAACCACCACTTTATATCTTCCTCGCTCATCTACAAGGGTTTGTATCCATATATTCAAATTACTGCAGATTATGGTGACCGGCATGAATATTTTGCAGCATCAGATGTTACCTGGGTTCCTGAGTTAGCTTATGATAGCTACAATTTTTCAGTAGAAACTTATATTCCGTTTAATTTAAGCCGGGGGAAATATATTGCCGGATTTTACCCCGGGATTCGTTTGGAACATAACAACCGGTATTACTATCACTATTTTGATGATTATTATCAGGAGGGGATGGAGTTTATGAATTTTCAGGTTTATTTATATTTATATACCCGGAGAGCATATCGTGATCTTCAACCCAGGTCAGGGCTCATTATTGATTATAATATCTATAATTCCCCTTTTGACCATGATTTCTTTGGGTTTATATCTACCCTGGAAACCCAGGTTTATCTCCCCGGATTTTTTAAAGATCATGGATTTAAATTCAATATTGGATATCAATACCAAAGCCCCGGACTTTATCTTTATTCATCGCGTTTTCGTTTTCCGCGAGGCATGGAACGACAAAGAACAGAAAAACTCTTCAAGCTTTACGGGGATTATGTATTTCCTCTGGCGTATCCTGATTGGAACTTGGGAGGGCTGTTTTATATCAAGAGAATCAGGGGGGCTTTGTTTGGCGACTTTGTGGCCAATCAATTTAATCATTATACCCAAAATTCTTCGCTTTCAGGCACAACGCGAGAGTATTTTTCCAGTTTAGGAGTAGAACTTTCTCTGGACTATCATTTTTTACGAACCATGTTTCCTTTGAATACCGGCATAAGGATTGGCTATTTGCCGGGAGAGCAATCCGTTTTTGGAGAAGTTCTTTTTGGGATTGATTTATATTCTTTTTAAAAACACGAATCATAAACAATAAAATAGGAGCGAATGGTGTTTTATAGAATAATCTTTTTAAGTCAAAATATAACTCCTTGCATAAAAAATAATATATTTGTTCGATAATTGTTAATAGAGTGAAGTTTTAATCCATAAAAAGAATTTTACAATGGCTAAAAATAATGAACCAGAAACAACCGCTGCAATAAACTTAATTGGTGTAGGCACAGAGATAACCGGAGACATTAATTCAAACGGAGATATTCGTATTGATGGTGCCTTGAACGGAAATCTAAATACAACCGGAAAAGTGGTTATTGGCGAAACAGGAAGAGTTAAGGGAGAAATCGCTTGTAAAAATTCAGAAGTTTTAGGGGAAATTAACGGAAAAATTAAGGTTGGAGAACTACTTTCGTTGAAAGCCACCGCTAAAATTAATGGAGACATTAATACCAAAAGGCTGGCAATTGAACCCGGATCCACATTTACAGGAAACTGTAACATGAGTGATGAACCACGCACCAGTGTAAGCCCGGGTGAGTCGAAGTTTAAAGATAAAGAGAGTAAAAACGATTATAAATAACCCGTTGTATGTGGGTTGTTGACAACCGGTTATGACTGGAGGGAATAAAAGCCTTTTTTGAGGAGAAGGGTTACGTGGGCAGGATTCCCCAGAACCCTTTGATTTTCACATAAGTCAGCATTTTTTGTGGATTCTGCCATAATAATATTCTATAATTCAGGGGAATAATTGATGAAAGCCTTTTCGAAATTTCTAATTAAAGAAGCTATTCTTACCGCTACTCTGGGAGTTGCATCCTTGATTCTTTTTCAGACCATTTTAAAAACCTACTATCATCCCGTATTTTGGTTAAATCTGGTCATTATAGCTGTACTTACCGGGGGGCTTCATTTTTCGGTATTAAAGGCGGGTGCAAAAGAGCATTCCAGGTTTTCTGTTCGTTTTATCTCAATCTCAGGAATAAAAATGATGATTTACCTGGTATATATTGTTTTATATGCTTTTTTAAATCCTGAACATGCTAAATTTTTCCTCATTACTTTTCTTCTATTGTATTTTATTTATACTTTTTTCGAGGTTTTTTTAATCCTGCGATTTTTGCATCAGGATTAACTTGTTGCATAACATGTCTGTTATTTAAATAACAGTGTTAAAAAATTAACATAGGATTTGGAAATTTATTTTCTCTCGCTTACATTTGCCTCCAATAGTTTTTTTTGATTTTGGAGATCTTTTAAGTTATATAACATACAGCTCATGGAAACTTGTTTGATATCCTCTGGTATAAAGGATATAAACAGCTAAAATACCAAAACGTAGTGGAGATATTAAATTAAGTTATTAGATTTGTAACTCATTTATTTGTAAAACATCATAGACCTTTGTACAATGGAAAATAAACTACAGGAATTAACACAAAAGCTTTATAACGAAGGTGTCGAAAAAGCTAAAGAGGAAGCCGACAAAATTCTTGCAGATGCACGGGCAGAAGCAGATAAGCTGAAAAAGAATGCTGAAAAAGAAGCCAAAGGAATCATCGAAGAGGCGGAGCAAAAATCCGAAGAGATAAAAAAGAATGTTCATGCGGAGTTGGAACTGGCCTCCAAGCAGACCGTAAGGACGGTGAAGCAGCAGATTACCGAAATAATTACCAGTAAAGTTATCGACGAGCCGGTTAAGCAAGCTTTTGATGATGAAAAATTTGTGAAAGAAATTATCGAGACAATTATTAAAAACTGGGACCCCCGGGAAAATCAGTCCATTGATCTTTCCATATTACTTCCTGAAAAGCTGGAAAAAGAATTTGAGAAATATTTCAAGGCGAAGTCCGGAAAAGAATTAAATGCAACCCTTGAGTTAAGCTTTAGCGATACTGTTAAGGGAGGGTTTAAAATTGGTCCGGCTGATCATTCCTATAAGATCAGTTTTACCGAAGAGGATTTTATTAATTTCTTTAAAAGTTACTTACGACCCAAAACGGTTGAAATGTTATTTCAGGGAGAATAAGCATGTTTCGTAACTATTACCATTATTTTATAGCAGGATTACCGGAAATCTATCTTGACGAAAACGAGATTAATTTTTCAATGCTGGATTTTAAGCAGGTATTGAAAGATGAACTTTTTCCAGAAGATTACCGGCTTGCCCAACTTTTGTTTTTACCTTACGACAACAAGAATCTTTTGTTATTTCTTGAGGAAAATTATCAGGAAATGAATAAGCTGGGAAATTTCTCATTACAGGATTTTGAAGAAGAATTTTCTGATGATTCCCAAAAGATTTTACCTCCCTACATGTATGATTTTGTTCGTTTGTATAAAGATGAGGAGGCAAAGGATGAAGAGAAAAGTTGGGAGAATATTCTTACCGAAATGTACTATGACCATGTTTTAAAAAACAGGAACACCTTTTTAAAACAGTGGTTTACTTTTAACCGCGATTTGAAAAATATTTTAACCGGGTTAAACTGTCGAAAATATGATCTGGAGGTTGAAAAACAACTTATTGGAACTAATTGGGTAAGTGAACAGATTGCCCGGAGTAATGCCAAAGATTTTGGCCTCTCTATTGATTTACCTTTTACGGCTGAGGTAATTGCTTTAGCCGAAAAGGATAATTTCTTGGCCCGCGAAAAGGGCCTTGATCAGTTAAGATGGGCTAAGGTGGAAGAGCTTACCCTGTTCGATTATTTTTCCATCGAAGTTGTTCTGGCCTATATCCTTAAGCTTGATATGGCTTATCGGTGGCTCGATTTAGATGAAGAGACCGGACGACAAATGTTCCGTAAGATCATCAACACCTTAAAATCTAGTTATGAATTTCCTAAAGAATTTGCATTAAATGGAAAAAACAAATAAGATGACAACAGGAAAAGTATCAGGAATTATTGCCAACCTTGTATATGTTGAGGTTGACGGTCCTGTTCAGCAAAATGAGATATGTTATATCGATTTAGATGGAACTAAATTGATGGCTGAGGTAATTAAAGTGCTTGGCACCAAAGCATATGTTCAGGTATTTGAAAGTACCCGCGGACTAAAAATCAACAATATGGTTGAATTTACAGGACACTTATTAGAAGTTACCCTGGGGCCCGGTATTCTTTCCAAAAATTTTGACGGGTTGCAGAATGACCTGGACAAGATGGATGGTGTTTTCTTACAGCGGGGAGAACAGACCAACCCTCTGGAAGATGATAAGAAATGGGAGTTTAAGCCTATAGCCAAAGAAGGTGATGTGCTGGAAGCAGGAGGATGGCTTGGGGAGGTTACCGAAAATTGGATGCCTCATAAAATCATGGTTCCTTTTAAGTTTGAAGGGAAATATACGGTAAAAAGTGTTGCCAAAGAGGGAAAGTATACGATTCAGGATACTATCGCTGTGGTTACCGATGAGAACGGAAAAGAGATTGAGTTAACCATGATCCAAAAGTGGCCGGTAAAGCTGGCGATTAAAGCCTATAAAGAAAAGCCCCGTCCGTTTAAACTTTTAGAAACAGGAGTACGTGTCATCGACACCTTAAATCCTATTGCTGAAGGGGGTACCGGATTTATTCCCGGACCTTTCGGTACGGGAAAAACAGTACTGCAGCATGCACTTTCAAAACAAGCTGAAGCCGATATGATTATTATGGCAGCCTGTGGTGAGCGTGCCAATGAGGTGGTGGAAATTTTCACCGAATTTCCGGAGTTGGATGACCCACGTTCGGGACGAAAGTTGATGGAACGTACCACCATTATTGCGAACACCTCCAATATGCCCGTTGCTGCCCGTGAAGCCTCTGTTTATACAGCCATGACCATTGCCGAATATTACCGGGCCATGGGATTAAAAGTATTACTGCTGGCTGATTCTACTTCGCGTTGGGCCCAGGCATTGCGCGAGATGTCGAACCGAATGGAAGAGTTACCCGGTCCGGATGCCTTCCCGATGGACCTCCCGGCGATTATTTCAAATTTCTACTCCCGGGCAGGGTTTGTATACCTGAACAATGAAAAAACAGGTTCAATTACCTTTATTGGAACCGTTTCTCCTGCCGGGGGGAACCTGAAAGAACCGGTTACCGAATCTACGAAGAAGGCTGCCCGTTGTTTTTATGCCTTGTCGCAGCAGCGTGCCGACAGTAAAAGGTATCCCGCCATTGATCCGCTGGATAGTTATTCTAAATATGCTGAATATGCAGAAGTTGAAGAGTACTTTAGAAAGAATATCGATCCGGAATGGCCCGAAAAATTGAGCCTGCTCAGAAATGTTTTAACCAGAGGACGTGAAGTTGCAGAACAGATCAATATTCTTGGAGATGATGGAGTTCCGGTTGATTATCACGTCACTTTCTGGAAAGCTGAAGTGATTGATTTTGTTATTTTACAGCAGGATGCTTTCGATGAAGTGGACAGCTCAACATCCCTGGAACGACAAAAATATATGCTGAATAAAGTATTGGAAATCTATCATACAAAATTCTCTTTCGAATCATTTGAGGAAGTAGCCACCTACTTTAAGCGGGTTATCAATCAAATGAAGCAAATGAATTATTCGGAGTTTGAATCAGATAAATTCAAACAAAACGAGAAAGAACTTAATACCATAATTGACGAAAAGAAAGCTGAATAATGGAAACAAAAGCATTTCAAAAAATCTATACCAAGATCACCCAGATTACCAAAGCAACCTGCTCGTTAAAAGCCACTGATGTAGGATATGATGAGATTGCCGTGGTAAATGGCCGGATGGCCCAGGTGGTGAAAATTATTGGCGACGAAATAACCTTACAGGTTTTTGGAGGGACAGAGGGTATTCCTACCAATGCCGAAGTTATATTTTTAGGACGACCTGCTACCCTGAAGGTTAGCGATGAACTTTCCGGTCGTTTTTTCAATGCCTATGGAGACCCCATTGACGGAGGCCCTTCCATTGAAGGAGAAGAACGCCAGATTGGAGGCCCCTCGGTAAATCCGGTGCGAAGAAAGCAACCTTCGGAGTTTATACCTACCGGTATTGCAGGGATTGACCTAAACAATGCCCTGGTAACCGGGCAGAAGATCCCTTTCTTTGCCGACCCCGACCAGCCGTTTAATCAGGTGATGTCCATGGTTGCCCTTCGGGCAAAAGCCGATAAGATTATCCTGGGGGGAATGGGGTTGACGAATGATGATTATTTATACTACAAAAATGTATTTGACAATGCCGGAGCGTTGGATCGTATCATCAGTTTTGTGAATACTACTGAAGATCCCCCGGTAGAACGATTGCTGGTACCTGATATGGCCCTGACTGCTGCCGAATATTTTGCGGTGGATAAGAAACAGAAGGTGCTGGTTCTGTTAACTGATATGACTCTTTTTGCCGATGCATTAAGTATTGTATCCAACCGGATGGACCAGATTCCTTCCAAAGACAGTATGCCCGGTTCGCTTTACAGCGATTTAGCCAAGATTTATGAAAAAGCAGTTCAGTTTCCTGATGGTGGTTCCATTACGATCATTGCTGTAACAACCCTGTCGGGTGGTGATATTACACATGCTATTCCCGATAATACGGGATATATTACCGAAGGTCAGTTGTTCTTACGGAAAGACACCGACATCGGTAAAGTAATTGTTGATCCGTTCAGAAGTTTGTCCCGTTTAAAACAATTGGTTATCGGTGACAAAACACGCGAAGATCATCCCCAGGTGATGAATGCTGCCGTAAGGTTATATGCCGATGCAGCCAATGCCCGGACAAAGCTTGAGAATGGGTTTGACCTTACTGATTATGATGAGCGAGCGCTTGAGTTTGCTAAAGATTACTCCGAAAAGCTACTGGCCATTGATGTAAATATTGAAGTTGACGAAATGTTGTCTACCAGCTGGAATTTATTTAATAAACACTTTAAACCTGCTGAAGTAGGAATTAAACAAAATTTTGTTGAGAAATACTGGCCAAAAGATAATTAAGCATAATAGTCAGAGTTCCAAGTGCAAGGTATTATGATTTAAATAATGGCTACAGAAGAAAAAACTGAAATATTATGGCTATAAAATTTCAATATAACAAAACATCTTTACAGCAATTAAACAAGCAGCTTAAAATGCGGCTCAGGGCCCTTCCTACACTGCAAAGCAAGGAGGCTGCATTGCGTATGGAGGTTAAAAGAGCCAAAGACCAATCGGAAGAGTTGCTTCGAAAGCTCGAAAAGCAGATGAAAGCCTATGATGATATGGTAAGGCTTTGGGGCGAGTTTGAAGAGGATCTGATCGCTGTAAAAGATGTTAAAATGACCTTTAAGAAAATTGCCGGTGTGAAAACCCCGATTTTAGAAGATGTAATTTTTGAAATCAAGGATTTTAGCCTGTTTAATAAACCCAGTTGGTTTTTAGGCGGAGTTCAGATTATTGAGTCATTGGTACGGATATCCATAGAGAGTGATTTTTTCTTACGAAAAATGGAACTTCTGGATTATGCCAGGAAGAAAACCACACAAAAGGTAAACCTGTATGAAAAGGTTCAGATTCCTGGTTATGAAGAAGCGATTTCGAAAATCAAACGATTCCTTGAGGATGAGGAGAACCTTTCGAAATCGGCTCAGAAAATTGTTAAGAAAAGACAAGAAGATAAGGAGGCTGCCTGATGATTACACCCATGATAAAATATTCTTTCTTAATTTATCATAAGGAATATATTCCTTTTCTGGAAAAATTACAGGAACTGGGAGTGCTCCATATTATTGAAAAGAAGAAAGAAATAGATGATGAGATCAAATCATCGTTGCATCAAATCAGCGAGATTAATAAAACGATCAAGTTTCTCGAGAAGAGAAATCCCGAAGAGCAGGAGGTTGATGGAAAGCAGGATGATCTCCCCGTTGTGGAGCATGTTAAAGCGTTACAAGAGGAGCTTAATGAAATTGACCAGATACAGTCGACCTTAGCCAAAGATATTCAAAAGGCTGAACCCTGGGGAGACTTTACTCCTGACATGAAAGAGAAGATGGCTGAACTGGACCTCCGGTTAAGATTTTTCGAATGTGGGGAGAAAAAGTTTGACGACCAGTGGAAAGAGGATTATTACCTGGAGATCGTCAACCGTGAGCATGGAAAAGTTTATTTTGTGGTATTTCAGCGATCAGCCCAGGAATTAAACATTGATGCGGAGGAGATCCGGTTACCTGAAGAACCCTTGTCGAAACTGCTTATAAAGAAGGAAGAGAGTAAGCAACGTACTGAAGAAATTGAGGCAACTTTTGATGAATATGCAGCAAATTATCTGGGATCATTGAAAGCGAAGCGACATCAGCTGCAAACCAAAACAGACTTTAAGTTAGCGATTAATCATACCGAGAAGCAGGCCGAAGAAAAAGTGATGTTACTCGAAGGCTGGGTTCCGGATGAGAAAAAAGACGATCTGGAAGCATTTCTTGATGGAGAGGATGTTTACTATGTTGCTTCAAAACCTGCTGAAGAGGACAAGGTGCCGATTAAATTGAAGAATAATAAATTTTCGAGGCTTTTTGAACCGATCAGCGATTTGTTTGACATGCCCGATTATCAGGAGCTGGACTTAACGCCCTTTTTTGCCCCGTTTTTTATGATGTTTTTCGGATTCTGCGTGGGAGATACCGGGTATGGCCTGCTCATTTTAATTGGAACCCTGATATTCAGGCAGAGAGTAAATGAAAGGATGAAGCCTTTGTTTACCCTTGCGGCGATTTTAGGGGGTGCTACAGTGATTATGGGAATGATTTCCGGAACATTCTTTGGCGTTGAACTGATCCATGTTCAGGATTATCCTTTAAAAGATATTATACTGGAGCCATTACAGCTTTTCTGGTTTTCCATTGGGGTAGGTGGACTTCAGATTTTTTACGGGATGTTTATCAAAGCCGCCAACCAGATCAGACAGGGAGGCAGTTTAAAATACGGATTATCAACCATGGGGTGGATCTTATTAGTAATCACCTTTGGCACATTTATCGGACTTGATCAACTGGGAATTGATACCGGGAATTATGGAATCCTTAAAAATATAGGATTAGGAGTTAGTGTAGCCATGATATTGCTTTTTGCCAATCCTGAAAAAAATATGATTGTGAGTGTATTTTCAGGACTTTATGATGTGTATAATATGATTACCGGGGTTTTTGGTGATTTATTATCCTATATCCGTTTATTTGCATTAGGTATTTCCAGTGCAATTTTAGGGTTGGTTTTCAATCAAATTGCCGCACAGTTTCTGGGGGGTAGTTTTTTAAGCTATATTCCTTTTGTTATTATCCTGTTGATCGGGCATGGATTGAATATCTTTATGGCAGCCCTGGGAGCTTTTGTACACCCGTTACGTTTAACTTTTGTAGAATTTTATAAAAATGCCGGCTTTATGGGCGGCGGGAAAAAATATAAACCATTTTCAAAATAGAAATAAATAAAAAATAGGAGAATAAATTTATGGCAAACACAGCAGTTTATTTAGCTTATGCAGGATTAGCATTTATGATTGCACTATCAGGAATAGGAAGTGCTATCGGAGTATCAATGGGAGGTAATGCATCAATTGGTGCACTCAAAAAGGATTCAGAAAAATTTGGTAACTATATGCTTCTGGCAGCATTGCCGGGAACACAGGGTTTATATGGCTTTGGCGGATACTTTGTAATCGACAAGTTGTTTAACCTGGTTACGCCCGAAATGTCGTTGTTTAATGGAATTGCGATCTTATCCATGGGATTATTCCTGGGGTTTGTAGCCCTTTTCTCTGCGGTTAAACAAGGATCTGTAACCTCAAATGGTATTGCAGCAATTGGTGGTGGTAACGATGTATTTGGAAACACCCTTATCCTGGCTGTATTTCCTGAGTTGTACGCTATTATTGCTTTTGCTGCAACATTCTTAATAAGTGCAGGATTAGGAGCATAAAATAGGAAACAATAAAAAATTTTTTACGTAATAAGGAGCAGTACAATTTTGTACTGCTTTTTTTTATTGGTTTATCTGGAATACTTTTATGATTTATTCCTTAAATTTGTAGATTCTCAAATTTTTTTTATGAACCGAATCCTGTTAAATAGTATACTCTTTTTACTTTTTATCGCATTTGCTTCCGACAACTTATTTGCTGCAGACCATTTGTCCAGTGCAGATACTCTTTCTTCTGCCGGGCAGGCTGAAGAAAAAAAGGAATTCGATACCGGAGAATTTATTTTTAGCCATATACAGGATGATTACGGATGGCATTTGTTTACCTATAATCATCATCATGTCTCCATCCCTTTACCAGTGATTCTTTACAGTAAAAGGCAGGGGTGGAATATCTTTTTTTCTCATCAGGTGGCACATCACCAAACCCATAATGGATTTAAAATTGCCCAGGAAGGGCCCCATAAAAATAAAATTGTAGAGGTAAATGAAAGCGGGGAATTTGTTGCCCGGCCCCTGGATATTTCTATCACCAAGAATGTTTTAGCCATATTTCTTAGCTGTATCCTGCTGGTTGTTATTTTTGTTTCGATTGCCAGGTCCTATCAGCGGAAACCAAACCAGCCTCCATCAGGGTTACAATCATTGATGGAGCCGGTTATCCTTTTTATACGCGATGATGTGGCCAGAGACAGTATCGGGGAGAAACATTACGAACGGTTTACTCCGGCCCTGTTAACCATCTTCTTTTTTATTTTGCTGAACAACCTGTTGGGTCTGGTTCCTTTTTTCCCGGGAGGGGCTAATGTCACCGGCAATATTACAGTTACCATGGCCCTGGCCCTGGTTACCTTTGTTATTACAACTTTTACCGGGAATAAAAACTACTGGGCTCACATTTTTAATGCCCCCGGGATTCCCTGGTGGCTGAAAGTTCCTTTACCGCTGATCCCGGTCATTGAGTTATTCGGGGTGCTTATCAAACCTTTTGTTTTAATGATTCGTTTATTTGCAAACATTACGGCTGGGCATATTATTATTTTGGGGTTTTTCAGTTTGATTTTTATTTTCGGAAATATCAATGATGTATTGGGGCTTGCAGTATCACCTGTTTCGGTGATCTTTGCGGTTTTTATGTCGTTTTTAGAATTACTGGTAGCATTTATCCAGGCCTATGTATTTACCGTTCTGTCGGCAATCTATTTTGGGATGGCTGTGGCAGAAGACCATTAATATAGTATTCATCAACAATTAAAATTATAGATTATGTCAACATTAGGAATTATTTTACTGGCTATCGAAGGTGCTGCAATATCTAAAGTAGGTGCAGCGATTGGAGCAGCTATTGCAGCCATTGCTGCAGCTTATGGTATTTCTAAAATTGGTAGTACCTCGGTAGAGTCTATTGCACGGCAGCCTGAAGCCGCCGGAGATATTCGTTCAAACATGATTGTTTCTGCAGCGCTTATCGAAGGGGTAGCCTTTTTTGCTATCGTGGTGTGTTTCCTGGTACTTTTTGTATAACCGGAAAATGGTTGCCCAAATCCGGACGAGCCGCGAGGCGGGAAATTTTGGGCACCTTTGTATAATTAAAAGTTAATCCTATGGAACTCATTAAACCGGATATCGGTTTGCTGTTTTGGATGATTTTTTCATTCAGTATTGTACTGTTTGTGCTGATAAAATTTGCCTGGAAGCCGATTCTAAAAGCCATTAAAGCTCGCGAGAAATCCATTGCCAAAAGTTTAAATGCCGCTCAACGGGCTAAGGACGAAATGGCCAAGATTGAGTTTGGGAACGAAAAGATTACCGCTTTGGCAAAGGTGGAACGGGAAAATATTTTAAAAGAGGCCAAAGAGGAAAAAAGCAGAATTATTGAAGAGGCGAAGGAGAGCGCAAAGATTGAAGCTCAAAAGATTCTTGAGGAGGCCCGGAAAGGTGTGCTCAAGGAAAAAGAAGAGGCGATCCATGAGATTAAAAATCAGATTGCAGAGTTGTCTGTGGGTATTGCCGAGAAGTTACTTCGCGAACATCTCTCCGATGACTCCAAACAGAAGCAGTTGATCTCCCAGATTGTTAAAAATATTGAGTTAAACTAGTGGGTTATGTATCATAGCCAGATTAATGTGAGGTATGCCAAGGCGTTGTTTTTATTGGCCAGAGAGAAAAAACTGGTGGATGAAATCAAACGGGACATGGAGTTTATTCTCGAATCGTTGAATCACATCCCTGAGATTAATGTTTTGCTTCAACATCCAGTAATAAAAACATCGCGAAAAAGGGCTGTTTTAAACGATCTGTTTGCCAAAAAAGTAAACAGCCACACCCTGGCTTTTTTGCTGCTGGTTGTTAAAAACAAGCGCGAAAACCACCTTTACGGGATAATGAGGTATTATGTCGATCTTTACCGTCAGTTTAAGGGGATACAAACCGCAGAGATTACCACCGCCCTGGAGCTTTCGGATCAGGAGAGAGAGGAGATTGTGACAGCCATCGAAGATCAGTTTAAGGCTACCGTAGAGCTAAAGCAAAGGGTGGATGAGAAGATTATCGGCGGGTTAATCATCGAGATTGATTATAAACAGCTGGATTTAAGTGTTGCACACTCTTTAAATCGTTTGAAAAGAGAGCTGCTGGATTTTGAAATAAGTTATCATAAATAAAACAACCATTTAAATAAAAACCTATGGCAGGAATAAAACCCGGAGAAGTTTCTGAGATATTAAAAAAGGAATTAGAAGGCTTTAGTACTAATAATGAGTTACAGGAGACAGGCAGTGTTTTGCAGGTAGGAGATGGGATTGCCCGGATTTATGGGTTGTCGAATGTACAGGCCAATGAACTGATAGCGTTTGAGGGGGGGATGAAAGGTATTGTTTTGAACCTGGAAGAGGATAATGTTGGCGCAGTGCTGCTAGGTTCATCCGAAGAGATCAAGGAGGGAGATAAAGTAAAGCGGACCAAGCGGATTGCTTCGATCCGTGTAGGTGAAAATTTATTAGGCCGGGTAATAAACACCCTGGGAGAACCACTTGACGGGAAGGGACCCATCCATGGTGAACTTTTTGAAATGCCGCTGGAGCGGAAGGCTCCGGGGGTAATCTACCGGCAGCCGGTGAATGAACCCATCCAGACCGGGATCAAGGCCATTGATGCGATGATTCCTATCGGTCGCGGACAGCGGGAGTTGATTATCGGCGACCGGCAAACCGGAAAAACAGCCATTGCAATAGATACGATTATTAATCAGCGTGAGTTTTATGAGCGTGGGGAACCTGTTTTTTGTATTTATGTAGCCATAGGACAAAAGGGGTCTACTGTTGCCAATATTGCCGAAACCCTGAAGAAGCACGGCGCCATGGATTATACGGTGATTGTATCGGCCACGGCTTCTGATCCGGCAGCCCTGCAATTTTTTGCTCCGTTTGCCGGAGCATGTATTGGCGAATACTTCAGGGATACGGGACGGTCGGCACTGGTGGTTTATGATGACCTGTCCAAGCAGGCTGTTGCCTATCGTGAGGTATCGTTACTGCTGCGTCGCCCGCCAGGACGCGAAGCCTACCCCGGAGATATATTCTATCTGCATTCAAGACTGCTTGAACGGGCCGCTAAAATAATCGAAGCCGATGAGATTGCTTCGCAGATGAATGACTTGCCGGAAACCCTCAAGGAAAGGGTGAAAGGAGGAGGATCACTGACCGCCCTGCCGATTATTGAAACCCAGGCAGGTGATGTTTCTGCCTATATCCCCACCAATGTGATCTCCATTACCGATGGACAGATTTTCCTCGAATCAGACCTGTTCAATTCCGGGGTTCGCCCGGGAATTAATGTGGGTATTTCGGTGTCGAGAGTTGGTGGAAATGCCCAGATAAAATCCATGAAAAAGGTAGCCGGCACATTAAAATTAGACCAGGCTCAATACCGTGAACTGGAAGCTTTTTCCAAATTTGGTTCCGACCTGGATGCAGCCACCATGGCAGTGCTCGACAAAGGAGCCAAGAACGTGGAAATCCTGAAGCAGGGACAATACTCCCCCATGCCGGTGGAGAAGCAAATCGCCATCATTTACTGTGGTACCAAAGGTTTGCTGGAGGATGTGCCGTTAGAAAAGATTAAAGCCTTTGAATCGGATTTCCTGGAGATGATGGAATTGCAACATGAAAGTGTTCTGCAAACTCTGAAAGAGGGTAAACTTAACGATGATGTAACCCAGGCCCTGGAGTCCGCAGCCCGCGAAGTGGCCGAAAAATATAAAAAGGGATAATACAACTTAGGAATGAGTAGCTTAAAAGATATTCGTACACGTATAGCCTCGGTAAAATCCACCCGGCAGATTACCAGTGCCATGAAAATGGTATCGGCAGCCAAGCTGAAAAAAGCACAGGACTCCGTAATCAACCTGAGGCCATATGCACATAAGCTCAATGACATATTAAACAACATCACCCAGTCGGTTAACCTGGCCGAGGATAATATCTATTCCCGAGCCGGCTATCCCGACCGGATCCTCCTGGTGGTTATCTCTTCCAACAAGGGATTATGTGGAGCATTTAATGCGAATGTCATCAAAGAAACCCTTCGCCTTCTTGAGGAAGAATATGCTGGAGAAAACCAGGAGGGTAAGGTTGACATCCTAACGATAGGGAAGGCAGCTACAGATCATTTTACGAAGAAAGGCTATAAGGTAATCGGCTCTGACAATGAGCTGCTGGATCAGCTTTGTTTTGACCAGGCGGTCCCGTTGATTGAGAAAATTATTGAGTCGTTTACAGATAAAACTTACGACAGGGTAATGTTGGTGTATAACCGGTTTAAAAATGCCGCGGTGCAGATTCTAACCAGCCAGCAGTTTTTACCGGTAGAGATCAATTATTGCGAGGATGAAGACACTTTTGTAAACTTTGATTATATCATGGAGCCGGACCAGGAGTACATTGTTAAAAACCTGATCCCCAAATCCTTAAAGCTTAATTTTTACGAAGCCTTATTAGAGTCGCTGGCCGCAGAACACGGCGCACGGATGACTGCCATGCACAAAGCCACGGATAATGCTACCACCTTAATTAAGGAGCTTCAGCTGACATACAATAAAGCCCGCCAGGCAACCATTACCAACGAAATATCGGAGATTGTGGGTGGAGCAGAGGCCTTGAGTAAATAATTTTCCCAGAGAATAAATGTACTGTTTAATAATCGAACGATTGTTAAAGCCTTTTAAAAATACTTTTTATCTTCGCTAAAACTGAAGATATTTTAAGGATGAGTGCATATATTTACGATTTAATAAGGCAGGGAGAACACCTACAACTTGATTTTAAACACTCCATAACCGATTCGAAGAAGATTGCCCGTTCGCTGGCAGCATTTGCCAATACCACAGGGGGAAAATTGTTGGTTGGAGTCAGGGATAATGGATCAATTGCCGGCGTAAAGAGCGACGAAGAGTTTTATATGATCCAGGCTGCTGCCGACTTATATTGTAACCCCCAGGTAACTTTTAAAACCAAAGTTTGGGAGATCGAAGGAAAAACCCTCCTTGAAATCACCATCCCCCCAATGGACACGAATCAGTTGATTACGGCGCCAAACAAAGAGGGTAAATCCAGAGTCTATATCAGGGTAAATGACCAGAACTTTATCGTTAATCATATCTACCTAAAGGCATGGAAAAAGAAGAAATTTGGAAAAGGGGTCCTGGTACGTTATGCAGAGCCGGAAAAAATATTGTTTGATTATCTGCAGCGAAACCCGGTAATCACATTTTCCAGGTTTATGCGGCTGGCAGGATTGTCGAAGGTGAAAACCGAAAAAATACTGGTAAACCTGGTGGTACTGGAAATTATTGAAATTGTATTTACCGAAAACCAAATATTTTATCAGTTAGCGAAAAATGGTATAGTTCTTGAATAGTGTAGTGTAAAGATATAACTCATTGTTATTAATTAAGATATGTAGCAAATTATATTTAAAAATTATTTTATATTTTCACTGGTTTTTATATTTTTAACCGCTAAAAATAAAAACAGATTAAAATTAAATCCTAAACTAAAAATTAACATCATGAAATTGAAATTAATGAGAACAATAACTGCAATGATTTTTTTATTGGGTTTTGCAGTTAATCTAAACGCACAATCAGCAACAGAAGCTGTAGATGCATTAAAAGAGGGAGTTTCCAAATCGCAGGCCAAAGATTATCTTGGGGCAGTAGAATCGTTTAAAAAATGTGTGACTATTTACGAAGAGCTTGGTGAGTTTGATAATGAGAACCGTGCAACTGCCGTTAAGCAGATTCCGGTCATGCAATATAAATATGCCCTGGATTTATATAAACAAAAAGATTATGACGGTTCGATTGAAGCTTTTGAGAAACTGGCCGAATATTCAGAAACGTATGATAATGAATCATATCTGAAAAAAGCAGAAGGAATTATTCCCCAACTTTATCGTATCAAAGGAACAGCTTTTTTGAAAGAAGAGAAATATGATCAGGCGATTACTGCGTTCAACCATTCGTTAGAATACAATCCGAATGACGCCAAGGTTTATGTTTATAAAACCATGGCATTAAGAGAGCAGGACAATGCCGAAGCATTGAAAGAATCAGCCAATAAAGGAATTGAGGTAGCCATTGCTAAAAATAAGACTGAAGAGGAGAATGACATTAAATCGCTTGCCGGAAATTATTTTTTAAAGAAAGGAGCAGAAGCGTTTACTTCAGAAAACTATGAAGATGCTGCAGCTTATTTTACCCAGTCGTTGGAATATAAAGAGGCCGATTCGGATTTATATTACCAGCTGTCATCGGTTTATAATAAATTAGAACAATGGGATCAGGCGATTGAAATGGCGAATAAATCACTGGAAATATTTGACGGAGAAGGAACTACCCGGGATGCTAAAATTTATTATGAGTTAGGAAATGCATACTACGGGAAAGGAGATAATGCTTCCGCGTGTGATGCCTACTCGAAAGCAGCCAAAGGAGATTATCAGGAAGCAGCAGAATATCAGATGAAACATGTGGTTCAGTGCAACTAATCTGATTCAAAAAAAATATAAAAAAAAATCCCGTGATTCACGGGATTTTTTTATGAAACTCTATGGAGATTTGGAACTAGATCTTATTCTGAAAATCGGTAATATTATTGGAGATTTTAAGGATTTTGTAAATCTCTCCATCCGCATTTCGAATGGGGGTGTATGTTTCAGCAAAAATGAGTTCTTTCCCCTTAATATTGACCCTGGTAGTTTCTTTACGGACATTTCCGGTACGTAAATCTTTCCAGAATTTATCGTATTCTGCTTTTTGTTTTTCTGTGAATTCCATATTTAAGGAGTGGTGGGTTCCTACCACTTCCTCTTTGGATAAACCGACCAGGGAAAGGTAGTTTTCATTCACCTTCTGGATATATCCTTCCAGGTCATATTCAATGACATAGCTTGAGGTGTTGAGCGCTTCAATTAAGCCCTCCATTTCTGCACTCTTTCGTGAGGACTCTTCCTGTGTGGCTTGTAATTCTTCCATGTTCTGGCGCATCTCTTCCTCCTGGGCTGCCATCTCTTCGGCTTGTTGCTGGGATTTCTCCAGCAGTTCTGTTGTACGGATATTGATACGTACTGCTGACAGGGTTGAGGCAATACTTTCGGCCACTTTCTCCACAAATTCAATTTCATGTTTTTCGAAAACATTGAAAGAGGCAATTTCGAGTACTCCCAGGATTTCTTCTTCAAGTTTTAGCGGGACGATGAGCAGGCTGCTGGGATTGGCTCCTCCAAGTCCGGAGGTAATTTCAATATAATCCTGCGGGATATCGGTCATAAAGATGGTTTTCTTTTCGATCGCACAGGTGCCTACCAGTCCTTCTCCTGGTTCGATCTGTTTTTTCAGGTATTTCCGGCGGTCGTAGGCATAAGCCGACAATAACTCAAAATGGATGTTTTCCTTATCGTTATCATTTAAGATAAACAGTCCGCCCTGGTTTGCATTGAGATAATTTACCAGGTTCATAATGATCTCGGTGGCCAGGTTTTCAATATTGTCATTATTCTGACGTAATATATCGGCAAATTTGGCCAGCCCTTCATTGGCCCAACGTCTTTTTTCATCTTCAGCTTTTCGCTTTTTCTCATCTTCTTCGGCTTTTACCAGGCTGTTTCGCATATCGATCAACGATTTTCCAAGGATATCCTCATCACTTAGGAGCTTGAAGTCATGGTTTAAATTACCATTCCCGATTTGGTTGGCAAAATCGGCTTTTTTGTTTAATCCGTCAATCGACTGGTTAAGTGCATTTGCCATTTCTTCTATTTCATCGCCTGTATCAAGTTTTATACGCATGGTTTCATCCAGGTGTCCGATGGATAGTTTTTTCAGCAATTCGGTAATGCGGGTTATCGGGTTGGTGATATTTCTGCTGATAATTAAAATAATAAACGACATGATTAAAATGCCTACAATACCTACCAGGATTGATATCCGGAAGTTTTTATTGGCTTCCTGCATGATGATGTTTTCAGGGATCGAGATGGCTATTGACCAGGGGGTATTGGTCGTTAATATCTGAATGGGAGCATAGGTAATATAGTGTTTTACTCCATTCTGGTCGCGGGTAGTATAGCTGAAGTGTTTTCCTTCACGGATTTTTCGGGAGATTTGTTCTTGTTTTTCATCTTCAGGAAAAACGCTGGTGATGGGCTGGTTAAATAATTCTTTATCCGGGTGGGCAGCGATCGCTCCCTGGTTGGATACCATGAATGCGTAACTCCCTTCGTAGGGTTTAATATTTTCCACAATTTCCTGAAGCTGCTCCAGGGTGATATCGTAGGACACGACCCCGACAAATTTGCCGTTATCGGCAATAGGGGCATTTAAGCTGGTCATCAGCAGTGATTCTGTTTTTCCTCCGGTTAAAACATCAAAATAGGGCTCATTGATATTGGGTTGGGTCATCGATTTGGTTTCTGCATAGAGTTCAGAATCCCCGTCCAGGCTGCGTAACTCAACATTATCTTTAATTACTCCATGATCTCTCCAGAAGGTATGGCTAATTCGTCCATAGGGCTTGTCCCATTCGGGGTCAATCGCACTTAGTTCCCAACTGTCCCATAGAGCATAAATGTCGGGATTATTTCTAAAAATATGCGAATACATCTTGTGAATAAGATTTTGCCATTCGTCTTTTCCAAACTCCTGGTATACCTTAAAAGCATGGCTGATTGCTACCACGGCAGAAAACTGGGCATCAAAGCGGGCTTTGATATCTTTTGCGGATTCCTGAACCTGGTTGTTGGTAATTTGAATGGCATCGTTATACGCCATTTTTCGTGCATTATAACTAATATAACCTACAGCTACAACATAAATGATTATGGAAGTAAGAATGATAAAAAGCTGTATTTTTTGTTGTATTTTGAGTTTGATTTTCATAATGGGATTGAATAAACGTTATTATTTTTCAAATTCAGAAATTTCATTGGAAATTTTAAGAATACGTTCTACTTTTCCTTCTTCGTTCATTATAGGGGAATATACTTCCACAAAAACCAACTCTCGGTCATCAACGACAAATTTAGATTTTTCTTTTTTGGTTATTCCTTTTTTCAGATCGTTCCAGAATTTGTTGTATTCCTTTTTTTGTTTTTTGGTAAATTCCATTTTGCCGGAGTGGTGGGTATTGATTACCTCAGCACGGGAGAGGTTCAGCAGGTTCAGGTAGTTGTCGTTTACTTTCGTAATGTAACCTTCGGCATTATATTCTACAATACTGCTGGAATTTTCCAGGGCATTGATCAGGCTTTCCATTTCAGCCCCTTTCCGGGCTGCTTCCTCCTGGGTAGCCTGCAGTTCTTCCATGTTCTGGCGCATCTCTTCTTCCTGGGCAGCCATCTCTTCCGACTGTTGCTGTGATTTTTCCAGGAGTTCATTGGTTTGTATACTAACTTTTACCGACTGAATGGTGGAAGCGATGTTTTGAGCGACTTTTTCAACAAATTCTATCTGATAGCTTTCAAATTTATTAAAGGATGCGATTTCGATTACCCCATATACCTGATCTTCAATTTTTAAGGGGACTACCAGCAAGGAGTCTGGATTCGAGCCACCCAGTCCTGAAGTAATTTCAATATAATCCTGGGGCAGATCAGTCATATAGATGGTCTCTTTTTCGATGGCACAGGATCCGATAATCCCATCTCCATATTCGATTCGTTTCTCGAAATATTTTTCGCGGTCGTAGGCAAAGGCTGAGATCATATCCAGGAACATTTCATGCTTATCCTCATCGTTGAGCAGGAATAGCCCTCCCTGGCAGGCATCCAGGTAATGTACCAGGTTCTTGATGATGTCGTGTCCAAGGGTTTTGAGGTTATCATTATTGGAACGTAGGATATCCGCGAATTTTGCCAGCCCCTCGTTGACCCATCTTCTTTTCTGGTCCTCTGCTTTACGTTTTTTCTCTTCTTCTCTTGCCTTGAGCAAGCTGTTTCGCATATTTACAAGTGCCTGCCCCAGTTCATCTTCTTCGCTCGAAAGCTTGAAATCATAATCCAGATCACCCTGTCCGATATGATTGGCAAAAGCTGTTTTTTCATTTAAACTTACCAGGGATCTTTTCAGAGAATCTGCCATTTCTTCAATTTCATCCCCGCTTTTAACCTCGAGATCCATTTTGATATTTGTTTTTCCCAGGGCAAGCTTTTTAAGCAGTCCGGTAATTTTTTGGATAGGATCAGAGATATTCTTCGTGATGATGTAGATTGCCAGGCTTAACAGGATGATCCCAATCAGGCCAACCATAATGGAAATCATAAAATTTCTGTCGGCTTGGGCCATGATGGAGTTAATGGGAACCGAAACGCCCAGGAACCAGGGACTATTCGTTCGTCCGATAGATATTGGGGCAAAGGCAATAAAATGAGTATTTTCCTCCTGGTCCCGGGTAACAATCGAGAAATTTTTACCCTCTTCGATGTGCTCTGTAATGGAAAATTCCTCTCCTGATTTTAGGGTAAATTCTGCAACCTGGTTTAATAACTCGGTTTCGGGATGCCCGGCATACTTTCCCTCTTCACTTAATAAAAAGGCATAGGTTCCGGGAAACTGTTCAAAACGAATTTCATTTACCATTTCCTGAAAGCGTTCGAGAATCAGATCGATTCCGACCAATCCATGGTATTGATTGTCAACAATTATCGGGCTTATGAGACTGGTCATTAATTTAGCCTCCTGGTCTTCGTCGGTAAACTGGTCAAAATAAATGGGTAAGGTAATTTCCCGGGCCTGGGATTTGATGAAAGCATAGAGTTCTGAGTCGCCTTCCAAACTTCTTCGTTCCTGCTTATTATAGTAAACCCCGTTCTTTTGTCCGAATTCATTGGATACTCTTCCATAAGGTTTATTCCAGGTACTGTCAATTCTGCTTAATTCCCAGCTATCCCATAGTTTATAGAAGTTCCTGTTATCCCGGTAAACGTAATCATACATTTTTATAAAAAGCGGTTCCCACTGCTCCCTGGGCATGTCAGGGTAAACCGTAAAAGCCTTGGCGAGAGTGCGAACAACTGCCATGTATTCATTCAAATCAGACTGGATCTGGTTGGCGTATTTCCCGGCTTCGGCATTTACCAGGTCGACGGAATTTTTATAAGCTGATTTTTTTGCATTGATACTTATATAGCCTATGGCAGCAATATAAATAATTACCGAGATAGTAATTAAAAAAAGCTGCATTTTATTTTTTAGGTTTAGATTTATTTTCATAGGGTGTTTATTTTATTCCAAAAATACAATCAATTCTTTAAATGTATAATTTCCTGTCCGACAAAATTAAAATCTATTAGGTGAAAAGCTTATTTTTTCTTTTGTTCATAGATTGCTACTTTTCTTTTAAGTTCTTCTTTTTCTTTTCTTGATTTGGTATTGTCAATGGCTAAATAAAGAACTTTGAACAGGTTTCCCTCCTCATCATATATTGGGGTATATGAAGTTATTAACCATAAGGTTTCATTCTTTTTCGATTTTCTTTTAAAAATTTCGTTATGGGAATTTCCCTTGCTAATTGCTTCCCAGATTTTCTTAAAACGTTGCAGCTCTTCATCGGGGATAAGTTTTTCAATGCTTTGATTCAAAATTTCGTGATTGGTATATCCGAAAGTAGTTAAAAAGAGTTTATTTGCACTGATCAGTTCTCCATTGGGGGTTAATTCTGCTTTTAAAAGAAACTGGTCAATGGCGGTTAACACGGAATTAAGGTCGTTTTCTCTTCGGGCAGCCTCCTCCTGGGTAGCCTGGAGTTCTTCCATGTTTTGCCGCATCTCCTCTTCCTGGGCGGCCATTTCTTCGGCTTGTTGTTGTGATTTTTCGAGCAGCTCCGAAGTTTTACTATTAATCTGTACCGATCGGAGGGTTGCTGCAATACTTTCAGCCACAGACTCAGCAAAATCAATTTCGTGTTTTTCAAATTTTTTAAAGGAGGCCATTTCAATGACTCCCAGTAAATCATTTTCAACTTTCAGCGGAATCAGCAGCAGGCTATTGGGGTTCGATCCGCCTAATCCGGACACGATATGTACATAATCCTGGGGTATTTCAGTGAGGTGTATGGTTTCTTTTTCCACGGCGCAGGTACCGACTAATCCTTCGCCCAGCTCAACCTGTTTGGTAAAATGTTTCTCCCGGTCGAAGGCAAAGGCAGCCACAAGGTCAAGTGTTTTGTCGGACACTTCCTGGTCATTCAGGATAAATAATCCTCCCTGGTTTACTTCAAGGTAGCGGACCAGGTTTTTAATCACATGCATTGAAAGTACCGATAAGTTATCATTATTTTGACGTAGGATATCGGCAAATTTTGCCAGCCCTTCATTTGTCCATCGGCGTTTTTGGTCTTCTGCTTTTCTTATTTCTTCTTCCTCTCTTGCTTTCTTTAAACTGGCTCTCATATCTAAAAGCGAATGCCCCAGTTTATCTTCATTACTTAAAAGCTCAAGGCTGGAGTCGATCTTTCCAGCTCCAATTTTCTGTGCAAATTCAGCTTTTTTGTTTAATCCTTTCATCGAGGTATTCAGGGCCAGCATCATTTCTCCTACTTCATCTTTCGTATTAGCAATGCTCATGGATGACTCGTCGATTTTTCCAAGAGATAGTTTTTTCAGAATCTCTGTTACTTTCAGAATGGGGTCCGTAATTTTTTGTGCAATCAGCCAGACCACCAGGGTTAATATAAGAAGTCCGGCCAGGCTGACGATCAGTGCATTCAGCAGGATCCTGTTGGCCTTGGAGGTTATTACCTGGTGGGGAACAACAAATACCAGCGACCATGGGGTTTCCACTTCGTCGATGGAAATGGGGGCAAAGGCATAAAAATGTTTTTCTTTTTGTTTGTTTTGATGAATCAATGAAAAGAATTCTCCCGCCGCCACTTTTTGAGCAATAGAATAATTTTTGAAGAAATCCTTATTGTATTCGGCCATCGATTGTCCCATAAGGGTTTTGTCGGGATGGGCCACAAAGGTACAATTGTTGGAGAGCAGAAAAGCATAACTATTTTCAAAAGGTTTTATGGCTTCAATAATTTTTTGAAAACGGTGAAGGTCAACATCAACTCCTGCAAGTCCAATAAATGAATTTCCCATTTTAATGGGTACCGAGAGGTTTGAGTTAAGGTACTGATCTTCTTCGTTGTCGGAATAATGATAGAGTTCAGGATCAACGATCATGGGTTTTCCTGATGATTTCATCTTATAGTAGTTGCTGGTAAATACATCTCCCTCTGTATTTAGCCTTGCTTCCAGTTGCTGAATGTTGCCATCCTGTTCCCGTACCCATCCGTTGAGATATCTTCCATGGGGTTTTTCCCACTCCGGGTCAATGTATTGCAGCTCCCAGCTGGTGGCTACGGCTAGAAAATGAGGGTTTTCAAGGATTACATTTCGTTGTTGTTCTAAAAAAACCGTATTCCATTCATCCCACCCGAGGGTATGATATGCCTGGCCTGATTGGGCCAGGGTTTTTACGGTTTTGAAATCAGCCGAGAGTTCACTTTTAATGATGTTGGCATATTCTTTTGCCGTTGTTGTGGCTACCTTTTGGGTTTCTGTTAAGGCCAGGTTTTGTGACTTAATCGTGATATATCCTACGATAGCAATAAAAATCAGGATTGACGTGGCAAGAATATAAAGCAACAGTTTTGTTTTTATTTTCATCAGACAAATGAGGTTAGGAAACAACCGTTAAACTTACATTTTTTTAAGAAAAAATCAAATTAATGGGTATAGATATTCATGGAGTACTTTTTAAGTTCTTTGGAATATAACCTGGCATTTCCCAGGATGGAGTCCATTAAATTCCAGAATCTCCGGCCATGGTTTTTTTCGCGGGTATGGCAAAGTTCGTGCAGGATGATATAATCAATCAGATGATCAGGTAAACGAATAAGATGAAGGTTTAAATTGATGTTATTCACCCCCGAGCAACTACCCCAAAGGGTTTTATTGTTTTTTATGAATACCTTTTCATAGGTAAAGTTATATTTTTTAGCCAGAAACTGCACTCTTTGCGGAAGGTATTCTTTTGCCTCAAAGCGTAAGGCCTTAATCACAGAATCCTTTATCTTTTGCTGAATTTCTTTGGATTGGATTTCGGCACCGGAGGGATAATGAATTTCTATGAAACGGTCACTTAAAGTTGTTTTTATTGTGCTTTTATCGTGTTTGTTGATTTTTAGTGTTCTGGACCTGGTAGTCAAGGATGTTTTCTCGGTAAACAGGGTGTATTTATCCTCCAATGCCTTTATTTTAGGCTGGTGTGTTTTTATCCACTCCTTTTTTTGTTCGGTTATTTTTTTTGCCGTAGCATAGCTTACAAAAACAGGGAAGGTTACCAATACCTCTCTTCCCGGACGAAGAGATATGCTGATGTTTTTTGATCGTTTGTTCTTCCGAAAGATCACCTCTCCAATCCCCTCCATGTCTATTGTTTTTGCTGCCATTACGAATTAATCAAGGATTGTCGCTATTTTTTCGTATAAACTACTGATTTCAATGGGTTTAATAATGTAGTCGTTATATCCCATGTTTTTTATCTCCTGGATGTCTCCCTCCATTGCATAGGCTGTTTGTGCGATGACCGGTATATTTATCCCTTTTTTTCTCAGGTGTTTAAAAGCGTTATGACCATTCATTTTGGGCATCTGGATATCCATCAGAATAAGATCATAATTTTTATTTTTTTCAACCATTGCAATGAGCTCTTCCCCGTCTTTAGCCCAGAAAATATCTGCCCTGGTTTTATTTAATACGGAATATAGAAACTGATAGTTGGTGTGAACATCTTCTGCAATAATTATTTTTTTGTCTGACCAGTTGATTTTATTCGAATAAAAAACATTTGTTTCGAGTTCCTGGGGAAGAACCTCGACAGGGATACTGAAAAAGAAATGTGCCCCTTTGTTTCTTTCTGCTTCAACTTTAATATGTCCACCAAGTAATTCTGCAAGTTTTTGCGCAAGGGTGAGCCCGATACCTGTACCCCCGTATTTACGGGTCGACGAATAGTCGGCTTGTCTGAAAGGCTCAAAAATATACGCTGCCTGATCTTTGGAAAAGCCTATCCCGGTATCTTTCACAAAGCATAAAAGGTTGTTTTCTTCAAGGTGGTAACCAAACTCTACGACTCCTTGATCGGTAAATTTTAATGCGTTATCCAGCAGGTTTGCAAATATTTGTTTGAACCGTTTGGGGTCTGTTACAATTTCAAAGCCGTTTGACTTTATGCTTTTGGTTAAAAGGACTTCTACCTTCTCCAATCCCAGCTCTTTTTTCTTTTGATTCGCATCAATATAGAGCTCATCAAGTATGGGATGAATATTACATTTTATTTTATTTATGATCAGGTTTTCTGCTTCAAGTTTAGATACGTCGATGATATTATCAATAATTTCCAGCAAAGCATTACTGCTTTGATTGATAATGTTTAAATATTCGAATTTATTTTCTTCGGTAAGGTCCCGGTTGAGGATTAAATTGGAAAAGCCTGTGATGGCATTCATTGGGGTGCGAACTTCATGGGAGATGTTGGTCAGGAAAGCGGATTTCAACCGGTCGGATTCTTCGGCTTTGGTTTTTGCTTCATGCATGATTCGTTCCGTTTCCTTTTGCTGGGTAATGTCCCTGTAAATAACATAAACCCCTAATTGATCCTGTTTAAAAGTGATAGGAGTTGACAGGATTGAAACAAAAACCCTGGACTGATCTTTTCTTATCCTGATTTCTTCGACCTCAACATCCAGCCCCTGGATGATTCGTTTATGGTATTCTTTGGCTTGTACTTTCAGCTCTTTAGGAACAATTAACTCGTCCACATCCTGATGGATTACTTCATCTTTGGCATATCCGAACAAAGAGGTAAAAGCCGAATTTGCCCGGATTACTTTTCCATCATTTCCAATTAAAACAATGGCTTCAGGAGCACTTTCGAAGAGTCTCTCAAAAAGAGCTTCATCTTCCCTGGTTTTATTTTGGGAGGTTTTAATCTCTTGTATCATCTGATTTGCTGAATGAGCAATGGTCTTAAATTCATTAAAATCCAGTTTTGATACATCAATTTCTTCCAGGTTTTGAGAAGCCTTTTTAAAAAAGTTTAAAAAGGAGTTCACATTGGCTTTCGCTTTTTTAGACAAAAAATAGGTAAAAACAAAAAGAAAGGTGAGGACTGCCCCAAAAACAATAATGATGGTGAGAATGTTTTTTTGGATGGTATGTTTCAGTTCACTTTTTTCCTGGTTTAAAACGGGAGTAATATCCTCAAAATAAACCCCGGCACCCACCATCCATTGCCATTCGGGAACGCCTTTCACAAAAGACATTTTGGGTACGATCTCGTCGGAATTTAATTTTTTCCAGGAGTAGTAAAGAAATCCTCCTTCGGGATTTTTAACTGCCTTACGTTCTTCCTGGATTACTTTAACCCCATTGGGATCTTTGTAATCCCAGAGATTTTTCTTTTGAGTTACTACTTTTCCGTCGGTAATTAACGCATCGCCATCGTATGTATTCACAAAGATATAGCCTTCTTCTTCAAATCGAATTTTTGATAATCTTTCCAAAACCTCTTCCTGGACTTCTTTCTCGAAATCTTCAACATATTCGCCGGTACCAATATACCAACCCAGGGGTTCAAAGAGTTTTACAAAAGATATTTTTTTATGAGTCATGTTATCATCACCTCCCGGTCGTTTCCAGTAACCCGTCACAAAGCCTTCACCCTGGTTATTTACCACGTTTAACTCATCACGCATTACATAGTTCCCCATGTCGTCCTGGAGATCGTAGAGGTATTTTCCTTCATACTGCGGAGCCACGGGATATAAAACATCATAACCTTCCAGGTTGCCGATAAAAATATATCCTTTCCCCTGGTCGAACCGAATGGGACGCAAAACCTCTTTAATCATCTGTTTTATCTGACTTTTCGGCTTGGTATGCTGGTGTTGGTTATAAATATTTTGGGCAATGGAGTATGCCATTTTCACCCGGCTTTTTAACCGTTCTTTTTGTTTTGCTTCGGTTTCCTGTATCCTGAAATATATATAATCAACCGCCTTTAGGGTTTCGTTTTTTACTAACTGTTTGTGGTTTTTGATATGACTCCTGTGGATTCTGTCACTAACTCTCTGGTACGTGGCATATTCGTTGTATATCCAAAAGTACCCGACCCCTAAAATTATAATTGCAATAACAATAATTGTCTGTATAAGAAGAAGATTTACTATATTGCGTTTCGATCCGAGAAGTTTAATAAAGGAATTGAAAGATTTACTTAAAAATGACATCATGAACCGTTGAGTACTTTTAAAATTTTTGAGATTATTGTTTCAATGATATATAATATTTCTGATAAAAAGCACAATTTAGCAAATTTAATTGATAGATTTTTTAATTTTGGTCTTTAATTCGATGGAAGCAGGATGTCAGAACTAAAAAATGTTGATCTATATCAAAACTACCCATTATGAAAAGAAATAAACTCCTTCAGTATTTGCTCATCGTAGCAGTTGTTTTAATTGTTTTTGCAATTCTTGGGAAAAAAGCCGGATGGTTTGGCGGAGAGCTCACGATAAAAGTGAGCACAGAACATCCCGAAAAACGGACGATTACAGAAGTTGTTACTGCAAGTGGAAAAATTCAGCCGGAAACAGAAGTAAAAATCTCTCCCGATGTATCCGGTGAAATTGTAGAGCTGAATATCCAGGAGGGAGATCAGGTACAAAAAGGGGATTTGCTATTAAAAATTAAACCAGATATCTATCTTTCTGCGGTGGACCGTGCAGAGGCTTCGGTAAATTCGGCCAAAGCCAACTATGCCAATGCCCAGGCATTTTTAAAACAGATTGAAGCCAAATATAAACAAACAAAAAATGCTTATGAACGGTCGAGGGTTCTATGGGAGCAGGAAACCATTTCCCAGGCCGATTATGAGTCAGCCCTCTCTTCTTTTGAGATGGTGGAAGCTGAACTGGCTGCCGCCAGAAAATCACTGGAAGCCTCCCGTTATTCAGTTCAAAGTGCCGAGGCTACCCTTTCGGAGGCCAATGAAAATCTGCAGAAAACAACGATTTATGCCCCTATGGATGGTACCGTTTCGATGTTAAATGTTGAAATCGGTGAACGCGTGGTTGGAACCATGCAAATGGCCGGTACCGAAATGCTTCGTATTGCCGATTTGAGCCGTATGGAGGTGAAGGTGGATGTGAATGAAAATGATATTGTTAAAGTGAAACTTAGAGATACGGCATTGATTGAGGTGGATGCTTATCTGGGAGAAAATTTTAAAGGCATTGTCACCGAGATTGCCAATTCGGCAAATGTTTCCGGAATGAGTACCGATCAGGTAACGAGCTTTGATGTTAAAGTGTTTCTGTTAAAGGAGTCGTATGAACATTTGGTTCAGCAGAAAAATCCCAATCCTTTCCGTCCGGGGATGTCGGCTTCGGTGGATATCCAGACCAATACCAAGGTTAATATTTTAACAATTCCGATTCAGGCCGTTACCACCAGAACCAACCCCGATACTACAGGAAGCCCAGGAGAAATGACTGACGATGAATTTAAGGAGGTAGTTTTTGCTGTTTCCGGTGGCAAGGCTTATTTAAAGAAGGTGCAGACCGGGATTCAGGATAATCAATATATTGAAATTGTAGATGGGCTTGTGCTGGAGGATGAAATTGTTATCGCTCCTTATAGTGCCATTTCAAGAAAGCTGGATGACGGAACCAATGTTGAAGTGGTGGATAAAGATCAACTATTTCAACAGGACTGATTTAATGATGTGAATTTTTTAAACGAGCAATGACAGGAGTTTTATGGCAATGATCTTAAATATTGAAACCTCAACCCAGGTTTGTTCTGTTTCTGTATCAGAGAATGGGCACGTAAAAGGATACCGGGAAATAAATGATGAAAAATCGCATGCAAAATATCTCACGGTGCTTATTGAAGAGTTACTCAACGAACTAACCCTCTCCTTTGGCCGGCTGGATGCTGTTGCAGTAAGCAAAGGACCTGGCTCGTATACCGGATTGCGTATTGGGGTTTCCACGGCTAAAGGACTTTGCTATGCTAAAAATTTACCGTTAATCTCCGTAAATACCTTGCAATCCATGGCTTTTGGCTTGCTCCGGAAGGTGAAAAAAGGGAGTTTGTCTGTTCCTGATCCTGAAAAATCGTTGTTGGTGCCCATGATTGATGCCCGGAGAATGGAGGTATATTCTGCACTTTTCAATGCAGAAGGTGAATTTATCCGGGAGGTCCGGGCTGAAATTATTGATCGGGACAGTTACCAGGAGCTCTTAGCCTCCCGGCCAATGATTTTCTTTGGAAATGGCTCTGAAAAATTAACGGCTACGGTGCAACACCCGAACGCATTTTTTCTTCCCGGGTACTGTACTTCGGCGGTGGATATGGCAGAGCTATCCGAGCAATCTTATTCCTTGCGAAAATTTGAAGATGTAGCATATTTTGAGCCTTTTTATCTAAAGGATTTTATTGCAACTAAGCCCAGGAAAAATATTTTTAAGTAAAAAGTTGCATAGATTTTGTTTGCATTTATTTTAGGATGAGAAAAATTCAATTACAGCTGGTAGTTCTTGTTGGCTTTATGTTTTTAGCCGGGAATTGTTATGCCCAGAATCAGACCTCGGAGAAGCCTTTCCAGGACGGCGAGAAGCTGGTTTATGTGGCCCGTTTTGGATTTATTCATGCCGGAGAGGCTACCTTTTCGTTAACCGAAACGAGTTTTGAGGGAGAAAAAGTATATCATGCCAGGGCTTTGGCAACCACCATTGGACTGGCAGACAAAATTTACAAGGTAAGGGATATCTATGAGAGTTATTTCGACTTTCACAGTGGACTTCCCTACCTGGCCATCCGGAATATTAGTGAAGGCAATTACCGGTATTATAACGAGGTGAGGTATGATCATCCCAATAAGCGGGTGATCAGCCAAAAGTCGGGGGAACATGAGGTTCCGGAAAATATTCTTGACATGCTGAGTACCTTTTATTTTTTTCGCGAAGCGATGCTCAATGATATTCAGGATATTGGTGATGAGATTGTTTTTGACACCTACTTTGCCGACGAGATTTTTCCTTTAAAAATGCGTTATGCAGGGGATGAAATCATAAAAACAAAACGGGGTAAATATCATGCCATGAAATTTTCGCCGGTGGTGGAACCTGGTCGGATTTTTGATTCTGAAGATGATGTAACCATGTGGATTTCAAAGGATAAAAATTTTGTGCCTCTGCAGATAAGGATTGATCTGATCATAGGATCCATTAAGTGTGATTTATCCGATTACTCAGGTTTAAAATACCCCTTAGAATCAATAGAATAACCTTCTGTATAAAAATAAGTTCGATATTTAAATGATTTCATTATTTTTGCAGGGAATAAAAAAAATAATAATACTATGGCGAGCACATCAGATTTTAAAAACGGGTTATGTATCGAATTTAATAATGAACTTTATACGATTGTTCAATTTCAGCATGTTAAACCCGGAAAGGGAGGGGCCTTTGTCAGAACCAAGTTAAAAAATTTAAAAACCGGTAAGGTGATTGATAATACCTTTAACTCAGGGGCCAAGGTTAATACGGCCCGGATTGAACGGAGACCTTATCAATACCTGTATAAAGATGACCTGGGGTATCATTTTATGCATACCGAAACCTTTGAACAGGTTTCTTTCCAGGAGGAATTAATCAATCAGCCCGATTTGCTGATCGAAGGACAGGGCGTTGAAGCTGTATATCATGCCGACACCGAAACACCATTATATTGTGAACTGCCTCCGTTTGTTGTCCTGGAGGTTACCTATACCGAACCGGGGTTAAAGGGAGATACCTCTTCGAGTACCTCGCTTAAGCCGGCAACCTTACAAACCGGGGCAGAAATTATGGTCCCCCTGTTTGTTTCTACCGGCGACAAAATAAAAGTAGATACCCGCGACCGTTCGTATAACGAACGGGTTAAAGAATAAAAAGCTTTATTTTTGCCGGTTTTTTTTATATATTTATTGAAAATTGAAACGCAGGAATCTGATTTTTTATGGATATTGCAGGTAAAGCATCAATTAACAGGCTTAAGCTTTCTACCTTTAAGTTGAATACATTACTTACGATTACGAAAGCTATTAATGCGAATCTTTCAACCGATGAATTGTTGCAACGGTACGAAAAAATTTTGCGGGACGACCTGAATATCGGAAAAATATTGATTTTTAAGTTTGATAAAGGATGGAACCTGATTTTAAGTTCAGGCTGTTCCCAGAAGATAATTGACCAGATAGATGTTGAAAAGGATCTGCTGGAGCATAAAGAAATCTCTTTTGTTACCGCCTCCCCAAATCCCTCGTTGCGGGTTTTTGATAATATTATCCCGGTGTTTAATAACAATGTTCCGGTTGCTTTTGTATTAATCGGGGATATTGATGAGGAGAAAGAAGGGGTAAGCCCCACCATCAAACACCTGCATTTTATTCAAACCCTTTCGAACATTATTATTGTTGCCATAGAAAATATCCGATTATATAATGAATCGCTGAAGCAGGAAGCCCTGAAGAAAGAGCTGGAGCTGGCTTCCAAGATGCAGTCGATGCTTATTCCCGAAAGAGATACCTTGCCTCATAATGACAAGATTCTTGTTGCTACCTTTTACCATCCTCATTTAGAGGTTGGTGGTGATTATTATGATTTTATCCAGTTGAATGAAAATGAAGTGGGATTCTGTATTGCAGATGTTTCTGGTAAAGGTATTTCGGCAGCACTCTTAATGTCTAACTTCCAGGCCAACCTGAGGGCGTTGTTTACCACCGAATCGTCACTTGCTGACATGGCTGTTAAACTCAACGAGCGGGTGATGGCCAGCGCCAAAGGAGAAAAGTTTATCACCATTTTTATGGGGCGCTATAATTACCAGACCAAACGGCTGAATTATATCAATGCAGGACACAATCCTCCCCTATTCTATACCATGGATACCCGGGAGATGTTGTTTCTCCGTGATGGATGTGTGGGGATGGGAATGCTAAACGAGATCCCTACCATCAAAGAAGGAGCTATTACCATTGATCAAAAATCCAAACTTTTTTGTTATACTGATGGTTTGGTTGAGCTGGTTGGTGATGACGGCGTGAGTTTTGGTACTGAGCAGATTGAACAATGCCTGGCCAATAACCGGGAAATTGATCAAAACATCAATACCATCATTCAAAAACAAAGAATTCTGGAAGGCAGCACGGCATTCTTTGACGATATTTCCATTATCGGGATAGAATTTTATTCCTAGTCATTCTTTTCCGGGAAAGATATTTCTTTTAGCCGGACCGCCTGGTTATAGCTGTTGGGTTTTTTATTGACCTGAAGGGGATTTCCTTTAATCTGTATTAGCGACTCCTGTTCTGTGTTAAAGAACCAAAGGGCTGGAATCCATTGACTGAGGGGTTGTACGAACCCCATGATCAATACCTCCTGTTGGTTAAGCCACTGAACTTCTTCGGCCCGGCATGCTGTCCCGCAGAAAATGATCCGTTGTCTTTCCTGTTTTATTAGATCAATCAGTGCCACTTCCTGATCAGCTTCTGTTCCATGGCAAACCAGCTTCCCTTCCCGGTTTTTTTCCAGCACCAGAAAATAGCTGTCCAGATCGATTGCCCTTTTTTTTTCGGGCGAATAGATATATAAATCATGGAATAAACTGTCCTGTGGATCCGATGGATCAATCGTTGTTTTAATTTCAGGATATTTTTTTAGGGTCAGGGTGTCCGTAAAATGATTCAGAGACAGATTATAATATGCCAGCCAGCGTTCCATTCTTTCCATCTCTGGTCCGGAGGTTTGCTGCCTGTTGCAGGCGAAGAGCATGGATAAACCAAGGATTAGTAATGAAAAGTTTTTAGTATGTTTCATGGATTATTTTTTCGGGGTGGATAAGGAAAACATCGTGAAAAACCTAACAGGCCAAAGCGATCTGTTAGGTTTAAAATAAGATCTCGGGGAGTTACCAGTTTAACAACCAGGCAAAAATCAGGGGAGCCACAATGGTGGCGTCCGATTCAACAATATATTTTGGGGTATTTACATCCAGTTTCCCCCAGGTTATTTTTTCATTCGGCACGGCCCCGGAATAGGAGCCATAGCTGGTTGTAGAGTCCGATATCTGGCAAAAATAACTCCAGAACGGGATATTTTCCATTTCCAGGTCCTGGTAAAGCATAGGTACCACACAAATGGGGAAATCGCCGGCAATACCTCCCCCAATCTGGAAGAAACCAACCCCTTTGCCTGCTGAGTTTCTAATGTACCAATCGGCAAGCCAGGTCATGTATTCAATTCCGGATTTTACTGTCGAAGGTTTTAACATTCCTTTCATGCAGTAGGAAGCAAAGATATTTCCCAGGGTACTGTCTTCCCAACCGGGAACAACGATGGGCACGTTTTTTTCTGCTGCTGCCAACATCCATGAGTTTTTTGGATCTATTTCGTAATACTGTTCCAGTACACCCGAGAGAAGTAGTTTATACATATATTCATGGGGAAAATAGCGTTCGCCTTTGGCTTCGGCGTCTTTCCAGATTTCAAAAATATGTTTTTGCAGGCGGCGGAAAGCTTCTTCTTCAGGGATACAGGTATCGGTTACACGGTTAAGCCCTTTTTCGAGCAATTCCCATTCTTGTTTTGGGGTCAGGTCGCGGTAATGAGGTACCCTTTGGTAATGGGAGTGAGCCACCAGGTTCATCAGGTCTTCCTCCAGATTGGCCCCGGTACAGGAGATGATATGTACTTTGTCCTGCCGGATCATTTCGGCCAGGCTTTTTCCCAGTTCTCCAGTGCTCATGGCCCCGGCCAGGGTAATCATCATCTTGCCGTTTTCGGCAAGGTGTTTTTCGTATCCAAGCGCAGCATCCTTAAGGGCTGCTGCATTAAAATGGAGAAAATGTTCGTCGATAAATTGTGATATGGTATTTCGTTTCATGATTTATATTTTTTGGTTTGCAAAGACATAACTTAATATTTTATAATATAATTTAGCCGCTAAAAAATCAGGTCCTTTATTGTTTTCGTTGGGGCACAGCTCCATGATGTCAAATCCGACAATATTTTTCTTTTGGGCAACCAGCCTGATCAGATGAACCACCTGGTACCAGGTTAATCCCCCGGGCTCGGGGGTCCCGGTAGAGGGCATGATGGAAGGGTCAAATCCGTCGAGATCGATGGTAATAAACACATTGGCGGTTAGCTTAGCCAAAACTTTTTCCATCCACTCCGGATCGGTGTGTATTTCATGTGCAAAGAAACAGTTTTCCTTTTTCAGGAATTTTTTCTCTGAGATATCCATACTTCGGATACCAACCTGTACGAGGTTGGTTGTTTTTTGTGCCGCATGAACCGCACAGGCATGATTACAGGCTGAGCCTTCATATTGATCACGTAAGTCGGCATGGGCATCGATCTGGAGGATGGAAAGATCCTTAAAATGCTCCTGAAAAGCCCGGATAGAACCTATACTAATCGAATGTTCTCCACCCAATACGGTAACAAATTTACCCCTGGCAAGGAATTGATTTACCGTAAGGTATACCTGTTCGGTCATTGCTTCGGGAGAGCGGTTTTCGGTAACCGGGTCGGCCAAATATACTCCTTGTTTATAAACTTCCGAATCGGTTTCGATATCGTAAACTTCCATATTTTCAGAAGCCTCGAGAAAAGCTTCCGGGCCTTTATCTGCCCCTTTAATCCAGGTACTTGTACCGTCGTAAGGTACAGGAATAAGCACAATTTTTGCGGTCTCCGGTTGTGCATATTTATCTGGTATTCCGGCATAATTTCTCATCGTATCGTTGGTCTATTTTTGGTTATACCCTAAAATTTTCAGCATATCCTTTGGTTCCTGTTCCCGGGTAAAGAGCCGGGTGGTTAGTTTTCCTTTCTTATCTTTATCGATGATGATATGTTTAGGACCAGGAATCAGACAGTGTTGCAATCCTCCGTATCCCCCCAGGGTATCCTGGTAAGCACCGGTATTAAAAAATCCGATGTATAAGGTTTCACTGGAGGAAACCCGGGGCAGATAAATGGCATTGGCGTGTTGTTCCGAGTTATAGTAATCATCACTGTCGCAGGTTAGTCCGCCAAGAAAAACCCGTTCGTAGGTATTGTACCATTTATTTACGGGAAGCAGAATAAACCGCTTGTTAATAGCCCAGCTGTCGGGCAGGGTAGTCATAAATGAGCTGTCGATCATGTTCCAAACCTCCCGGTCGTTTTGCTTTTTTTGTCCCAATACCGAGTAGATAATGCCACTGCTTTCGCCTACGGTAAATGAACCGAACTCGGTAAAAATATTGGGCTCCCGGATATTGTTGGCATCGCTGAAAATTTTAATCTGTGAGATGATCTCATCAACCATATACTCATAGTCGTAATCAAATGATAATGAGTTTTTAATGGGGAAGCCTCCCCCGATATTTAAGGAGTCAAGTTCGGGGCATACTTTCTTGAGTTCTCCATAAACATTCAAACATTTAACCAGCTCACTCCAGTAGTATGCATTATCTTTAATTCCTGTATTGATAAAGAAATGCAGCATTTTCAGCTTGATGTTGGGGTTTTCTTTTACCTGTTTTTTGTAAAAGGGAACGATATCTTTATAGCCAATCCCCAGCCGGGAGGTATAAAATTCAAACTTTGGTTCTTCTTCGGAAGCGATCCGGATCCCAATTTGAAAGGGGACTTCAATTAATTCTTCCAGCTGTTCAAGCTCCTTAAAATTATCAACTACAGGAATTGTGTTGTGAAATCCATTATTGATGATCCGTGCTATATTTTCGATATATGCTTCACGCTTAAACCCGTTACAGATAATATAGGTTGATTTGCTGATTTTTTTCTCTTCGTAGAGTTTTTCCACAATATTGATATCAAAAGCGGAGGAAGTTTCAATATGAATATCATTTTTCAGTGCTTCGTGCAATACATGTTTAAAATGCGAACTTTTGGTACAATAACAATAATAATAGTTGCTTTTGTAATGAACATTTTTCATGGCTGTATGGAACCATTTTTTTGCCCGTTTAATCTGATTAGAAATTTGTGGTAAGTAGGTAAATTTTAACGGGGTTCCATATTCTTCGATCATATCCATCAAGGGGATCTTGTGGAAAAGCAGGTTGTCATCCTCTAAACTAAACTCTTTTTGCGGGAAGTCGAAGGTTTGTTCGATTAGGTCTATGTATTTAATCTTCACTTCATAAAATTTTTTGATTGATTAATAAAAAAGCAAATTAAATAATTTATCCATAAAAATTTACATTAGCATCTTATGAAAATAAGGGTTCGTTTTCTTTTTTTCAAGGGATGGGCCAAAAAAAATAAAAAAGCCGCACGAAATGCGGCTTTTATCGACAAAAAAAAATTAATAATAGAGAATCCAGGCCGTCAATCCTTTTTCCTGGGTTAAATAGCGATATTCGGCCAGGGCTTTGCGTTTATCAGAAAAGGAATTATAACTAACCGCATGCATTCCATTTCTTTCGGGAATTTTTTCGGCATTATAGCCTTGTTTTTTCAAGTCTTCCAGGAAACGGTCGGCATATTTTTCATTTTTAAAGCTCCCTGCAATGATAAAGTATTTTTTCTGTGCAGGTGTGGCTGGTTTTGTTTCGTCAACAGCTGGTTGTTGCTCTGCGGGCGTTCTTGTTTTTCCCTCCGTTTTGACTTCGTTCGCTTTTTCCTGCCCCTGGTCTTTCTTCGCTTCTGTGGTTTTTGTTTTGTCCGGGGTTGATTTTTTTGATCCGACAACCTCGGTTTTGGCTTTTGAGGGTGCTTTTTTATCCTTTTGAAAAACCGACTCAATCTTATCAATATTAATTAATGCAAATACAATCAGCAGGGCAACGGGAACGCCTATGGCCACAGTCCAGACAACACTTTTGTTCAGCGGTTGTTTTTGTTTTTTGTAGGAAGAAGTTTTAGGTTCTTGTTTTTGAACTTTTGGTTTCGCAGGGGATTCTTTTTCAGGTTTATATTCTTGCAACGTATCTTTTTCAGGGGTTTCTTTTTTTCCGGGTTCCGGCTCTGTTTGTGGAGGGGCTTTTTCGGCTGTTTTTTCGGCCTTGGCCGGAGCAGCCTTTTTGGCTGTTGTCTTTTTGGCTTTGGGTTCTTCCGTTTTTGTTGCGGGCGTTTTTTTGTCTTCTTTAGGACTTTCTTCCTCCTTTTCGTTGGCAATGGTTATAAACTGCACTTTGCCCTGTTTGTCAATAATAAACTTGCCAAAATCCTTAATTTCAAAAGGCTTTTCGTTATCCAGTTCTTTTTTTACCGACTCAATAAATTCATTGATTTTTTCTGCAGCCTTTTCTTTCGTTACCTTCTCCTTTTCCATGATATGTTTTTCCAGGAGCTCATCGTTGAACTTTAAAAAGGGACTAAAGTAGATGTCTTTCAGCTTTTTGTCCAGGGTTTGGGCATCTTTGCTTTTTGAAGTTGCACGGACTAAAAAAGCGCCGAAATTAGGAACAATGACCCGGTTGTTGGTAGCCAGTAATTCCTGAATATAGGTTGCAATCATAACCAGTTTTTTTAAGATGTTAGCTTTTAATGGTATAAAAGTATAAATTTTAATGTAAAATGTGAAGTGTTGATCCAATTAAGTTTATCAAAGGCCTTAAAAACAAAACGAAAACCCTTAATTTTTTAAAAAAGTATTGTTGATCACTTTAAAAAGTGTTTCTATTCGGATGGGTTTGGCAATATAACTGTCACAACCGGCATTCAGGCATTTTTGTTTTTCGTCATCATGGCTAAACGTGGACTGCCCGATAATTTTAAGATCTTGTTTGATTTTTTTTATGGCCTTGGTAGCTTCATATCCGTCCATGTTAGGCATCTTTAAATCCATAATCACCAGGTCGATTTTATTTTTCATGCACAGGTCCACAGCTTCTTTACCATCCTTTGCCCAGATGATTTTAGCATGGGTTGAGCTTAATACTTCTTTCAGGTAAGCATAGTTGGTGTCAATATCATCGGCAATTAGAAAAACCTTGTCTTTCCAGTTATAGGCTAAGGATTTCGAATCCTGAGCTGAGGTACTTTCTTCCAGCGATTTATTTTCCAGGGGGAGGGTAAAATAGATATTGGTCCCTTGTTTCGGTGTGGATTGAACCCATATTTCTCCACCCAGGTGATGTACAATTTTTTTGGCGATGGTTAGCCCCAGGCCTGTCCCCCCGTATTCGCGGGTAAACGATTCGTCAACCTGCCGGAAAAGATCGTAAATCATTTCAAATTTATCGTTGGCGATACCTATTCCTGAGTCTATCACATAAAACTGGATCTTATTATCATCCTTCACCAGCGAATAACCAAATTCAACAAATCCTTGCTGGGTAAACTTAACGGCATTTTCAATGATATTAAAGAGTACTTGTTTCAGCCGGATGGTATCGGTAATCAGGGAAAAATCTTTTTTTCGCACGCCTTTATTCATCGAAAGACGGATGTCTTTTTTGGGATCCTGTTCAATTTTTACGCTAAATGAAACATATAAGTCCAGTAAAAGCTTATTAACATAACAGGTTGAGGGATTAATTTCAAAGTTCCCGGACTGGATTTTAGAGATGTCGATGACATCATCAATCAGTTTGAGCAGGTTTTGGCTGTTTTCATTGATCAGGTTGTTGAGTTTTACTTTTTCCTCATGATGGATATCTTCGTCGAGCAATAAGCTCGAAAACCCGATAATTGCATTTAGCGGGGTTCTGATTTCGTGAGACAGGTTGGCCAGGAATGCGGTTTTTAGCCGGTTGGATTCTTCGGCCTGTTCTTTTGCCAGCAACAGCTCTTTTTCGTTTTTCTTTCGCTTGGAGATATCCTCGGCAATAATGATAAAGTGAGTGATTTCGTTTTTGTTGTTTTTCACCGGAGAGATGGACGCCAGTTCCCAGTATATTTCCCCATTTTTTTTGCGGTTCTGGATTTCTCCCTGCCAGTCGTTCCCCTGCGATACAGTAGACATGATATCTTTGTAGATGGCTTTTACCGATTCAGAATCGGTTAGTATTCCAACTTTTTCACCCAGTACCTCTTCCGGGGTGTAGCCAGTAAATTTTGTAAATACGGGATTAACATATTCGATTTGTCCTTTCAGGTTGGTAATGATCACACAAACCGGCGAGTGCAGAATGGCATTGGAAAGTTTTTTAAGTTCATATTCGGTTTTTTTCTTTTGGCTGATATCGATGGATAAACCACCAACCTTCCAGGAGTTGTCGGCAGCTCTAAACCTGAATTTATGGGTTTGGTAAGTGATGAGTTTCCCTGTTTTATCGGGCAGCTGTTCTTCGACCACCAGCAACTCTCCGTTCATGGCTCGCTGATCTTCCTCAATAATCCGCCGGGCGAATTGTTCGGGGAAAATTTCCCGGGGGGTTTTTTGCAGGCAGTTTTCCGAGGTAAATACAGCATCCATATATTTATTCATATAGGTTAAGCGGAGATCTTCATCTTTAATAAATACCCCTAAGGGAAGGTTATCCATAAAAGTGGAAAATTTTTGTTCGGATCGCCGCAGCGATTCTTCAATTTCAACGCGAAGGGAGATATCCTTAAAATCCTCGATGATTCCCAGGATCTCACCGTTTTGTGTTTTAAAGGCTACCGAGGTTAATATCCCGGGGATTATTTTTCCGGTCTGGTTTCTTTTTTTTATGTCTTGTTCTACCCTTTCCTCCCCGTTTTTTACCAGGTTTAAAGGACAATCTGCAGTGTGGCAATAGGGGCCGGGAAAAACATTATAGCATTTTTTCCCCTCAGCATCTTCTTTGCTTATCCCCGAAATCATGGTAAACGTCCGGTTTACCCGCAAGATGTTAAAGTCGGTGTCAATCAGCCGCATGCTGTTTCCCGTAGTATTAAAAATCTGGTTTAGCTCTGCATTGGTGTCGAGGATTTCCCTTGTTTTTTTGGCCAGCCGCTTGTCGATGTTATCCTGTAAGTTTAGAAACTTGTTTAAGAGAATATTAAACGAAAAATGAAGAATGAGAAAGGTGATGGCCAGAATAAAAAAGATAATTAGCAGGGAACGGTAAACCGAGGCAAGAAAAGCATTATGCAGGCGGGTAATATCCTTAAGAAAAACCACTCCAGCGAAACCATCGTCCTTAAAACTATTCTGAACTTCAACCTTGTTTACAAAATAATACTTGTCGAGATACCTGACTTTTCCTCCCTCCAAAATTTTATTTTCAGCCATGATGGTTTTAAAAAAATCGTCGTGGAATAACGAGTGGATGATCAGGTTTTCTTCCCGGGGTGATCCGGAAAAATTTTGTTTTAGCTTTTCGGAGATCTTTTGGACGTTAAATATGCTGCCGATGATTAAATCATGCTCCCGTGAGATGTTTTCGACAATTTCATTTTCGCGGATACCGAATTCAATGCAACCAATATATTCCCCTTTTTCGGTAATGGGCTCAATGATTTTATAGAATAGCTGGGAATCGTATAATTCAAAAGCCGATTTGCGGTTTTGTTTTTCATTTACCCCAGCAACAAGTGAAGAAGAACCCGCGAATTTCAATGATTCGGTGGGGCCGGTTTCCATATTTAAAGCCAGCCTGTTTTCCGGGGTATAAAAATTCAGAACAAAATGGTAAGGGTCTTCATTTTTTAACATGGAATAATAGGGGAAAATTAAACGGTATAATTCCTCAATCTCCCCGGCATGGAAGGTTTGCTTTATATCAGGATTGTTGACAAAATATTGTATTTTTTCACGGTAAATTCGATTGGTGGTATACAGTAAATGCTTGATCTCTACCCCGGCAACTTCACTGTCTTTTTGAATCTGCCAGTCGAGATATTGCCGGTGATTTTTCAGGCTTAAGGAAAAGTAAGTAGAACACAAAACCAACAACACCAGAATTACGGCAATAATGGTCCTGTTTTTTAATTTTTTTTCAAACTTCATTCAATGAGTATAGCTCCTTAATTAAAACACAAGAAACAAATAAAGGAAAAAATATTCGAAGTTAAAAGCTACGGTTGTCAGGTTTGTAAACTTTTTATTAAAAACACGGGGCATAAAATTTTTAGGCATTGTTAATAACTTCATCTTTTTAATCAAATTGATGTTGCAGGGAAAAACACGAATTTGTAATTTTAAAAGGTTTATGTTCAACCCCAGGATGACAAAATATGACCTGTTGTTTCTGTTTTTCCTGTTATTCTGCAGTACCCTCCGGGGGCAGGATGAGGGAAAGAATCCGGCATCCATAGCCATTAAATCTCACTATGGGCTGATTCTGCCCCATTCAAGTAAAGTGGAGCCTCTTACCCATTCCCATCCCTGGGGGGTAGAGTTGGAGTATGCATGGATTATGCTTAAAGAGTCAAACTGGCAGCAGTGTAACTGTTATTCAAAGATGGGTGTATCGTTGTTCTATGTAAACTATGGTAATCCCGATGTTGTTGGCAGTTCGTATAACCTGATTGGTTTTGCCGAACCTTTCCTGTGGCGTTCCGGGAAGCTGATTTTTTCTGCCCGTATGGGAGTGGGGATTAGTTTTTTGGATAAGATTTATGATGAGCAGACCAACCCTGACAATCAGTTTTTTTCTACCCCATTGAGTTTTTTGGTGCACCTGGATGGAAATATTTATTACACTCTTACCGGGAAGTGGAAACTTATGTTATTTGCCAAATACAGTCATATTTCCAATGGGGGGATCAAGGAACCCAACTATGGAATGAACTTTCCAACCTTTGGGTTGGGTTTTACATACCAACCAGGAGGAAAGACTGATTTTAAGGAGAGGGATAAAGAAGTTTTTCGGCCTTCCTTTTTTTATGGAATTTATTCTTTTGGCACTCTTGAATCGGTTTCTGCAGATGATGAGCATCCCGAACAATCAGCGTTGGTTGCCGGGATGTATGGGTTGGCCGGACGTGCGGTAAGCAAGCTTAACGGCTTTAGTGCCGGGCTGGATTATGTGTATGATGGGGCAAAAAAAGAAGAGTTGTCTAGGGCCGGGGTTTCAAGAGACCATCAGCAGCTGTCGCTGCTGTTAGGGCACCATCTGCAATTTGGGAAGTTCGATTTTTCGCAACACTGGGGTACTTACCTGTATGCACCCGATAAACCCCGCAACTTTTTCCAGCGATACAGCCTCACCTTCCGGATTGGCAGGCATTTAGCCCTGGGAGCAACCCTGAAAGCCCACGGTGATGCTGCCGATAATTTTAATGTACTGGTGGGAGTGGTTTTTTAAATGAACCACTTTTGTTAATTTTGTTTTCAAAAAAATAAGATTTACCCATGAACAAAAATAAATTAACAACAGAACAGGTTAAGAAAATCAAACAGTTCCAGCGAAACGAGATTACGGAATATCATATTTATTCGAGGCTGTCGGCCAAAATAAGTAACAGGAAGAATGCTGAAACCCTGCAGCGCATCGGAGAAGATGAGCGAAGACATTACCATTTTTGGAAATCTTATAGTGGTGCCGAGGTAAAGCCTAACCGTTGGAAAGTATTTGTATTTTATTGGATTTCCCGTATACTGGGAATTACTTTCGGTATTAAGCTTATGGAAAAGGGCGAAGAGGGTGCCCAGAAGGAGTATGAGCAGGCTTGTGAATATATTCCTGAAGCGAGACAGATTGTGGTGGATGAGGATGAGCATGAAAAAGCGCTGATTGATTTGCTGGAAGAGAAAAAACTGAACTATGTGGGTTCAATTGTTTTGGGACTGAATGATGCCCTGGTAGAGCTTACCGGAACATTGGCGGGTCTGACCTTTGCCCTGCAAAACACCCGGCTGATCGCTGTGGCCGGACTAATTACAGGAATTGCGGCTTCTTTTTCCATGGCTGCCTCGGAATACTTATCCACCAAGTCGGAAGGTAACGGGGCCAATGCCCTGGCTTCGTCCATCTATACCGGGCTGGCTTATATTGGCACCGTGGTGGTATTGATTTTACCCTATCTCCTGTTTACCAACTACTTTCTTTGTTTGGCTATGACCCTTTCTTTTGCTATCCTGGTGATCCTGTTTTTTAATTACTACATCGCCATTGCCAAAGATCTGAATTTCCGGAAACGGTTCTGGGAGATGTTTACCATTAGCATGGGGGTAGCAGCCTTTACCTTCGGAATCGGCTATCTGATCCGGGTATTCCTGGGAGTAGATGTTTAAAAATTAAGCAGCAGGCTGTAAAATAAGCCGGAGCTATAAAAGATGAGCAATGGAGTTGTACAACCCCTTCAGGGATTTGCCCCCCCTTTGATTTACGGAATGAATTATTTGTCGTATTTTCGGGGACTTATTTTACAGGTTAGATCATCCATCCGGGAGGATGCCTAATTTTGAGAAACAATATAAAATTACAAAACCATTCTTTAAGAAAATTGAATAAAAAAAGTTAGTTTAGCAATTGTTTAAAGAAAAATGAATTATTATACCCTTGTTATTGATGCATGAAAGTATTTAGATGGATGCTGTTTTTTATGATCTTCTCTGCCTGCCAGGAGGAACAGGAGTTTGATTACCCGTTAATCCATACCGGAGGGGTAACCCATATCGATTCAACCGGGGCAACGTTTTCGGCCCGGCTTGTTGATGTAAGTAAAAATAACATTACTGCTTATGGATTTGTATGGGGTACCGAAGAGCTGCCCGATATTCATTCCAGCAGGTATATGATCCAGTTGCCTACAGAACCAAAGATCTTTACGGCGAGAATATTTTACGACCTGTACCCCAACCAGGTATACTCGGTAAGGGCCTTTGCTATGAATGATTATTATATTTGCTATGGCTTGCCTGTAAAATTTATAAGCAAAGGGTGTTCGGGAGCGGTGGCCAATTTTTTGCAACCCCTGTCGACCGGAAAGAAAACCATAGAACCCTGGAGCAAAACCAGTTCCTCCCACCGGTTTGGTTCAGATGACGGAATCATTTCAGGCAGCCGGCAGAATCCAAACCCGACCCGGGAATCCGTGGACAACAATTCTAAACCCGGTCAATTGATCACCACAAATCCTGTCCCTTAGCATGAAAAAATATTTATTCCTGTTTTTATTGTTTACCCCCTTGTTTTCTTTAGCCCAGATTATTGACAATCAGCTGGATATACAGGTGGGGTTTGTTTACAACAGTTTTTACGGAGAGGAGGAGATCCGCGAAAATGATTTTATTTTTCCTTCGGTTTATAATAACATGGAGAATCATTCAGGATATTCGGTCAGGGCTTCTTATAAATTTAAACCCATGCTAAGCCTGGGTTTGGGGTTAAGTGCAAGTCATCTTTCCGGGTGGGACGATGAACACTATCCATTGTTTAGCCCTTCTTCCTTAACCAACTTCCTGTTTCTGCCATTGGCCAAATTTCATACTCCCTTTTATGAGTCCGGCATTTTTAACCGGTTGAAATTACTGGTTGAGGTGAGTCCTCATATTGGAGTATCACACATCGCCTGGGAGCAACCCCTTTTTGTGATAGAATCAGAAACGGGAACAATGAACGGACCTATGGAACAAAATGATCTGATTTGGGGAGTTCAGGGAAGTGTGGGAATTGAATTTACCCTTTGGCAGGATGCGGGAGTGTTTTGCAACTACGGGGTAAGCCAGCACTGGGTGGATTCGAAGTTATATAACGATTCTTCGGCTTTCAGTTCATTTATCGAAGCGGGTATGGTTTTGAAGTTGTATCCAAACAAACATTTTTACTATTAAAAAAGGATGAGGATGAGAATTATTTTTACCGGTCTGGTTACATTGTTTTTTACGGGGGTTTTTGCCGGACTACCTGATGGCCCGGTTCTTCATTTCGGGGATCCTGACGCTGCTGTTTATGATCTTTGTTTTTCCCCGAAGGGGAAAATACTCTTTGTTGCCGGAGGAAATCAAATCCATGCCTACTGTGTCGATAACCAGCAACTGGTTGCAGAATTCAGGGACGGACACTCCCGGCAGGTGATGTCTCTGGATCTTTCTCGCGACAGCAGTTTGCTGGTGAGCGGAGGCAAAGACAGCCTGGTCGTTCTTTGGGATCTGAAGCAGAGAGATATTATCAGCAGGAAATCCTATCATTCGGGAATGGTTACTGCCGTAAAGGTAAGTCCGGGTAGGAGATATCTGGCTTCGGGTGCTACAGACCACCGTGTGATTGTTTACGATCTGCAGAAGGACCGGGTAATCCATACCTTTGCTGATCATAACGAAGATATTACTTCCGTTGATTTTAACCCAGGGGGAAATATCCTGGCTACCTCGGGAGGGGATGGTATTATTCATCTTTATAACCTGGAGAGTGGAGAGCGTATAGCTTCCTTGTCGGAACATACCGACTGGGTGAGAGAGGTAGCTTTCTGTCCCGATAACCAACGGCTCATCTCCTGCGGGGATGATTCAAAAGTTATCCTTTGGGATGTGCACTCTCCGGAACCGGTTTATTCAAAGGTTATCAGGCAGGGACGAAACTGGCTGTTGAGTGCACAGTTTAGTCCGGATTTTGAGGCTTATGCTGTAGGCAGTTTTTCGGGTGTTTTAAAGGTTTATACACCACATACCGAACTTCGTTATAATCTCCGGGGAGCAATTTTTCAGGTGATGTTTGTCCCTGACGAAACCCGGCTGAAAATTGCCCTGGCAACCCGGGAAAATGGCGTACTAATTATCCCTGCCGGCGAAATGAAATATAAGGAACGATAGCCGCCATCACGAAACCATTGCTATAAAGAGTAAAACAAAAATAGAATAATTTAAAAATGAATAGAATGAAATCAAATGGAATATGGAAAATTTTGGGAGTTATATTTTTTAGTATGATTACAACCTCCGGGTTTGCTCAAAGAGGATATTATGCTACCGACAGCACGATGATTTTTGGTGCAAATGTTGTTGACGGAACAGAATATGAGAATGCCCGTTACTGCAAAGTTATTGATAAAGAGGACTCAACAACGTTGTATACCCCCGACCAGGTAAAGGAGTACGGGTTATCCAATGGAAAAGTATTTGTTGCCAAAGAGGTTGATTACCAGAAAGTATTTCTCGAGCGGTTGGTGAAAGGAGAAACCAACCTTTATTTTTTTAAGCGGGGTAACGAACGAACTTTTTTTGTGGAAAGAGACAGTACGTATTTTCGAGAGATGCCCAAGGAGCAGAATGGAGGGTACCGGTCATTTTTAAATGATTATACCAGCGACTGCGAGGCTGTTTCGGAGGCTGTGAAACTGGTTAGTTACTATAAGAAGCCCCTGGCCGAATTTTTTGAACGTTATAACAGTTGCGAACTGAAACCTTTTCCTTTCTTACGCTACGGTGTGGTTGCAGGGTATGAGATGATGAGGCTGGATAATGCGGATTATTTTTTCAGCTACATGAATGATATGAACTATAAATATAACGGTAGCTTTACCGTTGGTCTTTTTATCGACCAGCCCATTATGGTCAGCGATTATTCATTCCATGCTGAAATTAACTATTCCAGGCAGGATGTTTCATATACCCTCTATTCCCAGGAACTGATCCCAGAACTAACTATCAATACCTCCTACCTGCGAATCCCCTTTATGATCAGGTATACCCATCCCTTTTTGAAAACACGCCCCTTTATTAACCTGGGAGGAATTTACAGTATGGATATCAACAACAAGAGTGAACTGTGGGAAGAAGTCTACAAGGGAGGGGAGTGGATCGAATATGAACGAAAGGTAAACCTGATCGATCATCAGCAGGGATTTATTGTTGGGGGAGGACTCCAGTTCCGGCTGGACTACAGAAGATCGTTTTTTGTGGAAGCAAGATATGGTAAGTTATACCGTTCGTTTAAAAAAGGATATTATAACACGAACCTCATTCAGATTTTGGCAGGAATTAATTTTTAGGTGGATTCAGGTTCTCTGTTTGGTATGTAGCCTTATGAATCTCTAGTTATTAAGTATTTATCAAACAATATACAACCGATATGAAGATGAAACTTTTTTTAATCCTGGTGTTTTGCGGGAGTCTGTTTTTCACTGGTAAGGCCCAGCAAACGCGGTGGAAGATGAATAAAACCACAGACTATTATGAGGAATTTTTTGTGTTGGATACAAACCCGGCAATCCGGCATGGGGCTTATCTCAGGTATTCTCCACCGCGTGGGCTTAATCTCCGGGTCCTGGAAACCGGGCAGTATACCCTGGGAAAAAAGGACAGTGTATGGGTCACCTATAAAAACAATCATATACTGGAATACCGGACCTTTAAGCAGGATACCCTGCACGGGATGTACTACTCTTGTTACCGCGACACCTCCGTGGCAGAGATTGAGCGTAAGCTGTTCAGGCATGAGGGAAATAGGTTTAGCACCTTACAACTCAATTTAAAGAATGATTCACTTAGATTCAGAATCACCGGTGCCTATGAGGAAGGAGTAAGAACCGGGGTGTGGACCTACTTTTACCCAAATGGGGAGGTATTTTTCCGGTACGATTATTCCGGGGGAAAAATACTTGAGCATAAGGACAAAAGAGCTGATTCCACCAGCCTTGACAGCCCGGTTTATTTGGGTGGGGGAACCCCGGGAATCATGCTGGAGTTGATCCCTCAGTTGTGTTGGTATTATATGAGTTATGACGGATTTGAAGAGGCTGTCAGCTTTTACATTTACAGAGGTGGAAATGAGCAAATCGAACAGACGTTCTTGTTGTCCGGGTTTATTGAAACCTACTATAATTCGCGTTTAAGCCTGCGGTTTACCATTGATGGTTCGGGAAACCTTATGGAGGTGGAGATCACCGAGTCGCCTTTTGGGCGAATGAAACAAAAAAGGATTGCCCGGAAACTCCGGCTAAACGAAAAGTGGAAGATTCCCGGCAACAGGCAGGATACTGTTTATACTCAGCAGCTGGATTTGATTATCCGGGGCCAGGATAACCGCATGAGTTACCAGAGAATTCCCTCGGTGTACTAGGGCTGAATGGCTTTAAGATAAAGAGCATTGTCCAGCCGGGTTGTCAGGGGGTGAATCCGGGAATCCCGGGAAAAGCATCCGGCAGATTTCGAATTCCTTTAAAAAAATCAGAGCTGGAATTACTCGAATCCGGGACGAAGGGTCTGGGTTAAAGGTTCTTCTAGGTTGGTCAAGCCGGTTCACTCAGTTGAGGGGTTGCTGATAAGCTGCTTTGCCGGCAGGATGATTATTTTCCGGAAATCCCGACAGCTGTCTTTTAGATTAGCAAAATTTTTTACAGGGCAGGTTTTGTTTTAAAATATCAGGCTGCAGTTATCTTTATTTACCAGGTATGCGTAATCGCAATGAAAATATTTTACACACAGGGGGGCCATATATGCCTGCATTTCGGGCTGGCGGGCAATCCCTTCAATTAAACCGGGACAAGCAAAGGTTTTTGGAAATTCGGTTAATTCCTGACTGATGTCATATTCACCCAAAAAATGTGACGCTGCATCATCCAGTATATAATGTGCTTCGCGTTGACGTGCAATAGATTCAAACAGAAGAATGAATGCTGATCCGCGGGCAGTTCCACGTTGTTTTACCAGGGTGTCAGCAATGGGTAAAAGATCGGTAATGTTAGCATATATAACGCTTTCTGTAGTTTTAACCAATTCTTTTTTCTGCGCAATACTTTTAGATAAATAACCGACCTGTTGCGTCTTTTCTGCTTTAATGTCGGACTCATTCACAATCAGGAACTCTTCATTTTAGTGAATAGTTTCTTCGGTGCAGGAGCTATAGATAAAGGGTACGAATGCAAGAAATAAGATAATTCTTTGCATTGAAAATTATTGTTTTAAGGCATTGTTTGTATTGGCTTTAAAGATATAAAATCTTATTCAGTAATTTCAGGGTACCCCTCCCTGCTTTTCGAATAATCATCGGAGTATGCAAACATGAAAATTAAACCAACGGGTTAATTTGTAAATAATAAAATCATTATCAAATTCTGATTTTTAACCCTGCCACAGTTTTTTTAAATCCCTGGAAATTAATTATATTTGAATGGACAGGGTTAGTAAAAACAGTTTTCAAAACCGCCTGTTGAATATTGAATATTCTTAAAAATCCTCAGTCATGATCCATTCAATTCTTGAAAAAAGCATGGATAATTCCCGGGATTACCTGGCCGGATTTGCCGATCTGGCCGGATTGACCCAGGATCCAGGCTTAAGGTATGGATTGGTTATTGCAAAACGGTTGGATGACCAGGTGATCGATTCGATTGATCAGGGTCCGACATTCTCTTACTTCAATTATTATCACCAGGTGAATTCACATCTTTCCCTTGTTATTCATTCCATTGGGGATCAGCTGAAGGCCTTGGGGTATGCCAGCAAAGTGGTTGAACCTTCCATCCGTGAAAAAAATTCAGGGGATGAATATTACCGTTCGACCCTCCGGACCCCAATATCCCATAAGATGATTGCCACCCGTGCCGGGTTGGGCTGGATTGGGAAGACGGATCTGTTTGTGTCGAAAAAATTTGGGCCGAGGGTGAGGCTGGTCAGCTTGTTGACCAACTATCCTCTGCCTGTTTCCGGGAAAACGATTGATCGAAGCCGGTGTGGAAAGTGTAAGGTGTGTGTTGTGAATTGTCCTGCTCAGGCGGCCACGGGACAACTCTGGGATATTTATACCGACCGGGATGTATTTTTTGATGCCCATCGATGCAGAGATACCTGCATGGCCCTGACCCGGGAACGGTTACACCGGGAGTCAGCATTGTGCGGCATTTGTGTATCTGTATGTCCGGCAGGAAAAAGTAACCGGGATCAATGACCCTGTGCCCCGGCAAAGAACCCGCTGCTACCTTTGGGTTTGGTATTTTATGGAAGGAACCTTATCTTCGTTCAGTTCTGTATCCCGGTCGCTCGGATGCTTGAAGCGTCCTGAAATAGATTGAATGTAAATTAAACGACAAATAAACCGAACCGATAGATGGAAAAAGAGGATTATCTTAAACGGCAAATTGACCAACTAGGAAAGGTTTTGGGGGAGTTGTTGGCGAAGATAACCGGCAGTGGAAGAAATCCGGGAGCCTCTGAAACCATTGAAATAGTCAGCCAGGTGCTTGATGAAAATCTGCATTGGGATATCGATCAGTTGATCGCTGTTCCTGAGAATGAGTTTATGGATACCCTTAAAAGTCAGCATCTCGATGAGGTTAACCTGGAAATGCTGGCCGATCTTTTGGCAGAGGTAGCTAAGTATCATTCATCAGATGAACACCGATTGTTAAAACGGGCATTGATAATCTATGAAGCTCTCGAACAATCAACCCATACCTTTTCCTTTGCCCGGAACCAGAAAATGGAAGAAATTCAGGAGAAGTTATCCCATCTGTAGAAAAATATGTAATGGGTTTGGATTATTCAACAACAACACTGTTTATTTTTCTGGATTCTGATAAAAAGGAAATCCCCTGCTGGCCATAGGAGCCGATCATTACGGATTGTATCAACAGTTGGTCGGAGTAGTTTCGGGCCCCCCAGTGAATGATAAAGTTGGCTCCCGCACCACCAATGTTTTCCACCTCCCCCACGACAAATTCGATGGATTCCAATGGTGAAAGCAGAATGGTTGAATCCACATATTCGCTGAGCTTTGCCCCGTAGGAATCATAGTAGGTTGCTTTGAGCAAGTATGCCGAATCGGTAAGCGAGGTATTTCTAATGCTTAATGTGGTGGTAAGCGAGAATCTTCGGGTACCATCGCGGTGGTATATGTCGGAATAAACCGGGACATAGTCTGTTTCGTAATAGTTTAATGCCGAGGAGTCGATCGTTGAATAGGTGTAGATATGGCTGGGATGACTTCTTTTTGCTTCTTTATGCGGCTGGTCCTGACTACAGGCAAATAAAATCAACAGGAAAAACAGGGGAATATATTTCATGATTTTGTTTTTTCACAAATTAATAAAAATTCATGATAAGTTATTATAGATTAAATATTATTCTTTGTTTTGAAATAAAATAAAAAGCTAATTTCACCAATTGCGATTTTAAATTATTTTAAATATGGAGAAGATTAATATCCCCGAAAAGTTCAAATTATTCGATGATTACTGGAACCCCCGCATTATTGCTGAACTGAATGGTCAGGATGTTAAGCTGGCTAAATTTAAGGGTGAATTTGTATGGCATAAGCATGATCACCAGGATGAACTGTTTATGGTTCTAAGGGGAGAGCTGACCCTTGAGTTTCGGGATCGAACCATCACTCTTGGGGAACACGAACTTGTAGTAGTGCCCCGCGGTGTTGAACACCGCCCGGTGGCTTCGGAGGAAGTTCATGTCCTGCTGTTTGAGCCCCACGACACCTTAAATACCGGGGATGCCGGGGGTGAACACACCCGAAAAGACCTGGAAAAAATCTAACCTTCGACATTGACCTGCAGGTTTCATTGGTGTGCGGGGCGCCGGTAAAGGAACACCATTTTAAGCCCAGGGATTTTACATTTTCTTTTTGATTTGCTCGAGGTACATTTGCCGGATTTTCTGGAACCGCTCGAAACCGGGTTTGCAATCGTAAATGCGAATCACATCCACGATCCCTTTTTTCCGGAAGAAAACACCCTGGGCAGCATCAAAATTGTTGTCGCTCAGGTTGTTTTTGATTTCCCGGGTAAATTGCCGGAAAGTGTCCCAGGGCAATTTTTCAGGGAGTTCCAGGTAATGCTTAATATCCTCCAGGTCCGAATAGATTCCTTCCACCTCTTCCTTGATAAAAAAACTTTTATGAATAACGATCAGTCCGTTTTCGTCAATATTTTTCTTTTTGAGAAATTTCACCTTGTAGTCCTTTAATAAGGCCTGGAGCTCGGGAATAAAGCGGAAGCTTTTCAGGTATTTAATGCGGATGCACGGATAGGTTACTCTTTTCAGGGATACTGTTCCATAGGATAGGTTAAAGTCGTGAGTGAACTCTTGTTTTAGTTGGGCACTCATCCGGGCAATCTCTTCCGGGGTATAGGTTTGTTCAACAATAAAAAACAGGGAGCGGGGGCATGGTTTTTCCGGCAGGTTTTCTCCATAATATCCGGGATAGGGATGGAGGCTTTCGAGCACCAGCGTTTCCGGGATGATATTATTTTCAACGGTGGTAAGCCGGGCTTCTTTTTTGATATACCCCCAGGTTTCGATGTATATATTGCTGTTATTCATCATCAGTATTAATTTTTAATATAAAGGGTCAATTTATAAAATAAAACAGCGGAAGTCAACTATTCAATCCGTTATTCATTTCACAGTAGCCTGATCATCAGGGGAAAGAGATGAGCGTGGTCGTTAGGTACAGGAGGTACAAAAAGGTTCTCCGGCTGAAATATCCCGCTAATTTTTGTATTTTTACCTAACGAAAACTGAAACCATGATGATGCACTGGGATAAACTTTTGTCAGCCAGGCGTTTTGGCCTGGAGGAGCGTGAATTTAAAAATACCGACGAGATCCGTTCGCAGTTTCAGCGGGATTACGACCGGATCATTTTCTCGTCGCCTTTCCGGCGATTACAAAACAAGACCCAGGTTTTTCCGTTACCCGGCAGTGTCTTTGTCCACAACCGGCTGACTCACAGCCTGGAGGTTGCCAGTGTAGGGCGATCGCTGGCCAATAAGGTGGCGCAGGAGCTGAAAAAACGTGGGGATATACACCACCAGGAGATTCTTAACGAGCTGGGTTCTATTGTGTCGGCTGCATGTCTGGCTCACGATATGGGGAACCCTCCTTTTGGCCATGCCGGCGAAGAGGCGATCTCGAACTATTTTTCCCGGGGCAATGGCCAAAAGATCCGGCATGCGGTAACCCCTGAGCAATGGAACGACCTGACCCATTTTGAAGGCAATGCCAACGCCCTGCGCCTGTTAACCCACCAGTTTTCGGGACGCCGCGAGGGCGGTTTTGCCTTAACCTACACGACCCTGGCAGCATTGATCAAATACCCCTATGGCACCGATGCCGGAAAAAAGAAATATGGCTTTTTCCAATCGGAGAAAGAGACCTTTTTAAAGATCGCCCGGGAGCTCGGACTGCAGAAGATGAGTGACTCCCCGCTTGCCTATGCCCGGCATCCCCTGGTATTCCTGGTAGAGGCGGCCGATGATATCTGCTATGAGATTATGGATATTGAAGATGCCCATAAGTTGAAAATAATTGATTCCCCAACCACTTTCAGCCTTTTACAAGGATTTTTTGATCCGGCGGAAGATAAGGATTTTTATATCCGGCAGGAGGAGGTTTTTCAAACGGTAACCGATGTAAATGAACAGGTGGCATACCTCAGGGCCTCGGTGATCAACCGGATGATCAACGAAACTGCCCGCGTATTTATCCGTCATCACGACGAGATGATGGATGGGCGGTTTAACCGGAGCCTGATCAAAGGGCTGCAAGGCAAAACAAAAGAGGCCTTCGAACGTTGCAAATCCCTGGCTACCCGGGAGATATACAAGCACCGGTCAGTCGTTAAGATTGAACTCACCGGCTTTAATGTGCTGGGAACCCTGCTGGATGAGTTTATGACCGCGATCCTGAATCCAGACACCAGCTACTCCCAAAAAATACTATCGGTAATCCCCTCCCAGTTTTCTGTCGAAGGGCACAATTTTTATCAAAAAGCGATGTCCGTCGTGGATTTTGTCTCCGGCATGACCGACCTGTATGCCGTAGATTTATATAAAGATATTAAAGGAATTAACCTGTAAATAAAAAACCTATGAGTACTCCAGGCATTACCCAAAAGGTAGGACAGATACCCGGCAGTTTAATTTATACCGGTGAGCGACCGCCAGCACAGAAAGCCATCCGGCTTATTCAGTTTAACGAGCAGGAGGTGCTGGTGAACCAGGAACTGGCAGCGGATGAGATTTTTCCAAAAATCCGTGAGGATGCTGTAAACTGGGTTCATTTTTTTACACTCAACCAGGTGGAGTCCATCGAGAAAGCAGGATCCTTTTTTGATATCCACAACCTGTTGCTTGAGGATGTTTTGAATGTAGACCACCTTCCGAAGGTGGAGTTTTCGGAAAAACATGTGTTTTTTACGCTCAAGATTCTTACACTTACTGCCGACCATCAGCTGGAATCCGAGCATGCCAGTTTTATTTTGGGGAATCATTATCTGATTAGCTTTAAGGAACAGCGGGGAGAGCTTTTAAAGCCTGTTACCGAGCGGGTACTGAAAAATATCGGGAAGGTGCGTAAAAAGGGAGCCGATTACTTATTTTACCTGCTTTCCGATACCATTGTGGATCATTACCTGTTGATGGTGGAACGGTTCGGACAGCGGATTGAAGAGCTGGAGGATCTGTTAATTGATTATCCCGACCGGAACAGGATCAGTGAAATTCATGACCTGAAGAGGAATCTTTTGGCTGCCCGGAAATATGTGATTCACCTTCGCGAGGCGGTCATTAACCTGCTTAGTGAAGAGCCGGATCAACTGGAAGAAGACAACTACCGATACCTGCAGGACATGCTCGATCATGTTAAGTTCGTGTACGAATCGATCGAAACCTATCGAGAGGATCAGAAATCGCTGGTAGAACTCAACAATTCGAACATGAACAATAACCTGAACCAGGTGATGAAAACCCTTACCATTATTGCCACGATATTTATTCCGTTAACTTTTGTGGCAGGGATTTACGGGATGAACTTTAAGCATATGCCTGAACTGGGGTGGAAATATGGTTATGCCGGGATTTGGGGTATCATGGTTATCCTCTCGGCGCTGATGATTTGGTATATGAAACGGAAACGCTGGTTTTAAGCTTATTTTTCAGTAATTTATACTCCCTGTCGTGCCGGAAAATAATCCCTTATGATTTCGGCGATCCGTCAGGATTCGGTATTGTTAACAGCAGGGTTATCCAATAAATGCATCATTCTTTGTTTGTCCTTTCCTTTTTAATTTTTATTCAGGATTAGCAGAAAAAGGGGAAAAATGCCATCGGTATACCTTGTGTTATAAGTCTTTTAAAAAAAGTTTAAAAATAATTCATTTTTGATGATCCCATTTTGGTGTTATTTGACACCTATACATGGAGAGAGTATTAATTTAAAATCCTGCAAAGATGAATTATGAGAAATTAACCATTCTGCCCTGCCAGGACCCTGGTGTATCCCAGAAAATCCTCAAAGCCCTTATTTATGAAGAGGCCTATATTCTTCTGGTGGTTCTGGGAACAGGTTCTGAAGCACAACAAATTCTTGAATTGGGCACCAAAGCTGCCGGAAATGCGAAAGATCCCGGCATGGTGGTCTGGATTACCGATCCACAGGTTGTCTCCGGGGTGCTATCCAAGCTGAACGATCCGGATGATCTGTTAAACGATTTATCGTCGGTGAGCGCTTTTGCCCTGTCAATTTCCGACCGGGTGGTGGATGTGATTCATCGAAATGAAAGCCCCATCGATATCCTCCGGGTATGGGAGTTATTTATGAAAGGGTTAAAAGACTAATCGTAGGAATCATGAAGAATTTGATCATCCTGATGTTTATCCTTTTCGGAATGGGCACAGGCATGGCCCAGCCCGTTTGGGAGCTAAAAGAACAACGGCCCGGCGGTAAATTTTTTATCCTGGACAGCTCGTTGGTACACCATTCCATTGATATTAGCAGTTTAATTTATATTGAGCTGGATAAACACCTGATCCGCCAGAAGCTGGCGGGAATTTCGGGTCAGCAGGAAACCCTGGAGGCCCTTTTAACGAAGGTAGGCTTGTTATATTCCATCACCTCGAGGGGGCTGAGTGCCATTCCTGAATATACCCGGGGGATGGAGGGTTATGCCATGGCGCGGAGTACTGAAGAAAAAGAAGCTATCCTCCGGACGGCGGGAGAAAATTTTGCCACCCTCGCCCTGGAGCTGGTCGGGCTATCCAGGGAAGATCCTGTGCTTCGGAGTCGTTTAAATACCCGGTTCCATGAGCTCACCGCTACCGGTGAGCAGGGGTGGCCGGAGATCTTCTCCTCCCTTCTTAACGAAACCGAGGAGTATGCAGCCACCCTGGAACGCGAGCTCGACCTTTTGATGGAACAGGAAGGGGTTTATGTGCAGCTGGCAGCCACCCTCTATCGGATGGAGGGGGACCTTAAACAATCCATCCACCTGGATGGCTTTGATCATTTTGAGCCGCCCGAATATTATGATCCCTATGAGCTGAATCTGGCACTTACGGATGAACAGTCGGAACAAATGGAAGCGCTGAAGAGAGCCTGTGATTCGATCAACCGGTTAGGGATCCCTACCCTTCTTCACCGGAAAAAAGAGCAGCTGGCAACGAACCTGAAAGCCATGGTGAATGAGCTGGACTCATTGCTTACCGATTTAGCGGGGCAGACTGAAACCATCCTGGTATCTGATATCCCGACAGCCTCCCTTCGCGAAACGTTTCGTTCGTTAAAGCGGAGCACCCTTACCCTGCAGGCAGAGATCATCCACATTCAACAAAAGTACAGTGCTGCCGATTTTACCATCGGGTTGGAGGTGCTGGAGATGGTATCAGCCGATATTCAAAGGCTGGTAAGCCAGCTGGCCCTTCTGGCAGATGATGCCGAAAAATTTCAGCAGCTGCTGAATGAAAGCATGGCGCGTATTCCTCAGAATATGACTACAGCCATGACCACCCTGGAGGAATCGCTGCAGAAAATTGTGCTAAAAAAAATGGACCAGGCCAACAAAGCCTTAGCTGTCCTTTATACCGAGCTTACAGGGTACCGGACCTTCCATGATATCAGTAAGCTTTCGGCCCGGTTTACCGGGGAGGTGATTCGAAAAGATCTTAAGGATCTGCCCGAAAATGCCCTGCTCAATGTGAAATATCATTCGGGGTATCGGGAAGAGGGCGATCATATTGTTCTGGAGATGCGGGGAGGGAAACTTTCGGGCGAACCGCTGACCCTGGAAAAATCCTACTTTACCCTGCTGAAAACCCAGCCTCATTTTGTAACCAATGTGGGTATCGCTTTTGTGAGACCCGAGGGGAGCAGTGAAAACTTTAAGGCTGTGGTCAGCTCCAACACCCTATTTAAGTTTGGCGTAAAAGGAAACCGGACGTTTTATCGTAAGTTTATCGATATAGGCATAGGGATCAATGTGGCTACGCTGAACTTCGATCCGGACAACTCCTTTGAGTTTGGGGCTGCACCGGTAATGTCGGTTTTTAACGATTACCTGATCGGAGGGTATGGTTATAACTTTACCCAGGGAACAGGCTACCTGCTGGTCAGCGTCAGGGTTCCATTTTTAAGTAAAGAATTCATTTTTTAAACTAAATCATCATGCAACAGAAGAGAACAATGATTCAAAAAATTTTTGCGATCCCTCCCCGTGAGGAGAATAACAGCCTGCAAAAGCTTGAGGACCTGGAGAATGATATCCTGTGTATGCATGAATTTTTATCCAACCGGGGCATCGAGATCAAGGACTCTATTAACAAGGAGATATCATACATCACCGTGAATATTAAAAAACTGAGGGTATTGAAACGACGGGAGGAGAATGGAATAGAGAAAAATATGGACCGTGCGGATACTTCGCTGCATTTCGAGGAGGTATACTATAAGGCGTTGAGTGTTTATAACCAGTTAACCAAGCTAACCTACCCGGCTACCCCGGTGACGATAAAATATACCAGACAGGCTTACGGTTTGTTTTTTGCCAAAAACAAGGTGATTAATGTAATTATCGGGTTAACGATCATCTGCCTTGCATTTTTTATTTTTTCGTACAGGCAGAGTGATCAGCCGGTATACGGAGTTTTGTCGCTGCTGTTTGCCAGTGGGCTGGGTGCAGGGTTTTATACCCTCTCCACCTCCCGGAAATACCTGGTAAAACGTACGTTCGATCCCAGCTACAATCCGACTTATCTGATCCGGTTTTTACTGGGGATCACGGCAGGAACGATCCTGGCCCTTATTTTTAAGGATGTGATTACCCTCAATGATTTCAAGTTTTCTGCTGAAATTCTGGCTGTCGTAGGAGGTTTTTCGGCCGATGCGGTATCCACGATCCTGGAGCGGGTCGCTGAGCTTATTGTAGCTGTATTTAAAGGAACCAGCGGCACATCAGAACCGGAAAGCGACGCCCGGTTAAAGAGTGAACGGGAGCTCCAGAAACAAAAAGATAAACTGGATAAGATGGATGCGTTGGCTGCTATCAAAGCGAAAGCGGTTGAGATGAATGCAGGGTCAGAAATCCTTCATTTGATTGATGAGAAAATAAAAGAAGAATCCTAAGCCGGGCGAATAATTATTCCTCAATTCGAACCAGAAATATGTGAGGGTAAAATTATTTTTTGGTGATAAGTAAAAGGCTTCTGTCATCTTCAAATGCTTTGATTTGGAAGTCGGATATCAGTTTCTTTTCGATTTCGGCGACGGGTAATGTCTTCTTTTTACCCAGTACCCGGAATACCGATTCAATGGCCTGGGGAGAGATCATTTCCCCGGTTTGGCTATTATTCACCTCGGTATATCCATCGGAGTAAAAGAGCAATTTATCCCCCGGGTTCATCTCCAGCTCGAGTTGCTGGTAGGTGGTATCTTCCGATACCCCCAGCAGCATCCCGGTGATGTTGAGAGGCTGAATGGAATCCTCGGCGGCGACATACAGCAGGGGTTTCATGGCTCCAGCGGTGGCCAGCTGCAGGGGACCGCTGGGATGGATTATGATAACCGACAGGGTGGTAAAAACATCGGCTACCTGCAGGTCAAGGGATATCTGCTGATTTAAATGCTCAACCAGCCCCGAGGCGGTAAGCTCTCGGGTGGGTGTGTTATTCAATAAAAAATGGACGGTGCTACGAATGTATGCCAGGTAAGCATTCACAAAGAACCATGCACTCCACTTCTTCCCCATCACATCGCCCAGGATCACGATCTTTGCATCGTCCTGGGGGGTGGAGAATATCTCATAGAAATCCCCCCCGGGGATATGCTGAAAGGGTTCGTGGATTACGGCGATATGGTAGTTCCTGAACGATACATCGGTTTTGGGGTTTAACCTTACGGGGGAGTTTTCGGCTGCCAGCTTGATGGCATTAATATATTTTGATTTGATCTCAATCTCCCGGGAGATGATGGCATTGATCTGATGATATATCAGCTCTTCGGGCAATGTTTTCAGAATAAAATTCCCGATGCCCTGATCAATTTGTTGCTGGATTCCACCGGTTTTTGAGGCTAGTAAGACCATAGAAAACTCCTGGTTTGAAGCCAGCTTGATCTTATTAATATCAAATTCACCGATGGCATCATCATCAATAAGCACGAGCCAAAGGTTTAGCTTACTGATATTTTCCAAAAGGGCCCGGGAGGAATGGATGATCTTTACCTCAGAATAAACCCGGTCGGGATCCAGCTGAAATTTGGCGTTCTTCGAGGTACAGAAAATGGTTATCCCCTCGCTTAAGCTGAGATTATACTCCATGTTGCTTTTCAGCAACTCTTTGCGTAAGAAGAGCCTTTTAATATGGCTTTTCAGTTTCAGGGCCAGAATCTTTTTATCGAAAGGTTTGGTAATAAAATCATCGGCTCCGGCATTCAGGTTTTTTATCCAGGTACTATGCTCGGTCGATCCGGACAGAAAGATAAAGGGAATATTTTTGTATTCGGGCATGGCCTTAATGTGTCCTATCAGCTCGTCTCCAGCCATTACGGGCATATACAGGTCCGAAAGGATGAGGTCGAAGATTTGTTTCTGGGCATGCTCCAGGGCTTCCTGTCCGTTTGTGGCTTTGGTGATTTTATAGCCGAGGAGTTTGGCGATGTGTTCTACCGAATCCCGGACAAATCCATCATCATCAACAATTAAGATATGGGGTTGGCGGTGCATGGGCTTGGATTTTTTTTACAATTTAGCCAATTAATGGTGGCAAGTCAACAAAAACCTTTTTTGTTTTTGATGCTTTCGTTTTTATGCAAGCTGTTAATCAAAGGTGAGATGCTTATAGGCGGACAGCTCTTTGGCGATGGTTCTGTAGGTTTTGGCTTTTTCTGGATCACTGGTCTGGTAGATCCGGGCTAATCCGAAGTAAGCAAAAGAGAGCCGTCCGTTGGCAAAAGGGACATAGCTATCAGAAAGATGAATCGCTTGCCGGTAGTGTTTTTCTGCTTCGGGGTACTGGTGGTATTTTTTTTCAAGGATCATTCCCCGATAGATATGTACCATCATCCGAAAGAAGTCGTTCAGATACGGGGAATTGTCCAGTTTATCAACAAGTGTTTCGGCCCGTTGATAGCGTTCCAGCAGGAACAGGTTGGTGATCCTGTACGATAGGTATAACGGATTGTTGGGGTACTCATGGTGCAACGCACGGGTAAAGCGGTTGCTCTTTTGATAATCGGCCTCAAAGTTCAGGCTGATATATACCAGGAAAGACAATGCCTCGGCATCTAAAAAGATCCCTTTTTTCCAGGTATGCTCCAGCTGCGTTAATCCGAAATGAATATCTCCGCCGGGGAAAAAGTAGGCCACGGGTTTGTATACCGGGTGTTTTTCCGGATAGGCTTCGATGTAATAATTGTATAAGCCTGTAGAAAAATTGAAATCCGTAAATTCTTCGGTTAAATTAAACCCTTTACGGGTTAGCTGGTAGGTTTTGCGTACATAGGGAATGACTTTCGACGACTGATGGTTATCGGCATAGTATTGCATCAATAACAGGCGCGACATCAGGCTTATAAAAACAGCCTCGGTATTTTGTTCGTCCAGCTCCAACAGTTTATCTGACTTTTCAATCGACCGGGTGATCTGATTCACATAGAGAGAGTGCTGGTTGCTTTGGGGGGTAACCGGGAAATGTTCCCAGTAAATTTTTATCGCGTAAAAGAGGTAAGGTAAAGGATGATCGGGATACTGATTTAGTAATTTTTGATGATAGGATTCAAAGGAATCAAACTCATAATTGTAGATCCGGTTTAAATGGACCTCAATCTCCTTCGTTGCCTCTGGGTCCGACAGAATATGAGGTTGCGGGTAGGCCCGGAGGGAGATCATGCAAAGAAAAAGAATACAAATGATGCGCATGGATAGTTGAGCGATTCATTAAAAACTCAAAATTAAAATTTCTTTTTCAGGAATAAAAAAAGCTGTCGCAAAAAGCAACCATGATATCTTTCGGTTTATTTTGCAACAGCTTTCTTTCAGAGATCTCGGAATCTCTTAGCTTTTAAAGTCAATTTCTTTATGTGTACCGTCGCAGAAAGGTTTGTTTTTTGATCCGCCACAACGGCACAGAAAAGTTTTTTCTTCAGTTTTAATCTCCTTCCCCCGGGCATTTTTTAATTCAATGGGGCCTTCAACCATCAGGGGGCCATTTTCGATCAGGGTAATTTTTGTTTTGCTCATAGGTGTTTTTGTTTATCGGATTTGCATGGGTACTTCCATAAGCAGCAGGCGGGAATTTTCGTGGGTTGTTATACTGAATTGTTTAACCGCTGAGATTCCCATCCCGTCGCGTGAATTTAATAAATTATTTTCAATGGAGACCGTTCCTTCGATTACAAAAATATAAACCCCGTGGTTTTTTCCTTTGAGGGTGTATGATCCTTCCCATCCCGGCAATAAGTTTCCCAGGTGAAACCAGGCATCCTGATGAATCCATACCCCCTGGTCCTTTTTCTCGGGCGACAGGATTTGAAAGAGTTCATTTTCTTTTTCCAGGTCCTGGAGAGAAATTTGGTCATACCGGGGTTCTACATTTTTCTTGTTGGGGAATAACCAGATCTGAAGCAGTTGCACTTCATGCTCGTTGCTGGCATTAAACTCACTATGCTCAATGCCCGATCCTGCACTCATCACCTGCAGGTCGCCGTTTTTGATGACTCTTTCGTTTCCCATGCTGTCCTTATGTTTCAGGTCGCCTGACAACGGAAGGGTAATAATTTCCATGTTGTCGTGGGGATGGGTTCCAAACCCTTTTCCGGCAGCAATGGTATCGTCATTTAATACCCGTAAGGCACCAAAATGAATTCTTTCGGGATCGTAATAGCTGGCAAAGCTAAAGGAATGATAGGTGTTTAGCCAGCCATGATTGGCATGGCCCCGGCTGTTCGCTTTATGGATAATGGTTTTCATATCTGCAATATTTTTACAGAATAAACAATCAGTAACACAGAAATGTTTATTCTTTAATCATGGTGAGTAACATTTTAAACCGGGCTGTTGCCTTTACCGCATGGGGAATATTTGCCGGCATGATGATTGACTTTCCTCCGGCCACTTCATAGGGTTGTTTGTTAATGGTAATCTGTGCGGTTCCCTCTAAAACCTGGATCAGGGCATCGTAGGGCGTTGAATGCTCGCTTAATTCCTGTCCCTGGTCAAAAGCAAAGAGGGTAACATTGCCCACCGGTTTCTGAATAATCTTTTTACTTACAATTCCGTCGCTTGAATAACCGACTTTTTCGGCAAAATCAAATACTTCTGAATGAATAATTTTATCTTCCATGATCTGTTGGTGTTTTTTATTACCAAACAATGAACGGGATGAATTGTTTGTTTTTTGGGACTGATATTTATGCAGATCATGGAAACAGGAGCGGATAATTTTTAATTATAAATTTTTTTTTGTATGGTATGGTTACACAGATCAGGAAAAAAGGAAATGTTTTATGAAACGAAGATTGATTTGTTGGATATTGATGTTGAATATGTTAACTAGTTGGGCAGAGAAACCTATGGAAGAAATTTATCATTATAAAATTTTAAAAGCAGGAGAGATTCAACCCCGGGGATGGATCAGGGAGCAGTTGCACCGGGATCTTACCGAAGGATATATCGGGTCGTTCGACCAGGTTCATCCTACCGTTACCCACAATTTGTTTGTGAAGCAAAACCGGCGGAGTGAGAAGCAATATAAGATTGTGAAAGAATGGTGGAGTGGCGAACATGAGGGTTACTGGAAGGATGCGGTCGTGAGGATGGCTTTTTTAACCGGTAATTCACACCAGAAACAAAGGGCCAGGCATTGGATTGATCAAATCGTTGAAAATGCAGGCAAAGATGGTTATATCGGAATATATGAGGATTGCGAAGAACCTACCTGCCGGTTTAATCACGAAAAAGGCAATGGGGAGCTCTGGGCTACCAGCAGGATCCTGATGGCCATGTTGGCTTATTACGAATATTCCGGTGATGAAAAAGTATTGGATGCAGCAGAAAAGGCCACGAAGCTTATTCTTTCTAAATACCGCGACCGCAACTATTTTTCCAAAACCTCTAAAGGAGGAGGGGTATCCCATGGGATCGGTTTTTTTGAAAACCTGGAGTGGCTGTACCGTCTTACCGGGGATCAAACCTACCTGGATGCTGCCGTTAGGCTATATGGTGATTTTAGCCGGGGAAAAGTTCGCGACGACGATTTAAAGCTGACACGATTGCTGGATACCACGAGGTATTTCAGAAAACATGGAGCCCATGTGGCCGAGGGAATCTTTGTCCCTCATTTTGTGGCTGCCATTGAGGAGCGGCCTGAATTTGTCCGGGCGGCAAATCAGAGTGTCCACAAACTGAATTATCACCTTACCCCCGGTGGAGCCATGCGTTGTGACGAATGGGTCAGGGGGCGCAAAGGAACTGCCGATGAGCGGTACGAGTATTGCGGGATTGCCGAGATGATTAGTCCGTTGAATAAGATGGTTGCTTTTACCGGCGATTTTCGGCTGGCCGATCAGGTGGAAACAATGACTTTTAATGCGGGCCAGGGAGCCCGGCTGCCGGTACTGAAAGCCTTGTCGTACCTTACCTCCGATAACCGGATAAAAATTAATCATCAGGAAATCGGACACCGTGAATCGTATGATGCCTCGCACCGGGCGGCTTCGTGTTGTGTACTCAACGGAGGCCGGTTAATGCCTTATTATGTTGAGGGAATGTGGATGAAGAATATTCAAAATGAAGGACTGGTTGCTGCACTCTATGGACCATGTGAAGTGGAGACTACAATAAAAAATGTTCAGGTAAAGATAGAAGAGCAAACCAACTATCCTTTTGCAGGAGAGGTTCACTTTACAGTTAGTCCCCAAAAAAATCTTGAGTTTCCCCTAACCCTGCGAAAACCTCATGGATGCACTACCGTTGAACTCACGGGAGTTGATGAGGCAGAGGTCAGTGAAGCAAAAGATAAAATAATTATTACCCGTACGTGGAAAAAAAATGATACCTTTAGTATACATTTTTATTTTGAGGTGGAAAAAGTGGCTCAGCCGTCCTCGAAAACCGTAAGAGGAGGAGGTTATTATGTTAAACGGGGTCCCCTGGTTTTTGCCTTACCTTTTGAATATCGCATGGATACCATTAAAGAATATCATCAAAGCGGATTTTACAGGTACCGGATTAAGGCTACCGATAAGGAGGGCTGGAAATACAAAATAAACCCTGATGCGAATTTTACCTTTGAAACAAACCTGGAAAATGAACCTGTATTACATCCCTGGGATAACCCGGTGGTTATGTTGAAAGGAAACCTGGTGAATGCCAAAGGCGACCAGGTACCCGTGAAACTGGTTCCTGAAGGAAATACGATTTTTCGTAAAGTAACGTTCTCAACCTATAAAAAAAAGTAGATATTACAACCTATTAAATAAAAACCTATGGATAAAAAAGATGTAAGTATTGTTATCTGTGCTTATAACGAAGAACCAACCATAAAAAATGTGGTGGAATCGTGCCACCGCTATAATCCGGCCAGTGAAATTGTTGTGGTAGATGACGGATCGCAGGATGCTACCCGGCAAATCATCGAAGAGCTGAAACAAACGATTCCGATAAACTACATTCCGTTGGAAGAGAACCAGGGGAAAAGTTATGCCATGGTGGTAGGTGTTGAAAAAGCATCCCGGGATATCATTTTGTTTTTCGATGCCGACATTACCAATATTAAAAAGGAGCATTTTGACCAGCTGCTGGATCCGGTTTTTAACCAGGAAGCGGATATGGTGCTGGGACAACCTTCCGAAACATTGATTGATTACCGCATCAACCCGTTTAAAGGACTTACCGGCGAAAGGGCCATGCTTAAGAAAGATATTGAACCGATTTTAGAGGATATCCGGGATATTCGTTTTGGTGTGGAAACTTATATCAATTTATATTTCCAGGCCTATGGCAAAAAGCTGAAATACAGTGTTTTAGAGGGGTTGGCACACCCCACGAAATATGAAAAAACCACTCCGATGAAGGCTACAATGGAATTTATCAGTGAGGGACAGGAGATTGCAGCGACCTTGCTAAAGAATTATGATTTGATTACCCGACGCATTGAGTCATCATTTAATTCACACAATGAAAAGGTAAAAGAAAAGATCAGGCAACTGCATGCCGAACTCAACGAGAACATTCAGTCGTTATTAAAAAACGGTAAGTTTAAAGAGTAATTCTCCCGGTTAGAAGTATGAAGAAACGAAAAATGATTCAGTCGGGAGCGTTCTTTATCCTTGGAATAGCCCTGTTTTGGTATGTTTATAAAGACCTTGATGTTCAAAAAATCCGTTCAGAACTAGGGAATCTGACCTATGGGTGGATTTTCCTGTCGCTGGTATTTAACCTGTTGAGTCAGCTTACGCGGGCTTTACGGTGGAATAAACTGATTCGACCGATGGGCTATTATCCAGGAAAGCTCAATCTTTTTTTGTCGGTGCTGGTTCTGGCATTTACCAATCTGGTAATTCCGCGCGGGGGCGAGATTGCCCGGTGTGGTGTACTGACCCGGTATGAAAAGATCCCCTTTCCCAAGCTGGTAGGTACGGTTTTTACCGAACGAATCACGGACTTTGCTGCATTAATTTTTTTGTTTTTTGTGTTACTGGCCTGGCAGTTTCCTGTGATCCGGGAGTTGTTCCGGTCGGCCAGCATAAACCTCTCTTTTGCAGATTACCGAACGAAAATTATTCTGTACTCCTCGTTGATCCTGTTGGTTTTGCTAGTGCTTTTGGTGCTTTACAAGCTCAATGTGTTTAAAAAATTCAGGAAAAAGATCCATCAGGTAAAAATGGATTTCCTGGAGGGGTTAAAGACTATTGCTTCGATCAAGGGAAAAGGGGTATATATTTTTCAGACCTTTCTTATTTATTTTTTCTGGCTGATGATGCTGTATGTGATGTTTTTTGCTTATGGCCCAACCCGGGAGTTAACGCTGGGTAATGCAGCCTTTACTTTTGCCATCTCCACCTTTGCCTTTCTTTTACCCATTCAGGGGGGTATTGGAGCATGGCACTACGTGGTGATCCAGTGTTTGTTGTTGTTTGGAATTGGCAGCCAGGACGGGATGGTTTTTGCGCTGCTTGCCCATACCTTTACCAACCTGGTATACCTGGTATTGGGAGCTATAGCCCTGGTTATTTTGCCGTTGGTAAATAAAAGCTAGCTATTTTCCTCATCCATCGCAATTTTTCCGTCTTTGGTCAGCAGAATGGCAATGGGGCGGGTGGCCGGTATTTCGGACAGGATGATGATTAGCATCACGGTAACGGGAACGCTCAAAAACATGCCGATAATGCCCCAGATTGCCCCCCAAAAGGCCAAACCAAAGATAATAATCAATGGACTGATGTTTAGTGAGTCGCCGGTAAGTTTCGGATCGATGTAGTTGCCCACAATAAGCTGAATGGCCCCAACAATGATTAATACCCAGATTCCGGGCATCACCTCACCAAACTGCAACATGGCAAAGAAGGCGGGGAATGTGGTTGCTACCAGCGAACCTACCGTAGGAATATAGTTCAGTAAAAAAATCAGGAATGCCCAAAATATGGGTGCATCAACATTAAGAAACAACAGGGCAAAGTAGCTAAGGAAACCGGTAAGCAGGCTTACCAATGTTTTAATAGAGATATAACTCCCAATGGACTTATCGATTTTGGAAAGAATGTCAATCACATCATCCTGATCGTCTTTTTCGGCATAAATGGCATTTATTTTTTTTGTAAAAAAAGGTTCCTCGAGCAGCAGGAACAGGGTATAAACAATAATCAGCAGGGCGTCGCCAAAAAGGTCGGTTATGGAGTTGAACACCCCGGAAAGCAATTTAGAATACTCATATTCGCCCAAGAAATCTTTAATTGAGTTAACAATATCAATATTAAACGTTTGATTGATGGAAGCGGTAATATCGGTAATATTTTTTTGGTAGGCAGGAAGTTCTTTGGACAGCTGCTGGATATTCATCGCTAAAATTTTACCGACTCCCCCCAGGATTGCAAATATAACTGCAAAGCCTATGGCGTTGAGGATAATGTTGGGGACCTTATTCATGTATTTTATTTTTTTCAGGAGGTCGCGGATTTCTTTGATCAGAAACCAAAAAATTAAGGCGATAAAAAAGGGCAGAATCAGGTCTTTTCCGTAGATGAAGATTAACACTACTCCAAAAGAGATCAGCAGGCTGTTGGTGATTCTGGATGCTTTCATGGCAAATGATTTTTATGATAGGATAAAATTACAATTTTTAAATGATTTGGTTTGGATGAGGATGGATTATTTTATTAAAAAAACGTGCCACAACAGTGTCGTGGCACGTTCATTATAAGAGGATTAAAATTTTATTTTGTGATATATTTGGTTTCCTTAAACAGCTCCTGATGGGCTTTGATTTTCTGATCATTTCCATATACACAAATGATATCCTGGTCCATGATATTGCGAATCATTTCTTCGTAGGAACGGATATCTTCGGCTGAAGTAGTAAGAACAGCATTACGTTCTTCTTCCATGGCAGCTTTTGTTTTCTTCATAAAGTAATTGTTTATGGCGATGGATCCTCGCTGTGAAGCGGTTGTTGGCATATCCATGTTGGAGATTGTCCCAATAATCAAGCGGGTCATCTCTTTCTCGTCGGCCTCGAAATTTTTCAGGAATTCGGGTGCTGCATCGTAGTTTTCAAGGGTCTCCTTGAGGTTTGGATCGCGGTAGGAAGCAAAATAAGCATCTCCTGCCGGAGAGAATGAAGCCCATCCTCCATAGGCACCACCCATTACACGGATTTTATTTTGTAAATAATCACGCGACATGACCTGATTTAATACACGCATTTTTCCATCCCACTCATAGTTCAATTTTTTGTAATCATAACCCTTAATTACATACTGAACCATGGAAGCTGACATTAACCCTTCGTTCTTTGGTTCCAGGGTAAAAATCCATTCGTTCTTTTGGATCTCTTCAGCGGGAAGGGCTGATGCAAAATTCTGAAGCTCTGTTTTATAGGTAACATAGTTGTCGTCGGAACAGGTAATACCGGCAATCATGTTATTTTTATTGAATAGCAATTTTGCTGTTTCCTGTAATTTGGCAACAATATCCTCCTGCTTAGTCTCAAAATTCCGGGTAAGATCGGTGATAAAGTCGTAATAAGATAATCCATTGGTTAGTTCGTTAAACATCCCCTCGTTGCTGTAGTATGAACTTAACCTTGTGGTTGCAACGCCCACACCATTGTTTTTGATTCTGGATTCCATTTGCGATTGATGACGAACCATCACCTCTTTTAGCCGTTCCACATCATCCAGTTTGGTATTATTCAGGATTTCAGCAGTTAATTCAAATAATTTGTTGGTTTTATCAACGGTGGCTTTACCATATACCATGAATTTTGGAATCAGGTTATCGTCCGAATAGTTTTCCTGGTAAGAGGTGAGGTAGGTATAGAATCCTCCGGTGTGAATGTTTAAAGCATTGTCGAGCTCTCCATACGTGTAATTTTCGGTATTCATGCTTCCTAAGAGCTCGGCCAGCAGATTGGCATAAGGAATCAGTTCCTGGGGAAGGGTATACATGTCGAAATACAGATTTGCATAAACGATATTGCTGGTAAAGTCTTCGTAGTGCAATACCGGAACGTTGCTTATCGATTTTTCGGTTACTTCGTACCATTGTACTTCCTTGCTGATATCTTCGAGCGATAACATTGGAACGGTAGCAATGGCTTCGGGAGAGTCTTCCCGTTGCTGATGTTCCTTCAGCTCTTTGGTTTCCTGAACCAGCTGTTCAAGTTCTTCCTGGCTAAGGCTTGCTTTGTACTCGGCCAGTTCTTTCCGGGTTTTTTCGGCGATTTCTTTTTCCAGGCCAGGCTGAGGTTTTAATACCATGAGCAGGGCATGTGGATTATCGATCATATGTTCCTGAACAATATTTTCGAGCATTCCATTCTCAATGCCTTCTTTTACGTTGGCCAATGGTTTTTCGTACTCCAATCCCATGAAAGGATCATCGGCGAACAGAACCCCGTTTTTGATAGAAAACAGGTACATTAGTCCTTTGTGTGGGGTATTTCCTTCCCTGAGACGGAACTCCATGCGGTTAACGATTCCTTCGATGGTTTCATCATTAAAACCTTCTTCGCGAACCTTGTTTAAGGTGTTGAAAACAATCTCATTAAATTTTTCCTGATCTTCGGGATTGGCATTTTGAACCGTAATCTGGAAAACATTTTGTTTTCCGTTGCTGGTCCATGCATAAACGTCTTTTCCTATGCCTGCTTCCTGGAGGGCCAGGCGTAATGGGGCAGACTCATGATTCACCAGCGCTTCGCTTAAAATGTCAAGGGCCATGGTAAGTTCCTGATCGGTATTTAATCCGGCAACAAAGCTGTAGCTTAAGAATGTTTTGTCTTTTGTTTCACTACCTTCCGGTACGCTGTATGGTTTTTCTGCTACTTTTTTCTGTTCAAAGGGTTGCTGAACAGGAATTTCTACTTTCTCCTCTGACCTTTCGTAGCCGGAAAAATATTCGGTATCGAGAAAGGCTAATTCTTTATCCAAATCGGCATCTCCATACAATAACACAAAGCTATTGGAGGGATGATAATATTTTTTGTGAAAATTTTTGAAGTATTCGTAGGTCAGTTCAGGAATGGCTGTAGGATATCCCCCTGAAGAAACACCATAGGTATTGTCCGGGAAGAGGATTTTATTAATCTGATATCCCAACTCCCGGTTCGGGCTGGAATAAGCACCTTTCATCTCGTTATAAACAACTCCTTTATATACAATTTCTCCATCAATATCATCCAATTCATAATGCCAACCTTCCTGTTTCAGGATTTTAGGATCTTTATGAAGCATTGGATTAAACACAGCATCCATATATACATGCATCAGGTTGAAATAATCCTTTTCATTCATGCTGGCTACAGGATAAGTGGTATAGTCTGATCCGGTCATTGCATTGATGAAAGTGTTTAACGACCCTTTTACCAGTAAATCGAAAGGACTTTTTACCGGGAAGTTTTCTGAACCATTTAACACCGAGTGCTCCATGATATGTGGAGTTCCATAGTCGTGTTCAGGGGTAGTTTTAAACGATACATTGAAAAGCTTGTTGGCATCGTCGGCGGCAATCTTTAAAAGTTTAGCACCACTTTTTTCGTGGATAAAATATAAACCCCAGGCATTAACCTCTTCGACAAATCTTTTTTCTTCGAGCTTAAAGCCGTTGTAAATGTTGCCCTCTTTATAATCGGGGCCCTGAGAGCATGACCATAACAAAGCAAAGGATATGGCTGCAATCAAAAAGAAAATTTTGTTTCTCATAATGTTAGATTTAATTTTAGAATGTACTTGTACTACTCTTTGATGGTTAATAAATTAATTCGTTTAAAGTAACAGTAAAGATAACTAAATATTTTTTTTTTGACTTGTTTTTTTCTTTTTTAACGTTTAGTGGGGTAATAACGTGTCCGGGATGGGGGTGTAGTAAGGATTTTTTTTGCAGCGCATGAGTTTGTATCTCCCGTTGCGGGGAGTATTTGGTATTTTAAGGGTTTTTGTTGATTTATGTATTTTTTTCAGCCGCTAACGATTCAACCATTTTTTAAAGCCAGCTGCCCGCTCAACGCTCACAATCGTATCCATTTCGTTTTCTGCCGGTGGGTTTAATTTGATTTTTACTCTTCCCCGGGAATAGGCTGTCATACTTTCAATGGCATTCATATTCAAAAAATATTTACGATTGATTCGGAAAAACTGTTCAGGGTCCAGGAGGTTTTCCAGGGCATCCAGCGAATAATCTATGGCTATGGATTGGTTGCTGAAGGTTGTGAGGAAGACATTTTTTTCAAGGGCATAAAACCAGGCAATTTCATGGGTCTCAATTTTTTTGATTTTATCCCCGATTTGAATTAAAAAACGTTTTTTATAATCTGTTTTTTTGTTCTGAATACCTTCCATCAGAAATTCAAAGTCGATTGAAAAAGCGGATTTCAGCTGTTTATATTTTTTTAAACTATCTTCCAGTTCGGTTTTTCTGATGGGTTTCAGGAGATAGGCAATGCTGTTGAGCTGGAATGCTTTGATGGCATATTGATCATAGGCTGTGGTGAAAATGACGGGGGTATTCACCGTAACCTGATCAAAAATGCTGAAACTGATTCCATCGGATAACTGGATATCCAAAAAGATTAAATCGGCCTCGTGGTTGACCAGCCATTTTGCAGACTCGGTGATGGTTCCTGTTTTGGCCAAGACCTGAATCTCAGGGTCAATCTCATGCAACATCTTTTCCAGCCGGTTGGCGGCCACTTTTTCATCTTCAACAATTAATACTTTCATTCTTTTCGTATTTTAGGATGGGCAATTTAACAACATAATGGTTTGTTTTCACCATGAACCTTGGTGTTTCTTCCCCAATGAGGGCATATCTCTTGGCCAGGTTTTTCTGTCCTAACCCGGTGGATGTTCCTTTGGAAAATTTGGGCTGGATATTATTTTTGATAAGTAACCCGTCGGCATCGCCGGAGATCTCAATCCTTAAGGGTTGGGAATCACTGATAAGGTTATGTTTCGTTGCATTTTCCAATACAGTCTGCAGGGATAAGGGAGGAATACAACACTGCAGGATGTCGGCGGGCAAATTTACCTTAAAGTGCAGTTTGTCTCCATAACGCATTTGTTGTAAATAGATATACGACCGGGCAAAACTTAATTCTTCGCTAAGGGTAACCAGTGTTTTATCAATAGTCTCCAGGACATACCGGTAGATAACAGAGAACTCATCCAAAAACTGTTGTGCCTTACGGATATCTTCATCCATTAATCCCGACAAAACGTTTAAGCTGTTAAACATAAAATGGGGGTTTATCTGGCTTTTTAACACTTCGAATTTTATTTGCGAGAGTTCTTTTGCCAGATCTTCGGCTTTAATCTTAGCTTTTTTACTTTCATAAAAAAAGATCCAGGCTTCGAGAATAATCATCAGGATAAAGTTCACCACTGCAGCAACCAGTGCATTACTTATCAACACCAAAATCAAATCCTCTTCGTACCGGTCAAGCCAGTGAGCAAAAAGGGTTATCAGGGTCGAAACGGCAACGCCGATGATTACCGTAGCAATTATTTGAATGATAACTCGTTCGATAATTCGTTTGTTCCATGAAAAATGGCGGTTTAAATACCGGATAACGATAAGGTCGGGGTAAGCAATCAGAAATGCAGCAATTGTCGTTAATACGGAGCTAAAAATAAGCCTGGCCAGGAAATCGCGGATTCCGGTAAGGTAAAAAAAACCGCTTAAATGGTTATAGGTAATAATGATGACTTGCAACGTTACCGAAAAGAGAACGAGCAATTTAAACAGTTTTTCAAAAGGTATCAGTTGATGAAGATTACGAATACTCATGGTTAATTTATTGGTTGATAAAGATAAACAAATAATTGTCAAAAATGTGAATTGATAAAAGGGCTAAAAGGATTCTGTTCCTTTTAAACCCTTTTAAAGAGGAGTAACATCTATCAATTCGTTTCAGGGTGTAGCTTAAAAAATTCCATATTTAAGTGATAATCCGAAAGCAAAATTTTCAAGAAAATTTTCATCGACACCCATCAGCTCAACCGGCGAGGTAGTAACATACGTAGCTTTTGCACCAACCCACCATTTCCGGGCTATCCGGACATCCAATTCAATTCCGGGTTCAAGCACAGCGTAAGTTTCCGTGTCGATAATTTCCTGGTACCATGGACGTTCGTCACGATATTCCTTGTTGTATCTATAATTCATTGATCCATATCCGCTATACACCGAGAGATTAATTTTTCCCCATCCGGAAAAAGGGATGATATACTTTACAAACATTCCCGTATGGCCGCCTTCTAAACGGTATGTTCCATCATTAACCAGTTCGTCCAGGTTGTAATCGAAATTGATGGCTGCTCCAGACAAACCGACGCCCCATTTTTGATTAAAAACAACACCTACCTCGGCTCCTAAATAACCTGCCGACTTATCCATTATTTCCGAGTAGCTGTAAAAGATGCCACCATAAACACCAAGGGTTTTTGTTTTTCCTTCCCGTTGATATTCCCAGATATAATTTTTTGTTTCTTTTTCCTGGGCCATCAGTGCAACTGTTGAAATGGCCAAAATTGCTGTTAAAAATAATCCTTTTGTTTTCATATTGTTTTGATTTAAAAAATTAATACTTGTTTGGTTATATTCTGGAAACAAAAGTAGGGGGTGTTCTCAGGGAAATAAAATTTTATCCGACGAACAGGTATATTTTCCGGACGAACCGGTAGGGATAAAATACCAACGGGAAAAATGATGGAAATAAACAGAGAAAAGACTACTTTTGAAGGGGTTTTGAAATCAAAGAGTTAACCTTGGGACTGGAAATAATATACAGGGATGATGAGCTGGTAGCTATCAACAAGCCTCACGGATTACCCGTCCATCGGTCGGATTATGTTCGCAATGCGGAGGTGTTTGCTGTACAGGAGTTAAGGAATCAGCTGGGAAAATACGTGTATCCATGTCACCGGATTGACCGGAAAACATCAGGGGTGCTTCTTTTTGCTTTGGAAAAGGAGATGTTGGGAATGATCCAACAACTATTTGTTTCGCGACAAATCAGGAAAAGCTATCTGGCTATTGTTCGTGGATATACTGATGATACCGGAATAATTGAGTCCCCGTTAACCAATGAAAAGGGGAAGGTACAGGAAGCCAGCACCGAATACCGGACCCTGGCAAGGACAGAGTTGGATATTCCTTCCGGGAAGTTTTCCACCTCGCGATACTCCTTGGTCGAGGCCTACCCGCATACCGGCCGCTTACACCAGATCCGAAAGCATTTTGCCCATGTCTTTCATCCTGTTATCGGCGACCGTCCCCATGGCTGTAATAAACAGAATAAACTGTTTAAAGAAAGGTATGGATTCACGACCATGATGTTGCATGCTTCACGGCTTGATTTTATTCATCCCGGGTCGAATGATGAAATTGTAATCCGGGCGGAACCTCATCCCGAATTTCGACGGATGATGTCAGTTATGGGATGGGATAAACCAACGGTTAGGATTAACCCCCCATCGTGATTTTATTATCCCACAGTTTATTTTACCCAAAAGGTTTTTGTAAAAGTAATTACTTTTCCTTTTTCAGTAATCCCGGTAACTTTAATCTTGTAGGTTTCGGATGTATCCCCGGTTCTGAAAGAAAAAGAGATTGACGAACCGGAATTGATCTTTCCTTCAGGATTCCAGTACAAGGTGTTTCTTGCATCGGGGATGTTTTTGTTTTCAGGTATATCGGAGGATTCTTCGCAGGAGTCTTTGGGAGACAGGAACGAATAGTTGACAAACATTCCTGAATCAGGTAATTTAACTCCCCCTAAATCATTGTTTACAGAAATAATGTTAGCCAGCCCCCCGTATTTAATTTCTCCTTTGATATAGGGCGTATTGACCACTTCAATCCGGTCAATCTTTTCAGGAGATATTTCAAGAATATCGTTAACATTATATACCGGTACCAGGTCGACCATAATCAGGGGTTGGTAAATGTTCAGTTCATGATGAGACCCGATAATTTTAAAATGTTTATTTTCTTTATTCCCGCGAACTTTTAGAGGGAAAGAGATCTCTTTTAAATAGTCTTCGAGGGTTGGTAATTCGATGTAGTTATTAATATTCAGGGTGTGTGAGGGAAATCCATAAAAAGGGAGGGTGTCTTTTGGTTCTGGATGAAAAAGAGAAGAGTCGCGGTCCTGATCTTTAAAGAAATGGCGGTGCACCTGGATGTTAACAGCAAGCTGGTAGATGGTTTTTTTCTCTTTATCGGTCAGTTCAAAAACAGGGTTGGGTAAGTTAATCCGTTGGCTACAAAAATCTTTGTTAATATAAAGCTTTGGCCTGGTGTCGGGAATACTTTCGGGACTGATAAAAAGATCATGGTCACCTGTAAGGTCGGGCAGGGCAAAGTAAAAGGCTCCCCGGTTGTCGGTATATGTGGCGTAAAATAAATTTTTAGGGGTTCGTAAAAGGGTTAAGTTAATTTTTTTATGAACCAGTGGCTGGTCGGTGTTTTCGTCTTTAAGGAAACCGGATAAGCTAAGCCCCCTTGTTTCCGGGTAGAAAGAAGTGGAGGTGGACTGATGTTCAGAGGGTATAATTTGTTCCCGGCTGACCGTTCCGGCAGGAACAACACTTATGGTCAGATGATCTATCTGCTCCGGGGAGTTGTTTTTAAGCAGTACCTTCACCTGACTCCGTATACCAAAGGTATCCTTTGGTATTTCCAGGGACATCCCGGGAGGAGTTTCCGCAGCGGATAATTTAAAGGGAGAGGAACCCTCGGGATTGGTCTCATTTAATACGTGTTCATGGGTCGGGTGAATAATTTTTATCCCCTGATAGGCGTAGGATGAGGGACCGGAATTTCGCATATACTGGGTGTAGGCTCTCAGGTAATAATTTCCGCTGTAGATGTTGGTGGGGATTTTAATTTTTCCGCTGGCCCCGGAGGAAGTTATCCTGTATTTGACTCCTTTAATCTGTTTTCCGTTGGGTGTAATGAGTTCTACATATACGATTTTACTGATTAACTTATCCGGCGTACTCGTTACGAATGCATTGAAATGAATATTTTCTCCTGCAATATAAATGCTCCGGTCGGTGCCAAGCATTCCTTTCTCACGATAATCCTCATTTATCTGGCAAAAAGCAGTATCAGCAATCAACAGAACGAAAGTAAAAAGAATAAACTTTTTCATAGTGTAATTTATTTGGGCCAAAAATCAGGTTTTATGGTTGTTCCACCTCTTACGGTGCAGTCGACACACTCTTCACTGAGCTTAAAAGAGGCTCCGTTGAGCAAATAGGTAGGAGGGCCATGGGGGGGTAATGACCTTAATCCAAACCTGAGCCATTGCTGAAAACACATGGTAGAGTAATACATTTCCATGTCTTCAAAGCGATCCACAAAAATTCGTTTGGACTGTGTGGAAGAAACAAAGAAATACCCCAACACTTCATCTCCGGGACGGGTTAAATGATAGAGATTTCCCTGCACCTGTTCGGGTTGCTTCATGTATAAACCTCCTTCGGAGGAGATATTGTTTCTTAATTTTCTAAAATGATTAAAGGTAGATTTTGAGGTGGCATGTTGAGTTACCTTTAAGCTATATCCGTAAACCAGTTTTTCTGTTTGATTGGTCACATGGTGTAAGGGGAAATTAGTATAGCTGTTACCTTCGAGGTATTCGGTTGAAAGGATGTAAATATTCGGTACCGATTGTGTTTTCCAGCATATGTGGGTACTTGAGTCGGGAGGATCAATATGAATCAACTCCCGTCCGTTGAAATACCACTCTTTAAGATATTTGGTATGATATTCCCAGGTTTCTTCCATAGTATATACGTAGTAAGCAGAATGTTCCTGCGATCCTTCCATGTTGATATGAAATTGAACTTTTTCATAATGTTTTCCAAACTCATCCGAAGGGATATCTTCCCTGCTGTAATATACTGTGTCAAGGCTGGCACACTGATACAGGGTGTCATAATCGGAGGTGATCTGATCCCCGTTTGGGGTAAGAATGTCCAGTTTAAATGCTTTGCCGGGTTGCAGATACTCTTCCGGAATATAGACTTTATAATATCCCTGGTCGTTTTGGTAGGATTCAAAAACATTCCCCAGATTATCGCTAATGGAGACCTCGCAATCATTTAAAGGAATAAACCTGGGTTCGGTAATGCTTGAAGAATAAGAAATCTGTATGGTTTGTTCTTCTACCTGGTCATTAATATTCCCGTAAACAACATATTTGGCTGTATCGGAGGTGTCGATCGAGAGTTTATACTCCTCAATGCAGGAACAAACGATCAGCGATAAAGCTGCTATGAATAGTGTACGGATTATTTTTTTACGCATATTTATTTTTTTTAACCATCAATACCATCGTATAAATTTATTGTGAAGCATAATTTCCTAATTTAAATAACCAAGAAATAGTAAAAAAGGGTGTTCCAATAACAGCATATTTATAACTTTTAATGTATCCATTTTCAGAAATAAAGTAAACAGAATATGCATTTTTCCTTCCGGTAACGTTGTATACACTAAACATCCAGGAGCTGTGGATGAGTTTATCCTTTTTCAGGTTCCCCTCAATTGTTAAGGATAGATCGGTTCGGAAATAGTCCGGGATACGGTATTCATTTCGATCTGAATAATCAATAAGAGGAGTATCATCAATATAATAAATTGACACCGGATAGGTTGCCGGCTTCCCCTTCTGATAGGTTAATACTGCCGACAAGGTGGTTCTCTTGGAAATATTATAATTGATTACCGTATTTAAAACATGGGGAATATCATAATTGGATGGATATATTTTCCCGTTGTTTATCTTATCCCAATCATGAACTCCGTCAACCTGGACAAAAGAACGTGAATAGGTGTAAGCCAGCCATCCGTTAATCTTGCCACTGGTCTTTTTTAACATTAACTCAACGCCATAGGAGTTTTGGTCACCTTGTAGTACTTCAGTTTCTATTTCAGGGCTGTTAATAAAATCAGCACCGTCCTTAAACTCAGTAAAATGATTTGTTTTCTTATAAAAGAATTCAGCCGATGCTTCCAGGTTCAGCCTGGGAATGTTTCTGAAAATGCCCAGCGAGAGTTGATTGTTTTTTGAGGGTTTGATATGATAATCAGCTAATTTCCATTGGGAATTGGGGGCAATGGAGATCGTATTGTTCAGTAAAAAAAGGTTCTGACTCATCTGGTTAAATGCCAGCTTGATATTTCCATTGGGATCGGTTTCGAAATTGAGTGAAACCCTGAGCTCAGGACTTTTGTACCATTTTATTGGTTCGTTGGAGGCAAAATGCAGGGTGTCGCGGATATTGTTTAATGCCGTAGGTTCGTTTTCGTAGTACTGATAAACCTGATCTTTTCCTAAAGCAGTATAGACAGAATATCTGAAACCAGCATTAATTGTAAGCCAGGAGGTAAGGTCATATTGATCGGACAGGTAAATTGCTGCTTCAACTCCTTTTTCGGTGCCATGATTGATGGTTTGGTGGATAGACTCTGGACCATAAGGTTCTACTGTACCCCGGTTGAGGGAATAGTAGATCCCGTTTATCCCATAATCGAGCTGGTGTTTTTCATTAAGTGTTTGTGTGAAATCAGTCCTTAACTCATAATGATTAATCTGATACGGATGTTTATAGGCTTCTTTAACAATTTGTTTATCAATGGTGTTGAAGGAGTATTGCGACCCAACCAAAGAGCTATTCATGCGAAGCATGGAATTAAACTTATGATAGATATTGATCGAAGCTCCTTTGTTTGAATAATCGTAGCTGTTAATATCGGCTAAATCAAACTGATCATCACTTGAATAGATAAATGCAGAAAGCGAGGTGTTTTCAAAGTCGTAGTTTAGTCCAAACGAAAGGTCGTTAAATTTTGCACTGCTGTTTTTGATGGTTGGATCTTTTATTTTTGACAGAATCCAGTCGGAATAAAGAGTTCGGGCACTCAACAAGACAGAGCTTTTATCCTTTTTGATGGGGCCTTCGAGGGTAATGTTCGTCGAGATGGGATTAACCCCTCCATGAAGGCTGAAGTTTTTTCTGTTTCCCTGACGGGAAGTGATATTAAATACAGAGGATAATCTTCCTCCGTATTCGGCTGGGATATGCCCTTTATAAATGGAGAAGTCTTTAATAATATCCGAGTTAAATGCAGGAAAAAATCCAAACAGGTGAGAGGTATTATAAATGGGGATATTGTTAATATAAAATGCATTTTGATCGGAGCTGCCCCCTCTAACATTCAGTCCTGAGGAGCCTTCGCCAACGCTGACAATTCCGGGAAGCATCTCCGAAACTTTGATGATATCTCTTTCACCCATCATTACAGGGATAGACTTAATTTGTTTGGCCGTGAGTTTCTCCATCCCTGGATCCTTGTACCGGACATCCATCTGCCGGTCACCTTTGATCACGGCCTCCTGCAGGTAGAAGGTATTACTCTCCATCTCAATTTTCAGGCTCGCCTCCGAATATACCTTCAGTTTGTATTTTGACGGTTTATAGCCCATGGACGAAAAGTTAGCAACATATTCTCCGGGAGGAAGCAGAATGGTAAAGTATCCCTTAAAATCCGTAGCTGCCCCTGTTTTGGTTTCTTCAATAAAGATGGTTGCTCCGATGATGGGCTCTCCGGTTTCTTCATCAGTAATCCGTCCTGTTATATTGACAATCCCGTTAGCTTGGATGTTTTTATTACCAACGATCAGGGTTTCCAGAACATCCGGACTTCTACCCGAGAAATAGCGGTCTTCATCGGCTGTTTTATCCGATCCGTAGGATTGTATCGTATCTTTCGTCTTTTGATTAAAAACAGGGATTTCCCGGGGGATTTCTTCGTTGTTTAAAATAACAATATGTTTCTGCCAGGGTGAGGGGATTTGTTTTGTCCCTTTCAACACTTTTGTTAAAGCATCCATTGCCGGAACACTATCCAGGGTTACTGTAACCCGCAGAGAATCTTCAAGCAGGGGATCATAAAACACTCTTATACCTGTCTGTTTTTCAACAATATGGATAAACTCACCAAAGGAAATATTTTTTACGTTGCAGGTAATTGATGGATTCTTTTGTGCATTTACTGACACAGTGAACGATAACAGCAGTATTGCAATAAAAAATTTTTTCAAAATTTTAGTTGATTACAAAAATGAATGATTTGGTTTAATTCAGTATCTGTGATTCTTTTTAGATTCAGTTTATTTTGTTTTAAATAGGTTTTGATTTCCTGCTTTTGTGATTTGGTGAAGTGCGTTAAAAATGTTCTGTTGTTTCTGAACCTGTGTTTTTCATTATTGAATTGAAGGTACATGGTTTTTTGTGGTTTCGAAAAACTCCAGTAACTATCGCCTGATCTGTCAATGAGCTCAAGGTTCTTTTCCCAGAAATAAAGAACAACATATTTTCCCCGGCCAAAAAACTGGAATATTTCATAGGTGTTCTTCTCTTCGTTCTGGATCAGTTTAAATGTTCGGGAATCCAAGGTAAAAGCGTCAACTTTTTCTTTATTCAACTGAATGGTTGCGGTTTTATAGTCGGTTTCAAATTGCAACAGGATTTCCTGGTTAAAGATATCGTAGTTTAAAAGGTGGTGGGTATAGGTTTTGTCCTGGATAATAACCTCTCCAGGTACAAATTCTCGTTGGGTAAGATATTGAGAGCCCTGAACAGAGGGAGGTGTTCTGTAGGAGTATACCTTCCCGTTGTATAGAACCGGATCAAGCCCGTAGATGGAGTCAATGGTTTCCTGGGAATGAGTGGTGAGGTGGTGAAGAAAGATTTGAAAGATTAAAATTATTAAAATACGGTGATTCATATTTCTTCCAATATTTTTATTCATTCCTGTAGTTCATTTACTATGACGTTAGAATTGGCTCAACGTTTAATTTGTTGAGTCGAAAATTATAACAAATGTAATTATTTTACACTTTTGATCAAATATTCATTCGAAAACTTAAGAAAAACCCGGAAAGTGTTTCTGGTTGAGTGATTTTGGTTTTTTTATGTTGTCGTTAACCGATCCTATGGATTCGGAGGTATTCTCCTGGCGAATATCGTATTAATAATAATTTCCGGGAAGAAATTAGTTTACCGGCAACAACTTCACAATAAAGCCTGGTTTTTCTATAGCCACATAGATAAAGCCGTCGGGGCTTACTGCCACATTTCTAATTCTTCCGATCCCTTCGAGGAGCCTTTCCTGTGCAATAACTTCATGTCCGTCCAGCTCTATCCGTTCCAGACATTGTGCCCGCAGGGCACCCACCAGGATGTTGTTTTTCCATGCAGGATAACGGTCGCTGTCAACAAAGGTCATCCCGCAGGGAGCAATGGAAGGATCCCAGTAGATTACAGGTTGTTCCATTCCTTTTTTATGGGTAATGTCAGTAAAAACAGTACCATCGTAATTTATTCCGTAGGATATTACGGGCCAGCCATAATTTGCTCCAGGCTTGATAATGTTGAGTTCATCCCCCCCTTTGGGGCCATGTTCTGTGATCCATATCTCTCCAGTTTCCGGGTGCAGTGAGGTTCCTTGTGGGTTTCTGTGTCCGAAGGAGTAAATAGAGGGCATCGCTCCTTCGGTATCAATAAAAGGATTATCGTAGGGGATAGAGCCGTCATCATGAATCCGGTGTATTTTTCCGTTATGATTGTTTAACCGTTGGGGGTAAACATCCCGTTCACCCCTGTCGCCAACGCCAAACCACAAATATCCATCTTTGTCAAACAGCAGCTTGCAGCCCCAGTGATAGGTTTTGGGAGAGTCGGGTTTGCCATCAAATATTTTTTCCTGGTCGGTTAATGTATTGCCTGATATCCGGGCACGCATAATGGATGTGTTGCCTACATTTTCATGGTTTTCAGAAGGCTCTGAATAGGCAAAATAGAGCCAGCCGTTTTGTTCATAATCGGGATGTAGCCGAAGGTCCAGTAAGCCTCCCTGGTTAACCGCCCAGATATCAGGCAGCCCCTCAATTTTTGTGAGATTGCCCTTACTCAGACGGTATAAAATGCCCGACCGTTCCGAAATGATCAGGTCGCCATTGGGTAAAAATTCCATTCCCCAGGGAACTTCTAACCCCTCGACAATGGTATCGATAATAAATTTCTGCTTTTGAGATTGAACAATGCGTTCTGAGGAAAATGCCGGAATTCGTTTTCGATGGTCTTTAGGAACTTCGTCCCGGATATATTTTGCCAGGGCCATGATCTCCTGATCGGTAAAAGCATCCTGGAAGGCAGGCATTCCCATTTCCTCCAAACCAAACTTAATGCTTTTAAAAGCGGCATCATCGGTACGGGCATCCATCCATTCGCTCTGGTCAAATCGTTCCAGGTTTTCGCCATGGCATCCGGCACAGTAATTAAGGTACTGTTCTCTAACCCCGGGAACTTTTGACTTCTTCAGGGTCAACGATTGCTCTGCGTTGCTATAGCCTGATCTTATCCATAAAAATAGAGTAATGCTTATGCCGGACAGAATAAATACTACAAAGGCAAATTTGGTGGCTGATTTAGACATGATATTTTATTTTTTTGACCAATTGCGAACGAACCAGATCATCATTTACCATTAACAAATGTATGAAATAACTGTTTTGAAGTCAATTTAAAAATTTTATTCCCTCCTCGGATAACAAGAGAATAAAGATACTAAATACTTTAATCATTTTTTAACCATATCCTGTATATTAAACTTCTGGGAGTTAGAAAATTAGTATTTAAAAAAACAGGGTGTATTTTACACCCTGTTCTGGTATTTTAATATTCAGAAAATCAATTAGTTTATTGCTTTATGATTTTGAATTGCAAATTTTGGTTAACCGATTGGATAGAAACAATATAAATCCCACGTGCATAAGGACTTAAATCTATTCTTGTATTCCTGGTCAAATGATGATTTTTTTGGTAAACAACTTGTCCGTCGACCGATAGTATCCTTAGATTGCAATCCATTGCTGGTTTTGCCTCTGACCTCCTGATCCATAAATAATTGTTTACAGGGTTTGGATAAAGAGTAAAACAGTTTTTCGAAAGGTCATTGACAGAGGTCTCATTATCTACCGATAAGTTAATGGTAAACTCCCGGGCAAAAGTGTTGCCTCCCAGGTCTTTGGTTTGAACATAAATAGAGAACTTATCCGGTGTATCATCGTTAAATTCAACTGCTGTAATTAATGTGTCTCCTATAATATCAAATTTTTGGTTATCAGCATCGTTGGTTCCATCACCAGGAATTAGCTGGTAGGTGTGCTGATCGTTTGAATCCGGATCAACGGTGGTAAAAACTCCAATTTTTGTTAAGGCCGGTGTGTGTAACGGAACCGTATCATTTGAAATGTTTATTGCAGTAGGTGGCTGGGAATAATTAAAATCGCCGATACGCACAATAAATCCATGTTCGGCTGAAGAATAATATTCATCATCTCCAACGGATAGAAAATCCTTATAATATCCGGCTAAATATAGGAAATCATTCTGAACAACCGCAATAGAAGAAGCATAAACCGGAGACTCTCTGCTACCAATAGTTTTTATCCAACCCAGCTCTCCCTGGTTGGTATATTTGGCAATAAAAATATCTGCTGTTCCCACAGGAGCATATTGATACTCTTCATCATTAAACTGAAAATAGATAGTGTCTTGTGCCTGGGCTCCAAAATATACATTCCCGTCACTATCCACATCCATCCGGTTATAATCAAACCCCATGGTTTTTTCATTGATAGAACGAACCCAAACGACTTCACCTTCAGGATCAAACTTCCCGATAAAATAGTTGAAATCACCATGGTTTGCCGTTATGATTGTATCTGAAAACATGGCACTATCTCCATGCCATCCTTTGATATAGGTATAACCATCCGGAAGGGACTGAATGTCGGTTGGCCAGCAATAAGAATCAAGCCATGGATAGGTTTCAGATGCCGAGTTCCCGTAAATTTTTATCCATTGGATACTCCCTTCAGAATTAATTTTTACCAACGGGATGTTTCCGTCTCCTTCGTTAAGCGTTATGGTACTATCGCCAAATTGAACATTCTCGGAAATGAACTCCCCGGTAAAATAGATATTTCCTTCTTCATCAGCTGAAGAAATCCCACTGTACTCAGTATACTCACCACCAAACAGTCTGGACCATTGAATTTCGCCGGCTGAATTGAATTTTACTAATAATACATCATCTCCACCCAGTGATTCATGGGTCTCATCACCAACAGCAATGGTTCCGGAGAAAGAAGTTGCTTTGGTAAAGATCAGGTTGCCCGAGTAATCGGTGGCAAGGTCTGAATACTCATTATTTAATCCATCTATTTGGGTTGCCCAGACTAATTCCCCGTGGAGGTCAAATTTTATAAAAAAGTCGCTTACTCCACTTTCGGTAATTAATGTTTCTCCTCCGGGTATATTTATTGTATCTGTAAACGTGCCGGTGATGTAGAGATGTTGTTTCTGGGGGTCCATGACGAGTTGATTCCCAGTTGATTTGTTGTTGCGGGCATCTGAAATGTTTTTTATCCATATTAAGTCACCCTGAGCACTGTGTTTTGCCAGAAAAACTCCTTTAGGGATTGAAACCGAGTGATATTTTAACGTTTCCTGACAGCTTCCATAAAGGTATACATTTCCCTGCTGGTCGGCAACAGTTCTGCTGACATAAGCATTTGCAGCATTGTTGGTAAATTCGATTATTTGAGTTGATTCCAGGTTATTGTTTAAGGCAGAAAGATGAATGCTGCCATTTCTAGTACCTACAGCTGCCAACTCTCCATTATTTTTATTTATGGTTAAAGCTTGTGGAGTAAACTTCAGCATATCATTTACATTAATAGGGTCTCCATTGTGGTCAAACGATTTTGATACGTTTGGATAAGCAATAAAAATAATACTGTCTTCTGAGCTGGTAAGAGGTAAATTCCATTGAGAAGAGAGTTCTTCATCCACCATTGTTGCCCATAGAGCATTACCCGTAGTATCATATTTTGCAATAAAGTTGTAGCTATTATAATTTGAAGAAGCTGTGAGAGTATCTTCAGCTATTATAAAGTTTTTATAAAAAACACCCGATAAATAAATGTTTTTATGAGCATCCGTACTTAGTTCAAATCCAGCCTCAGCCTGAGAAGGTTGATACGAAGTATACTCTATATGTGAAGGGAGTTCAAGATAAGTAAAGTTGCCATCCAAATCCGAAGAAGCAAAGAAAAATTCTTTGCCAGGACCCTCTGTTGTATAAATGATCCCTCCAAATTCTCCAATTCCATCTGATAATTGGCCGGTATAATATAATTTTTTGTTAATTATCTCAAAGTCATTGAAAACATGTGGTTCTGTAATCTTCCATAAAAAGTTTCCTGTATCGTCCCATTTTAAAACAGAGGATGCTGTTAATGAATATACATTCCGGTCGGAGTCTGTTAAAATAGATTTCCCTGCTTCTCCTAATGTCCCGCTATCGTCTGTTTGGGCAAGTACAACTTCACCCTGGTTATTAAGCTGGATATAAAAAAAGTTTTCAATATTATTCCCTGAAAGGGAAAATGCTCCGGCAGATAATGTGTTCGAAAATGAACCTGTTGCATAGATTTGTCCATTCTCATCAAGGTGTATAGCATTTAATGTAACTTTTTCATTCGCTCCCGGCTGGATCTGTCTGAACCATTCCAGCTGATTACTAGCGGATATTTTTGCAACAAAGGCATCCTGGATTCCTGCTGAGTTAAAGGAGTCCTCTCCGAATGATATTTCCCCGGAAAAATAACCGGCGATATAAAAATTTCCGTCATGATCGGTAACAATATCCCTGGCATAATCGGGACTTGAACCCCCAAACTCCTGGGACCATCCCCATTCCGGAGAATCCCCATAATTCCATGATTTCTGAGAAGAGAAGGGAGTTGTATCGTTTGTTTTTCCGGATAACTGCATGGGATGTTCTGACTCATACTTTAACTTTTGTTTTAGCTCTCGGTAAAATTCATTTTTATTGATTGGAGATTGAGCCTGTACTCCAATAAAAATCAAACATAAATAAATGATCAGGTAGATTTTTTTCATAAAAAAATAAATTAAGGGTTTAGTTAGTAGGAGGCTAAAATAGTAAAATACCCGGCAATAGAAAATTTTTTCAACCTCCTTATTTTTATAAATATCAGCATTGAAAATACTTTCGGTTCTGTAAAATCAGCGGCATCAACAACTTCTTCAGGCAATTTTTTTAGTATCCCGATTTTATTTTTTTAATTTCTTTCGTTGTTTGGCAAAGTGGACCGTATAAATACCAATCACAACAATAATCCCCCCGGTTATTTGCCAGATGGTAAGCGCTTCGCCCAGCAGAAGGAATGCGATAACCCCTGCAAGTACCGGTTGGGCAAGCAATGTGGGAGCTACCAGGGAAGCAGGCAAATGACCCTGGGCAAAGTTGATCAGAAACCATGCCCCGGCCTGGATCATTACCCCCATGATAACAAAAAGAACCCATGCTTTTGCAGAATAACCGGAAAATTCGAAATCCTGAAACAACATAAATACTCCCAGGAATATGGTCGTTGCCAGCGAGCTTAAAAACAGGAAAGAAATTGTATCCAGATACCTTCTGCCCACCTGAACCAGCATCATAAAACCCCCATAAAAAATGCCGGCAAAAAAGCCCAGGATTAACCCTTTAAATATACCATTGGGTTGATAGAGGTCCTGAATTACAAGAAAGGCAATTCCTGTGATGGCAATGGCCAGGCCAATCCAAAACCGGGAAGTACGTCGTTCTTTAAAGAAAAAGAAACCACCAATGCCAACCCACAGGGGGGTAAGATTTGCCGTAAGGGTGGGCATTGCTGCATTGGAGCTCATGATTCCCGTGGCCCACATGGACATGTCGATGGCTAATGATAAACCGGCCAGAGAAGCAAACAATACCCCTTTTAGGTTAAGTTTATTTTTGTTTTTAATTCTTGAAAAGGTAAAAGGGATGATTAATACCAGGGTCCCAAAAAAAAGCCTGTAGAAAACACTCACCGTTCCGGGGGCGCCGGTATCTTTGATTAATACAGGAGAAAAAGAGATCAGGATAGCCCCGAGGATCAGGGATAAGTATGATTTTTTAGTATTTTCCATTGCGTAAAATTTTGCAATGTTACCAAAAATCAACCTAAAAAATAAATTCTGCTGATTTTATTCTGCCCTTTTACTTCAGGGTCATAAAAAACCACCCTGTAACTGAAAGCAGCAGCACCAGCGATGAAATTTTATGGACGACAACCAGTGTAGTTTTAACCTCTTCCTGGCTACTTAAGATTCCTCCGGTTGTAAAAATTAATCCAACCGACAGGACTGCTGTAATCATGATCATCCAAAGAACAGGATTTAGCTCTGTCGTTTTAACCAATTTTTTACTAATGATAAAGACATAAACGAGAAAAGCTAAAGCCATAAGTTTATGGACTGTAAACAACAATGTTCCGTAGGGTTTCCCTGATTTACTGAGCCAGAAGCCGGAAATTAAGATGATAATAAAAATAATTCCATTAATGATCAAGTGCGCTGCCATAATTTATTGTTTTGCCATATTATATAAAGATTTAATCTCTTTTTCCCATAATTCGGTGTTGGGTGTTTCAAGGATTAGTGGAATCTCATCGATCCGCGGATCCTGCATCAGGTTTTTAAACACATTTTTGCCCAGAAATCCTTCTCCGATGCTTGCGTGGCGGTCAACCCGGCTACCGGTCTCTTTTTTCGAATCGTTCAGGTGCATTCCTTTCAGATAGTTGAAGCCGATGATTTTGTCAAAAGAATTCCAGAATTTGTTATAGGTTTCATTCGTCAGAAAATCGTAACCGGCAGCCATGGCATGGGCGGTATCGATACAAACACCCACGCGGTTTTTATCTTCCACCTGATCGATGATAAATTTTATTTGCTCCAGGGTATGGCCCATGTTTGTTCCCTGCCCCGCAGTGTTCTCTATCACCGCCATAACCTCCCTGGTTTTGTCCAGGGCAATATTTACCGATTCGGCAATGGTTTTCAGGCATTCTTCTTCAGAGGTTTTGTTTAGGTGGCTTCCCGGATGAAAGTTCAGGCGGTCAATCCCCAGCTGTTCACAACGCTGCATCTCATCCAGAAAGGCATTTCTCGATTTTTCAAGGCCGGATTTTTCCGGGTGCCCCAAATTAATTAAATAGCTGTCGTGAGGTAAGATCGTTCCTTTTCCGTAGCCATACTTGTCACAGTTCTCTTTAAATTGCTGAATGTTTTTGTCGGTTAGCGGTTTGGCTGTCCACTGTCGCTGGTTTTTGGTAAACAGGGCAAATCCTTTGGCTCCGATTTTGTGAGCATTAACCGGGGCATTTTCCACACCCCCGGCGGCACTTACATGGGCTCCGATATATTTCATGGTTCTTTAATAGTTTATTGCTCTAATATAATGCATCCATCATTGAATCAAAACAAAATTATTCATAAATCTGTTTTATACATGTTCAGATTCAGTAAATTTTCATAACTTGAAATCTTAATCTCTTTTTTATGCGAACGCCATTGATCTTTGTTTTATTATGGTCCTTCGTCCTGCTGTGGTCTTGTATGGACGACATTCCTGATGATTTTGATAACCCGGAATCAACCTGGAACCCTGAATTTTCATTTCCGGTGGGATATACTTCGCTGGGAATGAACGACGAGAGTGGATTTGACACGCTTCTGCTGGAATTGAATCCAATGGACAGCCTGCCCGAGTGGTACAGGCAGGAAACGGGAGTTCTGATGAGTTATACCCTGCCTTTCGATATGCAGGCGTTGTCTGATCTGTCGGAAGGAATATTACATTTAATGATCCGTATTAATGCCTGGAATGGATTCCCTGCTGAAGTATCCGGACAAATCTATTTTTTAGATCGTGTTGATTCTATCATTGATTCCGTGTTTACCGGGGAGCCATTTTATGTAAGCAAAGGGACTGTCGATGAAAACGGACAGGTGGTGGAATCATCCTATATCAGGAGAGATATTGATTTTTCAGGGGAGAGAATAGATGATCTGAATCTGACACGGAATATTCTGGTAAAAGGCCGGATCTACCAGGATGGCATTGACAGCAACCTGGTGTACTACTTCCCGGATTATGCGATTGATGTGCAGGTTGGTGTTCAGGTAGAATTAGGTTTAACGATTTCGGGTAGTGAACGATGAGAGTTTTATGGGTGACACTTGTTTTACTTCTTGTAACCTTTTACCTTCCGACAAAAGGACAGCAGAATAATACTTTTTTTTTAATGCATGAGGTTCCCCAGTCGAACCTGTTAAATCCTGCTGTACAGATAAAATGTAAATGGTTTGTGGGGATTCCTGCATTATCATCCGCACAATTGAATTACAGCAATTCAACTTTTTCGTTTAACGAATTGTTTACCCAAAATAGTGGTTCAGCTTCGCTTGATATTGATGCATTTTATAACAATATTAAAAAAACAAACCTGTTAAGTTCTGAAATCCATCTCGATTTAATTTCTGTTGGTTATCGCAAAAACGATTATTATTTCACATTTAATATAGCCGAAAAGATTAACCTGGCATTGACATATCCCGGTTCTTTAATGGATTTGGCCTGGAAAGGGAATACTCAGTTTTTAGGAGAAACTGCCGAGTTCAATAATTTAAGGACCAATTCGGCTTATTACCGTGAGTACGCCATTGGAGTTTCAAAAGTTTGGGATGCAAATAATATTTTTGGAATCCGGGCGAAACTGCTCTTTGGCAAGGCGAATGTATCTTCCGGAAAATCAGAAATGAGCCTGTATACTGATCCCATTACCTTCGACCTGCATCTGGAAGGAGATGTTACTGCCAGTGCTTCTTATCCAATAACAATTACCCAAAATAGCGATGGGAAAATTAGTGGCATTGATATGCAGGAAACTGACCTGGTTGGTTTCTTAATGAATGGTCAAAACAAAGGTTTTGCTATTGATCTGGGCACCATTCATCGCTATTCAGAAAACATTACCTTATCTGCCAGCATTCTTGATTTGGGGTTTATTCGCTGGCAGAGCGATGTAAATAATGTAACAATTAACGGCTCGTTTGATTATACAGGAACAGGTGTTGACAGCGATTTTAACAGGATCGATTATATGACCAATTTAGGTGATTCTGTTTTAAACCAGTTCGAACAAACCATTAACCAGGAAAAATATTATTCGTGGTTACCGCTTCAAATTTATTTGGGAGGAATGTATCAGTATAAGCCAAAACTGGGAATTGGAGTTGTTAATCGCAATGTAATTTATCGCAATAAACTCCATTCATCGTTAACCTTATCTGCCAATACGGTAGTTTGGGATAAATTTTCGGCAAGTTTAAGCTGGTCGTACCTGAATAATACGTTTAAAAACGTAGGTGCCGGATTGGCCTGGCACAGCCGGGGGTTGCAGTTTCATTTGGTTAGCGACAACCTGCTGGGGATCATCAACCCCATGGATAGCCGGACCCTGAACCTTCGGTTTGGATTTAGTATCCTTTGGGGATGCCCTAAAAATAAGAAAGAAAAAATGCAGATGAGTAATAAATACGATTCAATGACTAGTGGAAATTGCTATTGGACAAAACGGCTGTTACAAAAAAAATACAAGCAGAAAGTCAAGTGAGAGCTGGAATAAATACTGTAAAAACAGCCCGGCAAAATTAATTCTCTCAAAATCAAACACATAGGAGGTAAAAATAAAAATAAATGCAAAAATATTTGACAAAACAAAAATAACATTTTACTTTTGTGAGTAAATACTAACTTACATTGTTATGTTATCAGAACGACAACAGGAAATCCTGACCACTGCAGTTGAAATAATTGCAGCAAAAGGGATACAGGGGTTAACCATTAAAAATTTATCGAAAGAGATTGGGATATCCGAAGCTGCTATCTATCGGCATTTTGATAGTAAAACCAGTATATTAATGACGATCTTAAAGTCTTTCGAGCAGGAAAGTAAGAACTTTTTAAATAATGATCAAAATATGAGTCCGGGCGACCGGATTATTGATTTTTTTCAACGGATGCTTACGGTATTTCAGGCAAGACCCTCCATCATCTCGGTAATTTTTTCAGAAGAAATTTTTAATAATGATAAGGATTTATCCGCTTTGATACATTCTATAATGAAAAATAACCAGGATTATATTGAAAATATTATCCGGGAGGGACAAAATACCGAAATGTACCGCAACGATATTGACAGTAACTACCTTACCCTATATTTAACAGGAGCGATGCACTTGATGGTGAAAGACTGGCATTTTAGGGCATCGGGCGACAACCTGATGAAAAAAGGAGATGATCTCTTAGAATCATTTTTTGAACTGATCCAAAAATAAATTTTTTTACCATTGAGGTTAGTGAGTATTAACAAACACAAAAATTAATAGCATGAAAAAAATTCTTAAAGGCTTGTTGAATTATAGCTGGATTTCAATGATTGTTATCCTGTTAATTTCGATTTTGGCTTTGTATTGGATGAAAAGCAATACGCAGATGGAAACGGATCTGGATGAGTACATGCCAAAGGAGCATCCGGCATTTGTATACAGCGATGAGGCAGAAGATATTTTTAATATCAAGGATGGGATTATTATCGCCCTTGAAAATAAAAAGGGAATCTATAATCCGGAAACACTCGAAAAAATTAAAGGCCTGACAAAGGACATTCAAAAGTTACCCGAAGTAGAAAAAAAGGATGTCACCTCTCTCTATACTGCAGATAATATTGTTGGAACAGAGTTGGGTTTGGATGTAAAAGCGTTTTATAAAAAAACGCCCAATTCAGAAGCCAAATTAAAAGAACTGGCCAACAACGTAAGCAGCAATGAAATGGCTATTGGGCGTATGGTTTCAGAAGATGAAACCGTGGCGATTGTCATTGCTGATATTAAGGACGATGTTTTTACCCAGGATTTTTACCGGCGAATATTGGATATCAGTCATTCATACGAAGATGAGAACCATAATGTTTATGTAGCCGGAACACCAATTGTTGAAGGCACCCTGGCCTATCTTGCTCCAAAGGATATGCAGAAAATGGTACCCATTGTTGTGGTGGTTATTTTATTGGTTTTATTCTTGTTATTAAGGAGTATAAAAGGAACCCTGCTGACTTTTTTTGTAGTTATTATCAGTACGATCTGGACCTTTGGTCTTATGGCAGGGCTGAATATTCCCATTTACTCTGTCTCTACAATGATCCCGGTGATGCTTATTGCCATTGGTGTTGCTGACGGAATACACCTCTTTAATCATTTGCAGCTTTTTATCAGTCAGCATCCGGGAGTCACAAAAAAGGAAGCCCTTAAAGATATGATAGACCACATGACATCGCCTGTGGTGATGACTTCAATTACTACGGCGGTTGGTTTCGTTGCTTTACTTACTTCGCAGGTTTACCCCATTAAATATTTTGGTTTGTTTACCGCCTTTGGCGTATTGGCAGCCATGGCATTTTCTCTGGTATTTATTCCTGCCGGATTAATGATTTTTGGATTACCTAAATCATCTAAAAAAATTAAAGAAGCCAAAGCCTCTGAAAATAATTTTGCCTACCGGTTTGCAGCAGCTGTGCTTAAGCGGAAAACCTTTTCGATGTATGCATCCGTCCTGATCATTCTATTATCGGTTGCAGGCATGCAAAAGATCTGGATTAATTCAAGTTTTCTGGATAAGTTTGAGAAAGACAGCGAAATTGTTCAAACCGATGCATTTATTAACGAAAAGTTTGGTGGAACATCGGTCATCAACCTTATCCTTGAATCGTCTGAAGCCGATAAGTTTAAAGAACCGGGAGCCCTGGTTTTGATCGATAAACTACAAAGTGATGTGGAAAGCAAACTGAATGTAGTAGGGGATTCTTTTTCTCTTTCGGATTATTTGAAGCGGATGAATAAAGTAATGCATGCCGACCAGGAAGAGTACAATACCATTCCCGATTCGAAGGAATTGAATGCCCAGTATTTATTGCTTTACGAAATGTCAGGCGATCCGGATAATCTGTGGAAAGTGGTTAACTATAATTACTCCAAACTGAATATAAATATTCAGTTGAAGAGTGATGATTCAAAATCTATTCGTTCGGCGATTGAAGTGGTAGAAGGTTACCGTGAGCAATTCAGCCAGTTGGATATTGAGGTAAATTATGCCGGGTCAGGATACAAGGCTCTGGTGTTTACCGATTTAATTCTTGAAGGGCAGATTTCCAGCCTTATCCTATCCTTATTTATTGTCATGATCCTGCTTTCTGTTATGTTCAGGAAAATTATTGTAGGTCTGGCTGCTACTGTTCCTCTTATCCTTACCGCATTCATAAGTTTCGGATTAATGGGGGCCCTGGATATCCCGCTAAGTACGACAACAGCATTGTTGTCGAGTATAGCCATTGGTATCGGGATTGATTATGCAGTGCACTTTGTTTCTCAATACCGTTTAAATGCCCGGAAAGGTCACGACCGGCTTACTACGGCTAAAATAACCATGTACCATTCAGGCCGGGCAGTTGCTTTTAATGCTATTGTAGTGATTGCCGGATTTATGGTGTTGTTGTTTTCGGTATTTCCTCCGAACAGGGAGTTGGGAGCATTAATCTCACTCAATATGTTCACCACTTTTGCTGGGACCATTACTATTTTACTGGTACTGCTTAACTACTCGAAAGTGTTTTTTAAAAAGAAATCAAAATAATAAATTAAAAAATAAAAGCCATGAAACATTTAAAGACTACAACTTTTCTATTGCTATTTGCAATGATCAGTACAGGAATTTCTGCCCAGAATTTGTCGGGACAGAAGATTATCGAAAAAGTTTATTACCGGCCAACCGGGAATGACGGAACCTCTGAATTAAGTATGTACCTGATTGATTCACGGAATAACGAACGGGTACGAAAAATTAAACAGTTTAGTAAAGATTACGGCAAAGAGGAAAAAAGCATCATGTTTTTTCTGTCGCCTGCCGATGTTAAAAATACATCCTTCATGAACTGGAGCTATGATGACCCAAACAAAGACGACGACCAGTGGATTTATCTGCCAGCCCTGAAAAAGGTAAAAAGAATTTCCAGCGACAGCAAAGACGACTATTTTATGGGGTCAGATTTTACGTATGATGATTTGGGCGACCGCCATCCTGATGAAGATATCCATAATTTTTTACGGGAAGAAACCATTCAAGGAAAGCAGTGCTATGTAGTGGAAAGTATACCCAAAGATAAGGACTATATGTATTCCAGAACCATTACCTGGGTGATTAAAGATGTTTGGATTGGACTTAAAAAAGAGTTCTACGACCAGGACGGGGATTTATTAAAAACACTGAAAGTAAATCAATACGAAAAAATCAAGGATTACTGGATAATTAGTTCTACCGAGATGCACAATATCCAGGACGATCATACCACCAGGATGATTCTTAGCAATATCCAGGTTGACCTTGGGGTGGATGATATGAAGTTTACCGAGAGAACGATGACCAGGGGGTTATAGTTAAGGAAAGGACGGAAATAAAGGTAGCCGGAGATTCCGGATGGGTTTAATTTTGGTTCGGTACACTCAACAGGGCCGGATCTCCACTACCTTTTTTTATTAAAAAAGTACAGTTATGATAAAAAAGATAAAATACAGCGTTCGGTTTGCTTTAATTTTTTTACTAACGATGCAGGGAGTTAAAGCACAGGATCCTGATTTTTCAGGATATGTGAGAAATTATACCGGACTGAAGACTACCGGGTCCAATGATTTTTCAATCGTTCAGAATACCATCAATCTCGACATTACCGGGTCGAAAGGGAATATTGCTTTCAAAGCAAATCCTTATATTTATCATTATTTCGACCGTGAGCTTGATTTTGGAATCCGCGAAGCGTATATCGATCTCTATTTTAAACATTTCGATATTCGGTTTGGGCGTCAACAAATCATTTGGGGTAAAGCCGACGGAGCTTTTATTACCGATATTGTTTCTCCAAAAGATTTAAGCGAGTTTCTGCTGCCCGATTTCGAAGAAATCCGAATGGGCGTTAATGCATTAAAAATCGATTATTACCTGGATCGAAACAATTTTCAGCTGGTATGGATTCCGGTGTTTACGCCAACCAAATTACCGGATAAAAATTCTATCTGGTATCCACAGCTGATGGATCAGGAAATTCCTTTATTATTTAATGATGCCGAAGATGTGGATGTAAATCTGGAAAACAGCGAAATATTTTTTAAATACTCCATGCTTTCGTCTGCCATTGATTTTGAAATTATGGCCGGCTATTTATGGGATGATGATTTTGCTGCACATAAGTCTCCACAAGTAAATCCGTTAACCGGTAATATCATTGGGGTTGACATTAATCCTGAATACCACAGGATGGGTGTTGCCGGGGGAAGCTTTTCAACAACCCTGGGAGGGATGGTTTTGCGAAGTGAAGGAGCATACTACATGGACAAACATTTTTCTACCGGAATTTTTATGAATGAAGGAGTGATGAAAAAAGATTACCTCCATTATCTGGTGGGCTTTGATTTTTCAATGGGCGGAGTTACCATGAGTACCCAGTTTATTCAGGAGTATATTGTGGATTATTCTGATGATATCTTGAATGATGAATTTGAAAATACCATGACCTTTTTAGTAAACGAGACGTTTTTTCGCGAAACCTTGACTTTAGAACTTTTTTCATATGTGGGACTTAATCATGGAGACGCTTTGGTAAGGCCTAAAGTTACTTATAATATAACCGACGGAGTGGATATACTGGCAGGAGCCAATCTGTTTTTTGGAGACTCAGGCCGTTTTGGTCAATACGATAAAAACGACATGGTATTTATGAAATTAAAATACAGTTTTTAAAAGGAGGTCATGTCATGAAAAATTATCGGATAATCAGTTGGGTTATTTTGTTTTTTCAATTAACAGCTTGCGATGATGTTTTTGAGTACTCGCCTTATGTTATTGATTTTGATGAGGATGAAACCAATTTAACACAAAAAAACATCAATCGTCTTTTATCTAATGATGTGTCCGATACTATAACCATAGCACTTACAGGTGATAGCCATCGTTTTTACGATGAGTCGGAAAGACTGGTTAGCACCATAAATAATCATTATGAAATTGACTTTTTTATTCATACCGGTGATATTGCAGATTATGGGATACCACAGCAATACCAGTGGGGGAATGATATTTTTTCAAAACTGAATGTCCCTTATTTTGTTGTGGTTGGTAACCACGACCTGGTGAGTAACGGAAACGACAACTACCTGGAAATGTTTGGAAACTATAATTTTTCGTTTATCTATGGGGAGTATAAGTTTATTTTTATCAATACCAACAGTCGCGAGTATGCGTTCAACGGGGAAGTTCCTGATGTACAATGGCTGGAGAAGGAAATTAAACCTGCCGAAGATTTTGAAAAAGCCATGGTTGTTTTTCATACCCCGCCATTCGATAATGATTTTGATTCGGAGCATGAAGAACATTTTGTAAATGCACTTACCAGGCATAACAATGTTATGTTTGCTACACACGGGCATCTTCACAGCTACAACTTTTCTCATCCTTACGGAGTTGAATTGCCGTTTGTGAATACCGCCAGTCCCGAAAAAAAGGAGTTTGTTATCATTAAAATTTATAACCATGAATTTAAGGTGGAAGCTGTCGGGTTTTAACCTAAAATTAAATTGTTGCATGCGCTTTGTGGTACTGGCAATTTTATTACTATTTCCGGTATTTGCAAATGCTGATTCCATTCCCGATAGGAAATACAATAAATTGCTGGATACTTTTTTACCCGATTATTATAAATTTCAGTATGCCGGTGGTATAGGTTTTTTATCGATGGGCATAGGTTACGGCTTTTTTAACGAGCGAATTGATATTTCTTATTTTTATGGTTATGTACCCGAATGGTTCTCGAAAAATGATTTACACAGTGTTAGCTTGCAGCTTACAGGTAAACCTTTAAAAATAAATCTAAATAACAAGTCAGAATATTATCCTTTAAATATTGGCATTTTTGTTCACCATACTTTTGGTAGCGAGTATTTTATTGCTTTGCCCGATCATTATCCTGAAGATTATTACTGGTGGGCCCCAGGAAGGACTGGAGGGCTTTTTGCCGAAGGGCAGTTCAACTATAAATTCAATGATTCGCGTAAAATTTTTTCCGAAATAGGAATCTATTATCGTGTAGTTACCCGTGGAATTTATCTTACCAGCAAATTCTCTAATGCTTCTGTTCCCTTAGAAGACATATTCAGTCTCGGACTTGGAATTATTATTTATAAATAGTTAAATCATGAGAAATAAAATCATACTATGGATCATGTTGTTGTTGTTTGGGTTTTTTAGTGATTTAAAGGCGCAGGAACAGCCAGATACATCGAATATTATTTCACTAACTACCATAGCGCAGGCCCACCAGGGAAACAGCTACATAACTTTTCTTGAGGGAATAGGAAAGATAGAAGATTTATGGTTCGAAGCGAACCTTATCCCCAGTTTTTATATTCGTAAAAGTAAGGATTCAAAATTACTTGGTGTATTAACGCCACAGGTTATTCTTCGGATGTACCAGGAAGAGTCGTTTCCGGTTCGTACACCAAGCTATATGCCGCAAATTACCGTTTATTATTCACTCTACAACCAGTTAGAATACGGAGGATTGAGCTTGTTTGGTCGCTTAGCCCATCACTCCAACGGCCAACAGGGCGATTTTTATCTCGATGATGGAGGAATAAATTTTAAATCCGGAAATTTTTCGACCAATTATATTGAGGCAGGATTTATTAAAACATCCATGAATAAAAGGTTTGGTGCCGTAAAAATGGTTCGCACATCATTTCAGGTAAATCCTCCGGCATTATCAGATGTAGAGCTTGATGGAAGGTATAGCTTTTATCGCTGGAACAACCTGTTATATATTTTTAAACTAAATAATTCATCGGCAGAATTCAATCAGTCAAAGCGTGCCAATATATCTTTAAAAGCCGAATTAAACTGGTTGTTTGGTGATTTGGAGGATACCCGGTTCCTGGATTTCGACCGGATAAGCTTTTCAGGAACTTTTACTTACCATCCTGAGTTTTTTGAAGATATTGTATTGTTTCTTCAATATTATTACGGGAAAGATTATTATAATATTTATTTCACCAATACGGTAAATGTTGTCAGGTTGGGGATTATGACTGAATTAATTAGATTTTAAAACAGTAATATTTTATATAAAACTAAAATGCAAAACACGAAAAAAAAAATCAACCGGACAGAATTATTAATTCTATTTATTATTTCCGGATTATCATTATCCGCTGGATTGAAAGTGAGACAGGGTGATGAAATCCTGGGTAGCTGGCTGTTGCCTGACAATCTTGAAATAGAAATATTTAAAAGGGGCGATAAATATTATGGAAAAATAATTGATGTTTACGGTTTTAATGATGGTCAGGAAAAAGATATCCATAACCCTGACCAATTGAAACGTAATGACCGGTTAGTTGGAAAAGTTATTATTTCTGGTCTTGAGTATGATCAAAAATCGGGAGAGTGGATAAACGGAACCATATATGCCCCGCATAAGGGGATAACCCTGGATTTAACGATCATTGAAATTAATGGGAGGAGCCTTGAAGCAAAAGGAAGCAAGTTGTTTTTTAGTAAAACGATTATCTGGAAAAGAATCTAAAATAATGAATTTTATAAATGCTGATAATGATGAAAACCAGGCCTGGAAATAAAGTAATAATCTATTGGTTATTCATAATGACGACTTCAGGATTGTTATTCTTTTATTTTCCAAACAAGCCTGCTTTTTACTTATTCGTTAGCTATATGGTGTTGACCCTTTTATTGAACAGGGTTACATTTTTAAAATTTAAAGACGGTAATTTTTTAATCACCAAAACGAACTTTTTATTTATTCCAACTTTTAGGTTTTTTATAAACATAAGAGATATAGCCCAATTATCCTTAATGGATTACAGGCATATCGAACTTATTCACTCCAGAAAATATTTTGAATTCGAAGCCGCAGGAATTGTTGAGGCAATAACCGGTATCCTGTTTTATAAACCGAATTATATTCTGGGAATTGATTTATTTCAAAACAGGAGGATTGAGTTTGAAATTAATGCTGATAGAAAAAGTGTGCTTAAAATGATTTCCTTTTTGCAAAAACAAATTTACGAACATAAAAATCAATCTCATGAAATTTAAAATGACTGAAATAGTGGAACAAGCAGCACAAATTATTATGAATTCAGGAATAGAGAATTTAACTGTAAAAAACCTTGCAAAAAAAATGGTTGTGGATGAGGATGAACTTTCTCTTCTGTTCTCAAACGATGATCATATTCTTTTACTGATTTTTGAGAACTTTGAAAAAGAGTTAAAGGAATTTATCCTGGAGTTGAGCAGAAATAATGATCCGCCCGAAAAAGAGTTTAAAACTTTTTTTAAACACCTGTATAACTTATTCTTGCAAAAACCCTTTTATCTGTCAATCATTTTCGACAAAGGACTAAAAAACAGAGATGAGCGAATAAAGAAATCGATTATTCGCATGAAAGATATTGTTGAGAATTATCTGACACAATTAATAAATATTGGAAAACTACATAATTCTTTCAAAACGAAGAAACCTACCAGGGTTTTGGTAGGCAGAATGTTGGTGGAGTTTAGAATGTTGATGAGAGATGAGCAATATCTTAATGAAATGATTCTTCAGATGAATACTTTGAAAGACCCTGCGGGTAAAATATTGAAAGATCAGAAAAGTTGAAATAATTATGATGCAAAATTCTTTTCTGGCAGAGGCACTAAACAGCACGAAAAATAATTTAAGGATAATTAAAATTCAATTTTGTAACTTAAAAAAGGGATCGGACTGGAAAAGAACTCGTTTTCAACCTGTTGAGTGATTAGGTTGTAGTTTTTTCCCTGGTATTGTTTGCCCAGAATATTTTTTATCTGGAAAGCCCATACCGAAGCGTAATTTTGATTATTAATCCGGTAAGTTAAGGTTATATCTGTTATTGTTTCCAGGTTGGAGTAGCGGTCGTTAAAAGGTTGTGTATCATCATAAATGATATCTCCTGCAAGGTGCGATGCATCGGGATCAACAGGATAATACCAGTGAGGGCCAAGGAAAGAAAATTTTAAATTCACCCCCAACAGGTTTTTGTCTTTAATGGTCCACTCTTTCCCGCCTAGGATATTAAAAACATAACCGCCATCGTATCGGGTTTTTCGTTCAACTCCATCTCCTCCGGTATATTCTGAATCGTAAATGGAAAGTGTTGAAATAAAGTAATAACCGTCATTAAGATATCTTTCCAGGGTAATATCTACACCCAGATTTGTTCCGGTTCCTTTGTTCTCCAGTTTTTTATTGAAAAGCCAATCGCTGCGGAAATTGAGCATAGAATATGGGGTTCCGTCAACTACTGGAACATCATATAATGCCTGGTAATAAGGTTCAATTTTTAGATGATAATTCTTGGTTGGCGACCAGTCATAACCAACAACAAAATGATGTGCCCCCGATCGTTTTAAATCTTTATTTGGTTGTTCCTTTTCGCCAGGAAGGGGATCTTCGGGAGAAACAAAATAAATAAACAGAGGTTCGGTCTGGCTATGGTTTCCATACCCTAATGAAAACTGGTGTTTAGGGTGTACTTGCCATGATGCGGAAACGCGGGGCTCAAATTTGAAATCACTACTCAATTGAAACCAGGAAGAATTTATACCTGCAATAATTGAAATGTCAGGGCTTACCATATATTTACCCTGGATATGAGCTTTGATCATCCAGCTATTTCCCGACCCATTCATAAATGTTGAGTATTCATGGGTAGAGAAATCCAACACATCACCATGAAGTAGATAATATAAATTACTGACATCAACCCCTGCCTTAACGGTTGTTTGCGAATTAAATTTATGCGTAAGAACGGATGCAAGCGTTGCTTTTCCTTCGATATTATTGATATGATGCTTAGGGGTTAATGAAGATGGATTATTTTCGTCGAGACGGATCTTTTCATTGTAAATGTGTTCACCGGCATTTAAAGCGATCGTAGTATTTATAAAGGTTTTTGCCGAAAGACTTTTTTTGTGGGTAACTCCGGCAGCTCCCATATTGTAGTGGAATCTCATTCTCTCTCTGTTCTCGGGGTATTCCCAGTGTGTTGGCTCATCATATCCCGATGAGGTGCTTTTACTTAACCCTCCTATACCCCATAAGGAAAAGGTTCCTGCATTGCCCGCATTCATATTCAGCTTAAACGATAAATCCTGATAAACAGGGATTTCTGTTCCGTCTTTTGTTTCCGGCAAAAACTTGAAAACCAGAGCCATTGTTGAATAGCGGTAATTAAACAAGAATGAACCCTGACTGTTTTTTTTAAACGGTCCTTCGGCAGCAATATCAATTCCTTGAACTCCTAGTTGCGCTGCATATTCATATTTTTGATTATTTCCATTCCTTAGCTTCATGTCAAATACTCCGGCTGTAGCATTCCCGAATTCTGCGGGGAAAGCACCTGTGTAGAAGTCCGAGTTGGCCAGAAGCTGACTGCTGAACATGGTCAATCCGCCGCCACCTGCTACGCTTGCTCCTGAAAAATGACTGGGAACAGGAATATCAACACCCTCGAGCCGCCACGACAATCCTTTTGGTGCATTTCCTCTGACAATGATTGCATTTACGTTTATGCCTGCCGTTGTTACTCCCGCAAAATTCCCTGCCATTCGCCCGGGATCATCGAGAGATCCTGCATAACGTCGTGCTTCTTCCACCGAAAAGGTACGGGCACTTATCGTAGCCATACTGTTTATCGGACGGTCTTTTCTTATTTCTGCTTTTATTACTACTTCGTTCAGCTCAGCAACAGATTCTTCCAGCTTTATTTCGAGTACTACTTCTTTCCCCGAGCCCACCACTAATTCGGGAAGGATTAATGGTTTATAGCCAACATAGCTAAACTGAATATCGTATCTTCCCACAGGAATATTCTTAAGTTCAAACCTACCATCCAGGTCTGTTATTGTACCCAGGTTTTTTTCCATAATAAGAACATTCGCGCCGGGAAGCGTTTCATGCGTACTGGCATCCAGAATAACACCCCGGATTGTTTGGGTGGGATGTTCCTGCGCTTGCCCTGGAGGGGTTAACAAAATGACGATGGTAAGTATCTGAATAAAAGTTTTCATAGTGTAAATAAATGAATAACAACGACCCTGGGGAAAATAAATTTTTTCTTCGGTTTCAAAAATGATACCAGAAACATAACGGGAAGTCCAGAAAAAACCATGTTTTAAAACACCGGCTGGCTGGGTAGTATAAGAAGCACTCCAAAGATTGTTTGAATATCTTCACCTTGGTAGATGGATCCTCAGGATAGGGAGCCTATGATCTATTGATCGGAAGTGAAATATAAAACCGACTGCCCTTGCCTATTTCACTCTCTGCCCCAATTTTTCCCTGGTGCATTTTTATAAATTCGTCGCAAAGAAGCAATCCCAATCCGGTACCTTTTTCATCCCGGGTTCCGGGTTTTGAACAATTGCTGTCAATGTTGAATAATTCTTCAAGATGATCTTTCTGAATTCCTATACCATTATCATCAACTTGAACAACCACCTGGCCCTCGGATTGGCTTGCTGAAATCCTAATGTTCCCGAATGGTTTGGTAAATTTTACTGCATTGGAAACCAGGTTTCTTAAAACCGTATGAATCATCAGTTTATCGGCAAAAACAGGGAGCTGTTCCGGAAGCTCTTGTTCAATGGTTATCTGTTTTTGTCTTGCCGAGATCCGGCAAAGATTGATAACTTCATTAATTTCTCGGCGCAGTTCAATCGGTTCTGGATTGAATTGAATTTTCCCGGTTTGTGTTTTGGCCCATTCCAAAAGATTGGTAAGCAGGTTCAGGGTCTGTTTTGATGAACTGTTGATGATTTTATTGTATTTCCTGAGAATAGAAATATTATTTTCGTTCAGGTTTGACTCAATTAAATCACTCAGGCCAAGAATACTGTTAAAAGGTGAAATCAGATCGTGAGCAATGATGGAGAAAAATTTGTCTTTGGTAGCGATCAGTTCTTTTAATTGGTTTTGGCTTTCTTCCAATGCTTTTTCCACTTTTTTCCGTTCGGTTATATCTCTAACATTTAAAATTATCGACCGGATATTCGGGTTTTGGAGTTGATTGGAGCCAAAGGCTTCAAGATAGACCCATCCTCCGTTTTTATGCCGGTGGCGATATTGAGCCCCACCGTCACTTGTTCCGTTAATCATTTTAAGCAATTCTGTCCTGGTGTTTTCCTGATCGTCGGGATGAATCATCTGGTCAATCACAGGGATGTCGATCAGTTCGTTAGGTTTGTACCCCAGGATCTTTTCACACGATTCACTTACAAATTGCTGGTTCCCGTTTTCATCTAAAAGGACAAAGATGTCAAATGAGTTCTTGATCAGATGTTTAAAGGTCTCATCGTTCCATTTTATGTTGGGATTGGTATGACAAAATGGAGATTCTTTGTACATAATTTATCAAGGGAAAAGATTTTTGAGAAACCAAATATAAAAATTTTTGAGTGGAATTATAAAAAAATCAGGAAAAATAGAGAAAGGAGTGCGGAGAGGCAATGCTGTTATTGTTTATCCTGCTTTATTTTGTTATATTTCTACTGATTTTTATTCTGTTAAAACCTATAAAGATGAAAACAACAACGTATTTACTGTCCATTCTTTTTTTAGTTTTAGTTTTTTTTTCCTGTAAAGATGAGCCCCGGGAGATAGATGCCAAAACCGTTCAATTGGCTCAAAAAATTGTTGATCTGGAGTTTTCCGAAACAGAAATTGATTCGATGCTTGAGGCCCTGAATAATTATTGCGAGAGTTATCAGGCTATCCGGGAAGTTCAGGTGAGCAATGAAGTTGCCCCCAGGTTATATTTTGACCCAAGACCCCGGGGGTTTCGGATTAATTCCTTGCAGGAGCCCATTGACTGGCAGATTCCTTCCAGGGTTCAATGGTCGGGGAATATCGAAGAGCTGGCTTTTTATCCCGTATCGCATTTAGCATCATTGATACAAAGCCGTCAAATCAGCTCTGTTGAGTTAACCAGGATGTATCTTCGTCGGCTGAAAACATATGGAGACACATTACAATGTGTTGTTTCCCTTACCGAGGAGATGGCTTTGGAACAAGCGGCAAAAGCCGACCAGGAGATTGCTGTGGGGCATTACCGGGGTCCGTTGCATGGTATTCCTTACGGAATAAAAGATCTGTTTGCCGTTGAGGGATATAAAACAACCTGGGGTGCTGCTCCCTATAAGAATCAGCAAATTGATGAAACAGCAACAGTGGTAAGAAAGCTTGAAGATGCAGGAGCAGTGCTGGTAGCCAAACTGAGCCTTGGAGCCTTAGCGATGGGAGATGTTTGGTTTGGCGGGGTGACAAAGAATCCCTGGGATTTAACCCAGGGTTCCAGTGGTTCTTCTGCCGGATCTGCATCGGCTACTGCTGCAGGATTGGTAGGTTTTGCCATCGGAACCGAAACCTGGGGGTCTATTGTTTCTCCTTCCACACGTTGTGGCGTCACCGGATTACGGCCAACATTTGGACGGGTAAGTCGGAATGGAGCGATGGCACTTAGCTGGAGCATGGATAAGGTAGGCCCTATTTGCCGAAATGCATTCGACTGTGCATTGGTTTTCGATGCTATCAGGGGGGACGATGAGAAAGACCCGTCAACCGTCGACTATCCCTTTAATTATCAGGAGAAGCCAATCACAGAGTATAAGGTAGGGTATATTAAATCTTTTTTTAACGATGATTATCGGGGGCATGCCAATGACAGTGTTACCCTGGAAGTTCTAAAACAGAGCGGGGTATCTCTTCATGAGGTAGAGCTCCCAGCAAACATCCCTGTAAGCGCCCTGGCAATAATTTTAGAATCAGAGGCCGCTGCTGCTTTCGACGGACTTACCAGAAGCAACCGGGATGATGAATTAACCGCACAACACAGGTATGCCTGGCCCAATATCTTCCGGGCAGCCCGTTTTATCCCTGCCGCAGAATATATCCAGGCAAGCCGTTTACGCAACCAGTTAATTGAAGAGCTAAACCGGATTTTACAAAACTACGACATTATTGTTACGCCCAGCTACGGGGGCAATCAACTGCTGATGACCAACCTTACCGGTCATCCCTGCATTGTGGTGCCTAATGGGTTTGATGATGAGCAACACCCTACAAGTATAAGTTTTCTAGGAAATTTATATGACGAAGCTTCATTGCTTAGTTTTGCCAAACACTATCAGGAAAGTACCGGTTTTCATCAACAGATCCCTGATTTTTTCAGGTCAGGACAATAAAATAAATGTTTGCTGCGGGTTTCACTCCCGCAGCATTTTTTCTTACCCAACAATTACATTTCTTTCAAAATATCCGGTCTTTATGTTTTTGTTTTATTCCTTACGAATATGGGGTTATCACTACCCCATAGATAAAAAACACGAAGGGTTGTAATAAATTTAAAATCCTGGTGTCCTAAAGGCAGAGATTAACAAAAAAATAGGTTTAACATAAAAAACAGAAAAAGATGAAAACAAAAAAAATGAAGAAAATTACTGTTTTAGCAGTGGTGTTTTTGATGCTGGCCGGAACACAAGGGTTCGCACAACGAGGAAGAAATTACAGAAGTATGATCGACAGACCAGATCGGAACGACCAAACCTGTTGGAGAATACCTGACCTGACAGCAGACCAGGAAACACAAATTGAGGCCTTACGTGTTGATCACTGGAGGGAGATGAACAATTACCGAAATCAGATGAATGAATTAAGGGCACGTAAAAGAACGCTTAATACAACCGATCAGACAGATATTAAGGAGATTAATTCGGTAATTGATCAAATGACCGGGGTCCATAACAAGATGATGAAAGCCTCAGCCAAACACCGACAGGAGGTAAGAAATTTATTAACCGATGAGCAAAAAGTTTATTTTGATTCCATGCCGGCCAGGGGCCGTGGATATAACCGTGGTGCCGGACGTACAGGAGCAGGTTACAGAAATGCTCGTGGTATGGGACAGGGCTATGGTGCCGGTTATGGCTATGGATACCCATATTCTGATAGTCAATCAGACGAAGAGTAAAGCTGGACAAAGCCAGCTTTTTACAGATGGTTGTTTCCCTAAAAATCCGATGCAGTGATTGAAGCATCGGATTTTTTGTTCTTGGTTTTTTAGATTTTAAAAGTTTTTTTGGTTTTATTTTTCCAGGTATTCTGAAATATCATTGGCAATCTTTAATATTTTATAAACCTCTCCGTCTTCAGTATAAATTGGCGTATATGACTCCATAAACAGATAGGACTTTCCATTAATTGTAACCTGTGTTTTTTCTTTTTTAACATTCCCCAATTTAAGCTCTTTCCAAAACTGGTTGTATTGCTCTTTTTGTTCTTCTGTAAAAACAACATTGTCCGAATGATGTGTTCCAATAGCTTCCTGGCGGGAAATGCCAAATAAGGTTAAATAGGCATCATTTACCGAGATGATTTTGCCATGAAGGTCATACTCGGCAACATAGCTGGTTGAGTTTAAAGCATTGATCAAGCTTTCCATTTCTGCAGATTTTCTGGCAGCCTCTTCCTGGGTAGCTTTGAGCTCTTCCATATTTTGACGCATCTCTTCTTCCTGGGCTGCTAATTCTTCTGATTGTTGTTGTGATTTTTCCAATAACCGGGAAGTGTGTTCATTAACCCTAACAGTAGCAAGGGTGGATGCAATATTTTGTGCAATTTTTTCGACAAAATCAATCTCATGTTTTTCAAAAGTTCTAAAGGATGCTATTTCAATAACACCCAGCACTTCTTCTTCGAGTTTTAAGGGGACAATGAGCAGGCTCTTTGGGTTGGCTCCCCCCAATCCGGAGGTGATATTAATATAGTCGTCGGGGACTTCTGTCATATAAATCGTTTGTTTTTCTATTGCGCAGGTACCAACTAACCCTTCCCCTAACTCAATTTTCTTTTGTTTATATTTTTTCCTGTTAAATGCATAAGTAGCTAACAGCTCAAAATAGTTTTCATCATCATCTTGTTCATTACGTAAAAATAATCCTCCCTGATTAGCCTTTAAATAATTTACAAGTTGTATTATGATATCAAATCCTAACTCTTTTAAATTCTGATGGCTTTTGCGTAATACTTCGCCGAATAATGCCAGCCCCTCGTTTGCCCATTGTCTTTTTTGATCTTCGGCCTTTCTTATCTCCTCGTCTTCCCGGGCCTCTCTTAGTTTGTCTCTCATGTCGATAAGCGATTTACCCAATACATCCTCTTCACTTAATAATTCAATATCTGAATCGAAATCTCCTTCACCAATTTTGCGGGCAAAAGTTGTTTTTTCAGTAAATCCCTTAATAGACCGGTTTAAAGCGTTACCCATTTCTTCGATTTCATCTCCCGAATGAATGGAAATTACCATGTCTTTTCCCATATAGCCCCGGGATAATTTTTTTAGAAATTCAGTGATCTGAAGGATTGGATTTGTAATATTATTGGAGATAAAATAGATAACCAGGCTTAATATTAACAGGCCAATAATTCCTACCAGAATAGATACCTTAAAATTCTGGTTGGCTTTTTTTAGTACAAAATCTAAAGGAACAGCAATTCCAACCGACCAGGGGGTGCCGGTATTTCCAATGGTAACCGGAGCATAAGCCGTATAATACATATTTCCATCAGGACCTTCTACTTCATAGGATAAGAATTCTCCCTGGCTGATTTTTGTAAGCACATCATACTTTTCCGACTCTTCGGGAAAAATCTCATGCACAGATTTTCCCAAAAATCCGGGATCCGGATTGGCAACATAAACTCCTTTATGGGATAGTAAGAATGCTATACTGTTTTCGAAGGGTTTAATTTTCTTTACAATTTTCTGGAAATGTTCGAGTTGTACATCTGCACCCACAACGCCCAAAAACCTGTTGTCAGAAACAATCGGGGAAACAATACTGGTTTCTAGCACCTCGTCAGCTGTATTTTTGGTATAAGAATAATAGTAGGGTTCTAAGATTACTTCGTGCCTTGTTTTCTTGGGGATCTGGTAATACTCCCCAGAAAAAACCGCTGATGGATTCGTTTCAATGGATTCGTCCAAAACGATTTGTCCAGCATTTTTATAATACATATAACCAAAATTACCTAAAACAGTGCTTCCGGGTGTATTTTTATATTGCTCATCAAGGCTGTCTATTGAATAAGGCTCCCAGGTGCTCCATACAGCTAAAAAATCATCATTGGCCTGTAACGTGTTTTTCATGATTTCAGCAATAACATCTCTTCGGTTTTCTTCTTTAATTGTATGGTATGCCTCGAAAGTATTACTTAAATCCTTAATGGTTGTTAAGTAATTTTCCAGATAAACCTGTATTTGACTTGCAGCTCCTTTTACATGATTATCTGAAATTGTTATGGCGTCTTCGTGAGCAATCGTTTTGCTTTTAATACTGATATAGCCCAAGGCAATGGCATAAATAATAATAGTCGTCGAAAGAATAAAAAATTGAATCTTATGCCGAATTTTTAGTTTCAGCTTTTTCATTCCAAAATGTTTTAAAAAGGTTTAGGTTTTTTGAATATACTGGTGTAAAAATAACAATGTTTGGATAAAAACCATAAATTATTTTAAGGACCTGTTTTTAAACGGGTTTATTTCTATATGCCATGGGATCTTCAAAAAAAAACCGTTTTTTTGTTCTATTCGGCAAATCATCCTATATTGCACAATAAAACACAAATTGTGCAATTGTGCAAAAAAGTTACAAACGATGAATACATCCAAAGAAGCGATAGTTAATGTAGCCTTAAAAGTTTTTGGCAGGCTTGGAATTTACAAGACCACGATGAGCGATATTGCACGGGCTGCCAAAAAAGGAAGAAGAACCATTTATCAGTACTTTAAAAGTAAAGAGGAAGTTTATCAGGCCGTTCTTGAAAAAGAAACCAATAATATGGTAATGCCTATGCAGGAAATTGTTGAAGCAAAAATGGATTCTGCCAGAAAGTTAAGAAGTTACGTCCATGAGCGCATACAGGCAATTTACAGGATTGCTGACAAACACCATGCTTTTAAAGTGGGATTTATACATAATGATAAAGTTATCCTTAACCTTCGAAAGCAGTTTGATACAATTGACCATGGATTTGTGAAACAAATTTTAAAAGAGGGAGTAGAAACCCAGCGTTTCCATATTCAGGATATTGATATGACCACCAAAAACATTTTAGTAGGATTGCGGGGAATGGAGATTTCATTTATAAAAAATGAGTTAGATAAAGATTGTAAGGAACAGCTTGATCATTATATTGATATGATCTTTAGAGGTGTTCTGAATAAATAAAGTAAAAAAGTTCAACATGTTTATTGATTCCGTAGGGCACTATTTGCCTTCACAGTTTGTTTCCAACGATTATTTTTTAGAAATTAACGGGTTATCGGACGAATGGATTTATAGTCGGACAGGAATAAAGACAAGAACCCGGGCCTCTTCTCCTGAAACGACTCATACTATGGGAATAGAAGCCGTAAAAGAGGCGGTGAAAAATTTAACTTATCCCATAAAAGAGGTTGACTTGGTTGTAGGTGCCTCTTATACTCCTTATGATACTGTAGGTACGCTGGCTCATGCTGTTCAGCGTGAGTTTAGCCTGAAAAATGCAAAAGCAGTGTATATTTCTTCGGCCTGTTCATCCTTTATTAATGCTGTAGAGATTGTGGAGGGGTATTTTGCGATGGGAAAAGCAAAACATGCCTTGATTGTGGTATCGGAACATAATTCGGCATATAGTAACGATCAGGATGAGAAAAGTGGTCATCTATGGGGCGACGGAGCAGCCTGTATCTTTCTTTCCTCACATCAAACGTCATCAAACCAGGGGTTCATTCAGGATGTTTTTACACAGGGACTGGGACACATCGGGAGAAGTATTGATGCCGTGTTTTTACATCCCATGAATGGAGGTTTGCTGATGCCCTATGGAAAAGATGTGTTTGTTCATGCATGCAATTATATGATTTATGCACTAGAGATTATACTTGAACGAAACGGATACACGACAGCTGATTTGGATTATCTGATTCCGCACCAGGCCAATATCCGTATTATTGAACATATCCGAAGTTCTCTGGAGTTACCCCGGGAGAAAGTGATAACCCACCTGAAAGAATTGGGAAATACCGGAAGTGCAAGTACCTTGATTGCTTTATCCCAGCAGGTTGAAAAGATTTTCTCGCCGAAACTTATAGCAATAACTGTTTTTGGAGGAGGATATTCCTGCGGCTCAATGCTGCTTCGATATTGATATGTTTGGCTTTCGGGAATCCCAGTGAAAACAGAAGCATTTCAGAACCAACCGGGAGAGGGAGTCGTCAGGTTGTTGGCGGAATTTTTTTATTTTTTATTATTTTATAGGGTAACAGGAGTTGGCGAATTGCTGAAGGCAATCCTGTGTTTTTTCTTTTTCTTCCACAAACCCCATATGACCCGAGTTCTCCAATATACACAAGGTTGTTTTTTCGGGCAGTCTGATCCGGGGAATCATCGTATCAAAAGGAATATACTGATCATATTTTCCGGCAATCAAAAGGAAAGGGATTGTTGTTTTCGATAGGTGATCCGAGAAATCAGGCCGATGCATCATGGCATATAAATTTGCAATAATACCCTGGCTGGAGGTATTTAAGGCAATGGTTTTTGCTTTTTCAACGTCATCTTTAAGAAGGAGAAGATTTTGAGGAGCAAAAGCATTGGGAATATTTATTTTGGCCAGCATATCTTTTTTCCCCTGCTTTACCAGGTCGATTTCACGTAATCGTTTTCTTTTTGTTTCCTCCGGGTCAGCAAAAGGATGCGAATGAAAAAGAGAAAATCCCGAGAGCATCTCAGGGTGTTGGTGATGGAACATTAGGGTAAGATAACCTCCCATGGAATGGCCGATCATAATACACCGGGTAATGTTCAATTTTTTCAGGGCCTCATAGATATACTCAGCCAGGGTTTCCATGCGATGTTTTGGATCCAGAGTTTCACTTTCTCCGTGTCCCGGGATATCAAAAGCGATTATTCTATATCTTTTGGTCAGTGGTTGTATAAACTCTTCCCAGGTGGATAAGGATTCCAGGTATCCGTGGAGGAAAACCAGGGGGTATCCCTGGCCGGCATCCAGGTAACGGATTTTGTTATGCTGTAGGGTTAAAAATTTATGCATTAATTTTCGGCCCAGTTTTTTGCTTCGTCCAGGTTGCTAAATGTTCTGATCTCCCAGTCGGTTTTCACCATGTACTTTTGATATTCTTTTATTTGTTCAAGGATATAGGGGTCAGATGTGACAAAGGCGACCCTGATCTTTTTATTGAACATGGTTTGGGAGCTGTTCATAGATCCTATGATACTCATATCGTAGGGTGTGGCTTTAAAATTTTCGACTTCGGAAAAGTTTATCACCTGAAAATCCAACGAATCAAAATCTGCATTGCTTAACACATAATTGTTTGCATCAATAAGGTTTTGTGATTGTACAATGCCCCTGAAGGTAACAAATACCCCGTTTTTTTGCCACTTGATCGTAAATGTCATCGTTTTATTCTAATTGGTTAAAGGTTAGTTTTAAAATTTTTATTCAAGGAACTCTCGATTTGTTTATTAACCAGGGTTATTTTTGGGCCATAATTTTTTCAATTTCTTCAACCTCTTTAGGAATATGCTCCATCAGGTTTATCGGCTTATGGGCTACAATCACATCATCTTCAATCCGGATGCCTATATTTTCTTCGGGGATATAGATTCCCGGTTCACAGGTTAATATCATTCCTTCCTCCAAAGTTATGCTTCTTTCACCTACATCATGAACATCCAGGCCAATAAAGTGGCAGGTTCCGTGGGGGTAGTATTTTTTCACCAGGGGATTTTGCGGATCCTGGTTTTCCACATCCTCTTTTGTGTATAGTCCCAGCTGGATATGTTCGTCCTGCAACAGTTTTTCTACTCTTTCATTTACCCGGTTAATGGTGGTTCCAGGCGTTAGCCATCCTATGGCCTTTTTCATTACCCGTAAAACGGCCTGGTAGCATTCTTTCTGTCGGGGGGTAAATTTCCCGTTAACCGGAATTGTTCTTGAGCAGTCGGCGGCATAGTTGGCATATTCGGCACCAAAATCCATCAGTAACAGATCGCCGTCTCTGCATTCCCCGTTATTTTCGGTATAGTGTAATACACAGGCATGCCTGCCTGCGGCAATTATGGGAGGGTAGGCATGACCGGTGGCCCTGTTCCACAAAAATTCGTGGGTAATCTCAGCCTCCACCTGGTATTCAGTAACGGCAGGTTTTACAAAACGCATGATCCGGAAGAAAGCTTTTTCCGTAATATCGCAGGCATGCTGCATGAGCTTAATCTCTTCGGGTTCTTTCATTAAGCGAAGTTTTTTTAATAACGGAGCTAACCGTAAAAAATCGTGGGCGGGGAATTCCTGTTCCAGCGTTGTGATAAACCGTTCATCAGCAGATTTAACCTCAGGTTTAAATTTGGGGTTCTCTGGTAAATTAATATAGATATTGTCCGCTTTTAAAGCAATTTCACGAAATACAGAATTAAAAGAAGAAATAAATTTAACCGTTTCAATGCCCGAAGCTTTTTGTGCTTCTTCCATGGTATATTTGTGCCCTTCCCAGGTGGCAATTTTTTCATTACTTTCAATAATAAACAGGATTTCCCGGAGGCTTTTATCCGGATGATTGGGACATAGGGTAAGGATTGTTTTTTCCTGATCGATGCCTGTCAGATAAAAAAGATCTGAGTTTTGCCGAAAAGGAAAGTACTGATCCCCGTTCCGGGGCATCTCGTCATTAGAATGAATTAAAGCGATGGAATTGGGCTGAAGGAGTTTAATTAGTTTTTTTCTGTTCTTAACGAAGAGAGTGCTGTCCAGCGGTTGATATTTCATAACTTAGAATAATTTTAAATTATAGTGAATGTATAATCAAACGTTGAGTTTACATATTTAAAAAACTATATTTGTCTATATGCTGGCCTGTCTAGTTTTTTTCGCAAGATAAATAATGTTCTACTAAAATTAAATTTTATGAGCAGATTTTTCACTTCATCGATTGGACAAAAATTCTTCATGAGTATTACGGGAATATTTTTAATGTTATTTTTAGTTGTCCATTTATCCATTAATTCATTGTTGCTTGTTGGTGATGGTGAGCTATTTAATGTAGCAGCAAATTTCATGGGTAGTAATTTCATTATGAAGATTATTGAGCCAATCCTGGCTTTGGGGCTTATCCTGCATATTATTTATGCAGCCTATATTACCCTGAAAAATCAAAAAGCCAGACCCCAGAATTATAAGGTATTGAACCGTTCCAAAGCTGATTGGGCATCCAAAAATATGTTTATTCTCGGAGGGCTGGTACTTATCTTTTTAGTGATTCACCTGGCCAATTTTTTCTGGCATATAAAATTTGGAACTGTAGACCCCATTTCCTACAATGGAGGAGAAGAGATTCATGATATTTACAGCCTGGTATCAGGGCTTTTCATTAACTGGTGGTGGTATGATGTGATCTATATTCTGGGTGCTGTTTTTTTATTTCTGCATCTTACCCATGGATTTTGGTCTGCTTTTCAAACCCTGGGTTGGGATAATGACAAGTGGATCAGGCGATTAAAGGTTGTTGCATACCTTTATGCAATTATTATAGCCGGCGGATTTGCAACCATTCCGGTTTATTTCTTAATCAAATACGTTGTGTAAAAGTAATTCCAAAAATAGTAATCTATACACTATGAGTAAATTAGACGCAAAAATACCCAAAGGGCCTTTAGCTGAAAAATGGACCCAATATAAAGCAACCATGAACCTGGTAAGTCCAAACAACAAGAAAAAGTTAGATATTATTGTGGTTGGTACCGGTATTGCAGGAGCACCTGCAGCTGCTACGTTAGCAGAGCTGGGGTATAATGTAAAATCCTTTTGTTTCCAGGATACTCCTCGCAGGGCACACTCTGTAGCTGCTCAGGGAGGTATAAATGCAGCCAAAAATTATAAAAATGATGGTGATAGTGTTTATCGTTTATTTTATGATATGATTAAAGGGGGTGACTATCGTGCCCGGGAAGCCAATGTTTACCGTGCTGCCGAAGTGAGTAGTGCGATCATTGATCAGCTAACCGCTCAGGGCGTTCCATTTGCCCGGGAATATGGAGGTACTTTAGCCAACCGGACATTCGGAGGAGTCCAGGTGTCGAGGACCTTTTATGCTCAGGGACAAACCGGGCAACAAGTGTTGCTGGGAGGCTATTCTGCCTTGAAACGGCAGGTGGCCAAAGGAAAAGTAAAAATGTTAAGCCGGCGGCAAATGCTCGACCTGGTTATTATTGACGGCAAAGCCCGGGGCATTGTTACCCGTAATCTAGTGACCGGCGAGATCGAAAGACATGTAGCCCATGCGGTGGTATTGGCTACCGGAGGCTATGGTACCATCTATTATTTGTCAACCCTTGCCGTAAATTCCAATGGCTCTGCTGCATGGCAAGCCTATAAAAAAGGAGCATTTTTTGGAAATCCCAGTTTTGTTCAGATTCATCCTACCAGTATCCCGGTTTTAAATGAGTACCAGTCCAAGTTAACCCTGATGTCGGAATCTTTGCGTAACGACGGACGAATCTGGGTGCCTAAAACCCAGGGCGATAAACGTAAGCCTAATGATATCCCGGATGAAGAAAGGGATTACTATCTTGAGCGCAGGTATCCGGCTTTTGGGAACCTGGTGCCCCGGGATGTTGCTGCCCGTGCAGCCAAGGAACGGTGTGATAACGGGTATGGTGTTGGAAAAACCGGGCTGGCAGTGTATCTCGATTTTAGAGATGCCGTTCAAAAGCAGGGGAAAAAAGCCATCCAGGGAAAATATGGAAACCTGTTCGAACTGTATGAAAAAATTACCGGCGAAAGCCCCTATGAAACCCCAATGATGATATACCCTGCAGGTCACTACACCATGGGAGGGTTGTGGGTTGACTATAACCTGATGACAACGATTCCCGGACTTTTTGCTATTGGCGAAGCCAATTTTTCGGATCATGGAGCAAACCGGCTGGGGGCAAGTTCACTCATGCAGGGTGCCGGCGACGGCTACTTTATTCTTCCTTACACGATTTCCAATTATCTTGCCGACGAGATTAGAACAAAACTGCCTTCGACTGACTCCCCGGAGTTTGTAGATGCTGAAAATGCTGCCGTAGAACGGTTAAATAAACTGCTCAATATTAACGGAAAACAAACTGTAAAATCATTTCACAAGCGATTGGGAAAGATTATGTGGGATTACTGTGGCATGAAAAGAAACGAAGAGGGGCTTAAAAAAGCACTGACCCTGATTGATGAATTACAAAAAGAGTTCTGGAGTGATGTTAAGGTGCCCGGGAAACTTGATGAAATAAATCAGGAGCTGGAAAAAGCATCCCGTGTAGCCGACTTTTTTGAACTGGCTAAGTTAATGGTAAATGATGCACTTAACCGGAAAGAATCTTGCGGGGCACATTTCAGAGAAGAGAGTCAGACCGAAGGAGGAGAGGCTCAGCGTATTGATGAAGAGTATTCCTATGTTGCTGCCTGGGAATACCAGGGAGATGATCAACCCCCAAAACTCCATCAAGAGGCATTAAAATTTGAAAATGTTGAAGTAAAAGTCAGAAGTTATAAATAAAAAATCAATACGATAGATTCTAAAGCATTAACGATATGAAAATTAAGTTAAGAGTCTGGCGTCAGGAAAATCCAAAAGCCAAAGGAAAATTTGTTAAATATGAACTTGATGGCGTTGATCCGGAAATGTCATTTCTGGAAATGCTAGATGCCTTAAATGAAAAATTAATTAAAGAAGATAAAGATCCGGTTGCCTTTGAAAATGATTGCCGTGAAGGGATATGTGGTTCATGTGGTCTTTATATCAATGGATATCCACATGGCAAAGGGAATAAAATTGCCACCTGCCAGTTGCATATGCGGGAATTTAAAGAGGGAGATACCATTACCATCGAGCCATGGAGATCCAGAGGATTTCCGGTATTAAAAGATTTGATGGTTGACCGGAATGCATTTGATAAAATTATGGCAGCCGGCGGTTTTGTGTCGATTGATGCCGGGCAGGCCCCTGATGCGAATTCCATTTGGGTTCCCAAAGAAATTGCCGACAAGGCATTTGATGCTGCAGCCTGTATTGGTTGTGGTGCCTGTGTCGCAGCCTGTAAAAATTCTTCGGCGATGCTGTTTGTGGCCGCCAAGGTCTCTCAGTTAGCCTTGTTGCCCCAGGGCAAAACAGAAGCTAAACGGAGAGCACTTAACATGGTGGCCAGGATGGATGAGCTGGGTTTCGGAAGTTGTACCAATACCGGTGCCTGCGAAGCCGAATGTCCGAAGGGTATATCCATTGAGAATATTGCCCGCTTAAACCGTGAATATTTGACAGCCTCTTTTTCCGAGGCCGAATAAAAATCATTCCGGAAAATTTAAATAGAAAACCCTGCCTCGGATTTTTCCGGACAGGGTTTTTATAGTTTAAGGAGATTTTTTTATGACCTCATGGTCTCTTCAACCTCATCAACGGTAATTGGGATGCGTTTTCCCAGCAATTGTGAACCATTGTCTGTTACCAACAGGTCGTCTTCCAGGCGGATCCCTCCAAAGTTGAGGTATTCTTTTTTAATCTTGTCAAAGTTAATGAAATCAGCATTGATCTTTTCAGCTTCCCATTTTTTGATTAGATCAGGAATAAAATAGATTCCGGGCTCATTGGTAAGCACAAACCCTTCTTCGAGCTTACGCCCCAGTCTTAATCCTTTTAATCCGAATTGGGTAGCACGCTTAATTTCATGGTCGTATCCCACATTGTCTTCTCCCAGACCTTCCATGTCGTGCACGTCCAGCCCCATCATGTGACCCAGTCCATGTGGCATAAACAGGGCATGAGCTCCTTCGCGTACTGCATCCTGTGGATTTCCTTTCATGATCCCCAGTCCTGTTAATCCTTCTGCGATGATCCTGGCTGCTTCTAAATGGATGTCGCGGTAAGGAACTCCGGGTTTAATCAGGGACGTGGCATGATCAACGGCATTCAATACAATATTGTAAATCTCTTTTTGTTTAGCAGAAAATTTTCCACCTACAGGAACCGTCCTGGTGTTGTCGCTGGCATAATGCATCGTGGTTTCGGCTCCGGTGTCGGTTAGCATTAACCTGCCTTCCTGGAGAATATTACTGTGATCATGATTGTGGAGTGTTTCTCCATTTTGGGACAGGATGATGGGGAAAGATAACATTCCACCATGGGCTAACGCAATCCCTTCGACTGTTCCGGCAATCTCTTGTTCATATACTCCCGGTTTAGCCATCTTCATGGCGGTAGTATGCATCTTGTAACCAATGGCAGAGGCTTTGATTAACTCTTCAATTTCATATTTGTCCTTAATAGATCGTAACTCTACCACTGCTTTGATTAACTCTTTGGATACAAAATTTTCTGCTTCACTATGACTGATTTCCAGTAAATTGCTGAATTGGATGATGGAGTCTCCCCGGTAAAAGGGAAGAACATGAATGTTCCTGTTCTGATGATTTGCATTGCGCAAATAATTGCCCAGCTGATTAAAGGGTTCGGTGTTCTCCACGCCAATTTCTGAAGCTAACTCTTTGATTGTAGGTTGTGGTCCCATCCAGATGATATCATCGATCGTAAAATCGTCGCCAAAAAGATATTCCTTTCCTGAATCCAAATCGACCAATCCTGCAAGGTTGGGCATATCTAAACCAAAAAAGTAAAGAAAAGAACTGTCTTGTCTGAAATGATATGCATTGTCGGGGTAATTCATCGCAGATTCTTTATTTCCCAAAAACAGAACCAACCCTCCTTTTAGCTTGTCCTTTAAACGCTTGCGTCTTTCAATATAAACCTCTTTTTTAAACATAAGTTATAATTTTATTTAATGATTACTACGTGAAAATTTTAACGAATTTACTCCAGATTTTCGAGAAAACAAAAAACATTAAAAGTCTACTCTTTCATTTTAAGACTATTTTTTGAGCCTAAAGTTTGATTAAAACCAAAAAAAATAATGCGTGTAAGGTTATAGAACCGGTCGGCCCGAACGTTTATGGGTTATGAATATTAATATTCTCGTAATCAGCAGGTAAAAATAAAAAAATAATGTGCGAATAGACTTGCATATTTCGATTATTTTGTTATATTCGCAGTTTATCAACAGGTTGTTAACAATGCTTTTAAAAAATAAATATTATGCCCTACCGAAGACTTCCCAATACGGATAATTCAAGACAAAAGGCATTAAGAAATGCCTATTCCAAAGGAAAGGAACTAACTCCTATGGATTTGGCCTTCAGGCAAAGTACTTATCAGCGTGTGCAGTCTTTTCTGCCCAAATGGGAAAAAGCCATGACTGAATATAAAAACACCTATGACATCCAAACGAAAAATAATAAAGAGTATCTCAAAAAACTGAAAAAAGCCAAGCTATACATTTCCCATTTTATCCAGGTTTTAAATATGGCTATATTGCGCGGGGAATTACAACCTTCAGTTCGAGATTATTTTGGTCTGGAGGGCTATGAAACCAAACTTCCACCCTTAGGTACAGAGTCCGATATTATCGAATGGGGAAATAAGCTGATTTCCGGTTCAACAGAACGCAAGATCAAAGGGCATACTCCCATTACCAATCCTACCATTGCTGTTGTTAAAGTTCATTATGATCATTTTACCGAGGCCTATAACTTTCAAAAAACGTTACAAAAAAACCATCACCGGGCCTTAAACCACCTGGCTGAATTACGGAAGGAAGCAGATGATATTATTTTACATGTATGGAATGAAGTGGAAGATACCTTTAAAGATTTACCAGATGATTTAAAACGAGAAAAGGCTCAGCAATACGGACTGGTTTATGTATTCCGTAAAAATGAGATAGGGCGGATTACACTTTTCAGAAATGATGAGGCAAAGATTATTTAATGCCTTATACTTTTGGGATGGTGCTGATAAAAGAGATAAAAGAAGGAAAGAATCAGGATTACGCTAACCAGCAGATATCCATAGGATCCTTCGGTTGCTCCCAGGGTGTCAATTTCTTCACTTACCTGCCCGGCAAAAAAATAGTAAAAAATTACAGCCATTGTATTGTTAACAAAATGTCCTAGAATAGGGGCCCAGATTGATCCGCTAATATAAAAAAGATAACCCAGGATCATTCCTAATACCATCCTTGGAATAAACCCATAAAACTGGATATGCATAAAGCTGAATAAGAATGCAGCTATAAAAATGCCCCAATGGATATTTTTGGTCCATTCGGTAAAGATACGTTGAATAACACCACGAAAGATTAACTCTTCGCCCACAGCAGGTAATATGCCAATCATAAAAATGTTAAACAACAACCCCCCGATACTGTCCATTGTTAAAAAAGCTTCGGTTAAGGCTTGTGCACCAGATTCTTTTTGTCGCATCCAGTTTTCAACCTCGCTTAAGAAGGAGGGAAGTTGCATTTTTGAATTGATCAAAGCAAAAAAGTTTATGGTTGGAAGTGCACTAACCATAATTAAAGGGATTAGGAGGACAGCATATAAGCTTAACGCATTAAATTTGAGATAGCGAAAACTTTTTTGATGAAAAAGATAACCAATAATAAAGGCTGGTAAAATAAACAATCCTAAAGCCTGGATGGATTGCAGGTATTTTAAAAATTTCAGATGGTGGGGATCAGTATAGTTGGAAATAGCTTCGGGAATTTCAGCAAAGCTCAGGTTAAATATAGGAATCCCAACTGCAAGGCCTAAAACAAATACAATCAGAAAGGAGGCCAGAATAATAAACAGGGAGAAAATAAATTTTGAAAAGGGGTGGAGTGAGGCGAATGAATTTTTCATGGTTATGCTTTTGTATAAAATTTCCTATTTTTGCGGCTAAATTTACTATAATAAATTCAGAAAATTGGTAAAAATAGGGAATATAGAATTGGGTGAACAGCCTCTTTTTTTGGCTCCCATGGAAGACATCACCGATCCTTCCTTCCGGTATCTTTGTAAACATTTTGGAGCCGATGTGGTATATACTGAGTTTGTAGCTTCCGAAGGATTAATCAGGGATTGCAAAAAGAGTGCTAAAAAGATGCAGTTGTTTGATTTTGAGAGACCTGCTGCCATCCAGTTGTATGGACACCAAATTGATTCAATGGTTGAAGCGGCCAGGATGGCCGAAGAGGCAAAACCTGATTTTATTGATCTTAACTTCGGATGCCCGGTAAAAAAGATTGCTACCCGCGGTGCAGGAGCCGGAATGCTGAGAAACATACCCCGGATGCTTGAAATGACCGAAGCCATTGTAAAGGCAGTAAATACTCCCGTAACCGTTAAAACTCGTCTCGGATGGGATGATGACAGTAGAATTATTGTTGAGCTGGCCGAGCAGCTACAGGATAAGGGAATTGCCGCATTAGCCATCCATGGTCGTACACGAATGCAAATGTATAAGGGCGAAGCAGACTGGACCCTGATTGGAGCAGTGAAAAATAATCCACGAATCAGGATTCCCGTTATTGGCAACGGGGATATTAAAGATGCACAAACCGCGAAAAGTGCTTTTGACCGATATGGCGTGGACGGCATAATGATTGGCAGAGCTACTGTTGGGAGACCCTGGATATTTAAAGAAATTAAGGATTTCCTGGAAAAAGGAGAAGAGATAAAACCCATAACGATCAAAGAAAAAGTAGAAATTGCAAAGCTCCATTTAAAAAAATCCATCGAATGGAAAGGTGAACCCCGGGGTATTTTTGAGATTCGACGTCATCTCTCGAATTATTTTAAAGGCTTACCCCATTTTAAGGAAATCCGAATGAAGCTGGTAACCTCTCTCGATGTCCACGAACTATTCGACACCCTTGATCATGTGGCCGAAAAGTATGGCCATCTCGACGAATCGCAACAGGATGATGATTACTCCTTTTTTCAGTACTAGTTTTTTTATCCGCGATTTTTTCTTAAATTGAGGATTAAAACAACCTCATGGAAAAGATTTTTTACTCATTTTGCATTCTTTTATTAGCTTTTACTACGGACATGAAAGATTTATCGGGACAAACCACAAGGTTGCCAGATCCAGCCTATCATGGAGAGGTGTCGGTTGAACAGGCGATGCTCCATCGAAGATCGGTGCGCGAATTTGAACCTAAAGCTTTAACGCTTCAGCAGGTCTCTCAGATTTTATGGGCTGCTTATGGGATAACCCGGGAGATGAGCTCCCCATCGTTTTTGCGGGGAGGTTTTAAAACAGCCCCATCGGCAGGAGCACTTTATCCCCTCGAAATTTACCTGGTAGCCGGAAAGGTTAAGGGGCTCGAGCCAGGAATCTACAAATACCTGCCCGAGGGGCATCAGTTAATAAAAACCTATGGTCAGGATGTCCGGGAAGACCTGGCAGAAGCAGCCATTAACCAGGAGTTTATTGCCCAGGCACCGGTTAGTTTATTTTATGCTGCCGTATATTCACGTACAACAGGTAAATATGGGCAACGTGGTGCAGAACGGTATGTTTGCATGGACCTTGGGCATTCGGCTCAAAATGTTTGTTTGCAGGTGGTTGCACAAAACCTGGGAACCTGTCCCGTTGGGGCATTTGACGACAAGATGGTGCGTAATGTTATGATGATTCCCAATGAGGAAGAACCTTTATACATTATGCCCATAGGTTATCCTACCGGAGGAGGAATGCTTCAGGAAAGGTAAAGAGTCGTTTTTTTTTCGGCGTTAAATCATAATCTTATGATAATCAGGGGTCTTGGATTGTCGGTTTTTCTTTTTTCTGCAATGATATCTGTGGCCCAGGATCACAGCCATGATCATCGACATGAGCATGCGCATCAGATCTTTGAAATTGGTTTTTCCAACGGGGCCGTTTATAATGTCTTTGAAAAAGAGGTTGCTTACGCAGCACATATCCATGGTGTTCTGTTTATTGGGGAAAACCGCAGGTATGGTTTTGGGCTGGGGTATGAGCGTATTTTCGATGAGCACCAGCATAATGCAATTAATATTATCTTTCATTACCGTCCGGGCAATCATCTGGTATTAAATCTGGCCCCGGGGATCGTATGGCTTTCCTCACAAAATAAACCGGTTAAACCGGCCATGCATATCGAAGGGTTATATGAATTTGACTTCGGCCGTTTTCATCTGGGACCAATTCTGGGTATTGGCTTTAATCCCGAAGATTTTCATGCTTCGTTGGGGGTACATCTTGCCCTGGGGTTTTAGCTTAAACCTATTGTAAAGCATATGATTTTATGTTAAAAGTCATGATTTTTAATCTGGAATGCACTAATTTTGTGCAAAATTAACTATTAACATTTTGTTATGGGAGATAAAATGAAACAACCAAAATTGTTCGAAGATTTTCCCCCGGTTTCAACACAAGCGTGGGAAGATAAAATTAATGCAGACTTAAAAGGTGCTGATTATGCGAAAAAGCTGGTTTGGAGAACCCTCGAAGGTTTTAGTGTACAGCCATATTACCGTGCTGAGCACCTGGAAAACCTGAAGCATCTGAAATATGTACCGGGAGAGTTTCCCTTTGTCAGAGGAAACAAGGTAAAATCAAATGAATGGTATATTCGTCAAAACATTGATGCTGCCGATCCTGTTCAGGCTAATCAAAAAGCATTAAATATCCTCATGCGTGGGGTTGATTCCCTGGGCTTTGATTTATCGGCCAAAGAAGATTTCTCTATCCCGGATTTTGAGAGTCTCTTAAAAGATATTTGTATTGACAGTATTGAACTCAACATTATGGGTGCGCCAGCCGCTCATCCTTTCGTTGATTTTCTCATAAAGAAGATTCAGGAAGAAAATATAGACTCCAGCAAAGTTTCCGGTTCAGTTTGCTTTGATCCCCTGGCTCACCTTTCTTTGCATGGAAATTTCTGTAAAGCCAGGGAAGAAGTGTTTGAAACGGCCAAAGAATTAATTGAAAAAGCAAAAAATCTTCCAGAATTCCGGACCCTTGGTGTTGACGGTGAGATGTTCAATAACTCCGGAGCATCCATTGTTCAGGAGTTGGGTTTTGCTCTGTCCATGGGGAATCAATACCTGGATTTATTAACCGAAAAAGGGCTGGATATTGATACGGTAGCACAAAATCTAAAGTTTAATTTTGGGGTAAGCACCAACTACTTTATGGAAATTGCCAAATTCAGAGCCGCACGAATGCTTTGGGCGAAGATTGTTGAAGCCTGGGAGCCAAAAAATAAGAAAGCTGCCAGGATGAATATTCATGCCGTAACATCCAGGTGGAATCAAACCATATATGATCCCTATGTAAATATGCTCCGGGGAACAACTGAATCCATGTCGGCAGTATTGGCCGGAATTGATTCACTAACTGTAACACCCTATGATGTTCCGTTTGAAAAGCCCACCGAATTTGCAGAAAGGATTGCCCGAAACACTCAGATTATTTTAAAAGAAGAATCCTATTTTGATAAAGTTGCAGATCCGGCCGGAGGATCATATTATATCGAAAATCTTACAGCCTCTATTGCCGAACATGCCTGGAGCCTGTTTAAGGAGATTGAAGAAAAAGGAGGATATATTGAAGCTTTCAGGGCAGGGATCATTCAGGAAAAAATCAATGAAACAGCCAACAGAAGGAACCTGAATATAGCCACCCGTAAAGAAGTTATCTTAGGGGTTAACCAATATCCCAATGCAGAGGAAAAAATGGAAGCCAAATATAATGCGACTACCATACTCACAAATATTGAAAAAAGAGACGATGCAATTGCGGAGCCATTAAAGCCTTATCGTGGAGCCGAGGCGATTGAATTACTCCGGTTAAAGACTGATCAGGCTGCAAAAACACCCAGGGTATTCTTGTTGACCATTGGTCATCCGGCAATGCGAAAAGCAAGAGCTGGTTTTGCTTCAGGTTTTTTCGCCTGTGCAGGCTTTGATATCATCGATAACCTGGGATTCGATTCTGTGGATGAAGGGGTAAATGCTGCCCTGGAACAAAAATCAGATTTGGTGGTGGTTTGTAGTTCAGATGACGAATACCCTGAAGTAGCTCCTGCGGTTTATGAAAAAATTGGAACTAAAGCGATTACGGTAGTTGCAGGTTATCCTGCCTGTGTGGATGATTTAAAAGAGAAAGGAATAAAGCATTTTATTCATATTAAATCCAACCTGCTTGAAACATTAAAAGATTTTCAAAAAGAATTAGGAATTATATAAGCCGAGATAGACCTGCTTAGAGCAGGAATCCTAATTACTAATCATCTAAATACGAAGAATATGAAACCAAATTTCAACCATATAGATTTAAACTTTCCCAGGCCGGAACATGGTTCGGTAAAAGAATGGGAAAAGCAAAACGATATAACACCGGATTGGACGACTCCCGAAAAAATAGATGTAAAGAATGCTTACTCGGAAGAGGATCTGGAAAATATGGAACATTTGAATTACGCTGCGGGGTTGGCTCCGTTTTTACGGGGACCCTATTCTGCGATGTATGCCATGCGACCCTGGACCATCCGGCAGTATGCAGGATTCTCCACCGCCGAGGAGTCCAATGCTTTTTACAGAAGAAACCTGGCGGCAGGACAAAAAGGGCTGTCCATAGCCTTTGACCTGGCCACCCACCGCGGGTATGACTCTGACCACGAACGTGTGGTTGGTGATGTAGGAAAAGCAGGAGTGGCCGTGGATTCTATCCTGGATATGAAAATTCTTTTCGACCAGATTCCTTTGGATAAAATGTCTGTATCCATGACCATGAACGGTGCTGTACTTCCGGTGATGGCTTTTTATATTGTTGCCGGGTTAGAACAGGGAGTACCCCTGGAAAAATTAAGCGGTACGATCCAGAATGATATTCTGAAAGAGTTCATGGTACGGAATACTTATATTTATCCACCAGAATTTTCCATGAAAATTATTGCCGATATTTTCGAATATACTTCGAAAAATATGCCTAAGTTTAACTCCATTAGTATTTCCGGATACCATATGCAGGAAGCTGGAGCTACTGCCGATATTGAGCTGGCTTATACTCTGGCAGATGGTTTGGAATATCTTCGTACCGGAGTGAATGCCGGCATGGATATCGATTCTTTTGCTCCCCGTTTATCATTCTTCTGGGCAGTAGGCATGAACCATTTTATGGAGATTGCAAAAATGCGTGCAGCAAGGATGCTATGGGCAAAGCTCGTAAAACAGTTTAATCCAAAAAATCCAAAGTCGATGGCCTTGCGTACACACTCGCAAACCTCGGGATGGAGTTTAACCGAACAGGATCCCTTTAACAATGTTGCCCGGACCTGTGTCGAAGCCATGGGTGCCGCATTGGGTCATACCCAGTCGTTACATACCAACGCCCTGGACGAGGCCATTGCCTTACCTACAGATTTTTCGGCACGTATTGCCCGGAATACACAAATTTATATCCAGGAAGAGACACAGATATGTAGAGCCGTAGATCCGTGGGCAGGTTCATATTATGTAGAAAAGCTTACGCATGAGATTGCACAGAAAGCCTGGGAACACATCCAGGAAATTGAAAAGCTTGGGGGGATGGCTAAAGCCATTGAAACCGGTATCCCGAAGATGCGTATTGAAGAGGCTGCTGCACGTAAACAGGCTCGTATCGATACCAGTAAAGATATCATTGTTGGTGTAAACAAATACCGCTTGGATAAAGAAGATCCGATTGATATTCTGGATGTGGATAATACCGCCGTTCGAGAAGCCCAGCTTAAACGGCTGGATAAATTGCGTGCCGAACGTAACGAAGCGGAAGTACAGGCCGCCCTTCAGAAGATTGAAGCCTGTGCCAAAACCGGGAATGGAAATCTGCTCGAATTGGCTGTTGATGCCGCTCAGAAAAGAGCTACCCTCGGAGAAATTTCCTATGCATGTGAAAAAGTTGTCGGACGATATAAAGCAGTAATACGATCAATTTCAGGAGTATATATGTCAGAATCAAAAGATGATGCAAGCTACCAGAAAGCCAAAGAACTGGTACAAAAGTTTGCCGAAAAAGAAGGCCGTCAGCCTAGGATTATGATTGCTAAAATGGGTCAGGATGGCCACGACCGTGGTGCAAAAGTGGTATCTACCGGTTATGCCGACCTGGGTTTCGATGTAGATATTGGCCCTCTGTTCCAGACTCCGGCCGAAGCCGCCAAGCAAGCCGTTGAAAATGACGTGCATATCCTTGGGGTTTCTTCATTAGCTGCCGGACACAAAACCCTGGTTCCCCAGGTTATTGAAGAGTTAAAAAAACTGGGTCGTGAGGATATTATGATTATTGTGGGTGGTGTTATCCCTACCCAGGATTATCAGTTCCTTTATGATACCGGCGTGGCCGGGGTGTTTGGACCAGGGACTTCAATCCCTGTGGCTGCCATTAAGATGCTGGAAATAATGCTTGAAGATGAGTAAACACTTTGTTGAAGAATAATTTAAAGACCGGGTAATTTATCCGGTCTTTTTTTGATATATCAGACTTATTATTAATTTTATTCCTAAAAAGATATGTCTAAGCTTCTATTGTATCTGGTCATTTTCGGAATGTCAATTCCTTCAAGTTATAGCCAGGTAAAACAAAGGTCAATTAAAATGGGGGATGGGCCCCGTGTTAACTACTCCATTTATCTTCCCGGGAAATACAAGAAAAAAGATTCCTTAACGCTTATTATTGCTTTGCATTGGGGGTGGAGATCAAATGAACTGCCAGAAAATTTTTCCAAAACATTTATGGAAAGCTTTGTTATCCCCATATTTAAAGATAATAATACGATTCTACTCGCTCCAAACTGCCCCGGGAGCTCATGGGTTGATGATCAAAGCCTTTCGGCAGTCCTGAAACTTAGAAAATTTAGCCTAGAGAAGTATAACATTAATCCCAGCAATATTATTATTACAGGCTTCAGCCTGGGTGGTATAGGTACCTGGTACCTGGCCACCCATTATCCCGGGTTGTTTACCTGTGCTATTCCGATAGCAGGGTATCCTAAAAAGGAATGGCTTGAACTGGCCGACCCAATTAAAATAATGGCCGTTAACAGCGCTGACGATGAAGTAATCCCTGTTGATCAAACAAGAACTGCTGTTGAGTACCTGAAAAGTAAAAACATTGATATTTCTCTCCTGGAGTTAAATGAGGTCAGTCATTATAACATCAATCTGTTTATTGAACCGGTAAAAAGGTTTTATTTAACGAATAAATGATAAATTATTCAAAAATCATGAAAGTAAAATGATTTTTAGTTAATTTTAAGAAGACAAAAGATAACAGAAAGTAGTTATGAAAAAGCTGTCCCTGATATTTTTATTTTTTCATCTTGTTTTTAGCACCGCCTTAGCGCAACACATCCAGAACATGCGATGGGATAAAGATTTTTACATTCATATTACCCTGGCGAATGATTCAAATTATATTATGAATATTGAGGAGCTGCATCATACTCCGATGACCGACCAGCAGTCATCCTCCTTTACTTACCTGCCAACCCGCCTGGATGATGAGTTTGTTCAGCGGTTAAAAGGAAAACAGATTAATACGGCCCTGTTAAATCAACAAAAGAGTGTTCAGGATAAAACGCTTTGGAGTGCATTGCATCAAACGCTTGGTGGAGGATGGGTTCATTTTATAAACTGTCTCTTATATTCTATCGAAACGGGGTACCTGGATATTAAAGCTCCCCTGATGCAACGACCCGAAAGCAAATGGAAACCCAGGCCCATGACCGAATCCTATAAAAGAACCAGGCGCTGGGATTATTATGTTCCGGTAAACCAAAAGTATGCTATCAGGGAGTATAAGAAGAAAAAATCAGAAAATCACCTGGGGGATTTGAAGGATGTTCCTGATGATTTTATTCAACTTTTTTTAAATACAAAAAATTCCGAATATGAATCCATGCGCAGAAATCCTTTAAAAAAGGACCAGGCAAAGATTGATCTGATCAAGATATTGCTTGGCGCCAATTATCTGGGCGAAGCCCAGATAAAATATATCAAGAGTATGGTTTTGAAGGCCATGGCACAATATGCTGAAAATAAACTTCCTTCGGTGATTATTTTTGATAATTTTAATGCTGCCGTGGCCATGTCGTTAAATGAAAATGGATACCAGGTAGAAAAGATTGTTTTTGCCGATGAAAAATTTATTTCCCTGGAGACACGGATGGAACGGATGGATAAAATCAAAACCATTGTTCATCAAATCAACGAGGTGAATAAGGAGGTCCTTGAACATAAACTCAAGAACTATTACAATTAAAACCAGAAGGCAGTGTGCGGATTTTTCGGGACGATTACTTTTTGGGATGATAGGGGATCTGGTAATAGATATAGTAGTTAGCTCCCAGGTTTATTGAATTAATTCCATTGCCGTATCCCGGGATATTAAGGGGTTGAAAGCCCGGATGTCCTCCCGCAAGTTTAACCTTTATCAGGGCATTCCATCCCAGGTAGATATTTTCAAAGATTTCAGCTTTTAATCCAAAGGATGCCTCCACCCAATAGGTGCTAAGATTTTCTGAAGGGATGTTCAGGTGGTTATCTCCCCAATGCTCATCGGAAATCATAACCTTATTGGCATCGTGGCTAAAAGCAGATCTTCCCACCCGGATTCCAACACCCAGAAAGTCGGAAGGATACTTTTTGAGCATATTATAGTCTATCCCTAACTTGACAAAATATCCTTCTGAGCGATAGTTGTAGTTCTCTTTTTCGAGGTTGGTTTTTGAATATCCGCCTTCGGCCACGGCAAAATATTTATTTCCAAAATTCAGATCAACAGATCCTTCCATCGAAAAACGTTCGGGTTGAAAAATAACATCCGTAAAACGACCGATATTTAGCCCGGTTTTGAAGCCAAGAAAAGGCAAAGACTCTTCTGGCTGCTGGGGCCTAGCGACAATACCAGTCAACAGCAAACAGAAACTAAAAATATATTTTAAGCAAGCCTTGTTCATCGGTGGTAATGGTGTTTTTCTCTAATTTTAATGAATCAATATAGTTTTGAGTATAGGAAATCTGGTTGATCGTAAAATGGGATACAAACCCACACTCGGCTGATAACAAAATAAATTCCCGTTGATAGAAAAGGGTTAGGGTATCATTTCCGTTAACAGTACCCGAAGTAAAGATAAAGGAAGTAGTATCCCTTGAGGGGGATAACATCAGCCAAAGACTGTTGCCGTTTCCTTCGTTGGAGTAATGAATGCTGTCTGCCCATTCGGTGGTAAAAACAGAAAGGCTGTCGATAAAATGTTCAGGAGTTGCCGGATCGCTGACACTCATTTCCACTTGTAAAAGGGTGTCTGTTTCCAGGTGGCACTCATCATCCGTACAGGCAAAAACTACCAGCAGAACAACAAATAAAAGGAGAGCATGAATCGTTTTCATGATTGTTCTTTGAATTTTTTAAGTTCCATTTTTTCTCCGTCAAAAACAGCATAGGTAAAATGAGTAATCCAATCCCCCAGGTTGACATATCTGGTTTTTTCGTTAAGCCTGAGATCCATGGGCAGATGGCGGTGACCGTAGACCATGAAATCGAAATCTTCAGATACTAATCGTTTTTTGGAATAGAGGATCAGCCATTCTTTGTCTTCTCCTTCAAAGGGTGTTGTTTCTCGGGAATACCTGCTGTGAGTCGACCACGTATTGGCAATCCAAATTCCGATATTGGGATGAAAACGGGCAAATAACCACTGGGAAAAACGGCTGGCAAAAATTCTTTTGAGAAGTTTATAGGATCTGTCCCCCGGTCCCAGCCCGTCGCCATGAGCAAGGTAAAATTTTTTTCCGGAATATTCTTTAACTATGGGTTCTTTGTGCAGGATGATTCCTGTTTCTTTGGGCAGATAGTCGAAGATCCACATATCATGGTTTCCGGTAAAGTAGTGAACCGGAATCCCGGAGTCGGTGATCTCGCAAAGTTTTCCTAAAAAACGGGAGAAGCCTCTTGGAATCGCTCTTTTGTATTCAAACCAGAAGTCGAAAATATCTCCCAGGAGCACAATCTCACGGGCATCCTCCCTGATCAGGTCTAGCCACCTGACAAAACGTTTTTCGCGGGTCAGGCTCTCTTCATAATTGGGAAGCCCAAGATGTACATCCGAAGCAAAATATATTTTGTTTTTCTGATTCAAAATCAACTATTTTAAAGCATAGTCAAATGTTTCTTTTAACTCCTTCTTCGAAGGATTTACCATCACAATCTCTCCTTCGGGATTGATCAGGTAGTTAGTAGGGATTTTTTGAACATTATATATTCGTGCATAATAGGATGACCTGCCATTGAGATCGATTACGTTTATCCAGGGCAGCTGGTCAAAGTTAATCGATTTAACCCAGTTTTCTTTCTTGGTGTCGAGAGAAACCTGGTAAATCTCAAATCCTTTGGGATGGTATCTCCTGTAAATATCCAGGAGTTCCAGGTTTTGGTTAATGCTCTCCTCACTCCATGATGCCCAAAAGCTTAACAGGATATATTCAGCCTGAATACTATTTAGGCTGACCGTATCCCCGTTAACATTGGGTAATGCGATTTCGGGCATCCTGTTGATGGGTTTGTCCTGGGTAAGCTCCTGAAGCCTGGCATTGGTTTTGGCCTGCTCATATCTTTTCATCAGGTTGGTTTTATCGGCAATCAACGCTTTTACATGCGGTGATTGGGGATATTTCTTTTCCAGGGCTTCCGAAACCAGTTTTATAAATTGTAAATCCCTGTTCTTGTAAAGTACGTAATTTTCCTCATCTACTTTCTGATACAAGGCCATGATGCTGGCCAGGCTGTTCATATTGTCCAGAATAAAGGCAATGGACGAATCTCTCTGCCTGTCGACAAGTTCTACATAGTGCTGGTTAAGCTCTTGTATTCGTTGGTCATATTCAGGAGTATCGGGAATATTTTCAGCAATGGTATTTAATGAGTCGAGCTGACGTTTGGTCTTTTTTAAACGACTTTCCAGCTTCTGTACCAGTACAGAGCCCTGGGAACCACTTATGCGGGCCTTGCTTAAATCCGAAACATCGGCTTCGATCGTTACCTTCTCCCCGGGTTCAAGCAATAATGTTAAGAAGTTTTTGTCTGACAAGGCCACATGATAAAACCTCGGATATTCCGACCGGGTAGTAAACCTAAAAGTTCCCTTCTTTCCCGGTTTTTTCTTGTCGATCTCCTTTGGTCCCGTAACAGCCAGTTCTTTCAGGTAAATTTCTTTATCCGTACTGTTGGATAGGGTGCCTTTAATTTCAATCTTTTCCGATGAGTTGCATGCCCCCAAAAGGAGTAATCCTGAGAAATAGAAAATGATTCGTTTCATTCAAATAGCTTTTGTTTTGTATTGTATTGTTTTTTAAAATCCACGGGTTGATAATCATTCACCGATCCATTTTAAAAGGCACTAAGTTAATCAAATATTTTCGAAAGTTCAGCGTTAAGCTGCTCTCCTCTTAAGTTTTTGGCAATTATTTTACCCTGTGGGTCGATTAAAAAATTTGCTGGGATGCTTTGTACCTGGTAAAGTTTGGCTGGAGCCGAATCCCAGTACTTTAAGTCACTCACATGGATCCAGTTTAGCTGGTCTTTGTCAATGGCTTCGATCCAGGCCTGTTTTTTCTTATCGAGAGAAACCTGGAAGATTTCAAATCCCCGGGAATGATATTTTTCATATACTTTTACCAGGTGGGGATTTTCTACCCTGCAGGGGCGGCACCATGAAGCCCAGAAATCGAGTAATACATATTTCCCTTGCAGGGAGGACAGGTAGATGGTGTCTCCCTGTGGATTAGGCAAGCCTATTTCCGGTGCCGGGGCTCCAATACCTACCCTGTTACCACTTCTTTTTTGGGCATTAAGTTGTTGCCGGGCATCCTGTACCTGGGTGCTTAATAATTTTACGGGTTCTGAAGCGGGGTATTTGGCCCGGAGCACCGAGTCGGTTAAGGCAAAATAGTACAGGTCTTCCACCGGATCCAGCACATACCTTCGCGGAGCAATTTGTTGGTATAGGGCCATCAATCCAGCCAGGGAACCCGCATTCTCTTCAATAAAATCGGTGGTGCGTTTTTTATGACGGGCAATCAATGTGTCGGATAATTGTACCAGGGAATCCTTAACCTTTTGGGTTAATTTGCGGGTACCTATGATCGATTGATAATAAAGTCCAATCGAATCCATTTGCGAGATGGTTTGGTCGAGGTGACGGCGCAGCTCAAGAACTTTTCTGGAATCCTCCGATCCTTCAATTTGCGCTGTAGCAACCAGGTTATGCACATCGGCATGAATGGTTATTTGTTCCCTGGGGTTAATAATTAACGATAAATAATTTCCCGGTGAAGTGCGAAGTGCATAAAATTTTGGGATTTCTGTATTTCCTGTAAAACGGAAACTCCCTTCTTCGTTTAGGATAATCGAATCGAGGAAGTTTAATTGTTCTTTCTGCAATTCAACCAGGTATAATTTTGTTCCGTTGCCATTTTTTATCTTTCCCGAAACTGTAAAATGCTCGGGTTCCGATTCACATGAAGTGATGACAAATCCTGTCAGCAGGATAAATAGTAACTTTTTCATTCCCTTATCGTTTAGGTTTAACATGATTTCCTTAACTCTTCTAGCAATAACCTCTTTATCTTTTGTGGTTGATAACGCTTTTTTGTTTTATTTATGATAAATCCCATAAAAAATCCCAGGATTTTTGATTTCCCGTTTCGATAAGCACTGACCTCCTCTGGAAATTCGGCTATCGTTGTCCGGATAACCTCCAGGAGTTCATCGCCAGGCTTTCTTAACAACCAGCCCCCGGATTTTGCCAGGTCAAAAGTAGTTTTATTTTCTGAAAAGGGAAGCATGGGCCACAGATTTTGATAGGCCGACTCTCTTGAAATTTCATTTCGCGTAATCATGTTAATTAACGAAATGATATTCATTTTAAACCGTTTGTCAGTAAGAAATTTTCTCCTGTTTATTTTTTTGTCCAACGATCTATAGGGGCCGGTTAAAAAATGGATCAGCTCTTGTTTATCCTCTGTTCCTGGGTAGATGGATTCAAAAAAACAGGATAAATCCTTATTCATAGTCAGCCAATAGGCCCTGTCAGCGGATAGCTGATATTGTTCCATGAATCGCTGGTATCTTTGAGCCGGGAGCTCCGGAATTTTTCTTTTGAGTTTTTCTTCCTTTTTCCTGGAAAGATAAACCGGCAGGATGTCGGGTTCGGGAATATATCCATACTCGGCAGCCGACTCTTTTTTTCGGCCAAAGAGGTTTATGTTTTTTTGGTCATCAAAATGTAGTGTATATCCCCGTTTAAAAGTGTGGGTATTATATTCATTTTTTTGGCGTTCAATTTCGAGGGTCAGTGCCTTTTTTAAGGCCCGGGTTGAGTTGAGGTTTTTTATCTCATTGTGTCCGTGGGTTTCGTCGGGTCTGCTCAGGGAGATGTTTGCATCGCAGCGTATGGCTCCGGTTTCCATTTTCCCGGTACTTATTCCGAGTTCGCGGACAAGAATTTTCAGGTAGTCAACAAAGGCTGCTGCCTCTCCGGGCGAGGAAAGGCCGGGGGAAGTGACCACTTCGGCCAGCGGAACGCCTGCCCGGTTATAGTCAATGGAAATCCGGTGCTGTTGGTAAATGCTCTTTCCCGAATCCTCCTCGAGATGAACCTGTTTTATTTCCAGGGTTCTGATCTTCTTCCGGGGATCGATGTAATCCAGGGAACCTTTTATCCCTACGGGGTTTGTTTTTTGGGTGATTTGATACCCTTTGGGTAAATCGGGGTAGAAATAATTTTTCCGGTCGAAAGTAATCCGGCGATTGATGGAACATTGGGCAGCCAGGGCAAGGGTGATTGCCTGGTCGATGGCCCTGGCGTTTATAGAGGGTAAGGTTCCCGGCAGGCCAAGGGTTACCGGGTCGATAAAACGGTTGGGGGATTGACCATAGGCATAAGGTTCGGCCGAAAACAGCCTGGTGGCTGTTTTTAGCTGAATATGTACTTCAAGCCCTATCCGAATGGTAAAATCCATACTTTTATCATTCTTTCGCTTTAGCGAAAATAAGGAAAAAGTAAGATATTATTTGAATCTTTTTAAAGATCATCCGACCTCACCAAATGAATTCCGGCATCTTTCATCTTCTGCAGGGCTTTTTCTTCGTCTCCTTCATTCATATTTACCGGCCGGATCGCATCGGTGATCACACAGGTGGTAAACCCCTCTTTTACGGCATTCAGGGCCGTGTCGAGAATACAGTACTCGGTTGTTAGTCCGGCAATATAGAGTTTGTCGACATTTCGTTCCTGTAGATAGTTTTTCAGGTTCTCATTGGTGGCTTCAAAAGCCGAATATCCATCGTCTTTTCCTGAGGTTCCCTTTAAAAATACCTGGTGGATGGATTCATCCTTTAATCCGGGATGGAACCCGGCGCCCCGGGTATGCTGGACACAGTGTAAGGGCCACTTATTAAAATGGACCGAGTCTTCCGGGTGCCAGTCTTTCGAGGCCACAATAACCGAAAATTCGGGCATCAATTGATTGATTACCGGCACCACTTCATCGCCGCGCGGAGCAGCAAGTGCCCCTCCGGGGCAAAAATCATTCTGTACATCTACAATCAATAAAGCATCCATAATACCTCCTTTTATTTAAAATTTTGTTGAATCTTTTCAATCTGTTCTGTTCTTAACAGCCACAATTCAGGACTTATTCCTACCTTGTATATATGTGGATTTTCAAAACGTTTGTGTTCCTGCGGTAATTGATCTAACCTCCGGGCAACATAAGCCGTTAACTGGTCAACCGAATAGTTGGGAAGAATTCTTGACCCCTTTTCATAAACCTTATGCATCAGGTTTTCGTTCGCCAGTCCGTTTAATATGCACGATTTTTCTTTATGGTAGGGATGAATCATTTTTCCGGGTTGATCCTCCTTTTGCATTACAATGGCGTCGGCATAGAACTGCTGGTTTTCATCCAGGTAGCGGAGGACTTTTTTCTGTCCGGGCAGGGTTTGTTTTTCAATATTATCCGAGGTTTTTATTTGCGGAGTATTATTATACATACTTAATTTATAGACCCCGTCGAGGGCAGCATCGTCTCTTCCGGTCACCAGGTTAGTCCCCACCCCAAAACCATCGATGGGGGCACCTTGTTCCTGCAGACTTTTAATCGTGTACTCGTCCAGCTGATTTGAAGTAAATATTTTTACCTCTGTAAGGTTATGCTCATCCAGGATCTGCCTGCATTTCTTACTTAAGTAGGCCAGGTCGCCACTGTCGAGGCGGATCCCTTTCAGTGTTTTGCCTTTGCTTTCGAGCTCCCCGGCGATTTTTATTGCATTTTGGATTCCTGATTTAAGGGTATCGTAGGTGTCAATTAATAGAACGCAACTGTCAGGGAAAAAACGGGCAAAATCGCGAAATGCATCTTCTTCGTCAGGATAGGTTTGTATCCACGAATGAGCCATGGTTCCGGTAGCATTCAGGTTAAAGTCGAAGGCACTTTGTACGTTGGAGGTTCCGTTAAACCCCCCGATAATGGCTGCTTTGCTGGCTGATAAGCCTCCCAGTCCCTGTGCCCGGCGCAAACCAAAGTCAAGCAGAATGCTCTTGCCTGCAGCCTGTCTGATGCGTGATGCTTTGGTGGCAATTAACGACTGGAAGTTTATAATATTTAACAACAGGGTCTCAATAAGCTGAGTTTCGAGAATACTCCCTTCAACACGCATCACCGGCTCCTGAGGGAAAACAACTTCACCCTCCTGTACACTATGGATGGTGCCTTTGAACCTGAATGATCTTAAATACCTGACAAACCGTTCATCAAGGCCCGATTTTAACAGGTATGAACAATCCTGGTCTGAAAAGGAAAAATTTTCCAGGGCATCGAGAAAATCAGAAAGTCCGGCAAAAATGGTATAGCCTCCCCTGAATGGATTTTTTCTGAAGAAATAATCAAAAGTGGCAGGACCTTCATGCCTGCTGGCCAGGTAATAGCCCTGTGCCATCGTTAACTCATAATAATCGATAAACTTTCCGTTAATGAGTGATTGCATAGTTGTTTCTTTTAGCATTTAACCCGTAAAAGTATAACTGTTAAATAATTACTTTTGTTTAGGAAAGGTATTGAAAATATAAGGATTTGTAAAGTTTTAAGAATTATATTTAAGGAATCGGGAAATAAAAAGCCTGACAAGGTCGGTTCTTGTCAGGCGGATGATATTTTAAACGGCTTTTTTATTCGGTTTCTTCCAGGAATCCCCCGGTTAATCTTGTGAGGGTGGTGTTGGAATAGATCAGGTTATATACTGCCTGTAGCCGGTTTAAGGCTGTGTTTAAATAACTGATCTGGATGTCACGGTAATTGAAGGAGTTGATGGCCCCGGATTTGAATTTCTCATCAGCAATCTGCAGATTCATCTCTGCAGCCTCCAGGCTTTGTTCCGAAACGTTAAGTAATGTTTTTCGCAAATGATAAAGATCGTACTCATTGAACATCAGGTTGGTTAAACTGTGTTTCATCTCCTCCAGCTCTACCCGGGTAATTTCTTCGTTGATTTCGGCCACATCAATGGCTCTTTTTTTTACTCCCCCGGAGTATATGTCAAACGACAACGAGATGTTCCCATAAGGGGTGAGGGCTTCTGTGGAGGTAGTCCCCTGGGTTTCGGTTTTCATCCAGGAGTATGAATTTTCAATTCCGGCCGAAAGATTCAGGCTGGGATAGAGGGTACTTCTCTGAAGGGCGGTTTCCTTTTGTTGTAAAATCAGACTGGTGTATTGATTTTGTAAGGTTTGGTTGTTGGCCAGCATTTTATCGATTAAATCAGCCAACACATAATCCGTGGTATCGGGATTAAATTCTTCCACAAAATTCCATCGGCTTTCAGGCTGTTCGCCCAGGAGGAAGTTGAAGTTGCGGATGGCATTCCGGAGCACCACTTCCTGGTTGAGGGTTGAGGCTTTATCTTCGAGGAATACGTTTTTTGCCTGCAACACATCATAGGTTACGGTTCCCCCCACCTCAAATTTCAGCTGGATGTATTTGTAGCGGTCTTCAGATAACTTCATCAATTTTTCCAGCACTTTCAGTTTCTCCTGTTGAAGCAAAATATTATAGTATCCCAGGATGACCTCCTGGATGGTGTTTTCCACTACCACCGCAGCATTCCCTTTAGCCAGGTTTTCCAGTTGCTCCAGACGGTTTTTGCTGATGTTGGCCCGGAACCCGTTAAAAATGGTCCAGTTTAAACCTACGGATCCTGCCAACCGGTTGGAGGTTGTGTTCTCGATAAGTTCTTTACTGTTCGAAGAGTTTACATCGAAACCAATGTTGGGATACCTGCCGGCAGTCCCCCAGTTATTGTTTGTTTCGGCAATATCCACCGTTGACCGGGAAATAATTATTCCATAATTGTTCTCCAGTGCTTTTTCCAATGCCCCGGACAGGCTTAATGCTTCCTGGGCCTTTACTCCAGAGCACATCATCAAAAAAGAAAAGAACAGCAGGACAGCTATGTTTTTTTTCATATTATTCATCATCATCGCGGGTATTGGTTTCATATTTCATTCTGCGTTTATAAAGTTGGATCGCCACTTCTACCTCTTCACGTTCGGGTTTAATCCCTGTCCACAGGAATTTTAGATAAACTTTTACATCATTGAGAATCATGATGAGTACCGGGAAGAAGATCAGGATAAACACGGTTCCGACAGCAATTCCGTAAGCCAGGCTGATGGCCATGGGGATCAGGAATTGTGCCTGGACACTTTTCTCCAGGATGATCGGGAATAGTCCGATCGTTGTTGTTATGCTGGTTAGGATAATCGGGCGTAAACGGACTTTTCCTGCTTCAACAATTGCGTCGTGGACCTTTCTTCCTTCGAGCAGATTTCCGTCATATTTGGCCAGGAATACGATGGCATCATTAATAATTACCCCGGTAAGCGCAACCATACCCCATAAGCTGATAATGGATAAAGGTTTGCCATGGATTCCGTGCCCCCAGAAAACGCCAAGCATCGAAAGCGGGATCATGAGTAGAATGATCAGGGTTTGATTAAAGCTTTTAAAATGAATGATCATGATAAAGATGATTATTAAAAATGCGATCAGGAAATATCCCGAAGCTTTGGAAATGGCTTCGCGTCCATATTTTTGCTGGCCCTGGTATTCCCATCGTAACCCACTGAAACGGGCTTTCATATCGGGCATGATCTCCTGGTCGATCTGGTCGAGGATTTCGGGAACAGGGGCATAGGGATCAACGGTTTCGGCTTCGACCCTGATTTCACGGTTCCCGTTGTAACGATTTATGGCTACAGGGCCTCTTTCCATGTGGTAGTCAGCCAGTTCCGACAGGGGAAAGTCGCCCATTGCAGTTTTGATCTTCATGTTTTCCATCTGCCCACGGGTAAGCCGGTTTGATTTGGGATAGCGAACCCATACCCGAAGTTCATCTCTTCCTTCCTGGAGCCGTTGCGCCTGTCCTCCATAGAATCCCTGGCGCACCTGCCGGGCAATGGTGGCTTCGTCCAGCCCCAGGAAGTAGGCCTTGGGTTTGAGTTTGAGTCGTATTTCCTGTTTCCCTAAAGCTACATTTTCATTGATGTCTTTCAGCTGGGGAAGTTCGGTAAGTCTGCTCATCAGGTATTCCTTGGCTTCTTCCAGTTCCTGAATATTTTTGGACATTAAACTGATCGATACCGGCGATCCCCAACGATTTCGGCCGGCAACGGTGAATTTCCTTGCTTCAGGAACCTTTCCCAGTTTCATCCTGACCCTGTTGGCAATTTCATGACCACTCAGGTTCATTTCATCCAGGTCAATGGGATAAACTCTAATGCGCCCGGCATGGGCACCTACTTCCTGTCCACTAAAGGAATTTCCCAGCGAGGTAATTAACCGTTCAATAATATCTTCTTCCAATCCCAGTTCATCGGTTAATTCATCGTTAACCTCCCAGATCTGTTTTTCAAATTTTCGTAAATATTCTTTGGTTTGCTTTTCCCCATCCCCCGGGGTAAAGGCAATGTTAACCTCAAAGCTGTCGAAGTCGACCATGGGAAAATAGGTGTTTTTGATATGGCCTCCTGCCAGTAATCCTGCTGTAATTAAAAACAGGGCAATGGGTATGGCGATTACAATATGGCGCCATTTTAATAACCAGAGGAGAGCATAATGGTAGATGTCGTCACGTAACCAGACAATAAACCGTTCCAGGTACTTTTTGATCCCCTGGGTTTTCTTTTTTTCCAGGCTTTTACGACTAAGGATATGGTGAGAACTTAAGTGTGCGGGAAGCACAAAAAAGGCTTCGAACAGGGAAAAACCCAAACTAAGAATAACCACTATGGCCATATGTATCATATTCTCCATGCGAGTTCCAGCCAGAAAGAGTAATGGACTAAAGGCAATGATGGTCGTTGCGATAGAGGTTAACACCGCAGGGTAGACTTCCAGGGCACCATCAACAGCTGCTTTCATAGGGGTTTTGCCCTTTTCGAAGTGGAGGTATATATTTTCTGCGATGACAATTCCATCATCTACCAGGATTCCGATGACCAGGATCATCCCAAAAAGAGACATCATATTAATGGTAACACCCATCAGGTTGGCAACAATAAACATCGCCAAAAAACTAAAGGGTATTCCAAAGGCAACCCATAACGATAAACGAACACTAAGGAATAAGGATAAGGCTATGATAACCAGAATAAAACCAATGATTCCGTTGGTAACCAGGAGATCCAGGCGGCTTTGCAAAATGTCGAGAAAGGCAAATGAAACTTCAAGTTGTACACCATGATCTTCATCATTAAATTCACGGATATAGTTGTTTGCATATTCAGTAATAGCGGTTAGATCCTCTTCGGGCAATTTATCGATTCCAATAAAAACGGTATTTTTCCCGTTTACCCAGGTTTGACTTGGAGTATCGGCAAATTTTTTCTTTACCTCGGCCACATCTCTGATCCGGATAAAACTACCATCGTCTTTTCCGCGAAGGATAATGTTTCCTATCTTGTTGGGATCGGTGCTTCTGGAACGTAAACGGATAAGCAGCTCTTCTTCGTCGGATTTGATTTCTCCCCCGGAAACATCCTGGTTATTGCTTTGGATGGCCTGGATGATTTCGGAAATGGTTAATTCAAATCTCAGCAATTGCTCTTCGTCAACCTCTACGGATATTTCAGGAGAGGGGAAGCCGGCAATATCTACCTGGCTCATCACCCCTGAACTTAGAAGGTCTTCCTGGATGTATTGAGCATATTCTTTAAGGGTCATTAAATCAACTTCCGTACTGTCATCAGGGACCAGGGTCATGTAGAGGGCTCCGGCCCGGGATCGTTGTTTGGCAACAATAGGGCGCTCGGCAGCAGTGGGCAGTGAAGAAATGCCGTCAACTGCATTTTTGACTTCCATCAAGACCTCATCGATGGGAAATTCTCCGGAGGTTTCGATGGTTACCCGGGCACTGTTCTCAACCGAAGTTGAGGTGATTTCCTTGATACCGACTAAACCCCGCACGGCCTCTTCGATTCGTGAGGTCACCCCCTCTTCCATTTCTACAGGAGATGCCCCGGGATAATAAACCGAAACCGTAATTATCCGGCTTTCCCGTTCGGGGAAAAAAGCCTTGTTCATCGATAGTAAACTAATCCCTCCGGCAAGTATTGCAAAGGCAATAATTAAATTAGCATAGATGGGGTACTCTACAAATCGTTCAATGAGTTTCTTCATAATAATTCTGGATTGAAGATGTTATTTTTTCTCTTTCTCAGAGGGTGTTGCTGAAGTTTTTCCGGGTTGATCTTTATGGATTTCGACCAGTGTTCCTTCCTGGACATTTACCAGCGGCTGTACCACCAGGAGTTCCCCTTTTTCAAGCCCGTTAAAGATCAGGGTCTTTTCATTGAGCTTGATGATGTTTATCATTTTCTTTTTTAACCGGTTGTTTTCAACCACAAAAACCTCATTGGTATTGAAAACAACATTGCGGGGTACTTCCATTGCTCCGGGTATGGGATGCCCCGGAAAGGATACCTGCAGGTACTCGCCAATAAGCAATGGACGCTGTTTTTTATTGTGTACCTGGATATAAATATTCTGTGACTGGGTCTGGGGATCAATAAACTGGCTTTTGCGGATAACCTTTCCCCTCCAGTTGGCAGAGTTGGTTTCGGAGTGGATGGTTACCGGATCGCCCAGTTTTACCCATTCGGCATCGAATTTATCCAGGGGAACTTCTAATTCTAAAACATCGGTTCTTATGGCATGAGCCACACGACCCCCTGTGTTGGTATAAGCTCCTGCTTCAAGATAAATATCTGAATAGGTCCCGTTAAATGGAGCTTTGATGGTATGCCGGCTAAGTTGTAATTCATCCTTTAGAATGCTGTAATAGGTGCTTAAGATATCACGGCTCGACAGAAATATTTTAAGTTTTTCTTCTTTTATGGCCGGAAATTCGGGGAGCTTTTGATTAATATCAATGGCGTTGAAAAAATTCCGGAACCTAGTTTCATGATTTGGGAAATCAATGGCAATATCGGGTAACAGGTTGGCCAGTTGATTCAGAAACTGGCTTTTTCTTGACTTTAATGCCAGTGCGGCTTCGTCGGGGTATACGGTAAACAGGATATCGCCTTTTGAAAATTGGGCGCCGGTTTTAAGCGGAATATCCGAAACCATTAATTTCCCCGAAGCTTCAGCGATAATATCCACATTCGCTAATGAGTTTACCCGTCCGGGAGCTTTAACAGGAGAGATTATCGTGGTATAATCAACTTTTTCAGTTTTGACATATCGTTTAGAAACTACCGGGGGCCGGCTAAAGGGTTCTTCTTTTTGAGCAATAAGAAACTTCATGATGCCAAAGGCTAACCCTACAATAAATAAAAAGGCTGTAAGAATTACAATACGTCGGTCAATATTTTTCATTGAATTATATGTTTAATAATAAATCGATTTTTTTAATCATTGGTGTTTCTAAAACAAAAGTAGAGGGGTAAAGTTTAAAATAAAATCTGTTTGAAATTGGTAGTTTATCTTAATCCTTTACTCTTCCAGACCGTGCTGATCGATTAAATAGATGAGTGCGGCCATGGCAGCAGCCCCTTTTTGCATCTCTTCCCGGTTCACCTGGTCGAACGTGTCATTTGCTGAATGATGCCAGTCGAAATAGTGGGTAGGATCGGTTAATAATCCTGCTAATGAGGTGCCTTGATTCTTTAAAGGGCCAATATCCACACCACCTCCTCCTTTTAAAAAAACGTTGATGTCATAAGGTTCAAATAAATGTTTCCACGACCTGATTACTTCCACGATTTCCTCACGGGTATCCAGGGAAAAACCAAGGGGCTGGGTAACACCACGGTCGCTTTCAATGGCGAAAATATGTTTCTCTCCCTTTCTTTCGGCTTCGCGGGCATACATTCTTCCTCCGCCCTGGGAGATCTCTTCGTCCATAAACATTACCGCACGAATGGAATGCCTGGGTTGGTAACCGATGGCTTTAAAAATTCTGAGTACTTCAATAGCCTGCATACACCCCCCGCCGTCATCATGTGCTCCGGGGCTGTTGTCCCAGGAATCCAGGTGGCCACCAACCACAATAAACCTGTTAGGATAGTCGGTACCGGTTATTTCTCCTATAGCATTGTACGAGATCGTGTCGGGCAAATTTTTACATGTAGTTTCAAAGAAGAAGGTTAGCTCCGGGTCAATTTTTAGCTGTTCGCTTAAAAGGTTTGCATGTTGTGTGGCAATAGCTACCGAGGGAACGGTTTCTTCCGCTGGGGCTTTCCTTGTGGTTCCGGTATGCGGGAAAGTATCATTAGCAGTTGTTAAGGATCGTATAATAGCTCCTACGGCTCCATATTCTGCTGCAAGGATGGGCCCTGCAAATCTTTGTCCTGCAGCCTCTCCATAGGCCTGAAAAGGATTTTCCAGCTTGGGATCCATCGCCTGGTTGAAAAAAACGATTTTCCCCTGGACCTGACTCTTGGATAATGCCCTTAATCCGTCGAGTCCATTCACTTCAATCACCCGGGCTTCAAGTCCATTTTTACCCGTGCCAATGCCTCTTCCAAGGGCACATACCTTTACAGGAGTTTGCTTGTTTCTGCTTCTTATTTCACCAACCTCCATTTCCCCTCTTCTCCAGCTCATTACATCAATTTCCTGCAAAAAAACCTGGTCCAGATTCATCTCCTCCATAATCTGTTTGGTCCATTTTGCTGCCTGTATCCCCTGGGGATAGCAGGCAAGCCGTTGGGGAAAATTCGAGGTTAAATAGCTTAACTGATCATAAGACTGGTGGCTGGAGAGAGCCTCGGTAAAGATCTCCTCGATAACCTGTTGATCGGTCTGGGCTTTATTTCCTGACATACAGGCTGAGCATACCGTTATTAAACTGATACAAATGATAAGAATAGGTTTCATCAGATATTGATTGATTTAAGTCGAATTCTTTTTGACTGGTAAAAGTAGGAAAAGATTAATGGAGAAAGGATGAAATTGATAAAAATAAAAAAAGGTGCCTGTTTTATTCAGCACCTTTTTTTTAACTAATTAATTAGAGTGAGTTTCAGGTTAAAAAATTAGTATGTTTGCATCATGAAAAAATTACGTTGTTGTGTTTTTTCTTCCTGATTCTTTGACGAAAATAGGTTCTTTGGTTTGAATATTTTTTTAAAATCGACAAACGGTAAGTATCTACCCCCAAAAAACAATTTTTATCGAAATTTGATAAAATTTATTCAGTCAATTTTAAATGTTTCTAAAAAATTATTTATAAATTGCTGACTAAATAATTTAGCTGTATATACTTAACCGACTAACTATTAGCTTTTTATGAGTTTGAGATGTGTTGTGGTTGATGATGAACCATTAGCAATTACCATAATGGAGGGATTCTTAAAAAAAATTCCTTATGTTGAGCTTTTAAGAAGTTTCGAGAATGCAATGCCTGTATTTGAATTTTTAAAGGAGAATCAGGTGGATCTTATTTTTCTTGATATTGAAATGCCCGGATTAACAGGGATCGATTTTGTAAAAACCCTATCGCAACCCCCGGCCATAATTTTTATTACAGCCAATAAAAACTATGCCATTGAAGGGTTTGATCTGAATGTAGATGACTTTATTTTAAAACCAATTTCTTTCGAAAGATTATTAAAATCGGTAAATCGTGTTCATGAAAAGAAATCGGGAGTTAAGGATAAGGCGATTGCTCAGGACTTTCTTTACCTGAAAGAAAATAAGAAGATGGTAAAAGTTTACCTCAAAAATATTTTATACCTCGAAAGTATTAAGGATTATGTGAGAGTTGTAACCAATTGTAAAACGGTTGTTACCAAACAACCCCTCAATTATTTTGAATCCATTCTTTCTCCATCAAACTTTTTAAGGATACATCGTTCGTTTATTGTAGCCATTCATAAGATTGATGCTTATAGTCTTTCGGGGATTGATATCGGAGATAAAGAACTCCCCATTGGAAGAAAGTATAAAGAGCCAGTAATTGAAAAGTTAGATCAAATAAGTAAAGCCAATAGTGTTTGATGAAGAATTGGGTTACATTCATTTTTTTGATTTTATGGTTTGTCGGTAATGGATTGCCGGTTCAGGCACAATTGAAAGGATTGGTATTTTCCGATTATTATTCACCCGCTGATTATAACGCCGGACCTCAAAACTGGTGTGTTGTTCAGGATCAGCGGGGGGTGATGTATTTTGGGAACTCTCATTGTGTCCTTGAATACGATGGGGTATCGTGGCGAAGTATAGAGGTTGCCAACCAGTCGAGTGTGAGGAGTATGGATATCGATCGACACAACAATATTTTTGTTGGAGCCTATGATGAGCTGGGGATTTTGACTCCCGATAAGCAGGGACGGATGCAGTATCAGTCATTAACCCACATGATTGATCCGGAATATGCTGACTTTGGAGATGTTTGGAATACCTATTGTATGAACGATGAGGTATTTTTCCTCACCGAGAAATTTATTTTTCGATACAAAGATCAACAGTTTAAGTACTGGGAGAAATCCGAGGACCGCTTCTATCTGAGCTTTAAAGTAAACGATCAGCTCTATGTTCATGAATTGGGCAAAGGGTTATTGGTATTTGAGAATAATTCTCTCCAACGGATGGAGAAGGGAGACTTTTTTGCCGATAAGAGGGTGCACACCATCATCCCAATGGGTGACAAACTATTGATCGGTACCCGGGCAAATGGTTTATACCTATACCATCAGACCTCCCGGGAAACAGAACTTAAGTCTGTTGCTCAAATCTCCGAAACGGCAGAATCCCTGAACAAATATTTTTTGGAACATCCGTTGTATCATGGGATAAAGATTAATGATCAGCTGCTTGCACTGGCCACCATCAATGGGAGTGTTTTAACTGTTGACCCTGATTTTCAGGTGATCGACAGGATTGACAAAGAGTCTACAGGCATTATCAGCCCGGTGTATTATCTTTATTTTGATCAAAACCAATCGTTATGGATGGCCCTGGATAATGGGATTAACCGGGCAGACCTGTTTTCCCCCTTTCGCTACTGGACCGAAGATCTGGGAATTATTGGCAATATTACCGATGTGGCCAGCCTGGATGAATATACTTATGTTGCTACCGGATCAGGGATTTTTTATTCAACAAGTAACGAGCAAAAGCAGGATATGAAGGTCGATTATTTTTATCCCGTACAGGGAACCTTTGAACAAACCTGGGGATTTTTATATTTTTTTATTCCTGATTACCATCTTAACTGTTCGGATGAAAATATTTTACAAAAACTGGAAACCCTGGAATCTCCCTCTTCGGATGAGGCTTTGTTACTTGTAGCAACAAGCTGCGGACTTTTTCAGATTGAAAAAAACTATTCCAGGCGAATATCCGATGACCAGCAAATCCTGAAAGTATATCAGTCTAATGAGGATCCTTCAAAAATTATTTTGGGCCTGCCCGATGGTATTGCTGTAATAGATTATGCCAACGGACAATGGGTGAACCTGGGAAAACCTTTTGATATTCATGAACAGATAAGAAGTATAGAAGAGGATTCGCTGGGCAGTTTGTGGGTAAGTGCTTATTATAAGGGGCTGTATGAGATCAGGAACCCCTTTCATAAAAACAATGAGCCTCATCAGGTTATTTTTCATGGGGAAGAAAAAGGGCTTCCTTCCATAAAATCGATTGAATTGGCCCGGTACAAAAATCAGTTGTTGTTTATTTCAGATCTTGATTATTTTAAGTATGATTCGGAAACCGACAGCTTTCTTCTGGCCGATGAAATTTTCGAGCAGGAGGAAGACTCTTCGGATGTGAAGGCCTCGCAGGAAGAGAGCAGTTCTGATACCCTGGCCCTTTATAAAGTTGTGGATCGGTTGATTACCACCTTTTATGTCACCACCTATACAGATTCATCGATATGGTTTGGGACTACCGAAGGAACCTTCCGTTACCTAAACCGTTATAACAAGGACTATTCCCACATTTCTCCCGCGATCATCCGTAAAGTGAGTACCACAAGCGATTCAACCATCTATTATGGAACGAACTATTTCAGCTTAGATCATCCCAAAGAGGACACTTCTTCTTTTGCCAGCATTAATGCTTCCAATGTTACAGATGTGGGGATCGAATTAAGCTATGAAAACAATTCATTGCTGTTTGAATATGCCTTTCCATTTTATGATGAAGAATCCAAGAATCAGTATAGCTACTGCCTGGAAGGGTTTGATAAAACCTGGTCGGAATGGACTTCCGAAACCAAAAGGGAATATAATAATCTTCGCGAGGGAGAATATGTGTTTAAGGTAAAAGCCAAAAATATTTATCACCAGGAATCTAAACCGGCAATGTTTAAATTTAGGATATTACCCCCCTGGTATCGATCTTTTGCTGCAATTCTGGGATATATTATTCTGGGTATTCTGATGATCATTGGCATTGTACGGCTCTACACCTACCGGTTAATCAGGGAAAAAGAAAAACTTGAAGAGATTGTCATCCAGCGTACCCAGGAAATACTAATGCAGAAAGAAGAAATCCTTGTTCAGGCAGAACATTTAAAAGATGCGAATGAAAGGATAAGTGCCAAAAATAAAGAGCTGGAGAAACAAAAATGGGAAATTACCAACCAGGCCCTTCAACTTAAGAAAGCCAACATTGAGCTCCTAAAACTCTCGAAGGTAGCCAGCGAGACTGATAATGCGATTTCTATTTTCGATAAAAAAGGAAATATCGAATGGATTAACCATGCATTTACCAGGATGTATGGTTATACCCTGGAGCAGTATAAAAAAGAGAAACATACCAATATCGCGCAGATAAGTGATAATCCAAATATTAAAGAGGCCATAGCAACCTGTCTGAAGGATGGAAAGTCGGTAGTTTATGAGTATAAAACCTGGTCGAGAAAAGGGGTAACGTTGTGGGTGCAAACCACTTTAACCCCGGTAGTGGATAAAAATGATAAAACGATCAACCTGGTTGCCATTGATTCAGATATTACGAAGCTGAAACTTGCCGAACAGGAGATTCTCCAGCAAAAAAAGGAAATAGAACAACAACGCGACGAGCTTGCGGTTAGTAATGCTACCAAAAATAAATTCTTCCGCATTATTGCCCATGATTTACGTAATCCGATTAGTACCCTTGCTAACTCAACCAATCTGGTGGTTAATGATTTTGATATGTTCAACAGGGAGCAAACCAAAAATATTATCGCCGAATTAAACCGGTTGTCACAAACAACGTTTAATTTGCTCGAAAATCTCCTTGACTGGTCTTCCACCCAAACCGGCGAAGTGAAATTTAATCCCAAACCGGTTGATATTCGTTTTATTGTTGACGAAAATATTGAGCTGGTTAAACGCAAAATCAACCAGAAAAAAATTGAGTTAAAGGTTTCAATATCCGGTAAACAGATGGCTTATGCTGATGAAGACATGATCAAGGCGGTGCTGCGGAATTTATTATCCAATGCCGTAAAATTTACACCCGAAAACGGGGTCATCGAAATCCTGTCACAACCAGGAGAAGACTTCCTTAGCATTACCGTGAAGGATAAAGGTATAGGTATAGAACCGAAAGATTTACCCAAGTTGTTTCGTATTGATCAGCACCATTCAACCCCCGGACTTCAGAATGAAAAAGGTTCCGGACTGGGACTGATTTTATGTAAAGAGTTTGTTGAAAAGAATGGAGGAACCATTACGATCGACAGTATACCCAACCAGGGAACTTCGATTACCTTTACGTTGAGAAAATACCATGAATCCCTTACTTAAAAACAACCCAGCCCCGTACTCTGGAGATTTCGTTGATCGCTGAAGTGATTTGCATGTACTCTTTCTGTAAATGATTGATTTCTTCAAGGTCTTTTTTTGTCTGCTGGGCTTCTTTTAATTTCTCAGAAGCGTCGCTTTGGGCGATCTCTAAAATTTTTCGTTTATAGGCAATGATTGTTTCAGGAACAATACGTTTCAGTTTCATTTCTTCGGTTTCGATAAGAATTCCCCCTTTCTTGAAGATCTTGCTCAGGGTATATGAAGTGCTTAGTAAGTCGGCTGCGAGTTTACTGATTTGTGGGTCGGAATGATAGATGAAATGTTTATTCTCCAGGGCTTCTCCACGATTTAAGGCCTCAAGGTACTCCTGAAAGATCTGTTTGTACATTAAATTTTTAAACTCCAGATCATCATTCAGTATTTCACTGATGATATATTCTGCCACGGTAACATGTCTCGGTTCGTCATATTTGTTTTCCTGGTAGGAGTAGAGCGTAAGATTTCCGTAATGTAATAACAAGCGGATAATCTCTTTTTCCTGCGCTTCGGAGTAAACATCACTAACAAACGAAGGGACCGAAGGGGAGGCGGTTTTATAATGATCATCAGGCGAAATGACCTGCCGCTGGTATTCCTTTTCAACCTTTTTTTTGCGGATCTTCCCAATCTCACTGTATAGGATCTTTTCGTCGATATCCAGGATTTTACTGCACTCTTTGATATAAACAGTACGGGTTATGGTTTCGGGGATAACGGCAATGGATCGAACCACATCGGTAATTAAGCCGGCTTTTTTTACGGGGTCATTTTTGGCATCCCGGGATAAAAGTTTGGTTTTAAAGGTGATAAAATCCTCTTCATTTTCACTGATAAAGTCCAGGAACATGGATGAGCTTCTGGATTTGGCAAAAGAATCCGGATCCTCACCTTCGGGAAGCAGCAGTACTTTTACATTTAACCCCTGCTCCAGGATTAAGTCAATTCCACGCAACGAGGCCTTAATTCCTGCTTCATCGCCATCGTAGATGATGGTAACATGGGGGGTAAATCGTTTAATGAGCCTTATTTGTTCTACCGTAAGGGATGTCCCTGATGAGGCAACTACGTTTTCAATGCCTGCCTGATGCATGGATATTACATCAGTATATCCTTCTACCAGGAAACAATGGTCTTTCTGGGTGATGGATTTTTTTGCCTGAAACATTCCGTAAAGAATACGGCTTTTGTGGTAGATGTCTGATTCGGGCGAATTTAAATATTTGGCTGCCTTGGCATCTTTTCTTAAAATACGTCCTCCAAATCCTACCACATTCCCCGAAAGACTATGGATCGGAAACATCACCCGCCCGCGAAAACGGTCGTATCGATCCTGGTCTTTTACAATCGTTAACCCTGTTTTTTCCAGGAAGTCCAGTTTGTAACCTTTCTCAACAGCAGCCCTGGTAAAAGCCTCTTTACTATCCAGGCTGTATCCCAGCTCAAATTTTTTAATGATATCTTCCCGAAAACCCCGCTCTTTAAAGTAACTTAACCCGATAGCCCGTCCATCGTTATGTTTATGTAATTTTTCCTGGAAATAACTGTTGGCAAATTGGGTTACCACCAGCAGACTATCGCGCTCGTTTTGCTGTTGAATCTCTTCGGCGGTAAGTTCCTTTTCAATAATCTCGATATTGTATTTTTTGGCCAGGTATTTTAAGGCTTCCGGATAGCTCAAATGCTCGTGCTCCATGATAAAGTTTACGGCATTGCCCCCTTTTCCGCAACCAAAACATTTATAAATTCCTTTCGATGGCGATACCGTGAACGATGGAGTTTTTTCGTTATGAAAGGGGCATAAGCCCAAATAGTTTACTCCTCGTTTTTTAAGGTTCACAAAGTCCTGAACCACATCCACAATTTCTGCCGTGTCAATTATTCGTTGTATGGTATTGTAATCAATCATGCTATATTGAAGATAACCAGCAATTTAAACATTGATGCTGCATTTGCTAAAATACTAAAAATTCACCCAACATTTTACAATGTTTGGTTTTAATCTTATTTTTTATTTCTTCAAATTTTATTTATTTTAGGATGTCCAATAGAAATTAAGGGAATGAAAAAACTGGTTGTTTTATCGGGTTCAGGCATTAGTGCCGAAAGCGGCATCAAAACATTCCGCGATATGGGCGGTATATGGGAAACCTATGATGTGATGGAGGTAGCCAGCCCGCAAGCCTGGCAAAGTGATCCTGAGCGGGTATTACGTTTTTATAATGAGCGGCGGAAGATTGTCCTGGAGTCGTCTCCCAACCAGGGACATCTCGGTCTGGTTGAACTGGAAAAATATTTCCAAGTAACCATTATAACTCAAAATGTAGACGACCTGCACGAAAGGGCAGGGAGTAAAAATGTGCTCCATCTGCATGGCGAAATCCGTAAGGCAAGAAGTACAGCTGATGAGGATCTTATTTACGATATTGACGGCTGGGAATTGAAGTTAGGCGACTACTGCGAAAAAGGCTCCCAGTTACGACCTCATGTGGTTTGGTTTGGCGAACCGGTAAACGCTATTCTTGAGGCCGCTTCGGTTTGCGAAAAAGCAGACCTCTTTGTGGTGGTTGGCACCTCGTTGAATGTATATCCGGCAGCCGGTTTGGTGGATTATGTTCCCCGCAATGTACCCATCTACCTTATTGATCCCCACGAAGTACAGGCCTCTTATTATTCGAAAATAAACTATATCCGGGAAAAAGCAACAACTGGGATCCCCCTCCTGGTTGAACAACTAAAAGAAAAGTACGTTAATGGTTAACCAGTATTTTTTTGGTGTTTAATAACTTACCATCAATCTGGAGGGTGCAAAAATACAATCCGTTTTTAAAATCCGAAACCAGGATCTTCAGGTGGTCCTTCTTCTCTTTTAACTCCCTGGAATAAACTGTTGCTCCAATTGAGTTGTAGATGATCAGGCTGGCTTCCTTTACGTAGAGAATATCATAATCAACATATAGTTCGTCGGATACCGGGTTGGGATATAGCTTAAGCTTTTGTAATTCCAAAAGATTGATTTGAGTAGTATCTTTGGCTTCTTCGTTGTTGTATTGGGGGTCTTCATTTTGTACATCCTGGGCAAAAGAAACAACCGCAAGGAGAAGGAATAGTATAAGGAGTAAATATTTTTTCATGATCTGAAAGAATTGTTTTTTTATTGGAAACAAAATAACAAATATTATACCTAACTATACGTAAATGAATTGTTAAAGTTTATTAATAAAAAATAAAAAATTCAATACCTTAGCCAAAAAGAAGTTAAAAAAATATTATGATCAGGACTTACTTACTTTTTATCATCCTGCTGTTATTCTGTGTTTTTCCCTTGTCGGCTCAGACTTTTGGGGGAGGCTTTTTAGCCGGAGCCTCCCTGTCGCAGCTTGATGGTGATAGCTGGGGAGGATATCACAAGGTTGGAATAACTGCCGGGGCATACACTTTTACACAGCTCAATAAATACGTAAAAGCACAGCTGGAATTACGATATACTGAAAAAGGGAGTAAATCCAACAGTAAAGATCCTTCGGTGTTTTATCAATCGAGATTAAATTATATTGAAGCTCCGCTCATGCTTAAATATTCGTTTTTGCAAAAAATGAATGCTGACATTGGGCTGGCTGCCGGGTACCTGGTAAAAGGGACCGAGGATGACGGATATGGGGAATTGGAAGCAGACCCTCCTTTTAAGCCTTATGAGCTGTCGCTGTTGATCGGGATACAATACCAGGTATTGGAAAAAGTACATGTAAATCTTCGATTGAATTATTCTGTACTCCCCGTTGGTGATCATCCGGGCGGACAAACCTGGCTGTTTAACCGGGGACAGTACAACAATGTGCTTACTTTTAGTGTTTACTATCAATGGGCAAATTTCGACCGAAAATGAATAAACAAAAGATAATCGTAGCAATAACCGGCGCCAGTGGTTCAATCTATGCAAAAATACTGCTGGATAAACTGCTGCTTTTAACCGATCGACTGGAAGAGGTGGGAGTGATATTGTCCAAAAATGCCGAGGATATCTGGCAGCATGAATTGGAAAACCAGTCTTACCAGTCCTACCCTTTTACAAGATACCCGGTGAATGATTTTTACGCTCCTTTTGCCAGCGGGTCGGCTTACTATCAAACCATGATTGTTTGTCCCTGCTCCATGGGTACATTAGGGAGAATTGCCCATGGTATTTCCGACGATTTGATTACCCGTGCGGCAGATGTTACCCTGAAAGAAAAAAGAAAATTAATTTTGGTTCCCAGGGAGACTCCTTACAATCTTATTCATATCAGGAATATGGAACAGGTTACCCTGGCCGGTGGAATCATTTGTCCGGCTACCCCTTCGTTTTATACGAAACCACAATCTTTACAGGAGCTTGCAGCCACCGTGATCGACAGGGTACTCGATCTGGCCGGGTTTTCCCTGGACGCCCCTAGATGGGGCGAAAAGTAGAATCGTTTCGAAAACACTGCATAAATTGGTTAGATGTCAGTCAACCTGACGAATTTATCTTAGCTTTGCAAAGCAAAAGGTTAGAAAATTATACAGATGAAACCAGTAGATCAACGAATTATAGATTTTATTCAGAAACACCATGTTTTAACCCTGGCCACATCCTCACAGGATATTCCTTATGGGGCGAATTGTTTTTATGTTTATGATCCGGAGGAGAATCTTTTGATCTTTACCTCCGATCCTGAAACAAAACATGTTCAGGATGTGTTACAACAAAACACTGTTGCCGGGACAATTGTTTTGGAAACCAATGTTATCGGTAAAATTCAGGGAGTGCAATTCCAGGGGAAGATGACTGAACCCCGGGGAGAGCTGTTGAAAAAAGTTAAATCAAAATATTTAAAACGATTTCCCGTAGCCATGTTAATGAAAACAACCCTCTGGGTGGTTAAGCTCACTTTTCTTAAATTTACCGATAACCGGTTAGGGTTTGGGAAAAAGCTTATTTGGGGCCTGGAAGAATAATTAAAAAAATGAAATTATGATATTTGTTACAGGAAGTACAGGACTGGTAGGTTCGCATCTTATCTGTCAACTGGCAAAAAATGGAAAAAAAATCAAAGCATTGGTCCGTAACTCTGAAAAGATTCGTATTGTTCAAAAAGTATTTTCCTATTATTCCGATCAGCCCGATGAATTATTGAAAAATGTGGAATGGATCGAGGGAGATATACTTAACCCTGCAAGTTATTTCGATGCATTAAGCGGGGTGAATACTGTTTATCATTGTGCAGCAATGGTTTCTTTTGACAAGAAGGATAAAGAACAATTGTTGATGACCAATATTGAAGGAACGGCCAATGTGGTTAATGTAAGCCTTGAAAATAAGGTGAAAAAACTTTGTTCTGTCAGTTCGGTTGCAGCCCTGGGAGGTTCTAAAAACGGGGAGATTATTACCGAGGACAATGTATGGAATTCTTCTGCAAATCACTCCTTTTATGCGATCAGCAAGTTTAAATCTGAGATGGAAGTATGGAGAGGGATTCAGGAAGGATTGGATGCTGTGATTGTTAATCCATCTGTAATATTAGGACCTGGATTCTGGAATTCGGGCAGTGGATTGATTTTTACCAGGGCCGCCAAAGGGATGAGTTTCTACACCTGTGGATCGACCGGTTTTGTGGATGTGCGTGATGTGGTTGATCTGATGCAGCGGCTGACGGAAAGCGAGGTAGTGAATCAACGGTTTATTATCACCGGCGAAAGTGTCGTATACAAAGATTTGTTTAACATGATTAGTGATGCTCTGGGCAGGAAAAGGCCAAATATTGAAGCTTCCCGAACGATGCTTCAAGCAGCCCGTATCGTTGATGGGTGGCTAAGTGGTTTACGGATTAAAAACCGGGAGATTACTCAGGAGGTGATTCATTCAAGTCTCTCGAAAACGGATTATTCAAACCAGAAAATAAAACAACTGTTCCCGGTGGAATTTATCCCGGTGAAGAAGACAATTCTGGAAATGGCTGCTCTGTATAAACGTGAATTAACCTCAAATGAATAAAGGAATGGATGAAAAATCCTAATTTTATAACAGATAAAGAAAAGATTATGGGAAAAGGTAAAAAGAAGAAAAAAACAAGGAAACAAGATAACCGATTAAATAAACGTATACTAACCAATGGAGTGATTGGCTATTTTTATGATAATCCTAAAAAAGTGTTTAACTACAAGCAGATAGCCAAACATTTTAATATCAAGGATGAGGGAACCAAAAGCCTGATTAATGCGATCTTAATAGAGTTAAGAGATGAGGGAACGGTTATAGAGATTTCCCGGGGGAAATTTAAATATGCACCCCATACCGGAAATATCACCGGAAAGGTGGAGCTTACTCAAAAAGGTGCCGGATTTATTATCTCCGATGAAAATGATGAGGATATTTTTGTTACCCAGTCAAACCTTAATCATGCCCTCAATGGAGATATTGTGAAGGTTCATCTCTTTGCCAAACAGCGGGGAAGAAAACCCGAGGGTGAGGTGGTTGAAATTATAAAACGGGCCAATGAGCACATTGTTGGGGTCATCGAGGTGTCAAAAAATTTCGCCTTTCTAATTTCACCGTCCCGTCAGATGCCCTATGATATTTTTATCCCGATCAATAAGATTAAGGATGCCCGGCATGGGGATAAGGTGGTGGTCCGGATTACCGACTGGCCCGCAAAACATAAAAACCCTTTTGGCGAGGTGATCGATGTGCTGGGACAGCCCGGTGCCAATGAAACCGAAATGCATGCCATTCTTGCCGAATTCGGACTACCCTATGCTTTTGAACCCCATATTGAACATGCAGCAGAAAAGATTCCCGATAAGATTACCAAAGCCGATTATTCGTCGCGTCGCGATTTTAGGGATATCCCTACCTTTACCATTGACCCTGAAGATGCCAAGGATTTCGACGATGCCTTGTCACTGCAAAAACTGGGCAATGGAAACTGGCAGGTTGGTGTTCATATTGCTGATGTGACACACTACGTAACCCCGGGATCGGTGCTGGAAGATGAGGCTTATACCCGGGGAACTTCAGTATACCTGGTTGACCGGGTAGTACCCATGTTGCCCGAAAAGTTGTCGAACAAGGTTTGCAGTCTGCGTCCCAATGAAGAGAAACTTTGTTACAGTATCGTGTTCGAAATGGATGACCAGGCCGATATTCATGATCAGTGGATTGGCCGAACCATCATCAGTTCCGATAAACGATTTGCCTACGAAGAGGCTCAGAAAATCATCGAAGGACAGGACGGCGATCTTAAAAACGAATTGTTAACCCTGCATGACCTTGCCCAAAAATTAAGAGCCCGACGATTTAACAACGGAGCCATCTCCTTTGAGCGGGTTGAAGTTAAGTTCAATCTTGATAACGAGGGGAACCCCCTGGGAGTATTTTTTAAGGAACAAAAAGAGGCGAATCACCTGATTGAAGAATTTATGCTGCTGGCCAATAAAAAAGTGGCCGAATTTATTGGTAAAGTGAAACCCGGACAACGGGCGAAAACTTTTGTTTACCGTATTCACGACCGCCCCGATCCGGAAAAGCTGGAAAAATTTTCCAATTTTATTACCCGCTTTGGTTATTCGATCAATACCACCAGCCACAAACAAATTACTTCGTCGATAAATAACCTGCTGGATGAGGTTCAGGGCAAAAAGGAACAAAACCTGATTGAAACACTGGCTGTACGCTCCATGGCAAAAGCCGTGTATTCTACCAAAAATATCGGACATTATGGCTTGTCCTTTTCACATTATACCCATTTTACCTCTCCCATCCGTCGTTATCCCGATATGATGGTTCACCGTTTGTTAACCGATTACCTGGAGGGAGAGAAAAGTAAGAATAAAAACAAGTTTGAGGAGATGTGTAAATATGCTTCCGGGATGGAACAGCGTGCAACTGAAGCCGAACGTTCATCCATAAAGTATAAACAAGTTGAATTTTTAAAAGATAAGGTGGGCGAAGAGTTCGAAGGAATTATCTCCGGAGTGACCGAATGGGGATTTTATGTTGAATTAAACGACAGTAAGTGCGAAGGATTAGTTCATATCCGTGAACTGGATGACGACTACTATTTTTTCGATGAGGATAACTATTCAATTATTGGTAAGCGAAATAAAAAGGTATATCAGCTGGGAGATGCTGTTACCATTACGATCCTGAGAGCCGACCTGGAAAAAAAACAACTGGATTTTACCCTGGCCTAGCGAAACCGTATTTTTTTGTGATTTTCCCCTGGAGAGGAATCCTTTTTAATTAATTTTAGAATATTCGAAAATAATGGTCGAATAATTTGATCTATTTAAAATGTTAGCTTAATTTTGGAATTGTTTTTAAAAATATTCGAAAAATGATTAAGGAACATATCCACGAAAAGAGGAAAGAGATCAGGCATAAGATTGTGGCGATTGCCTCCCATGTGTTCAGTAAATTCGGGTTTAAGAAAGCCACCATGGAGGATATCGCCAGAGCTTCGGGAATGGGAAAAAGCTCAATTTACTATTATTTTACAAGCAAAGAGGAGATTTTTGAGGCGGTAGTCAAAAAGGAGGCTTACCAGTTAAGTCTTGAGCTGGATCAAAAGGTGGTTAACACTCACGACAATCCTAAGGAAAAACTCCGGAAATATGTTTTAATCCGGATGCGTTATTTGAAGGAGATGGTGAATTTTTATGAAACTCTCAAGAATGATTATCTGGGTAATTTTGCATTTACTGAGCGGGTGAGAGAGAAGTATGATATCGAAGAGCAACAGATCATTCAAAACATTTTACAGGTAGGTTTGGATCAGGGATTATTTAAGCTGAAGGAAACCAAGATTACAGCCATAACCCTGGCAACCGCCCTGAAAGGTCTGGAGTCGGCCTTACTCATTAAAAATGAGATTGATATTCAGGATTTAGAAACACATCTTGATTCTATGCTTGAGATTTTATTTTATGGAATTGTTAAATAAAAAAATCGGAAAAAATGAAGGCAAAACTCACCATACTCCTGTTGTTTTTTTGGGGAACAGGGATAGCTCAAAACCAGGGATTGAGTTTAAATGACTGCAGGGATAGGGCTTTGGAGCATAATCGCAAAATAAAGATGGCTCACGAGCATGAGCTTACCCTGGGGGCTTTGAGAAAATATGCGAAAACCCAGTATTTTCCCAATTTTAGTATAAACGGGGGATATATGCGAATGAACCGGGAGATCAGTTTGCTTAGCGAAGATATTTTTTTACCGGTTGTTCCCCAGGCTTCCATTGTAAACGGGAGTTTTAATCAGCTTGTTTTTTTTAATCATCCGGAACTGCTGGCCGAAACGTTTGTTTTAAATCCGGATGGAAGTATTGCTGAAGATGCTGACGGAAATCCATTATTTCAAAATTATGCTTACTTACCTGCTGAAGAAGCAACCATTGGTCTGGAGAATGTATTTATGGCCAATATAGGTATGATTCAGCCTATCTATACGGGAGGAAAGATCCGGGAGCTCAATAAGCTGGCTGAATACGGAGAGAATCTTTTTGTGGCTAAAAAGGAGTTAACTCATGCAGAAGTGATTCTTTCTACCGACGAAAAATACTGGAAAGTAATATCTCTTTTGGAAAAAGTGGAACTTACCACCCGGTATAAGAAAATGCTTAAACAGTTACTGGAGGATCTGAATAATCTCTACGAAGAAGGGATCATAACCAAGAACGAGATCCTAAAAGCCACGGTTAAATACAACGAGGTGGATTTAAAGCTGTTAAAAGCCTCAAATGGACTGAAGTTAGCCCGTATGGCCCTGAATCAGACCATTGGTTTTCCTTTGGATACTGTAATACAATTATCCGACAGCCTGGAAATCAATTTTCCGCTAAATGAGGATGAATCCTATACCGACATGGCTTTGGCCAACCGGCCTGAATTAAATATGGTGAACAGCACGCTGAACATGGCCGAGTCGGGGGAGAAAATCATGAGATCGCGTTATTTGCCCGACATTGGGTTAACTGCAAGCTACATGGTTACAAATCCTAACCCCTACAATGGTTTTGAAAAAGAGTTTGGCGGGGACTGGAATATTGGTGTTTTTATGAACATTCCCCTTTTTCACTTCGGTGACAGGAAACACACCCTGCAGGCTATGCGACATGAAACCAAGGCCGCCGAGCAAAAATATCTGGAAACCAGGGAGCTAATCGCCCTGGAGGTGCAACAAATCCTGTTTAAATATTCCGAGTCGATAAAGAAAGTGGAACTAACGCACTCTTCGTTAGAACAAGCCGAAGAAAATCTTAAACTCACCCGGGATAGTTTTGACGAAGGGATGGTTCGTTCTACCGAGCTGCTTGAAGCTCAAACCATGTGGCAACAGGCCTATGCCGAGTATATTGAAGCCAAAACCGAAGTTAAAGTATGCGAATCGGAGTTATTAAAAGTTACGGGACAATTAAACGATTAAAATCTGTTATCATGAACAATAATTTTATACGAGTAATCCTGGTCCTGGTATTTTTATCAGGTTGTCAAAACTCAGAAAAGGAGATAAAAGGAACATCAAAGAAGGTCTCCATTACCGTTACAAAATCTGAAAAAAGGAGTTATAGCCCCGGTTTAACCTATTCGGGAACAGCTAAAGCTAACAAGGAAGCGAACCTGGGTACGGCAATCCCCGGGAGGGTAGAAAAAATTTATGTCCGGGAGGGTGAACCTGTAGCCCGGGGGGAGCTGATCGTTGAATTATCCTCTGAGCTTTATTTACAGGCCCTGGTTGAGAACCAGGCGCTGGAAAAGGATTTTGAGCGTATTCAACGGCTAAGGGAGAAAGGAAGTGTCACCCAGCAGGATTTCGATCATTTAAAAGCAAAATATGAGGCTTCCAGTGCAAAGACCCGGCTGATGAAAAAAAATACGGAGATTCGTGCTCCCTTTTCCGGGACCGTTGTTGATTATATTGTTCATGAAGGTGAAAACTTTCTCTTTTCTCCCAGCCTGAAATCAGGATATTCCATGACCTCCGGGGTAGTGAAGCTGATGCAGCTGGATATCCTTCGGGTGGAGATTGAGGTGAATGAAAAAGACCTTTCCCGTGTGAGTACCAACCAGGAAGCGGAAGTCGTTTTCGATGCCTATCCTCAAAAAAAGTATACCGGAAAAGTTGATTATATTGCACCGATATTATCTACTTTAACCAGGACTGCAAAGGTTGAAATTGTCATCCCCAACAAGGATTTTTTAGTTAAGCCGGGAATGTATGCCAGGGTTACCCTGGCTCTGCCAGAGCAGGAGGCTGTATTTGTTCCGCTGGAGGCCATTTACCGGCAACCGGGAACAGGTGCTGACTATGTTTTTCGGATTGAGGAAAACAGGGCTCACCGGGTACCCATCCAACGCCTGGCAAGTTTTGAAGACCAGGTAGCCGTATCTGGAATTGGCCCTGATCTGATCATTGCCGTAGCTGGCAAAAATAAGCTCAACGAAGGAACTCCTGTGGAAATTAAACAGTAATGCGTATCATTTAAAGAAGGTTAAACGATGAAACTACCCAAAATATCTGTTCAAAGACCCATAACCACCCTGATGGCTTTTATGGCTGTTTTGCTTTTCGGTTTGGTTTCCCTGCAACGTCTGCCCCTGGATATTATGCCCGAAATGGAAATTCCTACCTTAACCGTGATGACCGTATATCCCGGAGCATCAGCCGAAGAGGTAGAGCAACAGGTGACCCGTCCCCTGGAAGAGATCCTGGCCGGATCGGAAAATTTGAGGGAGCTCACCTCGACCTCCAAAGAAAATGTTTCTTTTATTGCCCTTCAGTTTGATTGGGGAGCTGATATTACCGAAGCAGCCAATAATGCACGCGACCTGATCGAGCTGAAAAAAATGGACCTGCCCGACGAAGCCAACAACCCGGTGATCTATAAGGTTAATTCTTCGCTTTTTCCGATCCTGGTATATGGAGTTACAGCTACCGAAAATTACCATGGAATCAATCAAATCATTGAAGATAAAATTGCCAATCCGTTAAAGAAAGTAAACGGGGTAGGTTCTGTAATTTATGTCGGACAACCCCAGCGCGAGATAAAGGTACATGTTGATCCACATAAGATTGCTGCTTATGGAATATCTATTGCCCAGATAGCTGCTGTTTTACAGGCTGAAAATCTCAATATCCCGGGGGGGAATATTGAAGTGGGAATTAATGATTTTGCCGTGAAAGTTCCCGGCAAGTTTGAGCATATTGAACAAATCAGGAATATTGCCCTGGTTAATTTTAACAACCGGATTATCCGCCTGAAAGATGTGGCAACCCTGCACGACGGGTATAAGGATAAAGATGAGATTGCCCGTTCGAAGAACGGGATGGGGGTGGCCATGATGATCCAGAAACAGTCCGGGGTAAATACTCTGGAGGTGGCCAATGAAATACGAACCAAGATGGAGGAGATATGGGAAACGCTTCCCCCCGACATGGAGGTATTTGAAATTATTAATACCGATGAACTGATTGTTCAGTCGATCCGGAACCTGACCCAAACTCTTTGGTGGGCCCTGCTGTTTGTTGTGGTCATCGTATTTATCTTTTTACGTGAATGGCGCTCCAGTCTGATTGTATTCCTCACCATTCCTTTCTCGCTGATTGTGGCCTTCATTGTCATGTTTGTGATTGACTATACCATCAACATCTTTTCCTTAATGGCTATTGTAATCGCCATTGGAATGGTGGTGGATAATGCCATTGTAGTCCTCGAAAATATCACCCGTCATATTGAACAGGGATCAAGGCCCAAACAGGCATCAATCTTTGGTTCGGGCGAAATGGGAATGGCGATTACCGCCTCCACCACAACCACCTTAATGGTTTTTATTCCTATGATCTTTGTCGGTGGGGTGGTGGGATTGCTTTTTAAACAGCTGGCGATCATCACCTCGGTAACCATGGTGGCCTCATTGATTACGTCGCTTTCGCTTACCCCCATGGTTTCCTCACAGCTCCTTAAGGGATTGCATAAAGGAGCTAAACCCAAAAGACGGAGCCGGATGTATGTATGGAGTGAATCGCTGTTTGTTAAGCTGGAAAAAATCTATAGGGCTTCGCTTCACTGGGTGATTCATCATAAAATATTTACCCTCGTCACTGCGGTATTAATTTTTGTGATGGTTTTGGTTTTAGGAAAGAAGTTAGGAACAGACTATATCCCCCAGTTTGATGCCGGAGACATCATTGTGGTGATTGAGACCGAAGTTGGTACCAGCGCGGAAGAGACTGACCGGGTTGCTCAAAAGGTGATGGAATTAGTTAGGGATGAGGTTCCGGAGATGATTCCAACCTCCCTGTCGTCGATCACCGGGCAAACAGAAAAAGGAACCCTCTCTTCAGTGGGATTTACCGAAGGTAAAAATATATCGACCATCCTGGCCCATTTGGTATTGCCCGACGAAAGAGAACGTACGGCTAAGGAAATTGGAGAAGCTTTGCGGGAGAAGATTGCCTCAATCCCCGAGATTGACAAGTTTCACGTGACAGCAGGAAGTATTATTTCCGAAGCCATTACGGGCAATGTTAAACCGATCGAAGTAGAGATCAGTGGCGATGATTTTGATGAGATCAACCAGTTGGCCCATACCGTTTACCAACAGATGCAGGAAGTGGAGGGGTTAACCGACCTGCAGACGACCATTGATCAGGGGAAGCTGGAGTTACAGATTGATATTGATAAGGATAAGGCTTCGGCCATGGGGCTTAATACTGCCATGATTGCCACCCAGGTACGACAAAGTATTTATGGGGCATCGGCAGGCGACTTTACCGAACGTGGCGAAGAATATGAGATGAATATTCGTTATGCGCCTGAATTCAGGAATAAGATCGAATCGCTGGAGGATATTATGCTCACCAATTTGTTGGGAGAACAAATTTCGTTGGCCTCGGTAGCCCGTATAGAAACAGGTCTTGGCCCGCTGGCAATCCATCATAAATCGCAACAGCGTATCGTTAAAGTAACGGCGAACCTGTCGGGAATCTCCCTGGGTGAAGGAGCCGTTCAGGTAGGGCAGATTATCCGTACAATGGATATTCCTTCGGGTGTAGATGTAAACCTGGCAGGGCAATTAACCGAACAGGGGGAGTCGTTCCAGGACCTTTACCTGATCCTGTTTATTGGAATCCTGTTGGTGTATATGGTTATGGCCGCCCAGTTTGAATCATTTAAGGATCCCCTGATTGTTATGTTTGCCGTACCCTTTACCATCGTAGGAATTATTCTGGCATTTTTTATCACCGGTTTAACGCTGAGCGTTACAACATTTATCGGGGTGATTATGTTGATGGGGATTGTGGTGAACAACGGGATTGTACTGGTTGATTATACCAACTTGTTGAGAAAACGGGGGTATGATCTTGCAGGGGCCGTATTGGAAGCAGGACGTTCGCGTATGCGCCCGGTATTGATGACCTCTTTTACCACCATGCTGGGCATGTTGCCCATGGCCCTGAGCCAGGGTATGGGCAGGGAAATGTATTCCCCTTTAGGGGTTACTATCATTGGTGGATTGCTGGTTTCAACCATCATCACCCTGATTATTGTTCCAACCATTTATTTTGTGTTTCATCAAAAGGATAAGGTCTAAAGAAAGGAGTATCTTATGAAAATGATCTATATAACTTGTAATGTCAGCGTCCGGGAACCGTTGATCAGGATGCTCGAAGAGCAAAAGATTAAAGATTACCAGGTGATTGAACAGGTGCCGGCTATTCCGGTTAAAGGCGATCCCCGGCTGAATACGGCTGTGTGGCCCGGTTACAACTCTTCAATACTGATACAGTTTAGCGACGATGATCAGGCAAAAGAAATGATGCAAAAAATCAAGGCTTTTAATCAAAAAGCATTTAATGATAACGAACTGGTTACTGCCTGCTCGTGGTCCCTGGACGATTATTTTTATGAATAGCCTCACGGTATGCTAATTCAGGTAAAACTGGTGTGACTTCAACAGGGTTTATTTTATCCCGGGTAAAGATTTTTTTTTATCTTTCAGGAAATAAACTAAAAAAAGATCTATCATGAAAAGAATTCAATGCTTCATCATTCTTTTAATTTCCACCCTTATTACGCCTGGTTTGATGGCCCAGGAGGCAGATCAGATTCTGGGCTACTGGTTAACCCAGGACGGCGATTCGCAGGTAAAGATTTTTAAAGCCTCGAACGGTAACTATTACGGCGACATCCGATGGCTCGAAGAGCCATACGAAGAGGACGGAACTCCTAAACGGGATGATGAAAACTCTGATCCCAAACTGCAGGAAAGAACCATCCTGGGATTACAAATACTCAAGGGTTTTACCTACGATGCCAAAGACCAGGAGTGGGTCGACGGAACCATTTATGATCCGAAGAACGGAAAGACCTACAGTTGCTACATGTGGTTCGAAGATGGGGATAATAAGATATTGCATGTAAAAGGGTTTATCGGTTTTTCCATGTTGGGACGCGAGGTGGAATGGATTCGTGAAGCACAGTTGCGTGAATAACCCGGGTAGCTCTTTAACTGTTTGGGGATAGGAGAAAAAGCTATTTTCCAGGAATACAGGTTTGGTTTGGATTACGAACCTTTATACCCAAAGATTTTTTTGGTTTTAATCTGTTTGGCAACATATTTGGGCACCATGGTTTCCCAGCGATTGTCCCGGGATTTGATTAACCGGAGGACCTCTCGTGGATCGATGGGTAGCCATTTGGTTTTTGCCTGTCGCAGGTTTCGTATTTTCCGGTTATCTACCAGGTAGTTGAAAATATGTTTTACATCCGGGGCCATATCCACATCATCTACCAGCAGTACTTTTCCGGTACTTCGATCCAGTGCAGGGTAGATGTAAAAGCGGGTGTGGTCGGGAAACATTCGCCCCATGGCTTCCAGGATCCCTCCCTGTAGATGGGTATAATATTTTTTCTCCATCACTTTTTTAAACGTAGGAACCCCCAGGATTACCCGCAGGTTATAAATTTTAAACCGCCCGAAATAATCAACCAGCTTATAAAACTCCCTGAAGTTGGATACCAGCACGTTTTGTCCCATTCCGTTTAACAGGTCCACCCGGTCGAGGAAGTCCCGTTCGTTGATCTCGCCCTCTTCCAGGAGGTTGTTTAAGGTGATCTCACAGATCTGCAGGGTGTTTTCGGGGGAATAGTTTTTATCTTCTTTAAACAGGGCATAGGAAGTTTTTAAAATATCAAAACCCACGTAGGTTATGGGGCGAAAGCGACCCCGTAACACCAGGGCGTTTTTTTTGTATAAAAAATCACCGGGCTGGTGAACATCTCCATGCCTGTCGAACATAACGGCCGGTGTCATCCCGTTTTTTACCAGCTGGACACAAAGCAGCCGGTTATCCACAAACGACAAATCAGGGCCCGTCATGCGGGCCATGGTGATCTCTATCCGGTCGGTGTCCAGATTATCCAAAAGAGATTGTAGGAACAGGTTGGGATTATCGGCATAATGATAACAGGCAAAAATTAAATTTACGCCTAAAGATCCCAGTGAATATTGCTGAAGAACGGCATCATTTTCGAGTAAACGCACATGGATCACTACTTCGTTGGGTTCCCCCGGATGGGATAACTCAAATTTAACCCCAAGCCATCCATGGCCCTGGTTTGTTTTTTGATAGTTGATGGTTTCTACCGTATTGGCAAAGGAAAAAAAACGAATCTGGCGATCCCTTTTTTCCTTTAAAACGGTGTTTAACTCGTGATATTCTTCCTGCAACATCCTTTCAAGCCGGTTCAGGCTTACATACCTGCCACTTTCGCCCTGGTTGTAGAAATGATCACTAAAGGTTTTGTCGTAGGCTGAGATGGTTTTGGCGATGGTGCCGGAAGCACCGCCCGCCTGGAAAAAAGCACGGGCCACCTCCTGTCCGCCCCCAATTTCGGCCAGGGAGCCGTAGATCCCCGGGTCCAGGTTTAAAAGGAGTGCTTTGCGTTTGGTGCTAAAAATTTCCCGTTCCATGCCCTTTTTTGATACTAAAGTTATGATTCCTTACCTTAAAAACAAAAAGAGGATCAAAAAGTTTTCCCGAACAGCCAGGGAAAAATTATCAGCTTACCTGATTTCATATTCATGAAAAATCATTAATTTGTAAAAAAATCAAAAAACCATGCGGTCCTTTCTCCAACCACTGAACGATTTTTTTAATCTTATTTATCCCAACCTATGTGTGGTTTGTAACAATCACCTGGTTTCGCAGGAAAAGCTGGTATGTACATCCTGCCTTTACAATATGCCCAAAACAAATTTTCACCTGGATATAGAAAACCCGGTATCCCAGTTATTCTGGGGAAGGACAAAAATTGAATTTGCCACTGCCTTCTTTTTTTATTCCAAAGGAAGCAGCTACCAGCATATGATGCACCAGTTTAAATACCATGGATGTAAGGAGATTGGCTATGTGCTGGGGCAATATTTTGGTTCACAGCTCAGGGAGAGTGTTTTCCGGGAAACAGAGCTGGTGGTGCCGGTTCCTCTTCATCAATCGAAATTGAAGAAAAGAGGATATAATCAAAGCGAGTATATTGCCCGGGGCATCGCCCGGGCATTGGAAAAAGAAGTAGATGTAAAAACTTTGATCAGGGCTGTTGCTACAAGCACCCAGACCCGTAAATCGAGGTTTGAACGCTGGAAAAATGTAGAAAGAATATTTGTGGTCAGCAATCCTGATCTATTTGCCGGAAGGCATATCTTGCTGGTGGATGATGTGGTAACTACCGGGTCAACCCTGGAGGCCTGTGCCAATGCTATTCTGGAAATTCCCGACACCAGGGTAAGTATTGCTACCCTGGCCGTAGCATGATTCTTTAAAATTAACTTTGTCAATCGGCGAAAACTTCATAAATTCGCATCCATTGTAAACCATTAAAATTTAAGACTATGTTTTCAGGAATTGTTGAAGAGGCTGCCCAGGTAGTAAAGCTGGAAAAAGATAAGGGAAACCTGCATATCACCATGAAGTGTTCATTTGCCGATGAGTTAAAGATCGATCAGAGTGTTTCGCATAATGGGGTATGCTTAACGGTGGTTAAGGTAGATCAGAAAAACAAAACATTTACCGTTACTGCAATCCAGGAAACGCTGGATAAATCGAACCTGGGATTGCTGGAAACCGGGGATAAGGTTAACCTGGAGCGCAGCATGAAAATTGATTCTTTACTGGACGGACACCTGGTACAGGGTCATGTGGACCAGACTGCCGTATGTACCAATGTACGTGAAGCCGATGGAAGCTGGTACTTTACCTTCGAATACGATCCTTCGCAGGAAGATTATATTACCGTTGAAAAAGGGTCGGTATCGGTGAATGGCGTGAGTTTAACGGTAGTCAACTCCCGGGATAATTCTTTTGAAGTTGCCATAATTCCTTTTACCTATGATATTACCAATTTCCATCAGATTAAAAAAGGAACCGTGGTTAATCTTGAATTTGATGTTATTGGAAAATATGTAGCCAGGATTGTTAAACAGCAATTGGGGAAATAAGAAACAATCAACCTTCTGAAAGCCCCATTGAAAACAATGGGGCTTTTTTTATCAAAAAATCTGCAAAACCCCAAAAAATTCATCTATTTCACTTTTTTTAATTGCATTTTTTATTACAGAAATCTATCTTTGTACGTTTTAAAAACTTGAAGATTAAAAATTAAGCATAACCGATGAGTAAAAAATTTCCGGAATACAAACAATTGGATTTGTCGCAAATCAACAAAGATATTCTTGCGCGATGGGATAAAAACGACACGTTTCATAAAAGTATAACTACCCGTGAAGGGAAACCTACCTTTGTGTTTTACGAAGGACCTCCTTCGGCGAACGGGCTTCCGGGAATTCACCACGTAATGGCACGTGCCATCAAGGATATTTTTTGCCGCTACAAAACCATGCAGGGGTATCTTGTAAAAAGAAAAGCCGGATGGGATACGCATGGCCTTCCTGTAGAATTATCGGTGGAAAAATCTTTGGGGATTACCAAGGAGGATATCGGGAAAAAAATCACCGTGGATGAATACAACGAGACCTGTAAGAAGGAGGTCATGAAATATACCGATGTATGGGAGAACCTTACCCATAAAATGGGGTACTGGGTAAATATGGATGATCCTTACATCACGTACGACAATCGTTACATTGAAACCCTGTGGTGGTTGCTGAAACAGCTTTTCGAAAAAGGATTGCTGTATAAGGGATATACGATTCAACCCTATTCGCCGGCAGCCGGAACCGGATTAAGTACTCATGAACTCAATCAACCCGGATGCTACAAAGATGTTAAAGATACAACCTGTACAGCACAATTTAAGGTAATTAAAAATGAACAATCTGATTTTCTTTTTAAGGATGTAGAAACGGATGTTTACCTCCTGGCCTGGACCACCACACCCTGGACGCTGCCATCGAATACGGCGCTGGCTGTGGGCGCTAAGATTAACTATGTAAAGGTACGTACGTTCAATCAGTATACCGGCGAACCCATTACCGTGGTGTTGGCCAAAGATTTATTTCCGGCTTATTTCGATAAAAAAGCGGGTGAGTTAAGCCTTGATGACTACCAGGCCGGCGATAAGAAGGTCCCCTACCAGGTTGTTGCCGAATATAGCGGAGAAGATCTCGAAGGCATTCGTTATGAGCAGCTAATCAGCTGGGTACAACCCAAGGGAGATGCTTTCCGGGTAATTCTGGGCGATTATGTAACCACCGAGGACGGTACCGGAATCGTGCATATTGCCCCGACTTTCGGGGCCGATGACGACCGGGTGGCCAAACAGAGTAATATCTCAGCCCTTGTATTGTATGATAAACAGGGAACCATGCACCCGATGGTGGATAAGAAAGGACGGATGTATCCCCTGGATGAGTTAGATTCCGACTTTGTCTCTCGGTATGTAAATGTTGATACCTATAAGGATTTTTCGGGCCGGTACGTTAAAAATGAATATGATGCATCGCTCACCGAAAATGACCCTACCCTGGATGTGGATATCTCGGTGATGCTTAAAAAAGAAAATAAAGCCTTTAAAATTGAAAAACACGTTCACAACTACCCACATTGCTGGAGAACAGACAAACCGGTGCTTTATTACCCGCTGGATTCGTGGTTTATCAAAACCACTGCGTTGAAAGAGCGGATGATGGAGCTGAACAAAACCATTAACTGGAAACCAGAATCTACCGGTACCGGAAGGTTTGGGAAATGGCTGGAAAACCTGCAGGACTGGAACCTGTCGCGTTCCCGTTACTGGGGTACTCCCTTGCCGATCTGGGTTACCGACGACCGCTCCGAAATGAAATGTATTGGCTCGGTTGAAGAGCTGTACAACGAAATTGAGAAATCGGTGGAAGCCGGTTTTATGAAGGAGAACCCCATCGCAGGATTTGAAGCGGGAAATTACTCGCGGGAGAATTATGAAAAGATTGATCTTCACCGTCCCTATGTGGATGAGGTTATTCTGGTTTCGGACCAGGGGAAAAAGATGGTCCGGGAGCTGGACCTGATTGATGTTTGGTTCGACTCCGGGGCGATGCCTTATGCCCAGCTTCATTACCCCTTTGAAAACCAGGAGGGTTTTGAAAAGGTTTACCCGGCCGATTTTATTGCCGAAGGAGTAGACCAGACCCGCGGATGGTTCTTTACCCTGCATGCGATTGCTGCCATGCTGTTTGATTCGGTGGCTTTTAAAAACATTATTTCCAACGGGCTGGTACTGGATAAGACCGGGGCTAAAATGTCAAAACGCCTGGGAAATGCTGTGGACCCATTCGAAACCATTGAACAAAACGGTTCCGACCCCCTGCGCTGGTATATGATTACCAATGCCCAGCCCTGGGATAACCTCAAATTTGATCCCGCAGGACTGGAAGAGGTAAAACGTAAATTTTTTGGGACCCTCTACAATACTTACTCTTTCTTTGCATTGTATGCCAATGTGGACGGGTTTAAATATGCTGAGGATGAAGTCCCTGTGGAAGAACGCCCCGAAATCGACCGGTGGATTATCTCTCTGTTAAACTCGCTGGTAAAGGAAGTTGAAAAAGACTATGAGCATTATGAACCGACCCGGGCAGGAAGAGCCATCCAGGATTTTGTTACCGAGAATTTAAGCAACTGGTATGTGCGGCTTAACCGAAAGAGATACTGGGGCGGTGAATATTCGAAGGATAAAATTGCAGCCTACCAGACCCTCTATACCTGCCTGGAAACAGTTGCCAGGCTTATGGCCCCGATTGCCCCGTTTTTTGCCGACCAGCTGTTCACCGATCTTAACCTGGTATCCGGCAAGGATCGTACCGAGTCGGTACATATTGCCGATTTTCCCGGCCACAGGGAACAATACATTGACCTGGCACTCGAAGAGCGAATGGATATTGCCCAGCGGGTATCGTCCATGGTTCTCGCCCTGCGCCGAAAAGTGAACATTAAGGTGCGGCAGCCCCTGAGTAAGATGATGATTCCGTTACTGGATGCTTCCTTAAAAGATAAATTCGAGGCGGTACGTAACCTGGTTCTGTCCGAAGTTAATGTGAAAGAAGTTGAGTATATTACCGATACTACCGGAATCCTGGTGAAAAAGATCAAACCTAACTTTAAAACCCTGGGCCCCAAATATGGAAAACTTATGAAATTTATTTCGCAGGCGGTGGCCCGGATGTCGCAGGAGGATATCGCTCAATTTGAGAAGCAGGAAACATTTACCCTCAATGCCGGCGATGAGCAAATAGCCTTAAGCTTAAACGATGTTGAAATTTCATCGGAGGATATTCCCGGTTGGCTGGTAGCCAACGACGGCAAACTTACCGTTGCCCTGGATATTAATATTACCGATGAGTTACGGGAGGAGGGAATTGCCCGTGAGTTTATTAACCGGATCCAGAATCTCCGGAAGGAAAGTAATTTCGATGTAACCGATAAAATTAAAATTGAAATTAAAAAACATGAGCTTATCGACCAAGCGATTGAAAAACACAAAGAGTACATTGGTACACAAACCCTGGCCAGATCGGTAGACCTGGTTAACCAGTTCGATCAAAACACGGTATTCGACGTGGAGATTGATGATGAAATAAAAACTCAAATAAAAATTACAAGAGTAAACGAATAAATAGTCGTTTAAATGAAATAATTTATTATCTTTAGCGAACAACAAAAAAATGATGAGTTATGGCGGAAAAGACAAGATATACCGATGACGAGTTGGCGGAATTTAAAGAGATTATCTTGAGAAAACTTGAAAAAGCACAGCAAGATTACGATCTTCTGAAGAAAACCATTACCCATAGTGAGAGCAATGATACAGAAGATACATCGCCTACTTTTAAGGTTTTGGAAGAGGGTGCAGCCACCCTTTCCAAGGAAGAAGCCGGAAGGCTGGCTCAGCGTCAGCAGAAATTTATTCAACACTTAAAGGCTGCCCTGGTTCGTATTGAAAATAAAACCTATGGCATTTGCCGTGAAACCGGAAAACTGATTTCCAAAGAGAGGCTTCGTGCGGTTCCTCATGCAACCCTTAGTATTGAAGCAAAACAAAATCAACGTTAACAATTAACCGAGAAAAATAGGATAATGATTAGGCTGTAACCGGTCTAATCATTTTTTATTTTTCACCACTTTTCTGTAGATTTGCCAAAATTTTAAACCCAAAGCTCGTGAAGTCAATTACAAAAACCTCGATTATAGTTATTCTTCTTGTTTTAATCATCGACCAGGTACTGAAAATCTGGATCAAAACCCATATGATGTTAGGCGAAGAATATAAGATTTTTGGTAACTGGTTTATCATTCATTTTACTGAAAATAATGGTATGGCTTTTGGCATGGAGTTTTGGGGTAAGAAAGGGAAGATCTTTTTAACCCTGTTCAGGATCCTCGCCGTAATAGGGATCGGCTGGTATATGAATCACCTGATCAGGGAAAAAGCACCCAGGATGTTAATTGTCAGTATTGCCTTAATCATGGCCGGAGCACTGGGAAATATCATCGACAGTGTTTTTTATGGTGTGTTGTTCGACGATAGTTTTTATAAGGTAGCGGAGTTTATGCCTGCTGAAGGCGGGTATTCTACCTGGCTGCAGGGTAAGGTGGTCGACATGCTTTATTTCCCCATTCTTAAGGGGTATTTCCCTTCTTGGTTTCCCTTTTGGGCTAACGAACAGTTTATCTTCTTCCGTCCGGTATTCAATATTGCCGATTCGGCGATTACCGTTGGCGTGATGTATATCCTGTTTTTTGAGCGTTCGTTTTTTAAACACCACTAGTTTTTTAAGAAAACGTTTTTTTTCATCTTTGCTTAAACTGCGGGGATGGGGTTATCTTTTTTTGAGTTTTTTCAGGTCTTTTTTAATGTTTTTTACCATTTTGCCAAAGTCTTTATCTTTCCTGCGTTTTTCGGCCAGGGAGGATTCGAAATATGCTTTTTCCCGTTCCATCTTCAGGAAGTTTTGGTAGGCATCTTTATCCAGTTCTTCATTTTCCAGGGCTCTCAGTACGGCACATCCGGTTTCTGAGGTGTGTGTGCAGTCACTGAATTTGCAGTTTTCTGCAAGGCGACAGATCTGGTCGAAGGTAGTGGCCAGGCCCTGGGAGGTATCGGTAAGCCCTACTTCCCTCATTCCCGGGTTGTCGATCAGAATGGCACCGTTATTGATCAGGATCAGCTCCCGGTGACTGGTAATATGCTGCCCTTTGTGGGTACTCTGGCTTACCGGTCCGGTTTTCATGGAGGCTTTCCCGGCAAGGTTGTTCATGAGGGTTGATTTTCCCGCTCCCGATGAGCCCAGCATGCAATAGGTTTTTCCCTTTTCCAAGACCGTTTCCAGTGTTTGATAGCCTCCCGGGGTGATATTGCTGATAGCAATCACCGGAACATTGAGGTTTCGTTTTTTGATCTGATCTATTTTCTCCGAAAGTTGTTGTTCATTCACCAGGTCGGTTTTGGTGAGCACAATCACAGGGTTTATCCGGGTGTCGTAACAAAGGGTCAGATAACGTTCCGTCCGGTTGATGTTAAAATCCCGGTCCACCGACTGAACAATCAGGGCCGTATCGATATTGGCAGCAATCACCTGTACCTCACCGTACTTACCAACGGCCTGCCTTTTCAGGAGAGAGTTTCTGGGGTATACCTGATGGATAATGGCTGAGTCGGAATCGTATATCGAAAGTGCGACCCAGTCGCCCACAGCAGGGAAATCTTCCCTGCTGGTTGCAGTAAAACGCATATTGCCGGTGATTTCGGCTTCAACATCTCCCTCCGGTGTTTTTACCACATACCTCTTCTTATGCTCGGCAACCACCCTCCCTGTGGTAAAATCAGCGAGCTGCAGCTCCTGGCCGAGACGCTGCCATCGTTCATTATATCCTATTTCTTCCAGGTTCATCTCTTATTTGGGTTAGCATTACCTCTCCGGTTTCTCCAAAGAAACAACGAAAATAATCATTTGGAATCAAATGATCAAGAGGGGGAATGATGAAATTCTTTTTATGTATTCGTTTCGGAGAAACCCCCAATACGGTTTGCTTACAAAGAATGGTTAAGAATATCAGGAATACAGAGGGTATTGTCCGGGATGTTTTGTAAAACGGGATACTCCATAAACCCTGAGGATTACGAGGGCAATCAAGCCATAGATCAGGGTCGCCGAAAGGTAGTCTGCCTGGCTGAAATGCATGCTTGCCATATCGTGTGAGGTGTGAAACAGGGCTGCAATAAGAACTGACCGGGTATTATCCATCAGCCAGGTATATAGGAAAGAGACAGCAATCATCAATCCGAGAAAGGAGAGAAAAGGATGATTTGCATGAATATTTTCCGGCGAAAAGAACAGGGGTAAGTGCCAGAAAGCTACCACCACCCCGATGATTATACTGATGAGCCATGCTTTGCAGGTTGACTGAAGCTGTTGTTGCAGGTATCCTCTCCAGCCCATCTCCTCGGCAACTCCTGCAAGCAAAAAGGTCTGCAGGGCTATCCATGGCGTTTGGGGTCCGGCATTTGCAAAGGGAGTTAAAAAAGGCGTTCCCCGAAAAGTATCTGCAATACTGGCCAATCCATAAACCAGCATGGGTATGGCTATGGCAAGGATATACCAGGTGATGTTGGTATTGCGGGGCAAGAATCGCCTGAATAACCGGGCAACTCCCTTTCTCCTGTGCCTGATATACTCCATTACCCCGGCCATAAAAAACGGGGCGACCAGGGAAGGAATAAACAGGATCCTTAAAACGACAGTAAGCCGCCGGGGAAGGGTTTCATTGATTGTTTCGTTGAAATAAATGGTACCCCCTGTCCAGGTAAGGATAAACGTAAAAATGAGGTAAATGAGGGCTGGTTTTTTGCGGATAACATTCATAAAGACAACGGTTTTGGTTTCTGTATCCGGTTAATGCATCCAGTTTTTTTTTTCATCAAGTTAAGCAATTCTGATTAAAGTTCCCGGGGAGAATCAGCTGTTTATGGAAATACATGTTTTTTATGGGGATGAAAGTCTATAGGGGACTTCCAATAACAGAAGAAGAGTGAAGCCCATGGCCCACCCGACAAGTTAGCTTTAAATTCAGAAATAGCTGATTTATAAAAGAAAAGTATAGGTTCCGATCACCAGAAGCATGCAAAATGTGCTTATGGCAAAGAAAACCCCGTTGTTTTTCAGGTTAATTCCGAGTATTTTGCTGGCTTTCCAAACCATCAGCAGCAGGGCCGAAAGGACAACGATGGCCACCGTATATTTACCGGCACCCAGAATCGATGAAATGGTGGCCTCGTCCTGATGTTGAAAACCACCAAAAACAATGGGAAAAAACCGGGTAAAAAATGCAAAAAATAAGAAAGGATAAAAACAAACCTTCCGGAATTTTTTTATCATCCATAGAAAAAGGACTCCCTGGATCATTGTAAATAGCGGACCGCCAACGCTTGAAAGCAACCGGTGATTCTCATTCAGAAATTCTCCCTCTTTTACAGTAACAAAATTTAAACGATAGGTCATGTTATACCCCAACAGCTCACCAATCACCCAATGTCCCAGTTCATGAAACAGGTAACTAAAATAGGCTGCCGGAAGAAACAGGAGAAAGAGATGTAAACGTTTTTTCTTATCCATATCGTCTTTTTTTGAGTGATCTTTCCAGGGATGCAAACAGGCTTGGTGTATTGAATCCTGCGGGCTTCTTTTCTTATTTTTTGGTTAATTCGTCTATAAATTATGGAGAAGAGTAATACATCTTACCGAAAATAAAAATAGTAATTTTTTAAAACATAATCCCACAAGGCTATTTATCCTTTCTGTGATTCGTATTTATAGGTTTGGAAGCATGGATTGTGTAAATATTAAATTATTGGGATAGTATTTTCAGTCCTTCGGCAACAGAGCTTACAAAAACAATCTGTTTTCGCTGGTTGCTTTCGTAAATGAAATCCCTTAGACTTTTGCTCATGGGATGTGAAAAATCGCCCACAATGGCTAATCTGACCCAGTAATTGGAAAATTTCTGAAGAATTTCACCTGCTATCCCGTTTTTCAGGTCGAAAAAATCGGGAGTAATATGTGCTTTGTGAATAATTACCTTCTCAAAGTCCTGGTAATACAGGTTCCCTAAAAGGTCTAATCCGTCCCGGGTGGTTTTAAGGATTACCTTATCGGAAGAGATCTCTGCAATTCTGGTTTTTCCAGTGGTATGGGGTATAAAGTTCATGCCGTTGTTTTTATGGGTTATTAGATGTTTCGTTTTTTGGTGATGCTATGTGGTTTTCTGGAATTCCGGAATGGAAGCAAGGCTACTAAACCTGGAGATTACCATTTGAAAGAAGATCAATGCAAGGAACTTTTACCTGCCTGGAAGAATTTCAACCAGTAATTTGAATTAGCATTCAAAAAAATCCGAATATGCTACATGATTGTTAAAATATTGTTTTGGAGTAATTCCTGTCTGTAATTTAAATTCATTTATGAAATGAGATTGGTCATAGTACCCGGCTTCGTAAGCTAAATCTGTGATAGTAAAATTTTTATGTCTGCTTTTTAGGTATAATGAAAATTGGAACCTGATTGTTTTTAAATATTGTTTAGGTGTTGTTCCGATCAACTCCAAAAATTTTCTTTCAAATTGTTTTCTGCTCATACAGGTTTCCGAAGCAAGATTTTCGATGGGGATTTTTCCCCGGGACTGTCTGACAATTTTTATTGCATGATTAATCCTTTTAAAATTAAACCGGTTATGTTCTTCTTTCAGTATACCGGAAAAGTAGTAGTCAGCAAGCTGAACTCTTTTTTCAAAAGTTTGCTTGTTTGCTAATTGTGGCAGAACTAGCTGTGCAAACTTTTTGTTCAGGTATTTTAATGGAATACTTTGATTATATAGTTCATTTAGCGGGAAATGGAAAAAGGTCATCAAACCTTGGGGTTGAAAAACAATTGAAAAAACAGATAACTCCTGATCAATTTGTAAATCATAAAATTCCTTCTGGTGTCCGGTTAGAATGAAATTGTCCTCAAAGTCTTTTTTATTTCCCAGTATTCTGGGTCTGTTACCAAAATACAATGATAATTCAGGCAAGCCACTGGGTATTATTCTTTGAATATGTTTCTCCCCATGGAGTGAAACATGATCGATACACCAGTATTGTTTAATATATGGTTGTAAGATCTTTGAAGGAGTAGCTGTTTTGATTGACATTTTCTGGTTTGTTTAAGGAAAAGAGTTGCTGTAACACAACCCTTTCCTGAAATTTTTACTTGCCGTAAATACCGATCTTGTTTCCTTCTGAATCGGTACAAATTGCGAAATAATCCCTTCCTTCTGCTTCAATTTTTGTTTTTGGCTGTAAAATTTTTCCGCCTTTGGATTCAATCCTTTTTATTGTTGCTTCGATCGTGTCTGGGACTGTAAAGCTCACCATTACCCCTTCTTTAGAGGGGTTAAAATCCGGGGCACAACTAATTGCTCCTTCACCATTGGGGAAACAAGCCATTTTTTCATCACCAAAATCTTCCGCAGGAAGATTAAGGTTGAATACTGAGTTATAAAATTCGACTGCTCTGTCGAAATTGATTGCAGGTATTTCTACCCATGAAATTAACTTTTGCATTTTCTTTTTTTTAATTAAACTTAAAATTATCCCTGCAAAAGTATACTATTGGTTATCTGTAAAATTGGAAAAAAACGACATCTTCAAGAATCCGTTTTTTGGTCCTTTGATTTGCAAAAATAATAAATTCCTGTTAAGCGGAATTGCAAAATTTGCTGGTCTTTTTATCTCCTTGTTCTTTTCCATCCTAAATATTAAATAAAATTAATGATCCGGTCTTGGGGTTGTAATCCAAAATTAAATTTTTCCTTTTGATGGTCAGGATTACCCCTCGAATCAGTAGACTTGATTTTATATTCCGGGGAACCAAACGTGATACCCATTCCGGATTGCACATAAAAACTTATTTTAAGGTTTGGAAATAATCCAGAACCCGGATATTTCCTTGATAACTTTGTTCATATTGCTTTACCTGTATTTTTCTTTTCGGAGGATACCTGTTTTAAAGGGTGTAATTAAACACGAATTTTTATAACTAAAATAAAAAATATATTAACAGATGTTTGTCCCTCCCTAAAAAACCTCATTGTTTGTTGTTCTATTGTTGTTGATACAGGAGTAAAAGATGTGCAGCCGACCAGCTAAAATGATTGACCCGCATTCCCTTGCCCGTTAAGGGCCAGTAATTCTCCCTGATGGGAGCTTGTTCCTTTAGTCCTTCCAGTCGGTCAAAGACCTGCAAGGTCAATTGATTGGCTTCTGTTGTGTACCCGTAATGATTTAGAGCTGTAATGGCAAAGTAGACCTGGTCTAACCAGACCGGCCCGCGCCAGTATCCTTTTGAAAATTCAGGGTCGTCAACAGGAGCGGAAGGAAAGGGGATGTAGGTATTAAATTTTGTTGTGTCGAGCATATGCATAACAACCCTTTCTGCATTTTTATCCGAAGCAAGTTGTGTAAACAGGGGAATCCATCCTTCGGGACCCTGAACCGATACAAGCTTTTCTGTTGTTACATTGATATCATAAAAATATCCCGTAACCTGATCAAACATTTTCGATTCGATGAGCTCTTGTAATTCATGGGCTTCGAAGCTATATTGTTGAGCAAGATCAGAATTTCCCAGGATATCAGCCATTTTCGAGAGGTAGAGCTTCTCGGAAAACAGGTAAGCATTCAAATCAACAGATTCCTGGCTGAAAGCATAGTTTGATTCATCGATTTTTACGATGGATGAATGATCGAAACGAATGGCATTATCCATTCCGCTTTCCCATTTTGCAGCAACGAGGCTTCCGTCCGACGAACCGTATTCGCATAACTGATTATGATTCAGGTCGCGGTATTGATACCACCATTCGTGATAGCTTACCAGTTGGGGATACAGTTCCCGGATAAAGGCAGTATCATTTGTTTCGGTAAAAATGTTCCAGATGGCCCATCCCGATAAAGGAGGCTTGGTGTTTAACCAGTTATTACTGGTGCTGTCGGCATAAATACAATCGGCAATCATCCCAGCCTTGTTCTGGTAATCATACATGGTGCGAATCTGGTCTTTTGCCAGTTCTGGGGCAAATGTTACAAGGGCAACCGCATGTTTCCATGAATCCCAGGCCCAAAACCCATTAAAGTAATTCACGGCTGACGAAGGAAAAAGGCCATCGTGCAATAGATCTCCATAAGCGCATCGCCAGTTGTTGATTAATGTTTGTACCGATTTTACAGCAATTTTCTGGTATTCCTTTTCATCGCCCCAACCTGCCCTGGTTTGTAATGCTTTGCTTAAATAAGTATCCCATCTTTGCTGGTTTTGCTCCAGGTAATGATGTGGATTGTTGAAGATATTTTCTTTTGTTGGATCGCTTTTCCGGTTATGGCTTCGTTCATCATGAAAAGTGATGATTACCGACAGGGAATTGTTTTCCGTGATATTAACATCAGAATAATTACAGGTGTAGGAGCTGTCATTTGACTGTAGGCTGTTAATTTTAGCCGAATTGTTAAATGATAGCCTTATCCGGGTTTTTAACGTGTTTCCCCGGATCAGGATCTCTTCCTGGTCTTTTATAATATCTCCTTCGTGGTTAAAGATGGAGCCATACCATTGGGGATAAACCGTTATATCTTCGATGATGTTTTTAAAATCAACATGAACCAGGGCCTGGCTGGATGAAATAAAAATTAATGACATCCGGGCAGTAAATGGTTTAAAACGGATTTCCCGAACAAGTTTTCCAGGATAAAAGGTGGACTGAGTGGATAAAGGTTTTAAAGTATTTCCTTGGAGATCAGAAAATGTCAGGTTTACGATTGATTTTCCGATCCACCGGCCATTGGTCATTAAAAAAGGTCCGGAAAATGAAAGCTCGTTTGAATCGGGAAGAGCAAACCCAAACCATGCCCCCTGATCCGAAAAACAAAAGGATTGCCAGTCAACCGGTGCCCTGGGCGTGTTTTTTACATCAAGAACATCCGGAAAGTTATTCCTGTTAATCGTTAACTCATTCCTGTTTTGCGTATTGCAGCTAATGATAATGCCGGATAATGCAATAACAACCAGGGATATGGTTTTAACTCTGTTGATGGGGTGAACAGGTCTCATCTTCGGTCATTTTTTTATAATGCTTTGCATTGTTTTTCGCTTTGTAACTCCCGATAATCATCGGAAGGGTTCTGTTGTGGCTGAAACAAAGGTACTAAGAAATTGTTAAACAAGGATTAATCCCGCATTGGAGCTGATGTGGTGCTTTAAGGTGTTTTATTCTACTCTATTTCCTGCCTTGTCGATAAAAAACCATGTATTGCTTTCCATTTGTGTATGTTCTCCATCTTTTTTTAAATTGCAGTGATAAGTAACTTTTGATTTGCCATTGTTAAATGGAGTTGCACATTCAAATTGCGGTGTGATAATTATTTGCCCTTTTCTGTCAGCGAAACCAATCTTACCATCTTTAATGATGCGGAATAATCCTTCAGAAAAAAAGTCAGGACCATTGTCAAACCAATAAACTTCAAATAAAATATTTTCTTGTCTGTCAATGGCTATACAGTTATTTTCCTGATCCAATACAATGGCAAAGTGTTTCAGGGTATCCGAAAAACAATAAGCATACTTTCCGATTGGAATTATGGTATCACCCTTTAAATTTAAGTATCCACAGGGCACACCAAACTCATCTTTTTCTGCATTTATTGTTTTCAGCAGGTAATTATTTTGTTTCGTTTGGCAGGTTCCTGTGTGAACGAAAGAAAGGTGCAAAAAAAACAGGAAAAAATAAATTTTCATCATAAGGTTACGAACGTGTTCATGGTTAAAAAATCTTTTATTCCTTATTTTACACAGAGTGCTTGAATTTACCCGGCCTTTATCTGGCATATTATGCGTACAAAGAGGATAGGCCCTGATATGATAAAAGTATTATTTTTTTTATAATAAAGCAATTGTTTTAAACAGGCAACAACCCCATGGTTTTTCGTTTTTCCGGGAACCGATACTCGTTCATCCCAGGGCAAAAATCCTGACAATGGATGTCAGGATTTTTGTTTAGCCCGGAATTTTTTGGGGTTTTCTATGGGGTTAGTTTTTTTGCTTTTAAAACCGTGGCATCATGTGTGGCCGTTTCGCTTGCCTTCTCACCGTAAACATAGTATATATCCGTTCCAATAGCACTCACTGTAACCGGAATTATCCCGTCGGTAAAATCTCCGGAAAGAGTCTTCCATTCGCTTCCGTCATACAGATTCAGATGCGGATAGTTGATCAACGATGTCTGGCTTTCGTCGGCATACTCATATTTCATACTGGCTACAATAAGGTTGCCTTCGTTATCGATGGTAAGATCAAATGCCCCTAAGGTAAACCACGTTTCATGCTCTTCGGGAATCAGGTTTTCCACGGTGGTGCTGCTGTTTACACGATATACCCCTCCGTCGAAGCTGGTTGAGGCTGATCCGGAGCTAAAGTACAGTTGACTGCCTGTATGTGCCAGTTCTATATCGGCCAGCCATTCCTGTTCCCATTGCAAATCACTGTCCCAGCTGCTTCCGTTTAAATGCTTAATATACAACACATCATTCATGATGTAGGTTACATACAGGTTTCCGTTTATACTTTCCAGGCTCTTATTAAAAATAGATCCTGAAGCGATATCTGTACCCACCTGCGCCCAGTTTGTGCCATTGTATTTATGTACCTGTAATACACCACCATCCTCAATCAGGAGATGTACCTCGTCATTAAACACTTCAAGACCATAGAGGCCATCATGATTTTCTGGGAGGCCGATGTCTGTCCAGGAACCATCCCATTTATACACTGTGGTGGATGCGTCGGAACCCAGCAGATAAGAATCGCCCGAAGAAGATACGCCAAACTGGCTACTCATGGTTTGATTCAGATCGCTGCAAGTCCACACCTCTTGCCAGGAAGTACCGTTGAGCTTGTAGAGAGAAGGCGTTCCACCCGCAGCAGCAGAACCGGAAATCGCTTCGACATAAAGTGTTCCGTTCACCACCTTGTCCTTGGGATCAAAAACGGTATTGCCCGAAGTTGCAGCCAGAACCTGTCCCAAATCAGTGGTGGTATAGTTTACTACCGGGTTTTCGTCATTTCCGCTGTCATCTTCTTCTACTGTAGTTCCATCTATCACATAATACTCGTTATCCCGGTAATCACCATTGGATGTAGTATAATTATAGCGGTATCGTGTTTCAATTTTATAGGAATAGGTTTTTGCCGGATCAAGAGAATTATCATTATATGACCATTCGTATTGAATATCGGAAGGGCTTGTAACCATCTGTTCTCTTTTCACAACATAATCATAGTCTGATAGATTGCCGTCTTCAGCCCGGTAAACCCAATATTCAATGTATTGCAGGTTTTTTATTTCCGATAAATCATTAGGATTTGTCCAGTTAATGGTTATATTAACTTTGTCTCCACTATTTTCACGGGAAATGGATGTTATTTCAGTAGGTTCTCCTTTATAAGCATATCCGGTTATTTCGTTGGTATAACCACTAAATTCATCGCCTTGACTTTCCTCGTAAACTCTCATTTTATAGCGATATTCTTTACCAGGAACAATATAGTGGTCGGGCAGGTGAACACCGTTATCATCAAAATTGCTGGACCATGTCCATGAAATTTCCTGCCATTCGGCATTGTCTTCATTAAAGCGGTAAACAAGGGCTTGTCCGTCAAGTTCTCCGTAGGCAAGGTGCACAACGCCGATATAAGTACCCTGCGATGCGATAAAGTCGGCAGGGGTGTCCGGATCTTCTTCGCACGATATCAAGGTGATCGTGGCGATTATAATTATTAAGGCAATTAGTTTTTTCATGTGTGTTTTGTTTTAATATTATATGTTTTTTGTTAGTAGTGTTATTTTCTTTTGCCACTCCATCCTTCATTCAAGGGTTCTTCATTACAATATCCCCACTTTGCATTAAACTGCGTAAAATCATCGTTAAATTCAATGATTAAGTTTCCCCAGTTATTTCTGTCATAAACATAGGTGTCGCATGTTTTTGCCGAACCATTCTCAACCCATTTTCCCTGAATGGTATGTTCG
>JAZBOG010000020.1:0-65403 GCA_036351015.1 Bacteroidales bacterium
ATTCTGCTGAATATTGGAGGCCATCTCCTCCATCGACGAGGAAACCTCCTCGGCAGAGGATGCCTGTTCATTGGCTCCCTGCGACAACTGCTGCGAACCGGAACTTACCTGACCACTAGCCGATGCAATATGATCGGCACTGTAAGTTATTGAAGTAACAATCTTTTTAAGCACCTTAACCATTTCCTCAAGAGATTGTCCTAAAATACCAATTTCATCCTTTTTACTGATCAACTTGTAATCAATGTTTGCTGTCAGATCCCCTTTGGCGATCTTATTAAAAATATCTTTAAATGCATTTAACGGTTTAAAAATTGCCGATGAAGTAATAAAAAAGATAAACAAAAATATTACTACTATAACTACCACAAAAACGGTAATAATTAACTGAAATAATTGATTGTAGTTATTTACAACATCCGAGATATCCTTTTCATAATAAAAAACACCCGCTTTATTTCCCTCAAAGTCCAAAACTGGAAACGTGGTAATAGCTCTATTTCCTCTTACCTCAAAATATTTTCCGTTTTCTCCGGCTTTAAGTAATTCAGGATTAACCTTATCCAGGTCACTTTCTTTAGCCTGACTTACGAAGGTATACTCTCCGACCTTTTCATTTTTCTGTAAGCTCCATGCGATAGAAGCCGAATTTTTATCCAAGAAACAGGACAAATTCTGGGTTTCGTCAAATGCTGTTTGTTTATACAGGTCGTCAACATTAAAGAAGCTTTCTACAGAACCTTTGTATTCCCCATCCACAAAAATGGGAGCAATGCCGCGGATTACCAGTCCTCCTTTACCCAGTTCAATACCATGAACGGGCTGGTGTGTTTTGGAAATGGCAAGAACACTGTTTCTAAAAGAGCTCAAATCATCTCCCCCTTCACCTTCTCCTGTACGCCATATACGCCATACACTTTGCGCCGGTTGTTTATGGAAATGAATACGTAATGCATCACCTATTCCTGAATTACTTTTAAAAGTATTGATCTGGCCGGTTAATGATCTTTTTAAACTATCCCGGATACCTTGGGCATCATCGGCACGATAAGCATCGGTGACCTGCTCCATGGATGCATAATTTGATGCTAATAGCAGGGCTTTTTTACTTATTCGTTCTAAACTATTATTAATGATCGTGTAATTGATTTCGCTGTCATCGAATGCAGTTTGCCTGATTTTCCGGGTAGAGATTCGATTGAATACCAGCATGAGGGTAACAAGAATTAGAATCATTACTGCCAGTATTGGGATGATCAATTTACTTCGAATATTTAAATCTTTATAATTAAATTTCATTTTTCTATTTGTTTGTTATTTTTATTTTAACCTGATTGCTAACTATTTACTAAAAAGGGTGGGATTAATAACCAACATCATAAATGCCCAATTGGCTAACTCATCGGCATTCCCTCCTTTTATCACTTCCATGGACTTGCTGGCGAACATCATGGAGTATCCGGCATTAAGGGTAATATCGGGAGTAAATTGATACTTAAAATAAAAATCAATTTCGGTACCCAGATGTTTATCCAATGCTTTTAACCCCGGTCCGGAGTAATTAGGATCTAATACATTGTTGGCCAAAGAGAGATAATGTAGTGTACTCCCAATATTTATCTTTTCGTTAAGAGGATACTGAATATTCAGATAAAGATCGGATAGACCTCCATTCATGGTTTGAGAATAGGTATTGGTAAAATAGTCCATATGGCCGTTAAATTTATGACCTGCACCATACAATTTATTAAATGTATTGATTTCGGTATTTGAAGTATCCAACCCATTGGTTCCGGAATAATAATCAAACCCTAAATCAATGCCCAGTTTGTTAAAATTCTTATGCCCTTTCACCGAATAAAAATAGGCATCGACCACTTTTCCTGTACTTTCTTTTCCATGCTGATAATAGAAATTACCCGACAGGCTTAATTGTAGTGAAGGCATATCGTAATAAACATTAGGCCCGAAAGTATTACGTCCGTATATTGTATGATCCGTATTTGCTTTCTGGTTTCCATCGAGAACATCAATAAAAGAAATTGTTAATTGGTCATTAAATTTCTTTGAAAACCACACATAAGTAAGCGTTTTATAAAAATCCAGGGGATAATAGCTTTCAAAGTTCTTTTCTTTGTCATTATTGTAAGCAAATCCAACATGTGATTTAAACGTTTTGCTTTCATATTTCAGTAAAAGTAGATCATGCGAAGTACTAACATTGTTCCAGTTGGTAACAGAAAGTAAACGCTGATCATCATATTTTAAAATTTGCCGACCTATCTTCAGGTTCAACCGGGAATTCAATTCCAATTCGGCCCAGGCCTCATTTAAAAAAGTAGATGCCAGATCATTTTTGATGGTCACATCTCCCCAGGTGCGCACATCCTGTAAAGATATTTTAAAATTTATTTTCTCCATCTTCGACTCAAAAATCAAACGGGATCTTTGAGAGATTACCTGGGCTGGGGAAGAACCGGTTGAAGGTAAGGTCTTATATCCATTACGAAACTCATACCGTGGTCGCATCTCTGCTTTAATCGAGAACTGAGATAATACTTCAGTAGTCGATAAGCCAATCATTAATACCAGTAGAATAAACTTACTAATCTTGAAACTCATTGCAATAATTATCTGTTTGAAAGAGCTGCTCACTCAATTAAAAATCTTGATCAATCCCAATATTTCGATCAGATCGCATGAATCATTTCCAGGCTCTTAAATTGTTTGTTTGTTGTTGGTGGTGTAGATTTCCAGTTATTTTTCCTTCTTTTTTGTTTTTTTATCCATCGCCGATTTTCCTTCGGTCGTTTTTTCCTGTAAAGAAACAATCTCGTCCGACGAAAAAACTTTCTCCATATCCAGCAGCATGATAAACTTCTCGTCAACTTTTACCATTCCGTAAATAAATTCCGACTTATATTTACTGCCAATACTTGGTGGAGGTTGGATCTGGCTATCGTCAATTTCAAGTACTGCCTGAACCGAATCGACTAAAGCACCTACCTGGACCATGTCATGATCCAGTTCAACTTCCATCACAACAATACAGGTGTTGTTGGTATATTCGGTGGGAGTCATTCCAAATTTAATCCGGGTATCAATAACCGGCAAAACCGTACCCCGTAAATTAATTACTCCTTTCATATACGCGGGAGCCTTAGGAACCTCCGTAATTTTTGTCATCTCGAGGATATTCAGTACTTTGCCCACATGGGCTGCAAATTCTTCGTCGCCCAACTTGAATGACAAATAAGAGTTAATCTTTGTTAATTCTTCTTTTTCCATGATTCTTTAATTTTTTTGTTTTTTTTCTTCTGTAATTTCTTTTGAGAATTGTGCTATGATCTTATTCGGGTCCATTACCAAAGCTACGGTACCATCCCCTAATATAGTAGCTCCGGAGATAATCTCCTGTTGTTTGTATAATTTGCCCAATGATTTTAATACCGCCTGATATTCACCGACCACATCATCCACAACCAGCCCTATTTTCTGATCCGAGTAGCTAACCACAATAACCTGTTCAATGGATTGAGTTCCTTCCGGGAAATCAAACTCTTCCCGCAAATAATAGAAAGGAATTTGTTTGCCATCTAAAATGATCATATTGTTAAAGGTGTTTACAACCTTTTGATGCTCGGTAGCGTAGATTTTGTCAACGGCATTTAACGGAATGATATAATGATTTTCAGCTATTTTTACCAACAAACCATCAATGATGGAAAGTGTAAGTGGGAGTTTTATGGTAAGGGTAGTCCCTACATTAATCTCAGAGTCAATTTCTACCTCACCACGGATCTCGGCCAGTTTTCTCTTCACAACATCCATGCCCACTCCTCTGCCTGACACATCGGTTATATTCTGGGCGGTCGAAAATCCAGACCGAAAGGTAAGGTCCAGGATCTCCTTTTTGGATAATACAGCATCCTTACTGATTAATCCTTTTTCTATCGCCTTCGCTCTTATTTTTGCAGGATCAATCCCAGCACCATCATCACTAATCTGAATAATTACATTGGCTCCTGAATAAAAGGCTTTTAACAGGATTTTTCCCTGGGCCGGTTTTTTTAATTTCTTTCGTTGTTCTGCAGATTCTATTCCATGATCAATACTGTTTCTAAGAATATGTAACAGCGGATCGGTAAGACTTTCAATAATTGTTTTATCCAGTTCTGTATCTACTCCTTCGGCACTAAAAGCAATATCTTTATTTTGATCTTTGGACAAATCTCTGACCAAACGTTGAAACCGGGTAAGCATGGTCTCAATAGGAACTAACACAATGTCAAAGGCATTGTCGCGTAATTGTCTGGAAAGCTTCTGAACATTTTCTGCTATGGTCATCAATTCAGAGTCGCCTGTTTGCTCGGCATATAAACTTAACCGTGCCTGGGTGGTCACCAGCTCGCTCACCAGGTTCATCATTCTGTCGAGTTTCCCCGAGGAAACCCTGATGCTTGAAATAGCATTTTCCTTTACAGAAGGTAGTGGACCCGTCTTTTTTATTTTCTTCTCGATCTCACTTAAATCACTGGATGAGTCTCCCTTTTTATCTTTTATCAACCTTTGAATCTCGGATAATCCAATATCATCTTTTGATGCTGCAATTTTGGCTAATTCCTGAACGATCGTTTCATGTGTTAAAATATTAAAATCGGCAACCTCGTTTATCTCCAGCTCACACTGATCCTCAACAAAAATGAAGACATCGTTAATGTCATTTAGATGATTCTCGGTGGCAAGCAGTATCTCCCAATACGTATAACATTTAGTGACATCCAGGGTATCAATCGCAGGAATTTTATTCAGATGGGAAAATACTTTACAATCCCCTAACGAATGCAACTCATCTAAAAGGAATAAGGGGTTAGTGCCATCATTGAAGATATCCGGATCAGGAGCAAAATAAATATAATACGTTTTCAAACGGGATTCGGTTGACTTTTCTTTTGGCCCGGAGATTCCTATATCCTCTCCCCTGTTCTCTTCAATCTTTTTTATCTTTACAATCAGATCGTTATGTTGGGCAGTAATTGCCGGTGAGTTTGAATCTTCATTGGACAACAAAACTTTCATATGATCGACCGACTGAAGGGTAATATCCAATAAATCCCGGGTCACACTCAGCTTATCCTCCCGTACCAGGTCGTATACATTTTCAAGATGATGCGTAAAATCACTCAACTGCTGAAAGCCAAACATGGCCCCCCCTCCTTTAATGGTATGCATAGCCCGAAAAACCCTCTCGACCAACTCCCTGTTGTTCGGTTCGTTTTCGAGAATTAACAGGGCATCCTCCAGATCTTTAATATTATCTGTAGCTTCTTCTATAAATTTAGCAGTAAACTTATCCATTAGCGTAGTACTTTTTTAAGTGCGGCAATTAATTTAGCAGGAACAAATGGTTTTACAATCCAGCCGGTAGCTCCGGCTTCTTTTGCCTCCATTTTCTTGGCTGCTTGTGATTCGGTAGTTAAAAACAAAATAGGGATTCGTTTATAACTATCCATGGCTCTAATATTCTTAATTAGCTCAATACCATTCATCTTAGGCATATGCAAATCAGTAATTACCAGGTCGATTTGCCGTCCATCAAGAAACTTCATGGCATCGGTACCATCATCACCAACGAATACATGGTATCCTTCATTTTCGAGGGTAAAGCTTACAACCTCCCGTATACTTTCGGAATCGTCTACGATTAAAATATTTTTACTCATAATGTTTTATTTTTTCTTTTAGGCCTTAAATATTTTACGGATATCAGAATTTTCAAGTAACGCCTGGATTTCATCATTAAATTCGGCAGTAAAAACAATCCTCTTTCCTCTCGCTTTAGCACTCTGACTCAATGAATAAAGAAATTGGATAAACGATAAATCCAGGTTGTTCACATTTTTTAATGTAAAATCAATTTCCTGATTTGCATTAAATGTTTGAATGATTTTATCTTTGATTTCTTCGATAGTATATATTGTTAGATCATGGTCTAATAATATATTTACTTTTTTCACTCCTTTGGATTTTGCTTTTTTGATTTGCATATTCTCATAATTTACATTATTCCTCAGAAAAATTCAATATCACCATCTTCTTCAAGATCTATTTCAATATTCTCTGCTTTGTCCCGGAGAATCTGATCATGGACCTGGTGCTCTGAATGCATGGTGTAATAATCTTTTAACTTTTTTAAATTTTCTTCTTTAGATAATTCAGAATTCTGATCATCTGTTTTTAATTTGAAATTAATCGTATTTAATTCCGTAATGATCTCTTCAATTACTTTCTCGAAAAATTTATAATATTTTATGTCAGCAATTGCTTTTTTAATGATCCCAATAACTTCCCTGCTTACCTGTTGATTGACTTTCAGCTTTTTATCAATGGAGTCTCCGGACTCTTTGATTTGATTTACAAAGCCATCAAATTGGTTAATATATTCCCGGGTTAATCGGTTCTGATGGTTATGCTCATTAGATTCCTGAAAATTTTTTTTTATTCGTTTTAATTCATGAAAGATTTTATACACTTTCTGATAGTTATTCTTAATGTCGGAATGTAAATTCTTTACCTGTGCAATATTTTTTTTCGAATTCAAATCATCAACCGAAAGCTCCTGTAATCTTTCCAGGGTATTAAAAAACAGCTGGTTAAAATCCTCACTCAGCAGGTCCAATTTACGAAATGACGAATCAATAGTATCTATCTTATCTTCCAGGGAATCAATATCCTGGTTAATCGTTTTGTTTTGGATAAATTTCTGGTCAAGAATCTCGTTCGCTGAAGAAAATAAATGAAAAATATCATCATAAAGTTTTAATCCATTCTCATCGTATAAAATCTCATTTCCTTTTTCGGAAATGTATTTCATATGATCGCCAATATTTAAAAACTGGTTAATAATAATCTCCAGGGCACCCTGGTATTCCTTATTGGCATGAATCAGCTGCGCAGCTTGCAATCCGGCAATATCGCGGATACGAAGAAAACATTTTGCCAGATCGTTGAGATGGCTCTCATCTTTATGGGTTTCCTCAAAGGCTTTCAGTTCTTCTATTAAATCACGATGGGTTTGCTGGATATGTTCCATCTTTTGTTGAATAATATCCTGATATTGTAATTTTTTAATAATATCATCCACACTAAGTGTAGTCTTTTCAGAGCTTTCAATTATTCCGGGAATCAACCTCTTGTTTCTCTTATACTTATCTTTTAAGGCATTCAACACGTGCTCAATTTTTGATAACCATAAATCAAAATTGAATTCTTTTTGTTGTTTTATATCCTGCAAATTCTTTATTGAAAGTTTGGATACTTTTTGAAGATGATTAATATTTTTAACAATAAGATCAGAATATTTTTTGATTTCATCGATTTTTTGACTAGCCATTTGATTCTGTTGTTCAATCACCACCTTATCAGTCCCTTTAATGTGTGAAATGTTGAGGTTTAAATTAGCAAGCAAATACTTTAAACTCATTAAATTCTGGCAATAATTTTTCATAGGAAAAAAAATATGCCGTAAATGATTGGAAAGTTTATCAAACGAATCAATGACAATTTCTAATTTATAATCAAAAAGCTCAATCCGGGCTTTGAGGCTATGGTACAATTGTTCAACCTGGCAATAAAACTCCTGGCTGTTATTATCATTAAAGTGATTAAGGACAGTATGGATATTTTCGGCAATGATTTTTGATTTTGTGTATATGATCTTAAATTCACTATTTAATTTTAAAAAATCATCCGCCGAACATTCATGCAACGAAATCAGGTTTTTATCAATACTGGAAAACAGGGTAGAAATTTCTTCTACAGAAAATGTGTTGAGTAAAGCTTTTAACTGTATTTTATTTTCGAGTTCTTTATCGTAATCCATGGAGCAAAATCTTTATTTATGGGTAGCTAATACCTGGTATACTTTGGCTAAAAAGTCTGGAATATTAATCGGTTTCTCAATAACATCAGCAGCCCCGAGGTCCTTTGCTATAATAATATTTTCTTTATTAGCAAATGCTGTTACTATAATGGTGGGAATACAATTCAATTCGTTCGTTACTTTTAACTTCCGCAATAAATCAAATCCATTTTCATTAGGCATTAACAGGTCTAATAAAATTAAATCGGGAGTATATGATTTTAACTTCTTCTCTGCTTCCTTTACATTAAAAGCTGTTTCAACATGAAACCCATCATCTTCCAAAATTGCTTCAAGCAGAACCAAATTGGTTTCAGAGTCATCAACAATTAAAATATTATGTTTTGCCATGATTATATTATTGGGTGATAAGATTTTTTATTAACTGTAAACCGGCACATAAAAAGAATATAAACGAATATCATTTTATGGAGTAAAATTACAACCAAGAGGGTTAATGCTACAACAAAATTGCTATGACATTCATTACTAAACATGATGATTTACATCACCAAAAAAAGTAGGGTTAATCATTTTTTTTAAAAAGAATTTAATATTTTTACCAAAACGACGGAGGTTTATGAGCAAAGACAAAAAAGGGGATTTATTCGATTTATTATTTCCCGATAAGGATATCATATCAAAAGCTGAGATTGATCGAATCAGAGCAGGTTGTGAAATCGTTCAATTCCAGAAAAAGGATATCATTTTTAAACAAAACACCCTCACCTCGCATATCATGTTTATTAAATCGGGATTGGTAAAAATTTTTAAGCAAGGGAAAAATAATAAATCAATCATTCTCAAAATTGCCACACCAGGTAACTTTTTGGGGTTAATTTCAATTTTTGGGGAATCAACTTTTCAATATTCGGCCTCAGCCATTGAAGATGCAGAAATTTTATTTATTGATTTCAATACTTTTCAATCAATCTTAACCAACAATGGAAAATATACGACCTCGTTGTTAAAAAAATTAAGTAAGGAAAATCTTTATGTGATCGACCGATTAATTGCTCAGTACCACAAACAACTCCCAGGAAAAATTGCCGATCTAATCCTCTATTTTTCCGAGGAGATCTATCATTCTGAAAAATTTGAGTTACCCCTTACCCGGAACGAACTGGCTGAATTTGCCGGGACAACCAAAGAAAGTCTTATTAGAACTTTAACTGAGTTTAAAAACGATAAAATTATCGAGCTGGAAGGGAAAAAAGTGAATATAAGGAGTATGGATATTATTAAAACACTAAGCAGAATAGGGTAATAATGACTAAGTATAACATTCTAATTGTTGATGATATTTTTTTAAACAGATTATTATTAAAAGAATTTTTAAAAAATATCGCAGAGAAACTTATTGAGGCAGAAAACGGAAAAGATGCCATTGAAATCATTAAAAACAATCCGGTCGACGTTGTCTTAATGGACATTGAGATGCCTGTCATGAATGGGCTAGAAACCACAAAGTTTATTCGAAATAATTTTCCCGAGCCCAGTAACAGGATCCCTATAATTGCGCTAACAGCTCATAATCCGGATGACTTTTTTAATGATTTTAACAGTGCTGGTTTTGATGAGTTACTTACCAAACCCTATTCCTTTGAAAAGGTGTTAGGGGCCATAAAAAAAGCAAGATCGTAAAATACTTTTTACCAATACACAGCAAGAATGAAGAAATTAAACACGTTTCAGCATTTATTTTGGGTTCTGGTTTGTTTTTCTCTATTGTTCATTTCCTGCGATAAAACCCCTCCAAGGTATATTGAACCTGGTGTTAGCTTTGATTTAGCCCGGTTAAGAAATGATCAACTCAAGAATATAAAATATGAGCTAACCTTTTTAGTCCCGGATTCATTAAACCAACCTATTACAGGCAGGGTAACCCTCCAGTTTGATTTTAATAAAAGTACTGATCTCCCCTTAATCCTGGATTTCAGAAACGAACCTGCTCAGATCCAATCGGTAAAAAAAGAGAATAAAAAAATAAGCTATCGTTTCCGTAATGAACATATCATTATTCCGGAAAGGTACCTTGAAAGTGGAGTTAATCAGATCGAGATTGAATTTATTGCAGGCGAAAGAGCATTAAACCGTAATGATGAATATTTATACACGTTATTTGTACCCGACAGGGCCTGTACTGCATTTCCCTGTTTCGACCAGCCGTCGTTAAAAGCCATTTTTAAACCCACCATAACTGTACCCCGGGAATGGAAAGTGGTTGCAAACTCCCCCCTGCTTAACATAAAGGTTAAGGAGAGTAATCAATCCTACTTTTTTACTGAAACAGAACCAATCAGCACATACCTTTTTGCATTTGTTGCAGGACAGTTCAATACCATTACCAAGAAAGAGGGAAAACGTGAAATTACCTTATACCATCGGGAAAACGATTCAGAAAAGATAAATCGAAATATTGACCAGATCTTCGAACTAAAATTTGAATCCTTAGCCTGGCTGGAGGAATATACCCAAATCGGCTATCCTTTTCAAAAACTTGATTTTATTGCCATCCCTTCTTTTCAATATTCCGGAATGGAACATCCGGGTGCAGTATTATATCGCGACACCAAGCTCTTTCTGGACGAATCGGCCTCCATTCGTGATGAACTAAGCCGTGCAAATTTAATTGCTCACGAAACAGCACATATGTGGTTTGGCGACCTAGTTACAATGGAATGGTTTAGTGAAGTTTGGCTAAAAGAAGTGTTTGCCAACTTTATGGCCGATAAAATTGTAAATCCTCACTTTCCTGCAATCAATCATAACCTCAACTTTCTGATCAATCATTATCCATCTACATACGCGATTGATCGAACCAAAGGGGCTAACCCCATAAGCCAGAAACTGGATAACATGAAAAATGCCGGAACAATATATGGCCCTATCATTTATCATAAAGCACCGATTATGATGTGGCACCTTGAGGATATCATTGGCCGGGAGATGTTAAAATCTGCAGTACGTCAATACCTTAACAATTACCAATATCAAAATGCTACCTGGGATAACCTGGTGCAAATCATCGACCAGGAATCAACCATAAATATTAAGGAATGGAGCAATGTTTGGGTTTATCAGTCAGGTATGCCTCATTATATCACACAAAAAGCGTTTAACCCTGATCAAGAATTGCAGAATATAATTCTTGAACAACAAGATCCACAAGGAAAAGGACGACAATGGGTTCAAAATCTAAAAACTGTAGTCGTCAGCGACCATCATACCAATTATTATTCGATTCAGACCAAAGACACTTTTAATATTGTAAATTTAAAAAAGCCCATAGCCAGGAACGATTATATTTATACCAATGCTTCAGGATATGGTTATGGTTACTTTAAGCCGGACCAGGAATCTATACGCTTTTTCCTCAATAAGATAACCTCCATTACCGACGAAGTATTGCGATGTACGTTATATATGAGTTTGTGGGAAAATATGCTTTTTGAACAAATCGCCCCCAAAGAACTACTGCAGTGTTATCTTAAGGCCTTACCTGCAGAAAATAACCCACAAAACATTAATCTGTTGCTTGACTATGTTGAGACCATATTCTGGAAATTTCTAACTCCTGAGGATCAACAAAACACAGGCTCCATCCTGGAAAAAATTCTATGGGATGAACTGGAGAAAGCCAGGTTTGAAAAAACACAATTAAATATTTTCAAAACCTACACAGGTATTGCCTTAAACAATACGGCAATAGAAAATCTTCTGGCCGTGTTTCGCCAGGAAAAGAAACTGAATAAGCTCCATCTTTCTACCCGCGACTATACAGACTTAGCTTTTGAATTATCTCTTCGGGGGATTGCCCATGCAGAAGAAATTCTTGACACCCAGTACCAACGAATAGACAACAAAGAAAGAAAAGCAAGATTTAACTTCATTCGTCAGGCTCTTTCACAGGATGAAAAACTACGCGACCAGTTTTTTTATTCCTTGCTGGATGAAAAAAACAGAGAGAAAGAACCCTGGGTAGTGAGTGCCGTCTACTATTTAAATCATCCCCTCCGGAGTCAGTCAGCAATTAAATACATCCGGCCTTCCCTCGAGGAATTAGAAGAGTTGCAAATCACCGGAGATATCTTTTTTCCTGCACAATGGCTTAATGCAACCTTTTCCGGTCATTCCTCAATTAAAGCGGTTATCGAAATCAATCTCTTTTTAAACGAAAACCCGGATTACCCGGAAAATCTTAAAAATAAAATCCTGCAATCCACGGATATGGTATTTCGTGCAAACAAAATAAAAAATAAAACCGGATTTTAGTGGGTCAGGCTATTAATGCGTTCAATTAATTCAATATTTAAATCGTATAATTCATCCGTTATCCGATGATAGTATTGTTTCAAATTCTTTTCCTCAGCAGGAGGATTATTGACCTTATAAAGCAAGTTACGCCGGATAATTTCTGCATCATGCAAAATCTCCAATAAATTTTCATGATTCTCAACCGGAGAATACTCCATAAAAGAAAAACACTCGTTAATTACTTGTTTGGAAAGAAAGTTGATATCTTTTTTAATATCTCTGCAATTAGCCATAAATCAGAATAAAAATATAAATCAGTGAACAGATCAAATTTACAGTAAGATATAGGGAAAAATCTAGAAAAACAAAAATCCTGTTTTAATTTTTACCAATATTTTACTTCATAAGTTTGTTCCTGAGCATGCTGAGGTTCAATTTTTGAGATGTTATAATTCTCGCGGTATTCAATCAAACTAACATCGATATTTTCAAATCCGGAATCCTTATACCATCTTACAAAATGATAATCAGCCTGCAGTAAATCCTGCTGATGATAATAGATACAATCTTCAAGGTTATTTCCGTATTTCAACAATGCCGATAAAAAGTACATCCCGATATCGAAACCGTGGATTGCATATTGCTGGGGTTCTGTATTATAGGTTTCCCGATATTCTAGAATAAAATCTTTCACGTTATCCTTTTGATAATCTACAAAATAAGGAGTGCTAATACATAAATTCAGGTTAAAGTAATATTCTGTATCAATATTTCTAAACCTTTGCCAGCGGGATAATCCGCACACCTTTACAGGATAATTAAAAGCAGCTAAAGTATTTAAATTAGTAACCACGCTGGTAACAAAAGCTTCCTCATTGGACGGAACGACAAATACATTATCGACTTCCTTACTTGCAGCATGCTCCAATACGTTAATGCTGTCCTTAAAAACAACTTCTTTAAATTGAATACTCCCCAAAACAGAATCGGAGAAGTGGGCAAACAGCTTATCCTTAACCATTTGAATATTATCATAATGTAAGCTATCCCCATTATGAACCAATACGAGGTTTTTATCCTTAAACCGGGTGATATATTCAACGTATTCATCAATTTGTGCAGCATAGGATGGTGTTACCTGAAAAAGAAAGGGATTTTCATCCACCAGTTGAAGATTATCCCATAAAGGAGATACCATTTTTATCTGGTGTTCTTTCGAAAACTCGGAGACCAGCTTTAATTCTTGATTATAAATCGGCCCAATCAACAGATCCATATTTTCCATCATCGGATAATTCAGTATTTCTTTAACCCGGGCCGTATCATTTGCGGTATCATAAACATATAGATTAAGGTTTAAACCTGACTCTTTTAAACGATCAACCGCCAAAAGGAAACCTTCATAAAACTCAACAAAGTTTAACGAGCGAGGGTAGATATAATAAGGATCATAATACACCCGCTCATAAATTTTTTCACCCAGGTCATCTACTTCGCTTGAATCGATATAAAACTCCTCATCATTTTTATCAAGATAGAAGGGCAGTAATACAGCTACGTTAAAGGTTTGTCCTGTTTTTTGCGGAAAACTGTCGCAAGGAAATAACTCTGCCGAGTCGGAATATGCTATGGCAGTTCTTTCTTTATATAAAACGGAAGTATCTTTTCCCTCTTCGTCTGGCTGAAACAACAAACTAACAGGTTCGAACGTTTGTTTTTTAGGGATTTTAATGGTTTGTCCTGCTTTCAATCCATCGGTTAAAAAGGGATTATGCTTAATCAAATCATCATACGATAGATCGAAGGTACGGGTTAATGAATAGATCGTTTCTTTTTTGGCAACGGTATGGTAAATAAAATCATCTTCAACAGGAACCGTATCCTTTACCTGATCATCTGTTTTGGGATACTGCTGGATCAGCTCAACTACGCTTTTCGATTTAGGAATTTTTAATACTTCGCCCACATTAATTCCATACCGGGCATCAGGATTGCATATAATCAGGTCATCCAGTGAAACATCATATTTTTTTGATAAAGAGTACAAGGTTTGCCCTTTTTTAACCTGATGATAAATAAACTGATCTTGGTCATCGCCTGCTGCAGCAGTCTGTTCATCAACAACAGGGATTTTTAAAGCTTGTCCGACCTGCAGCCCCAGAAAAATTTCAGGATTCTCTTTGGCGATCTCCTTTTGTGAAACATTATATAGCTTACTTAATGAATATAAAGTTTCTCCTTTTTTAACAATATGCACATAATAGATTTTTCCACCGATCATCACCTTATCTTCTGCTTTACGGAGCGTTAGGGTATCCTCCTGGGCTCCTGCAAAATTTTGAAAGATGATAACTATTAACAGAACAAACCAAACTCTTCTCACGGGTTATAATTTTATAGTTACGTATTTAAAACCTGTTTATTGGATTAAAATTGTTTAAAGATACATTAATTATCCACAAATAATCACGCAAAATTACCATGAACGGGTGAAATAAAAAAATAAGCACAACAGAATTGTTATGCTTATAATCAATTTATTTGCAGCCGCTAATTTTCTCTTAACACAAACTCGTCATATTCAATCTCAAACCTTAATTTATGTTTCGACTCTTCTTCGGCCAGGGAAAGGAAAACATCCTTCATTTCATCATTAACAGCCCTTTTGCTCAGTTCAAGATATAATTTATAGGCTGCTTTCTCCTTTTTCATGGCTAAAACCAGTGCCTCACTATAAGTCATGTCGGCTGCCGGTTTAACACTTACCATGTAATCGCTGATCTTAAGGTCTTTAATTTGATGGGATTCAGCCTGATAAGCACCCTCTGCCTTAATTTTAGTCAACCGGGCTTTATGCCCAATTTCTTCCTGTGCAAACTGGACAAAAACATTACGCATATCCTCTGTTTTTGCTATTTCTGCCAGGTCGTTATAAAAATCAACGGCTTCCTGTTCCGATTTTATGGCAAAATCAAAAATATCATCTATGGTTTTAAATTCTTTCATAACACTGCTGTTTAATAGTTAAAAAGCTTGATCAAAATCTTGGTCAAATTTCTTGACCAGATAATCACATCCGTATTTAAAAAGTTTATTCATATTATCTTTTATTGTATAGCTAAAACTATATTTCTCGGATTGATTGGTTGAGGGTAATAGTTCAAAAATTTCCTTCCGGATATCATCGATGGTTTTATCTATTTCTCCACCGGTAAATTTAGCCATTAAATGGATCAACTGAACATAATTTTCTTGTTCCACCTTCCCTTTAAATTGTTTTTCGAATTGCTGAATATGTTTTTGTGTATTGGTAAAACTACCTGAGGTTTCAACAGGGAAAGTAGCCGGTAGAATTAAGTCAGCCTGTTTAGCTGTTTCGGTCATAAAATAATCCTGCACCATGATAAATTCGGCATCGGCAAACCATTTCTGGATTTTAGCTTTGTCCCTGGCACAGCCTATCGGATCTTCACCGAAGATATAGAACTTTTTAATTAATCCCTCATCGAGTAAATCCTTGGTGCATTTCTCGTGGATTTCAGGTAAACTCTTAATCTTCCAGTTTTTCGACAATTTCTTAGCAAATTTCTCATCTTTTAAATCTGTATAACCAACCCCGTTTTTGGAAGAAATTCCCATATCAAATAATCCCTGTGCATTATTTTTCTCCTTAAGAGAGATAAGTCCACTGGATGTTTTGCCTAGTTTGCCCGTGATCATGGCTAGGTTAAACAACTCTTTGCTAACATTAGCCGATATATATTTCTCTGAAAAAACAATAATTCCATTCATCTCCCGGTTATAATTCTCGGCAAATTCTTCCAGGTGTTCCTGGCAACATATACCCGAAGCAGATACTAATTTTTGATAGTCTTCGTTCAACAATTCTTTCTTATATTGTTCAAATCCTATACAACGGTCCTTGATAAACAATGAATTTTGTAATCCCCTACTAACCAGGTAGTAATTAACAGCCTTGATAAAATGATAATAGGATTTAATTTTCATAATTTTATCAACCTTATGCTCCAAAGCACTTTCTTTTCTGTCGGTAATTAGTTCTACAGGTACTTTATCGGTCTCCCGGGTATTATTTACCATAAACCCAACAACAGCATTATCCCTGTTTATTTCAGAGCCAAGCAGGTATATTTTACCTGCCTTTTTCAGTTGATCGAAAGGAACATTTGCTTTAAAATTAGATTCATAGCCTCTACCCTGACCTAAATAATAGAAACTGGTTACATTGTTGGTTTTGGCATTCGCCCGAGCCAGCTTTTGAATCAAATACATCTCTTCATTACTTAATCTAGCGCCTGCAAAGAATCCATTCTCATCAGCATCTGCCCCTTTAATTTCGTCGGCAATCACATCAAAAGCTTTTTCCCAGCTGATGGTCTCAAAATTATCATCTACCTTAAGCAAGGGCTGGGTAATTCTTTGCAAATCATTCATAGCAGTATATCCAAATTTAGGATAACGGCAGATATTACCATCTTTATTTACCAGACCTTCTTTCCCGGTAGCTTTCCAAACAAATTCCGATTTATGATGATACTTTACTTCACATCCTACCGAACAATAATTACAAAGGGTATTCACAGAATCCAGTTTTACAGGTCCGGGTTTAAAGGAAGTATTTTCTGTAATGGCTCCGGTTGGACAGGTAGAAATGCACAGTCCACAGGACTCACACCGTGTATCCACCAACGATCCTCCCATACTTGGCGCAACATAAGTATCAAACCCCCGATTAACGAGACCTAATGCATTTGCACCTACTACTTCGTCACATATTCTGACACAACGGGCACATAAAATACATTTATTGTTGTCAATTTCAATAAAAGGGTGTGAAAAGTCAATAGAATATTCCTGAAATTCACCACTAAACCGCTTTTGTTCAGCATGATATTGTGAACTATACTTTTTCAGATCGCAGGTAAAAAACTCGTTACAACCACATTCCAAACAACGATTAGTTTCATGCTGGGCAACATTCTCGTCAGCATAGCCTAATTCCACTTCTTCGAAATTATTCCGTCTGTCGGCAGGTAAAACAGGCATCTCTTCACGCAACTGCTGTTGATATCTGCCTAAAAAATCATCTGGGGAAAGTTCTTTAAAATTATCTTTTCTGCTTATAAATTCTTCAGCTTCAGGCTCTATGGGCAACCCTGACAAATACTGATGGCAACTTCTACTGGCAATCTTAGCCTGAGCAATAGCTTCAATGATAGTTGCAGGTCCGGTTACGCCATCACCGGCAGCAAAAACAGAGGCAATTCCGGTTTGCAGAGTCTGTTCATTTGCAGCAATATCTCCCCAACGGTTCACTTCCAGTTTGCCTTTGTCCGAAAATTTATTGATATCATCTAAAAAATTAACGGTTGTTTTTTGGCCTATCGCTGCCAGCACGTAGTCCAATTCAATTTCAAACTCAGAGCCTTCAATGGGAATTGGCCTCCTGCGCCCAGAGGCATCGGGCTCGCCCAGCTCCATTTTAACACAGGTCATGGTTTTTAATTTCCCGTTTTTATCTTTATTAATCTTTACCGGGTTGGTTAAAAACAAATATTCTACCCCTTCAACTTTTGATTCATGGATTTCAATGGGGTTCGCCGGCATCTCTTTTTCGGTTCTACGGTAAATAATGTATACTTTTTCTGCGCCACAACGAACAGAAGTCCGGCAGCAGTCCATGGCGGTATTTCCACCCCCCACAACAGCAACCGTTTTTCCCGAAAAATCATATTTCTGACCGGTCATTTCCATGTTCCGCAAAAAGTCGATTCCTGAAAACACATTTTCAGCGTCATCACCCTCACATCCAATTAATGTTCCCCGTTGTGAACCTATGGTTAAAATTACGGAATCGTATTTCTTTTTAAGCTCCCGGTAGCTTAAATTATCCCCCAATTTTTTCTGATAAAAAATATTGACTCCCAGTTCAGTAACTGCTGCTACTTCCTGGTCCAGTATATCATTGGGAAGACGGTATTCAGGGATTCCATAGCGTAACCAACCACCCGGATTCGGACTGGCTTCGTAAATATCACACTGATGTCCCTTTTGTTGCAGGAAGTAGGCTGATGATAATCCCCCGGGACCGGCTCCAATGATGGCTATTTTTTTACCGGTAGAGGTTTCAATATCCGGAACATACCGCGCTTCGGAAAGTAAATCCTTATCCGCGGCAAACCGCTTCAAATAATCAATACCAACGCCACTACCCTCATCCAGGAAGTTTCTTCGACAGGCCAGTTCACAGGGGCGAACGCACACACGCCCACAAATTGCCGGTAATGGATTGGTTTGTTTTATAAGTCCTATAGCTTCACTATATAAACCTTTTTCTATAAACGAAATATATCCCTGTACATCTACACCAGCCGGACAGGTTTGCTTACAAGGAGCTTCACAATCGGCATAGTGATTACTTACCAATAGATCTAATGCTGTTTTACGAGCTTTTTGAACCTTCTCATTTTCTGTTTCTATACGCATTCCCTCTTGTATCTTCGTAGAGCATGAAGGTTGCATTCCTTTCATCCCTTCCACTTCGACAACACAAACAAAACACGATGAAAAAGGCTGAAGCCTGGGATCATTACAAAGGGTTGGGATTTTAATTTCATGTCGGTTGGCTAATTCGAGAATTGTTTCGCCGGGATTGCCTTTAACATTTTTCCCGTTTAGGATGATATTGAGTTGATTACTTTTTTTCATTGGTCATTGGGTTAATAATTGATTATAACTTTTTACTGATTAACATCCATTTAAAAAGTCTGACTTTAGGATAAAACAATGGCATCAAATTTACATTTCGAATAACACATTCCGCATTTTATACAAGCCTCCTGCCGGATAAAATGTACTTCTTTTCTTGCTCCATCAATTGCATCTGACGGGCAATTTTTGGCACATACAGTACAACCGGTACATTTTTCAGGATCAACGGTGTACGTAAGTAGTTTTTTACAATTTAATGCAGGGCATTTTTTATCCTTGATATGGGCTTCATACTCATGGCGGAAATACTTAATGGTAGTTAATACCGGATTTGGCGCTGTTTGTCCCAAACCACACAATGAATTGTCTTTAATTTGATAAGCAAGTTCTTCCAGTTTTTCGATGTCTCCTTCCTCACCTTCACCTTCGGTGATGCGGGTAAGTATTTCGAGCATTCGTTTGGTTCCGATGCGGCAGAATGTACATTTTCCACACGATTCTTTCCGGGTAAAATCAAGAAAGAAACGAGCCATATCGACCATACAGGTGGTTTCATCCATCACCACCATCCCCCCGGATCCCATAATTGCGCCGGTAGCATTCACCGAATCATAATCAACAATGGTATCGGCAAGGTACTCAGGGATACAGCCTCCGGAAGGGCCACCCAGTTGAACCGCTTTAAATTTCTTGTCCCCGGTAATGCCGCCTCCTAATTTAAAAATAATATCATGGATTGAAATTCCCATAGGGACCTCAACAGCTCCTCCGTGTTTAATTTTCCCGGTAAGTGCAAAAACTTTGGTTCCTTTACTTTTTTCTGTACCATACCGGGAAAAGGATTGGGCCCCGTTTAAAATGATGTAAGGGATATTGGCAAAAGTTTCCACATTATTAATGTTTGAAGGTTTACCCCATAATCCTGCTTCGGCAGGAAAAGGAGGTCGTTTCCTGGGCATCCCGCGTTCCCCTTCCACAGAGGCAATCAATGCTGTTTCTTCACCACAGACAAAGGCTCCTGCACCTTCTTTCACATACAGATCAAAATGAAAACCTTTCATTCCCAGAATATTTTTACCAAGATAGCCTTTCTCCCTTGCCTGCCCAAGAGCTATATTAAGCCTTTTAATCGCCAGGGGATATTCAGCCCGGCAATAGATTACACCTTCTGTGGCACCAATGGCATACCCCCCAATAATTAATCCTTCAATTACAGCATGCGGATCACCCTCCAACAATGAACGGTCCATAAAAGCACCGGGATCTCCTTCGTCGGCATTACAGATGATATATTTTTCGTCGGATTGGTTTTTATAGGCAAACCTCCATTTTAACCCTGTGGGGAAACCACCTCCTCCACGGCCCCGGATTCCTGAATCTAAAACCGTTTGAATTACCTGTTCCTGATCGATTTTTTCTGCAACTATTTTTTTAATTCCTTTATATCCATCATTCTTTTCGTATTCATCGATACTTTCAGGATTGATTATTCCACAATGACGAAGGGCTATTTTTACCTGTCCATCCCAAAAGGTGTCGTCCGGGGATTTAAACAGATCGCTTTTAACCACGTAATCCTTAATCGGTTCGCTCTGTTTGAGATGTTTATCAAAAATCTCAACCGCTTTCTCTTCATTAATGTCTCCATATAAATAGGACCCGGTATCATCAACCACCTCCACTAATGGTTCCCGGTAACACATGCCAATACAACCGGTTTTTTTCAATTCAAAATCAAGTTGATCTGCATGCTTTAAAGCGATGAGTTTATCGTAAACTTTTTGAGCACCTGCAGAAATTCCACAGCTTGCCAATCCAACCAAAACTTTTGTTTTTTCCATAAAAAAATATTTTAATTATCCCAATGAGGGATTAATTACTTTCCTTTATTTTTATCTCTTTCACAATTTTTACTGCCTGATTTCCGGTTAGTTTTCCAAAAGTCTCATCACCAATCATCATTACCGGAGCAAGAGAACAACAACCAAGGCAGGCAACAGATTCCAGCGTAAAAAGGTTATCCTCAGTAGTTTCGCCATCGTTAACCCCCAAAGCATCCTCCAATGCTTCGCTTATGGCTGTAGCATTCTGAACATGACAGGCTGTTCCGTGGCAAACCTTAATAATATGCTTTCCTACCGGATTTAACCTGAACTGGGTATAGAATGTTGCCACCCCAAACATTTCACTCAGTTCTAATCCTGTAACTTCAGCTATTTTATAAAAAGCCTCCCGGGGTAGATAACCATAAATATTCTGCGTACCTTGTAATATGGGTATTAAACTCCCTTTCTTTTGCTTATATTTTTCTAATAGAGGATCAATTAGTGAAAGATCAACAGAGGGCCCTTCAGTACCCTCAATTTTAGGCAAGATTCTTTGAACACGCATAATTGTAGAGCTTAGTTTTCGAAAATTCTTTAATTATTTTGCTTCTTAAATAAGGGTTCAATATATAATTTTGAATGATGAATAACAAAATTAATCTTATGCCGTATAATATTTTTACTGAAATCTGTTATTATTGCACTTTTTACAAAGTTATTTATAATTATTCTATTCTATTTTGTAAATTGCACAAAAATAAACAACTATGGCATTTAGTGAAAGTGGTGAACGTATACGTAAATTGATAATCAAGGCTATCGATGATCATATCATTACCCCGGAAGAATACGATGAAATTCTTGAAATCTCTTTTGAAGATGGGCATATTGATGCTCAGGAACAGGCCTTGCTAACCGAATTACAAAAAATGATTGAAAATAAAGAGATTCGGTTTGCTAAAGAAGAATGATCTAAATACCATTTCTCAAACTCCATTTTGTCCTTTCTACAATCCATGAATTCATTCAGAAAAACAGGGGCATTGATGTATCTGAATTTTCATCATAATACCCCCTCATCACCTCCCTGCGCATAAATATTCAACGTTAAAAAAAATAACTCCCTGATTCTTTTTCGAATGTAACGTTTGTTAACAAATAATTGTCACAATCCGGTTTCAAATCATAGGAAAATAATATTTTTATAATTTTTGAAAAAAATAACTTTCTGTTTTCCCCATGAAAAAAAGATTGGTTATCGGTATAACTGACCACCCTCTTTTAGGGCTGATTATGTCCCCTTACATTGTCACTATCAGGCCAAATCACGGATTTTATCCGATCGAAGCCAAAATTTCCAGGTTAAATATTAGCAGGTATATTGATTTTTTTACCGAGAATGAGAAAAAAGTATTGGAAGCCATCGAAGAATATAGCGATCAGAGTTTACATAAATTGTTTTCACGAAAGAAAAAAGATACTACGGTTGACTTTATGAAAAAGCTGGACAGGCCATTTGCTGAAAAATATATTCGACCCTATCTAGAAAAGAAGATGGCAAAAGCTGTTGATTTCCTCTACGATACCAACCTGCAACTATTTTATAAAGAAAAACCTAAATACATTAATTCAGAAGACAGAATTGAGCAATATAAACCTAACGCTCAAGCAATTTTTAACATAACACGCCTTGAACATGAGAGTCATTACTATCTAACGGTAAAACACCAGGATGAAGAAATCCATTTATTGAATAAACCCTCTCAAATACTGGTTGAAAATCCAGCCCATATCATTATTGAAAATAATCTCTACCGTTTTGAAGATATTAATGCCAAAAAACTACTTCCCTTTTTTCATAAAGAAAGTATTCGTATTCCTAAATCCTCGGAAGAGATATGGTTTAAAACCTTTGCCCTGGATATTGTCAAAAACTTTAATGTGAAACCCTCAGGATTTGAAATTGATGAAACCATAGATCATAAAAAAGCGGTTTTTAGCTTCGAAAAAAACCTGGAAGGAAAACCTGTTTTTCATTTATATTTTATTTACAATCAACTATTTAAATTTGATGCTTTCAAAGAAAACAGGGTCTCTGTAAAATTTGAAAAACAAAATGAACAGTACCTTTTCTACAAAATAGCCCGGGATGATTCATGGGAAAATCAAATCATCCAGAAAATAAAATCCATGGGGTTAATACATTTAAATGAATCATACTTTAGCCTACCCGAAAATGTGGATACTGAATTATCCAACCAGTTATTTCAGACCGTAAGGTGGTTGCAACAAAATAAAAATCAAATTTTAAAAACGGGAATTAGCCTTAATCAGGATCGAATGGATATTTCCTATAATTTCGACCCCGTATGCATTGAAACAAATCTTGAAGAGAAAAGTGACTGGTTTGATATTTATATCCGGGTTCAAATAGGAGAGTTTACTCTCCCCTTTACCAAATTCAGAAAAAATATTTTAAACGGGAATCCGGAATACAAGCTACCCAATGGAGAAATAGCCATTTTACCCCGGGAGTGGTTTTCCAAATACCAGGAATTGTTCCAGTTTGGAAAAGAAGATAAGGGACACCTGATTTTAAAGAAGCACCATTTCGGCTTATTGGACCACCATGTGCCGGAAAAAGACTTATCGATTATAGAAAAATATATAAACCTTCTTCGTGAGATAAATCATCTACATTACAAAGTTCCTCAACCCTTAGAAGCAGCATTAAGGCCTTATCAAAAAACCGGTTATTCCTGGATGCAACTCCTTCAGGAGTATCATTTTGGCGGATGCCTGGCCGATGATATGGGATTGGGGAAAACGATACAAACCCTGACCTTACTTTTAAAAGCCAAAGAAACGAAGCCAAAGGATCAAGAAAATTACCCTGAAGCTGCACCTGAACTTTCCCAATTAAGTATTTTTGATGAAATCAAAACACAATTTACCCATTCTTCTTCTCAAACCTCCCTTATTGTCATGCCCACCTCACTAATCCATAACTGGGCGGAAGAAATAAATAAGTTTACCCCCTCGCTTTCCTGTTTCAAATACACAGGTCAAAACCGTCCAAAAGAACTTCATATCTTTAGGGAATTTGACATTATTTTAACAACTTATGGAATTGTACGCAATGATCTGGATCTGCTTGTTAAGTTCAAGTTTCATTACTTAATTCTGGATGAAAGCCAGTATATTAAGAATCCGGATTCCAAAATATATAAAGCGGTAAACCAGTTAAATTCATGTCACCGCCTGGTATTAACCGGCACCCCAATTGAAAATTCCCTGACCGACTTATGGGCACAACTCAATTTTCTCAATAGGGGCCTGCTGGGAAATCTCCGTTTTTTTAAACGAGAGTTTATTCTTCCCATAGAAAAAAAATCCGATGTCCAAAAGAAAGAGAAGTTGCAACAATTTATAAAACCTTTTATTTTACGAAGAACCAAGCAGCAAGTAGCTAAAGATTTGCCTGAAAAAATAGAATCGGTGATCTATTGTGATATGACAGAAGAACAAAAATCCTTTTATGAAAAAGAAAAATCAAAAATAAGAAATTCGATTATTGAACATATTGAAACCGATGAACACAAGCCTGTCATGCTGGCCATTGAAGGGTTAACCAAATTAAGGCAAATAGCCAATCATCCCATTTTAACAGATCCCGATTATCAAAAAGAATCAGGAAAATTTGAAGAAATTACACGCAATATTGAAAATTTAATTGCTGAAAAGCATAAAGTACTTATTTTTTCTGCTTATGTAAAGCATTTGCAACTTATTGCACATTATCTCGAAAAATCCCAACATTCCTATTCGATGTTAACGGGGAGTACGAAAAACCGTGACCAGGTAATTAAAGATTTTCAAAATTCACCCGAAAAATCAGTATTCCTTATACAGATTAAAGCCGGGGGGGTGGGATTAAACCTAACGGCTGCCGATTATGTATTTATCATCGATCCATGGTGGAATCCTGCCGTGGAGGAACAAGCCATTAACCGGGCACACCGCATTGGGCAGGATAAGAATGTTATGGTTTATCGTTTTATCTCTTCAGACACTGTAGAAGAAAAAATTCAACGACTTAAATCAAAAAAATCAAAACTCGCCAACACCTTTGTTAATACCGAACGGGCTGAACAAAAAATGAATTTAGACCTGATCCTGGAATTTCTTCGTTAACCAATAATCTATTTATTTTTTTTCATTGTTCTGAAAAATAAAACCAATAAGATCGTACTAATCGCCGAGAGAAAAAGAAAAATTCCTGCCACAGACGAATCATCGCTAATATCTTTAACCTTTAGCATAACAACCATCCCGATAAGAGCAATGGTTAAAATAATTGTAAATACAAGTCCTACCGGAGCAAAGATATACCCCAGCTGGTGTTTTTTAAACAATAAAAAAGCGACAACAATTAATCCGGGCAATGCAAATGCAATATCGATAACATGTACCGGGTTAACCAGTAAATCATTATCACTTACCAGATCAGGAACCGTATTGCTAAGAATAGCAGGAACAAGATCTTTAAACCAGAGCAAATAAAACATGGTTGCTACAATTATAAAATAGATACCTATTGTTTTGGTAATCCCGGATGGATTAAACCAACTTTTAATATCCTGATGATTTAACTCCAGCATTAAAACCCAGAAAGCAAAAACTGATAATCCCAGTGTTGAACAGTATAATAAAAAAAGCTGATTAAAATGAACACCAAAAGCATAAATAATAAATGAATACAAAATATAAAACAAGGTTCCGGCAAGTACGAATAATCCCATACGGTTATTTTTAAGGCCAGCCCAAAGAGAGATCAATAAAACAGGAACCACAAAGAACAAGTCTACCAGATCCTGGCCAATTCCCTGTGCGCCCATTGATGCAGAGTCTCGCACATAGGTCAAAGGATAAAATGCGCCAAGATAAGATACTACCGTGAGCGAAACGGCAAGCAAAACAACGAGTACGGTTAAGGTTTTTTTTGATTTCAGTTCCATAATTTATCATTTATTGGTTAATGCAAAATAATAACTTTTTATCATATCATTGATGAAGTTGGATAAACATTCTCGGGAGTTTTATTGATTGCATTTTTCAAATAAGCAATCATCTTCTCCTTATCTTTTCCAAGTACCCCCTTTAACACCAAATTATTCGACACATGATCGGAGCGGTAAATAACATGATTTACATCGAGATACCGGATAAAAAGCAACAATTCCTCAAACAACTCCTTAACACTTAGCTGCTGATAATCTCCTTTAAAACGCTGCTGAAAATGAGCTTGTCCGTAGGGCATGCTTAAAGTAAGTGTAGAAAGGAATTTAGGTTGTAAAAAATTAACAATCTCAGCAGACTTCAGGGCATGTTGCCGACTATACATCCTCCCCCCCAGTCCGTTAATTATCATGACCGAAGTATCTATCCCAGCCTCGTGTGCCTTTTGAATTCCGGTAACGGTAGAATTAAAAGTCTCTCCTTTATGAATCCATTGCAACAGCTCATCGTCACCGGTCTCTATACCAATATATAATAATTTTAATCCCAGGTTACGTAATTCTTTTAATTCTCTAACTGATTTATGCACAAGATCCTTGGGTAAGGCATAGGAGGATACCCGCTGAACCCGATTAAACTGCTTTTTTAATTCTACCAGAACTGAAGTTAATTTTTCTGTTGGTAATACCATGGCATTGCCATCAGCAAGAAATATTTTTCTGGCCTTTGGAAAAGTATTTGCCAGTTGAAAAATTTCGGGTTTTATTTCCTTCAAAGGACGAATTTTGAATTTTTTAGAGGTATACATCTCACAAAACGCACACTTATTCCAAGAACAGCCCAGGGTTACCTGCAATATTGCAGCACTGGCCTCAGCCGGAGGACGAAAAACAGGCTGGTTATATGAAACTGGCGAAAAAAACAAAAGAAAACGGGCGTTAATAAATTAATTACTACTTATGTCAATTAAACTTTTTGTATTTTCAACGCATCAAAGAAAGATAAAACTTTAATGAAAATAAAATTTAACCCGATGAAAAATTCAACAGTACTATCAATTCTTATCCTGTTTTTCCTGAGTATACATGGAATCGCCCAGGAAAACACAGCCTATTTCTTAACTGAACCTACCCTTTCGCCCAATGGCGAAACCATTGTTTTTGTGTATGAAAACGATTTATGGCAGGTAAAAACGGAGGGTGATGTTGCCACGCGGTTAACGGCCATGGATGGTTCCGAATCGAACCCACGTTTTTCTCCCGATGGACAGTGGATAGCATTCTCGTCAGAGCAAAACGGCAATGCCGATGTTTACCTTTTACCTGTAAAAGGTGGAGAAATTATCCAGCTTACTTTTCATGATGCAAATGATTATGTGAATAGCTGGTCATGGGACTCTCAAACCATAAACTTCACTTCTAACCGGTATAATGTAATTGGTTCGTACAAAATACAGGTAACCGGAGGTACTCCGAAAAGGCTTTTTGGCGACAATTATTTTAATAATGTACATCATATCGCCGAGCTTCCCGGCGAGGAGGCATACCTGTTTACCGAATCATGGGAAAGCTTTATGTTTCCCCACCGGAAAAGATATAAGGGAGAACATAATCCGGACATCAAGTATTACCATGCAGGAACCCAGGAATATAAACAGCTGACTGATTATCGGGGAAAAGATTTATGGCCCTCAACTGATCAACAGGGAATAATCTATTTTGCTTCAGATGAAATCAACTCAGTATACAATCTTTTAACTTTCGATGATTCATCCAAAAAAGCATTAACAAATTTTTCAACCGCCATAGGTCAACCACAGGTTAGTGCAAATGGTGAAAAAGTGGTTTTTACAAAAGACTATCAGATTCATATTTATGATGTAAAAAGCAATCGAACTTATAAACCTGAAATTAAAATATATAAAAATGAAACCCTGGATATTCACCAGAAGTTCAATGTGAAAGGAAAAATTTCATCCTTTGACATATCACCCGATAATAAAAAAATAGCCTTGGTTTCTCGCGGGAGATTATTTGTTTCGGACATTAAAGGGAAGTTTGTAAAAGAGATAAATACAAACCCCAGAGAACGTGTTGTGGAGGTAAAATGGCTGGAGAATAATGAAGAGCTGCTATATTCAAGAACAAATAAAGGATGGACAAATATTTTTAAAACGTCTGCCGTTAAAAATACTGATGAAAAACAATTAACCTATGAAAATAAAACCGAACGCTATATCGGGCTTTCTCCGGATTTCAGAAAAGCGGTATATATCTGTGGTTCATCCCATATTCATCTGATGGATTTAAAATCTTTTAAAGTTGAAAAAATTATTGAAGATGAATTCTGGTTTAGTGGATCACAACCACGTTTTTCACCCGATGGAAAATATATTACCTATACAGCATTCAGAAATTTCGAACCCGATGTTTTTATTTATGATATTGAACAAAAAAAGAGTTTGAAAATTACCAGTAACGGGGTTCCTGAAGATGATCCTTTCTGGTCGCCGGATGGAAAATACCTTTATGTCAGTGCCAACAGATTCATCCCCGCCTATCCCAGGGGTAAAGGGACCCATAAATTATACCGGATTCCTTTATACCGGTTTGCCGGTGATTTTAAATCGAGCGAATATGAGAATCTTTTTCTAAAAGAACATCCTAAAGATACAGCCATTGAAATAAAATTAGAACTAGAAAACATTGAAAAACGATGGGAAAATGTGTCCAATGTCAGTGGAGAACATCACAACCCCTATATTTTTAAAGAAAAAGATAAAGAGATTCTGTTTTTTAATGCCTATAGTGATAATTGGGAATCGTCCTTTCACAAAATGGAAATGATTCCTTTTGAGAAAAACAAATCCAAAAGCATCTCAGATCATTCATTTCAACAAATTGTAAAATCGAAGGATAAATATTATGCGTTAATCAATGGCTCCATTCATGAAATCAATGTTTCAGCCGATAAAACCGAAGAGCTTGCCATAGATTTTATCTTCACCAAAAACCTCAACAATGAATTTGAGCAGATGTTTTATGAAAACTGGGCTGCCCTTGCAGAGAATTTTTACGATAAAGATTACCACGGAATTGACTGGAAGAAAACCCGTGATTATTATGAGCAATTCTTGCCCTACATCAGAAATCGGGAGAATTTACGCAAACTGCAAATAGATATGTTAGGGGAACTAAATGCTTCACACCTAGATTTCAGATCCAGCGGAGAAGAGCAAGAAACATTTTATAAACTAAAAAGCAATGAAACCGGGATCCTTTTCCGGGAAGATGATCCATATATGGTTAAGCAACTGGTTAAGAATTCGCCGGTTGATCTTTTAAATATCCCGATAAAACCAGGAGATAAGCTGATTGCTGTAAATGATGCGAAGATTAACCCGTTAAAAAACAGGAATGCCTTCTTTAATCATCCGGAAGTACTGGAGGAGATAAAACTAACTTTTAAACGCGACAAATCAACCATTGATGTAAAAATTCACCCGATCTCTTCACGAAAACTCAACAATTTGCTTTATGACCAATGGATTGAAAGTAAACAAAAAATAGTAGACAAAGCCTCTGATGAAAAAATTGCCTATGTATATATGAAAGATATGGGATCCGGAAGCCTGGAAAATTTCTTAATTGACATGACTACCGAAGCACTTCATAAAGAGGCAATTATTTTAGATTTAAGATATAACCGGGGAGGAAACGTTCATGATGATGTTTTGCAGTTTTTATCTCAAAAGCCTTACTTAAACTGGAAATACAGAGACGGGGAGCTTTCACCTCAGCCCAACTTTGCTCCTGCTGCCAAACCTATAGTTTTATTAATTAACGAACATTCGTTAAGTGATGCAGAAATGACCGCTGCCGGATTCAAACAACTGGAATTAGGAAAAATAATCGGAACGGAGACATATCGCTGGATTATTTTTACCTCGGCCCGAAGCCTGGTTGATGGGTCGTATACAAGGTTACCTGCCTGGGGTTGTTATACCCTGGATGGCGAAGATCTGGAGCTTACTGGCGTAGCACCGGATATTTATGTAAAAAATACTTTTATGGACCGGTTGAATGATACAGATCCTCAATTGGAAAGAGCCATCCATGAGATAATGAAAACGTTAAATTAAAAACTAAGGGGCAGTCCAAAAAGGAAGTTACCCAGGTTTTCTAAAGGGTTACAAAGCTTCGTGGACTGCCCCTTTATCTTTATAAAAATTCAAAGATTGACTCTTCAATTTCTTGCATATTAAAAGGTTTTTGGAAATAACTTTGAATAAGGTTATTATTCAGGGCCTCAGCAATCTCTTCAGTTATTTCAAAGCCCGTTAAAATAAAATACTTAATGTCAGGATAATCCGATTTGGCTTTCTTAATAAATTCAATTCCATTCATCCCGGGCATCTTCATATCGCTGATCACTACGTTTACCACATGGTGTTTTTCTGCCAGTACTTTTAATCCTTCGTTACCACTTAGTGCAGTAATCACATTAAATTTCTTACTAAAATTAATTTCAAATAATTTTAGGTTCATAGGCTCATCATCGACATAAAGAATGGTGGTTTTATTTTCCATGGACGTCTGATTTTAAAGGTAAAGTAATAATTACCGTCGTTCCTCGATTCGGTTTTGACTTAAATTCAATTGTTCCAGCATGTTCCTGAACAATATTATGGGTAATAGATAATCCCAGGCCTGTTCCTTTGCCAGGTGGTTTGGTGGTAAAAAAAGGATCTAAGATCTTATCCAAATGTATATCACGGATCCCTTTTCCTGTATCCTGGATTTGCAGCTTATAGTTGTTTGCACTGATAGAGGATATAATGGTTATGGAGCCCTTTTTTTCGATGGCATGAATTGCATTGGTTAAAATATTTAAAATAACCTGGTGCAACTTTCCTTCATTCCCTAATAAAGTAAAATTCTTGTCGGTATAACTCTTTTCAATCTCTATTCTATTTTTCAATTGATTTCTAAGCATTACCAGGCAATTATCAATTATTGAATGAATATCACAGGGAAGCATTTTTGAATCATCCTTACGGTTATAATGGTTAAGACTTTTTACTATTTCAGCGGCTCTGTAAATCCCTTCATTGATTCCCTGTAAAAGAGGGCTTAATTCTTGTAAATGATCCTTAAAGTTTTCATTTAAGAAGGACTCAATACCAAATACCCCACCTTTGATAAAGTTGAGGGGGTTATTTATTTCATGGGCAATTCCTGAGGCAAGAACACCCAAAGAAGCCATCTTTTCAGAATGTATTAATTGTTTTTGGGTGTTTTGCAGATTCAATAATACGGCTTCCAGTTCCTGGCGTTGATTAAGCAACTCTTCGTTAGTAGACGTTAACTCTTCATTTGCAGTGGCAAGCTCCTCGGTACGCTCCTGCACCAGAAACTCCAGGTGTTTATGATATTTCTCGAGCTCCTGCTCTGCTTTTTTTGCTTCTGTTATATCAATCGTAACTCCAATAAATCCTACCGGTTTTTTGTCATGATAAATAACACTGGTAAAAATATTTGCCGGAAAAGTGGTTCCGTCTTTTCTAAGGGCCACATACTCATCCCCGGGAGAAATATCACCTTTCAACCGCTGCATCAATCGTTTCTTTGCATAATCCCGTTGTTCGGGGATAATCAGGTCAAGTACATTGATCCCACGAACCAGATCTTCGGGGCTGTATCCGTGAATTTTGAACCCCACCTTGTTGGTATAGGTACAGATTCCCTTTAAATCAATTTCCCAGATGGCTACCGGCAGGATTTCGGCCATTTCCCGATACTTCTCCTCACTTTCAGCCAGTGCCTTCATCACTTTTTCATGTTCGGTAATATCCACCACAAAACCTTCATAATATTTTATGTTACCCTGAGCATCTTTTACTACCCGGGCATTCTCGCGAATAATAATCTTCTCACCATTTTTTCTCAACCACTCCGACTTATAATCTTTAAGATATCCCTGTTTCTCAATAGTATTTATAAATTCTTTGCGCGACTTTTTTAGAAAGTATTTGTTTTCGTTGAGATTCCTTTTCGACAGGCTTTCCAGGTCATCATACCCTAAAATATTTAATAAAGCGGGATTAGCCTGCAAAATCCTTCCATCAGGGGTTGTCTGGTAAATCCCTACCTGTGCATCCTCAAATATCCCGCGAAAACGTGATTCACTCTCTGACAGGGCTTCCTTAGCCTTTTTACGTTGGGTAATATCAATTAATGAATACTGTAAAAAAAACTGATCCTCGTATTCAAAAGCCAGCAAATGAATTTCTGCATCCCAGGAGCTCCCGTCGGATCGCTTAAACTGCCATTCTACGGTCATTGTTCCATACTCATTGACCCTTTCAATTATTTCTTCAGCCTTCACCCACGATAACTTTCCATCCCCCTGACAGGCCGGAGAAACATCGGCAGGCTTTTTGCCTAACAAATCATTCCTCGAATCATACCCAAAACTCTGGATCGCAGCATCGTTTAAATCAACAAATTCCCGGCGATCAATATCCATAATAATCATAGGAATGCTGGAGCTTTCAAAAACCTTTTTCCGGATGGCCTTACTTTTCCTTAACTCCTGCTCAACCTGTATTTTATCCTCATAATCCCGTTCTACCTTCTTTAACGTTTGATGATTGATCCGAACAATCTGGTAGACAACTATTCCTGAAAAAATTAATGCAATTGCGGTATCAGCAATATAATCTACTACAATATTCGCCGACAATCCATATTCGTGCTGATAGATACTAATAAAAAGAAGAAGAATAGCGAGGTTAACAGCCGTAAAAAATATTATTGTTGTCTTATATTTACTGATGAACAGAGGAATACTATTTATGATTGCAAGTATTAGGACTACCGTATCGAGTTTAGCAACAACATGTTCACCCCTGCTAAAAAACATGATATACCAGACGCAAAAATTGGCCGAAATTAAGAAGAGATGAGTCGCAATATTATATTTTCCTTTGAACAACAAGAAAAGCGTAACAGAAAAAATCAACAGTAAAATAATGATGGGTAAAAAAATCTGGAGATCTAACTTGTTGAAACTTCCTGTCAGTTGTACATAACTTGAACTTACCAATAGAAAAGTCAATGCAAAAATAGCTGCAATACATATACTATAAAATACACGAACCCTTAACTTTAAAGAAAAACTCGAATTCTTATAAAATTCTAGGATTCTGGGGAGTTTAATATGAAAAGATTTTTCGAGATCATTATTTCTATGGTGTAAATCTCCCATCCAGTAAATTTTTAATGATAACTTTTCCGCTTGTTCTGTGCATATTATGCTTCCAAAAAGAGCCGATAATATTTTAAAGTTAACTATATACTTATAAATATAATGAATGTTTCAATAAATATCAAACATCATCCCTTTCCTTCAGGGAAATATCTGCTGAGAACCTGATTTTTAAGATAAAAACAGGGCAACGAGAATCGCTGCCCTAAGATCCGGATAATATTCTGGCGCAACTTTTAAATTTGCTGTTTAATTGAATTCCAAGTTTCTGCACTCATTTTGGAACCTACCACTTCGATTACTTTGCTTGCACATAGTGAGCCGATACTCCCGCACTTTTCCAAAGGCATTTTATTGACCAAGCCATATAAAAAACCAGAAGCATAGAGGTCGCCTGCACCCGTTGTATCAACTGAATCTGCTTTAAAGGGATCAATGGTATAGATTTGTCCATCACTTTTTATCAAAGAGCCTTTACTTCCAATTTTAACAATTGCAATCTCACACTGTTCAGCGATTTCATTTAACGCTTCTTCTGGTTCCTTTCCGGTATAAGCCTTTGCTTCTTCTTCGTTTGCAAAAATTATATCTACATAGTTTTGAATATAATCTTTCAAAAAATCAAGGTTATCTTCTACAACATTATAGCTTGCCAGGTCCAGTGAAATTTTCATATGATTAGCCTTTGCCAGTTGGGCTGCCTTAAGCATTAACTTATGATTTAAAACCAGGTACCCTTCGATATGCAGATACTTATAATCCTCAAATTGATCGGCAATTAAATCCATATCGGAAAGTTCAACAGCTGCTCCCAGGTAGGTAGCAAATGTCCGTTCAGAATCAGGCGAGATTAAAGCCATCGCTCTTCCGGTTTCGGTCATGGTTTTGAGCATAAACGGCACTATTCCATTAGCTTTCATATCATTACTAAAAAATTCACCAAAAGAATCATCTCCTACTTTTCCAATATATCCGGCAGGAGCTCCTAAACTAGCCAATCCGTGAATGGTATTTGCAGCAGACCCTCCGGAAGACTGGGATTTTTTAAAATTCACCGTTGCTTGATCTACCTGGTCGGCAAAATCTCTTTCTGATAGTTGCATACTCCCTTTTTTCAATGAAAATTTTTCCAAGGTTGAATCATCCGGGAGCATTGTCATAATATCAACCAGTGCATTTCCTATTCCTAATACTTTGTCCATGTTTATTATTTTATTTTAAATCAGCTACAAAAGTAATAAGATTATTTAAACCCCGATTAAATGATGTTAATTAAAATAAGAACGGCTAAAAAATGTTTTCTTGAAACGCATTTAAGTATATTCGATACAAATAAAATATTTGACAGCAAATGTTATGGGCTAATTAACTAACCGCAAAGTTGCGTAGAGGAAAAGTAAGGAGCCCATTATTTAAGCATTTTTCGGTCTACGCACCTTTGCGGTTAGTTGTTGTGGGATTCTAAGGTAAATTATTTAATTCCTTGATAACGTTTTGTTCTATTCTTTCTTTAACCTGACTTGCTTCTGCTTTTACAAACTTATCGCCGGTTATTTTTTCATACAATTCAATATATCTTTCAGACACCTGGTTTACAAACTCTTCGGGCATTTCCGGAACCTGCTGTCCATCTTCTCCCTGAAAGCCATGTTCCATAAGCCATTCACGAACAAACTCTTTCGATAGCTGCTTCTGGTTTTCTCCTTTCCTTTGTCGCTCTTCATATCCGTCTAGATAAAAGTAACGCGATGAATCCGGGGTATGAATTTCATCGATTAAATAGATCTTTCCCCCTTTCTTTCCAAACTCATACTTGGTATCAACCAAAATCAGTCCCATCTCTTCAGCAATCTCACTTCCCCGTTTAAATAATTCCAACGAATACTTTTCAAGCATTTCATAATCTTCTTTCGAAACCAAACCCTGTTTAATAATTTCCTCCCGGGAGATATTTTCATCATGACCAATATCTGCTTTTGTTGTAGGGGTAAGGATGGGTTCAGGGAAACGTTGATGCTCTACCAAGCCTTCGGGCAAAGGAACACCGCAAATATCTCTTCCTCCTTTCTTATACAAACGCCATGAACTTCCTGTAAGATATCCACGGACAATCATCTCAACAGGAAAAGGATCAACATAGTGTCCGATGGTAACCATCGGATCCGGGACTGCTATTTTCCAGTTGGGAACGATATCAGCGGTTGCATCTAAAAATTTCTCTGCAATCTGGTTAAGCACCTGTCCTTTGTATGGGATTCCTTTGGGAAGAACAACATCAAATGCAGAAATGCGGTCACTTACAACCATTACTAAATACTCATCGTTGATATTATAAACATCACGAACTTTTCCGTTATATACACTCTTTTGTTTCGGAAATTTAAACTCTGTTTTTACTACTGCCTGTGCCATAAGTTAGTTTATTTGTAAATTAAAAAAATCGCAATCTAGAGATAAGCCAAGAATCACTTCTGGGCACCTGTTCCTTCACCCTCATCCTCCTTAAAATTATTCTGGTATGCATCCACAATATATTTCACCAGGTGATGACGGATGATATCCCGTTCGTCAAAATAAACAACAGAAATCCCCTGAATGTTTTTCAGTATTTTTAATGCCTGAATTAATCCTGATTTTTGCTTTGGTCGTAAATCAATTTGTGTAACATCCCCGGTAACAATAAATTTAGCATTTTTCCCCATTCGGGTCAGAAACATCTTCAACTGATTTACCGTAGTATTCTGGGCTTCGTCGAGGATCACAAAGGCATTATCCAGAGTTCTTCCCCGCATATAAGCCAGGGGAGCAATTTCTATTATTCCGTCCTCTATTAAATCGGCCAATTTCCGGGGATGAATCATATCCATCAAGGCATCATACAAAGGACGTAAATAAGGATCCAGCTTTTCTTTTAAATCCCCGGGCAAAAAACCCAGGTTCTCTCCTGCCTCAACGGCAGGACGGGTTAAAATAATCCGTTTTACCTCCTTGTTTTTAAATGCCCTCACAGCCAGTGCAATCGCTGTATAGGTCTTTCCTGATCCTGCAGGACCAATCGCAAAAAGTAAATCATTGGTATCATATTCATTAACCAGCTTTTGTTGATTCACCGTGCGTGCTTTAATCGGACGTGCAGAGTTGCTGTAGATTAAAGCATCATCCGATTCTTCTTTTCTTTTTAACAACGTTTTTCCCTCTCCCTTTAACAATGCTTCAAACTCTGTATCCGTCAACTTTTTAAATTTTAAAAAATATTCAATAATCAACTGAAGCCTTTCTTCAAACTCAAAAATTAACTGTTCTTCTCCCTGCACTTTAATTTCATCACCACGGGCAATAATCTTAAGTTTGGGATAAAATGCTTTTATTTTTTCCAGCCGGGTATTTTTTACCCCATAAATGTTTACCGGCTCGATCCCCTCTAAATATATAACCTTTTCAATCATAAAATTTCAACAAATATTGCTTACATTTGGTAATTGTTTTGCTCGACCTTTGAATTTTTATATTTATTTATAAATCAATAAACAAAGGGATTTTAAATATCTTTTTAAGACATCGAAATTAAGCAAAAAACTTTAAAACCGAAAAAGATTTTTTAGTTCGCCCGGTATGCCCATAATAACCCTTACAACTGACTGGAATAATGAGGATTTTTATATTGGCGCTGTAAAAGGCTCAATTTACAGTCAATGTAATCAAATCCAAATGGTTGATATTACCCATCAGATTAAGCCTTTTAATATCTTTCAGACTGCTTTTATCCTGAAAAACAGTTATCATTTTTTTCCCAGGGGGAGTGTACATATTATTGGGGTAAAAACAGAGATACTTCCCGATCAGCCAGTTCTTGTAGCCAAATGCAACGAACATTATTTTGTGGGAACAGATAATGGAATTTTTAGTTTATTATTCAAGGAAGAGGAGAAACCTGAGTTTTATTTGCTGGATGACTATACTCCTTCGAGTTTTCCTGTGCTGGATATTTTTACTAAGGTTGCCTGCAAAATTATCCAGGGTGAACTGTTAACATCCTTCTGTACTCAGACCGAAACCATAAACCGCCGGGTACCGTTACGTGCTACGATTGAAGATAATGTTATTTCAGGCAGCATTGTATATATTGATTCCTTTCAGAATGCCATTACCAATGTTTCCAAAGATTTATTCGAGCGTGTGATTAAGGGAAAACCCTTTAAAATTTATGTGCAAAGCAACCATTATATGATTTCAAAGATTAACCGGTCGTATCACGAGACATCTGCAGGTGAAATACTGGCCCTGTTTAATTCCCTAAATTTACTGGAAATTGCAATCAATGGAGGGAATGCAGCCGAATTATTAAATTTAACGATCAACTCGTCAATACGAATAAAATTTTAAAAACAAATGCAAAAAGAATTAGCAGCTTTTGGGCGATTAGTAGAAATCATGGACGAATTACGTAACAAATGTCCATGGGACAAAAAACAAACCATAGAAACGCTCCGAACGCTAACTATTGAAGAAACTTATGAATTGGCGGATGCCATCATTAAAAATGATATGCAGGAACTCAAGAAGGAGCTTGGGGATTTACTTCTTCATATTGTTTTTTATGCAAAAATTGGATCCGAAAAAAATGCTTTTACCCTCTCCGATGTTATTGAAGGGATTAATAAAAAATTAGTCCGTCGCCATCCGCACGTGTTTGGCGATACCGAAGTGAAAGACAGCAAAGAGGTAGAAGAGAACTGGGAGTCCATAAAACTCCGGGAAAAAGACCGAAAAAAAGCCGTTCTGTCAGGGGTTCCTGATTCTCTTCCGGCACTGGTAAAGGCGAACAGAATTCAACAAAAAGTCCGTGGGGTCGGCTTTGACTGGGAGGAAAGAACACAGATCTGGGAGAAAGTTAAAGAAGAACTCAACGAGTTAGAACATGAAGTGGAAACCGAAGATTATGATAATATAGAGGCTGAGTTTGGGGACCTGTTTTTTTCCCTAATTAATGCAGCCCGTTTATATGATATTGATCCTGAAACCGCCCTGGAACGTACCAATAAAAAATTCATCAAACGGTTTAACTACCTTGAGGAACAGACCCTAACGAAGGGATTATCGCTAAAAGATATGTCTTTGGATGAAATGAATGAAATTTGGGAAAAGGCTAAAGAATTTGACGAAGAATAATTTTAACACCAAAAAAAGAGGCCGTCGAAAAAGTCAATTTATCTTTTAGAGAATTTGATATTTAAAAAAGGACCTCGCACAGGGAAACAAAGAAAAAGGGCTGTCGAAAACTTTTCAGACAGCCCTTTAAGATAAGATAAAACTATTTCTTTACTGGTCCTTTGCATTTTCTTCCCTATCGTTCGCTTCTTTATTTTCTGCTTTCTTTTCCTGTCCGCCTGATTTTTCACTTTCTGCTTTTGTTTCTTCTTCCTCGTCGAAGTTGAGCATATCTAACTGATGTAACTGATTATACCACTGAAAAACTTTCTTGATATCAGAAACATATACCCGGTCCCGGTCATAATCAGGTAATATTTCGGCAAAATAACTTTTCAGTTCATCGGGGGATGATTTATGTGAGATCGCTTCGCCTCCATTCTCTTTCTCATAAATTGCCTTAAAAACATCTTTTAAAGCAATATCCTCGGTATCCGTAAAGATAGCAATATCTTCCAGGGCACTAATCTTTGCTGTTGCCGAGGCATTCATACGTTTCTTGGTTTCAAGCGATTCCACAATGATGCCATGTCGTCCCTGGGAAATAAACTGGAATAATCCGCCATGACCAGCAATTGATAAAATATCTTTTAACATAAAACTATTTTTTAATATTTAATGAGATGCAAAAATAATATTCATTTCAAAAATCTGAAATAATTTTAAAATTAATTCATTCCCCGTTCTTTTTTTATCTTCTCGTAGGCTTCGTTAACCCGTTGAAATTTCTCCTTTGCTTTCAGCTGAAAGTCCTCCCCCAAATGACTCACCTTATCGGGATGATATTTTAAAGCCATTTTACGATAGGCCTTTTTCACCTCTTCGTCAGACACGGTGGATTCAATCTCCAGAATTCTATAAGCACTATTCACCTCCTCCACAAACATCGATTTTATGGAGTCGAAATCTTTAGAGCTGATACCAAGATATCTTGATATTAACGCAATAGCATTTAACTCAGATGCATCCACCTGTCCGTCGGCTTTTGCAACACCCAGCAAAAGATGCAGTAATTCAAGACGTGATGAATAATCCAGGTTTTGTTTGATCTGCAGACATACCGACTGAACAGGGATTGTTTGCTTTAACAGATCACGAAGCAAATGAATAGCTTCAGCTGCAGATTCCTCCCCGAAGGTCTGGATAAAATATTTTTTGATATAATTTAGCTCAGATTTCATTACCCTCCCGTCAGCTTTCATTACCGCAGCAATAAGTACCAGTAAACTTGCAGCAAAGCTGCCGGTTGTGGTCATCGAGTATCCTGTTCTGGACTGAGCATCCACCTTTTCAATCAGTGAACCCAGGGCAAAAGCAAGAATCCCTCCTATTGGACCAAATATTGCCCAGCCTAAACCTCCGGCAATCCATTTTCCAAATTTTCCCATGATCCTATAATTTGCTTAAAATTTTCTGATGTATCTCCATCACCTGGGGCAATAACATTCGCTCATCATCATTATATATCGTAAAATCAGCTAACTTCATTCTTTTCTCATCACATAACTGATTTTTCATCCGGCTTAAAACATGTTCCCTGCTGATACCATCACGTTTCATTACCCGTTTTATTCTATTCTCCTGTCGTGCATGAACATTTATAATATAATCCAGATCCAGGTATGCATTGCTTTCAAAAAGAATGGCAGCCTCTTCGATCACGTAGTTGGCCGTCTGTTTCTCGGCCCAGTTTAAAAAATATTCTCTTACCTTAGGATGTACAATCGAATTGACTTTATCCAGAGCCTTACTGTCATTGAAAATAATTTTGGCCAGCACATCTTTTTTCAGCTCGCCATGATGATAAATATCCTGCCCGAAAAGTTGTTTGATTTGTTTTGTTACCTCCTGGTCGGAAACATAAATTTCTTTTGCTTCAAGGTCGGCATGAAACACAGGAACTCCCAGATGCTTAAAAATTTCACAAACCAGGGTTTTTCCACTTCCTATGCCTCCGGTTACTCCAACTTTAATCATTTTTCCGTTCAATTAAATATTCAACTGCCTGCGGATAAAATCTTAAGGACCTGATATACTCAGGAGAACCAGTAATTTTTACTTTTGCCTTATTATCCGTAAAATTAATCTCATTAAAATCTACTTCAGCATCAAAGAATTGAGGTAAAACTTTATCATAATCGCTTAGGGCTACAAAATACGATACTGATATTTCGTTGGGAAAAGTTCTCAATACCAGGGAATCCGGAACATTTTTCACCTTTAACGGAATCTTCAGGCTTCCTTCGGTAAATTTTTCAATGGATATTGCTATTTCAACTTCCTCGTCGGAATAATCCACCTGATCATACTTGTCAATGGCAATAGATTCCTTATAATCTTTGGTAAGATCTGGTAGTTCAATTTCCCGGGTATATACCTGTTGAATCGTATCTATTATTGGATTGGCCCCGGAAATAATAATGCTGTCGGGATCTAGTTTGAGATCGCCTTTGATTAAATACTGAGAGGCTGGAATAGGTTTTACTTTTGAAATTACCGGTACTTTTTTATGAATTCGATCGGCAAAATCAAAGAACAGGGTATCGGGCTGGATAGTAATAATTTTCAGTTCAGAGCTTAACTGTTGCTCAATTTTATCCGACAGATTTCTGGTCAATGCATAAAATTTCACATAATCCTTTCTCGAATACAATCGCATGGTAATGGTATTTACATCAATAACAAACGGAAGAAATTTGTTACTAATTTTATACTCAAGAAGTTTATATCCATACCCCTTAACCCGGATATCAAATTGCCGGGGCAATTCATTCACTAAAATTTTATCCTTGGGAAAACTGGTATATCTTACCGGTAAAGTAACCTCTGTTTCATATTCCTGTTCCAGTTGGTTTAAAAACCAAAATATGGTTGAAATAAAAACAAATATCAAAAACACAATGATCCTTTTGTCAGATTTAAAATTCCGTCTGGCAAAAAAATTCTTGATATTATCTTCGATATTTTTGGCTACCACAAGCTATAAAAATAAAAAGCGTCTAAGAATCAACACCTTAAACGCTTAATTTAGCATCATTTATTTTGCTGAATTAATATCTGTTGAATCTTTTAGAATCGCACTTTTATCGATTTTAATTTTAACATTATTATCAATCTCAACAATAACGTATTGATCTTTAATGCCATCAACTCTTCCATAAATTCCACCGGTAGTTACCACTTTGTCCCCTTTTTGGAGTGACTCCCTGTATTTTTTCAATTCTTTCTGACGCTTCATCTGAGGCCGGATCATAAAGAAATAAAAAATTACAATGATTAGCAATAAAGGTAAAAAAGAGGCTAAAGGGCTTTGTCCTTCAGCAGGCTGTCCCATCCATAATAATACATTCAATAAATTGTTCATCATTTTTAATTTTAATTAAGATTTATAATTATTTTTTTACAACATTCGCCCGAATAGCCAGGGTATGATCTCCCTGGTGGGTATTCATTTTTAGAATAATATTTTTGTATTGTACCCCAAGCCTTCCTGTACTGTCAAAAATAACTTCTACCGAACCATACTGGTCGGACGGTACTGCCTGCCTGGTATAATTGGCAACAGTACATCCGCAGGTTGAGTAGGCATCGGCAACCACCAGGTCAGATGCTCCTGTATTTTTAAACCGGAAAGTGTATGCAACCTGTTCTCCCTGGATCATGTTCCCAAAGTTATAATACATCGTATCAAATTTAACCGTTGTTAGTTGATCTCCGGGGGATACAACAATCTTTTTCTCCTTTTGGTTTTTCAAAGAACATGCTGCCAAAAAAAATAAAACAATCCATAAACAATTCTTTCCAATTATTTTACTTTTCATATGGCCTGTATATTTGCATTACAAAGTAATAATTATTTTTGGAAACCATCAAGAAATATTAAACAGACGTATTTTTAAAGTTTATCTTCTTTATAATTTATAAATGAGACTGCTAAATTTCACCAATCAATCCCCGTCCTGTTTTCTTAATCCTTCCGTCTTCTTTTAAGTCAGCAACCATTTTATCCAGAACACCATTTATAAACACATTGCTTTTTTGAGTACTATAGAATTTAGCAATTTCAATATATTCATCCAGGGTGACCTTTACGGGGATTTCATTAAACTCAATCAATTCAGCAACAGCTAATTGCATAACAACAATATCGGTAAACGCAACACGTTCAATATCCCAGTTTTTAATATAATCGGCAATAAGCTGCTGATACTCCTGGTGGTTGATAATCGTTTTACGAAACAGGCGTTTGGCAAAATCCCTGTCTTCCTCATTTTTAAACAATTGCATCAGTTGTTCGGACTCGCCGGTCGAAGCTTTGAAGTTTTTCAGTGTCCTGATGATCATGCCCACAACAAACTCCAGGTCATCATTCCAATAAATGCTTTGTTCTTCCAGATTCTGATGCAAGGGTTCGTGGAGAATAATAATTTTTGCATAAAGATCTATAATAAACTTTTTATCTTCCTTGTACGAACGCTCTTCGACATTCATATAATTCTGATAAATTTCGGAATCTTTAATCTCCAGAAATAAATTCTTGATTAACTCGGGATACTTTGACCAGCTCAATTTACTATCATTTAGATATTTCCTGAGCGACTGGTTTTGTTCCAGTTGTTTTACAAGCTTATTATCCACAAATTTCGTATTGGGATTTAGATCTTCGTAGGTGGGCACGAGCTTTTGGGCAGCCAGATCTATTCTTGACCGGGCATATTTTACAAGATCAACAACCAATAATAATAAATAATGATATAAATCGTAAGATTTTTGGATACTAAAAAACAACTCTTTTTCTGCCTGACCTAAAGTTTTCCCCTGTGACTTCAGATAAGCGTAACAAATCTGAAGAATTTTTATGCGTAGTAATCGTCGGCTAATCATTGGTAAAGAACTCCTTAATATTTTTTCTGGTTTTGAGACTGCAAAGTAAACGATTTTTTTTAAAACTGAAGGCAGGATTTTCCAAATATTTACCCCGACTTAACGTTATCGGCCCTCTGATCAAAATCAACCATTGATTCAAAAGAAATAAAAAGAATGAATTATAAACAGGGATGTTGAAAACAGGAATTCAAAAAAAATCTATTTTTTGATGTTTTAATAATAATTTTTTTACTTTTGGGTGTTGATTAATTTAAACCAACTAAATTATTAAAAGATGGACGGATACGACAAAAATGAAGAGTTAGAGAAAAACGAAAACAACAACGAATCAAACAACAACGGACGTGATGAGATTTTCTCTAAAGTTGTAAGAGCTGGGAAAAGAACTTACTTTCTTGATGTAAAAACAACCCGAAGAAATGATTATTATCTTACCATCACAGAAAGTAAAAAAAGGTTTAATCGGGACGGAAGACATTATTTCGAAAAACACAAAGTTTTCTTATATAAAGAAGATTTTGACAAGTTTACCGAGAACCTTCAGGAAGTAATAGACTTTATAAAAAATGCAGTTCAAAATCAGGAAAATGAATCCTATGAACATGCTGAAGTAAACGCTGAAGTTGAAAACACCAAAAATGAAAATTACACTTCAGACGTTAATTTCGATGACCTGGGAGAAACCAAAGAATAAAAAAAAGCTGGCAATGCCAGCTTTTTTCATTTTACCTCCTATCCTCAATCATATTTCTCCATCTTATCTTCGATGGTTACCATTCCGGTTTTTCGGTTCTGGATTTTCAAAAAAACCAACAATTCATCAGCTCCTTCCTTAAAGCACACTTCCTGGATTTTTTCTACAACTTCCATTATTTCCTGATAAGGTCCTTCAATCACCGTTTCAAAAGGACAAACCCGGTATCGCAGCCCCGAATCATGAATAACCTGGATCGCATCGTCAACCAATGCATAAATTTCTTTTCTTTGGGATTTTGGGATTACCTGCACGGCAACATTAACCTGGTGATTCATTATTTTTAAATTTATCAGTTCTACAATCCTTTCTCTTTAAAAAATTTCTTAATCTCAGAAAGATCTAATAGCTTAACATTGGTAATTAAATATTGATGATATAAAAAATCTCCAAATTGATTACATTCAGCAATAGCAGTCTTTATTACCTTACCAATAGAAACTTCAACCGGGATTAGTGCAATTACAGAAGCATAATTCTCAACAAAAGAAATTTTTTCGAGCTGACAATTATTTTTTTCAAAAATATCTTCGAACTCATTTTGCACAATTTTCTTTTGAGTAGCAGAGAATACCGTTGCCGTTTTCTGTTTGCAGGCCAGGAAATAGCGTAACTTTTCACCTTTCCCGCCTAACCCCGTGGAGATGAAAACCTGGTTTTCATCAAGCAGGCTTGTCTCCAGACCAATCCGACAATGCTGAAGGGCCAGAACAGACCAGGAAGTTAATTCACTATCCCCGGAATCTCTCATACGCTCGATAATCCGGTAAGCTTCAGGTTTATTAATACCGGAAAGCTCAGCTAATATTTTCTTCTTTTCTTCAAGATCCAAGGCAGGGTCAGAGAGCCTTTCGGCATCTGCAAATACAACCCGGTGATCTCTTGGATTCACAGTCAACTCATTAACCAGTTCAAAAAACTCAACCTGCAAATTAACATCTACCTGTTCCTCCAGGATACTGAAATCACCTCCCATCTCTATTAAAATCTCTTTCAGCTTATGATAGATATTATCCTGCTCCATTTTTTAATCTTTTGTAGCAAACTTAAGTTTTTTTTAGCATTAAAACCGGTTTTCTCCATACTTTAATGCATGAAAACAACAAAAAGCTTATCCCAATTGTTAAAAAATACCATCATTATGGTATTGTTTGTTTAATGAGTTAACTATATTTTTGAAACCTTTAATAAAGGAAGGGAGACGATAAAATTCCATGCGATTATCACAATTAAAAAATAGCGAGCAGGGTATCATTACCAAAGTAAGAGGCCGGGGTGCTTTCCGCAGGCGTATTACCGAAATGGGATTTGTCCGGGGGCAAATGGTAACCGTAATAAAAAACGCTCCTTTGAAAGATCCAATTCAATACAGTCTGATGGGTTATGAAGTCTCTCTTCGCCGAAGCGAAGCTTCATTGATTGAAGTCATTACCGAAGAAGAAGCCAAACAACTTACCCACAAATCATTTAACGGGGTAATAACAGAAGAAGCCTTAAAAACCTCGGCCCGCAAAAAAGGAAAAGAGATACAGATTGCTTTGGTCGGGAATCCAAATTCCGGCAAAACCTCCCTGTTTAATTTTGCCTCCAAATCCAGGGAACATGTAGGAAATTACAGTGGAGTAACGGTAGATTCAAAGACCGCTCTATGCAAGATAGAAGATTATGTCCTAAACATCACTGACCTCCCCGGAACCTACTCTCTATCAGCCTACACTCCTGAAGAACTTTTCGTGCGTAAATTTATTCTGGGCGAACTTCCCGATGTGGTAATAAACGTCGTAGATGCTTCGAATCTCGAACGAAATCTATACCTTACCACCCAGTTAATCGACATGGATATCAAAGTAGTCATTGCCCTAAACATGTATGATGAACTGAAGAAAAAAGGCGATGCTTTTGATTTTAAAGCATTGGGCAAAATGCTTGGAATCCCCATTATACCTACTATCGGCTCCAAAGGTTTTGGGATTAAGGAATTGTTTGATAAAGTAATTGAAGTTTATGAGGACAAAGACCCAACGGTAAGACATATTCATATCAATTACGGAAAAGATGTTGAAAACTCCATTCGAAATATTCAGGATGAAATCTGGGAAAACAAACGATTAACAGATATTGTTTCCTCGAGGTTTTATGCGATCAAACTGCTTGAAAAAGATGAAGCTGCGAATTTTTCGCTTTCCAAGTGGGACAATTATACGATCATCAAACAAAAAACCGAGAAGGAGATCCAGAAACTGGAGTTGTTGTTAAATGACGATATTGAAACCATCCTGACCGATGCCAAATATGGTTTCATTACCGGGGCTTTAAAAGAAACCTATGAAGGGAACATCGAGTCGAGAAGAAAAAACACCGACCGGATAGACAAATTCCTTACACACAAATACTTAGGATTTCCTATTTTCATCTTCTTTCTCTGGGTGATGTTTTTTTCTACCTTTAAATTAGGCCAGTACCCGATGGAGTGGATTGATGCGTTGATCGGATTTATAGGAAACGGTATAGATCGTCTAATGTCTGAAGGCCCGCTAAAAGATCTGATTATTGACGGGGTAATCGGAGGTGTTGGAGGAGTCATTGTTTTTCTGCCCAACATTTTAATTTTGTTTTTCTTTATCTCTGTGATGGAAGATACGGGATATATGGCCCGGGCAGCTTTCATTATGGATAAAATTATGCACCAGATCGGGCTTCACGGCAGATCTTTTATCCCACTGATCATGGGCTTTGGATGTAATGTGCCGGCCATTATGTCGGCAAGAACCATAGAAAACCCACAAAACAGGCTCTTAACAATACTGATCAATCCCTTTATGTCATGCAGTGCAAGACTTCCGGTATATGTATTAATTATTTCTGCATTTTTCCCTGCTTATCCCGGCACCGTGCTCTTTTCCATCTATATGATTGGAATTATCGTTGCGGCCCTGGTGGCCATTCTCTTTAAAAAGACAATCTTCAAGTCCAAAGAGGTTCCTTTTGTAATGGAGTTGCCACCCTATAGAATACCTACAGTTCGCAATACATTTAGACATATGTGGTCCAAGGGTTCACAATACCTAAAAAAAATGGGAGGCGTGATATTAGTTGCTTCAATCATCATCTGGGCACTGGGATATTACCCAAGAGATATTAAATACTCTGTAGATTATGACCACAAAATTGAACAGATAGCCGGAACAACCCCTGCAGATCAAAACGCCATACAGCTCCTTGAAAACCAAAAAAATGCTGAACGACAGGAAAAATCATACATTGGACAAATCGGTAAATTTATTGAACCGGTTATGCGTCCCCTGGGTTTCGACTGGAAAATGAGTATTAGTATCTTATCCGGGGTCCCGGGCAAAGAAATTGTAGTAAGTACCATGGGAGTTCTCTACCAGGCCGAAGAAAACGGATCAGATGTTCACGAAAACCTGGTTCAACGGCTTCAAAACGAAAAAGATGAAAAGGGCAATAAGGTGTTTACCCCGCTTATTGCTTATACCTTTTTATTATTTATCTTATTATATTTTCCCTGCATTGCATCTATCATTGCAATAAACAAAGAAGCAGGACACTGGAAGTGGGGTCTTTTCTCCATATTCTATACCACCTCTTTAGCATGGGTTATTTCATTCCTGGTTTATCAAACCGGAACATTCATCTCAAATTTATAAAGCGATGCTTCAAGAAATTATGGTCTATATTATTCTTATCTTATCGGTTGTCTATTCGGCAATCCAGGCTTACTCCTTCTTCAAAAACAATAGAAAATCGGGATGCCATTGCTCGGGATGTAATATGAATCCAGAGATCTCCCATATTAAGTCTCTGCTTAAAAATAAATAAGAATAATCAACATTTTCTATTTAAGAATAAAATTATATTATTATTTTTATCTATCATTAAATGAACTATCCATGGATTGGTTATTATTAGTTATAGCAATACTGTTAATTATTTTAGGATTATTAGGATGTATTTTACCGGTTATCCCCGGTCCTCCTCTTAGTTTTCTGGGGTTACTGATTGTCCATTTTACCGATTTTGCTGATTTTACTACAAATTTTCTATGGATTGCAGCATTCATAGCGATTGTAGTTACGGTACTTGACTATGTTGTACCCATTTGGGGGACCAGGCGTTTTGGGGGGACCAAAGCAGGAATGTGGGGGGCCGGCATCGGGATGGTTGTTGGTATGATCTTTTTAGGTCCCCTGGGATTAATCCTGGGCCCACTGGCAGGAGCAATCATCGGAGAATCGTTGCAAGGAGCCAATAATAAAGATGCCTTCAGAGCCGGGCTGGGCGCATTTATAGGTTTCTTAACCGGGGTTGGCCTAAAACTTGCTGCATCCATTTATATTACCTGGCATTTTGTTAAAGGTTTAGTTTAATCGATTGAAATTTTTTTTATGAAAGATATTATTGTTCCCATAAATTTTACCAGCGATTCGGAAAACTCCCTGGAAGAAGCTGTATTCTTGTCCAGACTTCTAAACAGCAAAATCCACTTAATCAATATTGTATCCCTGGGAGACTGGTGGAATAATATGATTATCACCAAAGATACCCGGGAAAAACTTTACCAGTTATCGCTCGAAAATTTAAAAAAAACAGCTGCTTTACATCCTGAAGCAGATTTTGAAATTAAGGTTTTATTTGGCAAGGTACATGAACAGATTCTGGAGTATTCCGAATCAGTTCATGCTGAATTAATTATATTATGTGATAAACATAAAGAAGAAAAAGAAAATAAAATTCTGGGATCCATTGTTACGCATGTAATCACTGAGGCTAAGTGTCCGGTGATTACGATTAAAAATAAAATCGATACTGACTTTAAAAATATTGTTGTTCCGGTGGATCTTGCCGAAGATGCAGACCGACAGGTTAATGCCGCATTAGCATTTAATCACTTTGCAAAAGCTAAATTACATTTTGTTTCTGTGCTGTTTGGTGGTGCAGGAAACCGGAATATTCGTACCCGGAGAAAAGTAAAACAGATTGAAAAGAAATTAAAAAAGCACGAAGCAAATTATACATTCAACCTGTTGAAGAAAAGAAAAACCTATGCTTACCAGGATATCTTAGAATACTCTAATGCTGTAAATTCTGATCTTATCATTATCATGACGCATAAGGAGCGCTATTCATTTGATAACTATATTGGAGCTTTTGCCCACCGAATTATTAATTTTTCCCTGGCCCCGGTGATGACCATAACTTCCCAGGCGGTAAGGTCTGAGAAACAATCGGTGGTGAATAAGTTTGTTGACCCACTGGGAATCTTTAAACCAGAATAAAAAAGGGTGCCTTAGAAGGCACCCTCCAGGTATAAATAAGCTCTTCGCCTTTTTATGCTCCTAATGTAGCTACCATTACTGCTTTTATGGTATGCATCCGGTTTTCGGCTTCATCAAACACAATGGATGCAGGCGATTCAAAGACCTCTTCGGTAACTTCCATGGACTCAATGCCAAATTTCTGGTAAATTTCCTCCCCGATCTTTGTTTCACGGTTATGGAAAGCTGGTAAGCAGTGCATAAATTTACATTTGGGGTTTCCTGTTAACTCCATCATTTTCTGGTTCACCTGGTAAGGTTTCAACAACTCAATTCTCTCCTTCCAAACCTCTTCGGGTTCACCCATAGAAACCCAAACATCGGTGTATATAAAGTCACACCCCTTTACACCTTCTTCCACCTTGTCGGTAACCATTATTTCAGCACCTGTTTCTTTCGCAATTTCTTTCGCTTGCTTTACCAGTTCGTCTGAAGGCTGTACACTTTTTGGAGCTACCGAACGGAATTTCATTCCCATTTTGGCTGCACCAATCATCAGGGAATTCCCCATATTATTGCGTGCATCACCCACATAGGCAAAAGTAACCTGGTGAAGCGGCTTATCCGAATGTTCCATCATGGTTAAAAAGTCAGCTAAAATCTGTGTCGGATGAAATTCATTGGTTAAACCATTCCAAACAGGAACACCAGCATATTTAGCCAGTTCCTCAACAACTTCCTGTCCAAAACCTCGATATTCAATTCCATCGTACATGCGCCCCAGTACTCTTGCAGTATCGGCCATCGATTCTTTTTGTCCGATCTGGGAGCCGGAAGGTCCTAAATAGGTAACATGGGCACCCTGATCCAAAGCAGCTACTTCAAAAGCACATCGTGTCCGGGTAGACGATTTTTCGAAAATAAGCGCGATATTCTTTCCTTTGAGCTTTGGTTGTTCTGTTCCGCTGTATTTTGCTTTTTTCAGTTCAGCAGAAAGATCCAATAAAAACTTAATCTCCTGTGGAGTATAATCCAGAAGCTTTAGAAAGCTCCTATTTTTTAAATTAAATGCCATAACTAGTTTTGTTTAATGATTATTTATTATTTTATTTTTGTCGATTAATCTTCATATTCAAGGGTAATCTTAGTACCAAACGAACGATCTTCCAGTTTAGTGGCTTCAGTAATCACGCTCTTTTTTCCGCCTTTTTCAATAAACTGCAGGCAGGCACCAATTTTCGGAGCCATACTTCCTTTAGCAAACTGGCCTTCTTCCATGTATTTGTCAGCATCGGCTTTACTCAGGAATTCCAGTTTCTTCTCGTTTGGTTTTTTGTAGTTGATATAAACATAAGGCACATCCGTTAAAATATAAAACTCATCGGCCTTAATCCGTGCCGCTAATAACGAAGAAGCAAGATCTTTATCAATTACTGCCTCCGAAGGCCTGACATCTCCCTTCTCATCGAAATATACCGGAACGCCACCTCCTCCTGCTGCAATAACAATATTTCCCTGGCGGGCTAATGCTTCCACAACCTTTTCATTCATAATACTGATCGGTTTTGGCGAAGGAACCACTCTTCTCCATCCCCCGTGAGCTTTAACCTCTTCTTTAAATTCCCATCCCTTATCGGCTGCTAACTGATCTGCCTCTTCTTTGGTATAGATCTTTCCTACCCGTTTTTGAGGATCTTTAAAGGCTGGATCATCTTTATCAACCTGTACACAGGTTACCAGGGTTACAATCTCTTTCTGGATATTATGTTTTTTAAGCACATTACGTAACATCCGTTCAATCATATATCCAATCCCACCCTGTGAATCGGCAACACAAACGTCCAATGGCATCTGGGGTATCTTATACATATGTTCACCCGCATCGTTACGCATTAAAATATTCCCTACCTGAGGACCATTCCCATGGCCGATCACAATATCGTAGCCTTCCTTAATTAAATACACCAGATTTTCCAGGGTGTCAAAAGTATTTTGCTCCTGCTCATCGATTGTTCCTATTTGATTACCGCGCAAAAGAGCATTACCTCCCAATGCAACTACAGCTAATTTATTCATAATCATAAATTTATATATTATTAATAGTTAAAGCTACAAATCTATAAAAAAAAATCGGATCTAAAATCTCTTCTATAACATAAACGATAAACTATCAGATGAATAAAAATAAACCGGGTGGATTAATCAAAAAATTAGAACCAATAATCAATTCTTTTTGTTTTTTGCTATTTGTTTATTTATATTAGTTTTCTTAATTATACAAATTTTAATGCAATAACCCTTAATATCTATCCATGAAATTCAAGTTTCCTGCTTTATTAATCATTCTTGGCATACTAACCATTTCCTCGTGTGATAAATTACAACAAAAAGACCGAATAAAAGAGGGTTATATCGAATATACCATTGAGTATCTAAACGATACGCTAGACAGTTTTATGATTGGGCTTTTGCCCAAAAAAATGATCATCAAGTTTAAAGATAATAACACCTTAAATAAAATTGAAGGATTCTCGGGGATTGTCAGTTTCACTCATATTCAAAATTACAAAGAGAAAAAAAATACCACCCTGGTGAAGGTACTTAACAAAAAATACAGGTATGAAGAAAAAATGAATGAATCTTCACTTTTTTTTGAGGAATTGCCCGGCATGAAAATTAAATTACAGGATGAAGTTAAAGATATCTGTGGATTTAAAGCTCATAAAGCAAAAATCATATTACCCGATAGCCGGATAGAGCCCTTTTACATTTATTATACCAACGATATCAGCATTAACAATGTTAATTCTCAAACTCCTTTCAAGTCCATTGATGGCGTTCTGCTGGAATTCCAGGTTAAATTTTACGATCTGGACATGAAATTAACCGCTACAAAAGTTCAGGAAGCAGAGATATCGTCGGAACACTTCAAAGTACCTGACGGTTACCAAAAGATTAACCGAAAAACCATGGTCGAAATTATCGAGTTACTCAAGCAATAAGTTCATCCATTCCGAGTTTTCAGAAGATAAAGAATTTGTGACTATATTTGCATTAAATTAATTTACTTTGCAGGGATTAAAAAAAGCAAACATCAAACGCATAAAGGTTATCATCTAAATGGCAAATAAAAACGGCAAAAAAAACAAAAAAAACAGGTCGTTCAATGATGAACGGATGAAAATTATTTTAGGAATTTTCACCTTATTTTTAGCTGCATTTTTAACCCTTGCCTTCATCTCCTATTTTTTTACCTGGAAAGTGGATCAGAGTTTTCAATATTCAAAAGTAATTTCGGGGATTGAAATTAATGTAGAGAACTGGTCGGGTAAAGCAGGAGCTCATTTTGCTAACCTTTTTATCAATAAATGGTTTGGTATTGCTTCGTTTACTTTTCCGTTTTTGCTGATCGTAATAGGATTACGTTTTTTCAATTTAAAATTATTTTCCCTCCGCAAAACACTCCGGATAACCATTTTCGGAACAATTATTCTATCCGTGCTTTTAGGTTATTTATTTGGAGATTTAAACGGATACCTGGGAAGTGGATTAGGCGGAGGACATGGATATTTTATAGCCCTTTGGCTGAATTCAGTTTTAGGAAAAGTGGGAACTGCATTTCTGCTTACACTCTGCATTATAGCTTTTATTATTTTCTCTTCAAGAAAATCTATTCTTTGGAGTCAAAAATTATTTGCCGAATTATTCAATAAACAAGGCAAAACTGAGGAAAAATATCCCGCTGAAGAAGAAACAGAAGAACAAACAGAGAAAAAAACTGAAGCGGAACCAGAAATTACAGAAGAAGAGATTGACGAACAACTAATATTTACTCATCGTAAAAAGGATCAAGAAGAAGCTGTGCAGGCCAGAAGCACACAGGATACAGAAACAGGGCAAACAGGGAATATAGAAATAAGCATAGAAGAAAAACATGCAGAAGACATCATCAATGGTACAGTAAAAAACTACCAACCGGAGAATTACGATCCTACCCTCGAGCTTTCTTCTTACAAACTACCGCCTATAAGTTTGCTTGAAAAACACGGGGATGAATCGAACGGAGAAATTGATAAAGAAGAAATTATCGCCAATAAAAACCGTATTGTTGAAACCCTGGCCAATTATAAAATTCAGATTGACAAAATTAAAGCCACGGTTGGGCCAACAGTTACCTTATATGAAATTATTCCAGCCCCGGGGGTACGGATCTCAAAAATCAAGAATCTTGAGGATGACATAGCACTTAGCCTGGCGGCTTTGGGAATACGTATTATAGCCCCTATTCCGGGCCGGGGTACCATAGGGATTGAAGTCCCCAATCAAAATCCCGAAATCGTTTCCATGCGGTCGATCATCTCATCCAAGGCTTTTAGCGAGACAAAATATGAGCTGGCCATTGGCTTAGGGAAAACCATTTCGAACGATACTTACGTGGTGGATCTGACAAAAATGCCACACCTGCTGGTTGCCGGAGCAACCGGACAGGGTAAATCGGTGGGGCTGAATGCGATCATTGCATCTCTCCTTTATAAAAAACATCCGGCACAGCTAAAATTTGTCATGATCGACCCGAAGAAAGTTGAGCTTACCCTTTACACTAAGATTGAAAACCATTTCCTGGCCAAGCTGCCCGATTCCGAAGAACCCATTATTACCGAAACCCAAAAAGTGGTAAATACGCTGAACTCCTTATGCATCGAGATGGATCACCGGTACGACTTATTAAAAGCAGCCCATGTACGAAATATCAAGGAGTACAATACCAAGTTCATTGCCCGGAAACTAAACCCTGAAAAAGGGCATAAATACCTGCCTTATATTGTCGTGGTCGTTGATGAATTTGCAGATCTCATCATGACTGCCGGGAAAGAAATTGAAGGTCCTATTGCACGGCTGGCACAGCTCGCAAGAGCTATCGGGATTCACCTGATTATAGCAACCCAGCGTCCCTCCACTAATATCATTACCGGGGTAATTAAAGCAAACTTCCCTGCACGGATGGCCTTCAGGGTTTCTTCGATGGTTGATTCAAGAACCATTCTTGATACCCCGGGCGCAAACCAGCTGATCGGACGAGGGGATATGCTGATCACATCCGGGAGTGATTTAATTCGTTTGCAATGTGCTTTTATCGACACTCCTGAACTGGATAAAATTACCGATTATATCCAGTCCCAGCAAAGCTTCCCTACAGCCTTTATCCTGCCCGAATATACACCCGAAGGTTCCGAAGAGATTGGCGAAGTGGATTTAACAAAACGGGATGCGCTCTTTGAGGATGCTGCAAAACTTGTAACCAGACACCAGCAGGGATCAACTTCGTTAATCCAACGTAAATTTTCCATTGGGTATAACCGAGCAGGCCGTATTATTGATCAGCTGGAAGCTGCAAATATTGTAGGGCCATTCGAAGGCAGTAAAGCCCGCCAGGTTTTATTCCAGGATGAATACGCTCTGGAACAATATTTGAACGATTTCCTTGAAAACAATTAATTCAATGTAAACCATGAAAAAATTTTTTATCTTTTCTACCCTTTTTATATCAACTTTTGCCCTTGCACAGCAGGATCCTGAGGCTAAAGTCATCTTGGATAAACTATCTGAAAAAACCAAATCCTATCAAAATATACAATCCGATTTTACGATTGAATACAAAAATATCAAAGACAACAGTTATAACACATCCAAAGGGAGTATCACGGTTAAGGGAGATAAATACCGGTTGAATTTTATGGGTTCAGAATCGCTCTATAATGGAAAAACATTGTGGAGTTATGTGGCAGAAGTAAATGAGGTAAATATTTCCGAACCCGAACAAAACGACAAGGATATTTTTAGTAACCCCCAGGAAATCTTCACTATCTACACAAAGGATTTTAAATATCAGTTGATGGATCAGTTTTCCGAGTCGGGTATTTCCAAAGCAATCATCGATCTGTATCCCAACGATATCGAGGAGGATTATTCAAGAATAAGATTGGAAATAAACACAGACAAGTATCAACTAAAATCAGTTACCATCTTTGGAAAAGATGGGTCACATTATCTGATCAACTTTAATCATTATCAAACAAACCTTGACATCGACAGCACCTATTTTACCTTTAATCCCTCCGACTATCCCGGGGTGGAAGTTATCGACATGCGCTGGTAAAAATAAAAAGCCCGGATCCGGGCTTTTTAGAGGCTATAATTAACGTTTGTCTTTATCTGGATATTCAATCCTTGCATGATAGATATTCACTAATTTCTGCTTAAAAATACTTTTAATGGTTGCTATATCTTTAAACGTGATATTGGAGTTATCAAATTGTCCTTCTTTCATCTGACTTTCAATTATAGATTCAACCAGTTGGTTGATTTTTTCTTCATTAATATCGGATAAGCTTCTTGAAGCAGCCTCCACAGAATCAGCCATCATTAAGGTTGCTGTTTCTTTGGAAAAAGGTTTTGGCCCGGGATAGGTAAATTTATTAATATCCACCTCCTGGTCAGGAAATTTACGGATATAAGAACGATAAAAATATTGAACCTTTGTTGTACCATGGTGCGTGCGAATAAAATCAATCAAGGGTTCGGGTAAAGAATATTTTTTGGCCAGCTCAACCCCATCTTTTACATGGCTGATGATAATATTGGCACTTTCATCAAATTCATGCATATCGTGCGGATTGAATCCAGCCCGTTGATTTTCAATAAAATAAGCAGGGTTAACCATTTTTCCTATATCATGATATAAAGCTCCTGTGCGAACCAGCAAGGGGTTTCCGCCGATTTTAAAAATCGCTTCTTCGGCAAGGTTTGCTACCTGCATTGAATGCTGAAAAGTACCGGGGGCTTTTTCGGCAAGTAATCGCAATAACTTCGAATTGGTATCAGAAAGCTCCATGAGTGTCAGGTCCGATAAAAACCCAAATCCCTTCTCAAAAATATAAATCAGCGGATAAGCCAATAAAACAAATCCCCCGTTTAAGGCAAAATAGATAAAATTGTGCAGTTCAATATTGGAAAAATTACCTTCCTGGGTAATGGCCAGGCCAAAGTATACAAAACTATAGGTTAAAAACACAAGCGCTGCAGACAAAAACAACTTCCCCCGGCGATAAATATTCGTCAGGCTGAAAATTGCCACAATCCCGGCAATGAAATTTAAAAAAATAAATTCAAATCCATTGGGAGCAAAAAAACCAACAATCAGTACCGTGATCATATGAATAAACAGGGCAAGTCTTGCATCGTAAAAGGTTTTAATAATTATCGGGACCAGGGCAAAAGGAATGATGTACAGCACCTGGGTAGTAAACCTTGAAACAAGAACGATGATCAATACCAACATTAAAATAAAGGTGGTTTTAGTAGTATGCTCAAGGATCTCTTTCCTAAAATTCCATAAGAAAAGGAATAAAACGGCGATACATGCAAAAACAAAGATAATTTGTCCAATAAGGATGATCTGAAAAAAGTAGCCGGAACCTAATCGGTTCTCGGATTCGTATTTCAACGATTCAAGGATTCGAAACAGGTGGCTGTCAATTATTTCTCCCTGCGAAATAATTTTTTCTCCGGCCTGAACCATCCCCCTGGTTTTTGATATATTCGCCAGCATCTCTGCTTTTACATTCTCCGAGGTTTTTTGATCGTAAAAAATATTGGGTTCAATAAATTCATAAAGATTAATCGCTTTATAAAAATCAGGATAGCTAACCTTTTGCTGATGATTAACCAAATATTCATCCACATGATTAATAACACTTTCATAGGCTTTTTTCTCTGTTAATACTTTATCATATTCGTAGGTATCTGCCAGCTTATTTTTTAAAATAATAATCTCATCATTTTCATTTAACCCTTCAGTAATCTCACTTGATTCAACAATCCCGGTCCAGTATATCTGATTCAACACCTCCACGGCAAAGCTTTTAAAATTATTGGCATTTTGGATGAAACGCTGCTTTTGATAGTTAGACTGTTTTCCAAGGGCATCAGACTTTAAAAAATCATTCCGTTTGGCGTCAAAAGAAACAGAAAACGCTTCACGTTGAACCTGTAAAACACTACTATCATAAACAAAGTAGGGATTGTAATTCCTCAATATACTATCCCGCTCATCCTGCAGCTGCCTGTCACTCTTGTATATAGGAAAGTCAAAGGGAGCAATCAGGGTGGTATGCATCCAGGGACGTCCTTTTTGAAACTCATACCTGAATTTTCCTTCCCGGGGAAAAATATATACGATGATAGCTATGGTGAGTAGAAATAAGATTACACGAAAAATTATCTTATAATGCTCTTTTAAAAAAGTAAATAATTGTTTCATTTCATGTTCATTAATTATAAAAACAGATCATACAAATGTAAAAATTTAACCTGAATAATTGTCAAATTATTTATTTGACTAAACTGTTAGAACCGTGACAAACAAAAATTGTTTGTTTTAAACAATCTATTTACCTGCTTTATTCTGGGATAGATTATCAGATTTATCAACTTATTTGTATTTTTATAAAAAAATAGAACGCATGAGTCCATTCGGAATAAGTGAAATAAGTGTAATTCCGGTTCGAAAAGAACCAAACGAAAAGAGTGAACAGGGAACCCAGATATTATTTGGAGAAACCTTTGAAATTATTGAGGAGCATAGAAAATGGGTTAAGGTTAAATTAACATTGGATCAGTACGAAGGCTGGGTAGATCAAAAAATGATTACTCCGCTTTCAGCAGATTCGTTTGATGAGATCAATCTTAGTTCCTCCTTTATAACAAAACAATATCCCGAAAAAATCATTGATCTTCGTTCGAAAGAAATTATACTATTACCTCCAGGTTGTACCCTGCCCAATTTCAATCCAACGGATTATAAATTCTATATACAACATCATCATTATCAAAAACAAAATAATACCCGGCAACAAAATCTCAATATTATTGATTTAGCCAAAATATTTTTAAATGCACCTTATTTATGGGGTGGTAAAAATCCATTGGGGATTGATTGTTCAGGATTTGTACAGGTTATTTTTAAAATTTTAGGGGTTAAAGTCGCCAGGGATACAAACATGCAGGTAACCCAGGGACAAACCATTAATTTTATTGGTGAAATAACTGCCGGAGATTTGGCCTTTTTTGATGACGAAGAAGGAAATATTATTCATGTGGGGATTATCTTAAACCAGGAAGAAATTATTCATGCTTCCGGGAAAGTTCGTATCGACAAGTTCGATCACCAGGGAATCTTTAACCGGGAGGAGAAAAAATATACTTATAAACTTCGGGTGATTAAACGTATAATTTAACAATTATGGGCAAACTATATATTCTGGTTTTTATTATTTCTGTTATTGTGGTTATTTATATTATGGATAAAAGACGTAAAGAAAATAAAAACAACAAAGAAGACTAATCCAATGATCTACACTTATGCTTATCCCAGACCTGCGGTAACAGTTGATATCATTGTTTTCAAAAAGACAGGGAGAATGGATCAGGTTCTTCTGATCGAACGTAAAAATCCCCCCTTTAAGGATTGCTGGGCACTGCCGGGTGGTTTTGTGGATAAGGATGAAGATCTTGAAAAAGCAGCCTGCCGGGAACTGAAAGAAGAAACGTCAATCGAAGACATCGCCCTTTCCCAGTTACATACCTTTGGCAAACCCGGACGAGATCCACGGGGACATACCATCTCTGTTGTATATACAGGGATTCTTAATCCTGGGGATCAGAAAATTCAGGCCGGAGATGATGCTAAAAATTTACAATGGTTTTCAATTAATCAATTACCTGAACTGGCTTTTGATCATCGTGAGATTATTGAGTATGCAGTGGCGAACATCATACAATAAAAAGGAGGCTAATTAGAAAAGAGACTGTCCAAAAAGGATTGAAAAGGTCACCCCGAACGCCGTGCCTGCCAGCCAAGGCTGTCTGCCTGCCGGCTAGACAGGGTAAACCGGCAGACAGGAAGTGATGGAACCGCAGCACGAAGTGCAAGCTCAAAGAAGTTAGTCTGTTTAAATTGATAATCATTATATTACCTCGTTGCTCCTCTCCGGTATGACGACGTTTTTTTTATTTTTTGGACACCCTTCTTTAATTATGATTTTATGAAAGCTATTTAGGACAGAAAAATGTAAATACTACAAGAGCTCTGAAAAAATCAGAGCTCCTGTTGGTATATTTAATCTATTTTTTACAAAATCATTCCGGCAGCAACCGTCTCATTGGTAGATTCATCGATTAAAATCACACTTCCGGTTTTCCGGTTCTTGCGATAAGCATCATAAAATATCGGTTTGGTTGTTTTGATTGAAATCTTGGCAATATCATTTAACCCAATGTGCTTATCATCGGGTATATTTTCAAGCGTATTTACATCAATCTTATATTTTACATCACGGATAACACAACGTAAATCATTGGTGGTGTGTTTAACGGCATATTTTCCGCCAAGCATCATGGGTTTCTCATTAAACCAGCAAATCATCATCTCAATATCCTGACCGGATTTAGGTAATCCGTTGTCTTTAATAAGCAGGTCGCCACGGGAAATATCAATATCATCTTCCAGGGTCAGTGTTACCGACTGGGGTGCAAAAGCCTCTTCCAATTGTCCATTGAATACATCAATCGATTTGATTTTGGATTTTAATCCCGAGGGTAATACTTTTACAGCATCGCCGGGTTTAAATACGCCTCCTTCGATTCTGCCGGCATATCCCCTGTAATCATGATATTCATCTTTCATGGGGCGAATAACATACTGCACCGGGAAACGTGCATCCACGTGATTAATATCACTGGCAATATGGATATTTTCCAACAGGTACATTAAGGTCGGGCCATCGTACCAGCCCATATGTTTAGACCGGTCGACCACATTATCTCCCAGTTTAGCACTTATAGGAACAAATCGAATGTCGTGAACATCAAGCTTAGAGGAGATCTTATCGAAGTCGGATTTAATCTTTTCGAATCGCTCTTCGCTGAAATCCACCAGGTCCATCTTGTTTACACAAACAATAATATGGGGAATCTGAAGCAGTGAGGCAATAAAAGCATGACGTAAAGTTTGTTCAATCACTCCGTTCCGCGCATCGATAAGGATCAGTGCAACATTTGCGGTAGATGCCCCGGTTACCATATTCCTGGTATACTGAACGTGCCCGGGGGTATCGGCAATAATAAATTTCCGTTTGGGAGTAGCAAAATACCGGTAGGCCACATCAATGGTAATTCCCTGCTCACGCTCAGCCCTTAAACCATCGGTTAACAGGGCCAGATTTACCTCGCCATCACCGGTTTTCAGGCTAGCCTTTTCAATCGACTCCAGCTGATCTTCAAAGATCGCTTTGCTATCGAACAACAATCTACCGATTAGGGTACTTTTGCCATCATCAACACTACCTGCGGTAGTAAAACGCAAAAGTTCCATATCCAAATATCCCTTACTAATATCTTCTGACATACTTTTGAAATTTGTAATTTGAAATTTGATTCTGACTAATGTGCCAATTTATATTTCAAATTGTTGTTTTATTAATAAATGCATTTAATTTGGAACCTGGTTCATCAATAAGCCATGCAGACATCTCAATTTTATCACCATAAACAACCTTACGTCTTATTAATTTCTATCACCAGGCTTTGGTTTCTTCAAACGATCCTTTTGCATGCCTGTAAAACATATTTCTGTCTGCAGAGGCAAATCATCCATAGCTCTGCCTTGCCGGCAGGCAGGCTTCAGCAATATTAGCCGCAATACTATCCGAAAATCTGATTGTCTGGTAACCCATTGAATTTTGAACTTTAGAAGGCCAAGAATCAAAATCAATCCAGATAATATCGGACAATTTTTCTGCTAATTTGTAAACATCTGCCCCCTGAACTACATTCATTATTTTCTGTTTTACAATTACTAAGACACAAAAAAAATACACGAAACCAATTTCCAATTTCTAATTTCCAACTAAAAATACCCCTCCTTTTTCCTATCTTCCATGGCTGCCTCAGAACGTTTGTCATCATATCTCCCTCCACGTTCAGTAATCCTTGTAGCAGCTACTTCGGCAATAATATCTTCCAGGGTATTGGCTTTTGATTCAACGGCACCTGTACAGGTCATATCCCCAATGGTTCTGAACCGGATAACTCTCTTCTCGGGGACTTCATCCTCTTTCAGTTGAACATATTCGCCGGCAGCCAGAATTGTTCCGTCCCGTTCGATCACCTCACGCTCGTGCGAAAAGTACAGGTTAGGGATCGGTATATTTTCCAGCAGGATATATTGCCATACATCCATCTCGGTCCAGTTACTGATGGGAAAAACCCTGAAATGTTCGCCCATATTTTTTCGCCCGTTAAAAATATTCCATAATTCGGGCCGCTGGTTTTTCGGATCCCACTGGCCAAATTCATCCCGGTGCGAAAAGAAGCGTTCTTTGGCACGGGCTTTCTCTTCATCCCGGCGACCTCCACCCATGGCAGCATCAATCTTTAATGCTTCGATGCCATCAAGCAGGGTAATGGTCTGAATCTTATTCCGGCTGGCATTGACCCCCGTTTCGTCCACAGCCTTCCCCTGGTCAATGGTGTCCTGTACATACCGGACAATCAGTTTAGTTTCCGTGTCTTTCATCAATTGATCCCTGAAATCTAGCGTTTCCTGGAAATTATGCCCTGTATCGATATGCATCAATGGAAAAGGAACTCTTGCCGGCCAAAAAGCTTTACGGGCCAGATGAAACATTACAATCGAATCTTTTCCTCCTGAAAAAAGCATACAGGGATTCTCAAACTGAGCTACCACTTCGCGAATAACATAAATTGACTCAGCCTCTAATTCTCTTAGATGGTTAATGTGATATTTATGGTCCATTATCAATTATTTTTCATGTGTTTATTTTTTATTGTTTTAAGGCCACATGTAATCGCATAAGTAAAATAATCATCTTGTTTGGTATATAAATGTTTATTTTACTTATGCTTATTTCAGATAGAGTTGCAAAATTAATCATTTATATTGAATCCTTGGCAATAGAACTTTTAATATTTTATCCATGGACTCTTCAACGCTCATTTCCGTTGTTTTTATTTCAACGGCTGGATTTTCAGGCTCTTCGTAAGGTGAGTCAATACCGGTAAAATTTTTGATAATCCCTGCCCGTGCTTTGGCATACAACCCCTTGATGTCTCTTTGTTCACATACTTCAAGCGGGGTGTTGACATAAATATCAAAAAAATCCTTTTCGCCGATGATATTTTTGGCCTGATTACGAATCTCATGGGTTGGTGAGATAAAACAATTGATCAGAATAACCCCTCCATCCTTAAAAAGTTTCGAAACTTCGGCAATCCGGCGGATATTTTCTTTCCGGTCGGCTTCCGAAAATCCCAGGTTATTATTGATCCCGGTACGTACATTGTCGCCATCGAGCAACTTGGTCAGGTATCCCCGGTGATGTAATTCAATCTCAAGAGCTTTAGCAATGGTTGTTTTCCCTGATCCGGATAACCCCGTAATCCAGATCACCAGGGAGTGCTGATTTAAAAGTTTTTCTTTATCCTCTCGCTTTAGAATTTTATCGAAGGTTGGATGAATATTCTCTTCCATTTTCTGCAGAATTAATAATTATGGGCAAAGATAAGAGTATTTGGATAAAAAGAAAAAAGAAAGCAGCATCTACGCTTCAGTAAATGCTGCTTAAAATAAGTTTATCCAAAAAAATCGAGTTCTTTTCCCTAATCCCTGGCTAGCGTTTTAGCACTTTAAATGTTTTCTGGTGTCCGTTTAACAATTCCACATTAACCAGGTATATTCCTGAAGAATAATTCCCTAAATCGATGGTAATGGTGGTATTGTTAACCGGATACATATCTTTAACAATCCCGTTAATATCGAATATTTTAATGGTTTTTACGGGTTCTTTTGTTCCGGATACAACCCTAAAAAAGTCGGTAACAGGATTCGGGAATAATTGAAGGGTATTTTCCGCAATCTTTTCGCCGGCTGATGTATGTGTACCGGTTTGGTTAACCGAGAGGATAATCTCCTTACTTACGGTTTCGCCTTTCTTATCCGACGATTGAATATATAACGAACACTCCTCATCCGCATAATCTGTAAAGTCATAATTGGTAAACAGGCTGTCATTCGATAGGATAAATTTATCATTTTCCCTGCCTATTTCCGGATTTTCATGAACGTCAAACACGTAGGTAAAGGTGTCTATTTCGTCCTCATCAATGGTCTTTAGTTTGCCTACAAAAGTATGAACCGATACCGTATCGTCAAACTGATCCTTGGTAATGGTAATATCGGTTGGAGCAAAGTTTTCCTTGGTGATCTCAATGGTAAAATCCTTGGCAAAGGTATTACCCTCCAGGTCTTGGGCAGTGATTTTAATATATACTTTCTTATAGGTTTCATAATCAATAAGCTCATCAATCTTGAGAGAATCTCCATCGATATAAAACGGGCAATAGGGATCATCAAAAACAGAATTGGCACCTTCAACGGTAAGGATATGTTCATCTTCGTCGTCAGGGTCCTGAACAGAAATTACTGAAGCAACAGATCCCACCGGCAACAACTCCAGGATTTTTGTTTTACTTAACGAAATATCCGTAGGAGAATGATCCCTGGGTTCAATCCCCAGAACTGCTGTAGCATTCTGAGAGTAATCAGAACCTCCTGGTGCCAGGTTAGTGATCTGGTAATAACCATTATAGGAACCACTCCATCCCCAGTTTACATGAAAAGCATCGGCATTATTGTATCCGTCGAGATTATAAGCATGCCCTACATCCACACCGTTGTTTCCGCCATAGGATATGGGTCGCCCCTGGTCCAGTTCACTTTTTAATAAAGCAATCCAGGCCTGGGTATCGTCGTAGGCACTGGCCCAGTATACTCCGGAGGAATAATCAAAATAATTACGTAATGCTTTGGCGATATCGCGGGTATAGGCTCCCGAACCATCGGGTCCGAACCCCATTTCAACAGAAACCGCACAATGGTATAGTAATAAGCTGTTGTAATCATCCGGCGAGGTCGTAGACATAGAATCCCATTTATATTCAGTTTCTCCATAATTAACCGATAGTAATCCATACCCGTCAGCAGAATAACTCGATTGTCCCACCCCCTGGGCCGGATGTTCGTATACCGACATGGATTGCGCCATGCTCACAGCTACACATCCCACATATACATGACCTCCCGGTCCATCGGGATCTTCCGGACAGAAACGATTCCAGCTATTTCCCTGGTTCCATAACACTTGTATAATTGGTGCCACAGAAGCTTTATAATAATCATTACCGGAAGTCTTTAACAAATCCCATTCGGAATTTCGGTTTATAACCGGACTTATCCCCCGTTTGATGGTTAAAATCTCCTGTTCATAAAAACCGAGCAACTCTTCGAGTTGCGGGGGAATATTCTCCGCATCGTAACTGCCTTCGTCGGAGTAGCCCAATACTGGTTTTACCCGATAATCATTGGAAAGAATCATAAAATTCTTCTGGTTATCATGTGCGATAAAAAACAAGGTCGTATCCTGGTGATGTATCTCCCTGATCGTCATTTGCACCTCTGATTTCAAGTCACTTTTGGCATGAAAAAATCCTTTGGCGATTTGTTCGATATCCGCTCTTTTCACATCCTGCGCATCTCCCAGCAAGGGTACTGCTAAAACTAAAAAAATAATCAGTATCTTCTTCATTGTCATCAATTTTAGGAGGTAAAAATAATAAATTCTTCAAAAAAATAACAATTATTTTTTCCCGGGGGATAAAAAAAGAAGCTGTCCGTTCCGGACAGCTTCTAACATAGGTTATCTAAAGAGATTTATTTTTTAGGTCCGACTAATGCTTTATCCGAAGGTTTCACATACGACTGATAAAGATCAGGATAAGCCTGCATCTTCGCTTCAAAATCAGTTAAGAAAGCTAAGGCAATATCAAAGGAGAAGTCGGAATAATCCCAATGTCCAACAGTTATGGTATAGATATCAGGTCTCCATGATTTAACCCATACACCATAATCATCATAATCAGAATTACCTGTAACATCACCTAAGGTAACATCCAGTAATTGCTCGCTGCAGGTAATCGTACCGTCGGCATGGAACTGGAACTTGGCTGTAATTCCCCAGGCCCAGAAATTCTCAATAATTACACCATACTCAACATCAGGATCTTCGGAAACGGTAACCGAATATGGTCCCCAATCTACGGTTGTACTATCGGCATTTG
>JAZBOG010000021.1:0-23993 GCA_036351015.1 Bacteroidales bacterium
AGACCCGGGAGTTTTCAAGGGCACTGCAACAAGCCAAAGTTAACATGATTGAGGAGGGGGTGTATGCCCACCCGTTTTACTGGTCTCCTTTTATCTTGATTGGGAAATAATTAATTTTATCCTTTACGTATGCCAGCCTTTTGTATAAATTCTGCTATTTTTGTGGGTAATCAGAATGCCCTCTATTCATGATCTATATTGCTTTTTCACCCCGCTATAATCACCCTTTGCCCGTAGGGCACAGGTTCCCTATGAGCAAGTATACCCGGATCCCGGAACAGTTAATCAGGGAAGGAACCTATAGCTCCCAAAATTTTTTTGAACCTAAACTAAGGGGAGAAGACTTTATTTCCCTGGTGCATAGTGAAGGTTATATCCAGAAGTTAAAAAATAATCAACTGAGTAAAGCCGAAGAGCGTAGATTAGGATTTCCATTCAGCCAGGACTTGTTAAAACGCGAAGAATTGATTTGTACAGGAACTACCCAGGCTGCATTGTTGGCTTTGGAAAATGGAGTTTCGTTTAATGTGGCCGGAGGGACTCACCATGCACATCGTGATTTTGGTGAAGGCTATTGTATCTACAATGATATTGCTGTAGCTGCCCGCTATTTATTGACACACCATGAAGCTCAACAGATCCTGGTGGTTGATCTGGATGTGCACCAGGGAAACGGGACTGCCAGCATTTTTCGAAATGAACCGAAAGTTTTTACATTTAGTATGCATTGCCAGAATAATTTTCCCCTCCGCAAAGCAACATCTGATCTGGATATTCCATTGAAACATCATACCAGCGATGATGAATACCTGAAGATTTTAAGGAAACAGATCCCTCCGTTAATTGAAAAGGTGAACCCGGATTTTATTTTTTATCAATCGGGGGTGGATATTCTGGCGAATGATAAAATTGGAAGGTTAAATGTTTCCCTGGACGGTTGCGCCAGGCGCGACCGGTTGGTGTTTGAGTTGGCACATCGCTATAAAATTCCTGTTACCGCATCCATGGGAGGCGGTTATGCTGAAAATACGGATGTTATTGTCGAAGCCCATTGTAATACCTATCGAATAGCAAAACAAATATTTTTAACGTCATGATCCCTATTCAGAAACAACAAACCGGAGGAATCGTATTTTTCAAAACCCAAAAACTGGATGAAATCTCAACATTCTACCGTGAGAAAATTGGCTGTACCCTTTGGCTCGACCAGGGGGGATGTCATATCCTTCAATTTGAGAATATGCTCATTGGTTTTTGCCGGCGAAAGGAGGTTGATTATCAGGGAATGATAACCTTTTACTATCCTTCGCAGGAAGAAGTTAATCAAATGTATCGGCAGTTAAAAGACATTGCTTTATCGGAGCCTAAAGACAATCCAGACTATAAAATTTATCATTTCTTTGCCAAGGATCCTGAAGGAAGAGCGATTGAGTTTCAGTATTTTTGGGAAGACTGATTAGATAAATCTCATGCTCACCTCTTTAAGAAACTTGGTTTCCAGGGTTTCCGCAATCCTGCGTACAACGGTACGCCTGATTTCTAGTTCTACCGGCAGGTTGGGGTCCTGATGGGCGATGTTGATCCGGGTACCAATGATAAAATGAATCTCGTCGCTTTCTTTGAGTAATTTTACGATTTGATCCGCCGGGCCTTTTCCTAAAATGTAGTTGTTATTATATACTTTTAATATTTCGTGGACTTTGCTCAGGGTTAATATCCCCTCGGTTACCAGGTCGATCCCGGGCATAAAGGAAACAGGAGGCAGGTCGGGATCATGAAATTCAAAACTGTCTTCAATCTCAAGATTAAGCTCCCTGGCAATGATATCTGCTGTGGTTGCTCCACAAAGAATCTTTTTCCCCTTAAATTTTTTTACTTCCTGGGCCAGCTTTTTATCTTTTTCCTCTTCATAGGGTGGACCTGTACAAATTAATAACTTTCTGGGTTCCCGGAAGTAAACCGAAGCACAGCTTGTGTCGTCTTTTGCATGATAACCGTCATTCTGATAGGCCATGTTTACTACTTTTCCTGCCAGTTTATTGGCCGAAATTCCCGGATTATTATTGATCAGTCGTTGGGTAAAATGGACCAGGTTGTTATGGCCCCATCCAAAAGGGAATTTATGACTTCCCATTCCCGACTGGGTTATGCCGTCGGAACAGGTAATTATGCGGTCTTCTTTCTGGGCATAAAAGGTGCAGCTTCTTAACTCTTTTCCCGCATTCTTATCGCTTTTTAACATAATACACTGCCATTCGGGATTGAAAACCTCATTATCCCTGAAGATAATGGTTTCGGGATTGTCATATTCTAATATTGTGGTTTTGCCATCCGCCTCAATATCAATAATGGTAAAGGTGGAATAACTGATCCTGCGCTGACTGCAAACGGGCAGGGTATTCATAATAATTTCTGCAATACGGTTAACATCCTTGTGTTCGCGGGTAAAGTTTAAAGCCATTTTCGATGTTAAGGTAGCAAGCATGTTAGCTTTTACACCATGTCCCATCCCATCAGACAACACAATAATAATTCTTTCTTCTGTTTTTATTCGTTCTGATAAAAAAACATCTCCACAAATGCGTTCGCCTTCATGATTTTTTTGCTGGCAATCCACTTCGATGTAGAACTGATGTTTCATTGATCAGAATTTTTGAAGGTTTTGTATAATTCGATAATTGAATTTAACATCTGTTCTGTTTCTGAAGCACCTTCCCCCAGAAGGAAACCGATTTTTTGCACCATGGCCAGGTTTTTGTCGATAACTTCTGTAACCCGTTTGATGACCTCCTCTTTCCTGACCTCGGGAGCATACATGTCGCGGAAAACAGCACCGACAATTTTATTTTTCCGGATGGTAAATATGGAAAGATTAAGCAGGCGTTCATCTAAATGGATATCCCGATTAAGGATGCTTTCTCCGGTAGTGAAAACATGATTGAAGAGGTTGTAAATATTAAACGGAAGCAGGGTTTTTAGATCAGCCCCTACCAATCCGGGGATAATTTCGTTGATGGCCTCGGCTTCTTCGCCCAGCAGGTCAATGAAACTGTTGTTGGATTGAATGATTTTCAGATGCTGATCGATCAGCACTACACCCGTCGGGAGCTTTTGTAACATGGAATGGATAATGTCGGAAGCCTCCTGTGCCGATTCTTTTTCCTTGCGGGCATTTTGTTCCGACTCTTTAAGGGCTTTCTGGGTTTGAGCCAGTTTTTCGTTGGATGACTTGAGTGCATTGATATAATCCTGACGGTTTCGTAACGAAAAGGTCAGACACATATCGATCTTTGCCAATCCCTTGGATACGGCTATGGCAAAATCACGGCAGTTGTTATAGCCACAGGCCCGGCATCCCAGGTCGGGATCTTCATCCTTTTTCCCTATCGCTCTCAATACTTCTCGTATTTTTTCCTCCGAAGGAGTTTCTATGCGCTGATCGTCATTGAAAAAACTTTTGGTATAATCTAAGTCCCAGTATTTTTTTATTTCCTGTTCCCATTTTTTCCGGTCAAAATGATTTAACCGTTTGTTGGCATATTCTGTAACCCTGGTGTGCCGGATAAACTTCTCGCCGTTGTTTGAGGTTCCGGGACCCATGAGGCAACCTTCGCAGTAGTAAAGGTTGAAATGTTTTTTGATGGTATCGATGTCCTGATGAAATTGCCTGGTAGCATTTAACATATTGTATTTGCCTTCGGCTGTAATTACCTTTCCTTCCAGCAAATCCTCACTGATGTTTGCTGCCTGCAATAATCCATTGGCAATGGGAAAGAGCGAACCCTTGTACCCGATCGGTGCATCAAATTCTGAATACTCGAGGGTGCTTTCCTGGATACTAAATTCAGTAAAGAGCTCTCGGAGTTCGATAAAGGTTAGCACCGAATCAATTTTTCCATCCTCCCTGTCGAGCAATGCCTCGTTTTTGCTTTCTATACACGGGCCAATATAGACAATCTTAATTCCTTTGCCATACAGATGACGGGCAATTTTGGCTGTAGCTACCATAGGTGACACTAAAGGTGCCAGGTTTTTAATTAACTCGGGTTGAAATTTCTGTATATAGGAAACAATGACCGGGCAGGCCGTGGATATGTAATATTTACCCTTAAAATTCTGGTACAGTTCTGCATATTTTAAGGCGATAATGTCGGCTCCAAAAGAAACCTCGTTAACATAATCAAACCCAAGTTGTTTTATCATTTGTACAAACTTGCGATAATCGGTGATGTCGTGGAATTCTCCTGAAATACTGGGCGCAACAATGGCCACTTTTTTGGCCCCGGATTGTAGAATCTTTTTGGTCTCTTCCTTGGAGTCTAAAAAACGAATCGCGTCCTCGGGACAAACCGAGGTACAACTTCCACAACCTATGCAACGCCCGGGAATTACCCTGGCATAATCTCTGTTAACCTTTACCTCTATGGCGTTTACCGGACATACTCTTACACAGGAGTAGTTTAAGTTGCATTTTTCTTGGATGATCTTAACAATGGGCATAGGTCTCTCTTTTCATAAACAATATAAAATTATCAAAATCAATCAGTACTAAAAATTTTATCCAACAAATAAATAATGTTATCCGGAGATACATTCTGATATTCCCTGTCATCCACTTTTATCGTAGGCCCATGCTCACAGTTGCCAAAACAATGGCTCCCATGAAAATAAACTTTATCTTCCAGTTGATGATCTTTGATGTATTGTTTGATAAGTTGTACCGTTTGTTTATTCCCTCTTGAAAAACACGAACTCCCGAGACATATAATAATTTCTTTTTTCATTAAATCCTCCTTAAAAAAACATCAATTCTTCAATTATTATAGCATTCAGCTTTCAAAATTAAGCATTTATTTGCTTCGCACAATCTTATTTCATGGGGCGAAAGGACCGTCGCTGAGAGAAAACAATTTTACATTTTTGTAATTTTCTTATTTTTAGCATCTTAGATCGAGTTGCCCGGATCATTTTATGTTATAAAAAATATAAATAATTTTGGGGGGTTAAATGGCTCGAAAATGACTCTAATACACTGATTTATAGTTAGTAAGCGTTGATGCAACATTGTTTTGTAGTGTTAATTAATTAACAATGTTTATTTATTAACAGTATATTTTGTATATTTGTGAAAACAGTTTGCAAAAGTCATTTAACTTTATTGATATGCGGGAAATTGAAAAAATACTTGATCAATACCCATTTGTCCAAAGAGATAATTTAATCCCTATTTTACAGGAAATACAGAAAAACTTTGGATATATCTCTGAAGAGGCAATTGTTAGAGTAGGGAATTATTTAAAGATGCCAACCAGTAAAATTTATGGACTCGCTACCTTTTACAATCAGTTTAGGTTTATTCCAAAAGGAAATTATCATATTAAAATTTGCAACGGAACTTCTTGCCATGTAAATGCTAATCAGTTAATCGTGCAGGAAGTTGAAAAAATTTTAGGAATAAAAAGCGGAGAAAATACCAGGGATAATCGATTTAGCCTGGAGACTACCTCCTGTATGGGGGTCTGCGGGAGGGGGCCGGTGATGGCGATTAATCATAAATATTTTACTGAGTTAACCGTTTCAAAGGTTCGTGCAATTATTAAAGATTATCAGCAAAGAGAAGATTGACCACTATGGATAATACGATTCGGGAAATATTAATCAGCAATTTGCTTACTCCGGCAGCCACGGAGTTGGATAAAAAGGTTATCGATACTTTACAGTGTATACGGCGTGATAAGGTGATTCATCCGGTAATTACCGTTAGTTCAACTACTTCTTCAAAGATTATTGGTATTGATGAAATAAAAAAACAGATTGAAGAGTACCTGGATGAACGAAGCTTAAAAGCCGATATTCTTGAAGTTGGTAGCCTGGGAATCAGCTCGCTGGAGCCTCTGGTTTCTATCCAGATCCCCGGAAAATCAAGAGTTTACTTTAAACATGTCAACCCCGAAACCATACATTTAATCCTGGACAGCATATTTAATAATTTTGTCCGGGAGGAGTTTGTTTTGGGCCAGCTTAGAGATAATATGCATGAACCCTGGGAACAGGTTCCTTTTCTTGACGAGATTGCTTATTTTAACTTTCAGCAACGATTGTTGCTTAGTCAGTGTGGATTTATTGATGTTAACTCTATTGAAGAATATATTGCCTTTGGAGGTTATCAAACGTTTGTAAAAACCATAAATCAGCATACTCCCGCCGAAGTTTGTGATATTGTAGAACAAAGTATGCTTAGAGGCAGGGGAGGCGAAGGTTATTGTACCGGGAAAAAATGGAAGATTGCTGCCTCCACTGCAGGAAACCAAAAATACCTGATCTGTAATGCAGGAGAAAGCGATCCGGGGGCATTCATGGAAAGGCTTTTTATGGAGAGCGATCCGCATAAGATTATTGAAAGCATTGCAATATCTGCTTATGCCATTGGTGCCCATAAAGCGTTTATCTATATTGAATCGGATTATGAGTTAGCGATTCTGCGGATAAAAAATGCCCTGGATCAGGCTGCTTCCTATGGATTGTTGGGACATGATATCATGGGTACCGGTTATAGTCTGGAAATCATTATCAAACAGGGGGCCGGCGCTTATGTTTGCGGCGAAGAAACGGCTTTAATAAAAACGATCGAAGGAAAACGCGGAAAGCCTCACTCCAAACCTCCTTATCCGGCGACCAAAGGTTTATATGGACAACCTACCGTAGTCAATAATATTGAAACTCTGTTGAATATTCCTGTGATTTTAAAGAAAGGGGCTGATTGGTACAAATCTATTGGTACCGGGGAGAGTAAAGGAACTAAAGTATTTTCCATATCCGGAAAGATTGAAAATGCCGGTTTAGTTGAAGTGGAAATGGGAACGAAGATCCGGGATATTATTTTCAGGATTGCCGGAGGAATTCGCAATAATAAACGGTTTAAAGCAGTACATATTGGTGGCCCGTCAGGGGGTTGTTTAACCGAGGATCACCTGGATACGACGATTGATTTTGAATCGATTATGCTGGTCGGGGCATCCCTTGGATCTGCCAGTCTGGTCGTTCTGGATGAGGAGAATTGTATCATTGATACGGTGAAATATTTTATGAACTTTCTGCAGAAGGAAAGTTGCGGAATCTGTATTCCCTGCCGTGAAGGGACCCGAAGAATGTTTGAAATACTCGAAAATATTAGTAAACGACCCAAGGATGAAAATGGTCATACTACCCTGCAGCGTTTTAAAGGGGTGATGCAACTGGAAACCCTGGCCGAGGTGCTTAAAGATACCTCCATGTGTGGACTGGGGCGAAAAGCTGCCAACCCGGTACTTAGCACCCTGAAATGGTTTCGCGATGAGTATGAAGAACATATTTTTGAGCGCAACTGCAGTGCCGGTGTATGCCAGGAATTACGAACCTTTGAAATTGATGTGGATGCTTGTACCGGGTGTACGCTATGTGCCAAAAAATGCCCGACCGGAGCAATCTTTGGGACTCCCAAAAATGTACACTTTATTGTTCAGGATAAGTGTATTGGTTGTGGAATATGTTTTGAAACGTGTAAGTTTTCAGCAATTATTAGTAAATAATTCATTTTATGATCATTAATATTGAAGTAAATAATAAACCAATACAGGCAAAAAAAGGAGATACTATCCTTGAAACACTTCTGCGCAATGGTATAAAAGTGCCAACGCTATGCCGTATGGAAGGCTTTTCTTCTACAGGAGCCTGCCGGTTGTGTGTGGTTGAGGTGGATGGGAAATCCGGATTAATTCCTTCCTGCTCTTATCCTGTTGAGCAACCGGTTAAAATCTGGACGCACTCCCCCCGGGTGATCAGGGCGCGTAAGATGTTGGTTGAGTTACTTTTATCCAATCACCCCGATGATTGTTTGTATTGTATCCGCAATGGAAATTGTGAGTTGCAGGATCTGGCCGTTGAACTAAACGTTCGCGAAAGAAGGATCTCGGGAGAAAAAACTAAAATTAACCTCGATCAGTCCAGTCCCGGCATTGTTCGTGATCCCTCCAAATGTATCCTTTGTGGCCGTTGTGTCAGAGTTTGCGAAGAGGTTCAGCAGGTTTCCACCTTTGATTTTATTAACCGGGGAGATTCAACGATTATTGCCACTTCAATGAATAAGGACCTTAATTTTTCCAATTGTGTTCTTTGCGGGCAATGCCTAATGGTTTGCCCTACCGGTGCTTTATACGAAAAAACCAGCTTTGAAATTATTCAGGAAATGCTCAATAATAAGGATGTTAAGGTTGTTGTTCATTATTCCCCCTCCGTTTCTCTATCCGTGGCCCAGGAGCTGGGATTAAAACCGGGTAAAAACCTGGACGGCCTGTTAAATGCTGCGCTTAAACGAATAGGTTTTGATAAAATATTTGACAGTTCCTATGGAGCTGATCTTGCAATTTTTGAACAAGCGGCTGAATTGGCTGACCGTATTGAGAATGAAGAAAACCTGCCCATGCTAAGCAGTTGTTGCCCTGCCTGGATAAAGTATATGGAGCAATCCCATCCGGATATGATTGACCAGCTGTCTACGACCAAATCGCCACAACAGATTTTGGGAACCTTAATCAAGGGATATTATGCCGGGCAGGCCAATATCCCTGCCGAGAAAATATTTACTGTATCTATCACTCCGTGTACAGCTAAAAAATTTGAAGCTCAACGCGAGGAAATGACCCATCGAGGGGTTTCTGATATCGATCAGGTGATCACCACCCGCGAACTGATTAAGTTGATTCATCTTTATGGGATTGATATTCATTCCCTGGCCGGGGAGTTTTCGGATGAACCTTTTACTATGCGTTCATCGGCTTCCAAGCTGGTTAGTATCTCCGGAGGTTTGTCTGAGGCTGTGGTACGTACTTTAAAATATTTGATGGCTGGTACCGAATTATCGCCTACAAAAGTTGCAAGGTTACGAAGCGTAAAAAATAAAAAGGAATATTCTTTAAAAATTGGTAAAAAAAATATAAGCTTTGTTGCGGTAAGCGGGTTAAAAAATGCCAATAAGATTTTATCCGACATCCGAAATGGAAAGATTAAAGCCGATTATATTGAAATCATGGCTTGCCCTGGAGGATGTATTTATGGCGGAGGACAACCTTTCTGTAATGACGATAAGGTACAAAAAAACATGGCCAAAGCTATTTATACCCTGGATGAACAGGAAGCCATTAAAGTGGCTCATAAAAACCCACAGGTTTTGCAGTTATATAATGAATATTTAAAAGAGCCATTGAGCCGGTTAAGTACTAAAACATTACACACCGGCTATAAAGAGCGGGATGTTTTACTGTAAAAAGTTGCCAAGTGATGAAAAATGAAAGCTCTAATAAAGACCGGTACCTGGTTTATACCCTCAAAAACAGATGCAGGGTGTGTTATACATGTGTACGTGAATGCCCTGCCAAAGCCATCAAAATTATTAACGGACAGGCTGAGGTGCTGAACGAGCGTTGTATTGTTTGTGGGAATTGCACCAAGGTATGCAGCCAGGGAGCCAAGGTGTTTTTACATACCATCGACAATGTAAATGAAATCCTTCGAACCAGCAGAAAGAAAATAGCGATTGTGGCTCCGAGCTTTCCGGCTGAATTTGAGGAGATCAACGACCACAAAGTCTTTGTTTCGATGATCCGGAAGCTGGGTTTTGAGGTAGTTTCCGAAGTGGCTTTTGGAGCCGACCTGGTAGCTACCCGGTATCATAAACTGGTGAAGGAGGGCTCGGATAAAGGTTATATTTCTTCCGATTGTCCCGCCATTGTTTCTTACATTGAACATTACCATCCTAACCTGGTGGATAATCTGGCTCCCATTCCTTCGCCAATGGTTGCTATGGCCAGGGTGATGCGTAAGAAATATGGTGAACAAACCCGGATTGTTTTTATAGGCCCTTGTGTAGCCAAAAAAGCCGAATCTGACGAGGTTGATGAGATGATTACGTTTGCTGAGCTACGAGAAATGTTTTCCGACCGCAAGATTACTCCTTTTGATCTTGAACCTACTGAATTTGACCCCCCTTTGGGAGGAAAAGGTGCTGTTTTTCCGATAAGCAGGGGGCTGCTTCAAACAGCTGGGATAACCGATGATGTTTTACATGGAAATATTATTGTTGCAGAAGGTAAAAATGATTTCCAGGAAGCCATCAAAGAGTTCGAGGATGGTCTAATCCAGTCGCAGCATCTTGAATTGTTAGGGTGCGAAGGGTGTATTATGGGGCCGGGAATGACCAACCGCCAGCGACATTATGCCAAACGCAGCCTGGTGAATCATTATGTAAAACAAAAGATTGAAAATCTTGATCATGAAAAATGGAAAAAGGATATTGAGACCTATCTGGAAATTGATCTGACGGCTCAATACAAGGCCCGGGAAAGGATGTTGGAAAGCCCCGAAAGAAAAGAAGTGGAAGAGGTATTGGAAGCCATGGGGAAACAATCGTTAAAGGATCATCTGAATTGCGGTGCTTGTGGTTATGAAACCTGTGAGGAACATGCCAAGGCTATTGTTCAGGGTTTAGCCGAAATAGAAATGTGCTTACCCTATACCATAGAGAAACTGCACAAATCAGTAAATGAGCTGGCCGTAACGAATGAGAAGCTGACGACCATGCAACAGGCCCTGCGTCAGTCAGAGAAAATGGCCAGCATGGGACAACTCTCGGCAGGCATTGCTCATGAATTAAATAACCCGTTGGGAGTTGTAATTATGTATGCGAATATATTGCTGGAGGAAACACCCAAGGATTCTCAGCTGCATAAAGATTTAAAGTTGATTGTTGATCAGACCAACCGGTGCAAGAAAATTGTTGGAGGATTATTGAACTTCGCACGCAAAAACCAGGTGAATGTTTCTGAAATTGATATCTGCCGTCTGGCAAAACAAAGTACCGACGCAGTTATTATTCCTGAAAATATCCAGGTAGCCATTGATGATACCAAATTAAATAATCCTATTGCCTCGCTCGACCAGGAACAAATGCTGCAAATCCTTTCGAACCTTATGAAAAATGCGATTGATGCAATGCCTGAGGGAGGCAGACTGGATATTATCCTGGAAGATACCGCAAGAGAGGTTATCTTTTATGTGAAAGATAGCGGATGCGGGATTAATGCCGATGATTTGGATAAGATTTTTGAACCCTTTTATACTACCAAGGAAATTGGAAAAGGAACAGGGCTTGGATTAGCAACAGCTTATGGGATAGTAAAAATGCACAAAGGGAAAATTACGGTAAGCTCCAACGCAGATCCCAACCAGGGACCTACGGGAACAACCTTTAGGATTGCTATTCCCAGAATACAATAAAAAAACAGGATGATTATGGGACAACAAAAAAAAGTAGTATTAATTGCTGATGACGATATGGATTATCTTTTTCAGATGAGAATGCATATCGAGGGGTTTGGGTTTCAGGTAATAACTGCTGAGAGCCAGCGCGAAGCCGAAAAAATTATGGAAGATACCAAACCCGACCTGGCCATATTTGACCTGATGATGGAAAACGATGACAGTGGTTTTATTTTATGTTATAAAATGAAACGGAAATATCCTGATGTACCGATTATCCTGGCTACCGCAGTAGCCTCGGAAACAGGGATGTCGTTTGGTGTTGATACCCAGAATGAGCAACAATGGATTAAAGCAGACTTATATCTCGAAAAAGGGATAAGAAAAGATCAACTGCATAAGGAAATTAATAAATTGCTGAAAATTTAAACACGAAAAGTGAAATGGATAAACTTAATGTACTAGTTGTTGATGATGAACCCGGAATCAGATCCGGCGTAAGCCGTATTTTAAATAACTTTTCGGTAAGTTATCCATTTATGGATAACGATTATGGTTTTCATGTGGTAGAAACATCTACCGGTGAAGAGGCGATTGAACTTATCAAAGAGCAGTCCATCGATATTGTTTTGTTGGACAATAAACTTCCGGGTATTCAGGGAACCGATGTATTGGAATATATCAATAAGCATAAACCCGAGATCCTGGTGATGATGATTACTTCCTATGCCTCGTTAGAGCTGGCTGTAAAAGCTACAAACCAGGGAGCCTACGATTTTATCCCTAAACCCTTTACTCCCCAGGAACTTAAGTCAGCCCTTGAAAATGTGTCCAAACATATCTTCCTGCGGGGGATGACCAGGAAATTAAACAAGGAAGGCAAGGAAATCCGCTACCAGTTTTTATCGGTACTGTCCCACGAATTAAAAGCGCCCTTAAATGCCATTGAAGGGTATTTAAAAATCATGCAGGAAAGACAGGCCGGTGAAAAAATCGAGGATTATGATCAGATGATCGACCGGTCATTACATCGTATAAGCGGAATGCGTAACCTGATTATGGATCTGCTGGATTTAACCAAGATAAAGCTGGAGAAAAAAACCGAAAAGTTTCAACAGGTTAAAGTCCGGGAGGTTGCTCAGAATGCCATCGAAGCCATTAATCCCTATGCCATTCAAAAGGATGTTCAAATCCTCTTGCACGACCAGAAAGAAATTGAAATCAATATTGACCCAGGGGATCTTGAGATTATTTTTAATAACCTGATATCCAATGCTGTAAAATATAATAAACAAAATGGTAAGGTGGATGTTTTTATCGATAAGATGGATGATTTATTGATGATCAAAATTAAGGATACAGGCATAGGCTTAACAGACGATGAGATAAAGAACCTGTTTGAAGAATTTTTCCGGGTAAAAAATGAACAAACCAAGCACATTACGGGTAGTGGATTAGGATTACCCATTGTCCGTAAAGTTCTGGATATTTACCAGGGGGATATCCATGTGGAGAGTAAGGTGAATGAGGGTAGTACTTTTACCGTTACCTTACCGGCTTAAATAATAAAAATTTTTAAAAGGTTAAATTAAAAGAATAAGAAGATGAATAAACTTCCTGAGAAAACCATTGGCAGGCTTAGTGAATACCGAAGAACATTGCTTAACTGTCTGGCCAGTGGAAAAACCCATATTTATTCACACGAGTTGGCCAACTTGCATAATATTACTGCCGTACAGGTACGCCGCGACATCATGCTTATAGGATATTCTACCACCCTGAAAAAGGGGTATGATGTTAAGGCGTTAATTGATGTGATTGGCGGTATTATTGATACCAAAGAAGGTTTAAATGCTGCTGTGGTAGGCATAGGAAACCTGGGAAAGGCGATTACCGCTTATTTTAACGGGAAAAGGTCAAAACTGCTTATTAAAGCCACATTTGATGTAAATCCTGAAAAAATAAACCGCGTGATTTCAGGGGTTAAATGTTATGCCATGGCTGATCTGGAAAAAGTTGTCAAAGACCTGGATATTTCCATAGGAATATTGACGGTTCCTCCGGAGGAAGCAGCCAGGGTTACCGAAAGATTGATCATGTCGGGGATTAAAGGGATTCTGAATTACACCTCAACACCCTTAAATGTATCTCCGGGGGTATACCTGGAAGAGTATGATATGATTACCTCAATCGAAAAAGTAGCTTATTTTGTGAAACAGAGAAAAACTGAATCCTAGATTTTTCTTTCATCACCAAAAAAAATAGAATGAAAGTACACAGGAGTTTTGATACATTAGGACAAATAAAAAACGCAGTTGTTACTACCGGAACTTTCGACGGGGTACATATTGGTCATAAGGTAATCATTGACCGCTTAAATACCCTTGCCCGGAAAATCAAGGGCGAATCGGTATTAATCACTTTTCATCCGCATCCAAGGCGGGTGTTATACCCGGAAACTGCAGGTAAGGGACTGCAGTTAATCAATTCGCAGGAAGAAAAAATCCATCTGCTCGAAAAAACAGGACTCGATCATTTGGTGATCATCAACTTTACCAAAGAATTTGCAAAAACTACGTCGCAAGAGTTTGTTGAGGATATTTTGCTTGGTAAATTACGCGCAAAAATTATTATTGTCGGTTTTAATCACCATTTTGGACATAATCGGGAAGGAGATTATGCCTATTTATACCGGCTGACCAGCAAATATGATTTCCAGGTGGAAGAAATTCCTGAACAGGACCTGGAAAATGAAACAGTAAGTTCCACCATTATTCGTAAAGCTTTGCAGGAAGGGCGCATCCAGCGTGCAAATGCATACCTCGATCATTTTTTTATCATTACCGGACAATTGAGGCATGGCCATCCCCGGTGCCACGAAATCGGGTTCCCGACCCTCGAACTGATGATCGAAGAAGAGGTTAAACTTATCCCCCCCGAAGGAGTATATGCCATCTCTCTAAATGCGGATAAGGCCAGGCGTTATAAGGGAATGCTCAATATTAAAAAGTTTAGTGATGCCTCTTCGATGCCCGGAATCCAGGTGCATTTGTTTGATTATTCACCTTCGGAGTCTCTGATCAACCAATCGGCGACCATTACTTTTCATAAACGGATGCGTGATGAACTTCAGCTCGATGGTGCTGAGCTTCTTAAAAACCAATTGCAAAAAGATAAAGCAGAGATTGAGCAGCTGATCTATTAACGAAAAAAATCTTTTGGAAATTACCAGCGGATGATGTAAATTAAGAAGCAGTTTTTAAATCATATCCTATGACGGGGTTGACCTTCTTAATTCTGTTTCTCATTCTGATGGCTTTAATGGCCTTTGTTCCCCGTTGGCTTCAACGTTTTCATATTCCAACCATCATTTCCATCATGATCATCGGGATTCTTATCGGACCCAATTTGTTTGATTTTATTAAGAATTTTAATCATCTTTTTGGGCGGGGATACCCTACCGAACAGTTGTATGTGGTTATTGATGTGATTGGATTAATCGGACTGGTTTTCCTGATGTCGCTGGCCGGGATGGAAGCTAACCTTAAGCTGATCCGTTCTGAAAAGAAAGCCGTGGTTTGGTTAAGTATTTTAACTTTCCTGCTTCCTGCCGTTGCAGGTTTTTTTGTTTTTCGGATATTCCGGCCCAACGACATCGTTGGTCAGCTATTTTATGCCTCCCTGTTTGCCTCTCACTCCGTTGGCATTGTATTTCCAATTATTAAGGAACTTAAGGTGCTCAAAACACGATTTGGCGTGGCCATCCTCTCCTCTACGATAATTACCGATATTGCCAGTTTAATATTGCTGGCCATATGTGTTCAGTTGGTTCGCCATCAGTCTGATGTTCAGGTTTTTGAAACAATATCGTTGTTTGATCATATCGATCTTACCTCCCTGGGTCTGTTTTTTTATCCCCTTTTTGTGGGAGTGGTCTTTATTTATATTGCCCTGGTGATCTGGTTGGTTCCGGTTATTGGGAAGATGATCTTTTATGGGATGCATCCGGGCGATGACTCCCGGGTTACCTTTTTCCTGGTTACCGTCCTTGGGGTAGTGCTTGTAGGCGAATTATTTGGGGTGAGTATTATTGTGGGAGCATTTATTGCAGGGATGGCCCTATCCAATCTCCAGGTATTTCATGATAATGATAAATTGTTTCATAAAAAAATCGAGGGGATAGGCTATGGATTTTTTGTACCTTTTATGTTTTTATCCATTGGCATGAAAACCGATGTAACCGTCCTTTTAGGGGCCAGTGAAAATATATACATCATCCTTTGGACCGTTTTTGGATTGCTGGGGAGTAAGATTTTTTCAGGGTGGATCGCTATGCGAATCTCAGGATTTTCGAACCGGAAAGGTTTACTGGCCGGGTTGATGACCGTCCCCCAGTTATCTGCCACCATTGCTGCTGCTGCGGTAGGACTTAGTTTAAATATTATCCCTGAGAATTTCTTTAATGCAATCATTATCTTATCGATCTTAACCACCATTCCTGTTCCAATTATTATCAAGGTTTTTATTACCAGGGCTAAGATCCGGTTTGATACCATCGAGGATGTTTTAACCCATGATGTGGAGGACAAGGTCCTGGATGAGGAGCTGTTATAGAAGGTTTTTGTTTAATACTAATGGCTCGTTTTGTACCGCTTTAATCATACCTGGGTTCAGCAGCCATGGAAAAGGTCAGGGTGCCTCCCTGGATGAGCTGATGATGAGATAGTTGATGGTTCTTAATCTCCTTCCCGTTCCATGTGATCCTGTGAACATATACATTTTGGGGAGTTTGGTTTTTTACCACGATGTTCAGCTGCTTTCCGGATTCAAGATGGAGCGTTGCTGACTTCACCAATGGACTCCCCGTAGCGTATTGATCACTTCCCGGGCACACGGGATAAAATCCCAGGGCACTGAAAATATACCAGGCCGACATTTGCCCCGCATCATCATTTCCACACAAGCCATCGGGGGTATTGGAGTACATGGTTTTCATAATATCCCGGACCCGTTCCTGGGTTTTCCAGGGCTCATGGGTCCAGTTGTATAGATAGGGGATATGATGCCCCGGTTCATTCCCGTGGACATAATTCCCAATGATCCCGTCTCTGGTAATATCCTCGGTATGGGCAAAATGCTCATCGTCAATCTCCATGGTAAATAAGGAATCAAGATGTTGGGCAAATGCTTTTTTACCTCCCATCATTTCGATCATTTGTCCGGGCTGATGAGGTACATATAAGCTGTAATTCCAGGCATTGCCTTCGATAAATCCCTGTCCGTGGGTACTCAGGGTATTAAACGAAGGTTTCCAGGTTCCGTCAGAATATTTTGGGCGCATAAAGCCGGTCGTTGGATCATAAACATTTTTAAAATGGGTTGAACGTTCTGCAAAATCCCGGTAAACTTCCCGGTTTCCTGCATGAGCCGCAATCTGGGCAATACACCAGTCATCGTAGGCATATTCAAGGGTTTTGGATACCGAAGAGGAATTTTTATCTTCCGGTACGTAACCCAGGTCCATGTAATGACCGAGTCCGTCATAGGGTTCATAGGTTGCCGAACGTACCGAGGCTTCCAGTAAGTGGTTGACATTAAAATCCTTAAGCGTTCCTTTGACCAGAGCATCTGCAAGTACAGATACCGCATGATAACCGATCATGCACCAGTTTTCGTTGGCATAATGCGACCATATGGGCAGTATTCCGTGTACACTCTGCTCGTAATGGTCCATCATGGATTTTACCATGTCTGCATTACGCGAAGGCTGAATGAGGTTAAACAGGGGGTGAAGTGCGCGGTAAGTATCCCATAATGAAAAAACAGTATAGTGGGTATAGTTTTCGGCACGATGAGTATTCTGATCCAGCCCCCGGTAGGTTCCGTCCACATCCATGTAGGTAATCGGACTAAGAAAGGTGTGATACAGCGCCGTATAGAATGTTTCCTTCTCTTTTGGGGTGATGGTTTCGACAGCTATCCTGCCCAATTCCTGATTCCATAGTTGCTGACTTTCATTTTTTACCTGTTCAAAATTCCAGTGAGGTACTTCTGTTTTCATATTGAGGATCGCACCCCGGGTACTTACAGGCGATAATGCAAATTTGATTTTTATTTTTTCGTTATTTGTTGTTTTAAAGTCGAAAAATAGCCTGAGATTCCTACCTGCCATTTCGGGGAAATTGACGGATTCATCAAACTTACGCCAGAAGCCCTTATAAATGCTTGTGTCCAGCTTTTGCTGTCCGTAGTGGTGAAAAGGCCTGGAAAAGGCCATGGCAAAATAGACCGTCCGGGTGCGGGCCCAGCCTGTAGTTTGCCTGTATCCTGTTACCAGGGTGTCATTTTCGATGCGGACAAAAGTCCATACATTTTTATCCCGGTGACGGTAAATCCCCGACATGAGGTCCAGAATAATGTGGGCATCTTCAGCAGCCGGGAAGGTATACTGATGGAACCCCACCCGGGTGGAAGCAGTCAGCTCGGCCAGGATATTGTAATCTTCAAGGTGTACCTTGTAATAGGCCGGCTCGGCAAGTTCGTGCTGATGTGAAAACCTCGAACGATATCCCTTTTCGGGCTCATCAGCCGTTCCGGGATTGAGATGTAACGCTCCCGTGGTGGGCATGATCAGGAAATCTCCCAGGTCGGAGTGCCCCGTACCGCTAAAATGGGTGTGGCTGAAACCAACAATGGTATTGTCATCATACTGGTATCCGGAGCAATAAGCATAAACTTCGGGATTATATTTCCCATTGATTTCGTAGGGGATGGTATCGGTATCGGGACTTAATTGGACCATCCCGAAGGGAACCGTAGCCCCGGGATAGGTATGTCCCATATTTTGTGTCCCCACCAGGGGGTTAACCAGGGAAATATAATCCGAAACCTCCTGTGCGTATGAGGAACAGAGGATAAATCCGAAAAGGATAGCTGTTGAATATATTTTTTTCATGATTTATTGATTGATTCAGTTAATCCATCTCCTCCCAGATCTCATTTTTTAAACTTAAGAAATATGGGTCGTGTAAAGAGCGTTCTTTTTGGGTAATCGCAAATTTCTTCTTGATTTCAACCGGGGCTTTACTAAAAACATAGATGTCATTTCCCAGGAGTAAGGCCTCATCAATATCATGGGTAACAAAGATTACCGTACGTTTATCCCTTTGCCATAACCGGCGGAACGATTTCATTAAATTCATCTTTAATCTTAAGTCAAGCGCTTTCAGCGGTTCGTCCATTAAAATAATCTCTGAGGGGTAACAAAAGGCACGGGCAATGGCTACCCGTTGTTTCATTCCGCCGCTTAATTGGGAAGGGTAGTAGTTGTTAAATTTTTCAAGTTCCACCATTTGCGAGTATCCTGCAGCTATCGCTCGTTTTTCTTTTGAAGAGATAGAATCGTTCAGTACAAAAGCAATATTATCGATCACTGTTTTCCAGGGGAGCAACCTGGGCTCCTGAAAGATGTAGGAAATGATTTTGTTAGCAAAGCCTGTGAACTCTCCTGTATCGGGTTGTGTGGTATTGCTGATCATATTCAGCAGGGTGGTTTTGCCACATCCTGATGGCCCTAAAATACAGGTAATCGTATGTTCTTTGATCTCAAGGGAGAAATCCCTGAAAAGGGTGATATCCCCAAAGGATTTGTATAGCTTATGGATTTGTAAGTTATTCATTATTTCCAGTCAACAATTTTTCTTTCTACCCTTCGAAGGATTATTTCGAAAAGATAGCTTATGATTATGGCAATAATTGTCCATGCAATCACCTCCTTCACCAGCAAGTAGGTTTGTGCGGTTTGCATGGCGGTACCGATTCCATATTGAGGCTGGCTAAGTACTTCGCCAATAATAATGGCCCGCCACCCGAACCCCATGGCACTCGACGACCCACTAAACACAAAGGGAATAATTGCCGGGAGATAAACTTCTTTAATAATCTTCGCATGCGACACCTGGTAAATCCTGGCCATTTCGACTAAATCGCGGTCTACATCCCGGATTCCATCAATAACATTGGTACAAATAAAGGGAAACATCGTTAAAAAAGCGATAAATACGGGAACCCGGTCCACATTGAACCAGATTAAGGCCAGCAAGATAAAAGAGATTACAGGCGTTGACCGCAAGGTTACCAGTATGGGTTTTAAAAAGGCATGGAACGAAGAATTAACCCCGGCAAGGATTCCCAGCCCGAGCCCCAGGATAAATGAGAACAAAAATCCGGCCAGTCCTCTGATGATGGTTAGCCCGACTATTGAAATGAAATTTTTTGAAACCAGAAGATCGATGGTTGCCAGGATGGTGGATTCCGGCGGAGGGATAATCAGTTCGTTGGCATAGAACAAGGAGAGGAGCTTCCATAATACAATTAACAGGAATACCGAAGCTGTGGTAATTAATCTATTTTTGGATTGTTTGAGCATATTACCAATTATTGCTTCGGAAAAATACAAATAAAATATCAGATATCCTTATTCCGGAGGATTCATATCCACAGGAGGAAACTTCCTATTTTGAAAGATGCTCGTTAATTTTCTGTAGTAAATATTCGGGTCTTACCGGTTTTGAAATATAATCATCACACCCAAACTCCAGGGCAATGGCCTCATCATCGGATAATGCATAAGCCGTAAAGGCAATAATAGGAATATTCCGGTTAACGGAACGGATATATTTTGTGGCTTCCAGTCCACCCATCTCAGGCATCCGGATATCCATTAATACAATATTTATGTCGGGATTCTGCCGGAAAATATTTACCGCTTCTTCTCCATTCTCCGCATGAAAAACCTTGATCCGGGTTTTCTTCAGGACTTTTTCCAGAACAATATAATTGTGTAATTCATCATCTGCAATGAGTATACTTTTATCAGACCAGTCGTATGTTATCGATGAATTCATAAGAGTGTTAATTTTTGCTTTATTTGATAATTGGTAAAACGTTTTTTAAGGTTAATCGGGAATTAAAGGTATAAAAATAATTTAAATCTTTTATCGGTAAATAAAATTATTATCAGGAATTTTTCCACCAATAATATCAGGATCCATCCGGTAGAAGATGTTAAGGTAGTTATTGATTTCATTTTCAATATTTTTTGCCGGCACAAAATTTAAGTTGGAACGTGGAATGGATGATTCTGCTACTTCCGGGTTGGGTAAAATATTGTATTTTACCATGAGTGCAGCAGCTTCCCGGGGATGTTGATTGACCCATGCAGAAGATTGCTGGTAGAGGTTTAACAGATCTTCCACCTGCGTTTTTTGTTCTTTGGCCACACTGCCTTTTACCAATAATGCCGTTTGAGCGATGGGAGTATCAGGAAATACTTTTTCCCATTCAGCGTTCAGGTCAAAGATCGGTTTCACCTTTTGATTCTTTTGTTCCACCAGGCTTACCAAGGGCTCCGAGATTACCCCCAGGGAGGCCTGTCCCGAGGCCACCGCATTGGCCAGATCGATATGCGTAGGGAAGGAATAGTCGGTTTGGATATCTTTTTCAGGATCTATTCCATGTTGCAGCAGAAGCTGTTTAAACAGGACATCCGGTGTCATTCCCCTGGCCATCAGGTAGATTCTTTTTCCTCTCAGATCATCCCAGTTTCTGATTGTGGTATCCTGTCCGAAGACGTATAAAGTACCCCAAACCGGAATGGCTGCCAGCTGATAATCAACCCCTTTGTTGTATAAAATGGCCCCCATGGTTGTTGGTAATATGGCGAAATCTACTTTGCCCTCGAGCATCAGCTTACGAACATGGATCGGTTCATGATAAATGGTAATTTCAATCTCGCTGGCCGGGCTTTGCCTGATGCTGTCAATCATCTTTACCATTCCCATAGCCGACGGTCCCTTTAACGTGGCAATCCTAAGCTTTGATTTTTCGGGTGCCCGGTTGCAACCCATCAGTAGAATAAGAAAAAGGTATAAAATAAATTTTTTATACATACCGTTAGATTTTATGACAAAGCTAATGAAATTCGATTAATTTTTGGAACCTGTTAAAAACGCAACTAAAAGTTTTTAGAAAACATCTTTACATTAAAACAAACCAAAAAGTGATGAAAGTACTGCCCTTTTTTCTACTGCTATTGCCAATAACCATTTCCTGCGGGGAAGATGAGGGGATGGATTTTCCTGCCCGGGAGAAAGAGATCAACCTTACTCCCGAATCCGGGGCAATGGTAACAGCCGATAATCAGTTTGGGTTTGAACTCTTTAAACGAATGCTTAGCGTGGACTCAGCTAAAAACCTGATGATTTCACCCGTGAGCATTTCCCAGGCACTTCTGATGACCTATAATGGCTCGGCAGGCGAAACAAAAAACGCATTTGAAGAGACACTGTTTCTGGGCGATCTTACCACCGAAGAGATTAACCAGGCTCAACAAGAGCTGGTAAATGCATTGCTGGAGGTTGACCCGGCAGTTACCCTGAACATCGCAAATTCCATCTGGCACCGCGAAGGGTTTCCCGTTAACCCGGAATTTATGAAGGTAATCCTGGATTTTTACACGGCCGAAATTATGGAAGCTGCTTTCGATCAATCAACGGTTGACCTGGTAAATCGTTGGGTTGAGGATGAAACCGGGGGCAAAATAGACCATATCCTGGATCAGATTGATCCTTCTCATGTAATGTTTTTGATCAATGCCATCTATTTTAACGGAAACTGGAAATACCAGTTTGAAGCATCCAATACCCTAAACGATGAATTTTATTTAAGCAACGGGAGTACAGTAAATGTTCCGTTTATGAACCAGGAGGTTAATGCCGCCCTGTTGCAGCATGATGATTTTACAATACTTGACCTGCCTTACGGCCGCGGTAATTTTAGCATGTTATTTTTTTTACCCGGCGAAGACAAAACCATTGATGATCTTATGGCGGCCTGGAATACCGAAAATTATGATCACTGGTTGGAGCATCTTGAAGAGATGAATGTTGCAGTAAGTATTCCAAAATTTAAGTTTGGCTATGCAAAAGAACTGGATGATTTTCTGCAAGCCATGGGGTTGGCTGTTGCTTTTGACCCGGATCATGCCGATTTTTCAAATCTCACAGAGGCAATGCAGCTGTATATCGATTTTGTAAAGCATAAGTCCTTTATTGACGTTAATGAAAAAGGCACCGAAGCAGCCGCAGTAACAGCGGTAGGTTTTGGAACTACCAGTGCAGACCCTTCCTATCCGGAGTTTGTTGCCAACCGCCCGTTTTTATTTGCCCTCCGCGAAAAACAGACCCATGCTATTTTATTTTTAGGTAAGGTAGCCAATCCGGCGGAAGAGTAAAGTAAAACCTGAAATTTGTTGGTATCGTTTGATCCCTAACCTTTGTCGGGAGTCCTGCTTTGCTTAAAAGAACGATCAATCATAATTATTTAGCAGAAAACTTAAACAATGCTTTCTCCCCTGATCAGGGGAGATGCCGACAGGCAGAGGGGGAAAAAGGAAACCCCAAAATCCATAAGCCAAAACTTACCCCAATAAGGAATCCGGATTTATTGATTCTCAGCAGCTCACCGGAGGACCGGGGCAGGGTAAGGAGAAGGGGGAGGATTATTTTTGGGAGGGTTCAAAAAAATGTTTATTTTTAAGATAAAAAGCGGATGGTATGGTTCAACTCTATTCTGTCAACAATTCCCAGCCGTTAGGATTTAATTAACATTTTAATTTTCTTACAAACCAGGTGCTTTCATTAATTTGTTATAATTTTAGGGAAACGAATGATAGAGTACTAAATAGTTAACGATAATGAACGTTATAAAACAGTTATTTTTTTTCGTATTTATTTTATTGAATATTTCTTTAAGTGCGCAAGATGTGATAAAGAAGACAAGCGGTCAGGAAATAGTATGTAAAGTAGTTGAAATAACCCCAGAATTAGTCAAGTTTAATAAAACATCTATAAAAGATGGTCCTTTATTTACAATTTATATATCTAATGTTGATATGATTATTTTTGCTGATGGAAGCAAAGAAGTATTCAATTCTTCAACAAATCAGAGTTTAAATGAAGAATCTGACATTTTCATAGATACAAGAGATAATAGAAGTTATAAAACAGTGCAAATTGGTAATCAAGTTTGGTTTGCCGAAAATCTTGCTTTTGAAATTGAAGATTCATGGTGTTATAAAAAGAAAGACGAGTATTGTGAAAAATATGGTAGACTTTACACGTATGAATCAGCAGTTAAATCTTGTCCAGTTGGTTGGCATTTACCATCAGATGAAGAATGGCAAGAATTGGAAATTGAACTTGGTATGATTGATGGAGTTGAAGAATTTGGTTGGCGTGGAACTACTCCAGGACAGGGTCTTTTATTAAAAAAAGGTGGTGGTTCCGGATTTAATGCAATATTTGCTGGATACAGGGAAGATGGTACATTTTGGGATATAGATAATACAGCATACTTTTGGACAAGTTCAAATTATAAAAATTCAAGTGGATACTCTTTGATTAGGTTTCTGAATCAAAGAGCTAGTATAAAGAGAGAATATAAAATAAATACTGTTGGACTAAGTGTAAGATGTGTTAAAAATTAAATATACATCCGTTAACATTGTTTTCAACCTCGATATTCTTTTTCGATTTCGAAGCAGTGTGAATGGCTGTTACATCAAGTGTGAGCTTGGAAACATCAATTCCAACAAAGAATTCCATGGATTGTGAAGAATTTTTCATAATTTTAGCTTAAAT
>JAZBOG010000022.1:0-107064 GCA_036351015.1 Bacteroidales bacterium
AATGCTGCCATAGGACTCCAGGCTGTCGGTCAACGTGATGTATGGATCATTGCAATACAAACTATCGTGTACATTGAGCGCCTCGTAGCTGTCGCTAACATTCTCGAGGGTTACATCAAGGCTGATCGTTTCGTTATAATCTGCCTCATTGTTATTGTTCCCAGAAGCATCGTCGAGGGTGTAACCCTGAAGGACTACGTAAGGCTGGTCAGATGGAGAAACGGTTATTGTCCCGATATTGGGTTGTTTATTTTGACAGGTAACCACAAGATCTGCCTCCCCAACATTGGATAACGCCTCGAAATTTAAGGTAACCTGACCTGTTCCGTCGGCTCTTTGCGCATCGAGCAGTTCCCCGTTAAATGAAAGCGCAACATAAGCGTAAGGCTCCGCATTAACGGTTAAAGAACTCATGCCAACCATTAAGGTAGATGGTGTAGCGGAAACAATCATTGCATCCGGTACACGCAGATAAGGTACAAGCGAGGGATCTCCCATTAGATGATAAATTTCCCAGTAATACTGTTTACGAGATGAAGAAGAAGCCTCTACAGCCAGATTCCCTACAACATTAAATTGACCCTGGGCAATATACCAGGTGGTTGGGTCGTTTACTTCGTTGGCCTGATCGTGATAAACTGCATCATAAACTCCAAGGCCGGTTTCTTCGTAAGTAGGATCGGAAACCATATCACCATCTTTTAAACCAATAGCCCACCAGTAATCTTCGTACCAGTAAGTACTTTCTGTACCTCCAATCACTCCGATAGCTCCGCCATCGGCTTTTCGTAACCCGGCTTCACCAAAACATTCATCATAACCAAACATTAACGATTGACAACAATTCCCAATCCAGAGACCGTATTTTTCAGCATTGGTAAGGCTGTTAACATTTGAAGTAGAAAAGCTGGGATCTGCCCAACCCGAAGAACTACAATGGGCTGTATAATTGGCAAAGCCAAGACCCTGGTTCATGTAATCAAGAATCGAAGCAGAAGCTCCTGAATTACTCGAGGCCATTACCGTACTATTGGCTTCATCATTATACAGGTAGGTTAACGGATTCACTCCATGCTCTTCATTCACATAATATCCATTAGTGTAATTAATGGCACCATTCCCTGCCGTGGGGGCCCAGGTCCCATCAACCCCGGCAACAAGCATGGCATCCCCTAAGTAGGATGGATCAGCCATTAAGTATTTTTCGTACAACAATGTTTTATCAATCTGTGGTTGTAATTGTGAAGTATTCTGGGCAGAAAACCGACCATAATAAACTTCAGGGATATTATCGCCAGTATATTCACAAAAACGAAGATCTGTGTAATGAGTTGCTATTTCAGAACTTGAAAATGATGGGATTTGTTGAATATCCCCAACAAAAAGAATAAAAGATGGAGGGTTAACCCCTGCAGCAGGATTTTCGTAAAGATCCTGCAGATAATTTTTTATCGAAGTGGTAGAACTTCCAACGGCTGCATCATCGGTATAAGCCTCTATCACATGGAAACCTTTTAGTCTTTTCCACTCAACAAATTCCTGCAACTGGGCTTCAAACATTGGGTCCGAAACGATTACATAGGTAATAGGAGAATCATCAATTAATTCTTTTCCTGAAGCAGGAATATGATTTATAGCAAGCTTTCCCAATCCTTGAAAATATGAATTGGCATATTTTCTTGTAAACTCATCGGATTTGGCATAATCGATATCTGAAAATTCAACTTCAAATTTAATATTGGTAAAAATTCTTAGTTTATTTTTTACCGGATTATATTCCATGGGTGAGATTTGCAACCGTCCGAATCTTACATGCCTCATGATCCCGCTCTCCTCAACTTTCACTAATTCATCCCCATAATAATCATCTGCGGAATAAATTTTTTCATTAAAATGAAATTTACGATTTTTACCATCATCAGACTTGGATTCTGAAGGTTGGGCAGGCATGATTTTGGATTGAATACCCCGTTGATTTAAATCAACCTCTTCCACATCATAAGACAATATCTTAACCTTTACCCGGGCACCCAAAGGAATTTCTATCAACTTACTAACTACCGGCAATTCCGGTGCGCCTTCGGTAAAAACTTTCATTAAATGCTCAGTATGAATCTCATTAAAGATTCCTCTTTCTGTTTCTTTAGGAACAATTTCAAAATTTCCAACTTTTTGTTCTGCAAGAAATCCTTCCTCTTTGTTTTGTATAAGTTCAAACGAAAAATCTTTGGAGTTCTGTAGACTGATTTTTGTTTGACTATACACTTGTTGTGTACTTATAAATAGTATAAGTACAAAAAAAATGTAAATTTTTTTCATATCAGGTTAATTTAGATTATAAATATAGTACGTTTGTGTTATTTATACACGGTTAGTTTAAGGTTTTAGAGTGTTTAAAAATTTTTTTAAGGTTAATTTGTTACAATATTATAAAAATTTTACATATAATAAAAAACAATTTTGATCTTATTTTTTTATTTCACGAATAACTTCTCCTGTTATAAAAGTACTGAATTACTGAATTTAAAAAAATAAAAATAACAGTCAAAAGGTTAAGAATCTTAAGGGAAAGATTTAAAGAAAATACATACTAATTATTTAAAATTTGAGTTATTTTAGCAAACCATAATAATCCATTGCATTTGTGTCCATAAAACAAAAGAAATATTTATTTAGCGTATTGATATTGATCTTTCTGGCGGGTTGTTCAACCCAGAAAAATACAGGCATAAACCGGTTCTACCATGCCTTAACCACAAAATATAATATTCTTTTTAATGGGGGAGAAAGCTTTAAAGAGGGGGTAAAACAATATCAGGAAAGTTACCAGGATGATTATTCAAGAATTTTACCCATTTTTAAATACGGGGATGAAGAGATGGTTTCCGGGTTAAAGGCCCAGATGGATCGTGCCATTGAGAAATCGAGTAAATCCATAAAAATGCACTCTATCACGGCAAAACCTGACCAGGGAAGAGGGGTTTTGTCGTCCAAAGAAAAAGCTTTTTACAATAAAAATGAATATAATATATTCATTGACGATGCATATCTCTTAATGGGCAAAGCATTTTTTTACCAGATGGAGTATCAAAGTGCAATTCAGACCTTTAATTTCATTATCAATCAGTACGATGATCCGGAAACAAAATACCTTGCTTACAACTGGTTAATCAGAAGCTATGTAGAGTTAAAAGATTTTCGGGAGGCAAAAGACAATCTCGATCTTATTTTAACTGAAATTGAATATCCTGAAGAGATTGAATATGAACGAAACTTAACAGCTGCAGATTTTTACCTTAAACAAAATAAGGTGTTAGAAGCTGAATCCTATGTTGAGGCAGCATTAGAGCAAGCTAAAAAGAAAAAAGACAAATTACGTTTAACCTTTATACATGCCCAGATTAACGAAGAGTTAAACCAGGCAGGCGAGGCTTCCATATTATACGAAAGGGTAATCAAGATGAACCCGCCCTACGAGATGGCCTTTAATGCCAAGATCAAAAGAGCCGCTTTGTTTTCCGGGTCTGACCGGAGTGGAAAAACCATCGAAGCAGAGTTATTAAAGATGCTTAAAGATGAAAAGAACAAGGAATACCAGGATCAGATTTATTATGCCCTGGGAGAACTGGAAATGAGGAGAAAAAATGTAGAAAAAGCCATCGAATATTACCAGTTATCGGCCCAAAGCAGTATGGGGAACAGAAATCAGAAAGGTTTAACTTTCCTGGCCCTGGCAAATATCTTTTTCGAACAGCACAAATATATGGATTCACAAGCCTACTTCGATAGTGCTGTAGTGTCAATTGACCCTGAATTTCCGGGTTATAAAGAATTAAATCGAAAAAACACGTACCTGTCAAAACTGGTTAAAAATTTAAAAACGGTCCAGCACCAGGATAGCTTGCAAATGGTGGCCGCGATGAGCGAAAAAGAACGTACCGATTTTATTCAGAAAATTATTCAACAACGCAAAGCAGAAGAAGCCGAACAGAAACGCAGGGAAAGAGAAAACAATAACCGGGGGATGTATACGACCAGCCGCAATCGAAATTATGCCTTAGATGATCAGAGTGGGAAGTGGTATTTTTATAATCAAACGGCCAAAAGCTTTGGCGAACCCGAGTTTAGAAGAAGATGGGGAGACCGGAAGCTGGAGGACAACTGGCGCAGGTCAAACAAGCAGGTGCTTGGGGTAGAGCAAATAACACAGGCAGAGATGAATGATGAAATCCTTGATCCCAAAAAAGGACTGGATGAGAATAAACCCGAATTTTACCTGGTTGAATTACCTCTTAACGATTCGGCGATGGAAGTTTCGCACAAAAAAATTCAACATGCTCTCTATAATGTTGGCGAAGTATACCGCAATGATTTAAAAGATTATCCATTGGCAATTGACGCTTACCAGGAATTAATTGACCGATATCCAGAAAGCAGTTATAAAGTTGCTGCCTATTATAGTTTATATAAAGTTTACGAACAACAAAACAACCCCGGACAGGCTGATATCTATAAAAATATGATTATCCGCAATTACCCCGACTCAAAGTATGCTAAAGTATTACTTGATCCCGAGTATTTTAAACAATTTGAGAAAGAAGAACAGCAAAAGAGAAACGATTATATCCAAACCCTTAATTTATATAAGAACCAAAACTACAGGGAGGTTATATTACGTTGTGATAATGCGTTAAAAAAAGCTGAAAACTCCGAGTTTATTCCCAAATACAGGTATTTAAAAACACTCTCTATCGGCGAATTATATGGGGTTTCGTCCATAAAAAAGGAACTGGAAGCAATCATTGAGGAGTTTCCTGCCGACCCGGTAGCCAGCTCCTCCGAAGAACTTTTGGCTGCAATTCGCGAAAATGAACTGAAACAAATCCAAAATAAAAGAGAATCATCAATGGCAGAAGATGAATCTCCGGAATCAGGAAAAGATCAGCTAACCCAAAAAACGCTCGAAGAGATTGCCAAAATCTACACCTATAATCCAAAAATAAAGCACCTTCTGGGAATTGCAATCAATAAATCGGCAGACATTAATCAGTTAAAATTTAACCTGATTAACTTTAACCTTGATTTTTTTATCCAGGAAAGTTATGATGTAGAAAATAAAAATCTTAACGAATTTACACAGGTTGTTCTGGTAAAAGATTTTGAGAATGTCCAGAAGGCAGAGGAATATTACAATCAGTTTAAAGCCCAGGAAAGAATCATTTTTACAGAGATAAAAACTACGGATTTCCAGTATTTTATAATTTCACAAGAAAACCTGGACAACCTTTTCCAGGAAAAATCAGTGGGCGATTATTTAATCTTTTTTAGAAACAATTACACCCAATAATAGTAATAAAGATCAAGATTTTTGTTACTATTATAATTATATTTAATTTTTCAGTAGTAAAAATTCCAGATGTTCATGAAACAGCTAAAGATACTTTGGACCGATGATGAGATTGATTTGCTCAAGCCACATATTATTTTCCTTAAGGAAAAAGGATATGATGTAATTACAGCCAGTAATGGGGATGATGCAATAGAATGGGTAAGAAAAGAAAATTTTGACCTGGTCTTTCTGGATGAAAATATGCCCGGCTTAAGTGGACTACAGACGCTGAATATCATTAAAGAGGAAAAGCCCGATATTCCGGTAATTATGATCACCAAAAGCGAAGAAGAAAATATTATGGACGAAGCCATTGGCTCTAAAATTGCAGATTATTTAATAAAACCTGTAAATCCCAAACAGATTTTATTAAGTATCAAGAAAAACATGGAGACCAAACGCCTGATTTCTGAAAAAACAGTTTCATCCTACCAATCGGAGTTTGGTAAAATCGGATTAAAAATTGCTGAAGCGGGCTCCTTTGAAGAGTGGGCTGAATTATATAAAAAGTTAACCTACTGGGAACTTGAGCTGGAAGAAAATAAAGATTCCGGATTACAGGACGTATTCCAGATGCAAAAAAACGAAGCCAACAATGGATTTGGAAAGTTTATTCAAAAAAATTATGAATCCTGGTTTGCCGAGAAAAACAGTACAAAACCGTTGCTTTCTCCAGGTCTGTTTAAAGAGAGGGTCTTCCCTGCAATAGAAAAAGGGGAAAAAATATTTGTATTAATCATTGACAATTTCCGTTATGACCAGTGGAAGTTAATACAACCTCTTATCAGCGACTATTTCCTGGTTGATGAAGAAGAAATTTATTGCAGTATCTTACCCACAGCTACTCAATATTCAAGAAATGCCATCTTTGCCGGGCTTATGCCTGCCGACATTGAACGGCTATACCCTGATTTATGGCTTAATGATGAAGATGAGGGAGGGAAAAACCTAAAAGAAAAGGAGCTTTTTGAAAAACAATTAACCAGGTTTGGGAAAAAATATAAATTCTTTTACGAAAAAGTCAATCAACATAAAACAGGAGAAAAAATTGTAGAAAATATACAGGACCTGTTAAATAATCCGCTTAACATCCTTGTATACAATTATATTGACATGCTATCGCATGCGCGGACAGAGATAGAGATGATACGTGAACTTGCCAATGACGAACCAGCTTACCGATCCCTAACCTTGTCGTGGTTTAAACATTCCCCTTTATTTGCCCTCATCAAAGAACTGCAGAAAGAAAACGTAAAACTGTTTCTAACCACCGACCATGGTACGATCAGGGTGCATAATCCGGTAAAAGTCATTGGAGATAAAAATACCTCTACCAACCTACGCTACAAAAACGGTAAAAGTTTAAACTACAATCCCAGGGAAGTATTTGGAGTAAAAAATCCGGAAAATATTCATTTACCAAAATCTCATCTAAGCACATCGTATATTTTTGCTTTAAACAATGATTTTTTGGCTTATCCAAATAATTACAACTATTATGTAAATTATTACAAGAACACTTTTCAGCATGGGGGAATTTCAATGGAAGAAATGATGATTCCTTTCATCAAATTATCGCCCAATAATTAATTTTTTTTGTTACCTTGCATCTATGGATTCATTAAGGTTGAAATCACTATCGGATTTAAATGTTGTAGCCGAGAAATTTCTAAGACGAATGCAAAACAAAAAAGTGTTTGCATTTTTTGGTCCTATGGGGGTTGGAAAAACGACGTTTATCAAAGCATTGTGCAACGAATTAGGCGTTGTGGAAATTGTTACAAGCCCTACCTTTGCTTTAATTAACGAATATCAAACCAGTAACGGCGAAATAATCTATCATTTTGATTTTTACCGGATAGAAAAAATTGAAGAGGTATTTGATTTTGGATACGAAGATTATTTTTATTCCGGGAATTACTGTTTTATTGAATGGCCGGATAAAATCGCCGAAATTTTGCCCGAAAATGTTGTCTTTGTCCAAATGGTAGAAAATGAAGATGGTAGCCGGACTATAAATATACGTTAAGAACAGATCCCCGAAATATCCCTTTCAAAAATACTTGATAAAGCCCTAAAAAAATATTATTTTGGGCTTCCTCATTTTATGTATTTTAACAAGAATTACTATGCCAGATAAAAAAGATCAAAAAAAATATTCCTTTGGAAATACAGGGCTGCTTCCCCAGGAAGAGATGCTTGAAATCGGCAAAAAAACTGAGAAATTAATTATTGGCATTCCTAAAGAAAACAGAAAATATGAAAGTCGAGTTGGACTTACTCCTGAAGCTGTTGAGTTACTTGTAAATAATGGACATGAAATCATTATTGAAAAAAATGCAGGTTTAGCTGCAAATTACACCAACAATGATTACAGTGAATGTGGCGGACAGATTGTAGATAAAAAAACAGATGTTTTCCAGTGCGACATTGTTTTAAAAATTGCCCCTCCTACGCTTGAGGAGCTCGAGCTTTTTAAAACCAACCAGGTGCTATTCTCCTCCCTTCATTTTTTATCGCAATCCGAGGAATATATTCGCAAATTAATGCAAAAAAAAGTAACTGCAATTTCTTTTGAAGGATTAAAAGATAAAGACAATTGCTATCCTGTTGTACGCTCAATGAGCGAGATTGCCGGCACTACATCCATCTTAATAGCTGCCGAATACTTAAGCAATGTACATGATGGAAAAGGGGTTTTACTTGGAGGGGTAACCGGGATCACCTCTACCGAGGTCCTCATTATCGGAGCAGGAACCGCTGCCGAATATGCAGCCCGGGCAGCCCTGGGACTTGGTGCATTTATTAAAGTCTTCGATTGTTCCATCTCCAAACTTAAACGGTTGCAGGCGAACCTCTCGCAACCTCTGTTTACTTCGGTATTTCATCCAAAAGTTATCGAAAAACATCTTAAATCAGCTGATGTGGTCATCGGGGCAGTACATTTTGGTGAACGGGGGCCACAACACCTGATTAGCGAGGAAATGGTTAAAAAAATGAAAAAAGGGGCTGTAATTGTCGATTTAAGCATCGACCAGGGGGGGTGTATAGAAACATCAGAATGCATGATCCATGCCAATCCCGTATATACCAAACATGGAGTTATTCACTATTGTGTACCAAATATAGCTTCACGGGTTGCTAGAACAGCATCCATTGCGTTAAGCAATGTATTTAATCCGCTATTGCTTAGCATTGCCGAAGCAGGTGGAATTAAGAAAAAAATGAAGGAAGAACTCGGATTGCGACACGGGGTATATGTTTACAATGGTATATTAACCAGCTCACGGATTGGAAATACGTTTGGAATACCCTCCAAGGATATAGATTTATTAATGGCTGCATTTTAAAAATATGCCCGTAATTGTATACTCCCGCTATGGACCGCCTGATTGGTTTCCGACACTCGTCCGGAATAGATAACATTGAGTTCCAGGTACCCCGCCAGTTTTCGCTGCATGGTAATATTCCAGGTAGCATTATTCCCGGGGTTTAAACCGTCGAGCATTTCGTAGGCCAGCGAAGTATTCCTGTTTGCATTATAATCAATATAGATGTAGTTCCCCTGCACAAAAAGATTCCCTTTTGAGGTAAACGTATAATTGATCTCTGCACCTGCCGTATGTGAAAAACTTTTTTCTGATTCTCCCCTATTCTCTTTTCCCGCATACCGGTAGTTGAGTTCTATCCTGGTTTGAAAGCCGGGTTGATACTGAATCTTAAACTCGTTGCTTAGAATTGCTAACTCATAATTCTTGGCACTAAAAAATTCCGAATGATATTCTTTGGTCCCCATTGAAAATTCATCCTGCAAAATAAAATCAGAAATAAAATTCCAACGAACCTTCAGCCCGTTTTCAGTTCTTTTACGCTCATCAAACCCATTAGTCAACAAGGTTTTTGTGTGATTCTGCTGATAAATATAGTCTACTCCCAATGCCCCGGTTAAACGATTAAACGAAAACGTGTTTCGATAATTCTGATTTAAATGAACCAGCATGGAGTCATTGTCCTTTGCATGAAAAGGGTTCAAACTCTGTCTTAAATCTGTGTTGGTGGATTTCTGATTCAGAAGCATAGCGAAGCTATTGGAGAATTTGGACAGAATACCCCGCCATCCTTTTTGATTTTTCCAAAGGGTCTCGGGCCTGATATTAAAAACCTGGCTGTACTCATTCTGGTAAGTTTTAAGATAATCGTTGCCTGGCTTATAAATCCTGATGTAATTCGCCTCATCCTGAAATTTTGCCACCTCAAACTCATCCAGCTCTGCCACCGAATTACTGTTATAATCTGTCCAGGCATAGGTCCCCTGCCCAACCGCTACTTTCAGGTACGAAAATTCTTTTTTTGGTTCCAGGCCCGATCCGGCTTCGTAAAATAACGACGAGCTAAGAGCTCCTTTAAATATCCGAAAATTATAACTTACCCTCCCGGTAAGTGTGTTTTCCTGGGTATTATCCGTTAAAGTGGTATCGATAATTTTTAATTTCCGGTAGTTAATTCTTGTTTTTAAAACACTTGCCGGATTTTTAAGCAACCCGAACCCCAGTTGAAAATCTTCCGACCGTGTTGCTTTAACCAGCTTATCATTACGTGGTAATAAATCATTGCGCAAAAGGTATCCGGCATTAAACTTATTAATCATCGAATCTGAATTTTGAACATAAAAACGATAGGATGAAAAATTAAAGCTATTATTCAACAAACTGTCGGTTACTATATTTCTCCACTCATTATGCTCCAGTTCATTTTCAAATCCGATTTTTATTTTTTGGAACGATTTTGAAAGTCCTGCGATATAACGAATAAACTGCGTTTCATTGTCTTCAGTTGTCGTGTTTAATAAACTGGATTTAAGATCCAGCTGATACCCAGCTTGCTGAACAGAAGTATTTAAAACATTTCGTAATCCATTATACTCATCCTTGCTATGGAGTAATGCTACCTGGTATTGTCCGGTGATATTCTTCTTGTGTCGATAGCCCAGGCTAAAATCAGCATAATGTTCATGGTTTAAAAAAGGGACTTCCAGGTTCCAGTCTCTTTCAAATTCCACCGGACGAAACCGCTCAATCTCTGTAAAATTCTTATGGATTAACTGATAAGTTATATTTGCGGTTAACCGGTTTTTCAGGGTATCGGTATTCCATAAGGATTTCTCCACATCCATCTTTATTGCATACCCGGTATTATCTGTCTGATCTTTCTCCGAAAAGGTATTTAAATCATAATTACTTAGGGCAATTTCAAAAAACGAATGCGTGGTTTCATTGATCTGAAAATCACCACCCAGGTTAATCATTTGTTGCTTTTTAGGTGCGATCAATAATCGTACAGGTTCATAACTCCCCTGAGGGACTCCATCCTCGGGAGCTACCCAGGCATAAACTCTACCATTGGCACCCCCTGATACAGGAATATAATTTCCCTGACCTTCACCCATAAAACTAAATCCTACCTGGTAGATTGCTTCTTCGGGGTGGATTGAATATTTATATATTTCATAAACCACCCCATTCACCACGGTATCTACCTTTCGATACAACACATAATCGTTTCTAAAACTTACGGTATCTACGTTGAGAACCCATGCATCCAGAATATTATCCCCTGACTGGGCCAGGATTTGTTTTTGTTCCCGGGTTAAATCCTGGTTTAAAGGCTGATTTTTACTATCCTGTTCAGAATAAATGTTAAGCCAGAATATGCCTTTTCCGGTTTGATAGGTGTTGTTACTAAAAACCATAAACCGCGCATAACTTTTCTCAGAGTACTCAAACTCCACGGTGATTCTGGAGTTTTTGGTAATCGGTCGGTTAGCCGTAAAGGTAATCTCCCCGGTATTATAGTCGATGATATAATCATTCTCTTTTCCCCGGACCTGCAACCGTCCATCAATATATACTTTTTCAGTTCCGGCCAGCACAATAATATACAATTCATTTTCACATCCTGTAAGCCGGTAAGGCCCCTGATTCCCCTCCTGTCCCTGAAATTTTTTGCGACATAGTTTACCTTTGGAAACAGCTCCGCTTAACGTTGTTTCAAGGACATTAGAAGTATCTTTGTTCCCTCCAAAAGTAACATCTACCAACCCTCCTTGCGCTTTCTTATTTAAATTCATATAATATCCTTCAGGCTTTGATATTTCAAAATCCCCCGCTACCAGCTTAAACCTTTCGTTGGATAGCTGGATAAAAACTTTATCAAACTCTTGTATTTGCTGCGAGTTGCCATCGGGCTGCAGCGGAATATTTTCATCGGAAATTGCTGCCAGTAAATCCATGTTGCCTCCAATTTTACCTGCAAGTTGTAAGTTCAGCTTTGAATTAATTACCGCATCCTGACGATTTCCAATCGTAACACCACGCAAAATGCTTCCCCGCTTATCCAGTTGGTTGTCCGTGATAAAATTTGCCCCGGAAACGGATCTTTGAATTTCCGGCTTTGCCATCACCGGGCCCGATACGATGAATTCCCTTTTTTGACGGTGAGCCCAGGTTGCCGAAAAATCTACAGGAAATACCCTGTACGTAATTGAAGCCGGCTTATTCCTTTCAACTGCCCTGGAGTGAAAAATCAACAACGCCCTGGCATAATCAACACGATAAAGGGAATCAGGAATAACCTGATGGTCTATAGTTAATATTTCAGAATCAGGAACTATACTTAAGGTATCAATCATTATACTATCCGAGGAAACAGAAATAACTTTCGAACGTAAATTACTTGACTTTTGAGCCTGGGTACTCAACGAATAAAAAATGAATAATATTACCAAACAATGGATTCTCAATGCTCAGATTTTTAACAAATTTAAAGATACGCATTTAACCTTAACAGGAAATAGTAAAGAATTTGAACCAATGAAAATGATCATAACTTCTTTGGTTAAATGCCTCATTCCTAAAATTTATGTATTAACCTGGTAAAAGAACGGAAAAAAATGATAAATGTTGAATGAATACTTTTTAAAAAATATAAAAAAAAGGCCTTCATTTTTTTGAAGACCTTTGGTTTAAATTTTAGGGTTAGGGTATCAAGAAATCCATATTTAAAGGCTAAAATATAAAAAATATTCATAAAACAAATATTTTATAAAAAATTAATGTTAACAAAAAGCAATATGAATCATAGATACAGCTTGCTTACCCAATCCCTGTCAATGCAAAAACATCATTATCAACACCTTACAACAAAAGCTTTAATTATCCTGCAAAAACAATAAAAAAATAAATTAGACCTTTAAATTTGTAAAAAAATTATTCATGAGCAGATTATATTATTTAGGGATACAAATTTATTTTGGTTTAATTTTCATGGCGGCCCCATTCAATCAAAAAGCAAGGTTATGGATTAGGGGGAGAAAAAAACTCTTGAAGAAGATAAAATCGCGCATTCACCCGGATGACAAAACAGCCTGGTTTCACTGTGCTTCGCTGGGAGAGTTTGAACAGGGAAGGCCGTTAATCGAAGCTTTTAAGGAGAAGTACCCGGATTTTAAGATTTTGCTTACCTTCTATTCTCCTTCAGGTTTTGAAATCCGGAAAAATTACCAACATGCTGAATACATTTTTTATTTACCGCTGGATACACCCCGCAATGCAAAAAAATTTTTAGATCAGGTAAATCCTAAGATCATATTCTTCATTAAATATGAATTTTGGTATTTCTTTTTAAAAGAGATAGCTCAACGACAAATCCCTCTGTACCTTGTTTCGGGTATTTTCAGAAAGGAACAACGCTTTTTTAAATCATTCAATAAAAAATCAAGAAAAATGCTGGGGTTTTTTACGCATCTCTTTGTACAGAATAATGCATCAAAAGAGCTGCTATACTCTATAGGCATTAATAATGTTACTATTACCGGCGACACCCGCTTCGACCGGGTATATACCATTGCCAAACAGGCAAAGGAACTTCCATTAATCGAACGGTTTAAAGAAAATTCAAAAGTATTTATTGCAGGGAGTACCTGGAAACCCGATGAGGAGATTATCGGGAACTATTACCATAAACACCCCGAAAAATTCAAACTTATCGTGGCTCCCCATGAAGTTGCCTCCCAGAATGTTGAAAGAATTATTAAACTTTTCGCCTCACAGAATAATGTAATTAAATATTCCGAAGCAAGTATACAAAATATTCATCAGGCAGAGGTATTAATCATTGACTGCATCGGGCTATTATCCTCGCTCTACCAGTATGGAGAGATCGCCTATATTGGAGGAGGTTTTGGCAAAGGGATCCACAATATATTGGAAGCAGCCACTTTTGGGATGCCGGTTATCTTTGGTCCAAACCACGAAAAATTTCAGGAAGCCATTGACTTAATTCGCCTGGGAGGTGCTGTGCCGGTTCAAAACGAAAATGATTTCGAACAGGTAACCAACCGGATAATTGATGATAAGAAACTTTTAAAAGAAAAGGCGGAAATTGCTTCGGGTTACGTGAAACAAAAAACAGGAGCAACGCAGAAAATTCTTTCATCTATCGAAATCCATTAAAAAAGGTGATTTATATCACCCTTTCTGGCAATTCATATCATTCCGAAAAGGATGAAAATTCCTTTTTTTCTCAGTATTTTTACCTTTTGTAAATCCTAATGATAAATTAACATTAACAACAGCTTTTTATATAATAAAAGCTGAAAGATAATATCTTACATGCTAAGAATTTCGGATTATCTAAAATCAAAAATTACACATCTTTTAATATTCTTAAGTTTAGCAGGTGCGCAACACGACGCTCTCAGTCAAACTTTTAGTGCTGAAGACAAAACCTCACTCGAGGAAGCAAAAACACTAAACCAGTCTGCACAGGAACTTCTGAACGAAGCCAACGGTTTATTTTCCGAAATCGCCATTTTAGAAAATAATGCAACAAAAAATTCCAAAAAGATTTCCCGGTTAAACAACAAGGCAATTGATTTACAACTTAAAGCCCTTGAACAGCAAAAAGAGGCAAACATTTTAACCTACCAGGTTTATCGGAAACAGATCACCCAAAAAAGCAACAGTGATGCACTTGAAGGTTCATTAAAAGTAAAAGCAAACCTGCTGATTGAACAAGCCGAAAAGTTTTTTTACCAGGCTGAAATGTTACGTATTGATGCCTATGCACTAAAAGATGATCAAAAAAGTGAAAGAAGGGATAAGCTGAAAGAAGCCCAGGAATATGAACGCATAGGACTGGAAAAACAACAAGAAGCCTATCAAATTCTGTATCAAGAACCCGGAGAAGAAAACTTACACAGCCTGGTGTCCAAACCAGGAGACTCCCTGGTAGTAATTAATGAAGCTCTGCTTCAAGAGTACCTTCATTATCTTTCCAGTACCAATGAAACAACAACGTTAGATCAACTTCGGAAGGTTGCATTCTCCGACTCGGTATCGTCGGTAAGGCTGCGTAAACAATGGGATGATTATCTTTACAATTTTGAAAAAACATTAGCCCACCAGGAAAGCACTGTACCTGAATCTCCTGACGATTCAGCCGATGATTTTGCGCTTTCTGAAAAGGAACCTAAACCATCGGAAAAATCAGAATCATTCGCAGAAAACCTTTCAGAAACATCTGAAAAAAATATTTATAAAGTTCAGATCGCTGCCGACAAGAAACCGGTGTCACAGGGTACGCTCCAAAAAATATACAGCAGTGATAAAAAGGTGGAAGTAAGTGAGAAAGACGGCTGGTCCAACTATTCGATCGGGGACTTTGATTCCTATGCCCAGGCCGAAGCTTTTAAAAACACCCTGGGCAATGAAAATGCTTTTGTGGTTACCCTAAAAGACACAGAAGAATCTACTGGCGACAAACCCCCGGTTCCAGAAGAAGAGCGAAGAGTTCAGGATAAAAAGGATACAGGATTCCTGTTTAAAGTTCAAATTGCAGCATCAAAAAATAAATTAAACGACCAGGAATTAAAATCAATCTACCGTGGCAGCAAAAAAATAAATCAATCATTCGAAGATGGGTGGTATAAGTATTCCCTTGGTGAATTTACTGATTATGATGAAGCTAAAACATTGAGAAAACAAACAGGGGTAAAAGATGCATTCATTGTATCCAGTTATGATGGTGAAAAAATACCTCTATACATGGCAGTCAGAGGAATCAAACCGAAAAAAGAACAGGCTGCCCCCGCAGAGAAAATTGTTTTCAAAGTTCAGATTGCCGCCGATACCAAGCCATTAGCATCAAGCAAACTACACCAGATTTATTCCGGATACCATACGATCGACTCTTATACTGAAGATGAATGGTATAAATATGCAATTGGAGAACTAAGCACCTTTGACGAAGCCAATAAACTAAGAAAAGAATGCAAGGTAAAAGGAGCATTTATCATAGCCTTTAAAGATGGTAAAAAAATAAATGTTTTAGAGGCTAAAAAAATGGTGAGAGAATGTTACACCCCACAAATAATAAAAGACTGGCAGGAGGAAAACACCCGGATCATATTCAGGGTTCAAATAGCGGCAAGTCAAAAGGAGCTAACCCCTATTCAGTTAAAACAAAAATTTTGTGGTGAAAAATATATTTATTTTTCCTACGAGAAACCATGGTATAAATATGCCGCAGGCAATTTTTCCGGTTACCCTGAGGCCCGGCGGATGAAAGAAAGGATAAAGGTTGCGGGGGCATTTGTGGTTGCCTATCAATACGGTGAAAAACTTGATATTCAACAAGCAATCCATAAATCCAAATAAGAAGAACTAATTAAAACTACAATAATTATGAAAACGAATTTTAAAATTACGCTAAAAGCAATCACAGGATTAATGATGATCATTTTTTTAATGTCATCCTGTGTTTCCCAGAAAAAAATACAGTTATTGCAGGAAAAATCAGTAGATGATGTAAGCTCCGGCTTCGTAAATGCACGTAAAACCGAATACAAACTACAACCGGGTGATCAGCTTTACATCAATGTGCATAGTGTGGATCCAAAAACCAGCCGTTTGTTTCAAACAGATTTTCCCAACCCAATGACGAATACTTATCAAAATTTAAATAGTTACAGGATTGACGAAGATGGATATGTTAACTTTTCCTTTATCGATAAGCTGTATGTTAAGGGTTTAACCATAAAAGAAGCTAATGAGTTATTGCAGAAAACAGTAAATGAGTATTTTAAAGAAGCTACAGTAATTGTTAAACTGGTGAACTACCGGGTTTCGGTTTTGGGAGAAGTGGATAATCCCGGAACTTTTATTATAGAGAATAAGCAAATAAATATATTACAAGCGGTAGCCCAGGCCGGTGGACCTACAAACTTTGGCAATGTACGCAAAGTAAAACTGGTAAGGCAAACACTTCAAGGTTCTGAAATGTACTATTTAGATCTTACCGATAACGGTCTTTTACAATCGGACCAGTATTACCTGTTACCCAATGATGTGGTTTATGTAGAACCATTAAAAAGCAAATCGTTTGCCTTTGAAAACTTCCCGTACTCAATTATTCTATCAACCATCTCAACTGCAGCGATCGTCATCGCACTGTTTAAATAAAATGGTTAATATGTAGTTTTAATATGGAGAAACAGCATACATCTTTCGAAGAGGAATCGGTTGATATCAAGGCATATATCCTCAAACTTCTAGGATACTGGTATATTTATCCCATAACCTTGGGGATCAGTTTCATTCTTGCTTTTTTTATCATAAAAACAACACATCCGGTTTACCGGGTTACAACCAGTATCCTGATCAAAGATGAGCAATCGTTAATGGACCCGGAAACGGTGCTTCAAAATGCAGTTTCTCCTTTTAGTTCAGCCGATTATAAATTACAGAATGAAATTCAGATTCTTAAGTCCTATGACCTCACCAAACGCACCATTCAGCAGCTAGATTTTTCGGTATCCTATTTTAAAGAAGAAAAATTCCTGGACAGAGAATTATATAAAAGCTCTCCTTTCACCATAAAGTTTGATCGGGGGCATCCCCAACCTGCCGGGCTAAAGATCTTTATCCAAAAGGGAGAAGATAACCGGTTTAAAATATGGGCCGACGGAGAAGATATTCCCCTTTATCTTTTTTCAGACGACAGGATAAAATATACTGTTCCGGGGATTGAATTCTCTGAACATATTGCTCCGGATGAATCATTAAAAAGAAACTGGTGTTCATTTACTGTTGAGCAAAACGGCCCCATGGAAACAGGAAAAGTATACTTTTTTATATTCCGGACCCCGGAATCGCTGGTTAACGAATTCCAGCATTTTGAAATAGAAAATGTAAAATACTCTTCCGTATTAAAAATAATTTTTGATGGCACAAACATTCAAAAATCGAAAGATTTCCTGAATAAGCTTAACCAGGTTTATTTAAACCGCGGGGTAGAGAAAAAAAATCGCATTGCCCTGAATACAATTGATTTTATTGACAGCCAGATCAGCGACATTTCCGACTCGTTACGCATTGCGGAAAAAAACCTGGAAAACTACCGGTCCTCCCAAAAAATAATGAATATCGATTTTCAGTCGCAACAAGCATATCAGCAGTTAGAACGATTACAAAATCAAAAAGCAGAGTTAATCTTAAAACAAAAATATTACAGCTATCTGCAAAACTATCTAACCGAAGACCGGGATCTGCAGGATTTAATATCTCCCTCATCCATGGGAATTGACGACCAGTTATTAAATAATTTAATTCTGGAGCTGACCCGATTATACGCCGAAAAAGTGGATGTAATGGTAAATTCAAAAAGGGAGAATCCGTACCTCGAAAGTGTTAAACTTAAAATTGAAAACCAGAAAAATACACTGCTCGAAAATATTGAGAACTCCCTGGACCGGGCAAAAATTTCACTCAACGACATCAACGACCGGATAGACAAGCTTACGGCAGAAGTTCAAACCCTGCCCCAAACCGAAAGGAAATTATTCAGTTACCAACGAGAATTTCAATTACACGATGCCCTATACACCTTTTTACTTCAGAAGAGATCTGAAATGCAGATTGCAAAAGCATCCAACTTTCCTGAGCATGAAGTCATTGATTACCCCCGGGCTGGTAAAAACAACCTGATAGCCCCCAACAAGAAAATGATTTACCTGATAAGCTTTTTTTTGGGGTTGGGTATTCCGGTAAGTATTATTTTATTATTCGATTATTTTAATGATAAAATCTCTGAGCTAAACGATGTACAAAAAATTACTGATCATAATGTCATGGGAAATATCATTCGAAATACTGAAAATACATCGATGGTATTGCAAGATGTTCCCAATTCCAATATTGCAGAATCCTTCAGGTCATTAAGAACAAACATACTTTATACCTTAAAGGGTAAGCAAAGTCCTGTAATGATGGTCACCTCATCCATGATGGGCGAAGGGAAAAGCTTTGTATCATTAAACCTTGCCACAGGATTTGCTTTATACCATGCAAAAGTTTTGCTTTTAAGCTTCGATTTAAGGAAACCAACCATTTCCACTCTTCTGAATTTGCACCAGGAAAAAGGATTAAGCACCTATTTAAGCCAGCATTGCAGGTTAGAGGATATAATTTTCCAAACCGAAATAAAAAATTTATGGACCATCCCTTCAGGGCCAATCCCTCCCAACCCATCAGAATTAATTGCCTCTGAAAAAACCAATCAACTCTTTGATGAGCTGCGAAAAAAATTCGATTACATCATTATCGACACTCCACCCATTGGAATTGTAGCCGATGCACTTATGCTGGAAAATTACTCGGACATTAACCTGTTCATTATCAGGCATAACTATACAAAAAAACGCATCCTTTCAAATTTATTAAATAATCTGAACACCAAAAAAATCAAAGATATCAGCCTGGTGGTAAATGATATTAACCTCAAAACCAGGAATTATGAATATAGTTATGGCTATGGATATGGATATTATTAAAAAATTATTAACATTTATTAACATCTCCAGGGTATAAAACGCTAAAAACCCGTTAAAATAACTCTTCTACAAGAATTAAAAACCTGTTAATCTGTTAATATGTTCTTTTAGGATGATTTAATAATAAATTAATATTTTACCTACCTTTGATATTCCAAGAAAATCTACTTTTGTATTCTTGTTTTAACTTTAAAAATTAAACCCAAACCTTAAAACAATTCTATGATGAAAATTTTGAAAACTAAAATTCTGATCGTGGCTTTGATGTTTCTCTCTTTTGCATCATTCAGCCAAACGAAAGTAAAAGGTGTCTTAATTGATGCCAGTACCAATGAGCCGTTAATTGGTGCATCGGTTGTTGTTGACGGCACCACTATTGGTACCGCTACTGCACTTGACGGAAGCTTTTCGATTTCGGTACCCTCGGGCGAACAAAAACTTATTTTTTCGTATGTGGGATATATCGAAGAAGAATCCTTATTAACGATTACTGCGGGTCAGGATATCGATCTGGGTAAAATTGCTTTACAGGCTGATGCTATTGGTCTTGAGGAAGTTCGGGTGGTATCTTCTTTTGCCAAGGACCGCGAAACTCCTGTGGCTATTTCTACCATTAAGCCGGATATTATCCAGGAAAAGCTGGGAACCCAGGAATATCCCGAAATTTTAAAATCTACCCCTAGTGTTTATGCAACTAAACAAGGGGGGGGATATGGCGATAGTAGAATCTATTTAAGAGGTTTTGATTCAAATAACATTGGTGTTTTAATCAATGGAGTTCCTGTAAACGGACAGGAAAACGGTAAAGTATACTGGTCTAACTGGGCCGGCCTGGCTGACGTGACCCAAACCATGCAGGTTCAGCGAGGACTGGGAGCTTCAAAACTGGCCATTTCTTCTGTTGGAGGAACCATCAACATCATTACCAAAACAACAGATGTCGAATCCGGAGGAAGTATTTACTACGGAATCGGGAACGATGGATACAATAAAAAATCATTTACCGTTTCAACCGGGCTATTAGATAATGGATGGGCTGTTACTGCTTCAGGATCACAAACGTATGGTGATGGCTACGTAAAAGGAACTAACTTTGAAGGCTGGTCCTATTTCTTAAATGTTTCAAAAAGAGTAAATGACAATCATCATTTATCATTTACTGCTTTTGGAGCCCCTCAATGGCACAATCAGCGAAATTTAATGCACCGGATCCAGGAATACAGAGACCATCCCGATGGCATTAAATTCAACTCCGATTACGGTATCCGAAACGGAGAAATTTACGCAACAGCATATTCGTACAACTATTACCACAAACCTCAGATTTCGTTAAACCACTACTGGACAGTGAATGACAAAACAAATCTTTCAACAGCACTTTATGCTTCAATTGCAAAAGGTGGCGGACGAAGAACTCATGGAAATTCAAACCTGGTAGCAAAAAATTACAACACAGGGTTACCCTATGATAATACCCTGATGACTCCTACAGGACTGATTGACTGGGATGCTGCCGAAGAATTAAATGCTGCTTCAGTGAATGGCTCAGAGGTGATTATTGCCAATGGAATTAATGAGCACGATTGGTATGGAATTCTTTCAACTTTAACTACCGAACTCTATGGTGTTGAAGTTACCGGAGGTCTCGACGGACGTTGGTACAGAGGATATCACGCTTATCAGATTGACGATTTGTTAGGTGGAGAGTATTATCTCAACGATGATGATTTAAACCGGGATCCCAACAAACCGCTTCATAAAGGAGATTATATCAACTACTACTATTATAGTGACCTGGCGTGGATCGGATTATTCCTGCAAGGAGAATACACTACCGATCAATATTCTGCTTTTGTTTCCGGTTCATTATCTAACCAGCTATACCACAGAACGGATCTTTTCCAGCTTCCTGAAAACCAGGAAAGTGACTGGCAGAGCTTCCTGGACTGGTCTCTTAAAGGTGGTGCCAACTACAATATCAATCAATACCACAATGTATTTGTCAATGGTGGTTATTTTACCCGTGCTCCCTACTTCGAATTTGTATTTCTGAACAGAACCAATGACTTTAACGAAAATGTAAAACACGAACGCGTGGTTTCTACAGAGTTAGGATACGGTTTCCGTTCAAGCAAGTTAAATGCCGACTTAACCCTTTACCGTACCGTTTGGATGGATAAAGCTCTTACCCGTGGTTTAGGAAACAATATTGTTGCCAACCTCGAAGGACTTGATGCAACCCATATGGGAATAGAGTTTACCACCAACTACAGACCTATGGACAAGCTTGATATCAAAGGAATGCTTTCTATCGGCGACTGGAGATGGAATGCCGACGTTAATGCAAACATTATTTTAGAAGATAATTCCGTAGAAACGATCACCATTGATTTGCAGGATGTTCACGTGGGGAACTCGGCACAAACTACTGCTGCCCTGGGCATCAACTATGAGGTATTACCCAAATTAAAATTAGGCGTGGATTATAACTATTATGACAACCTTTTTGCCGATTTTGACATCACCACAAGAACTGAGAGTGTTGATTCATGGCAAATGCCAAGTTACAGTTTAATTGATATTAATGCACGATATAACTTTAAGATTGGCAATCTGGATGCATCCTTAATTGGAAATGTAAACAACTTATTGGATACAGAATATATTCCTGATGCACGTGATGGAGCAAACCATGATGCTGCTACTGCTCTTGTTTACTACGGTTTTGGACGCACCATGTCGCTGAGTTTAAAAGTTAATTTTTAAAAATTTACAAATAAAATGTTTATTATGAAAAAAATAGTAACTATACTAACCCTGCTGATGGTAGTTTTTTCCGCTTGTGAGCCAAATGAGGAAATCTACGAACAGCTTGACGATTTACAGGAACCCTATAACGGGTCTGTTGAATACACGCTTACTTCAAATGATTACGAAACACTAACAGAATTAGCCCTTGAAGAAGCAACAAACGAAGATGACTCTACCTGGGCTGAGTATATTACCGAATTTGAGGCTTTTAATGACGAGTACCCGGGTTCAGACTATATTCCACATCTTTTGCCGGATCTTTTTCCTGCTTATAACAAGAATTCGTCAGCAAATGTTACCTTCAATTATATCGCAGATTTACCTGCCGAACTGGCTACCTATGCAAATGCTGAGGTAATTGAATTTACATCAGATTATTATCATTTAGTAAATGAATATGTAGGTGCTGCAGAATATTTTTATCCTGAATATAATCCTGATTTTTATATTCCGGATATTCTGAAGGATAGTATTACCGATGCTGTTGAAAATGATATCTATATGGTCAAATACAGGTATAGTGATGTAGATCCTATTATTGTTGAAAGCAACTATTCGGTTTACTTTGAGGAAGATTTTGAAGCCGTAATCCCTTATGAACCTGTTACAATAGATAACTGGATGGTTTATGATGAGGTCGGCACAGAAACCTGGGAAGGCAGAGAGTATGATGAAAATTTATATGTACAAATGAGTGCCTATGGTTCAGAAGAACCTTCCAACATTAGCTGGCTGATTACATCTGCAATTGACCTGACGGACTATTCCTCAGCACTATTCAGCTTTAAAAGCAAAGACGGATATAACAATGGAGATCCATTGGAAGTTTTCATCTCTACCGATTACCTGGGTTCCGGTGATCCAAATGCAGCTACATGGGTTAATCTGAATCCGACCTTATCCACAGGAAACTCAGGCGGATATGCCAGTTCCTGGCTTAGTTCCGGCGATATTAACCTGGATGCTTATACCGGAGGGAATATTTATATTGCCTTTAAATATACCGGTGGAGATGGTGATATAACCACCACCATGCAGATTGATGATGTAACCGTAAAAGTTGATGTGCCTAGCTATGAGGTAACCAATGAAAAAACACCTTACACAAAATATGATGTGTATGAATATAATGGTACATCCTGGGAAATGGTTGAGGATGTTTATCATCTGAGCAGCAAGGATTATGAAGCCATGGGAGCCCCCGGGGATTACGATAGCTTCTCCAGCGATGAAAACCCACGGGACTACCTGCCCAACTTATTAAAAGCAATGTATCCTGCCGCTGGTGAGGGAATTACCAAAATCCTCGTTTACGACTACTATACAGGAATTGAAGGAACCTTAACCCTGGCCGATCAGTATACATACACCAACGGTGAATGGATGTCGCTTTACAACTATATTGATCAAACCACTCAACAATTTATCCATAACGGAGAAAAATGGGTTTTTGATCCAACCGTTCGATTTACCATGTCAGGATCCGATTACCAAATGATTGTTGATTATGTAAAAACAAATATAAGTCCTGACTTTATCGATTCATACGGAACAGCTGAATACTATTACGGAGCTGGTTCATATTATTCAAATTTCGATAAACGAATTTCACAACGTTTATCCTATGAACCAGAAACCTTTGAAAGCTTATCCGAACAGGAAGCAAAGGATCTCATTGATGAAAGAGTTCAACAAGGGATTGTGGTTCTGCTTCAAAATAAATTTCCTGACGCAGTTCCCCAGGTAAGCGGTATCGATGTTCATTATTTTGTAACTTATGAAACTTACAATAATGATTATTCCAGAAGCTACCCAACGGTTAACTACCGCTGTACCCAGGCAGCCTCGGGCAGCAATCCTCCCCAGTTCGAGCTGGTTGAAGGACCCTATGAAGAAGGAGCTGAATAAACATCCCTAAATATTTTCTATTGATTAAAAGAGGAAGCTTTGGGCTTCCTCTTTTTTTGTTTTTTTTGCAGGCTTTACTAAACATATATATATCAGCAATTTAACAACCAGATTAAATCCATTAACACCCGTGTTAAAAAATAATTGGTCATCTTAATCCTTAATAAAACCGAACGATGAAATGGTTATTAACAATCGTTGTGCAAATAAAAAACAAACAATATTTCCATATCTGATTCTTTTTTGCTATGACGCTAAAAATCATTAATAGCAAGGATTTCAGCGATTTAAAAGGCGACGTTAATAACTCTGAAGAAATGTTGAAAAATACAAATGTTAACCTCTTGTACGAAGAATTTAGTATGACTAATTTAGCATTACCTTTTCTTAAAGTGTTATACAACATAATCAAAAAAAACATAAACTCATTATAAAAACTTGCTTAAAATGTATGTAAAAGGAATGGCAACTGACGGAAAAATACGCGAAGCTTCGCAGGAGAAAACAAAACTAAAAACCTATACTTTTGACGAGGCTTTAAAAAGTTCAAAAGAGTATTTTAAGGGGGATGACCTGGCAGCGAGAGTTTGGGCTAATAAATACGCGCTGAAAGATTCGTTCGGCAATCTATTCGAAAAGAATCCCGACGAGATGCACCATCGACTGGCAAAGGAAATTGCAAGAATCGAGAAGCGCTATCCAAACCCGATGAACGAAGAAAAAATCTATGAACTATTAAAAGATTTTAAATACATTATCCCACAGGGAGGGCCTATGTCGGGGATCGGCAACAAATACCAGATTGCTTCCCTGTCCAATTGTTTTGTTATTGGCCATGATAATCCTGCCGATTCTTACGGGGGAATCATGAAAATCGACCAGGAACAGGTACAATTAATGAAAAGAAGGGGCGGTGTAGGCCATGATCTTTCACATATTCGACCACAGGGGAGTCCGGTGCTCAATAGCGCACTTACCTCAACCGGAGTGGTCCCTTTTATGGAACGATATTCCAACTCGACCCGTGAGGTAGCCCAGGATGGTCGGCGGGGTGCTCTTATGTTAAGCATCTCAAGCAAACACCCCGATGCGGAAAAATTCATCGATGCCAAACTGGAAACCGGCAAAGTAACCGGAGCCAATGTTTCGGTACGTATCGATCATGAATTTATGAAATCAGTCGTGGAAAACAAACCCTACCTGCAACAATACCCTATCCATTCCGACAACCCAACATTTAAGCAAACCATTGATGCACAAAAGCTATGGGAAAAAATTGTGCATAATGCCTGGAAATCTGCCGAACCGGGAATATTATTCTGGGACACCGTAATCAACGAATCCGTTGCCGACAGCTATGCCGACCTGGGATACCGAACAGTGTCTACCAATCCCTGTGGAGAAATTCCTTTGTGCCCGTATGACAGCTGCAGGCTGTTAGCGATAAATTTATTCAGTTATGTTGAAGATCCTTTTACCGAAAAGGCAAAATTCAACTTCGAACTGTTTAAAGAACACGTTGCCTATGCACAACGAATCATGGATGATATCATTGATCTGGAAATCGAAAAAATTGATGCCATCCTTCATAAAATAGAAACCGACCCGGAAGATTATGAAATCAAAAGAGTAGAAGACAAACTCTGGCGAAATATACGCCGTAAAGCCCTCGAAGGCAGACGAACAGGGGTTGGAATAACCGCCGAAGGTGATATGCTGGCTGCCCTGGGATTACGTTACGGAAGCGAAAATGCCGTTGATTTCTCAGAAGAGATCCATAAAACCATCGCCCTGTCTGCCTACCGTTCATCAGTGGACATGGCCAAGGAACGTGGTCCTTTTGAAATTTTTGACGCCCAAAAAGAAAAGGAAAACCCCTTCATCTTACGACTAAAGGAGCAGGATGAACAATTATATGCGGATATGGTACAATATGGACGTAGAAATATTGCCCTGTTAACCATTGCTCCCACCGGAACAACCAGCCTGATGACCCAAACCACCTCGGGGATTGAACCCGTGTTCAGGCCGGTTTATAAACGAAGACGAAAAGTCAATCCGAACGACCCCGATACCCAGGTTAGCTTTGTGGACGAAGTAGGTGACTCCTGGGAAGAATACAATGTATTCCATCACAAGTTTGTGGACTGGTTAAAGATCAACGGATTCGATCCGGAGGAAGTCAAAACCTTATCCGACGACGAAATCGAAGGAATCATTGAACAAACTCCTTACTTCAAAGCAACTGCCAACGATGTGGATTGGGTGAGCAAGGTAAAGATGCAGGGAAGAATACAAAAGTGGGTTGATCATTCCATCAGTGTAACCATCAACCTCCCCGAAGAAGCTACTGAAGAACTGGTAGGACAACTGTATATTACCGCCTGGGAAAGTGGCTGTAAAGGCGTTACCGTTTATCGCGAAGGTTCGCGATCCGGGGTTTTGGTTTCAAACAAAAAAGAGAAGAAAAACAATGGCACTGAACTGGAAACATCGAACAAACGTCCCAAAGTGCTCGACGCCGAAATTATCCGTTTTAACAATAACGACGAACGGTGGATTGCCTTTGTAGGGATAAAAGATGACCGCCCCTACGAAATTTTTACCGGTCTGGCCGACGAAGAGATATTCCCTATTCCAAAATCTATCAAACGGGGAAAAATTATTAAGGTCAAAGATAAATCAGGAAACAGCCGCTACGACTTTCAGTACATCGATAAATACGGATACGAAAACACTCTGGGAGGTTTATCGCACATGTTTAATAAAGAGTTCTGGAATTATGCCAAATTAATCTCGGGGGTATTACGTCATGGAATGCCGATCCCTGATGTGGTTGGGCTGGTTGCTTCGTTACGGTTAGACAGTGAAACCATCAACACCTGGAAGAATGGTGTCGAAAGAGCCTTAAAACGATACATCCCGAACGGAACAAAACCAAAAGCAGGAACCAAATGTACTGAATGCGGATCAGAAACACTCGTATATCAAGAAGGGTGTTTGATTTGCCAGGACTGCGGACATTCCAAATGCGGATAAAATTTTGTAGTTTATATTTCCAATATTTACAACAAAAAGTCTGTGATTTTATCATAGCAAAAACCCCGGCCTCAGCCGGGGTTTTTTAATATAAAGATTCTTGTTTTATCCTTTCAGTTTTTTCCGGATATTTTCAATCATCACCCTGGTCATTTTTTCCAGGTCAAATTCATGCTTCCATCCCCAATCTTTTTGTGCTGCTTCGTCACTAATACTTCGTGGCCACGATTCGGCAATTTCCTGCCGGAAGTCGGGATTATAGGTAACCTCTAATTCAGGAATATATTTCCGGATCTCCTCGGTAAGCTCTTTAGGGGTGAAACTAATTCCTCCCAGGTTGTAACTTGAACGTACCTTAACATTTTCTGACTCAGTTTCCATCAGCTGAATGGTTGCTTTAACGGCATCATCCATATACATCATGGGTAAAGCCATGTCTTCAGAAAGGAAGCATTCATATTTACCGCATCTGATGGCATCATAAAAAATTTCTACGGCATAATCCGTGGTACCTCCTCCTGCTTCGGTATTCCAGCTGATTAATCCCGGATAACGTAAACTTCTTACATCCAGGCCATATTTCTGATAATAATATTCACACCATCGTTCGCCGGCTAATTTGCTGATGCCATAAACAGTGGAGGGTTCCATAATGGTTAACTGGGGGGTATCCATAGCCGGGGTGGTAGGGCCGAAAGCCCCCATGGAACTGGGCCAGAATACCTTCTTTATCTCTTTCTCTTTGGCAATATCCAAAACATTAAATAAACTGGTCATATTAATATCCCAGGCCCATTTTGGATTCTTCTCCGCATTCCCTGAAAGGATAGCAGCCAGATGATAAACCTCTGTGATCTGATACCTATCAATCACTTCTGTAATTCTTTTTTTATCCATTACATCCACCGTCTCAAAGGGGCCACCCTGCATAATCTCGCCCGTACCCGGTTTAATATCCGAAGCAATCACATGATCTTTGCCAAATAACTTTCTCAATTCAACCGTAAGATCAGAACCAATTTGTCCCGATGCTCCCGTAATTAGTATATTTTTCATAATAATCTGTGTTTTCTTTTTAGAATCAATTTTGGGCTCGAATATATAAAAAGATTACAAATTTATCATCATCACAGATTTTGTTATACAACATCAAAGCCAAATAATAAAATATCTTTAACTTGCATTATGTAAAGACTTAGGAATACTTTATTTTTGTTAAAAAAATATCGAATATCCAAAAAAGCTAAATATTTTACTATGAATCAACGAAAAGTACGTGTGAGATTTGCACCGAGCCCAACCGGTCCTCTCCATATGGGAGGTGTAAGAACCGCTTTGTTCAATTATCTTTTTGCCAAAAAACATCATGGGAGTTTTATTTTACGCATCGAAGATACCGATCAAACCCGCTATGTTGAAGGAGCAGAAGATTACATCATTGAATCATTAAGATGGTGTGGAATCCAGATAGACGAAGGCGTTGAAGAAGGAGGAGCTTATGGCCCCTACCGGCAATCAGACCGTAAGGAAATCTATAAAGAAATTGCTGAAAAATTTGTGGAAACCGGCAATGCATACTACGCATTTGATACTGCAGAGGAGCTTGAAGCCATGCGGGAGAGACTAAAAAATGAAAAAAACAGTATTCAACAATATAATGCGCTTACCCGAGGCAGCATGAAAAACTCATTTACCCTGAGTGATGAAGAAACCGAAGCAAGAATTCAATCCGGAGAACCTTTTGTCATCCGGTTTCGGATGCCCGAAAATGAAGAAGTTATTGTTGAAGATATGATTCGTGGAACGGTAAAAGTGAACACCAACCAGCTGGATGATAAAGTCCTGTTTAAATCCGACGGAATGCCCACCTATCACCTGGCCAATGTTATCGACGACCACCTGATGAAAATCACTCATGTTATTCGGGGAGAAGAATGGCTGCCTTCGCTGCCCCTCCACGTAATGCTTTACCGGGCTTTTGGATGGGAGGATTCGATGCCCGAATTTGCCCACTTACCCTTGTTACTTAAACCCAACGGAAAAGGAAAACTTAGTAAACGCGACGGAGATGCCCTGGGATTCCCTGTATTTCCCCTCGAATGGACCGATCCTAAAACAGGAGAGGTCTCCAAAGGCTACCGTGAAGATGGCTACTTTTCCGAAGCATTTGTCAACATGCTCGCCCTGCTGGGATGGAATCCCGGAACTGAAAAAGAAATTTTTTCCATGCATGAATTAATCAATGCATTTGATATTCAGAAAGTACAAAAAGGCGGTGCCCGCTTTGATCCTGAGAAAGCCAAATGGTTTAACCACAAATACCTGGTGGCTAGATCTGATGAAAAACTGGCCCGCCAGTACCAAAAAGAACTAAAAGCCAAAGGAATTACCGTTGAGGATACCTACGTAATTAAAATCGTTAACCTGATTAAGGAGCGTGCACACTTTGTTTCAGATTTCTGGGAACAATCCTGGTTCTTTTTCCAGTCCCCCAAAACCTATGATCCGAAAGTGGTCAAAAAACGATGGAAAGAACATACTCCCGATCTATTGGCTGAGTTAAAAGAACGTTTTGAAGCCCTGGAGGACTTTAACCACGATTCAATGAATAAAGAAGTTCAGGATCTCATCGAAGCCAAAGAGATCGGCATGGGACAAATCATGAATCCCTTACGATTAACCCTGGTAGGTGCTGGGATAGGTCCGGGTGTTTTTGAAATTGCAGAGCTTATTGGAAAAGAAGAAACCCTGAAAAGAATTCAGGCAGGGATTGATCAGATTAAAAAATAGTTGGGATATAACATAAAAAGTATATATAACATTAAATAATGAATCTTCCAAAAGATTTTTATTTAAATTTTCATGCCCACCAACAAGTCCCTGCAGATGATGAAATGGTCATTCAAAGTCTGTTTTTGCAGGATCATCTTACCCTTAAACCCGGTAATAAGATTTTTTATACGGCCGGGCTTCACCCCTGGCATGCCGATCTGCTGACCCTAAATCTGATCGAAAAGAAACTCGAAGATCTTATCCTTAACAAAAAAATTGTTGCCATAGGAGAAACCGGTCTGGATAAGTTAAAAGGGGGTGACTGGAAAACACAACTCTCTGTTTTTCAAAAACATATTGAAATATCTGAAAAATATCAACTCCCCCTGGTGATCCATTCGGTAAAAGCACATAATGAAATCTTAAAACTAAAGAAAGATACAGATGCCAAATCCCATTGGGTAATCCACAACTTTACCGGAAGCCGGCAGCTGGCTATGGACCTCATTGAACACGGTTTTTACCTGTCTGTAGGTCATCATATTAAAAATGGAACCTCAAGAATAAATCAGTATTTTAAGCATTTACCCAAGAATAAGATTTTTCTTGAAACCGACGATTTTGACATTTCAATAAAAGAACTTTACCAGGTTGCAGCTGATAAGTGGGATGTTGGTATACAAGCGCTCAAAATGAAACTTATTTCTAATTTACAGGAGTTTTTAAAAAAGACCTCAAACTGCTAATTTATAAAAACTCCTGTCATTCACTATTGAATTAAATTACCTGAACCGAAAGTTACCGTTGAATACTTAGACAGCTATGCCAAAATCAGTTGGCATGGGAATGATGAAATCCCTGGCTCCCGTTGACTTTAGTCAACGGATCGGAGGCAAATCGCCCTTCGGGCATTAGCCCATGTGTGGAAAATTAAAAAATCGGCTAAAACCTTTGTTTTGTAACGATTCTTTTTTCTTCTGCTAAAGCTGATGACAATTGGCTAAAGCTGGCAGCACAAACAATAAAAAAATGCAATAAACCCATCCAATGATCAAAGAAATCAACAGAAATAATAAATTTGTAACAAATTAAAACAGAATAATGCATACCGAAAACTGGCAGGAACGTACAGAGTTGCTCTTAGGCAAAGAGAGCACCTTAAAATTAAAAAGTGCCCATATTCTTATCGTAGGGTTAGGCGGCGTAGGAGCCTACGCAGCAGAAAACTTATGCCGTGCCGGAATTGGAGAATTAACCATTGTTGATGGTGATACCCTTCACCCATCAAACAAAAACCGGCAACTGGCTGCTTTGGAAAGTACCATGTATGAGCCAAAAGCCCAGGTTGTGGGTCAACGATTGCGGGATATCAACCCGGAACTAAAACTTCATATCATCCAGGAATTCATCAGGGATGACCGGATGATTGAGATCCTGGATAAAACTTATGATTACGTGGTGGATGCGATCGACACCTTATCTCCAAAAGTTTTTCTGATTTACCATGCCCGGAATAAAGGATTAAAAATCGTAAGCTCACTTGGCTCTGGAGGAAGAATGGATCCTACAAAAATCACCATCAGGGATATCTCCAAATCGTATAATTGCCGGTTAGGTTTTTTGCTTCGAAAAAGATTACGTAAATTGGGTATCTCAAAAGGATTTAAAGTGGTTTTTTCAGAAGAGAAAGCCGATGAAAATGCTGTTGTGGTAGATGAGCCGGGAGAAAATAAAAAATCTACCGTAGGTACCATTTCGTATATGCCGCCGATCTATGGATGTTTTTGTGCATCGGTGGTCATTAACGATTTATTAAAAAGCCAATAACCCAAACTATTAATCAATCTCATAAACGATGAAAAAAACAGTTTTATTTCTGCTGGTTATTACGTGGGTATCCTGTGCCGAGCTGGAACAGATCGCCGGAACAATCACAACCCCCGAAAGTACTGCCACACTAACAAAATCTGATATTGCTAAAGGACTAAAAGAAGCTTTGCGTGTTGGTACGGATACTGCTACACATCAACTTTCGAAAATAAACGGGTACTATAAGGATGAAGTGGTAAAAATCCTTTTACCCCGGGAAGCCAACGTGATCCTTGAAAATGTAAATAAAATTCCCGGGGGAGAACAATTGGTGGATAAGGTAATCTTAGGCATTAACCGGGCAGCCGAAGATGCATCCAAAGAAGCAGCACCCATTTTTAAACAAAGTATTACCTCCATGTCTATCGCCGACGCTCTGGGTATTTTAAAGGGAGCCGATACTGCGGCAACCCACTACTTACGAAAAACTACTTATCAGCAGTTATACCAGTTGTATCAACCCAAAATTAAAGCATCGGTAAACAAAAAACTTCTGGGGAATTTATCCACAGCCGAAACATGGAATAATTTAACCGGGGCTTGGAATAAATTTGCCCATTCAATGGTTGGCCAGATTGGAGGATACCAACCGGTTACTGTTAATCTGGAAGACTATCTTACCCGGAAAGCCCTGGATGGCCTTTTTATTAAAATTGCTGAAGAAGAAAGGCAAATCCGGAAAGATCCTGTCGCCCGTGTAACAGATATTTTGGAAAAAGTCTTTGGATAAAAGAAAAACCAACTCACACCCCTGTAAACCAGAACAGCTGATTAATAATAACCAACGGGACAACCCGTTGGTTGTTGCCAATTTTACTTATTCTTTTTGCTCCAGGAATCTTTTAAGGGAACCGTGCGGTTAAAAACCAGTTTCTCCGGTCGGGAATCTTTTTTATCCACACAAAAATAGCCTAATCGTTGAAACTGAAATTTTGATTCCGGTTTTGCATCTTTTAACCCGGGTTCAACTTTACATTGGGTTAAGATATTTAAGGATTCAGGATTTATAAATTCTTTAAAATCTCTATCCTTATGTCCCGACGGATCAGGATCATTAAATAAACGATCATATAATCTCACTTCAGCTGATAAAGCATGTTTTGCGGAAACCCAATGCAGTGTTCCTTTTACCTTTCGTTTACTGGCCTCTGTACCGCTTCCACTCTTCGAATCAGGATCATATGTACAACGCAGTTCGGTAATATTCCCTGCTGCATCTTTAATCACCTCTTCGCATTGAATAATATAAGCTGCTTTTAATCGCACTTCTTTCCCGGGAGCGAGACGGAAGAATTTTCTGGGGGCATCTTCCATAAAATCATCCTGCTCAATATAAATTTCACGCGAAAAAGGCATTTCACGGGTTCCCATCGATTCATCTTCAGGATTGTTGTCAATAGAAACAAACTCCTCCTGATCTTCGGGGTAATTGGTAAGTACAATTTTTAACGGGTTTAAAACAGCCATTACACGGGGTGCTTTTTTATTCAGGTCATCACGTAAACTATGTTCAAGTAAAGCAACATCAATTACATTATCCCGTTTGGCCACTCCAATAATGTCAGCAAATTTTCGAATAGACTCAGGGGTAAAGCCTCTTCTTCGTAAACCTGAAATGGTTGGCATTCGTGGATCGTCCCATCCGCTAACAATCTCTTTCTGCACCAGCTCGAGTAACTTTCTCTTACTCATAATGGTGTAACTGAGGTTGAGCCGTGCAAATTCAATCTGGCGTGGCCTTATGGTTCCTTCGGTATATAAATGATCCAAAAACCAATCATACAACGGTCGGTGAACTTCAAATTCCAGGGTACAAACAGAGTGAGTTATGCCCTCGATATAATCCGACTGCCCGTGAGCAAAATCATACATCGGGTAAATACACCACTGATCTCCTGTTCGGTGATGTTCTTTATGTAAAATCCGATACATTATTGGGTCGCGCATATGCATATTGGGCGATGCCATATCAATTTTTGCACGTAATACCCTTTCGCCGCTTTTAAACTCCCCATTTTTCATCCGGATAAAAAGATCCATATTCTCTTTGGCTGAACGATTCCGGAATGGACTTTCAATCCCTGGTTTTGTTGGAGTACCTCGCTGTTCACTAATTATTTCGGGTGTTTGATCATCCACATAAGCATCTCCCTGTTCGATTAACTTTACAGCCCATTCGTAGAGCTGATCAAAATAGTCGGAAGCAAAACGCGCTTCACCTTCCCATTCAAACCCCAACCAGCGCACATCTTCCTTGATGGAATCAACATATTCTACCTCTTCTTTTTCAGGATTGGTATCGTCGAATCGAAGGTTTGTTTTACCATTATATTTCTGGGCAAGACCGAAATTCAAACAAATTGATTTGGCATGTCCGATATGCAAATAGCCGTTAGGTTCGGGAGGAAAACGGGTATAGACTTCTCCATTATTCTTATTATTCTTTAGATCCTCTTCAATAATACTTTCAATAAAGTTTAATGATTTGCGTCCTTCGGTTTCTTTGATTTCAGTGCTCATGAACAATTAATTTTATTTCGGTCGTTAATTATCTGTACTCAGAATCTTACAAAAGTAAATGTTTTTATTCAATGCTGCATAAAATGTTCTAAAAATATGTAAAACCCAATTTATAGATTTAAATTTGAACCACAATTAAAAGCTTTATCCCATGGGATTGATACAAATAGAAAACATGGAATTTTATGCCTATCACGGGCATTTTAAGGAAGAACAAATTGTAGGGAACCGGTTTTTGGTTGATCTAACCATTGAAACCGATATGCAGGTTCCCTCCAAATCTGATGATTTAAAAGATGCCCTGAATTACCAGGTTGCCTATAACCTGGTGAAAGAACAGATGCAATCCAAATCGCATTTATTGGAACACATTGCTGGCCGCATATTAGATGCACTATATCACCACTTTCATACCATCAAAAAAGCTACGGTTAAGGTATCCAAGATGAATCCGCCCATGGGGGGCAAGATGGAACGGGTAAGTGTTACACTAAGCCGCTAAGAAATAAAATGAAGAGTTTTTTGAGTATTCTGGAATTTTTTTCTATTTTTGCAATCCGATAATTGGTCGGTTGGCCGAGTGGCTAGGCACTGGTCTGCAAAACCACGTACGGCGGTTCGAATCCGCCACCGACCTCAGCAAAAATCCTTTAATGCTTTGCATTAAAGGATTTTTTTAACACGTCCCTCGATTGAAAGAATTTTTTGCAAAAATATTATCCTGGAACAATCCTCCCCAACCTCAACCAAAAAATATTTACTTTTCTTGTCCTATCCCTGTTAAACTTAAATCTCAAAAGGCAGCTCTTTTTCTATTTCAATATTTTGAGGAGTTACCTTTACCTGTAATGGAATTATTTCAACGCCACTTTCATAGGCTTTTTTCAAAGTTCTGGCGTAACCGGGGTCAATATTTTTTGCCGGAGCAAATATCTCCACATCCATTCGTTGAATAATATAAAGCATAACCGCTCGCATACCTTCCTTCTTAACTTTCATCAATGTTTCCAGATGTTTTTTGCCCCGGGTTGTTACCGCATCTGGAAATAATGCATAATCCCCTTCTTTTAAGGTTACATTTTTTACTTCAATAAAACAGGTTTCAACACTATTTTGAGCCATAACATCAAAACGGCTGTCGCCGAATTTTACTTCGCGCTTAACATCGGTATACCCTTTTAACTGTTCGATCTGCCCCTCACTTATCGCCTCAAAAGCGATCTGATTAGGATTATTGGTATTAATCCCAACCCAACGGCCATTAATCTTTATCATTTCCCAGGTAAACCTGGTTTTTCTATTTGGATTATTCACCGGCGATAAATATACTTCTGCATCTTGTTCCAAACAACTTTTCATCGATCCGGAATTGGTGCAATGTGCTGTAACTGTTTCACCCTGATCCAGTTTTACATCAGCCAAAAATCTTTTATATCGCTTAATTAAACGTCCATGAGTTAAAGGGGTAGTGAACTCCATAATTTTTTAAGTAAAATAAAATCAAAGGTATAAAATTTGTATCATTGCAGCCAAAAAATAAGAACAATGGAATGCCGTAAAGCTTGTGGAGCCTGTTGTATTTATCCGTCCATTTCATCTCCTATTCCGGGGATGCCGGAAGGGAAACCTGCCGGTGTTCCCTGTATACATCTTGACAATGCTATGAACTGTAAGATTTTTGATTCACCCGAAAGACCTGCTGTATGCTCAGGATTTAATCCGGAAAAACTGGTTTGTGGAAATTCAGCCAGCGAGGCATCTCTTATCCTTGCAGACCTGGAAGGAATAGCCGTTTCATGATATACACAGCCCCCTATACATCGTTCATTTTCTTCGGAGCCAACCTTTTTGACTCTGAGAAAACAATTTTATACTTTCATTGTTTAAAAATAAACAAATATCTATTGAAAAAAATATCATCATGACCCTGGAAGAGTTTAACAATTTATCACTGGCAGAAAAAGGACTGGCAATTGTTACCGATGGAAAACATTTAACACAACTAAAAAAAGAGGATTTACTATTTAACTTATATACTTTAAATGACTTTTTTATTGAGATCGTATATTCAATTCCTACCAATGAGATTACCAGCATTGAAGCATTGACCGATCTTGGAAAGATCGATCAATACATTGATGGAAATAACCAAAAAAAATCTGAAAACAAAACCCGCGGCACCAGGGTGTCATTAAACTAAATCACATGCATCGGCAGGCATCCAATGAGCATCTTTTCCGTCCCATTTTACATTACAACCGATAGGGTTGGTTACCGGAACAGAGATGTCTTTTCCTGACAGATATTCATCCAGTGCCCGTTCTAAATCATTTACAGTCATTTTTGAAGGATCTTTGGGGTTGTCAATTGCTCGCCCGGTATAAACCAATTTCCGGTTTTTATCAAAAACAAAAAAATGCGGAGTCCTTAAAGCACCATAAGCCCTGGCAATATCCTGGGATTCGTCGTAAAGATAAATCCAGGGGAATTTATATTGTTCCATGCGTTTTACCATATTCGGAAAACTATCCTCGGGATAAGTATTTTTACTGTTCGAATTAATCCCGATAAACCTTACTCCCTTTGGAGTATATTTTTCAACCGTTTTCCTGGTAACTTCGTCGGAGCCTATCACATAAGGACAATGATTGCAGGTAAAAAATATGACCAGGGGATCCTCCTTAAAATCAGATAATCCATATCTACGTCCATCCGTAGCAGGTAAATTAAACTCAGGTGCTTTTTCGCCTATTTGCAGTGTAAAAGCCATAATTCCTCCTTTTTTGGTAGATGTTATTTTATACTATGAGAAACACAAACTAGATTTGTCTGGTATTTATTTTCCCGATAGTATAACAGGAATAATTATAAAATGTTTGAATAAAATTACCAGAAAAAAGTCGACCGGAGTGTATCATAAAAAAAACTGCAAGGATAAACCCTGCAGTTATTCAAAAAAAAATTACTGATTATAAAAAACTTATAGGAGGAGTGAATTAAACAGTAACTTGTAAGTAGCCGGGGTAGATGCCCTGAATTGAGGATTAAAGCTAAAGAGGATCACCTGCCCTTTTCCTTTCTTTAACCATACGATTGAAGATTTTCCGGCTAATTTTTCTTCGTTTTCAGCATAACCACTCATTAAAATATTCTTTTCGGGAAATGTACCAATCACCCTCCGATCAACGTCAAAATAAGGTTGCCAGGTAGCAAAAACCGGGCTGCTTCGATGAAATACCCCGGTCTGTGGAGGCATTCCGAAGGTTATCGGATGCTCCGGTCGTAAATTTATTTTCAGCAAAGAACCGTACGATGAGAATCCATTTTTCACCAAATCATCAGAAATATCTTTGACCGGAAACTCAAACTGCTCATTTTTATCATTGACTGACGATATTTTTTGTACACCATAAAACAGTTCTGCAGCATCCCGCCAGGCAACAACTTTCCCTCCATCGTCAATAAACTTTAACAAGTTTTCAAAACCTTCTTTTTCCATACCTTTCATAAACTCAGGGGGATATTTCATAAAATAATCCCTTTCATCCGACGAATAGCTTCCCTGCATCAGTACCGACTTATCCTCATCAGGAATTACTACAACATCAAAATCTTTTGAGAGATTTGCATTTTTCAACTCATCAGGAGTTAATCGAGTAAAAGGGATGTTGTAGGAGTCAAACACATACCTTGTCCATCCGGCATCCATGGGATGAAAATAACTTTCGACAAGAGCAATTTTCGGTAGGTTGACAGTTTTTGTTTTAACATGAATATCATGGGTCAAATAAACCGGGGTAAAATTTAACAGGTTAAGTACTTTATCAAATCCTTTCGATGAATAAATAATAAAACTTCCGGGAGGAACAGAATTTCCATCCTGGTTGTACTCCTCTAAAATTTGTTCCACCATAGAGTGATCTTTTAAGGCAGCGAAAACGGCCTTGTAGCTGTTGTTATGATTGGCTGTAAGCAGAATCGCCTTAAAATCTCCTGGGGATGGTTCAAACAGGCTATAGGGCATGGGAACCAGCTGGTAAGAATCCTCAAACAGTTCCTGCTGCTGGTCAATTTCAAATACCTTAACACCCTTATGCAATGGCAATGACCAGGAGGTAATATCATAAGGCTCAATCATCTCACCTCCAGGTGTATAATGGCGTACAGGAAACACCTGTGATTCGAGCATTTCTTTAATAAATGGACGAAAAGGTTGAGCTAGAGGCACAATCAGATCACCTTTTTTAAATATCGTGTGATCCATAGTTACCTCTTGATTTAACTCATATACCTTTACCCCATGTTCATCCAGCAGATTTACCAGGTGAACCAGTTCACTCTGATCGTGTTGCTCTTTTGGAAAAACATAGTAATAAGGAGCTTCGGTTCTTCCTTTTTCCACCTCCTTTTTACAGAGATCATTTCTGAACCTTAAAATTTCTTCTTTATACAAGGCCGCGGTTTCGAGATAAGCAAGGGTCGATGAAATTTCATATTTCATCAGATCACCTAACGACCACCAGCCACCCGGCCACGGATCGGGCATGTTTATGCTTTTTTTGTATTCGCCCATCCCTTTCCCATAAGCCTGAAGTTCATTGGGCTCAATATAGATCGGGGTTGCATACTTAACACTGGCCGCTTCGGTAAGCATTCCGATAACATTTTTCCAGATACATGTTTCAGTAGCTCCAGGCCAGTAGTCATCGAACAGATAACTATGGGTAACCCCTTTTAATCCCTCTTCGGTCATCCGGGTAACCGTTCGGGAGCCAAAAATCTTCATCCAGTTCCAAATCCCCGCATCAATATTTTCGGCGATCGGATCATGCGGAGGAGCAACATAATAACGGGGTCCGCTGGAACCCATCTGGTGTTTTTCAACCATCACCTGGGGAAACCATTCCTTACTAAACAGGTGGGATATGGCTCGTGTATCTGTTTGGGTCAGGGCCACAAAATCACGATTGTTGTCATGACCTACATATTTATGATATACCCCGGGCATGGATGAACCGTCGTATTTAGTATCCTTGTATTGGTTATAATGATTTACTACCATATTCATCCCGTCGGGATTATGGTTGGGAACAACCATATAAACCACTTCCTGGAGTTGCTCCCGGATCGTCCGGTCATTGGTGGTAATCAGCTCATAGGAAATAAGGGGTAAGGCTTGTGATGGCGCTACCTCTGTTGAATGCATCGATAGAGTAAACAGAAAAAATACTTTGCCCTGATCCAGATAATCCTTTTGTTCCTGGACAGATAAATTGGGATTTAAAGCAAGTTCCCTGTTAATCATTTTGAGTTGATCGAGATTTTTAATATTCCGGGCCGACGAGATGAACATAACATACATCGGTTTACCCATTGGAGAATATCCAATCTGCTCCATTTTAACCATCTCTGAACTTTCTTCAAGCTTTTTCAAATAGGCAATTAACTGTTCATAGTCAAATAGCATTTTATCGGTACCCGGATAAAACCCAAAATGATCTGTTGGAGAAGGTATCGTTTGTGCATTTAAAACACCAGAAAGACCAAGGAATATGAAAAACATAAAAGCAAGTGCCCTAAATAATCTGATAAATTGTTGTTTTAAAGGTTTCATAACAGGGTTTCTTTAGAATTAAAAATTTGATGCCATCCCTTAGACTGGCAAATCACTCGAATAGTTTATTCTTAGTGCATTCTTCCTCTGTATACCCAGAGAAAAAATAAAGACTGTAAACATTTCATAAAGTGTTGTGTTATATACATAAAATAAATAATTATGTTGGGAGCCAAAAGATCCGGATTTTTAATTCTTATTTTTACTCTTTTCTCTTTTAGCTTATTTGCTCAAAAATACCCGGTATACAATTTTGAAACATTCAGCCCTTTGCTGGAGAAACAAAACGATACGACTTATGTTTTAAACTTCTGGGCTACATGGTGCAGTCCCTGTGTTAAGGAAATGCCCTCATTTAACAAGCTCCATGAACAATATAAAGATAAAAAAATTAAAATTATTTTAGTGAGTCTTGATTTTGGAAAAAACCTTCAGTCAAAAATCGACCGTTTTGCCCAAACACATAATATCAAACCGGACATCATCATTTTGGACGATCCGGATAGTAATGCCTGGATTGACCGGGTGAATAAAGACTGGTCGGGAGCAATCCCTGCAACCTTAATCTACCATAAAAATCACCGGAAATTTTACGAACAATCTTTCACCTATAAAGAATTAGAATCTGCGTTACATCAAATCCTTACTAAATAATTATAATCAATCCATTAACAAAAAAATAAGCAACTATGAAAAAATTAATTTTGATCTCAACGTTTATCCTGGCTGCCTATATACAAACTTTTAGCCAGGGCTATGTTGTGGGAGACCAGGCCGGAAACTTTAACCTGAAAAATGTAGATGGCGATAATATATCACTCTACGATTATGCTCCCGCTAAAAAAGGAGCCATAGTTATTTTTACCTGCAATCACTGCCCCTATGCTGTAGCTTACGAGGACCGGATTATTGAACTTGATAAAAAATTCAGACCCCAGGGTTATCCGGTAATTGCAGTAAATCCTAACGATCCTGCATTGGTGCCTGAAGATTCTTTTGAGAAAATGCAGGTTAGAGCAAAAGAAAAAAAGTTCCCTTTTCCCTACCTTATCGATAAAACACAAGAAGTTTACAAAATGTACGGGGCAAAAAGAACACCCCATGTTTACCTTTTACATAAAGAAAATGACACTTTCGTGGTATCCTATATCGGCACCATTGACGATAACTACAAAGATGCGTCGGCCGTGGAAAAAAGATATCTAAACGATGCAGTAAATGCCCTGTTAAAAGGAGAAAAACCAGATCCGGATTTTACAAAAGCTATTGGATGTACGATTAAAGATAAAAACTACCAAAAATAATTTTTTCGTGTTTATTCACTAAGGGAGGACTAATAAGACATTCCTCCCTTTTTTATTTTAAGGGAATGAAGAATTTTAATATTTAGGAATTCTTAATTAACTTCGTTGATTAGATGGAAGCATTTTTTTCAACATATGTTCTACCTGCCTCATTAGCCATCATCATGATGGGGATGGGATTATCCTTAGACCAACGAGACTTTACAAATGTTATTCGTTATCCAAAACCTATTTTAGCCGGAATATTTAGCCAGATTATCCTGCTCCCACTGGTAACCTTCCTGCTTTTTGGTTTTACCAGTCTTGATCCTTATACAAAGGTGGGGTTTATTCTTATTACAGCCTGTGCCGGAGGTTCTGCAACAAACCTCATCACCCACATTCTTCGCGGAAACCTGGCTCTATCCATCTCGTTAACAGCAATTAACAGCCTTATCATTTTAGTTACGCTTCCTTTAATTGTTAACCTGGGATTAATTGTATTTATTGGCGTTGAACGCGATATTCATTTACCTTTTTTCGATACCATTTTTGATATTTTTGTTACAATACTTATTCCCACTTTTATCGGAATGTTGATCAGGTATTATCATTTTAAATTAGCCATTAAAGCAGAAAAGCCCCTAAAAATAATACTTCCGCTTATCCTGTTATTTGCCTTTATGGGAATTATTTTCTTCGATAATAAAGCAGATAATAATGTAAGTAAAAATCTTAGTCTTATTCCCTGGGCATTATTGCTTAACTTTGTTTCAATGACTGTTGTTTATCTGTTTGCCAAATATTTAAGACTTGGTGGGAAAAACAACTTCACCATAAGTATTGAGGTGGGATTAAAAAACAGTATTATCGGGATTTTCGTCGCCAAATCACTACTCAACAATAACGATATAGCCATGGTTTCAGTTGTTTATGGGTCTATAACTTTCTTTTCCACTATTTTATTTGGTTATATTGCAAAGAGAATAGAACTTCTGGGTTTCAGATTCAGAAAATTATTATAACTTTGAAAGAGATTTTTTAGGGAAAATAATGTAAATTTCAACTCATTTTTTTATATTTTAAAAAAGTAGCAAACACACATATTAAAATTCAACAGAAATGAAAACACTAAAACCATTTTTTAAAAAAGCCTCTTTATGGTTATTATCAGGAATGATCATTTTTACATTGTCCAATTGTAAAGGTGAGAAAGAAGGAAAAACTTCTGATGATACTAAAGAAGACAAACTTGAACGTGAAGAAATTGAAAAAACCGTTCGCGAAGTTGTTTATCCGCTACCTACTGCCTTTGAAGTAACCAATATGATTAATGAAATTGAGGCCAGCTATATCATTGGTTTAACAAACAATAAAGAAAATGTCGATAAATATTTTACGGATAAAGAACAGGCCCTTAATCTAGGCATTTACAGTGCGGATCTTAGTTATGCCAGTACTTACCAGATGAAACAGGATGTGATGAATTATATGGAAGCATCTGAATACCTAATCAAGGAACTGGGAATAACGGGTGCATTTGACCGAAGTTTTATCGATAAAGTAGAAGCAAACATTAACAATAAGGATAAACTTATTGATTTAATCACTAACTCTTTCTACGATACCTATGATTATTTGGTTAAAAACAATAAGGAAGATCTTTCCTTGCTAGTTTTAACCGGCAGCTGGATCGAAGCGATGTATATTTCATGCAATGTTTCAGAAACAGTATATAATAATCCCGAATTAGTAAAAATTATTTTACACCAAAAAACTTCTTTGAAAAAGTTACTCGACCTGCTTAAAAAACACGAGAAACACGAAACAATAAACAACTTAATTAATCAACTTAAACCGATTAAGAAAATTTATGATTCGGTTGACGAAACAGGAATTACTCAAAAACAATTAAACCAAATTATTGAGCAAACCATTGAATTAAGAACACAAATAACAGCCTAAAAAAGAGTTTTAATAATAGCCAAAGCTCATGGGACAAACCTCATGAGCTTTTTTTATTCAATAATTTCTGGCAGGTTCTTGGAAGTTTTTTAGTTCTTCTAATGGCAATTTCGGGATAATTTCTTAAATTTTGTTCCAAAATAAAGTTCATGAGTGAATCAATACTAAATGCATTAATCCACCTTTTTGCCATTGTGGCTAATGTTAATAAAAATGGCGTTAGCGCAAAGGGGCGTAAGATTGTTGAAAATTACCTGGCCCGCTATTTAAAAAACGAGCTGATTACAGAGTATCTCAAATTATTCGATAACTATCATGAATTTTATCAACGTGAATTAAGTGCCGATGATGTTAAAGATTTAAAAGATAATAATTCGCTAATTTCTTTTCAGATTTCGAATGTTTGCCGGCAAATAAAAAAGGGGTTGCTCCGAAACGAAAGGGTCATCGTTTTTCTTCAACTGCTTGAATTTGTTTATGAAGATCATATCGTAACCGACGAAGAATTTGAATTTATTAAAACCGTGGGGCGCTCGTTTAGTTTGTCCGATAGTGAGTTTAACAACTTCAAATCGTTTATTTTCGAGGGAAATGCAGAGAAGTTAGATCCGGAAAATGTATTGGTTGTTGACAACCAAATAAAAGAATGGTCAGATAACCTTGCCTGGATCATGAAGAAAAAAAATGCTACTCCTGAACCTAAATATAAACATATCTACCGGCAAAATTTATATGGCAAAATTCTTGTTCTTTATATTAAGTCCATTCAATCATTTGTTTTCAGGTATTTCGGAGAACTTAACCTTTATCTTAACGGGAGAAAAATTGTGAATGGGCGGACCTATTTCCTGAAAAAAGGATCCATTATCCGGGGGCCAAATATTGAATCCATCTATTATTACGACATTGCTGTTCATTTTATTCATAAGATCGAGAAAAACCGCATTATTTTTTCCGGCGAAGAGGTTGAATTTCATTTTAAAAATAGTAAAAACGGGATTCAAAAATTTAACTTCTCCGAACAATCCGGCCAGATGATCGCCATTATGGGAGGTAGCGGAGTGGGTAAATCTACGCTACTCAATTTACTCAGCGGAAAATTAAATCCCACCCGTGGAAAAGTCAAAATTAACGGACACAATGTGCACTCCCGGAGCAACTCATTAACCGGAATTATAGGATTTGTGCCTCAGGATGATCTGCTTTTTGAAGAGCTTACCGTTTTTGAAAATTTATATTACAATGCCCAGCTATGTTTCAGCGATTATACCATCGATCAAATTATTGAAAAGGTAAATACTGTTCTCTTCGACCTGGACCTCTATGAGGTAAAAGACTTACGGGTTGGAAACCCATTGAATAAGTTTATCAGTGGTGGACAACGCAAACGATTAAACATTGGGCTTGAACTAATGCGCGAGCCCATCCTGTTGTTTGTCGATGAGCCTACTTCAGGACTCTCATCCATGGATTCGGAAAAAGTAATGAACCTGCTTAAACAGCAGGCCCATAAAGGCAAACTGGTTATCGCTAATATCCATCAACCGTCATCAGACATTTTTAAGTTATTTGATAAACTTTGGGTGCTGGATAAAGGAGGTTACCCCATCTACCAGGGGAACCCTACCGATGCCATGGTATATTTTAAAACAATTACCTCCCTGGTAAATGCTGCTGAAAGTGAATGTTCCTGCTGTGGAACAATCAATCCGGATCTTATACTTCAAATCGTTGAAGAGAAAGAAATTGATGAATATGGTAAAGAAACCCATCTGCGAAAAACCAAACCTGAAACCTGGTATTTCAGATACCAGGATAATATTGAAAAAAATATAAGTCAGAAGCCCGAAGACATCAGGTTGCCCGATTCGGAGTTCAAAGTCCCGAACTTTATTAAACAATTTAAAGTTTTTAGTTTACGTAATCTTTTTTCCAAACTAACCAACAAACAATATTTAATTATCAACCTGCTGGAAGCCCCCCTTCTGGCCCTTATCCTCGGATATTTCACAAAATATATTTCTCCAAACGGATATATTTTTGGAGAAAATAAAAACTTGCCGGTATTCTTATTTATGGCGGTGGTTGTTGCATTATTCCTTGGACTCACTGTAAGTGCCGAAGAGATTATTAAAGACCGGAAAATCCTGGAGCGAGAATCCTTTCTTCGGTTAAGCTGGTTTAGTTACATCAACTCTAAAATTGTATTTCTTTTTGGGCTATCGGCCGTACAAACCTTTCTTTATACGATCATCGGAAATGCGATCCTAGAAATCAACGGAATGCTTTTCCCCTTCTGGCTGGTTCTCTTTTCTGCTGCATGTATGGGAAACCTTATCGGTTTAAATATTTCATCTGGCCTGGATTCGGTGATTGCGATTTACATTCTCATCCCATTAATTTTAGTTCCACAGCTCCTTCTTGGAGGTGCAATGATTCATTTCGACGATCTGCACAAAAGCATCTCCTCCGAAAAATATGTGCCGCTGATTGGAAACCTGATGACTACCCGGTGGGCTTACGAAGCATTAACCGTACACCAGTTTAAAAATAATACGTTTGAAAAACATTTTTTTGATGATGAACAGATCATTAGCAACAACGATTATAAAACCTCCTTTTTGATCCCACGATTACGGAATAAACTGGAATTTTGTATGCGAAGAAAAGAGAGTGGCATGGACTCCACGGGTTTCGTAAGAGATTTAAAAATTATTTCCAACGAAATGGTTAATCTAATCAGAGAAACAGACCTTCCCCCGTTTGAATACATCCAAATGCTAAACTCCCAGGATTTTAACGAAGATGTAATGGAACACGCCTATGGATACCTTTACTATATTGAAATGAACCTGTTGAATGAAATGGAAAAAGCCAATGAACGAAAAGACAGTATTTACAATAGCCTTGTTGAACAATTGGGGAAAGATGGTTTTGTTGATTTCAAACAAAACTATTATAACAAGAAATTGGCCGACATTTTATTAAATCGTGATGAAATTAATAAAATTTATGAGACCAGGGATGCTTTAATACAGAAAAAAGATCCAGTATTTATGAATCCTACTTCAAATTTTGGAAGAGCACATTTTTATGCCCCTGTAAAAATTATTAATCATGTAAAAATTGAAACAATTTGGTATAATATTTTCATGATGTGGCTGGGATGCGGATTATTATATTTTGCCTTATATTTTGACTTAATAAGAAAGGCAATCAAATATCTTGAATCTTTAAATCTTAAAGAACGTTTTTCTGGTTTAAAATTATAAAAGAGTAAAATACAATTGTTTACAATCCGAAATTTTATCACTAAATTAGAAACCAATAAAAAATAATTACGTAATTAATAAACGTAATGATCCAATTAAAAAATTCATGAGTCTTACAATAGAACAAAAAATTGATACTCCCTATGTGCATTTAGAAAAAGGTTTAATTGAAATATCGGGCCGATTATTGCCTGAAAATGTACTTGTATTCTTTAACCCGATCGATAACTGGATTCTTAAATATCTTGAACATCCTGCGCCATTCACTCAGATAAACCTTTCCTTATCCTACATTAACAGTTGCTCAACCAAGCACCTGAGTGATCTGCTCAAAGCTCTGGATGATAAGTATCAGCAGGGATTTAATATGAAAATTACATATTCCTACGAAGAGGGTGACGAATCGGCATTTGAAGTTGGACAGGATCTTGAATCAATAATTCAAATCCCCTTCGAGTATATCCTTACCGAATCCAACATGAAATCTCAAAAACGACTAAAGGTTAAAAATCTTATTACAGGAAAAGTGGGTGAAATTTCACAAAAATACTGGGAGGCGATCAAAAGAAACGGACACGAAAAAGATTTTGAATTGCTGGAGAAAAATTAATAAAAACTAACCTGTTTTATCTTCTGTACATTGATTGCGGTAAAACTAACTACTCCTGGTTAACTTTTTTTATAAATGCATCTACATAACCCTGTTTTCTTAGATTTTCAAGTGTTACCTCAGCCTCGTTATACGAACCATAATACCCAATGGTATATCGATAAAAATCATCAGCTCCCCGGGTAACAGAAACGGTCGACAAATTCTTAAAATAACTCAAATCAACCGGTACAATAAGTGCCATAAGCTGAATGGTGTAATTTGCTGAAAAAGGATACTCCCGGATAAAGGTATCAGGATATCCCTGTTCATTCATTTTTGCCTGCAGTTTCCGGGCCATTTCATAACTATTGGTAATGCCAACAGTATATCGGTAAAAGCCGTCAGGGTATTTGGTAACCGAAATATCCATAACATCTTTAAAATAATTCAATGCCACGGGTTTATGTAAAGCCATTAACTGGACTGCAAAAGACTTCCCTGCCCGGTTATTATTCGTTTGAGGTTGGATAATTACTATTTTATCCGGCCTTGACTCTTCTATTGAAAGTGGTTCAGTTGATGCCAGATAAACCTGTTCATCCTGTTTAATGACAGAATCCTTGGCCTCACCCTTTATCTCTTCCTGTTCGTCCACCTTTGTTTGGGCGAGGGCTTGACTTTCCCCTTCAACAGAATCTTTCACCTGTTCGGCCAGCATCTCCGGCTCAACACTTTCAGGTTGAAGCTGAGCCGAAAAAGTATAAACCTCCTGGTCATAATCATCAGGAATTGTAATATCCTTTTTAAAGGGCTTAAAATTTTCATTAGAAACAACTACCTGATAACTCCCCGGCTCTGCCTTAAAGCTAAATTCTCCCTGATTAACATCCTCCGAACGGACAACTGCATCTTTTTCGTGATCCAGGATTTGAACATTAAAGACCTGATCGTCAATTACTTTATTATCAGCTAAATGCATGATGGTGCCTTGTATATGAATATCAGGCAAAATAGACAGATGATAAATATCCTTTTTCCCTTGAGAATCTTCAAAAACCCTTGCCATATAACCATCACTCTTCGATTCTCCCGGAACAAAAAACAAATCATCGGCAGTAGTATTAACAGGATAACCAATATTCACAACTTTTTCAGGATTGGTTAAATCAACATAAAAAATATCATATCCTCCAATGGTATTATGTCCCTCGGAACTGAAAAACAGGTATTTGCCGTCGTGAGAAACAAAGGGCGTTTCCTCATTGAATGAAGTATTGATTCCAGGTCCAAGGTTTACCGGGTCACTCCACTTCCCCTTTTCATCCCGAACAGAGCTGTAAATATCCAATCCTCCATACCCCCCTTCACGATTGCTTGTAAAATATAATGTTTTACCATCGGGAGTCAAGCTGGCATGAGTTTCATTACTTTTACGATGGCTAATGGTCTTATCTAATTTTCTGGCATTAACCCACTGACCACCATCCTTATAACTTACAAAAACATCATTATCCCCGGGATCGTCAGAGGCTAAATAAAGCTCATCTCCCTGGTAAGATAACGAGGATGTTTTTAAATAATACTTTTTACTAACCTGATTCGTAATGTTTTTTGGCGAACTCCAGCGATCACCATTTTTTTCCGATATAAAAATATCGATATAATTTCTTGTATACGAAGTAAAGACCATTGTATTCCCATCTCCGGAAAAAACAGGATTAAAATTGGGATTATTATCATTAATTTTATTTCCCAGGTTCTGGGTTCGAAAACGTATAGGATCATCCATCATTTCCTGAGCATTCTTACAACTTTTGATAGATTGATTTACTAATGGGTAGTTGTAATGATCCTCAGAAATACTTTCTTTATATTTTACGTACATATTCATTGCATCATCTAATCTATTATCCCTTTGATAAGCAATCCCAAGATATAAATAGGTTTCTAATGGAGACCTGGTTTCTCTAATATCCCGGGGATCAAAATCGGCAGATGCATCCTTTAAAGCCTCTTCAAAATAAGGAATGGCTTTATCTTTTTGCTCATCTGTATTTAAATAAGCATGGCCTATTTGGAACTTTATAAACGAACTATTGGGTATTTCTTCCAATATTTTCTCATACATTTCAATCGCCTTCTCAAAATTCTTCTCCTTGAGAAAATATTCTGCCTCGGTTTCAAGATAATATACCTCATTCCAGTTTTGGGCATCAAGTGAAAAACTAGCAAGGCTTAAAGATAATATGATCAGGACTTTTTTAATCATTTTCTTATTCAATGATTTACTCTATATAACGTTTTACGGTTAAACAAGTTAGTGAATTTTGACGAACTAATAAAATATTTATAGCAGGAACCTTTTTTGACAAGCTAATGCCTGATTTTCACCGATAAAATAATGCACAACAAACAAAGTATATAATTTAATTGCTTATCTTTAACATTAATTAATTATTCCTTAACCAACAAATAACTTTAGATCATGAAAAATTTAACAAAAAACTTATTCCGGGTGCTTTTCTTAGCACTTATCAGCATGTCGTTAATGATGACAAGTTGCGAGGAAGACGATGATGTGGATCCTATTGTTGGAACCTGGGTTCTCGACAAAGTGGAAGCCATGAGTATGACCTTTACACCTGAAGATCTCGGTATGAATATCACCATTATTATGAAGGAAGATGGAACATTATCGGGCAACTATAGTGACGATTCTGGAACTGAGCCTATTAGCGGAACATGGGAAAGAATAGACTCAGAAACGGTAAGAATATATGACAATACGGATACTTTAACGCTTAAAAAGGAAGGAGAATATTACACGATTACTGAACAAGATTATATTGGAGATACTTTAATCTCCATGAAAATGTTCTTTAAAAAACAGTAGTAAAAACAACTTCAAAAGGTATTGAAAACAAGTCATAGAGTAATAATATGACTTGTTTTGTTTTGTGATACCCACAAAAAAAGCTTCTCTAGAATATCGACATGCCTGTTTTGGTTGTAAATAATTCTAATGCTTTTACTCCGGCCAGGGAGTTTCCTTTTTTATTCAGTGCCGGACTCCATACTGCAATACTTAACCGGTTGGGTATAATTGCAGCAATCCCTCCACCAACACCACTTTTTGCCGGAATGCCAGCCAGGTATGCAAAATCACCTGCCTCATCGTACGTACCACAGGTCAGCATGAGTGCATTGATCCGTTTAGCCTGGCTTCGGGTTAAAACCCGTTGATTACTGCAAGGAACAACACCATGATTACTTAAATACAAAAAGGACAGGGACAGCTCTTTTAAGGTCATGTCGATCGAACAGTGATGATAATACACATCGAGAACCTGATTTACATCATTCTTTATGTTCTTATGGCTTCGTAAAAAATTTACCATGGCTGCATTGGTGAAACCGGTTTCTTTTTCAGACCGGGCCACTTCTGTATTATACCCAACATCTCCTGAAACACAAAGGGAGCGAACAAAATCAAGATAATCGCTATACGGATCTTTCAAATTACTGATCAGGATATCGGTAACCACCAAAGCCCCTGCATTAACAAATGGATTTCGCGGGATGCCATGTTCATACTCAAGCTGTACCAGGGAGTTAAATGCATTCCCCGAAGGTTCTCTTCCAATCCGTGTCCAAATATTTTCATCCATCTTGCCTATTGCAAGCGATAAACTAAATACTTTGGATATACTTTGTATGGAAAATTTCTCTTCTACATCGCCAACATGATATGTCTGTCCGTTAATCGTTGAGACAGAAATCCCTAATTTTTCACTACTTACCCGGGCCAGGGCAGGAATATAATCTGCGACCCTTCCTTTGTGCGTTAAAGGCCTGATCTCGTGATATATTTCTTCAATAATCTCCTGATAGTTTTCCATAAACCTGACTTTTATGCTACAGCAAATTTATAATTAATTCATCTATCCCTTTAAAATTTTATTAACTTTAGGTTGAGTTCTAAATGAATAAAAATGATCAAACACATTTTCTTTTATCTTTTATCCATAACACTCATTCAATCTTGGAATGTTTCTGCACAACCAGAAATTAAGAACAAACCTGTATTATCAAAGGTTATCGATGTTTATGAAAACTATGATCCACAAACTGCTATAGGAGGCCTTTCTGCCATAGAATATTCAGGATATAAAAACATTTATTATGCGGTAGCCGACAAACCGCCATTACGTATTTATACCCTGAGAATTAGCCTTGAAGAAACACTGGATTACCAAATCATCGATACCCTTGTCTTTCCCGATTTAACAATTGAAGCAGAAGCTTTTCGCATCATGGATAGCTTATCCTGTTTTTTTGTTTCTGACGAGAAAAATACCAATACGTCGATCTACAAATTTTATAAGAACAATATTCAAAAAATAGAGACTATCCCAACTCATAAAAATATCATGCGGTATAATAGCGGGTATGAAGGAGTTGCTTTAAACACTAACAAAACCAGGCTGTATCTTGCACTGGAACGGCCTGCAAAAAAAGAAAAACGCCAAAAACATCATTCATCCACTGAACCTTATATCAGTATTTTTGAGTTTGATCTAAATAAGGGCATCGTTATTAACGAATATGCCTATCCGCTGGTTAATCCCTCGGGTGATAACGGGGTAAGCGAAATTTTAACCCTGAATGATTCCATCATGCTTGTTATGGAGCGCGCCTGGACCAACAAACGATCAATAGTAACCATCAATACAATAAACTTAAAAGCAACAAATAAAAGCTTAAAAGGAAATGATCCTGATTCCAATGCTGTAAGAAAAGTTTTTCCCAAAACAATTTTAGACTTTCGATCTATTGAAAAAAAATTTACAGATTATCCAAACTATAACCTGGAAGGCATGACCTTAGCCCATACAGGGAAACACCTCGTTTTCATTACCGATAACAACTTTAATCCAAGCCAAACGACCTACTTAATAGCCCTGGAAATATCTTTTTAAAGCGAGGAAATAAAAACGCCTGACACGATTTGTATCAGGCGTTGTTTAGTAGCGGGGGTAAGACTCGAACTTACGACCTTTGGGTTATGAGCCCAACGAGCTACCAACTGCTCCACCCCGCAATATATTTTTAATGTTTTATATTTCTACGATTAAGATCCTGAATAATTAAAATATTCATTTCTTATTGGAGCGCTGTCAACTGCTCCTCCCGATAACTATCGGGATCGCAATATAAATATCTTTTTGATGAACGTTTCAACTCAAATGCGGTGCAAATTTAAGTAATGATTCATAAAAAACAAAATTTTTAAGCAATTCTTTGTTTCTATAAGATCTTATGCCTAATTATGAACGGATGATTGATTTGCAAATTCTATCTTAGTAGATTCAATTTTAAATGGTTTCTTCTTTAAAAACTTATATATTTGCAGGATAAAATTCTTCATACTTAAATGGTAAAGAAAAAAAAGAAACATATTGCAAACAAACTAAGACACAAATATCGTCTGATTATCTATAATGACGATACTTTTGAAGAAGTATGGTTTTTGCGTTTATCCAGGTTAAATGTTTTTTCTATTGTAGGATCTGCACTAATATTACTTATAGCCGGAGTTACAGTATTAATTGCTTTTACCCCGATCCGTGAATTTATTCCCGGATATCCGGACGGAAATATGCGCCGGAATATCATTAACAATGTATACAAATTAGATTCATTAGAAAATGAACTGGAAATGCGTGACCGGTATTTTGCCAGCATAAACCAGATTATCCGCGGAGGGGTTCCTGAGAGTTTTGAAAATACACAAGATACCGCCCAACGATACGATGATATTGTGTTTGACCGTTCGGAACATGATTCCATACTCAGACAACAAATTGAACAGGAGGAAATTTATAACCTGTCCGTTTTAAGCAATTCATCTAACCTAACCGACTTTTCCAGCATCCATTTTTATCCGCCGGTAAAAGGATTGGTAACCAACTCATTTAATCCAAACATAAATCACTTTGGCACGGATATCGTAGCAGCGTCAAACAAAGTGGTGGTCGCTGCTTTGGATGGGGTAATTACCATGGCAAACTGGACCCTGGAGACAGGATATGTAATCCAGATACAACATGAGAATAATATTATATCCATTTACAAACACAATTCAGAGCTTTTAAAAAAGGTTGGAAATCATGTTACTGCAGGTGAAGCAATTGCCATCATAGGCAATTCTGGTGAACTTACCAGTGGCCCTCATTTACATTTCGAACTATGGCACAATGGAACCCCATTGGATCCCGAAGATTATGTGGCATTTTAAAAATCTACGTGCACATTAATGAAAAAAAGAATTGCAATACTTGGCTCAACAGGATCAATCGGAACCCAAACCCTGGATGTTATTGATCAAAACCCTGGGCATTTTGAGGTGGAAGTATTAACCGCCAATAACAACACCCAGCTTTTAATTGAACAGGCCAAAAAATTCAATCCAAATACCATTGTAATCGCCAATAAAAACAAATACGATGAACTGGTTGACGCATTAAGCAACTTACAGGTTAAGATTTATGCAGGCTCAGAAGCAATCGCCCAGGTTGTTGAAATGGATACCATTGATGTTGTTCTTACGGCAATGGTTGGATACTCGGGATTATTACCAACCATCAATGCCCTTAAAGCAGGAAAAACTATTGCTTTAGCCAACAAAGAAACTTTAGTGGTGGCCGGGGAGATGATTCAGAAGTTGGCATTTCATCACCAGGCAAGCATCTACCCTGTGGATTCGGAACATTCAGCAATTTTTCAGTGCCTTGTGGGAGAAGGCAAAAATAAAATCGAAAAGATTTTCTTAACCGCTTCCGGTGGCCCTTTTCGTGGGAAAGACTACGAGTACCTTAAACAGGTTACCAAAGAAAATGCACTGAAACATCCAAACTGGGATATGGGCGCTAAAATCACCATAGATTCAGCAACCCTGATGAACAAAGGATTTGAAGCAATCGAAGCCCGTTGGTTGTTTGGGTTAAACCCAAATCAAATCGAGGTGGTGGTACACCCTCAGTCCATTATTCATTCGGCGGTACAGTTCGAAGACGGATCGATCAAAGCTCAAATGGGCCTCCCGGATATGAAATTACCCATATTATATGCCCTGGGATTTCCACAAAGAATAAAAAGCAATTTTCCCCGTTTTAGCTTCTGGGATTTTCCTGAATTAAATTTTGAAAAACCGGATCTGAAAAATTTTAAAAACCTTTCCTTAGCCTTAAAGGCAATGGATATTTGCGGAAATATGCCATGTATTGTGAATGCTGCCAATGAAGTAGCAGTGGATGCATTCTTAAAAGACAAGATTGGCTTCTGCCAGATGACTGACCTTATTGAACAATCGATGCAAAAAATCCATTATATCAAACACCCTGATTTAGAACAATTGATAAAAACAGACGAAGAGACCCGAAAATTTGCCGAATCATTAATTTAAAAAACATTGAAAGAAACAAATGGAGATATTAGTTAAAGTAGGACAATTTTTATTAAGCATATCGATTTTAGTGATATTGCATGAATTTGGACATTTTTTATTTGCCAAGATGTTTAAAACACGGGTAGAAAAATTCTATCTTTTTTTCAATCCCTGGTTTTCGCTGTTTAAAAAGAAAATTGGCGAAACCGAATATGGAATGGGATGGCTCCCCCTGGGAGGCTATGTAAAAATCTCTGGGATGATCGACGAATCCATGGATAAAGAGCAAATGAAAAAACCTCCCGAACCCCATGAATTCAGGTCAAAACCCTCGTGGCAACGATTACTTATTATGTTAGGAGGTGTTTTAGTAAATTTTATATTAGCTCTTATTATTTATTCTGCGATTCTTTATACGTGGGGCGACCAGTATCTACCTAACCAAAATGTTAAATACGGAATAATGGTCGATTCCCTGGCTAAGGATATGGGACTAAAAAACGGGGACAAAATTTTAGCCCTGGACCATCAACCGGTTGAAGATTTTTACAAAATCGTCCCCAACATTGTCCTTGAAGACATACAAGCCATTCAGGTTGAGCGGGACGGAGAAAAGAGAGAAATCCCTGTTCCCGATCGTATTATTCCAGAATTATTGAACAGCACCAGCTTCATTATGCCCCGTCTGCCTTTCTATGTGGGTGGATTCGGCAAAGACTCTCCGGCAAAAAAAGCCGGACTCCAGGCAGATGATAAGCTGATTGCAATCAATCAACATCCGGTTACGTTTTTTGATCAGTTTAAGGATTCCCTGGCCAACCATAAGAATCAGGAGGTAACCATCTCTGCTTTACGCGACCAGGACACCCTGAATTTTGTGGTCTCTGTTCCAGAAAGCGGATTGATCGGGATCTATCCTGATGGTTCAATATCCCGCTTTTTCGAACTCGAAAGCAAAGAGTATGATTTAATGGCATCAATACCTGCCGGAATTAATAAGGGTATTGAAACGTTTAGCAGTTACCTTAAACAATTAAAACTTATTTTTTCTCCCAAAACCGAGGCCTACAAATCCTTAGGAGGATTTATTACCATTGGTAAAATTTTTCCTGGTACCTGGAACTGGCAGGCTTTTTGGAACCTTACAGCTTTCCTCTCCATTATTCTGGCAATTATGAACGTACTACCCATTCCTGCTTTAGATGGCGGACATGTAATGTTCCTATTGTATGAAATGGTTACCGGCCGAAAACCCAGTGACAAATTTATGGAATATGCCCAAATTACCGGGATGATCATTCTGCTGGCATTGCTGCTTTATGCTAACGGGAACGATATTTTTAGGCATATTTTAAATAAATGATAAAATTTCATTACTTTTGATTAAACTTTAAACCCTAAGGATATGCTATTATCATCCATTATTTTAGGAATGCCAGGCCCCTGGGAAATTATTCTTATCATTGTTGTCGTGTTGTTGATTTTTGGCGGCAGAAAAATACCTGAACTCATGAAAGGACTTGGGCAGGGAATGAAAGAGTTTAAAAAAGCAACCAAAGACGAACCCGACGAAGAGGAGCAAGACCAGGAAAAACACGAAAAAAAACAAAAATAATACGATGGATTAACAAATAAGCCTGCCGATTCTTAATTTTTTTCCGGCAGGTTTTTTTATTGCATGAAATCATTATCCCAGATACAGGCTGAACTTAGAACCGGATCCCTGACCGTTTCCGGAATTGTTAGTCATTATCTTGACAACATCAAAAAAAAGCAATCCCTGAATGCCTTTATCGAGGTATTTGCCGCAGAAGCACTGAAAAAAGCCCGGGGAATAGATCAAAAAAAGCATCCGGGGAAACTGGCAGGGCTTATCATTGCCATCAAGGATAATATTTGTTACCAGGATCATAAAGTTTCGGCAGCCTCAAGGATCTTAGAAAATTATATCGCTCCCTATAGTGCCACGGTGGTAGAACGGTTATTAGCCGAAGATGCCATAATTATTGGGCGAACTAACTGCGACGAATTTGCCATGGGCAGCAGCGGAGAAAAGTCGGCCTTCGGAAAGACATTAAACCCCCTGGATATTACACGGGTCCCCGGGGGTTCTTCGTCGGGTTCGGCGGCAGCTGTTGCTGCCGGTTGCTGCCTGGCAGCATTGGGTTCCGATACTGGAGGATCGGTGCGCCAACCGGCTTCTTTTTGCGGACTGATAGGCCTAAAACCAACCTATGGCCTCGTTTCCCGATGGGGACTGATTGCTTATGCCTCATCGTTTGATCAGGTTGGAATCCTGGCTAAAAATATTGAAGATTGTTCCCGGATCTTAAACGTTATTGCAGGTGCCGATTCCAAAGATCAAACGCTTCATCCTCAGAGAATACCTGGCCCCGTGGATTCATCCTTTGCTCCTGAAAAAATAAAAATCGGGGTAATCAAGGAATCCCTTGATTACCCACTTTTGGATAAAAATATCAGGGAAAGCATCAACCATTTACGGAATAAACTCACCAAAAAATCTATCCCCATTGATCAACTCTCGGTACCCTGGCTCGACTATGTGGTTCCAACCTTTCATGTATTGGCTCCGGTCGAAGCAATGTCGAACCTGGCCCGGTACGACGGAATAAAATTCGGGACCCGAACAAAAAATTTTAATGCTATTGAAGATTTGTGGATAAAAAGCAGAACTGAAGGTTTCGGCAAAGAAGTTAAGCAACGAATTCTCACCGGTGCATATATAATCCACAAAAACCCTAACCACATCTATCAAAAGGCACTAAAAATCCGACAACGAATTCAGGAGGAAACCGAAAAACTCTTTGAACAGTATGATTTTATCCTTAGCCCAACCACTCCGGATGTTGCTTTTCCCTTTGGTGAGCGGAATACCAGTCCTCAGTCAATGTTCCTGGAGGATATCTACCTGATGCATGCAAACTTAACTGGCAATCCGGCCATTACCCTACCCATCGGAAAACATCCTTCAGCATTACCTTTTGGAATACAAATAATGTCAAAAAAATTTCAGGAGAAAAAACTGTTTGCTTTTTCCAATTATTTAATGAATACAATGGAATAAATATTATTTTTACCAAAAAAAAGGTTATTTGCTATACAGAAAATGCTGAACTTATGATGAAAGAACTTTTTCGTATCTTAATTCTCTCTTTAATATTACTCCCCTATATAACGGACCAGGGATATTCTGCCAATCAAAAAACACTCAACAGAAACTATCCCCGGGAACAGTCATCCAAAAAGCCCAAAAAAGACTCGATCCCGATTTTTCCCGATTTAGTATATGAATATAAAATTGCAAAACTTAATCACCTTACTCCTATAGAACTTGAGTACAACGAACGGGTCAGACGATATATTGATGTTTATACCATTGAACGCCGTGAACACCTTGCCCGGATCATTGGACTTGCTGAATTGTATTTCCCAATATTCGAAGAGATGCTCGATAAATATGGTTTACCCCTGGAGTTAAAATACCTGGCTATCGTTGAGTCGGCACTCGACCCCAGGGCCGTTTCCTCATCAGCAGCAGTGGGATTATGGCAGTTTAAAATTAACACCAGCAGGATGTTCGACCTGGAGGTAAACTCCTATATTGATGAACGCTCTGATCCCTATCGGTCAACTGAAGCTGCATGTGCCTATTTGCAATATCTATACCGGATTTATAACGACTGGCAGTTAGCACTTGCAGCCTATAACGGTGGCCCGGGTGTTGTTCGAAATGCCATTATCCGTTCTGGTGGAAAAACCAATTTTTGGGAAATAGAGCCCTATCTTCCTGATCAGACCAATGGTTATGTTCCGGCATTTATTGCTGTAAATTATGTAATGAATCATTATAAAGAACATAATATTGAACCTATCCGCTCCCCCTATATCCATATGGATATTGACACCATTACAATTCACCAGGCAACCTCATTTAAACGTATTGCCGAATTTATTGACCTGCCTGTTGAAGCCCTTCAGTTTCTTAATCCGGTTTATAAACTTGACTATATCCCTGAACTGGAAAATGGAGCAACTGTTGTTTTACCCGCTAATAAAATTCGTTTGTTCCTTAAAAACGAAGAAGCAATACTTGACTCCAATACCAACCCAAAATCACACCCCGAAGAAATTGCCTTTGCAGGAGATAAAAACGGAAAAACAAAAATTATCCATGAAGTTACAAAGGGTGAATATTTTCACAAGATTGCCATAAAATACAATTGCACCATTGAAGATATAAAAATATGGAATAGCCTGCCAACTAATGATCTGCAAGTCGGTCAAAAACTCAATATATGGGTTGATCCAACTCTTGCCCAACGTATAGAAGAAGAAAAACTACTCCCAAAACAACAAAGAGACTCCACCGATCGTTTCATTTATTACATTGTTAGAGAAGGAGATACTATCTGGAGTATTGCTGAAAAATTTAACTGCAGATCGATCACTGAATTAAAAGAAGAAAATAAAATCGATGACGAAAAGGATTTAAAACCTGGTGTAAAACTAAAAATATACCTGAATAATTAACCCAAAATCATTAGTCATGAAAAAAATTGCTTATTTACTTATTCCGTTCCTTATTATTTTTGAATCATGTAAAGACAAAGATCCATCACAATCGTTACCTAATGTAACAGGAAAAGCCGGAGAAGTTGTTTTGGTAATAGATAATGAATATTGGAATGCTGAAATCGGGCAGGAATTCAAAAAAAGATTCCTGGTTTCTTGTCCTGTTTTGCCCCAGGATGAACCTATGTTTGACCTTGCTCAAATTGCTCATAATGAATTCTCTAAAATTTTCAGAACACACAGGACCTTAGTTTCCGTTAAAATTGATAATAGCTATACCAATCCAAAAATTTTTATCCAGGAAAATGTTTGGGCTAAACCGCAACTAATTATAAACGTAGTTGCACCCGACGAAGCAGGTTTGTTAAAAGTGGTAAAGGCAAAAGGCGACCTTATTATTCAGCGAATATTAGAAAAAGAGATGAATCGTTATGCCCAGGGATATCAAAAATTTGAGGAGGCTGGCATAGGAAATCGCCTGGAAGAAAAATTTGGATACCGGTTAACAGTACCCAAGGGATATTCTTTGGACCTCGATACTACCGATTTTGTATGGATTGAAAGCCGCGGGCATGGGGATCTGATCCAGGGGATCCTTGTTTACTCATACCCAATCCCGGAGATTGACCTGTCTACAGGATTAATCTTTGCCAAAAGAGACCAGTTTACCCAACAGTTTGTTCCGGGTCCAAGCAGGAACTCCTATATGGCTGTTGATCGCAATGCTGATTTTCTTAGAAAAGAAATAAACGTAAATGGGATAAACGTAATCCAGACCCGTGGCTTATGGTATGTAAAAAATGATTTTATGGGAGGCCCTTTTGTCACATTCTCCGTTATTGATCAGAACAAAAAACGGGTAATCAATTTCGATGGTTTTGTATATGCCCCACAATTTGATAAAAGAGACTATTTAAGGCAAGTGGAAGCTATTCTATATACCCTCCAAAAACCAAAGAAACAAGAAAATGAGTCAAATCATTAGTCAGAGTCAACTGGAACGATCCAAACAAGAAGAAAAATTTGTCTTGTTAACAGCCGAACAGGTACGAAAAGATTTTGCCATGTTTGGAATGGATGTTTTCTTTTCCGGAAATACAAGTCTGGCTTATGAAGAGTTGTTTTCACAACTTAATGTGTATATTGAGCAACTATTGAACAACAATTATGAAAAGTTAATGTCATTGCTCTATCAAATAGATGTAAGCCAGAAAGAACTGACCAGGCCTGACTCCAATCATAACTTTACGACGGTCCCGGAAATTATTACCCACAAAATTCTGGAACGTGAATTAAAAAAAGTATTAACACGCGACTATTTTAAGGATAAAAAAAACGATTAAATTAAAAAATGGATGGGCAAATCCCATCCATTTTTTTCTAGTTACGGGTTTATCTAGTTAATAGATACAACTTCTTTGATCTCAGGAACCTGTTTTTTAACGGCTTGTTCCACCCCGTTTTTCAGGGTTTGAATACTAAAGGGGCACGACCCGCAGGCTCCTAACAGCTGAACTTTCACAACCATATCATCTGTCAGCTCAACAAATTCAATATTACCTCCGTCAGCTACCAGGTAAGGCCTAACCATATCAATGGTTTCATTTACTTTCTTTTCTAATTCTTGTCGCTTTTCTACATCCATTGTCATCAATTAATTAAGTTAACGTTCTATTTATGCTTTATTTCTACTCTCTGAGTAGGTTCCAAATTTTTATTTCTCTCATCAACAGCATTTATAACAGATAAAGCTAATCCTTTAAATGCTTTGCCAACAATTGAATCCCAATCCAGGGCTGCCGGATGTCCGTTGTCACCACCCTCTCGGATACTCTGAACAATTGGAATCTGACCAAGTAACGGAATATTTTGTTTTTGTGCAAGATTTTTACACCCATCTTTACCAAAAAGATAATATTTATTCTCCGGGAGCTCTTCGGGAGTAAACCACGACATGTTCTCAACGAGGCCTAAAACAGGCACATTGATGCTTTTTCCGGTAAACATTTTTATTCCTTTAACAGCATCTGCTAAAGCCACTTCCTGGGGAGTACTGACAATAACAGCACCGGTAACCGATACTTCCTGTACAAGGGTTAGGTGAACATCACTGGTTCCGGGAGGTAAATCTACCACCATGTAATCCAGCTCACCCCATTCAGCCTGAAGCAAAAGTTGTTTTAGAGCACTGGTGGCCATAGGCCCTCTCCATACCAAAGCATCATCGGGATTTATAAAAAATCCAATAGACAACATCTTAACACCATAGTTTTCAACAGGAGTAATAATCTCGGCCTCACCTTCTTTACGTACCATCGGCCGCTGTCCCTCTACATTAAACATCTTGGGAATTGAGGGTCCGTATATGTCCGCATCTATTAACCCTACCTTTGCACCACTCTGAGCCAGTGCAACAGCCAGGTTAGTCGCTACGGTTGATTTTCCTACGCCACCTTTTCCGGATGCCACGGCTATAATATTCTTTACCCCATGCAATGCATTCCCTTGAGCTGACGATGCCCCCGATTTCTTCTCGGGTGTTTTTACCTCAATATTCCCCTGGGCGCTTAAGTTATTCCCAAAATATTTTTCAATTGCCTGAACACAAACCTTTTTCATTGAATTAATGAACGGATCATTGGGTCGTTTAAAACTAAGGATAAACCCCACCTGATCGTCTTTAATCCAGATATCATCAACCATCCCCATGGCTACAATATCCTGGGCGGTTTCCGGATGTTTAACATTCCTTAAGGCTTGTAAAATCTGCTTTTTACTATATGACATGACCTTCTTATTTTTATTTAATTTAAATTAATGGTGCAAAGATAAATATTATTTACTTTTTGACCATAAAACAATATGGTTTTATAAAACACAACGCATTAACGATGAACAAATTCTTAGGCAATTGTCTTATCAATCCACTAACCCTCCATTTCCCGGGACGGATCCCAGAAATATTTTTCAAAATGAATGATTTGATCATCCCTGATCTCTATCCCTTCATTCTCCAAAAGTTGCTTCATGGTATTGGTATTTCCAAAATGGTGTTTCCCAGTAAGCAAACCCTTTCGGTTAACAACCCGGTGTGCAGGAATATACCCGGAACATGTGTGTGAACTATTCATAGCCCACCCAACCATCCGGGCCGATCTTCCGGAACCGAGGTAAGAGGCAATGGCCCCGTAACTGGTTACTCTTCCGAAAGGAATCTCACGAACAACGGAATAAACCCTTTCAAAAAAATTTTCATTTGTCGTTTTGCGGCTCTTCAAGTTCTGTGTTCTGGTTTAATTTAAATTTTAAATAATGGATCGGCTTCCCTTCAGCAAGGAACTGTTTTTCATAAAATGTCCGGATAGATAGAACCGGATCGTTACCCGGGGTAGCATATACGTTCCCGGTATCAATCGTCAGTTCAAGTTCATTAATAAGAATAACCTCTTTGGTATAAGCATAAAGATCATGGTTATCTGTTTTTAGATGCACATATCCATTAGGCTGTAAGAATTTTTTGTAATACCCAAGAAACCGGGTAGACGTAAGCCGCTTATAATATTTTTTAGGCTGAGGATCAGGAAAAGTTATCCATATTTCCTCAATTTCATTGGCTTCAAAAAAAGAAGCGATAAAATCAATTCTTGTTCTTAAAAATCCAACATTATTGAGCTTTTCCTGCTGAGCTGTCTTTGCTCCTCGCCACATCCGGGCACCTTTAATATCCACCCCTATAAAATTAACCCCCGGATACATCCTGGCCAGTCCTATGGTATATTCTCCTTTACCACATCCCAATTCAAGAATTATCGGGTGATTATTTTTAAAGAATAATGAATTCCACTTCCCCTTTAAATGATGATCCTTTCGAAATACTTCTTTATAGTCTGGCTGCACGACATGCTCAAATGTTTCCATTTCGGCAAACCTTTGTAACTTTTTTTTACCCACAACAATTTAAATTTTTTGTAACGAATGGAAATCAATTAACTTTTTCAATTCTAAATCCCACATCTGAGACATGTTGAAGTGTTTCGGTACGCATTCCATGGATACATTCAAACGTATAAATTCCTGAAGCCGGAAACCGAATATTTTTTTTATAGATAAACTGGTTGTCATAAAGATCTCCCCAGCCGCTACCGGTCCACCTTCCCCGTTCATCGGCCAGATAACACTCAAAGGTATCAGTTAAGGATACTCCATTGGGTGCCTGGGTATGAATAAAGACATACAGGTTTTGCATGGAATATTGAGACGAATGCCTAACATTGAAGTAGATGTTGTGCGGACTTATGGTATCCTGGATCGGAATTTCAAAACGAACAGTATCAGTTACCTTCCATTTTAAGCCGGGGATTTCCTTATTTTTTTCATAAACCCGGTTGTGATCGCATGAAAAAAAGAAAAAAACTAGGAACAGTAAGAGGAGGCTATTTCTTTTGTCGTTTATCATTTTTAGACCTTTTTTTTCGGTTACTACCTGATTTATTACTTTTTCTTTTTCTACGCTTTCCTTTCTTTTCATCAAAACGGGTTAAACTCTCCTGTCCTACTACATTTTTAAAATCCAGTCCACCATCATCAATAACGGTAATATCAATAAGGGTATCTGCTTTTTGTCCTTTTTGGTTTAACTGAATAATCTCTTTCACCCGGTCAACAGGAACAGGGGTAATATTAACGATGTTGTCACGATCAAAGGAGTACCACATGATTCTTCGAAAAATATCTGTCTTATTATGATATGCATTTCCTTTATCCGTTTCCAGAACAATATCTGTGGAAGGAAAATCTTTTTGCGCATCAATATAACAATCCAGCTCATAATTTAAACAACACTTTAATTTGCCACACTGTCCGGCTAGTTTTTGTGGATTTAAAGAAAGTTCCTGGTATCGTGCAGCATTGGTTGTAACCGAAACAAAATTAGTAATCCAGGTTGAACAACAAAGTTCACGCCCACACGGACCAATACCCCCGATACGTCCTGCCTCCTGACGTGCACCAATCTGCCGCATTTCAATTCTTATCTTAAAGGTGTCGGCAAGTACCTTTATCAGCTCCCGGAAGTCAACCCGCTCATCAGCAATATAATAAAATATGGCTTTCGTCCGATCCCCCTGATACTCCACATCCCCGATCTTCATGTCAAGATTTAGGTCCGATGCAATTTTACGGGCCTTGAGCATCGTCGTATGCTCCAGCATTACTGCTTCGTACCACTTTTCCAGGTCGGCGGTTTTTGCTTTCCGGTAAATCTTTTTAAACTCCTGCTCTTCCGGCTTAACCCCCTGCTTTTTCATCTGCAGGTAAACCAATTCTCCGGTTAAAGAAACAATTCCAATATCATGCCCGGGAGAAGCCTCCACAGCTACAATATCCCCTTTGTTCAGCCTTAAAGAATTGGTATTAACAAAAAACTCCTTGCGTGTATTTTTAAATCGTACTTCTACAATATCAGTTTTCCGTTTAACCTCCGGAATCGATTTTAACCAATCAAAAGTTTCCAGTTTGCTGCAACTTTCCGGGTGAATACATCCACAGGATGAATTATTTGTAACCGGGTTATTATCATCTTTATCTTTAATATTCATCGTTATCTCTCCTTTTCTACACTACACAATACACAAAACTATTCGTTTTTGCAAATTAACCTTTCAAAATACAAAAGTAATGAAATTTACTTTTTTATCAATTTTACAATTTTCAGAGCAACATCTAAAAATACAATCTTATTATATGCATTCATCCCTATATCGGCATATGCTCTGTTGAATATTTCATATAATTTACCCACATTGTCCTGATGAATAAACTGGGAAAAGTTTTTTGAAAAATCAAGCTCCTTTTGGGTGAGATAAACAATCTCTTTACGCTCAATATTCAACATAAAATTTTCTCGTAACAATCGTAAAGCATAGGCCAAAAACCCTTTTTGCTTTTCTCTTCCTATCCTTGCAATCTCATCCACCCAATTGATAATTTCAACAATTTTTCGCTGGTAAGCAAAGCGCATAATACTTTTAAACCGTTCAAAGTGATCATTATCCTCCTCTCGGGTATGAGCAAAATTCAATGCATCAAAATAATTCCCGTTGGCCAGATGAACAATATCTCCGGCCTTTTCGGGGCTAACACCCGACCGGTCGCAAAGGGCATTATACAGGCTATGATTATCAACCTTGGGGATTTTAATCAACTGGGTTCGCGATAAAATTGTCGGGATGATTTGTTCAGAGTTTTCCGATACTAAGAAGAACAAGGTCTTTTCTGGGGGCTCTTCGATAAACTTTAAAAGTTTATTGGCTGCATAAATGTTCATTTTCTCGGGCAACCAAATGATCATAAATTTATAATCCGACTCGAAAGTTTTTAAGTTTAATTTTCTTAGAATCTCATAACTTTCATTTTTACTGATAAACCCCTGCTTATTTTCTATTTCGATAATTTCATACCACCTGTTTTGGTTGATGTAGGGATTTTCAATAATGGTTTCTCGCCACTGGCTGATATAATCGTCACTTACCGGGTCTTTCTTAACTGTTTTGGAGGTAGCTACTGGAAAAACAAAGTGTAAATCGGGATGTATCAGTTTTTTAAACTTCTGGCACGACGAACAAACCCCACAGGAATCATTTCCTTGCTTATGAGTACAGGAAATGTATTGTGCATAAGCAATCGCCAACGCCAGGTTCCCGGAGCCCTCTGGCCCCAGAAATAGTTGGGCATGACTAATCCGATTCTCTTCAACCGTATAAACCAGTTGCTCCTTAACCTTTTGCTGACCAACAACTTCTCTAAACTGCATAGAAATGATTCATTATTCGATATCCTCAATTTTATTATCAACAAAAATAATAATAAACAACATATATCTATTAAATAATAAGAATATCTAAAAATTAATATTCATTAATTTGACACAGATTTTATATCTTTAACTCGTTTTATATCCTAAAGTACCAACTATGTATTCTATTGATAACTATAATTTTTCCGGGAAAAAAGTACTTATGCGGGTCGACTTTAATGTTCCCTTAAATGAAAAACTCGAGATTACCGATGACACCCGGATTATTACAGCAATACCAACAATTCAAAAGATCCTGGCCGAGGGGGGGGCTATCATCCTATTAACTCACCTCGGCAGGCCTAAAGGGGAATATAATGAAAAAATGTCACTAAAGTTAATTCTGCCTCACCTGGAAAAAGTATTGGATCGAAAGGTGAAGTTTGCTCCTGACTGCATTGGTGAAAAAACAGAACAGCTGGCCAATAGTCTAAAACCTGGTGAAATATTATTACTCGAAAATTTACGGTTTTATAAAGAAGAAACAGATGCCGACGACCAATTTGCTCAAAAAATAGCCCGCCTAGGTGATGCATATGTTAATAATGCATTTGGTACAGCCCACCGTGCTCATGCATCAACCTACACCCTGGCCAGGTATTTCCCCAAAAACAGCATGTTTGGATATCTGGTTGAAAATGAGATTCAAAATATAGATAAAATCCTTTATCAGCCCATCCATCCCTTTACTGCTATATTGGGAGGATCTAAAGTTTCAACGAAGATTCATATTATCGAAGCACTCATCGAAAAAGTAGACAACTTAATTATCGCCGGAGGAATTGGGTTTACCTTCGCTAAAGCGATGGGGGGTAACATCGGGAATTCCCTGGTGGAAGATGATTTTCTTGATTTTGCCCGGCACATCATAAATGAAGCTGAAAATAACAAAGTAAAGCTTTATCTGCCCACAGATTGCATCGTAGCAGATGAATTTAAAAATGATGCCCGGGTACAACATTGTGATATCATGAAAATTCCTGATGGATGGATGGGACTGGATATTGGCATTAAATCGGCCAATAAATTTGCAGAGGTGATCGAAAATTCGAAAAAAATTCTTTGGAATGGCCCCATTGGAGTGTTCGAAATGCCCAGTTTCTCGATGGGAACTCTTAAAACAGCCATGTCGGTGGCAAGGGCAACAGACAAAGGGGCCTATTCATTAATTGGTGGGGGCGATTCAATTGCTGCGGTAAACAAATACAGTTTAGCCCATAAAATAAGCTATATCTCTACTGCCGGGGGTGCCTTATTGGAGTATCTTGAAGGCAAGGAACTTCCAAGCATAAAAGCAATCAAACAAAATCTCACCATCGACCGGTATAACTTCGAAGGAAAAAAGGTCTTGATGCGTGTTGACTTTAATGTGCCCCTGGATGAAAACAAGAAGATAACCGACACCACCAGAATTATTACAGCTCTTCCTACGGTTCGAAAAATACTGGCTGATGGAGGATCGGTGATCTTTTTAACCCACCTGGGACGACCCCGGGGAAAATACGACAAAGACTTATCATTAAAACACATTCTACCCTTCTTAGAAAAATCCCTTGACAGAAAAATTGCATTTGTGGATGACTGCATTGGAGAGGAAGTCCAAAAAGCGGCAAAGGAGCTGCGCCCCGGCGAGTGCCTGCTGCTGGAAAACCTGCGTTTTCATCAGGAGGAAACTGAGGCCAATGAGGATTTTGCTCGTCAGCTCGCTGAACTGGGCGATGCATACGTTTTTAATGCTTTTGGCACAGCCCACAGAGCCCATGCTTCAACCTATACCATTGCAAAATTTTTTCCTGACGACAAGATGTTTGGCTACCTGGTTGAAAATGAAATTAACAACATCAACAAAGTGGTAAAACAATCCCAAAGCCCTTTTACGGCAATCATTGGAGGATCCAAGGTATCTACCAAAATACATATTATTCTGGCTCTGCTCGAAAAGGTAGATAACCTGATCATTGGTGGAGGGATCGTATACACTTTTATCAAAGCTATGGGTGGAAACATTGGGAATTCTCTGGTAGAAAACGACCACCTGGATACAGCAAAACAGATTATGGCCAAAGCCAAAGAAAACGGGGTAAACCTTTACCTTCCCACCGATTGCATTATTGCTGATGACTTTAAGAATGATGCCCAAATCGAACATTGTGAAATAGACAAGATTAAGACAGGTTGGATGGGGTTAGATATTGGGATAAAGTCAGCCAATCAATTTACCCAGATCATCGAAAGCTCATCAACCATATTATGGAACGGCCCCATTGGGGTTTTCGAAATGTCGAATTTTTCCATGGGTACATTAAAGGTAGCCATGGCCGTTGCAAGAGCCACCGATAAAGGAGCCTTCTCCCTGATTGGTGGAGGCGATTCAATTGCTGCCGTCAATAAATTTAGCTTAGCCTATAAAATAAGCTATATTTCAACAGCAGGCGGTGCATTGCTTGAGTATATCGAAGGCAAACAACTCCCCGCTTTAAAAGCTATTACAGAGGATTTGTAAACCCGGTTGCGAAAGAAACATTTTTAAATTAAATTGTATATCTTTTTAAAATAAATAAAAAAGGAGGTATCTATGTTAGAAAAATATAATATTCCATCCATACAGGATGCAGACTTAAACGGTAAAGTGGTATTAGTGAGGGTTGATCACAACGTAGTAAAAAAAGGAGAAATCCATGACCCATACCGCATTGATGCTACCATAGGAACACTATACCATATCAATGCCAGGGGTGGTAAAATTATTTTAATGACCCATGTTGGCCGACCGCGGGACAAAAAAACTGGGGAAATAAATATTCACAAGGACACCTCGGTTGAACCTATTGTGGAATACTTAAGAAACAAGCTACATGTGAACATGAAAGTTCCCGATTTTTTTCCGCACGAAAACAAGGGTTATCTTGGCATAGAAACCTCGATCAATCATCTGATCCGGGAATTAAAAGAAGGAAAGATTGATGGCATTTATTTACCCAATACAAGGTGGTTCCAGGGCGAAGAAGCCAGCGGGGCTGACCATGACCGCTTTGCCAACCAGCTGGCAGGGTTAGCTGATATTTTTGTTAACGATGCCTTTGGTTCCTGGCAGCCACATGCCTCAACGGTAGGTGTTAATAAATACCTCCCCTCATACGCAGGTTTTTTAATGCAAAAAGAGATCGAAAACCTCGAAAGGATTTATAGCCCACAATCACCATTTATTGCCGTAGTTGCAGGGTCCAAATTTGACACCAAAATCGATTCCTTATATGCACTGATCAAAAAAGCAGACTACCTGGTGCTGGGGGGAGTCATTTACAATGCTTACTTATCGGCAAAATATGGCCTGGATATCAAAGGAATCTCTGAGGAAGATATGAAGCATGCCAAAGCATTTGTTGAATTTAGTAAACAATACCCCGGAAAACTGGTTGAACTTCCTTTCATTGTGGAATCTGACACATTGGAAGGACGACAAAAAAACAAATACCGGGTCCACAATATCCATGAATTACAACCAGGAACCCGGTTAAATTATGTTTTAGATATTGCCAAAGAATCGTTCCAGGAAGAAAAAATTACTAAAATATTCTCTTCTGCACGAACCATCTTCGTTAATGCTGTCATGGGATTCACACCTCACTTTAACGAAGGGACCATTGCACTGGACGAACTGATCGATGAAAACTACGAAGCCGTTAAACTTTATGGTGGAGGAGATACCATGCAGGAATTAAAAAGACTGCTTCCCGGATTATACATTGTTGCCCTGGACAGTCCGAAATATTACATTTTTACTGGAGGTGGAGCGGTATTAAAAGCTATCCAGGAGGGAACAACTTTAGGAATTGAACCCGTGAAAGCTTTAACGAAATAATTTTTTTTTGCATTTTTGCACCTGTTTTGCTTAAGAAGTCAGCCTGAAAACTGGCTTCTTTTTTTCCAGATTGTTAACACTAAAAAAAAATACGAATGAAAGCATTTAAAGCATACGATATTCGCGGAATTTATAACGAAGATTTTAGCAAAGAAGAGGTATACAAAATTGGATACTTTCTTCCTGAACTTTTACAGGCCGACAATGTGCTGGTTGGAAGGGATGTACGAAATTCTTCCGAGGAAATATTTGAATCGCTTGCCAGGGGCATCATGGACAGTGGTGCCAACGTTTATAATATCGGTATCTCTACTACACCTATGGTGTATTACATTACGGCAAAACATAAATTTTCGGCATCGGTACAAATTACGGCATCTCATAATCCTGCCGAGTATAACGGAATGAAAATATCCAGGTTCAATGCATTACCTGTTGGTTACGATACCGGTTTAAAACAACTGGAAGAGATGATTCAAAACCGGGAAATTATTATCGCTCAAAAAAAAGGAAAAATTGTAGATTATAAGGTTAAGGATGAATATATTGATTTTCTAAAAACCTATGTTCAGGATTATTCCAATTTGAAGATTGCTATTGATTGCTCCAATGGTATGGCAGGATTATTAATCAAAAAGATTTTGGGCAAAGACCCGGTATACCTGTACGATGAATTGGATGGAACCTTCCCGAACCATGAACCTAACCCTTTAATTGAAGAAAATGTTACAGCGCTGAAAAATACGGTAGTCGAAGAACAGTGCGACATCGGAATAATTTTCGATGGTGATGCTGACCGGGTAATGTTTGTGGATGAAAAAGGGAAGTTTATTTCGCCCGATTTAATTATTGGCCTCATGGGCCATTATTTCCTGGAAAAGGAAAAGGGAAAAGTCCTAGAAGATATTCGTACTTCCAAAGCCGTAAAAGAATATGTTGAAGAATTAGGAGGCGAAATGCATACCTGGCGCGTAGGAAGAGCTTATGCCGCATTAAAACTCCGGGAGATCAAGGGGATTTACGGAGGCGAACTGGCGGGCCATTACTACTTTAGAGATTTCTTCTACTCCGATTCTGGAATCATGGCTGCACTGATCGTTTTAAATATCCTGTCCAAATTTAAAAATGCGGGAAAATCAATGGCTCAGCTTATTGGCAACATCAAAAAATATGAAAGCTCCGGGGAATTAAACTTTAAAATTGAACAAAAAGCTGAAGCGATGGAGGCATTGAAAGATTATTTTGTTGCCGAAGAAGAGCCCATGGAAATCCTCGATTTCGACGGATACCGCCTGGAATTTAAGGACTGGTGGTTTAATGTACGACCCTCCAATACAGAACCTTATTTAAGAGTTTTAGCTGAAGCGAACGACAACCATATCTTAAAAGAGAAAATTAAGGAGATTGAAACCTTGATTAAAAAATTTAAATAATTCCTTAACAGTTATACTTTTCCAAAGATAATCTTTGGAAAAGTATTCTTACTGTTCGTCTCCATTTTTTAATAAGTCAACCAGAACCTTCAAATGGATTAACCGTAATATAAAGGCAAGAATCAAAGTAAAAACAAGAATGGCAATAAATTTATAGATCCACTTAAATTCCAGGTCAACCGAGAACATGGCAAAAAGAAGTACCCCACCAATAAAAAAAACAAAAGCTGCTATACGTTTAAAATTAATGGAAAATTGAAAAATTTTCCTGGCTAGCAGAACCTGAAGTATTGCAACAAAAGACTGAGTAATTAGGCTGGCTATAGCAGATCCTAGAGCAAAATATTCAGGGATTAAGATCAGGTTAAGCACAATATTAATAATTACACCCCCAAAAGCCATCATGTTTAGCTCTTTTAAATTTCCATTGGCTGTTAACAGGGTGCCAAAAATATAACTGGTAGAAATCCCCAAAAAACATAAAATTAAAACACCAAATATTCTTGCCGAAGTTTCCACATGATGATGGTACAACAAATCAATCAGCTCGGTTCGGTAAAAATAAGAGGCGAATGTGATTCCAACCACCGGAACAATGAGTAGTAAAAAGGAGAATAAAGTAAGCTGATGAACCGATTTTTTTTGTTTAATCATCCGCGAAAACATGGGTAAAAGCAAACCTGCATATAAAAAAGCAAACATTGCTGCTGCATCAAGGATGCGGAAACCCTGGGCATAAATACCTGCTTGTTCCTTCCCTGCAGGAAGCATTCGTTCTAACATCACCGAATCAATCCTGTAATAAAAAGCCATGAGTAAGGATAGTAGGGCGAATGGGTAACTTTTTTTAAGTATGGCGATAAAATAGGTGCGATCAAATTTGAGTTTTATAAATTCTGCCTTGCTATAAACAAATCCTAACGACAAAGCCAGGGTAAGCAGGTAAGCTGTTGTTTGGGCATAAACAAACCACTCGATCTGAAACGGGGTTTCTGTAACGCCACCCCACAGGAGCAATCCACAAATCACAATCATGATAAAGCGATCCAGAACAGAAAGTAAACTATCTGTTTTAAAATAATGTAACCCACTTAAATTGGACCGCAAATACAAAATAAAAGAGGCCACAAACTGGTTGAAAACCAAAAAGAACAACAGATGAAACTGACGCCCCTGGTAACCCACAAATAAAGCAGCTAAAATAGTTACCAAAGCATAGGCCAGGGCCAGCAGAATTCTCAAACTAATGATACTCGATAAGGATTTGCTTAAAAGATGACTGTTTTGCGCAATGTTTCGATTGTTGTAATTGGTAATCCCCAGATCAAGCAACATATTAAGCAATAAGGAAAAATTAAAAAGCGAGAAATATAATCCATACTCTTCGGCACCAACAATATTCTGGACAGTACGATCAATCCCAAAAATCCAAAAGGGTTTGATCAGTAAATTAAGAAACAGAAGTAATGACAGATTGGTAAAAAATTTCCTTCTCAAAACATTCTTGATTAATGCTACAAATTTAGCAAAGTTTACCATTATAGCAACGCTCCTCAGGGAGAATGAAAAACGTAAACGTTTCTTTTCCCCACTTCAATTTTTTTTCATCTTTCTCTCTTAAGAAAAAATCAGTGCCACAGCCTCCAATTATCAACCGGACCAACATCTTTTTAAAGGTCGTATTGAACAGAATTGCTTATTTTTTATCATCTTTGCTTTATTGATTGAATAGTAAAACCATTTGTTTTTGAACATTGCAATAAATACAAGGCTGCTCATTAAGAACAAACTCGAGGGTATTGGGTGGTTTACCTATGAAACGTTGAAGCGAATCACGAAAAATCATCCCGAACACCAATTTTATTTTATTTTCGACCGACCGTTCGATCCTGGTTTTATTTTTGCTCCCAATGTACACCCCATGGTAATCGGCCCTAAAGCCCGGCATCCTTTTTTATTTTATTGGTGGTTTGAATTTTCTGTCCCCAAAATCTTAAAAAAAGTAAATGCTGATCTGTTCATTTCGCCCGACGGCTACCTTTCTTTAAGATCCCCGAAAAAAGCTATCGCTGTAATGCACGATTTAAACTTTATGCATTTCCCGAAAGGATTACCTTTTTTACAGCAAAAGTATTACCGATATTTTTTCCCAAAATATGCTCATAAGGCCAGCCGTATTGTTACAGTTTCCGAATTTTCAAAAAAAGATATTCATCAGCAGTTTTCTATAAAAAATGAGCTGATCGATGTGGTTTATAACGGGGCGAATACAATTTATCAGCCAATCTCTTTAAACGAACAGGAGAAAACAAAACAAAACTTTTCCCGGGGTGCTGACTTCTTTCTCTTTGTAGGTGCCTTAAATCCCAGGAAAAATATATGTACCCTGTTCCGGGCTTTTGACAGGTTTAAACAAAAAACCAGGAATAATATCAAACTACTTATTGTTGGTGAAAAAATGTTTAAAACTCAAGAAATTTACTCTACTTATCATCATTTAAGGTATAAAGAGGATGTTATTTTTACGGGACGAATGAGCCCGGAAGATCTAAAACGCTTATACGGTTCAGCCCTGGCATTGACGTTTGTTCCTTATTTCGAGGGGTTTGGTATTCCGATTATCGAAGCCATGAATTGTAATACCCCGGTGATTACCTCCAATATAACCTCCATGCCTGAAGTGGCAGGAGATGCCGCACTATTTGCTGACCCCTTTTCTGCAGAATCTGTCGCTGAGGCTATGTTGAATATCTATGCCAATGAAAATTTAAGAAACCAGCTCGTTGAAAAAGGAAAAATTCAACGACAAAAATTTAGCTGGGATCAAACGGCTGAAAACTTGTGGCAAAGCATAGAAAAAGTAATCCATGAAAAATAATAACCAAAAACTCCTAAGCTCATACAAACCAGGGGTTACCGAGGCCGGCTGTGACGAAGCCGGACGCGGATGCCTTGCCGGACCGGTGGTTGCTGCTGCAGTGATATTACCAACAGATTTTTTTCATCCATTACTCAATGACTCTAAAACACTATCTGAAAAAAAACGATCCCTGCTTCGCAGGGAAATTGAAGAGTCAGCCCTCGCATTTGGTCTTGGAATCATCAACAACCAAAAAATTGATGAGATGAATATTCTTAAAAGTTCACTTCTTGCCATGCACCAGGCCCTGGATGAGTTAAATACAAAATTTGAGCATATCATCATCGATGGCAACAAATTTCTTTCCTATAAAAATATCCCTCATCACTGCATTGTTAAAGGAGACTCAAAATATTTCTCTATTGCTGCAGCATCAATCCTGGCTAAAACCTATCGCGACGATATTATGAATGAGCTCCATGAACTGCATCCGGAATATAACTGGAAAAAAAACAAAGGATATCCTACCAGACAACACCGCGAAGCTATTAAAAAACTTGGTCCCTCGCCTTATCACCGAAGGTCGTTCCGGTTATTGAACGAACAACTAAAAATTATTTTTTAGCAATGAATAGCTTCAGGCAAACAATAATAAGTTTGAGAGAGTCTCCGGGTATCCTGGGGCGAATAATATATTACCTGTTCTTTTCCGTCTATTTTCTTTTCAAGTTTTTCTTAAATCAACGACACCGGTCAGAAAAAATCAGTAGTTTTTTATACCCCAACCATATTCACCAACGATCTACTTTTACTCAAAACAACCGATACCCGGTATTATTTGAACTATGTAAAAAACTGATTCCTGACTACGAGTCAACCAGCATCCTTTCCTTTGGATGCTCTACAGGAGAGGAAGTTAATTCACTCCGGAAAATATTCCCCAACCCAACAATTTACGGGACCGATATCAACAAATTTTGTATCCGGAAAGCAAAAAAAAAATTTAATCATCCTAAGAATATTTTTATCCACTCCTTATCCAAAACATTCAATGAACTTACCGATCTGGATGCCATATTCTGCATGGCTGTATTTCAACATTCTGCCAACAGGCATGATCTCTTGATAAAGGAAAGTAAATATCCCTTTTCCAGGTATAATGAAGAGATATCCCGCCTCGATCAAAAGTTAAAGAAAGGGGGGCTTTTGATTATCGACCATACGGACTTTGATTTTATGGAAAGTTCTGTAAGCAAACATTACAAACCTTTAGCGGTTGACAAAAACTTTAGGTTACGAACCCGGCCGGCATTTGATGCACAAAACAGGAAGGTTTCTTCTCAGGCAGGTTTCTACCGGATATTTAAAAAAATATAGAACAATTACCTATTATTTCTTTTTCGCGGCTAACTGGCCACAGGCTGCATCAATATCCTGTCCACGGCTTCGACGAACATTTACGACCAGGTTTTTACTCTTTAAAAAAGAAACAAACTGATCAAAAACCTCATTTGAGGATCTTTTAAATCGTTGATCGTGGGTGGAGTTGTATTCAATAATATTAATCTTTACCGGGAAGTTTTTACAATACTCTGCCAGGTTCCTGGCATCCTGCAATGAATCGTTGATTCCTCTCATCAGTAAATACTCAAAAGTAATCCGTTGCCCGGTTTTTTGATTAAAATAGATCAGGGCATCCCTTAAATCCTCTAATGAATTCCTACGATTTACGGGCATAAACTCACTTCTTTGCTTGTTACTGGCAGCATGCAGTGAAATAGCCAGGTTAAATTTCACCTGGTCGTCGGCTAACTTCCTGATCATCCTGGGTAATCCAACCGTTGAAAGCGTAATTCTCTGCGGAGACATGCCTAAACCCTCTTCAGAAGAAATCTGCCCGATGGCAGACAATACATTTTCGTAATTTAATAAAGGCTCTCCCATACCCATTAACACAATATTGGTTAAAGACAAATTGTATTGCTCGTGGGCAAGTTTCATAATTTCTGTAACCTGATGAAAAATTTCACCAACCGTTAAATTTCTTTTCAGCCCCATTTTCCCTGTTGCACAAAACTCGCATCCCAAACTACAACCCACCTGCGATGAGATACATGCGGTGGCCCGATTCTCGGTCGGGATTAAAACCCCCTCAACCAATAAATCATCGATTAACCTGAAAGTAACTTTGATCGTTTTATCCTTACTTACCTGTATCGTTTCAATGTTAACAGCCTGTACATAGAAATGGGCTTTGAGCAAATCTCTCAATGACCTGGAAAGGTTGGTCATAGCATCAAAATCAACGACATGCTTCTTCCATAACCACTCAAAAATTTGTTTTGCACGAAAAGGCTTTTGCTGGTTCTCCAGGAGAAAACCTTTCAAATCACCCATCGAGTAAGATAATATATCGTATTTTTTATTCTCGCTATGCATAAAATCGCTTTTTTTTTGAATATCTTTGTTTTGCAAAGGTATATAAAATCATAAATTTATTTTGGGTCGTTAAACCTGTTTGATGAAAATCAATCTAATAAATTTATGACTCAATACAGGGGAATCTATTATTTATTAAAATTTTAATACTTATGAAAAAATTAATCATTTTACTATTTACAGTCTTTTTTTCATTTAGCTCTTTCCTCAGAGCGGATGAGGGGATGTGGTTATTACCATTAATCAAGCAATTAAATATTGAGAAAATGCAGGAGATGGGGTTAGAGTTGTCGGCCGAGGAAATTTACAGCATTAATCAATCCAGCTTAAAAGATGCAATTGTTATCTTTGGACGTGGTTGTACCGGTGAGGTGATCTCTAAGGAAGGACTTATCCTGACCAACCATCACTGTGGATACGGAGCAATTCAACAACACAGTACAACTGAGAACGATTATCTTAAGGACGGTTTCTGGGCCATGTCGAAAGAGGAAGAGATTCCTACTCCGGGATTAACCGTTACCTTTCTGGTTCGGATCGAAGAGGTTACAGACAAGGTAAATGAAGTGCTCAACGATGAAATGCCGGAATCGGAGCGCCAGGAAAAAGCTTACGAACAAAGCCGGAAGATAGCCCGGGAGGCTACCGAAGGAACCCACTTTGATGCACGTGTACAAAGTTTCTTTGGGGGAAACAAATACTACCTGATGGTTTATGAAACCTTTAAGGATGTTCGAATGGTTGGAGCTCCTCCTTCATCGATTGGTAAGTTTGGCGCAGATACCGATAACTGGATGTGGCCCCGCCATACCGGTGATTTTTCTTTGTTCAGAGTATATGCCGATCAGAACAATCAACCTGCAGAATATTCAAAGGATAACGTTCCTTACCAGCCAAAACATCATCTGCCTATATCCTTAAAAGGAATCGAAAAAAACGACTTTGCCATGATCCTGGGATATCCCGGAGGCACCCAACGATATATGACCTCATGGGAAGTTGATGAACGGATCAATGTTACCAATGCCAACAGAATCTATGTCCGGGGCATCAGACAAGATCTGATTTTAGAAGATATGCTGGAAGATGATGAAGTAAGAATCAAATACTCTTCCAAGTATTCAGGGTCTACCAACTATTGGAAGAATTCGATTGGAATGAATAAAGCCCTGAAGCAATTAAAAATCTATGATCAAAAGCTCCAGGAAGAAAAAGCTTTTATGGAATGGGTAAATGAAAATCAGGAACGAAAGGAAAAATACGGAAAGGCATTATCGTTGATCGAAAATTCGGTGAAAAACAGAAAAGATTATGTCTATGTTACCCAATATATTAGCGAAGCCCTTTTAAGAGGTACCGAAATTATTTCGATGGCTTCCCGGTTATCACGATATGAAAATGCCCTCGAAACCGAAGATGAAGAAAAGCTTGAAGAAACCGTAAAGGAAATCAAGGAAATGGCCAGGGATTTCTATAAGGATTACAATGCCCCTACGGATCAGAAAGTTGCCAAAGCGATGTTCAAAACTTTTGCTGAGAATGTAGATAAAAAATATCAGCCGGAGGTATTTCAGACCATTGAATCAAAATACAAAAACGATTATGCTAAATTTATTGATAAAATGTACAGCAAATCAGTCCTTGTAGATTCTTCTGAGTTATGGAGTTTTTTAGAAAATCCGTCGGTTAAAAAATTAAAAAAAGACCCTGCTTATTCAGCAGCTCTTTCCATTAATAAAAAATACCGCGAATTATACCAGCAGCTTAATCCCTTGTATCTTGATTTTGAAAAGGGTCACAGACTTTATGTTCAGGGGATCATGGAGATGAAAGAGGGAGAAGCACTTTATCCGGATGCCAACTTTACCATGCGGTTAACCTATGGCGAAATTCTGGATTATTATCCAAGAGATGCGGTACATTATGACTATTACACTACCTTAGAAGGAGTCATGGAAAAAGAAGACCCGGACAACTGGGAATTTGTTGTCCCTGAAAAATTAAAAGAATTATACTACGCGAAAGATTATGGCCGCTATGCTATGGAAACAGGAGAAATGCCTGTGGGTTTTATCTCTACCAATGATATTACCGGAGGTAATTCTGGAAGCCCGGTGATTAACGGAAAAGGAGAATTAATTGGAACGGCGTTCGATGGGAACTGGGAAGCGATGAGCGGCGATATTGTTTTCGAACCTGAATTGCAACGAACCATTAGTGTGGATGTCCGATATACCCTGTTTATTATTGATAAATTTGCGGGAGCAAAAAATCTTATCAATGAAATGACAATTATTGAATAAACCATATTTCTGATTATAAAACAGGCTCTGGGAAGACCCAGAGCCTGTTTTTTTATTTCCTGAGGTTTTTTATCTTTAACAAAAAAATTGAATGCCAACAGAAATTACCATTTATACCGATGGAGCAGCCAGGGGAAACCCGGGGCCCGGGGGGTACGGAATTGTCCTCTTATCCGGCCAGCACCGGAAAGAACTGGCCGAAGGATTCCGGAAAACAACCAATAACCGCATGGAATTGCTCGCAGTAATCGTGGCCCTCGAGCAATTAAAACAAGAGCATTGTAAGGTCGACATCTATACCGACTCCAAATATGTCGCCGACGCGGTGGAAAAAGGATGGTTGTTTGACTGGGAAAGAAAACAATTTAAAAAGAAAAAAAATCCGGATCTATGGATCCGGTTCCTCAAAATTTTTAGAAAACACCAGGTCACTTTCCATTGGGTGAAAGGACATGCCAATAATAAAGAAAATGAACGTTGCGACCAACTTGCAGTACAGGCATCCTATAAATCCCAACTTCTGACAGATGAGGCCTATGAAAAAGATGAAAATAATATTTTCTAGCCCCTAAAAGATCAATATCATCTCTTTTTTTATTATATTTAATATAAATTGACCATTCTTGATCGAACTGAGATGAATGACTTATTAAAACAAAAAAGATTACTACAGCTATTAAAAGATGACCAACAACTCTTCGACGAACTACTTAACAACTCGAAGGAAAGCATCATTCTGATCGATAAAAACTACCAAATCCGTGAATGGAATTATGCCACCGAGTTAATTACAGATATCTCAAAAGAAAATGTTCGGGGGATAAGTTTTCTAGAACTACTCGGAGAGATTCTTCCAAAAATTAAGTTAAACCCTGACCTGGAAAAATTTATTGAAAATATTCTGCAAAATATCTTCAACGGACAAAATTCAAGACACCTAAACAAAACCATACATCTGGGAATAATAAATAAGCAAAACGAAAAGAAATATATCAACACCTTTATTACGGGTATTTCGCAGAATAAGAATCTGTTTGTCGGGATAATTTCCAAGGATGTTACTGAAGAAAAACTATTTCGCCGAACCGTTCATCAAAACAAGAAACACCTGGACATTCTGTTTAACAATGATGCTATAGGGATTGCGATAGGTAAACCGGATGGAGGATTCTACAAGGTAAATCAAAAATTTATTGATATTGTTGGATTCTCTTTTGATGAACTGAAGAAATTTAAACTGATCGATCTTATTCATGCTGATGATCAGCAAAAAGAGCTCGAGCTCTTTGAAGAAACCAAGAATAAAAAAGGCAGAAAATACAGTTTCAAAAAAAGAATTAAACAAAAAAACGGGAACACCTTATGGGTTCGTTCACACGTCAATTTCCAATGGTCTTCGGACAGCCACCTGGAAATGATCGTCGTTTTCCTCGAAGATATAAGTTCACAGAAAAAAGCTGAGGATGCACTCCATGAAAGTGAAAAAAAATACCGGTTTGTGGCCGAAAAAGCTTCCGATATTATTTATAGCATATCCCTCGACCGGAAAATAACTTTTTATAACAGGGCTGCCGAAAGAATTTTTGAAACCCCTGTTGAAGAGTTGGCAAAACATGAATACAGCCACCTGATGGTCCCCAAAGACAAAGAGTTTGCCAAAAAATTACACCAACAACGACTTGAAGGAAAAAAATCTCCCATCTTCAGACATGCTTTTAAAACCCCAAAAGGCAAAATAGTACACCTTGAATTCTCGGTAAACCCACTGTTTGATGACAACCACCAGGTAATTGGATCATTAGGAATCGCAAGAGATATTACCGACCGGGTAAAAGCCGAAGAAAAAATTAATGAAAAAAATATTCAACTCGAAGAACTGGTAAAAACAAAAAACAAACTGCTTTCTATTATTGCTCATGACTTAAGAGATCCATTTAACATCCTCATGGGATTTTCAGAGGTACTCCTTGAACAATACCATGAGCTTACCGAACAGGAAAAAATAAAATACCTGCAACAAATAAACTCAGCAGCCAACAATGGATTTGATTTATTAACCAATCTTTTAGACTGGTCAAAAACCCAAACAGACAGAATCTACTTTACTCCCAAAGAGATAAATCTCACAAAAGTCATTCACCGTGTCCTGTTGAATCTAAAAAATTCTGCCCTGGCTAAAAATATCACCTTAAACTATCATCCGGTAGACGAAAGCAAAGTACACCTGGACGAAAACATGCTGCTGACTGTTCTTAGAAACCTGATAAAAAATGCCATTAAATTTTCCTATAAAAATGCCACCATCACCATTTCAACCGTAGAAAATAATAATGAAATTATCGTATATGTTAAGGATTATGGTACCGGAATAAAAGAAGAAGAAATTGAACAAATACTTAACAAAAAAATAAATTTTACAAAACCTGGTACAGAATATGAAAAAGGAACAGGACTTGGACTAATCATTTGTAAAGAATTTATTGAACAATGGGGAGGAACATTAAATATTCATTCCGAGTATGGCAACGGAAGTACTTTCTACTTTAACATCCCCAAAAATAAACACTCCTTGAACCTTTAGTTTATCCATCAATACCATTCATCCTTTGGCTGTATGTGGCAGCCCGAATAAACTTTAAATATTTAATAATGTAAATTATATTTTAAATAATATTAATTATTATTTTAATTTTATAAATATTTTTATTATTTTTGTTAAAAAAATTATCAATGAATAAAAAGCTACCCGTTTCATGTCCAAGTTGCAACTCAGAGCTTAAAGTTAAAAGTCTCTATTGCGACTCGTGCGAAACAACAATAAACGGGGTTTACCCCCTGCCACTACTGCTCATGCTTGATCAACAAGAACTAAACTTTATCCTGGAGTTTATTCAAAGTAGCGGGAGTTTAAAAATTATGGCTCAAAAATTAAAACTAAGCTACCCTACCGTTAGAAACAAGTTAGACGATTTAATTGAAAAAATATTGAACTTACAAAATGGATCATGATGATCAAAAAATTATTTAACCCTTTTATTTATCTTGCCGGAAGTTTAGCGTTAGGGATCGGGGTGCTAATAATCCTGATTACATCTTTTATTGGTTATTCTAGCCATACCCATTTCCCGGATGTACTATCTGTTAAATCAAGCCTTGATCTTCCAGTGTTATATTACATCATTCAAAATATGATGAACTGGATCATTGTTTCAACAATTCTCTATGGATTTGCTGTTGTTTTTTCCAAATCAAGAGTGCGTTTAACAGACATCTATGGAACACAGGCTGTATCCCGTTTTCCCTACCTTTTAGCTGCTTTAACAGGGTTTTCAGATTCCCTGGAAAAATTTGGCCGCTTCTTACTTTGGCAATTATTAGGACAAGGAAGCCATGTAAACATAAGTTCCCTGGATATTGCCATTGCGATTACCCTTATTTTGACAACATTGGTACTATCCCTTTGGATGATTACGCTTATGTTCAATGCTTATAAGGTTTCTGCAAATATAAAAGGGGCTAAATTAATTGTTTCTTTTATCATCAGCCTGATAATCTCAATTCTTATTTCCGCTTTATTTACGAATCAACTCATTCAATACTTTTAAACCCGATGAAACGAACATTCATAAGTATAATCATAACATTGACTTTTGCATCATCTTCTCAGGAGGTTTTCCCTGTTGCAAAAACAGATACACTATTTATTGAATTAGCAGACATATCCATTCATTCTGTACTCACGCAACCTCAAAATACCGAATACCCTCCTGTGGCATTGATCATAGGAGGCTCCGGACCAACAGACTTAAACGGCAACCAACCCTTGATGCAAAATAATAGTTTAAAATTTCTTTCAGAAGAAATGGCAAATCATGACATTGCAACATTACGTTTTGATAAAAGAGGTGTTGGCAAAAGTTCATCTGAAAAATTGGACGAAACTGGTTTAACTATTGATCAATATGCAAAAGACGTAAAATCAATAATTAATTTCCTGAAAAACACTGGCTTCGAAGAAATCTATATTATCGGGCATAGTGAAGGATCGTTGATAGCACTCCTGGCATTACAGGAAACAGAAGTCAAGGGGTTTATATCTATTGCCGGAGCCGGAAACTCTGCCGACAGTATTTTGAAAAAACAATTAAAACCACAACTTCCCCCCGGGTTTTATCATTCTGTGGAAACAATCATCGACAGTCTAAAAAAGGAGAAGTACGTTAAAAATATTCCTCCCCAGTTAAATTCCCTGTTCAGATCCTCGGTCCAGCCTTATTTAATCAGCTGGTTTAAGTATTCGCCGGCTGAACTGATAAAAAATATCCAATGCCCTTCTCTAATTATACAGGGAGACAAAGATATCCAGATCGATATGGAGGAGGCCATCCTGTTAGCTAAGGCAACAGAAAAGGCTAATCTGGTAAAAATAAAAAACATGAACCATATTCTAAAAACCATCCATGGGGATCTCCAGGAAAATATTCAATCGTATACCAATCCTCAACGAAGCATAAACGAAGAACTTATTAAAACACTAACTAATTTTATAAACAACTAACATGAATACAGAACCTGACAGAGAGATTAATAATCCGGACAATTACAAACTTAGTATTTTCTATTTTAACCCGAAAGACAAACGGATAATTGTTCCAAAACAAGATCAGTACAGGGGCTGGACCCTGAATTTTGGAAATATTTATGCTTACCTGGTAATCCTGTTACTGTTATTAATTATGGTAGCTGCCTCATTGTTTTTATAAAAGCTCTTTTTTATATTTTCAATTTTTAGTTTTTTTGTAAGAATAAAACTAAGTGTGATGGAAATTTTACACACCGGGTACGGTGTATTTTTTCTTTTAACCACCATTGGCATTTTCTTAGGAAAAATCAAGATCAAAGGCATCTCTTTAGATACGTCTGCGATTTTTTTTATAGCCCTTATTTTTGGTTATTATGATTTAACAATTCCGGATATCATCCAGCAAATCGGTCTCATCTTTTTTATGTACAGTGTGGGTGTTCAGGCAGGACCTGGTTTTTTTGAATCCTTTAAAAGAAGGGGGCTGCAGCTATTAACCCTCGCTCTTACCTTAAGTATTTCCGGGGGAGCATTAACGATTATTTTAGCTAAACTCTTTGGTGTGGATATAAATATGGCCGTTGGTTTATTCACCGGCTCGTTAACCAGTGCCTCCAGCCTGGCTGTAACGATCGAAAACACCCGTTCGGCACTTCCTGGAATAGGTTTTGGAATTGCCTTCCCCTTTGGTGTTATAGGAGTTGTTCTGATTACACGATTATCCCCCAGGATTTTTAGAATCGATATTAAAAAAGAAGAACAGGAATATCTAAAGGAAATCAAAGCACAATATCCAAAATTAATGAATAAGAATTTTGTGGCTGAAAATAAGGACATTTTTGATAAAACCATCGGCGAGCTCAACCTTCGCGGATTAACCAACACAAATATTTCTCAGATATACCAGAAATACTCCACGATTAACCCCAAAGCAAGTACGGTTATCAGAAAGGGTGATATCATTAGGGCTTGTGGCACAGCCGAAGATTTATATAAACTGAAGCAAATTATAGGCAGTGAAACAACAAAACAGATTCCTGCCAACAAAAAAATTATGATCAGGCATTTCCTGGTAACAAATAATAAAGCATTAAATATCCCATTTGGAGAGCTTGCCTTGCTTCAGAATTATAATGCAACGGTAACTTCCATTCGCCGCAGTGGAATTGACATTACTCCAAACGCAAACAGTCGTTTTCGATTTGGCGATAAGGTGACGGTAGCTGCTCCTGAAGAAAATATGAAAGGGATTGCTGTATTGGTTGGTGATGAACGAAAAAAACTTGATGAGCTCGACTTCCTTCCTATTGTTACAGGGATTCTTTTAGGTATTTTGATCAGTTTCTTTAAAATCCCCATTCATAAAGATTTCTCATTCAGCATTGGACTTACAGGTGGCGTGTTAATCGCCGGACTGGCTTTAAGCAAAGTTGGAAGGACAGGAAAAATTATCTGGAATATTTCGGGTACTTCCAACCAGTTCCTCAGAAAGTTAGGGTTAATATTTTTTCTCTCCGGGGTGGGAACGGATGCAGGTTCATTAATTATTGAAACCATTAAGGAGAACGGAATAAACCTCTTTTTTATTGGAGTAACCATAACCATTATACCCATGTTTTCAGTATTGGTCGTGGGAAAATACCTTTTAAAGATTAACTTTTTAAGGTTGCTGGGGGCTTTAACCGGAAGCATGACAAGCACACCGGCCCTTTCGGCCATTGAGCCACTCACCAAAACCAATGCTCCTCAGGTTACTTATGCAATGGTTTATCCTATGGCATTAATCATTATCATTATTACAAGCCAGCTTATTACGTTATTTTAAAACAAGCACCAAAAAAATCCATCCCCAAAGACTAGGCAGGGATGGATTTTTATTTTTAGAAGGATTTATTTACTCAGGTAAACTATTAATAAAATCCAGGTAACGAGCCATATAGAGTTCGCCATCGGGCGAACCAATACTCATCCAAAACTCATTAATGCTTTCTAAACGGTTTTCAGGGCTGGGGTGAGTACTTAAAAACTCGGGTGGCGTGGGTTGGCCTTCCATCTTTTCAAAAAATGCCGAGATTCCTTTCGGGTAATAATTATAATCACCTGTCCCGTCTGTTGTATAACGAACAGCATACTCGTCGGCTTCGTATTCATGATCACGGCTAAAGGCAAGGGAACCAAGACCCTGGGCAAGATCTGCCGCAATTTGAGCCAGCGTGCTTGGATCATCACCCAATAATGCAGATAACAGTATCGAGAAACCATATTGCTTGGTCATGGTTTTGGTCGAATGTCTCCGGTCGGCATGGGCCATTTCATGAGCCATCACCCCTGCAAACTCGGACTCATTATCCAAAAACTTAATTATTCCCGTATAAAAATACATTTTGCCCCCGGGCACACAAAAGGCATTTAAAACCTCATCGTTTTCAATGATATAAACATCCCACGAAAATTCACTGGCATAGCGCAAGTCATCCGACTTTAAAAGTTCATTACGTATTGTTTCCAGATGATTATATGCTTCGGGATAAGCTGAGGGGCTTAGGATCGGATATTCATCCGGATTACTAATCAGCTGGTTATGAAACTCTTCTCCAAACTCCACATCCTGATCTAAAGTGAAAAAATTAATACTCCCATCCTCATCACAAGACATGAACGTAAGCATAAAAAATAGAGCCATGATAACAGTAATTACCTTTCTATTCATAGATATCCTATTTAAATTAAACATTAGTTAACCCCTGAAATAATCGCAAAAACCTTTCTTGGGTTTATCTTGTATTACTTTGTCAGGTGACTTTTTTACTAACTTAACCTTCAGTTCATCCTGTTAGATAAAAAAATCCCGTTTCATTTTAGATATGTATAAAAATAAGGATAATTTAGTGAATTACCTTTATTTTTTAATGTTAAAAAATCTTTGATAATTAAAAACAAAAATAAAAACATTATTATATTGCATAAAATTTGATAAGCAATAAGAAAATAAAATCCATATGATGAAAAAATATTTTCTGTGTCTCTTGTTTATATTTTTTCTTACTGCCAATGGTTTTGCCCAGTTTGGGCAAAATAAGGTAATGTACGACCGGTTTGACTTTGAAGTTTATGATACCCCTCGCTTTGATATTTATAATTATTTAAAAAATGACTCCCTTCTTTTAGATCTGGGACAATTATCGGAGCGATGGTATATGCGTCATATGGCAATTTTTGCAGACACATTGGAAAACAGCCCGATCATTCTATACAACAACACAGCCGACTTTAAACAAACCACCGTTATTTCAGGTTTAATTGGTGTTGGTACCGGAGGGGTTACCGAAGGACTCAGAAGCAGGGTAGTCATCCCGGTAATGGTGTCCAACAAAGAAACGGATCATGTGCTTGGGCATGAGATGGTCCATGTTTTCCAGTACAACCTGGTGAGAGAAAACGACAGCCTTTCTTTTAGTTCGCTGGGAAACACCCCGTTATGGATGATTGAAGGAATGGCAGAATTTTTATCGATTGGTGCCCGGGATAACCGCACATCCATGTGGATGCGTGATGCAGTCATCCATGATAAAATGCCCTCCATAAAAGATATGACCACCAAGCCTGGTGAATATTTTCCCTATCGGTACGGGCATGCTTTCTGGGCTTTTGTTACGGGGGTTTGGGGTGACAACATCATGCAACCTCTTTTTTACAACACCTTACGCTATGGAATGGAACATGCTTTTCAGGACATTCTGCATATGAAACCCGATAGTTTATCCAAAATATGGGCTAAAGAAACCAGGGAATATTACACCAAACAATTAGAAGACACCATCTCCCCGGTTGGAAAAATAATGTTTAATACTAAAAAAGGCGGAGAAATAAATCTTTCACCGGTTATCAGTCCCGATGGGAAATATGTAACTTTCCTCTCCAATAAAAATGTCATTAATGTCGATCTGCTGCTGGCCGAAACAAAAAACGGAGAAATTATTTCAAAGCTGACCTCATCCCTAAGAAAATCTCATATCGATGATTTTAATTATATCGAGGAATCAGGATCGTGGTCTCCCGACGGCAAAGAATATATTCTTACAACCTTTACCCAGGGAAAAAACAAGTTTATCATCGTATCCTTAGAAGATAATAAAGTAAAAAACAGCCGGGAAATTGAAATTAAAGGGATAGAAACCCTGGTAAATCCAGAATGGTCTCCCGATGGCAAATCTATTGTTTTTAACGGGATGGTAAATGGGCAAAGTGACCTCTATATCTACTCTCTCGAAACGGGGGAAACAGAACAACTAACCAACGATTATCATTCTGATTTACAACCCAGCTGGTCGGCTGACGGAGAAGAAGTTGTTTTTATCTCTGACCGGGGAAATGACACCCGACTCGAAAAACAAATATACGGTACGTACAAGCTTTGTGTAGTAAAACGAAAAACAAAACAGGTTCTGGTATACGACCTGTTTCAGGGAGCTGATATTTTCAGTCCTCAGTTTTCGCCCTATGACTCGTCGTTGTATTTTTTATCCAATGCCGATGGTTATAGAAATCTTTACCGGTACGAGATTCATACCGGAGAGGTATTTAAACTCACCAAATTCTCTACCGGGATTACAGGCATTACAGACCTTGCCCCATCCTATAGTGTTTCAAGAGAAACCGGTCAGATTGCCTATACCTTTTATCGTAATGGCAACTACGAGATTTACCTGGCAAATCCTGAAGATTTCCTGAAAATTCAGGTTGACCCCGGGAAGGTAAACCGACAGGCTGAATTTTTACCTCCCGGAGAGGAACGACTATTTAATATAGTAGATCACAATTTACAATACAGCAAATCTTTTCCCAAAGATTCATTTAACATACAAACCTACGACCCCAAGTTTCAGCTGGAGTATATTGGTTCTAACGGGGTAGGCGCCGGCACAAGTACCTATGGTACTTTTATATCCGGGGGAGTAAGCATGCTATTCAGCGATATGCTGAAATACCACCAGATTTATACCATGTTGAATATCAACGGGGAAGTATACGATTTTGGTGGCCAGATAGCATACATCAATTCGAAAAACAGAATAACCTGGGGAGGTTCCTTTTCACACTTCCCTTACCGGGGAATGTATTACTCCTATAAATATGATTCACTCCCCGACGGCACACCTACATTTATTGAAAATTATAATCTTGTTCGAATCTTTGAAGAAAACTTCTCCCTTCTATCCCATTTCCCTTTATCCAGCAAATTAAGACTGGAGGGTGGTTTTTCCTATGCCAGGTACAGTTACCGGATTGACAGTATTAACTATTACTACTGGACCGACGAAGCAACAGGGTACCCCATGGGATACATTGGACAAAACAAACAAAAAGTTGAGGATGTTCCCGATCCTTATAATTTAGGAAGTGTTTACCTTGCTTTTGTGGGTGATGATTCAAATTTTGGAATTACATCTCCCTTAAGTGGCTATAGGTACAGATTCCAGGTAGGACAAATGTTTGATCACTATCAAATCACCAACATTAATTTTGACTATAGAAAATACTTCTTTGCCAAACCCTTCAGTTTTGCTTTCAGACTCCTGCATTACGGCAGATATGGGAAGAGTGCCAATAAAATTTATCCCATATTCTTAGGAAATGAATATATCATCCGTGGCTATAATTACAATGCTTTATATAAAAGAGACTATACCTATTCCGACAACTATCTGGATGTGAATAAAATTAGCGGAAGTAAAATTCTAACCTTTAATGCTGAAGTTCGTTTCCCGTTTACCGGAATAGAAAGATTATCACTCATAAAATCCAAATATCTTTATTCCGACCTAAACCTGTTTTTTGACGCGGGACTCGCCTGGACCAAAGATAAGTTTCCGTGGCTGTCGAACAGCGATGTGCGATTTTACTGGAATCCCGATCCCAGCTACTACACTCCGATTTATAGTTTAGGGGCATCCTTACGAATTAATCTCTTTGGCTATGCAGTGTTGGAACCATATATCGCTATTCCATTCCAGCTTGAAGAGGTACCTTTTTCAACAGGGTTTGTAATTTCAGGGGGAGGATGGTAACCATTTATTCATCATCCACCTCCTCGTAATCCACATAATCCCCTTCATCCTGGTCAATCTTTTTATCTTGCCTGGAAGATGACCTGATGGTTACATCCCCTTCTCTTTTCTGATCATAGGGTCTTTGCTTATCCTGATACCTCTCCTGCATATTTTTGATATATTTTTTAAAGATAAAACGGGTAATTAACCGGATAACCAAAAATATGATTAAAAAAATCAATATAAAACGTGCCAGTGCCATCAGCCTAACTCCTTTCTTTTTTTTATTCCGGTGGATACAACAAAATAGTTTTGCTCCATTTCGGGGGCATTAATTTTTAGTGCATCCACGTTGGTAAATTTTTTCCTTCGGTCATCCCGAAGTATAGGTTTAAAATGATTAACAAAATCAAAATCACCAGAGCCTTCTGTACTAATCTTGTTCAGAGCATGAATAAAAGATACCGTACGGTTCATATCTCTTAAGTAGTCACCTTCTTCATGTTTACCGATTTCTAATTTCGACCATGAGGCTAATTGGTGTAAAGTATTTTTATCAATCATAAAAAATAAATCGTACAATGAAAACAAAGATATTAATAAACATTTCTTAATTTTGCAAAATTAAAATAAACAAAGCATTTATTAAATAAAATCTCTATGGAAACGGTAGTTAGTGGTATACGATCAACAGGAAACCTGCATTTGGGCAACTACTTTGGGGCGTTGAAAAATTTCATTAAAATGCAACATGAAAATCATTGTTATTTTTTTATTGCAGATTATCATTCGTTAACCACCCACCCCACTCCAGGGGATTTACATGGAAGTGTAAAACAGGTCCTTTCAGAATATCTGGCCTGCGGACTTGACCCCGAGGTAGCAACCATCTACTTACAGAGTGATGTCCCTGAGGTAACCGAATTGTATTTACTGCTAAATATGAATGCTTATGTGGGAGAGCTGGAACGCACCACTTCGTTTAAGGATAAGGTAAGGAAACAACCCGAAAATGTGAATGCCGGTTTGTTAACCTATCCGGTTTTAATGGCTGCCGACATCATTATTCATAATGCATCTAAAGTTCCGGTAGGGAAAGACCAGGAGCAGAATCTTGAGATGGCACGTAAATTTGCCCGCCGGTTTAATAACATGTATCATGTTGATTATTTTACCGAGCCACAACCCTATAATTTCGGGCAGGCCCTGGTAAAGGTCCCTGGATTGGATGGTACAGGCAAAATGGGAAAATCAGAAGGAAACGGCATCTTCCTGGTTGATGACCCTAAAAGCATCCGGAAAAAGGTTATGCGTGCAGTTACCGATAGCGGCCCCACAAAGAAAAATCAAAAAATGGCCGAACCTATTCAGAACCTTTTTACCCTGATGGATATTGTTTCGGAAAAAGAAACCGTTACTTTTTTCAGGGAAAAATACAATGCCTGTGAGATCCGATACGGCGATATGAAAAAACAACTGGCCGAAGATATTATCCAGTTTACCTCGCCCATTCGTGAACGGATCCTTGAAATCTCGGCGGATGATCAGTATTTAAGTAAAGTAGTTAAGATGGGTGCAGAAAAAGCACGCGCCAGTGCCTCCAAAACTCTGAAAGAAGTCCGCGAAATTATCGGTTTCAAACCCTTTTAGGAATTATCTTATCGTTAAATAAAAAGAAGTAAGCTAACTGCCATCACAATCATTCCAAGGATTAAACCATAAATGGAATAATGGTGTTCGCCATATTCCCGTGCAGCAGGCAACAACTCATCAATGGAGATAAACACCATGATTCCTGCAACACCGGCAAATAGAATTCCAAATACAACAGGAGATAAGAACGGCATCAGGATCAGGTATCCAATGATTGCCCCCACGGGTTCAGACAGTCCCGACGCAAAAGAGTGCCAGAAAGCTTTTCTTTTACTACCGGTAGCATAGTATATAGGAACAGATACCGCGATTCCTTCCGGAATATTATGGATCGCAATAGCCACAGCAATAACAATTCCAATACTGGGATCCGTCAGGGCTGCAGTAAATGTAGCTAACCCTTCCGGGAAATTATGGATTGCAATTGCCAGGGCCGTAAACAATCCCATTTTTTTTAACTTCTTGTTTTTATGCTCAATCTTTGCATCTTCATCCATTTCTTCAACCATCTTTATTTCATGAGGGTTCTCATAGGAAGGAATTAACTTGTCAATAAATCCAATAATAAACATCCCTCCGAAAAAGGATAGCACGGTTATCCATGAGCCCGTTTTTTCTCCTAATTCCGCAATCAATGATTCCCTGGCTTTAAAAAAAATTTCCACCATGGAGACATAAATCATCACACCCGCCGAAAAGCCTAAAGAGACAGACAAAAACTTAGTATTGGTTCGTTTGGTAAAAAAGGCTAACACACTGCCAATACCGGTTGCCAGACCGGCAAAAAGGGTAAGGCCAAAGGCTATCAATACTTCTTGTTCAATCATAATTCTCCGTGGTTAACTGGTAAACTGTTTTAAAGATACAACCAAAAAAAAAATTCCATATTCTTTTCTTCGATTTATTCCTGGAAAGGTTTCCAGGTTTTTGCCAGCCCTCCGATTCCTGTTTCACGATATGCGCTCTGAATATCCCGACCGGTTTCCTCCATGGTTTGTACAGCATCGTCGAATGAAATTTTATGCCCTCCGTCGGAGAACAATGCATAAACTGCACATTCAAGGGCTTTGCCAACGGCAATAGCATTGCGTTCTATACAAGGAATCTGAACATACCCCATCACAGGATCGCAGGTTAATCCCAGGTTATGTTCAAAACCCATTTCGGCAGCGTACTCAATCTGGCGCAACGATCCACCCATGATTTGTGCAGCAGCAGCGGCAGCCATTGCGCAGGCGGTGCCAATCTCTCCCTGACACCCTACTTCGGCCCCGGAAATGGAAGCATTCCTTTTAACAATATTCCCGATCAATCCGGCGGTGGCCAAAGCCCTCAATATTTTTGACTCATTAATATGTTCTTCGCGTTGCAAATAGAACAACATTGCCGGTAAAACACCCGAAGAGCCACAGGTTGGTGCGGTAACAATTTTCCCGCCGGCAGCATTCTCTTCCGAAACCGCCAGCGCAAAAGAGAACAAAAGTCCCTGATCCTGCATTGCTCCTCTTGAGTTCTGCGATTTGGTAAAATAATTATTGGCTTTTCGTGGCAACCTGATCTCTCCGGGGAGGACCCCTTCATTATCCAAACCATTGGTTATGGTATCTTTCATGATGCCCCATACTGTTTTAAGAAAATCCCAGATGGCCTCCCCTTCATTATCTTCAACATATTCCCAAAATGTTTTTCCCCGATCATTGCACCAGTTAAGAATATCAGATAACGATTTATGCTGATAGATCTTTTGATCATTTAATACACCATGGCTATCCCTTAAATCTCCGCCTCCGATACTGTATACGGTCCACTCATCTGTTACCCTGCCCTCATCATCTAACGCCTCGAAAAGCATCCCGTTGGGATGAAGAGGCAACTCCTCCTCTGCATTCCACACAATTTGCACATCCCTTGGCAGCAGAGCTTTTTTCAGGGCCAGATCTGTATGATGACCTTTACCGGTTGCTGCCAGACTACCATATAAAGTTACCCGGAAACATTTTGCTCCGGGATTTTTGTCCTGGAAAAGATCTGCTGCTCTAACCGGTCCAATGGTATGGCTACTCGAAGGACCATAACCTATCTTATAAAGTTCTCGTATGGATTGCATATTTCATCATTTTGGGTTACAAATATAAGCATTGTAACCTTATTTTTAATTTATCAGATTCTCCTGATCACAAAATATATTTCAACACAACAAATCAGTGCAGGGATCATTAAAATAAACTGCGCATTACACATCTCTAAAAAAGGGTTAAAATGGTATAAAAAATAAAAATCGGGGATAAGCTAATTTAAACATTCATCTTTTTAGCCCGTTCAAAAGGTTTATTCCGGTCGAAAAGATACCGGTAGGTAACATGGGTTTTTAGTATATGTGCACCCACCTGATCGACAACCTTCATCATGGCCGGGTTAAAATCACCGATCCAGTTAAATTGGAGGTGTTTATAGGGAAAACTTTTTTTCAGGGCTACCTCAGCAAAGGCCATAACAATCCCTCCTTCAACACCCCTGCCCTGATGATCAGGAACAACACCAAAAATTAATCCAAGGGCTGTATCGCACTCGCCTTTCATTTTATAATATAAAAATTTTATCTTAGCCCACAGGTCCATTTTCCCGTTTAAGTGCCTTACAATCTGATTGATCTCCGGTACCTGAAGAAAAAAAGCAATGGGCTCATCGTCGTAATAGGCAAACCACATAATTCGTTCGTCTAAGATAGGTTTCAAACTTTTCATCAACCCCCGCGAATGCACTTTGGTCATCTCGGCAACGCCGGGGAAACGAGCCCAGGCTTTGTTAAAAACGATTCTAAAATCTTCGGTGTACTGCTCCAGCTTTTTCTTCTCCAGATGCCGGAACTGGTACCCGGGATTTTTTGCCAGGCGGTTGGCTTTTTCCTTGATGGTTTCACTCAAACCTTCTAATACTACTTTCCGGTAGTAAGTGTATTGATTAAAGTAATTTTGAAAACCATAGGCTTCGAAAAACTCTTTGTAATAAGGAAAATTGTAGGGCATACAGTAGTTCGGAGGATATTCAAACCCATCGACCAAACATCCCCACCAGCGGTCGCGATCCCCGAAGTTTACAGGCCCGTCCATGGCTTCCATCCCTTTCGATTGCAGCCACTCCTTACAGGCATCAAAAAGAAGAAATGCAGCTTCTTGATCATTAATACAATCGAAAAAACCCATTCCTCCGGTGGGTTGGTCATTTTTGGCGGCCGATTTTTTTTCATAAAATGCCGCTACACGACCTGCCACCTCATTTTTTTCATTTTTTAATATCCAACGGACAGCTTCGCCATGCCTGAACAGCTTATTCTTCTGAGGATCAAAGACATCTTCAATGTCCTGATCCAAAGGCCTGATCCAATTTTTTTCATTTTTATACAAAGCAACGGGAAACTGAAGAAAATCGTTAACCGTTTTTTTATCTTTTACTTCAACTAAATGATAATGGCTCATAGTTTTTTCCTTTAAGTAAGGATAAAAATAAACATTAAAAATGATTTTGAAAACTTTGTTTATTTCGACCATTTGAGTAAAATCCTGGCTATATTGGTTGCATGACCGTTTATTGCCCGAAGATTGGTCATCAGTTCAACATGGGTTTTACTGCTGGTTACCGACTCTTCCACGTCATCGCGTAATCGTTCAAAGTGTTGCTTTTCCAGTTCAAACTCCATATCTCTGTACTGCTTGTACTTTTGTTTCATGGCCTTGGCTTTTTCCAGGTTTACTTCGGCAAATACAGTAATCGCCCTGCTTAATTGCTTTTGGGTTCTGGTATGGTAATCCACAATCTCTTTTTTGCCTTCCTCAGAAAATTCATAATTCCTCGAACACCAAACCTCGGCTTTAGGAATCAGGTTCGTAGATATGATATCGGCCATCTGCTCAAATTCCTTGATGGTATATAATAATTGAAAGGCTTCATTTATCCTGTCTTCATTAATGTTTTCACGGGTAATTTTCAGAATATAGTTATTCACTTCGTCGCGAAGAAAGTTTACCTCTTCTTCTGTAGTTTTAATATCATCAACAATTCCCTCGCCCTTGATTAAAAAGGGAATAATAATATCCGACGTCATATCCTGCACCAGGCGTCCGATTCTTATTACTTCCTGCTTTGCCAGGTTAAGGGCCAGCGAAGAACTTTTTATCATTCCATGATCAAGATAATGTGTTTTAAAAGCCGGCTTTTCCTCAGCTTTTAACGGAATTATTTTTTCTACAAACCAGGCAAATCCATTGGTAAAAGGAACCACTATCAAGGTGAGCATAATGTTAAAAACCGTATGGGCGTTGGCAATTTGGCGGGGAACAACTCCTGCCAATGCATTGAGGGTCATGGATGGTTCGGCCGGTTTTGGTGAGATAAACCTAACAACATCTGCAAACTGGGGGATCCAGAATAAGAAGACCAGCACCCCAAAAACCTTAAACAGGGTATGGGCAAGAGCTACCTGTTTTGCTTCGCGATGGGTTTTTATACTTGCCAGGATAGCAGTTATTGCCGTTCCGATATTAGCCCCCAGCAATAAGGGAATGGAAGCCTCCAGGGTTAAAAATCCCTGGGTGGCAAAAATTATCATGATCCCAATAAACGCAGCACTGCTTTGTATAAGGGCTGTAAACAACGTTCCCACAAGTATGCCAAGAATCGGATTTTCAAGGCTTACCAGGAGCTCCAGAAACGGAGCAAAAGAACGAAGCGGCGACATGGAGTCAGACATAATGTGCATCCCGAAAAATAAAATCCCAAACCCCAGAATCGTTTTCCCAATATTTTTCCATAATCCATGATTCGAGAAAGAATTTAAAATAAATCCAATCCCGATCAACAACAACGAATAATCGGTAAGTTTAAAGGCAATCAGCTGGGCCGTGATGGTTGTACCTATTCCGGCACCTAAAATAACCCCAATGGTTTGCCTGAATTTCATCAGTTTCGATTGAACAAAGCTCACCAACATTACGGTTGTTGCACTACTGCTTTGTACCGCCATGGTAATAAACGACCCTACCCCGATCGCAACAAACCGGTTGTGGGTTAGCTGGCTGAGAATAGCACGCATCTTATCCCCGGCAGCATTTTGCATCCCATCGCTCATCATCCCCATGCCCAGCAGAAACAGTCCCAATCCACCGAGCAAACCAGCAACCAACAAAAATACCCAGTTCGACTTTCGGGCAAAAACCCGGAAGATCTCAATCTCCTTCGATGGAAAATCCTTTATCCTGGCTGCAACCTGGTATTCTCCCTCAACCGAGCCCAACACTACGTTCGTTTGAGCAATGCCACGACTATCGGTGCAGGCAATGGTATCCTCAATCCTGAAGTTATTTCCTCCTTCGGGGAACGATAACCGTTTAAACTGAATCCGGATACCCTCAACCGGGTTGCCCTGCTCATCCAAAACCAACACACGCAAAGGATTCTGGGCAGTCAGCCGGGCAGTTTGCGTTTGCAGATTGCCCGAATAGTTCAGCACCTGATCGGAAACAGGCTTCCTTAAATGGAATGAATAACCCGCAGTATCCCCATGAATTGCTTTCACGGAATCGGCTTCTGAAGCGCATAAAACCGGGAAATAAGCAAACCAAAGCAGCCCGATAAAAGTATAATATAGTGCTCTCATCTTTTTACGGACAATCTATAAAAAAACATTAATGTTTATTCCTCTTTAGAACAAAGATACGCTATTGTTTAGTTTTCCCGGAAAGATCAAGGTACAGATTATTATCTGTCATCTTAAACTCTTGTAAATAGAAGGATACCCTGTTTTTGGAAACGGTCCGGATCAACCCCTGACTTTTTAGGGTATAAAAATCATTGGAATTTTTCAGGGTTCCGGAGAGTCGTTTCGACAACCAGGTTATATTCGATAAAACCCCTGTGATATAAGCATTCCAGATTCCTTTATTTAAGTGAAAAATAGTTAATGCAGAATCTGTACTGTCCGGTACAAAATTCAGGTTAGTACGGTAGGAATAGGTCCGGGGTTCGAAAACGATAGCCTGGTCAGCCCAGAAAGAGGTAATCTCGTAGCCGTTGTATGCCTGCTTATAATTATATTGAAGGTTAAACGAACAGGAATCTCTTTCCAGGGGACAATTCACCATAAAGTTGAAAAATTCCAGCTTATCCTTTTTGTAGTTTCTTTCCACAAAAACCTGTAAATGTTCGCCGGTTACGTAGAGAGTATCTTTTGCCGAAGGCGATTGAGCGGTGTTGTTTATTCTTATCCTAACCAGGGCTTCATTATACTTGGTAAAAAAAGTATCAACCACCTCAATAGCTGATAAATCGCATACTATTTTTGATTTTGTTAATACAAAATCCTGAAACTTGGTGGAATATAAAGCATAGCCCGCCCCTTCGTGCAGATTGGTATAATCGTCGGTAATATTGCTTACCGTGGATAAATTAAAGATTGCATAAAGTGCCAGGGCTCTTAACTCAGCCTGTTTTTTTGCTTCATCCCACTGCATCCCGGGATCGGAAACACCAATAATTACAGCAGGAGAAGTTTTTTGAATAACCGGGAAAAACCAGTCGGGCAGTTGTTCAGGAATTAAATCGTATCTTTTGCGGTAGTCCAGGCTGTCGTTAATCTCCTCAAAAGCTTTAGCAAAGACATTTTCTTCATAATTTTTCTTATCCTGGTCGATAATTTCGGTTTTGGTTTCCTGGGAAAAATTTTCGAAAGAAATAATAATGAATACTATTAGTAAAATAATCCGCCTCATAAGATTCAGTTTAATAAAAGTGTACTCAAAAATACCAATAAATCCTTTTCAATGCATAATGAACTGGATTTATAAATCATGCATTGAATAATTCTTTACAATCATTGAGCCAAAATAACAACATTATTTTAGATACACCCTAAGACCTAAGATAAAATTTCTGCCTGCCGCCACAATGCCGGATGAGTAGGGGCGGTAGCGGATATCTAAAATATTTTCGATCCCAAAGTTCAGGATTCCCCACTCTTTAAAACGGTAAGATGCTTTTACATTTAATGTCCACCAAGAAGGCGAATAGGGATTTCCATTTTTGTCTGTTGCATAGATATGTGTTTTCTCCTGTTCGCTGGGCGCCATGTCTTCATAAGCAATCTCCCCGTTATAATCGGCATAAAGCGAGATTTGCAAATCTTTTTGTTCATAGTTTAATCGGGTACTTCCAAAAACAGGAGCTACATGCCGCAAAGGGATACCATCCTGATCCTCACCGTAAGTATAATTTATCACAGACTCCAGATTTATTTGAAACGGTAATTGTACTTCGGCCGAGGCATTCAAACCATAAATAAAAGCTTTATCGGCATTGACAATGGCCAGCACATTGCTCATTTCGCCATCGTACAGGATCGAATCCTGACCGTTAAAGGTAAAGTCACGGCGCACCATGGCATTGGTCAGGAAGGTATAAAATCCGGTAATACTGAAAGCAGCAATATGCCCAAATTCTTTTTTTATGCCCAGATCGGCATTATAGGCATATTCGGGTTCCAGATTTTCGTTGGGTACCACCACGCTTCCGGGTTCCGAGTCAAACACCTTGGCAATATCGTCAATATTGGGGGCATGGAAACCGGTAGACAAATTAAGATTTACCTGCCACGACTTATCCGGACGGTACACCAGGCCTGCTGAACCATTTAATGCGCTATTGTGAACAGAAATATGATCGTACGGAAAATTAAAAAAGGTAGTATCGTTTAATGTGGAATAAATACTGGAATAGTTATACCGAATGCCCGAAATTATGGTCCATTTTTCGCTTAAATTTTCTTTATACCCTGCATAAGCTGCCAAGGTGGTATAATCATTTATTCCATCGGGATAGCGGGTAGATTCCGGAGATAACTCACCGGTTATAATATTTTTACTATGAGCCGAAGATTTTACCGAATTATAAACCACTTCAGTTCCATAAAAAATCTCATTTCCGCGTTTAAGCTTCTTATCAAAATCCAGATTGAACGAATAGGCTTTCACTTGTTCGGTTCGTTGCCGCAAACTTTCTTTGCCGAATTTCCGGTCGTGCCGGCTTTCTTCATAATCCTGGAATGCCAGGGTAACTTTGCTTTCATCAAAAAGGGCATTTTCTTTTCGGTAATTTACATTTAAGGCATGCATCATCCATAGTTGCGGGCCATAAAACCATTCACTATTCTTAAGGGTGCCGTCGCTAGATTCAATTAGCCGGTCGTACCGCGGAACATCTGATAATTTTGAGTAATGAAATGCATAATTCATATCCAGCTTTTCGGAAGGCCTAAACCGGATTTTTTGCATCAGGTTAACCTGGCTATATCCTGTAGGAACCTGCAGGTCAGGATTGCTGTTTTGAATTACAGAATCCACACCATTTATCCGCTCAACATATTCGGGCCTTTGATATTCGGAATGGTTGCGGCTGCCCATTTCCAAATCACCATAATCGCTGCAGGTGATACTGGAAAGAAAACCCCATTTTGGGGTCCCGATATTAAAATCAATATGTCCAGTTTTTTCATTATTGGCTGTAGCGTAACGGGTCATTGCGTTTGCCGTAACCTGTGCTTTTTTGTCAGTCGACAATTTGGCTTTTAACGTATGAAAGTCCATTACTCCTCCCAAGGCATCGCTACCATAAGTAACCGAGCCGGGGCCGAAAATCACTTCGCTACTCTCAAGAGCATTGGCATCGAGCGAGATTACATTTTGTAGATTCCCTTCGCGATAAATGGCATTGTTCATTCGTACCCCATCCACAACAAGTAACACCGAATTTGTAGCAAAACCACGAATCATCGGGCTGCCACCTCCCAGCTGGCTTTTCTGGACAAACACCTCGCTGGTCTGTGATAATAAGTCGGCTGTTGTTTGTGGATTGTTGAATACAATCTCTTTTTTTTGTATACGGGTAATTTTATTTGGTATTTCTTTGGGATTTTGTTCCCACCGATAGGCCGAAATTACAAATTCATCCATAGTATAAACCTCACTCTCCAGGAAAACCACAAAACCCATTTGCTTAATTTCCTGTTTGGTATAACTTACCGGCTGATAGGAAGGATGTTGAAAAAAAATACGTTCTGTAAGATCAAACGCATCCAGAGATACTACCCCCCGGGCATCTGTTAATCCTGATTTACCCTTCGATTCATTAAAAATGGCAACATCCTCGATCTTTTTCATGCTTTCACGATCTTTAACTGTAAGTTTCTGGGCATACCCCCCAAGGCCATGAACAACAAGCATTAAAAAAAGATAATATTTCTTCCATCGAACCATAAATCTCAGCATCATTAAATCCTTAATTAAATATTCAGCAAATTTATGCATTAGATGATATAAACCTCATCAGGTTTAATCATTTTTCTTTATGTTTGTTCTGATAAACGTTACGATTATCGGTTTTTATTTAATATTTTTGATTCGAAAATTGCTTAAATGAATCGATGCATATGTTAAAAAAAATTTTAACCATAGCAGGAGTAATTCTAATTATTGCCACGGGCTTTTGGGGATACCGGTATATCAAGAGTCAGCGTTTACCGGAATTTGATCTACTGAAAGCCATTCCCCTGGATGCTGCTTTTATTATTGACAGTGAAAATTTTATCGATAAAGCCCATGTCATAAGCCAAAACAATAAAATCTACAAAGAACTTACTCACCTAAAAAAGGTCAACTCTTTTCACCAGGATTTATCATCCCTGATAAAACTCTACGAGGAGAATAAATTTATCAAAGAACTTATCGATGACAACCGGCTGGTTCTCTCAGCACATCGCTCAGGGAAGGAAAATATCGCTTTCCTCTTTTTGCTTAAAATGAATACCTTACGGGATAAAAAAATCATACTGCAATACATTGAGCAATGGCTAAACCAAAAAGGGGAAATCAAAAAACGGGAATACAATAATACCCTGATTTACCAGGTGGAGTCAGGAGAAAGAGAATTCCATTTTACCTTTAACCAGGGGGTATTAATGTTTAGCCCTTCGTCAATTCTGCTGGAAGCATCCATCAGACAGGCAGGCGTGAACGAATCGATATTGAATGATCAGGGATTTAATACAGTTCAAAAAACAGCGGGAAAAAATGTGGATGCCAACGTTTATATCAACTTGAATTATTTCCCCGAAATTATCTCTTACCTGTTAAACGAAAAATACAAAAACAAAATCGCAAACATCAGCTCCCTGGGAAACTGGGTGGAACTGGATGTAAATGTTAAGAATGATGCTGTTTTACTAAATGGTTTTACCTTTAGTGATGAGTCGTTGAATAAATACCTGAACATATTTGCTCAGCAGGAGGCGGTCGATCATCAGTTAAACCAGGTTTTGCCCGCCAACACCTCCGTATTTATCTCGCTAGGAATCAGTAACAATGATCAATATTTTGAACAATACAGGGATTACTTAAACGAAAAGAATAAACTCAACGATTACAATGAATTTATCCGTTATTACCAGCAAAAATATACTGTTAATTTCGAAAAACTTATTAAAAGTAATCTTGACGAGGAAATTGGATTGGTAATTACAGATAATCCGAATCAAACCATCAAACAAAACTCATTTATTATCATGAAAACCAAAAGCAAAAGTCTTTTGGAGGGGGAGTTAGAAGAAGTTCTGTCGAGGATCGCAGGTATTGAAAAGATCAAAAAATCAGAACTTATTTTTGATTCGAGAATTGACAAAGAAACCGTTTATAAAACTTACAAATTGCCGGTAAAAGGACTTTTTAAAACGTTTTTCGGAGATATTTATTCCGGTTTCGAAAATCCATCCCTTACCTTTATTGATAATTACCTGGTTGTTGGGAATTCACAACAAGCCCTGGTTAATTTCATCCATTCAAACCTGCTTCATAAGACGCTGGCCAATGATCTGAAATTTGGACAGTTTACCGATTATCTTTCCTCCAAATCCAACTTTTACTTTTACACAAACCTCTCCCGGTCGCCAGAGGTTGTAGCTGAATATCTAACGGGTAATTTAAAATCAGAATTAAAAACCCATTTAGAGATGATTAAAAAATTCCAGGCCTTTGCGGTGCAATTCAGGAACAATAACCAAATGATTTTTAACAATATTTACTTAAAATATATTCCTGAAATAAAAGACGAAGCAACTACCGTATGGGAAAGCCGGCTGGATACCACCATTGATTTCAAACCCTGCCTGGTTACCAATCATTATACCCAGGAAAATGAAATCTTTGTGCAGGACTTAAATCATAAAATTTACCTGGTGAATAAAGTAGGAAGAATCTTATGGCGGATGCAGCTAAACGAAAAAATTAACAGTGAGGTATACCAGGTGGATTATTACAAAAACGGGAAATTGCAACTCCTTTTTAGCACCAAAACGAAAATTCATTTAATTGACCGGAATGGAAATTATGTGGAACGTTACCCCATAGACCTAAGATCTCCTTCTACAACAGGCATTGCACTTTTCGATTATGATACAAATCTTGATTACCGGATTTTTGTTCCCTGTGAAAACAAAAATGTTTATTTGTATGGCCTGGACGGGAATCTGATAAACGGTTGGGAATTTCAGCAAACCGATACTCACGTGAATACCCCTGTACAATACTTTAGGGTGAATACCCGCGATTATATTATTTTTGCTGATGAGTATCGAATTTATATTCTTAACCGCCGTGGACAGGAACGAATCCAAATTAATCATCAGTTTGCCAAATCGAATAACAACTCATTTCATTTAGAGCCTGCCGACAATAATACAAACACTCATTTTGTTACCACAGATCAAACAGGTATGATAAAAAAGATTGACCTTAATGGCCAGGTTACCGAAAAAAGAATTAAAAACTTTTCTGCTAACCATTTTTTCGATTATCAGGATCTGGACGCTGACGGTTATAAAGATTATATTTTTGCAGACAAAAATAAATTGGAAGTATTCAAAGAAAATGGGGATAAGATTTTTGACTACACGTTTAAAGAAGAGATAACCTATGCTCCGGTTTATTATTATTTTTCGTATGATGATCGGAAACTAGGTGTTGTTACAAAATCTTCCGGACAAATTTATTTGCTTAACAGTAGTGGCAATCTTTACAAGGGGTTCCCCCTGAAAGGGAATACTCCTTTTAGTATAGGCTTCCTGGGAAGCTCTCATAATCAATTTAACTTAATTGTTGGTTCTCAATATAACTTTTTATATAATTATTCCGTAAATTAGACTACTAATTTAATGATAAAGCTATGAGCCATTTAAGGAATTTTAGAATAAGACATACACTCTTCATGCTGTTGATTATTTTATCCCTTCCGGGTTGTATGCACGATGAGTATGAGTTCGATAAATTAAGCGATGAGATGGAAATAAATATGGGTTTACTTACTCCTGTCGCCTATGGATCATTATCGCTGAATGACATCATCAGTGAATTCGACAGTTCAAGCTACATTCAGTCTAACGAAGAAGGCTTGCTTTATATAACTTACCAGGATTCGCTTTTTTCATTTATTGCCGATGAATTGATCGATATTCCTGACCAGAATTTCCCCGAATATTTCATTGAGTCTGATGATGATTTCCCTCCTTATGCCAGCTGGGGAGATACCGTTACGATTCAAAGAACAGAATATTATGAGTTTAGTTTTTCAAATAACGAAGATCCTGACAGTATTTATATTAATACAGCAAACCTTAACCTGGAGATAAATTCAACCTTCCAACACACCGGAAAATTATTCATCACCAGTGATTATATCAGAAACGATAACGGCCCTTTGATCGATACCATCATCATTGATAACAGCAGTGGCAGCTTCTCGGCAAACGAATCCCTGGTGTTGAATAATTATGTCATTGAGTTCGCGGATACCACCGTTACCGATACCAGCTTTCTGCCCCTTGATTTTAAATTGGAACTATACGACTCCGGGGCGGGAGTAAATCCGGGGGATCAGGTTGAAATAATCCTTACCCTTACCGACATAGACTTTAACGCTATTTTTGGATATGTTGGGAATTATGAGCTGATGGCAGAAACCGGAGACCTTGAACTTAATTTTTTCGAATCCTTAAGTGAGGGGTATATTGAATTTGAAGATCCTAAAGTAAATTTTCATATTGAAAATTCATTCGGATTACCAGCTGAAATAAATATTGAAAGATTCACCGGATACAAAAACGAAACAGACTCTTTCGGGCTGAACCTGGAACCGGAGATTAATCCTTCAAATTATGCTTTCCCCGGAATCGATGAATATGGAGAAACAAAAGACACAACCCTCTCCATCCATAAAGACAACTCCAACATCCCGGAGTTTTTGGCATTCTTGCCCACTTCACTTCAGTACAATATGATTGCAACCTCAAATCCTGAAGGTCCCGGAGGAGCTTACAATTTTGTTTCCAAAGACAGCAGGATAGATGTTGATCTGGAATTTATCCTTCCCCTTTGGTTTAAAGCCAACGAAATAGCCCTGGAAGACACCATGGAGATGGATCTTAGTAATATTAACGAGGATGCTGAAATCATCGAAAAAATAAACCTTGTCCTTGAAGTATTCAATGGTCTTCCTGTAGCTATCGATTTTCAGATCTATTTCCTGGATGAAACCTACCAACCGGTGGACACTCTTTTCGATCCGGGCTCACAACCTGTAATCGCTGCAGGCCAGATTGATTCAGACTATAAAGTAACCTATCCCACCCAGAAGGTCTCTGTAGTTGAATATCTTAAACAGGATATTGAAAGACTTGAGGTAGTTCGTTTTGCAACCATCAAGGCCGGCCTAAAAACCTCCGGTTTTGACAATGATATAGCAGTTAAATTTTACGATTATTATCACGTAGATTTTAATTTAAGCATCGACCTGGATGCTTTAATCAATACAAACGATTTATAATATCCTAAGCCCATGAAACTTAAAAAGCATATAATCATTATTATTTCAGGCTTACTGTTTATTCTGGATTCGTTGAATAGCACAGCGCAAAATAGCCAAACGTTGTATTACATGAACAGAATCCCCCAGTCAAATCAAATGAATCCGGCCATACAGCCCAAATGCAATTTCTTTTTCGGATTGCCAGCCTTATCTTCATTACAGGTGGGTATAGGCAATAACCAATATGTCATGTCTGATGTTATTATGCAACATCCTACCCAGGATTCTCTAGTAACTTTTCTTCATCCGGATGCAGAATTTAATAAATCTGATTTCTTATCTAAACTGGGAAATAACAACTCTTTTTTCCAGGACTTCCAAACAGACCTGTTATCTTTTGGGTTTAGATTAAATAGCTGGTATTTCTCGTTTAACTTATCCGAAAAACAATCCCTGGCAATTAATTATCCCACAGATTTAATGGATTTTGCCCTAAACGGGAACAAAAACTTTATCTATCAGACCACCGATTTTAGTAACCTAAGAGTAAACGCTAACTTCTACAGAGAATACGGTATTGGGGTCGCCAAAGAAATAAATAGTAATTTATTTGTTGGAGTTCGTGGAAAAATCCTGTTCGGCCATGCAAATATCGAAACCCAGAACAATAATCAATTAGGGCTGTATTCAAGCCGGGATTCAATCTATATTCATGCAGATGCCATCGTAAATACCTCCTCCCCATTAATTGCAACAACCAATGCTGAGGGAAATTTTGATGGGTTTGAGGCGCCTGCCTATCTTGAAAATGCCGAATCAGATTCGTTAATTGACCTGGCACTTTTACACCAGAATATGGGATTGGGTATTGACCTGGGGATTTATTACAAACCCCTTGATGATCTGGCACTTTCGTTGAGTATCATTGACCTGGGTTATATCAAGTGGGACAAGGATGTTACCAACCTCGAACTCAAAGGAAGCTATTCCTTTAAAGGAGTTGATGTGAGTGATGAAATTGGTGCTGACGAGTCGGAGGAAGATCCCTTTGAACAGGCCCTGGATTCTTTGGAAAACAGTTTTACGGTGTCCAACCAGTCGTCAGGTTACACCACGGGTCTGGGAACCAAAATCTACCTGGGAGCCTCCTATTTTGTCTCTCCAAAATTTGACGTCAGCTTCTTATCCCGCTCGTATATTTATAACAATTATTTTAACCAGGCTTTTACTTTATCGGCCAATCTTCGCCCGGTAAACGGTATCTCTGCAAGTTTAAGCTATTCTATTATGAATGGAACCTATAACAATATTGGATTAGGACTGGTCCTGGGAGGAGCTCCCTTACAGCTCTATGTAGTTACCGACAATGTTTCGGCTGCCTTTTGGGGACATAAAACCTCTTCAGTCAATCTACGGTTTGGATTAAATATCGCTTTTGGATGTAAACATAAAAAGAACCAGGATAAACCCTTACTAAAATCCTATTTTTAGTTCACTAAAAAAACTTCTGTTTTACACTTTTAGCTTCCCTAGGGTCCGGGAAGCTTTTTTCGACTATTAATTATTGTCGGTCGAATTTTTCAAAACAAAATTCCAAAACACTTTCCTTTGTAAAAACCTTATTATTAGCTTGTTAGGATTTTTGTATTTTTTAGAGTCAACGATTAGATAAACTTTAGTCGATATTTTTTTATTTTTATTTTAAGAAAACTTTATCTTTAATCCGATAACCAAAATTAATTCATTATGAAAAGAATAACCCTATTCATTATTGGACTACTCATGATCCCTCTCTTTTCCTATTCAGGAGGTATTGTAACCAACCAGAACCAAAGTGCGGCTTATATAAGAATGTTTGCCCGCGATGCATCGACAGGTATTGATGCCGTATTTTTTAATCCTGCTGGTTTAACCAAGTTAAACGATGGTTTCTATTTTTCGTTGAATAACCAGTACATCTTACAAAATAAATATGTTACTTCAAATTATCCTTATTTAACCGGAAGTCCGGTTGAGTATCAGGGCGAAGTAAATGTACCCCTGTTTCCAGGGATATACGGAGCCTATAAAAAAGGCAAGTTTGCCCTCTCGCTGGGAATAAATCCCGTAGGAGGAGGAGGTAGTGCCACCTTCGACAACGGATTGCCTTCGTTTGAAATCCCGGTGTC